>CAWHIS010000036.1:0-191434 GCA_963829375.1 uncultured beta proteobacterium | reverse complement strand
ATGAGCAGGATGTACTCGAAGCTCACCAGCAGCGAAAGCGTTTGGTGGATGGTCATGTACAAGAATCGGCCAGCGCAGTGCAGGAAAGACGATGTGGCGAACGATCGCGAGCGACCCGGCGCCATCGGCACGCGCGGCGTGGAACAGGTGCTCCGGAATCGAGCGGATGGCCGAGGTGAAGATGATCATGCCCAATGAGGCGCCGATGAAGCCGTTCGCGATGATGATGACCAGCAGCGGTTGATTGCTGCGCAGGTCGATCGGCGCCATGCCCAGCACGTGAACAAGGATCTGGTTCAGCAGCCCGCGCTCGTTGGGATCGACCACCCACAGCCACAGCAGGGCGTAGACCACCGACGGGCTCATTCGCGGCAGCAGCCATACTGCGCGGAAGAACGCGCCCATGCCCTTGGGCACGGCTGTCGTCGTGAGCGCCAGAAGCAGAGCAAAAGTTACGTTAAAGATGCCGAGCGTGGAGATGACGAAGACCGCGGTGATGCCGAGCGAGGCTAGTAACCGAGAGTCGCGGGTGAGCATGCGCTGGAAGTTGTCCAGCGTAAGCGTTGTGACCGCGAGCGTGCGATCCATGTCTGTGAACGCGAGGACCACATCGACGATGACAGGCGCGACGAAGAAGCAGGCGAGCAGCAGGAGCGCAGGTCCCAGGAACAGGGCGAAGTTAGCGCGCTGGCGGCGGAGTTGCGCGCGCGCAAGGTCTGGCATCGGAGTGGGTGGCAATCGGGCGGCGAGGGTATTGCGCCCGCCGGCCTGGATCTGCCTAAAGTGATGCTGGCTCAATTACGTATCACGACGTCCTTACCCAGCTGGTTACCCACTCGCCGACGACAAAGTCCGCTGCCGCCTGCGCCGTGAGCCGTCCGGTTCCGATGCCCTGAATACCCTTGAAGATGATCGCGTTGTACTGGCCGATCTCGGAGATTGGGCATGAAGCTCGCGTACTTCAGCATGGGCGTGGCCGCGACGAGAGCCCAGCCCTTTTCGACGACTTCGGGCATCGACTGCTCGCCGTAGTTGATTGGCGTGTGATTGGTTGTCACCGCGTGGTGCATATTGGGGACCGGCTGGCTTGCGAGGGCAACGATATACGCCGCGAGCTCCTTGTTTTTCGACTTGGCGGAGACCGCATAGGCGATGGGGTGCGACAGGTCCGCTGGCTGCCCGCCCTTCTTACCGGCGGGCGCGTCTATCCAGGTGAATTTCTTGAAGTAGGCGTCCTTCCCGGCGAGTTTCAAAGCTTTCATCTGATCGGTGACGCGCCAGACGCCGTGAAAGAAGACCAGCGCCTCTTCGCCACCCATCGCGGCCTGTTCGATCGCATCCCATGACATGGCTGTGTTGTTCGACGAAAAAGCCTTCTTGTCGACGCAATACTTCACCCAGGTGTAGAAATCCTTCAAAGCAGCCTTCGAGACCTGGAGCTTGGCCGACGACTTGTCGTAGGCCTTGAGCCCGAAGGTCTCGGTGAGCATCTGGAAATCGGGCCCGGCATTCGGCCGATGGAGGATGCCGTACTTGACCACGCCTTTTTCGGATCGCCTGGCCTGCGAGGTCGCACAGGTCGTACTCGGTGAACTCGCCCGCGTCGACTCTGGCCGGCAGCGCGGCGATCTCCTTGTCGGTCTTGCCGAGCTTGCGCAGCTTGTCGTTGTTCAGGAAGAACATGCGCACCTCGGAGTCCTGTGGGACGCCGTAACGCGCACCCTTGTAAGAGACAGACTGCCACAGCGGGCCGATGATGTCGCCATAGAGCTTCCGGGTTCTTCCCAATGTGATCTTCGAGATCGATCCGCATACCCGGCTTCGGCGAAGCGCCCGTCCACTCGTGGGCGAGACGAAACTGTCCGGCCCTTTGTCGACGGCGAACGCCTTCAGCAAGATCGAGCGCATCATCGTCGATAGCCCTTGGCGTTGGAATTTCGTTGAGCCCGACCTTTACGGCGTTTGTCACTGCCGGCTGCGACGAGCATCTGTCCATTGTGTCGCCGGCCGCGACGATGTTCCGGCCCGCAGCGGTCCTGAGGCGGTCGGCCCGCGACCAGCACCTTGATGACGACGTCCTCCGCCAGGCGCCGGTCTGGCGGCGATGCAAAGCATTGCGCCGCGAAGATGCCGCAAAGTACTGTTTTGCGATCGATGATGTTGCCTCCTCGTTTGGAGCGGTCTTTGACCGGCCGAATTGCCTGCCGTTCAACCTGTCGCGTCGGCGACGCGGTATCTTCCTGCAACTTATCGCGGGTCGATCTGGTGTGCGACTCCCTTGGTCGCGTGCCTATCCACCAGGCGTCTAAGAACCGCCGTGACGGGCGATGATGACGCAGTCGCGCGTCGCCTGGACCCGCATCTCGATCTCGCATCTGCACCTCCTCCGGCCGCTGACCTTCGAAGGCGAGCCAGCTGTCGCCGACATGCCGCGCGCTGCTACCCCGACGGGCAACCACCTGTGTCTTATCATGCCGATCCCTCGGCGACGAGGCCGCGCACGGTGGATCGCATCACCGAGCTCCGGGTACCGTCATGAGCGCGTGCGGCGGCGCAGTGTGTTCCTTGCGACGGCGCAACACGTCCATCACGACGCCCGTCAATCTTTCAACCGGCTGCCGGAAAGTCGTGAGCCGGTAGGCATCCCAGGCGGCCTGCGGGATGTCGTCGAAACCGATCACCGAGAGATCGTCAGGTACGTGGCGGCCGAATCTCGCTCGCGCGGCGTCGAGGAAACCGAGCGCGAGCAGATCAGTAACGCAAAAAACGCCATCGAACGCCTCTTCCGCGAGTAGCGCCAGCGCCGCATCCCACCCGCTGCGATAGTCGGTGGGGCCGTCTTCCCAGACGCGCACGGGCACGCCGGCGTCGGCCGCGCGCCCGCGAAATGCGTTGATGCGCCCCATCAGGCTAGCGGTACGTGCCGCGCTCGAGACTACCGCGAGCCGGCGGCAACCCGCGGCCAGCAGCTGTTCCGCGGCGCGCCGTCCGCCAGTGGCGTGATCGGCAAGTATGGTATCCACCGCCAGTCCGGGCAGCAGCTTGTTGACCAGGATCACCGGCACGCCATTGTTAAGGCACTCCTCGACGATGCGCGCCGGTGGGGTCCCGGTTATCACGACGATCGCGAAGACGCGATACTCGAGCACACGCGCGATCAACGCACTCATGTCGCGCTGTGCATTGGCTGCGTTAAGCAACATGCATTGAAAGCCGTCCGCCAATAGCGCGGCGGAGAGCGTCGCCAGGAACTCGGCGTGGAATGGCTGCTGGAGATCGGTGCCCACCAGACCGATCACGTTCGAGCGGGCATTGATCAAACTCTGCGCTATGCGGTTGACTCGATACCCGAGATGGTCGGCGGCGCGCAGAATGCGCTCACGCGCCTTGGTCGACACGCTCGCGCCCGGGGTGAAGGCACGCGACACCGCGGAGCGGGAAACGCCGGCGCGCTTCGCGACGTCCGCTGCAGTGACGAATGCTCGACGCAACGATTCCTGGCCCACCTCGAAACCCCAGTGTTACACACGCGTGCATCATCCTACGCCCGTGATGCACACGTGTGCAAGGTCGCGAGATATGTATACTGCTGCGACCTGCGCCGGGTTGGCCATGCCCGTCGTGTCGCACAGCGATACCCCGCCGATGCCCATTTCCCGGTATCGGTCGACGAAGCCGAGGATGCGCGCAACCGGCACGTCGCCGTCGAAGGGACAGCCGAACGCGGTCGACTGCGCGACGTTCACGGTCGCCTTGCCGCGCGGAACGATCTTCATGATTTCCGCGAAGGTCACAAGCGACTGCTCGGGCGTCATGCGCAGGTTGGCGCGACCGTGGCTGTCGCTGGCCGACATCACGAGGTTAATCTCGTCCACGCCGCACGCCAGCGCGCGCTCGCAACCGCGGGCGTTCGGAACCAGCGCCGCGTAAAGCACACCGGGCACGCGATCGATGCCGGTCATCACGTTCTCGGCATCCGCGAGCGCGGGAATCGCCTTGGGCGAGACGAACGAAGTGACCTCGATCTTGGCGAGCCCGGTGCGCGACAGGCGGTTGACGAGATCGATCTTCTGCTCGGTCGGGATGAACTTGGGCTCGATCTGGAACCCGTCGCGGACCGCCACTTCCTGGATGTAGAGCCGCTTGCCCTGGGTCTTTCTCATGGCTTTCTCCGATGCGTGGTCAGACGACGCCCTGCGCGCGCAGGTCGGCGAGCTTCTGGCCACCGATGCCGATCGAAGCGAGCACTTCTGCGGTGTGCTCGCCGAGTTGCGGCCCGAGCCATTCGGTGGTGCCCGGCGTTTCCGACAGCTTCGGAACGATGCCGGGAAAGTCGATACGCGTGCCGTCGGGCAGCGGGAACTCTTGGATCATGTCACGCGCGCGGTAGTGGGGGTCCTCGAAGATGTCGGCGGCCGTATAGATACGACCGCTCGGAACCTCCGCCTTGTCGAGCGTGGCGAGCACGTCGTTGAGATTGTGCTGGGACGTCCAGTCGCTGATCGCGCTGTCGAGCAGGTCGGTGTGCTGCGCGCGACCGTCGTTGCGCGCGAACCGCGGATCCTCGGAGAGGTCGCTGCGCCCGATGGCATGCATCAACCGCTTGTAGATGCTGTCGGAGTTGCCCGCGATGATCACGTACTTGCCGTCCTTGCACGGATACGTGTTCGAGGGAACGATGCCGGGCAGCGCCGCACCCGTTCGTTCGCGCACGTGCCCGAAGCCCGCGAACTCGGAAATCAGGCTCTCCATGACGCCGAACACGGCCTCGTAGAGCGCGACGTCGATGTACTGTCCCTTGCCGCCGTTGACCTTGTGATGGTAGAGCGCGAGCAGCGCGCCGATCACGCCGTACAGCGAAGCGAGCGTGTCGCCGATGGAAACGCCGACGCGCACGGGCGGCCGGTCCGGATAGCCCACGAGGTAGCGCAGGCCGCCCATCGATTCCGCGATCGCCGCGAAGCCGGGCCGATCCTTGTACGGCCCCGTTTGCCCGTAGCCAGAGACCCGCACCATGATCAGCGACGGGTTGACGCGCGAAAGCTCCTCCCAGCCGAGGCCCCACTTCTCGAGCGTGCCCGGGCGGAAGTTCTCGATCAGGATGTCGGCATCCTTGACGAGGTCGCGCACGGATACTTTAACGAAGCCGCGCCCGCTGGAAGGCGTGAAGGTCATCGAGATGGGGACGTTGATCGCCGGCCCGTACGCCGCGAGCCTGCTCGCGCAATTCGGTGCGGAGGTCATCAAGATTCGCCTGACCTATAGCTTTACGTCGCCGGATCAACTGATGGCGGACTTCACGGCAGACATTGCGAGGTGGAATCATGAAAACGGTCGTTCTTGAAATGCGGTCTCTCAAAGACACGCTCGGTGATGCAAATCAGGCAATGAAGACGGGCCGCGCCGAGCGGGAAGCGCGCATTGGCTTTGCTTCGCCCGAATTGCTGTGGCAGGTGCTTACAGCCAAGCGCTGGGAACTCCTCAAAGCGATGTGTGGTGCAGGGCCGATGTCGATCCGCGAGTCGGTGCGGCGTGTTGGTCGTGACGTAAAGGCTGCCCATGGCAACGTGAAAGCTTTGCTTGATGCGGGTTTGCTCAGCCGATGCCCGGCGGGCGCGATCGAATTCCCTTTCGGATCTGTGAAGGTCGAGTTCATGTTGAGATCGGCATAGCGCGCGCCCGCTCGTGCGGGAGCGCGCCGGGTACTAAAAACCGGTACCGCAGTTGGGTCTAGTAAGTCCGAATAGCTGACTGTCCAGGGGGCTCTAACTTCCATTAAGTGCCTAAAATGGACCTGATCGAGAAGTATGTAACCATTTGATTACCATTATTATTTTGACATCTGAATCGACGGACTGTTAATCCGTCGCTCTGGGCGAATGCCTGCAGCAAAGAGCAAGTAATCGATGTGACGCTGATCGGGAGCGAAGTTGAACGCGCGCGGGCCGTCCGCTGCTCGTTGATCGATGTTCATTCCGACAGGCTGACGCCTACTCGCAGTTTCGGCGCACTTCCAGCGCCTTGGTGGGGTGCGAGGAATCTGTTACATTTGCGGGTGCCGCGGCGTTCACTTTGACTTTTGTGCCACATGAATAGACAATACAGAAACCGGCAGGACTGAGCAAACTTGGTGTTACGGGCGGCAAGCAACACATTGATTAAAAAGCAAAAATAGTAACTAGTTCTGCCTGTCACGCCGGGGGTCGCGGGTTCGAGTCCCGTCCACTCCGCCAAAGTTGACTGGAAGCGAAAGCAAGGGGCGAACGCGAGTTCGCCCTTTTTTGCAGCGCAGTCGCGGCTTCGACCATGTTGCGTGGCAGCCCTGGCTTAACCGGCCGGAAGTTCCGGCACTGAAGGTAATCGCGTTGTCATGTTCGATTTAGTCTATCGCAAGAAGCGGCTGGTCCAGTTCATCCTGGCGCTGATCACGCTGCCGTTCGCATTTTTCGGCGTCGACTATTATTTCCGCGGTGGCGGGAGCGTCAGCGAGGTCGCCAAGGTCGGAAGCGACAGGATTACGCAGGCCGAATTCAACGACGCACTACGCGATCAGCAGGACCGCATGCGCCAGCAGCTCGGAAAAAACTACGACCCCGTGGTCTTCGAAAATCCCGAAGTTCGCTACTCGCTGCTCGAGCAGCTGATCGGGCAGCGGCTGCTCGACGACCAGGCCCGCAAGAGCCGATTTCGCGTCACCGACGATCAGCTGCGGCAGTACATAACCGAGATTCCCGCGTTCCAGGTCGAGGGAAAATTTTCGCAGCAGCGATACGAGCAGCTTCTTGCCGCACAGAATCCGCCCAAATCTTCACAACAGTTCGTGAATGATGTGCGTCAGGCGCTCCTGCTCGCCCCTCTGCAGGAACCGATCTCCGCTGGAAACATCGTTGCCAAGAGCAACGTCGAGCGCTATCTGAACCTGCTCGACCAGCAGCGCGCAGTCGCCGCGGCGACGATTTCTCCAGGCGCCTATGCGAAGGACGTCAAGGTCGAGGACGCCGCGGTGCTGGCGTACTACGAGGCCAACAAGGCGGCTTTCCAGGTTCCCGAGCAGGTGAAGATCGAGTATGTCGTGCTCACGCCGGACGCGCTCGGCGGCCAGGTCAACGTCGACCCGGCAGAAGTCAGAAAGCAGTACGACGACAATCTGAAACAGTACGCCAAGGCGGAGGAGCGCCAGGCGAGTCACATCCTGATCGCCGTCAAGCCGGACGCCAGCGACGCCGACAAGGCTGCCGCGAAAGCCAAAGCGGACGCGTTAGCGGTGCAGGCGAAAAAGACGCCGGGGCAATTTGCCGAGTTGGCGAAGAAGAATTCGCAGGATCCGGGCTCCGCCGCGCAAGGCGGTGACCTTGGCTTCTTTGCGCGCGACGGTTCGATGGTCAAGCCGTTCGAGGACGCCGTGTTCGCTGCGAAGGAGGGCGACGTCGTCGGTCCGGTGCAGTCAGACTTCGGCTGGCACATCATCAAGGTCACCGCCGTGAAGGCCGCCAAGACACAGTCGTTCGACGAGGCCAGGGCCGCGATCGAGAAGGACCTCAGGCAGCAGAAAGAGGTCAGAAAATTCGCCGAGGCGGCCGACCAGTTCCAGAACCTGGTGTACGAACAGGCAGATTCGCTGCAACCCGTGGCGAAGGCACTTAATCTGCAAGTTCAAACTTCACCGCCGCTTACGCGGCCACAGGTTCAGGCGTTGGGCCAGGGCAATGCGAAATTCGCGCAGGCAGTGTTCAGTCCGGAATCGCTGCAATCCAAACGCAATACGGAAGCGATCGAAATCGGGCCCAATATGTTGGCAGCGGCGCGTGTCGTGGACTACAAGGCGGCGACGCCACGCTCCTTCGATGAGGTCAGGGCGCAAATCAAGAAGGAACTCGAACTCAAGGCGGCGAGCGAGCTCGCCCAGGCCGCCGGCAAGGAAAAGCTGGCGCTGCTGCTACAAGGCAAGGACGCCGGTCTTGCATTCGGGAAACCGGTTACGTTGACGCGCAACCAGGCGCAGCCAGGCTTCGCCCCGGATGCGCTCCTCGCCATCTTTCATGTCGATCCAGCCAAGCTTCCGGGTTACGTGGGCACGCCTGGCGAGGGCGGCGGGTTCTCGATCTACAAGGTCACGCAGGTCATCGCTGCTCCAGCACCGGACGCAGCAAGGGTGGCAGCGTTCAACGGACGCATCGGCGAGCAACTCGGTCGGGAAATGTTCAATGCTTACGTTGCGAGCCTGAAGGCCAAGGCCGACGTGAAGATCAACCAGACCAACCTCGAGAAAAAATAACGGCCGAGGCCGCTGCGCGCCAGAGTGCTTTGTCCTTGCGCGCCCGTAGCCGTGCTGTCTTGGGTCAGGGCTGGATCGCCGGCGTGCAACCCAGATCGCGCATCAGCTTGTTGTTCTCGGCGATCGCGTTTTCGCGTGCGGCTGTATCGAGAAACACTTTCTCGCCCTTTTCGTCGTAGCGATATACGTTGGCGTCCTGGCGTAGCGACTTGACGCGTCCTACCGCCTGCTGACATTGCGTGCGCCGCAGGTTCTCGGCGACCCGATCCTTCTCCACCTTGGCGTCGTCGTCGGTGCGCTGCTGCATGCGCTTGCGCATTTCGGCATCCTTATTTGCGAGGTCGCGTACCGCAGCAGGATCCGCGGGGGCGGGGCCCGAACTCATCCGCTCCGCCTTGACGCCCGCTGGTGGAGTGTCGCCGTAGGCAACGCGGCCATTTTCGTCGACCCACTTGTACATCGCCGCGATGGACGCGGTGCCTGCGAGTGCAGCGATCACGCCAAAAATGCCCGCACTGAACAGTGATTTTCTCAACTTCATTCTTAGGCCTGGAAAGAGGCTAATTATGACAAGGTAATGCCAACCCACGCCGCCCGTCAACCCGCGGCCGCCGGGCGGCGCGGTCTCGTAGTGTGTCTCAGGGGGTCCATGCGCGTATAATCCGCTTTTGCGCATAGGAGAAATGCACCATGCGTGTCGTCCAGAAGGCATATACCTTTGACGACGTTCTGCTGCTCCCCGCCCACTCCTCAGTCGTTCCTCGCGACGTCAGCCTCCAGACGCGCCTCACCTCGAGCATCACCCTGAACATACCGCTGTTGTCGGCGGCGATGGACACGGTTACCGAAGCGAGGCTGGCCATTGCGATCGCGCAGGAAGGCGGATTGGGCATCGTCCACAAAAACATGACGCCCAGGGCGCAAGCCGCCGAGGTAGCCAAGGTCAAGCGGTTCGAGAGCGGCGTCGTCAAGGACCCGATCACGATACCGCCCACCATGTCGGTGCGTGAGGTTCTTGCCCTGACACGCCAGCACCACATCTCCGGGCTGCCTGTCGTCGACGGCAAGCAGGTCGTCGGCATCGTGACCAATCGTGACCTGCGGTTCGAGACCAACCTCGATCAGCCGGTCGCTAACATCATGACCAAGCGCGAAAAGCTGGTGACCGTGCCGGAGGGTACCGAGCTCGAAATCGCGAAAGAGCTGATGCACCGGCATCGTCTGGAGCGCGTGCTTGTGGTCAACAAGGCCTTCGAGCTGAAGGGGCTTATCACCGTCAAGGACATCCTGAAATCGACCGAGCATCCTTTTGCGTGCAAGGACGAGCTTGGGCAGCTTCGCGTCGGTGCGGCGGTCGGGACGGGAGGTGACACGGCCGAACGCGTCGAAGCGCTGGTCGGCGCAGGCGCCGACGTCGTCGTTGTCGACACCTCGCACGGACATTCGCAAGGCGTACTCGATCGGGTGCGCTGGATCAAACGGCAGTTTCCCAAGTTGCAGGTCATTGGCGGGAACGTCGCCACGGCCGCGGGCGCGAGGGCGCTTGCCGACTACGGCGCTGACGGCGTCAAGGTCGGAATCGGTCCGGGCTCTATCTGCACGACGCGCGTTGTCGCTGGTGTCGGCGTGCCGCAGATCACGGCGATCCTCAATGCACTCGAGGGCGTTGCGGGCCTCGACATCCCGCTCATCGCCGACGGCGGCATTCGTTACTCGGGCGACATTGCAAAGGCAATCGCTGCCGGGGCGTCATCGGTCATGCTGGGCAGCCTGTTGGCGGGAACAGAGGAATCGCCCGGCGACACCGAGCTCTACCAGGGACGTTCGTACAAGAGCTATCGCGGCATGGGCTCGCTGGGGGCGATGCAGCAAGGCTCGGCCGACCGCTATTTCCAGGACACCGAAGGCGAGGGCGAGGCCGAAAAGCTGGTACCGGAGGGCATCGAAGGTCGCGTCCCCTACAAAGGAACGCTGGCCGCAGTCATCCACCAATTGAACGGCGGCATGCGCGCAGCGATGGGTTATGCCGGCTGCCCGACGATCGATGCAATGCGCAAGGACGCGGAATTCGTGGAAATCACCACGGCCGGCATCCGGGAATCGCACGTGCACGACGTGCAGATCACCAAGGAGGCGCCGAATTACCGCGTCGAGTGAAAGCCGGCTTCTGCCTCGAACAGCCATTGCTTTGCGCGTCTGCGCGTGCGTCGTCGCCACGCTGTGCGCACCGCGCAAGTCCCCTGGCAGAGTTCCATGCATTCCAAGATCCTGATCCTCGACTTCGGCGCGCAATATACGCAGCTCATCGCCCGGCGCGTCCGCGAACTCAACGTCTATTGCGAGATCCATGCCTTCGACGTGCCCGACGCCTTCGTGCGCGAATTCGGGCCGGCGGGAATCATATTGTCCGGTGGCCCGAACAGCGTGACCGAGGGCGATACACCACGTGCACCCGCGGCAGTATGGGACCAAGGCGTTCCCGTACTCGGTATCTGCTACGGCATGCAGACCATGGCCGCACAACTGGGAGGCGCGGTCGAGACCGGAAAGGTGCGCGAATTCGGCTACGCAGAGGTCCGCGCGCGCGGGCACGGCAAACTGCTTGCTGGCATCCAGGACCGGGCGACCGCCGAAGGTCACGGCCTGCTCGACGTGTGGATGAGCCATGGCGACAAGGTGATTTCATTGCCGTCGGGTTTCTCGCTGATGGCGAGCAACGACGCGACGCCCATCGCCGGAATGATGGACGAATCGCGGCGCATGTATGCAGTCCAGTTTCACCCGGAAGTGACGCACACCAAACAGGGCAAGGCGATCCTGGCGCGTTTCGTGCGCGACATCTGCGGTTGCGCCGGCGACTGGACGATGCCCGGCTACGCCGACGAAGCCGTAGCGAAGATTCGCGCGGAGGTCGGGCATGAAGAGGTCATTCTCGGCCTGTCCGGCGGGGTCGATTCTTCGGTGGCGGCAGCGCTGATTCACCGCGCGATCGGCGATCAGCTGACATGCATTTTCGTCGACACGGGCCTGCTGCGACTGGACGAGGCGACGCAGGTGATGGATACATTCGCCAGGCACCTGGGCGTGCGGGTCGAATTGATCGATGCTGCTGAAGCGTTTCTGCGCGAGCTGTCCGGCGTGACGGATCCGGAGGCCAAGCGCAAGATCATCGGTCGCGAGTTCGTCAACGTATTCCAGGCGGAGGCCGCGCGACGAACCAATGCCCGTTGGCTCGCGCAAGGCACGATTTATCCCGATGTGATCGAGTCGGCCGCAGCCAAGACCAAGAAGGCGCACACGATCAAGTCGCATCACAACGTGGGCGGATTGCCCGACACCCTGCACCTGAAGCTGCTCGAGCCGTTGCGCGACTTGTTCAAGGACGAGGTGCGCGAACTCGGACTGGCGCTGGGCTTGCCGCGTGAAATGGTCTTTCGACATCCGTTTCCTGGCCCCGGCTTGGGCGTCCGCATTCTCGGCGAGGTCAGGCGCGAGTATGCGGAGTTGCTCCGCCACGCCGACGCCGTTTTCATTCAGGAACTGCGCGCGGCTGGCTGGTACGACCGGGTCGCGCAGGCTTTCGCGGTTTTCCTGCCGATCCGGTCGGTGGGTGTGATGGGTGACGGGCGAAGCTACGAGCACGCCATCGCGCTGCGGGCCGTGCAGACAACCGATTTCATGACTGCGCACTGGGCACCGCTGCCGCACGACTTGCTGGCGACGGTGTCGAACCGCATCACGAACGAGGTCAAAGGCATCAATCGCGTGGTCTACGACATTTCCGGCAAACCGCCGGCGACCATCGAATGGGAATGATCTGTCACCTGCTGGTTCGGTCGATGCGTCCGCAATTGAACGCGAGTACGATGTGCGCTCGGAGCGTCGAGACAAAGTCATGAAACGGGAACTTTTCGCGTCGGGCACACCGTGGGAACCGATAGTGGGATATTCGCGCGCGGTGAAAATCGGCAACCAGATCTGGGTGTCAGGGACGACGGCGACCGATAACGGCGGCAACATCGTCGGCAAGGGCGATCCGTCCGCGCAGACGCGACAGGTCATCGCCAATATCACCAGCGCCCTTGCCGCGGCGGGAGCGAAGCTCTCCGACGTCGTGCGTACCCGCATCTTTGTGACGGATATGAACCACTGGGAAGCCGTTGGGCGCGCGCACGGCGAGGCGTTCGGCGACATCCGTCCCGCCGCGACGATGGTCGAGGTGCGCCGATTGATCGATCCGGAGCTGCTCGTTGAGATCGAGGTCGAGGCCGTGCTCGGCAGCGGCGATGATCACTGAACGGCGTTGCGCGGCCTGGCAGTCACATGGCAGCGGCCGATGATGCAGAGCGCTGGATGCGCGAAGCGCTTGGCCTGGCGACCCTCGCGCAGCAGCTTGACGAAGTCCCCGTCGGTGCCGTCGTGGTGCGCGACGGCGTCATCATCGGCCGCGGCGGGAACGCCCGCGTCGCTGCGAACGACCCGACAGCACACGCCGAAATCGCGGCCTTGCGCGACGCGAGTCGAGCGCGGGGCAATTACCGGCTGCCCGATTGCGATCTGTACGTAACGCTCGAACCGTGCGCGATGTGCGCCGGTGCGATCATGCACGCGCGGATTCGTCGACTCGTGTTCGGTGCGAGCGATCCCAAGACGGGGGTGTGTGGCAGCGTAATCAATCTGTTCGCCGAACGGCAGCTGAATCACCACGCGACGGTCGTCGGTGGTGTGTTGGCCAGCGAATGCGGCGCGTTGCTGTCGGCGTTTTTCGCAGCGCGTCGCTGAGCGTCTGGCATGTCTCGACGGACCTTCGGTATCGGGCTCTTCGCGCCTGCCGGCTTCGCCACCGATCCGGCGACCATCACCCGAGCCGTCTCTCGCCTTGAAGCGGCCGGCCATCGCGTCGTAGTCGACCCAACGGTATCGACGAAGTGGCAGCGATTCTCGGCTTCCGATGACGAGCGCTTGGCTGCGGTGATGCGGATGGCACGGGATCCGCGTGTCGAAGTGGCGATCGCGGTGCGCGGTGGATACGGCTGGTCGCGCCTGCTCGATCGCCTCGATTTCGGCGACATCGCCGCGGCGAGCAAACGGTGGCTCGGTCACAGCGACTTTACCGCGTTCCAGCTCGCTGCCCTTGCGACGGCGAACATGACCACGTTTGCCGGGCCGATGGGGGCGTACGATTTCGGTGCTGAAACGCCGTCCGCATTCACGCTCGACCATTGCTGGGACCTCCTCGGATCGGACATGCAAACGATCGACTGCAGCCTCGCCGGACCGCTGGATTTTGTCGCCGAGGGCACGCTGTGGGGGGGTAATCTCGCGTTGCTAGCGCATCTGGTCGGCACGCCGTACCTGCCGCAGATCGATGGAGGCATTCTCTTCGTCGAGGACGTCGGCGAGTCACCGTATCGCATCGAACGCATGCTCTATCAATTGCACCACGCAGGCATTCTCGGGCGCCAGCGCGCGCTGCTGTTGGGCGAATTCAATGGTTTCGAGCCTGGCGCCAACGACAACGGCTACGATCTCGCGGCGATGACCGAGCATGTGCGCAATGCATTCGCTATTCCCGTGTTCACCGGGCTGCCCTTCGGTCATTGCCGCGACAAGCTGACGCTGCCGGTCGGCGGCCATTGCAGGCTGACGGTGCGCGACGGCCGGGCGCAGCTTGCGCTGTCGAACTACGCGCTACCGTGAATCGTGCGTGCCGCGTGCGGCTGGCCGACTGGAGCCGGGATCGGCCGACGCTGGAACAGATTCGTCGCCGCGTGTTTGTCGAGGAGCAAAAGGTTCCTGAGGCGCTCGAATGGGACGGCATCGATGCGGAGTGCCGCCACGTCATCGCGGAAAATGGCGCAGGCGAGGCGATCGGGTGCGCGCGTCTGCTGCCCGATGGGCATATCGGCCGCGTGGCGGTGCTCGCGGAAGCCCGGGGGCATGGCGTGGGCGACGCCTTGCTTCGGCGCATGATCGCCCTCGCGTCGGAGCTCGGCCACGAGCGCGTCATCGTCAATGCGCAAACGCATGCGCTTGCATTCTACGAACGTCATGGCTTTGTCGCGGTAGGCCCCGAGTTCGACGACGCGGGCATTCCCCATCGGGCGATGGAGCGTCGTCTGTAGGTCCGAATTTATTCGGACGGTGGTGGTTGTTGCTGTGTCGGAGCGCAGATGAATTCGCGCCCACACGCGAATTCATGCATGACTTCACCCGTCGGGCGACCGGATGAGTCGAAGGTGCGTTCGGCGAAGCGCGCCATCCCGGACATGTCAACGGTCAAGACGGTCGAGCAACGCGTCCCGTATTCCGGGCTGACGATAAAGATTGGCGACAGGATTCGTTCCCACTCCGACGAGACGCCTGTCGCCGGCAGCGCTCCCGCCGTCGCCTGCTGCCGGTCCGCGAGCAGCTCGAATGCCGCAACGATGGGGTCGTCGTTGCGAGCGAGGACCGTCGCGAGGGCTGCCTTGCTGCGCACGACCTTGGGCCAGGGCGTATCGAGCAAGTGATTCGATAGGCCGACGATCCCCGCAGCGAGCACTTCGGCACCGCTGGCGCGGTTCGACGCGTAAGCGCCGGTGGCGCCATCACCCATGAGCAGGTTGAACCCGTGGAAGCGCTGGCCGTCGACGGACGCGCGGGCTGCGAAAGCTGCTGGTCCATCGATCGTACTCAGCGCCTGGGTCACAAGGGCGCCACGCGAAGGTGCATCCGGATCGCGCGGGGTGCCTTCACGAAAATTGGTGACGAGTGCCCAGCGGCCTTTGCGCGTCACGCCGAACCACGTGCCTCCCGCAACGCGATCGCGACCGGCGAGCATGTCGTCCGTCCACCAATGGGCGGGATCGGCTGCACGCGCGTGAAATTCGTCGCGATTGGCGGCGATAACCAGCGGATATCGCGGATGCGCGTGCAGTGCGATCAGCGCCAGGCACATGGGTTCAACCAGCCAGCATTTCGCGTGAGAGGGCGTTGTGCTTCTCGATCAGAGAACGCAGATCGACACTGACAAGGCGACCTTCACTGACGCGCAACGCACCGTCGATGACCGAGAAGTCGACGCCGGTGGCTGCACACAGCAGCAACGCTGCGATCGGATCGTGCTGCGCGCCGGCGAAGGCGGGCGCGTCGAGCCGAAAGCCGACGAAGTCCGCCGCCATTCCGGGAGCGATGCTGCCGATATCGTCCCGATTGAGCACCGACGCGCCGCCGCGCGTTGCGAGTTCGAGCGCATGGCGCGCCGAGAGCGCGGATGGATCACCGGCCACGCGTGACAGCAGCATGGCGAGGCGCGCTTCGCTGACCAGATTGCTGCCGTCATTCGATGCTGAGCCATCGACGCCGATCCCCAAGCGCAATCCGGCGGCGCGCATGCGCGCAAGCGGCGCGCGGCCCGACGCGAGGCGCAGGTTCGAGCTTGGACAGTGGCATACGCCCGTATTGGTCGCGGCGAAGCGCTCGATTTCCTCGTCGTCCAGACGCACGCAGTGCGCATGCCAGACGTCGGGGCCGGTCCAGCCCACGCTTTGGGCGTAGTCAACGGGCCGGCAACCGAACTGCTCGACGCTGTACGCGACGTCGTGATCGTTCTCCGCGAGATGCGTGTGCAACCCGACGCCGTAACTGCGCGCAAGCGCGGCGCAATCGCGCATCAGTCCGCGCGACACCGAGAACGGCGAACATGGCGCGACGGCGATCCGCGTCATCGCAAAACGCGCGGGATTATGAAAGCTTTCGATCACGCGGCGCGTGTCGGCCAGGATCGCGTCTTCGTTTTCGACCAGTGCATCCGGAGGCAGACCGCCTTCGCTGACACCGACGCTCATTGCGCCGCGAGTCGCGTGGAAGCGCATGCCCATCTCGAGACCAGCGCGGATCGTGTCGTCGAGGCGCACGCCGTTCGGAAAAAGATAGAGATGATCGCTGGTCGTCGTACAGCCCGACAGCATCAGCTCCGCCATGCCGAGTTTTGCGGATACATAGGCCGCGTCTGGAGTCAGCCGCGCCCAGATGGGATACAAAGTCTTGAGCCACGGGAACAGATCGGAGTCCTGCGCAAGCACTCGCGTCAGTGTCTGGAACAAGTGATGATGCGTGTTGACCAGTCCTGGCAGGACCAGGTGTCGACGGCCATCGATCACGTGGTCCGCGGTGGTGGCCGGCATGTCCGCGAGGCTGCCGACTGCGATGATCGCGTTGTTGCGGACGTAGATCGCGGCATCACGCAGTTCGCGTTGCGCGGCGTCCATCGTCGCGAGCGTGTGGATGTCGCGGACCAGGAGCGTGGCCATACGCTCAGTCTTGCGCCGCGACGAAACGTTCGGTCTTTCGCGTAGCGCCAGGTTCGAGCAGCGCCGCAAGGCCGCTGGCGTTCAGGAGTTCGGCGAGCGCGGCATCGAAAGCGGCTGTGTCGCGCACGCTCTCGTAGACCTCCATCCAAAGCAACGGCTCGTCTTGCCGGCGCAGGAGGCGGCCGCTGATGTGCGTGCGTTGCTCCAGGGACGCCAGCATCGCAGCGGCGGCTTGCCGTGCGGCACTGGCATGCTTCTCCGATACGCGGTAATAGATGTAGTAGGAGACCGGAGCGGCGCTCACTAGGTGGACCCCCACGCTTGCGGCTGTCACCGCTTCGCTGCCCCCGTAGACGTCCATGCGAGCGGGGCGAAGCCAAGGCTCGAAGAGCGCGTCCGCGAGCATGGATGGCGGCCGAAACGAAATCGTCTCGCATGAGCACAGCGGCAATGAGGCCGCGGCGCAGTTCGCGCCTTGGGGCGGCCCCGCGGCGCTCACGGAGTGCCTTCGCGCTCGGGAGGTCTCCTCGCGCTCAGGGGAGTACCTTCGCGCTCCGCGCTCCGGTGTTCGCCCTCGGGGCGGCCCGTCGCGCTCACGCCATCCGGCCGCGGGGAGGTGCCGCGTCCGGCAATGGGTAGGGTAGGTGAAGGAGCTCAAGCCTGCGTCCGTCCGGCGCGTCGGCGCGTACGTCGCCGCTGTCCCTCGCCGCGTTCTGCAGTACCGCGAGCAAGTCGCTGCCTCCTCCGGGGGCAGGGGCGGCGTTGACGATGCTGCCACAGGCCTGCACGTCGAACACGGGACTGTACAGACGCGCTCCCGGAACGGGAGGCAACCCTTCCACGTGCGCCAGAACGAGTCTCTCCTTCAGTCGTCCGAGATACTGCGTGCGCGCCACAATCTCCTGGCCGGTGTAGCAGCCTTTCTGGAAGCTCACGCCGTCGGTAACATCGAGGTTCAAGGCCTGCGGCACGAACTGATCGGTTACGGCCGGCGTGATTACCGGTATGCCGGCACGAACCGTCAACCAGTGCCATACCGCAGAGCCGGCTGGGCGCGCTCGTGCCGACAATCGTCCCCACAGCGCCGTTGCTTCCTGCGGCGGCGCGAACGCGACGAAACGTCCGCCCGGCAGCGCGAGCACCGACGCACCTGTCGCTAGCACGAGGCGGTGCAGGGCAGGCGCCTCGCCGAACGCCTCGCGCACGACGCCCGCAGCGTCAGGACCACCAATGCCCAGGCGCACCGTTGCGGTGCTGACATCGTCGATCGTGACCTTGGAGCGCAACACAAACATTCCCAGACGCTTGCGGATCGGCGGGGCCAGCGCCGCATGCAACCACAGTTCGAACGTGTCGGCGTCAATGCGCCGTACCACGAAATTGGCGAGCACGCGGCCCTTCGGCGAGCACCACGCCGCGTACTGCGACGTACCGGGCACCAGCGTCAGGACATCGTTGGTCAGCTGACCTTGCAGGAATGTTGCCGCGTCAGGGCCAGTTACGCGCAACGCGCCGAGGTGCGCGAGGTCGCAGACGACAGCATGGTCCCGCGCGGCGACCAACTCCGCATTGACATCGCCGAACGAAGTGACGCTGTCACCATCGAACATGGCGCCGTGCTCGGCAAGGAAATCTGTCCAGAGGGTCATGGGGCGGTTGGTTGCCTGGGCTATGGGGGCAGGGCACTCTCTGCGCTCTCTGCGAAGGCAAAATTGTGCTAAAATCGAACGTTAGCTTGGATAGGCACCGGGGCGGGTAAATTCCGTCCCAGATTGCACCAAATCCAGGCAATTCGCAGATCCGCCCATTCAGGGTGCCTGGCCAAGCCGTCGGGCCCAGTTGCGGATCGAGGCTCAACCCTGAAAAGGAGTGTAATGATGTCGGTCACGATGCGTCAAATGCTGGAGGCCGGAGTACATTTCGGTCACCAGACGCGATACTGGAACCCGAAGATGGCGGACTTCATCTTCGGTTCCCGCAACAAGATTCACATCGTCAATCTCGAAAAGACGATGGAGATGTACCAGGAGGCGTTGAAGTACATTCGCCAGCTGGCCTCCAACCGCGGCACCATACTGTTCGTCGGCACCAAGCGCCAGGCGCGGGAAATCATCGCGGAAGAGGCGCAGCGCGCCGGCATGCCCTTTGTCGACCACCGGTGGCTCGGGGGGATGCTGACCAACTTCAAGACGGTGAAGGTGTCGATCAAGCGCCTGAAGGACCTCGAGACGATGTCGCAGGACGGGACGTTCGAAAAAATGAGCAAGCGCGAAGCCCTGACATTACAGCGCGAGATGGCAAAGCTCACCCGCAGTCTCGGCGGCATCAAGGAAATGAATGCCCTGCCCGATGCGCTGTTCGTCATCGATGTCGGGTATCAGAAGATCGCTGTGACCGAGGCCAACAAGCTTGCCATCCCGATCGTCGGTGTCGTCGATACCAACCATTCTCCGGACGGCATCGCCTACGTCATTCCGGGCAACGATGATTCGAGCCGGGCGATCAGGCTGTATGCCCGCGGCGTCGCCGATGCGATCCTCGAGGGCCGGAGTCAGGTTATCCAGGAAATCGTCCAGACCGAGGAGTTCGTCGAAGTGTCGGCGGACGAAGCTGCGGCCTGAAACCAGCCGTGAGGGGCTGCGGCCCCTTTTTTTGAGTGCTAGCGCAGCGGTAGCAGCGCGGACGCGGAGCACCGGCAACAAAACTGGAGCAAGAGAGCATGGCGGAAATTGCCGCAAGCATGGTGATGGAACTGCGCGGTCGGACCGGCCTGGGCATGATGGAGTGCAAGAAGGCGCTCAGCGAGACGGGGGGCGACCTCGCGAAAGCGGAAGAACTTCTGCGCATCAAGAGCGGCGCCAAGGCGTCCAAAGCGGCGGACCGCATCGCTGCGGAAGGTGTGATCGGGCTTGAAGTGTTGCCCGATGGCAAGGTCGCGGCGATCGTCGAAGTGAACTGCGAAACCGATTTCGTCGCCAAGAACGAGGAATTCAAGGCATTTGCGGCGGAAGTTGCGCAGCTCGTCGCTCGCGACAATCCGACCGACATCGCCGCGCTGGGTGGATGCACGCTCGCGTCCGGGCAGACGGTCGAGGCACGCCGCATCGCGCTCGTGCAAAAGATCGGCGAGAATCTGTCGATTCGCCGGTTTGCGCGCCGCGTGGCGACTGGAAAGATCTACGCTTACGTGCACGGCGTACGCATCGGTGTGCTCGTTGACATTACCGGTGGCGACAGGGTGCTCGGCAAGGATCTGGCGATGCACATCGCGGCGAGCAAGCCGCTTGCTCTCGACCGGAGCCAGGTCGCGCCGGAGATCGTCGAACGCGAGCGGACGATCGCTGCGGCACGTGCCGCGGAGTCGGGAAAGCCGGCCAACATCGTGGAAAAGATGGTCGATGGAGCGGTCGCGAAGTTCCTGGCCGAGGTGACTTTGCTGGCGCAACCCTTCGTCAAGGGCGACGGCAAGCAGAGTGTCGAGCAGTTGATCAAGGCGCAAGGCGCGACGATCAACGATTTCACGCTGTATGTCGTCGGCGAGGGCATCGAGAAGAAGAAGGACGACTTCGCCGCTGAGGTCGCCGCGATGGCGAAGGCCTGAGCGTACACACTGCGACTGGAGCGAGGTGTTCCGATGACCATCCCGACGATCGCGCCGCTGGCCAGCGTGGCCCCGATAGCCCACAAGGAACCTGCGTACAAGCGGATCCTGCTCAAGCTTTCGGGCGAGGCGCTGATGGGCGACGACCCCTACGGTATCAACCGCGAAGTCATCGACCGTATCGTTGCAGAAATCGCCGATGTTGCGCGGCTGGGGGTGCAGATCGCCGTGGTGATTGGCGGCGGGAACATCTTCCGTGGCGTCGCACCCGGGGCCGCCGGCATGGATCGCGCAACCGCGGACTACATGGGCATGCTGGCGACGCTGATGAACGCGCTTGCCCTGCAGGACGCATTTCGTCGCGCCGGGATGGTCTCGCGCGTGCAGTCTGCCCTGTCCATCGAGCAGGTGGCCGAACCCTATATCCGCGGCAAGGCGTTGCGCTACCTCGAAGAAAACAAGGTAGTGATCTTCGCCGCAGGCACCGGCAACCCGTTTTTCACGACCGACACCGCTGCCGCACTGCGCGGGCGCGAGATGGGTGTCGACATCGTGCTCAAGGCAACCAAGGTCGACGGCGTCTATACCTCCGACCCGAACAAGGATTCCGGCGCCAAGCGCTACGCGACCCTCACTTTCGATGAGGCAATCGTCAAGAATCTCAAGGTGATGGATGCAACCGCCTTGGCGCTTTGCCGCGACCAGAACATGCTGCTCAAGGTATTCAGCATCTTCGCGCCCGGCGCGCTCAAGCGGGTTGTCATGGGCGAGGACGAGGGCACACTGGTCCATTGCTGAGACGATGATGCAACGGGAGACAAACATGATCGCGGACGTGAAGAAGGCTGCGGAGCAGAAGATGCAGAAGTCGGTCGAGACATTGAAGAACGACCTCGGCAAGGTGCGCACCGGCCGCGCTCACACCGGTCTGCTCGATCACGTTCGTGTCGACTATTATGGGTCGATGATGCCCATCAGCCAGGTCGCCAACGTAACCCTCGCCGATGCGCACACGATCGCTGTGCAGCCCTGGGAAAAGAAGATGGTGCACGCCGTCGAGAAGGCGATCCGCGACTCTGATCTGGGCGTGAATCCGGCGACCTCCGGCGATGTTATCCGCGTGCCGATGCCTGCCTTGACAGAGGAGCGCCGCAAGGAACTGGTGAAAGTCGTGCACAAGGAAGCGGAGAACTCGCGGATTGCGGTTCGCAACATTCGCCGCGACGCCATTACCCACCTGAAGGATCTGCTCAAATCGAAATCGGTTTCCGAGGACGAGGAGCGGCGCGCGCAGGAAGAAGTGCAGAAGCTGACCGATCGCTATATCGGTGAAGTCGACAAGCTCCTCCACGTGAAGGAAGCTGAATTGATGGCAGTGTGAGCAACCAAGACTTTCTTAGAGGCTGCCGAGTTCGGCATGATCGATCGACACAATCCCCAGCAGCGGCGAACGCTGCTCGTCGCCACCCGTCGCAGCGTGCCGTTGCGTTGCGAGCCGCGCAGTCGTTTGCGCGCCGCGCTGTCATAGCGCCCTCCGTTCCCAGGCCCAGCCTTGTTTACAAGCTCCACGCGGGACATTCCGGATGTGCGCTCCGTTCCGCGGCACATCGCGATCATCATGGACGGCAATGGACGGTGGGCCAAGCAGCGCCTGCTGCCGCGAGTCGCCGGCCATCGCAAGGGCGTCGAAGCGGTGCGAGCGACGGTGCGCGCCTGCGTGGAACTCGGCGTCGAATACCTGACGTTGTTCGCCTTCTCGAGCGAGAATTGGCGGCGGCCCGCGGACGAAGTGTCGATCCTCATGCAATTGTTCATCCGTGCGCTGGAGCAGGAGGTCGTCAAGCTCGACACCAACGGGATCTGCTTTCGTGTCGTCGGCGATACCTCGCGGTTCGAGAAGCGCATTCGGGAGCTGATCGCCGAAGGTGAAAGGCGCACCGCGGGCAACGACCGGCTGACGCTGACAGTGGCGGCGAACTACGGCGGTCGGTGGGACATCGCCCAGGCCGTGCAAAAGCTGATTGCGGCCGAGCCGGCGGCCGCGCGCGGGTTCCCGCCGGAAGCGTTGGATCCGTTTCTCGCCATGGCGTTCGCACCGGAGCCGGACCTGTTCATTCGTACCGGTGGCGAGCAGCGTATATCGAATTTTATGCTGTGGCAGCTTGCCTACACCGAACTCTACTTCACCGACGTGCTCTGGCCCGATTTCGATGCCGAAACGCTCGCAACGGCGATTGCGTCGTACCAACGGCGCGAGCGTCGCTTCGGGCGGACGAGCGAACAACTGCAGGAAGTGGCGAGCGGCTGATGTTGAAAACGCGCGTGCTCACCGCCGTCGTACTGATCCCGCTGGTGCTCGCCGCGCTGTTCGGTCTGGATACGCTGTCTTGGGGTTTGCTCACTCTGGTCGTCGTGACCATTGCCGCCAGCGAGTGGGCAAGGCTGGCCGCATTCCGCGCGCCAGGATCCGTGCTGTTCGTCATCGCAACGATCGTCCTCGGATTGGGCTTGCTCTTCGTGCCCGGCATCGGTTTTGTGACGGGCTCCGGGTGGCCCGAATGGGTGGTGCTATGCGTCTGCGGCGCGGCGACGCTGTTCTGGCTGCTGATCATACCGCCATGGCTATACCTTGGCTGGCGCGTGACTTCGCGCGCCGTCCTTTGCGCCATCGGCTGGCTCGTGTTGATCGCCACCTGGGTCGCGGTCGTGCAAATCCAGGCGCGATCGCCGGGGATGTTGCTGGCGCTGATGGCGATCGTCTGGGTCGCGGATACAGCGGCGTACTTCGCGGGCCGCCGCTTCGGCCGCCGCAAGCTGGCACCATCGATCAGTCCCGGCAAGACCTGGGAAGGCGTCTATGGTGCGCTGTTCGCAGTCGGCGCCTATGCGCTGGCGCTGCTGCCTCTCGCGGCGCGTAATGGCTATGCTCAGACGCTGACGGTCGGAGCCGTCGTCGCATGGGTTGCACTGGTATTGGTGCTCGCGGCGATGTCGGTCACCGGCGATCTGTTCGAATCGCTGCTCAAGCGTCAGCGCGGCGTCAAGGACAGTGGCCACGTGCTGCCGGGTCACGGCGGCGTGCTCGACCGCATCGACGCCCTGACCGCGGCCATGCCCGCGGCGGCGCTCGTCGCGTATTACCTCATTCGCTGATGACGAGCAGCGGGCACCGCAATATCGCGATCCTCGGCGCGACCGGATCGATCGGCGCGTCGACGCTGGACGTGATCGCGCGCCATCCCGATCGTTTCACCGTGGCTGCGCTCTGTGCCAACCGGCGCTGGGAAGCGTTGCTCGAGTTGCTGCGCCGTTTTCGGCCGCCGTACGCGGCCATGCTCGACCCGTCCGCCGCGCAGCACCTGGCGGCGGCCGTGCTGCGCGAAGACCTGCCGACGCGCGTCCTGCACGGGGAGACCGGCCTGTGTGCAGTTTCAGCGCTGCCCGAGGCCGACACCGTCGTGGCCGCGATCGTCGGCGCGGCGGGGTTGGCGCCCACGCTTGCCGCCGCGCGCGCGGGCAAGCGCATCCTGTTGGCGAACAAAGAGACGCTGGTCCTTGCCGGTGCATTGTTCATCGAGGCTGTCCGCGAAGGCAAGGCATCCTTGCTGCCGATCGACAGCGAGCACAATGCCATCTTCCAGTGCCTGCCGCACGGGCACGCTCACGATGTCGGCGCGATCGGTGTTCGACGCATCCTGCTCACGGCGTCCGGTGGGCCGTTTCGCACGACACCCGTGAGCGAGCTCGCGAACGTGACGCCGGATGCCGCCTGCGCTCACCCGAACTGGCGCATGGGTCGCAAGATCTCGGTGGATTCCGCGACGATGATGAACAAGGGCCTCGAAGTGATCGAGGCGCACTGGCTCTTCGGTGCGGCGATCGACGCGATCGATGTCGTTATTCACGCACAAAGCGTGATTCATTCGCTGGTCGAGTACGTCGACGGTTCGGTGCTCGCGCAACTTGGCAATCCGGACATGCGAACGCCTATCGCGCAGGCCCTGGCGTGGCCAGAGCGCATCGATGCCGGCGTGCCCTCGCTCGACCTCGCGCGTATTGGCACGCTGGACTTCGCGCAGCCGGACGCTGCGCGCTTTCCCTGTCTCGGATTGGCGTACGCGGCGCTGCGCGCCGGCGGCAGCGCGACCGCCGCGCTCAACGCAGCCAACGAGGTTGCGGTGGCTGCCTTTCTCGAGGGACGGATAGGCTTTCTCGACATCGCTGCGGTTTGTGAACGCACGCTTGAACGCATCGACAGACGGCCCGTTCGCTGCCTCGACGATGCCCTCGCGGCCGACGCCGAGGCGCGCCGCAGTGCACAGTCATTTCTCGTGCCTGCTCATGCCGATAGGCACTTCGCATGATCGATGTGGCACAAAAGGTCCTGGCCTTCGCGGTGACCCTCGGCGTCCTGGTCGTGTTCCATGAGCTGGGGCACTACATCGTCGCGCGGCTGGCAGGGGTCAAGGTGTTGCGGTTTTCGGTGGGCTTCGGGCGCATCGTGTGGTCGCGACGCATCGGCCATGATCGCACCGAGTGGGCGCTTTCGGCGGTCCCGCTCGGTGGCTACGTCAAGATGGTCGATGAGCGCGAGGGCGAAGTCTCGGCCACGGATCTTCCGCGCGCGTTCAACCGGCAGAGCGTCTGGCGGCGCATCGCCATCGTCGCGGCGGGGCCCGTGGCCAACCTGTTGCTCGCGGTAGCACTGTTCGGCGCCACGTACATGGTTGGCGTTCCGGGTCAGCGTGCCCTGCTAGCGCCTCCGCCGGCGGGCACGCCTGCGGCGGCGGCTGGCTTCGCAGACGGCGATCTGGTCACGGCCATCGATGGCGAGCCCGTGCGTTCGTGGCAGGACGTGCGCTGGCGCCTGCTCAAGGACTCCGGCAATCAGGAAGCATCCATCGCGGTCGAGCGTCCGGACGGCCGCAAGGCGATGCGCGTGCTGTCGCTGTCGACTCTGACCAGCAGCGACTGGGAAGGCAATTTCCTCGCCAACCTGGGACTGAAGACCGATCTCGGCGCACCCATTGTGCGTGAAGCGGTGATCGACAAGCCTGCGGCCCGAGCCGGCATCCGCGCCGGTGATGCGATCGTGGCCATCGGCAATGAATCCATGCGATCGCCATCGGACGTCGCGGCGATTACCAACGCGAATCCGGAGGCGACGCTCAAATTCACGGTGCGTCGTGACGGTGCCGAATTTCGCACCGACCTCGTGCCGGAAGCGAGCGAGCAGAATGGCAAACGAATCGGTCTCGCAGGCATGCGCCTCGGCATCGACCCCGCGGTCGGTGAGCGCTCGGCGATCGTTGTTCGCTACGGCCCGGTCGAGGCGCTCGCGCAGGGCGCGCGCAAGACCTGGGAGCTGTCCGTTTTCACGCTGAAAATGCTGGGCAGGATTATCACAGGCGACGCATCGCTGAAGAACATCAGCGGTCCGCTGACGATGGCCGACTACGCGGGTCAATCGGCGCAGGCAGGCATGCTGACATTCGTCGGTTATCTCGCGCTCATCAGCATCAGCCTCGGCGTGTTGAATCTGCTGCCGGTTCCGTTACTCGATGGGGGACACTTGATGTATTATCTCGCGGAGATTATCAAGGGCAGTCCCGTATCCGACCGCGTTCTCGAGGTCGGCCAGCGAATCGGCATGACCATGCTGGCCATGCTGATGGCTTTGGCGCTTTTTAATGACCTTTCCCGACTCTTCTGAGCCGCGATACGCGCGGCGCGCGCGATTGCGCGCCGTGACGTGGCTGCGGCTCCTGCTTTTGCTTCCGGCAATCCTGTTCGCGAATGCGGCCGTGGCCATCGAGCCGTTCACGGTCAAGGATATTCGCGTCGAAGGCGTGCAGCGCACCGATGCGGGCACTGTCTTCAATTACCTGCCGATCAAGGTAGGCGATCGGATCGACGACGAAAAGGCGTCGGCGGCGGTGAAAGCCCTTTACGCCACGGGGTTCTTCCGCGACGTGCGTCTCGACGCCGAAGGCGACGTGCTGGTCGTCATCGTGCAGGAACGACCCACCATCAGTCAGATCGATATCGTCGGAATCAAGGAGTTCGAGAAGGACACGCTGAAGAAAGCGCTCAAGGACATCGGGGTTGCCGAGTCGCGCATATTCGACCGTTCCGCGCTGGATCGCGCTGAACAGGAGCTCAAGCGACAGTACATTAACCGGGGGTTCTACGGCGTCAAGATCGCAACGACAGTCACACCGCAGGAGCGCAATCGGGTCGCGGTCAACTTCAATGTCGAAGAAGGCGACGTCGCCAAGATCGCCGGCATCAATATCGTAGGTGCCAAGGCGTTTTCAGAGACGGCGCTGATCAAGGAAATGCAACTGTCGACGCCGGGATGGCTGACCTGGTACACCAAGAACGACCAGTACTCGAAGCAGAAGCTGCAGGCCGACCTCGAAACCCTGCGCAGTTATTACACCAATCGCGGTTACCTCGAGTTTGCCGTCGACTCGACCCAGGTATCGATCACGCCCGACAAGGACGACATCTACATCACCATCAATATCACCGAGGGCCCGCTGTTCACCGTCTCGGACGTGCGCCTTGCGGGCGAATTGCTGCTGCCCGAGGCTGAATTGATGCGGTTGGTCCAGGTTCAGCCCGGCGCCATCTATTCGCGCGAGAAACTCACGCAATCGGCGAAGGCCTTATCCGATCGCCTGGGGAGCGACGGCTACGCGTTTGCCAACGTCAATGCTGTACCCGAGATCAACCGCGAGAACCGCACGGCAGGCTTCACTTTCTACATCGATCCGGGTCGACGCGTTTACATCCGCAAGGTCAACATCAGCGGCAATGCGCGTACGCGCGACGAGGTCATCCGGCGCGAGATTCGCCAGCTCGAGGACGCCTGGTACGACTCGACGCGAATCGATCGCTCCAAGGTACGGATCACTCGCTTGCAGTATTTCGAGGATGTGAATCTCGAGACGCCGTCCGTGCCCGGCAGCCCGGACCAAGTCGACCTCAACATCACGGTGACGGAAAAGTCGACGGGCAACCTGCTGCTCGGCGTCGGCTATTCGAGCGCCGATGGATTCGTGCTGTCCGGCTCGGTGTCCCAGAACAACGTCTTCGGCACCGGCAACTCCCTTACCATGGCGCTCAACACGAGCAAGGTGAATCAGCAGATCGCACTTACCTACGTCGAACCTTATTGGACCGCCGACGGTGTTTCGCGTTCGATCGAGATCTACGACCGCAACGTCAATCCGTCGTCGCTTCCCGTTGCGGCATATCAATCGCAAACCGCCGGTGCGGCCGTTGGATTCGGCATTCCGCTGACCGAAACCGATTCGGTCAACCTTGGCGTACGCTACGAGCACACCCGACTCACACTCTACAGCGACAGTCCCTTGCTCTATCGCGAGTTTGTCAGGCAGTTCGGAGCCATCACGAACAGCTTCATTTTCAGCGCCGGGTGGGCGCGCGACACGCGGGACAGCATCCTGTTCCCCACCCGGGGCATGCTGCAGAGCGCGTTCGCCGAGCTTGGCGTGGGTGATCTCTTGTACTACAAGACCAACTACCTCATCCAGTGGTTCACCCCCATGCCCTTGGGCAGCGTACTGATGCTTCGATCGGATCTTGGCTACGGCGGCGGCCTGGGCGACAAGCCGCTGCCCTTCTTCAAGGCGTATTATGCGGGCGGAGTGGGGTCGGTGCGGGGTTACGAAACCGCGTCGCTGGGACCGCAGGACGTCGCGGGCAACACGATCGGTGGGCGGCAGAAGATTGTTGGCAACGTCGAACTGTTCTTCCCCGTGCCGGGCACGAAACCCGGGGATCAGTCCGTGAGAATGTCGGTGTTCGCCGATGCGGGACAGATTTACGATAGCGGCTTTGAACCGAGCCTCGAATCGTTCCGCTATTCGACCGGTGTCGGGCTGGCGTGGAATTCGCCGGTCGGTCCGCTCAAGTTCAGCTACGGTTATCCGCTGAATGCGGGTCCGCACGACAGGATTCAGCGCTTCCAATTCCAGGTCGGCACGGTATTCTAGCAATGCCCGCAGAAGCTGCCGCGCGCCACGGTTACCCAGCGGTGTCCGCGTTCCCCCTCGCCGTACTATCATGTGCTGCGTCGGGACTCATCGCGGGCCTGCGCGTAGTCAAGGCTGCCCGCGCCGCTTTTGAAGCCACTCTCGAAGTGGCCGGCCCAATGTCGCAGGAGAGAATTTTGAAGCACCGCATGCAGCAATGGTTGATTCAAGGCGCCGGCGCGCTGTTCGTCGCGCTGCTGGCGGGTCCTGGCATGGCGCAAGGCGCCGATTACAAGATCGGTTTTGTCAACAGCGAGCGGCTGTTCCGGGACGCCGTACCTGCGAAACGCGCGCAGCAAAAGCTCGAAAAAGAGTTCGCCGGCCGCGACGCGGAAATCCAGAAGCTGGCCAAGCAGGTGCGAGACCTGCAAACGTCGCTCGAAAAAGATGGCGTCACGATGGCCGAGACCGAGCGCCGCAACAAGGAGCGGGATCTGGCGAACATGAGTCGTGATCTACAGCGCGGACAGCGGGAGTTTCGCGAGGACCTCAACCTGCGGCGCAACGAGGAACTGTCGGCAGTGCAGGAACGTGCGAACAAAGTCATCCAGCAGATCGCAATGGACGAGAAATTCGACCTGATCATTCAGGATCCTGTCATCTACGCCAGTCAGCGCATCGACATCACCGACCGGGTGATCAAGGCGCTCGCCGACAAGTAAGGTCATCGGCATCGCGGTGCGAGCGCGCATGGACCCGCGTCACGAAGGTGCCGGGATTCCCCTGCGAGTGCTCGCCGAGCGCACCCGCGCGCAGTTGGTGGGCGCCGGTGATGTCCTGATCCATCGCGTCGCTGCCCTCGACAATGCGGGGATCGGCGACATAACGTTTCTGGCCAACCCGAGATATCGGCCCCAACTAGCGGCCACCCGTGCGAGCGCAGTCATCGTCTCGCCGCGTGACGCAGATGCGACCGCGCTACCGAAGCTGGTCGCGGCGAATCCCTACGCGACCTACGCCCATGTCGCGACGCTCTTTCATCCGACGCCGCTCGCGGTGCCCGGCGTCCACAGCAACGCGGCAGTGGCGCCGACTGCGCGAATTGCAGACTCGGCGTCGCTCGCCGTGTACGTGGTCATCGGAGAGCGCACGACGATCGGCGAGCGCGTGCGCATCCACGGTGGATGTGTAATCGGCGATGATTGCGTGATCGCGGACGACGTCATTCTCTACCCTCATGTTGTAGCCTACTCCAAGACATCGATTGGGCCGCGGACGATCGTTCACGCCGGGGCTGTGCTCGGCGCAGATGGCTTCGGTATGGCGGAGGAGGGCGGGCGCTGGGTCAAGGTTCCGCACGTCGGTGGCCTGGTCATCGGCGCCGACGTCGAAATCGGCGCCAATACGACAATCGATCGCGGCGCACTCGGCGACACCGTGCTGGAAGACGATGTCAAGCTCGATAACCAGATTCAAATCGGCCACAATTGCCGCATCGGCGCGCATACCGCCATCGCAGGCTGCGTCGGCATCGCGGGCAGCACGCGCATAGGGAGGAACTGCAAGATTGGCGGCGCGGCAATGATTGCGGGCCATCTCGAGATCGCGGACGGGACGACGATCTCGGGAGCGACGGGAGTATTCGACTCGATTTCCGAGCCAGGTGTCTATACGGCGGCGTTTCCGGCGCTGCCACATGGCGAATGGCGACACGTCGCGGCAATCGTTCGGAGGCTGCGGGCGCTGAACGACCGCGTTCGTGCGCTGCAGCGTCACGACGACCATGGGGAGAATGACCGTGGGTGAAATGGACATCGACGAAATCATGCGGCACCTGCCGCATCGTTATCCGTTCCTGCTGGTCGACCGCGTACTCGAATGCGTCCCGGGCGAGCGCATCAAGGCGATCAAGAACGTCACGGTCAACGAGCCGTTTTTCCCCGGACATTTCCCCGGCTATCCGGTCATGCCAGGCGTGCTGATCATCGAGGCGCTGGCGCAAGTGTCGGTGATCCTTGTCTACAAGACGCTCAATCGAATGCCCGATGGCAAGTCGCATATCTTCTTTGCCGGGATCGATGACGCACGCTTCCGGCGGCAGGTACTCCCGGGCGATCAGCTGTTGCTCGAGTCGACTGAAAAACGTCTGGTTCGTGGGGTCGGCAAGTTCGCGGTTCGCGCGACCGTCGATGGCGCGCTGGTAGCCGAAGCAGAGCTGCTGGCGGCGTTGCGCGACGCCTGAATGCCAACGGTGCGCATTCATCCGACGGCCATCGTCGCCGATGACGCGGAGCTTGCGCCCGATGTCCAGGTCGGGGCATATTCGATCATCGGTCCCGAAGTCGCGATCGGCGAAGCGACCGTGATCGGAGCCCACGTCGTGATTGCGCAGCGCACGACGCTGGGCCGCAGGAACCGCGTCTTCCAGTTCGCGTCGGTCGGAGAAATTCCCCAGGATCGCAAGTACGATGGACGGCCAACGCGCACCGTCATCGGCGACGACAACGTAATTCGCGAGTATGTCACGATCCACGCCGGCACTGCCCAGGATCGAGGCGTGACCACGATCGGCAACGGCAACTGGTTGCTCGCCTATTCGCACATCGCGCACGACTGCGTGGTCGGCAATGCGACGACATTCTCGAACAACGCACAGCTCGCGGGCCACGTGGTCATCGAGGATCATGCAGTGCTCGGCGGATTCGTCGGCGTGCACCAATTTTGTCGCGTCGGCGCCCACGCATTCATTGCCGCCGGGTCGATCGTGCTGCAGGACGTGCCACCTTATGTCACTGCGGCCGGGTACCCGGCGAAGCCGCACGGGACCAACAACGAGGGTCTGCGGCGCCGTGGCTTCACGCCGGACGACCTCGTTGCGATCAAGCGCGCATACAAGACGCTGTACCGCTCCTCGCTCGCCCTCGACGACGCTCGAGTGCAGATCGCCACGGAGGCAAGAACCGCAGCCGTGCTTGCGCCGCTCGCCGCGTTCCTGGAGACGGCCGGCCGCGGAATTATCCGCTGAGCACGATGGCATGAGCGGCGCAGGGCAGCCCCAAGCCGCGAATCGCGCCCCGGCCTCATTGCGGCTGTGCCCGCGCGAGGCACCTTCGTTTCGGCCGCCGTCCATGCTCGCGGACGCGCTCTTCGAGCCTTGGCTTCGCCCCGCTCGCATGAACGTCTTTGGGGGCAGCGCAGCGGCCGCTTTGGCCACTAAGGCCGCAAGCGTGGGGGTCCGATGAACGAACTCGTTACGATCGGCATTGTTGCCGGCGAAGCTTCCGGCGATGCGCTCGGTGCCCAGCTCATTCGCGCCGTGCACGCAAGGACGCCGCATGTCCGCTTTGTCGGAATCGGTGGTCCGCGGATGGAGAGTGCAGGATGTGAGCTTTGGTACCCGCTGGACAGGCTTGCGCTGCGCGGCATCGTCGAAGTGCTTCCCCGGGTGCCTGAATTGGTGCGCATTCGCCGCGATATATATCGGCGTCTGCGCCTGCTCGGCGCGCCGCTGTTCATCGGCATCGACGCCCCCGATTTCAACCTCGGCCTGGAGCGCCGGCTGAAGCGCAAGGGCATGCGAACGATGCACTACGTCAGTCCCTCGGTGTGGGCCTGGCGCCGTGAGCGCATCGACGCCATCGCTCATGCGGCCGACCGCCTGCTCGCGCTGTTCCCCTTCGAGCCGGCCTTGTACGAAAATGCGAAACTTGCGGTCACGTTCGTCGGGCACCCGTTGGCCGCAAGCGCGGCAAACGCATCCAGCCGCCGGGAAATGCGCGAATTGCTCAAGCTCGAATCGAGTCGCCCGGTTTTCGCGTTGCTGCCCGGAAGCCGCATGGGGGAGCTCGAGATGCACAGCGAGCTGTTGCTCAGGACCGCCGCGGAACTCTTCGAAGCGCAGCCCGAAGCGCGATTCGTGGTGCCGCTGGTAAGCCGGGAAGCACGTGAATTCTTCGAACGGGTTCAATACCGCCTACAATTCGAAATGCTGCCCATGACGCTCCTGTACGGCCACGCCGATCATGCGTTGCGCGCGGCCGACGTCGGCATCGTCGCCTCCGGGACGGCCACGCTCGAGGCGGCGATGGCAGGTTGCCCGCACATCGTCTTCTATCGGGTCAATCCCGTCACCGCGCGTATCGTCATGCGCAAGTTGCTCCTCCCGTTCGTCGGGTTGCCCAACATCCTCGCGGGTAGATTCGTGGTGGCTGAATTCCTCCAGGATCATGCTACGGTCGCCAATCTCGCGCGCGCGACGCTGAACCTGTATGACGATCTCGTCACGCGCCACCGCCTCGAGACGCTGTTTGCCGGCATGGCGAAGACGCTTGCAGCCGACACCGCGACGGTGGCAGCCGATGCCGTCGCTGCGGAATTGCGTATGGCGGGAGCGGCGTGCTGATCGCCGGCGTCGATGAGGCAGGGAGGGGACCGCTGGCCGGGCCGGTAGTCGCTGCGGCTGTGATCCTTCATCCGACACGCCGCATTCCAGGATTGCGCGATTCGAAACTGCTCACGGCGCAGGAGCGCGAGCGACTGGCGATCGAGATCCGCATGTACGCGGTTGCCTGGGCAGTCGCGGAAAGCGACGTCAGCGAAATCGACACGGTCAATATCCTGCAGGCGACGCTGCTCGCGATGGGGCGCGCGGTCGAGCGCCTGAACCAAAGGCCCGATGTGGTATGGATCGATGGCCAACACTGCCCACCGCTCGCGTGCCCGGCGCGTGCGATCGTCGGCGGAGACCGTCAGATTTCGGCGATCGCCGCCGCTTCGATTCTCGCCAAGACCGACCGTGACGCCATGCTGGTCAAACTCGATCGCGAGTACCCCGTGTACGGATTCTGTCGGCACAAGGGCTATTCCACGCCGGAACATCTTGCCGCGCTCGCGGCACATGGGCCGTGTCCCGCGCATCGACGCAGCTTTGCTCCGGTTACGCAAATTTCCATCGACTTCGGATGATCGTGAAAAATCCACCCAAAGCACTCTTGTTCGACGTTTTCGGTACCGTAGTCGATTGGCGCGGCAGCATCATTCGCGAGTTGCGCAGACTTGGGCGAAACAAAGGCCTTCGCGCAGACTGGAGTGAGTTCGCCGACGCCTGGCGCCGGGGATACCGTCCCGCCATGCAGCGCGTGCGCAGCGGCGAGTTGCCTTGGCAATCCATCGATTCGCTGCACCGAATGATTCTGAACGACCTGCTGCGCGATTTCGGGTTACGGCTCGACCAGGCCGAAGCGCGCGAGCTCAATAACGCTTGGCACCGCCTCAAGCCATGGGCCGATAGTGTCAAGGGCCTCACGCGGCTCAAGCGACGATACGTGATCGGCACGCTTTCCAACGGCAACGTTGCGCTGCTCGTCAACATGGCGAAAAATGCCGGCCTGCCATGGGACTGTGTGTTTTCGGCGGAATTGTTCCAGCATTACAAGCCCGACCCGGAGGTCTACCTAGGAGCGGCCGCACTGTTGGGCCTGGCGCCGCGGGAGGTCATGCTGGTGGCCGCACACAAGGACGATCTGGCGGCGGCGCGTCGATGCGGATTCAGCACGGCTTTCGTGCGTCGGCCCTCTCGAACGTGGCCCCAAGTCGACTCCCGATCTGACAGACGATCGACGCTGCACCCTCAACACCGACGACTTCCTGGATCTGGCGCGGCAGTTGAGCGCGTAGCCGGCTTCGGCCGACCGCATCAACCCTGCTTCAACTCGCTCCAGTATTCATGGTGCGCCGTATTCACGATAAACTTGCACCTGAGTTGGTCCGCAGGAGTTCCCCGATGATCCATTGCGTATTGCACGACCCGAAGGATTCGGTCGCCGTCGTCGTCGTCGAAGGCGTCAAGGCCGGCCAGACGCTCACCGGCCTGATACTTGACGAGGACCGCACGATCTCCTTGTCCTGCGTACAGGACATTCCGCTCGGGCACAAGGTCGCGCTGAAGGACATGAAAGTTGGCGACACCGTCATCAAGTACGGCGTGGACATCGGCAAGGTCGTTGCGCCGATCGTGACCGGACAGCATGCCCACGTTCACAACATCAAGACCAAGAGGTGGTAAACGTGCAAACCAAATTCTGGGGTTATCGTCGCGAAAACGGGCGCGTGGGCGTGCGCAATCACGTCATCATCCTGCCGGTGGATGACCTGTCGAATGCCGCATGCGAAGCAGTCGCCAACAACATCAAGGGCACCCTCGCCATCCCGCATCCGTACGGCCGGCTTCAATTTGGCGCCGACCTCGACCTGCATTTTCGCACCTTGATCGGCACCGGCAGCAATCCAAACGTCGCGGCGGTCGTCGTCATCGGGATCGAGGAGGGTTGGACCAAGAGAATCGTGGATGGCATTGCCGCGACCGGTAAACCGGTGACGGGATTCGGCATCGAACTGCACGGCGATCACGATACGATCATGCGTGCATCGAAGGTCGCTCGCGGCTACCTGCAGTCGAGCAGCGAATTGCAGCGGGTCGAATGCAGCTTGAGCGAACTGTGGGTGTCGACCAAGTGCGGCGAGTCGGACACTACGTCCGGCTGCGGTGCCAATCCGACCGTCGGTGACGCCTTCGATAAGCTGTATGCGGCCGGCGCCACGCTGGTCTTCGGCGAAACGACGGAACTGACCGGCGGCGAACAGATCGTTGCCGAGCGCTGCCGCAACGACAAGGTGCGCGAGGAGTTCATGCGCATGTTCGATCGCTACCAGGCAGTGATCAATCGCCACAAGACGACGGACCTTTCCGAATCTCAACCGACCAAGGGCAACATCGCGGGGGGGCTGACGACGATCGAGGAAAAGGCCCTGGGCAACATTCAGAAAATCGGCAGGAAGTGTCTGGTGGATGGCGTCCTGGACAAGGCCGAGGTGCCTACCGGACCGGGGTTGTGGTTCATGGACAGCTCGTCGGCGGCCGCGGAGATGGTCACGCTGTGTGCTGCGTCGGGATACGTCGTGCATTTCTTTCCGACCGGTCAAGGCAATGTCATCGGCAATCCGATCCTCCCGGTCATCAAGATCTGCGCGAACCCGCGCACGGTCCGGACCATGAGTGAACACGTCGATGTCGACACCAGCGGCCTGCTGCAGCGAGAGATCACCATGGATCAGGCAGGCGACAAGTTGCTCGACATGATGTTCCGCACCGCCAACGGCAGGCTCACGGCAGCCGAGGCACTCGGCCACCGCGAGTTCGTGATGACGCGCCTCTACGAGAGCGCCTGATCTAATACGGCCGCAAGTGCGGCCATGGACGATGCCCTCTATAATCGCGGCATCGTTGATCCAAGGGAGTACACCATGCGCCTAGACGCGCTGGCGCGTCGCGGCTGCGTATTGCTCGTCACGGCGTTGCTCGCGCTGCTGTCCACGGCAGTGCGCGCCGAGTTGGCGGAGATCAAAGTCGCCAAACAGTACGGCATCAGCTACCTGCCGCTGATGCTGATGGAAGACGGCAAGCTGATCGAGAAATATGCCAAGGCGGCCGGAGTCGATGTGACGGTTACCTGGGCGACTTTTGCCGGTGGCAATGTCATGAACGACGCGATGCTGTCCAACAGCCTGCAGTTCGCGTCGGGCGGCGTTGGCCCGTTGGTCATACTCTGGTCGCGTACCCGGGGCAACATCGACGTTCGCGGCGTGGCTGCGTTGAACTCGATGCCGCTGTACCTGGTTACCCGCAATCCGGACGTGAAGACGATCAAGGATTTCACCGATAAGGACCGCATTGCCCTGCCTGCCGTCAAGATCTCGGTGCAGGCACTCGCTTTGCAAATGGCGGCAGAGCAGGCATTCGGCCCGGGGCAGCAGAACCGGCTGGACGCAATCACTGTCACCATGGCGCACCCCGATGCGATGCAGGCGCTGCTGTCGGGCCAATCGGAGATCGACTCGCATTTCGGCTCGCCGCCGTTTCAGTATCAGGAACTCGCGAAGCCTGGCATGCATGCCGTGCTCAATAACTACGATGTGATGGGCGGCGCGGTGACCTTCAATGTCGTGTGGACCACCGACAAGTTCCGCAGCGAGAATCCGAAACTGTACGACGCGTTCGTCAAGGCCCTCGACGAAACGCAGGCTTTCATCAACCGGGACAAGCGCGCGGCGGCTGAAGCGTATCTCCGCATTTCCAAGGACAAGGACACCCTCGACAACATCGTACGCATGATGAACGACCCGCAGATCGTCTTTACAACAACACCGCAGAACGTGATCAAGTACGCCGACTTCATGGGCAAGACCGGTGCAATCAAGGTCAAGCCGGAATCCTGGAAAGATCTGTTCTTTCCCAACCTGCACGCTATGCCGGGAAGTTGATGCCCACAATCAATGCGCCGCCTGCGGCAGCGCGGGATATCGCGGTCGACCTTGCGACCATCCGCGCGGCGCACGCGCGGATCCGAGCGCATATTCAGCGCACGCCCGTGCTCACCAGTCGTTCGCTCGACGAGGCGGTGGGCGCCCGTCTGTTCTTCAAATGCGAAAATCTGCAGAAAGTCGCGGCGTTCAAGGCGCGCGGCGCGTGCAACGCGGTGCTGTCGCTGTCCGACGCCGAAGCCGCCCGTGGGGTCGTGACGCATTCATCGGGCAACCACGGTGCCGCACTCGCGTGGGCCGCCACGCGCCGCGACATTCCATCGTGGATCGTGATGCCGTCCAATGCGGCGATCGTGAAGCAGAATGCAGTGCGCGGATTCGGCGGAACGGTGCGGTTGACCGAGCCGACACTGCCAGCGCGTGAAGCCGCTTGTACTGCAGTACTCGCGGAGACCGGTGCGACGCTGGTGCATCCGTACAACGACTGGCGGGTCATCGCCGGGCAGGGCACCGCCGCGCTGGAGCTTCTCGAAGAGGTTCCGCAACTCGACGCCGTCATCGCGCCGGTCGGTGGCGGTGGCTTGCTTTCCGGAACAGCGATCGCGGCGAAAGGCGTGAGCGCGTCGATCAAGGTGTATGGTGCCGAGCCTGCCGGAGCCGATGACGCAGCGCAGTCGTTGCGCCTGGGGCGCATCGTTCCGCAGACCGACCCGCGCACGATCGCCGACGGACTGCGCTCATCGCTCGGCGAGAAAACCTTCGCGGTGATCCGGGCGATGACCGACGGTATCGGCACGACCTCGGAGGATGCCATCATTCGCGCGATGCGCTTGACCTGGGAAAAACTCAAACTGGTGATCGAACCGTCGGCGGCGGTGCCGCTCGGTGTATTGCTGGAGGGAAAACTGCCCGTCGAAGGTCTTCGCGTCGGTGTCATCCTCAGCGGCGGCAACGTCGACCTGGATCGACTGCCCTGGCAGCCGTAGCCAGGACGAAGACTGAACATGACCGTATCGGCGCCATTGCTCGACGTGAAGGGCGTCACGCTGCAGTACAAGACGAAGGACCACCTGGTCACGGCGACCTATCGCGTCGATTTCGAGGTATTCCAGTCGGATCGCTTCGTTCTGCTGGGGCCTTCCGGCTGCGGCAAGTCGACGCTGCTCAAGGCCGTGGGCGGATACATGCGCCCGGTCGAGGGTGCGATTCGACTGAAGGGCCAGGAGGTCAGCAAACCCGGACCCGATCGCATGATGGTGTTCCAGGAGTTCGACCAGCTGCTGCCGTGGAAAACAGTCAAGCAGAACGTCATGTTCGCGCTCACCGCCAGCGGCAAGCTCGCTGGCAAGCCGGCAGAGGACAAGGCGCTCGAATACATCGCCAAGGTCAATCTTGCCAAATTTGCCGACAGCTATCCGCACACGCTTTCCGGTGGCATGAAGCAGCGCGTCGCGATCGCGCGCGGCATGGCCATGGAGCCCGACGTGCTCTTGATGGACGAGCCTTTCGCCGCGCTCGATGCGCTGACGCGACGCAAGATGCAGGACGAGCTGCTGCAACTTTGGGATGACACCCACTTCACGGTATTGTTCGTGACGCATTCGATTGCGGAGGCGATCAAGGTCGGCAACAGAATCCTGCTCCTGTCGCCGCACCCGGGGCAGGTCAAGGCCGAGATCAACAGTCTTCCGCGCGCAGCTGCCGACAGCGACGCATCGAAGTCGCTAGAAGACAAAATACACAAGATGCTTTTCGCCGACGAGGTCGAAGAGGAGGGGACGCATTCATGAGCCGAACGGCGACGAGATCCCCGAGCGGGCCCGCAAGCAGGACGAGTGCCGCATTTTTCCGCTGGTTCAGGGTTGCGCAGTGCGAGGAGAAGACCCATGGCTGATACCGCTGTCGTCCGCGCGGACGTTTTTCGCGAGACGGTCGATGCGTCGAAATTCGGCGTTGTCCAGAAGCCCCTATCGGCGTGGGAACGCATCTACAACATCAATGCGGTGCGCAAGGTGACGATCCTGGTCTTTCTCGCGCTCGCCTGGGAGGCCTACGCGCGGTGGCTCAACAATCCGCTGCTGTTTCCGACCTTCGGGGCCACCATCGAGGCGTTCTATCAGGGCATTTTTGGCGGTGGCCTTCTCGGCAAGGCGTGGACGTCGATAAAGGTGTTGCTGATTGGCTACAGCGCGGGCATCGCGCTTGCGGCGTTGCTGACTGTTTTCGCGATCACGTCGCGTATCGGCACCGATTTCCTCGAGACGCTGACGTCGATGTTCAACCCGCTTCCCGCCATTGCCTTGCTGCCACTCGCATTGATCTGGTTCGGCTTGGGCAATGGCAGTCTCGTCTTCGTCCTGATCCATTCAGTGCTGTGGGCGGTCGCCTTGAACACGCACTCCGGTTTTCTTTCCGTTTCCAACACGATGCGCATGGTCGGACGCAACTACGGCCTGCGCGGGCTTTCCTATGTTGGACGCATCCTGATCCCCGCAGCGTTTCCAAGCATTCTTACCGGGCTGAAAATCGGTTGGGCGTTCGCCTGGCGCACCTTGATTGCTGCCGAGCTGGTGTTCGGCGTATCGTCAGGATCAGGGGGACTCGGATGGTTCATTTACGAAAACAAGAATCAACTCGAGATACCCAACGTGTTCGCGGGGCTGTTCACGGTGATCGTCATCGGGTTGCTCGTCGAGAACGTGATTTTCCGTACCATTGAAGGCAGGACGGTACGCAAGTGGGGCATGCAAAACTGACGTGGAGCGGTTGCAGACGATGAGCGAACAGCATGTGCCGCGGTCCGACTATCCGCGCTTTCACCTCGCGTTTCCGGTGACCAAGCTTCAATCGGCGGCCATCACGTTCGTGATCGCCCCGCATGTGCGGTTCAAGGGTCTGCCGGGCGAGCAGGCGACGATGTTCTTTCTCGATCCGTTCGACAATGCGCTGGAGTTCAAGGCTTTCGAGCATGTCGAGCAGTTGTTCGCGAAGCAGTGAGCGCTACGCGAATGCGCGTCGTCATCACCGAATTCATGGACGGAGCTGCGGTGGCGTCGCTCGCCTCACGCTTCGACGTCGACTATGACCCGACGCTCGTCGATCGCCCAAAGGAACTGACGGCGTTGCTGCGCGACGCCGATGCCGTGGTGGTCCGCAACAAGACCCAGGTCAGTGCTGAATTGCTCGCCGCGGCGCCGCGCCTCAAGGTCGTGGGCAGGTTGGGCGTGGGACTCGACAACGTCGATATGCCCGGCTGCAAGGCGCGTAACATCGAAGTCATTCCCGCGACGGGCGCCAACGCCCTCGCGGTGGCCGAGTATGTGATCGGTACCGCGATGATTCTTCTGCGCGGCGTGTACGCCAGCAGCGACGCCGTCGCGGACGGTGGGTGGCCGCGCGCGGCGTTGTCCAACGGCCGCGAGATCGCAGGCAAGACGCTTGGCGTGGTGGGATTCGGCAGCATCGGCAGACTTGTCGGAAAGCTTGCGCGGTCGGTCGGCATGGACGTGATTGCCTTCGACGCACAGATACGCGGGGACGCGGCGGTGTGGCGAGACGAACTGGCGACCCCCATGGCGTTCGACGCTGTGCTTCGCGCCGCGGACGTCCTGACGCTGCATGTTCCTTTGACCGCGGAAACGCGCGGTCTGATGGGGGCCGCGAAATTCGCTCTGATGAAACCTGACGCGATCCTCATCAATACGGCGCGTGGCGGGGTGGTCGACGAAGCGGCGCTTGCCGCCGCGCTCGAGTCGAAGCGACTGGGCGGCGCGGCGCTCGACGTCTTCGAGGAGGAGCCCCTGCCGGAGCGGTCGGCGCTCATGGGCTGCCCCAACCTGATCCTGACGCCGCATGTCGCCGGCGTCACGCGCGAATCCAACGTGCGCGTATCGACGCTGATTGCCGACAAGGTCTCGGCGGCGCTGATGCTCTGACCAAGACGCCTGATGCCGAGAGTCACACTGATGCAGTTGACGGACCTCGGGACGCGCGCGCTGGCGAGGGCGGGTGCCAGCCCGCACATGGCTGCCGTCACCGCACGCGCGCTCACGGGCGCAGAAGCGCAAGGACTCGTATCGCATGGCATGTCGCGCATTCCGCAGTACGCCGCGCACCTGCGCAACGGCCGCGCGAACGGCAATGCGACGCCGGCGATCGCCAATGCGCGCGGCGGCGCGGTACTTGTCGACGCGCAATGCGGGTTGGCGTTCCCGGCGTGCGAGTTCGCAGTCGGGGAGGCCATCAAACGCGCGCGCGAGTACGGCGTCAGCTTTGTGGGCGTTACCAACAGCCATCATTTCGGCGTCGCTGCCGACCACCTCGTTCCGGTCGCTGCCGCCGGCATGGTCGGCTTGGCGTTTGGCAATTCTCCCTCGGCGATGCCTGCCGCAGGCGGAAAACATCCGGTTTTCGGGACGAACCCGATCGCGGCAGCGTTCCCCCGCAAGAACGGCGATGCGCTGATGATCGACTTGTCGCTGTCCGAGGCCGCACGTGGCAAAGTCGTGATCGCCGCCAAAGAGGGGCGGTCGATCCCGCTGGGCTGGGCGCTCGATCGCGACGGCCAGCCGACGACCGACGCCGAGGCGGCCTTGGCCGGATCGATGCTGGCGATGGGCGGCACCAAAGGTGCGATGCTCGCGCTGATCGTCGAGTTGCTCGCATGTGCGCTCACCGGTGCCGCGATGGGCTTCGAGGCCGATTCGTTTTTCGTCGATGAAGGCAATCGCCCGCGTATCGGCCAGGCTTTTCTCGTGATCGACCCGGATGCGTTGGCAGGACGGTCCGTGTACCTCGAACGCATCGAGACGCTTATCGCGGAAATGGAAAAAGATGCAGGCGTTCGCCTTCCCGGGACGCGACGCCACACGCTCGCGGCCAAGGCGGCCGGCGACGGCATCGAAATCCCGCCGGCGCTGCTCGAACAGCTGGAGCGCCTTGCGGCTGGATAAGACGATGCATCCAACCACGACAGCCAACCGAGCGACCGCGCTGCTGCTCAATTTCGCGCACGCGCTCGACCACATGTTCCTTCTCATTTTCGCGACGGCGGTCGGTGCCATTGCAACCGACTTCGGCTTCGCCGATTGGGAATCGCTGATGCCGTACGGAGTAGGCGCGTTCTTCCTGTTCGGGCTGGGATCGCTCCCGGCCGGTCGGCTGGGTGATCTGTGGGGCAGGCGGCGCATGATGCTGATTTTCTTTTTCGGCATGGGTGCATCGTCGCTGCTTGTCGCGCTCACACGTAACGCGTGGCAGCTCGCGGGCGCGCTGACGCTCCTTGGCGCTTTTTCGTCGATCTATCATCCGGTTGGCATTCCGATGCTGGTGCGCGGCACGCAGCGGCCTGGCCTCACCATCGGGATCAACGGCCTGGCGGGAAATCTGGGTGTGGCGCTGGCCGCCGTGACCACGGGGCTTCTGGTCAAATATGCGGGTTGGCGCGCGGCATTCGTCGTTCCGGCGTTGCTCGCGTTTGGATGCGGCATTGCATTTGCGCGTGTCGCCCCGCGCGAGGTCGCGGCGCCCGCCCGTGGGCCCAAGACTGCGTCGGTGCACCCCGCTTCGACTTTGGCCCGGGTCTTCGCCGTCATGACGATTGCTGCGATCTCGTCGAGCCTGCTCTTCAACTTCACCACCAACGGCAACGGCCAGCTCTTGCGCGAACGGCTGACGGGAATCGTCGAAGATCCCGCGCTGCTCGGATTCTTGCTGGCGCTCGTCTACGTGATCGCGTCGTTTGCCCAGGTCGCGGTGGGCCTGCTCATCGACCGCTTTCCACTCAAATACCTCTATCTCGCGATTGTCTCGTTGCAGGCGCCGCTGTTCGCGTTGGCCGCGTCGGCGACCGGATGGACGCTGTTTGCCCTGCAGATTGCGTTCATGGTCGTGGTGTTTGGATCGATCCCGTTCACGGATGCGATGATCGTGCGCTATGTCGACGATCGCATGCGCTCGCGCGTCAGTGGGATGCGCCTGGCGGTCTCCTTCAGCGTCAGTTCCGCTGCGGTATGGCTCCTGGGCCCGCTGGTGAAGGCATCGGGCTTCGGAACCTTGCTCTTGCTCATGGCCGGCATCGCCGTCGTGACCTTGCTGGCGATCGCCTGGCTGCCCCCGATTGCGCGTGCCAGGCCGGCAACATCGACGGTTGTGGTGGGTACGACTCCGCAACCGACGCGAGGCGAAGACTGAGCAGCAGCCTTGCGACTCAGGGCTTGGTAGCCTTGAGTTCCTCTTCCCGTCGCGCTTATCGGAGTACCTTCGCGCTGCGCGCTCCGGTATTCGCGCTCACGCGACCTTGACCCCGAGCATCATGCCGCCGTCTTCGTGCTCGAGATTGTGGCAGTGGACCATGTAGGTCTGTGCACCCTCGAACGGCATGGCGAAATCGATGGCTACCCGTACACTCTCGCCCGGCCACACCAGCACCGTGTCCTTCCATCCCAGGTCGCTCGCGAGCCTGCCTTGGCTGTCGACTCTGAGCGCAGCGAGCTGATCCGGGCTCGTCTGTCGCTCGAGCAGCTGAAAGTGGAACCCGTGCAGATGCATTGCGTGCGGCATGCTGTTGAAGTAGTTGCGGATCAACCATGTCTCCACGGTGCCGCGCTTCGCCTCGATGGGTGTCTCCCCCATCACGAATACCCGGTCGTTGATGCGCCAGCGGCCTTTGGCAAACCCAAGGCGCAGCGGACGCTCGGGCGCGTCGGCAATATCGATGGCACCGATCTGCGCCAATTGCGGCGGGATGCTCCTTGCATACGCACTTCGTTTGCGCACCCGGAGTTGCAGTAGGGCTCGCTGTGCGCCTTCGGGAAAGCTGCCGCCATGTCCGATCGCCGCGTGGTCGACGGCGGATGAGTCTGCTGCCGTCCCCGCGGGCGGCGTCGCATGTCCCATCGCTGCGTGATCGACGGCGGCTGACGAGGCGGCTGCGGTGGCGCCCATCTCCATGTGCATCGGATCGAATGCCCGCGTTTCGAGGACGAGCGTGTCGCCGACGGTCGCGGCGGTCAGGTCGACCAGCATGTCGATGCGCTCGGCTGAGGCGAGGAACGCTTCTTCACAACGAACCGGTGCGGGCAGCAGACCCCCGTCGGTGCCGATCAGCATGAACGGCACGCTTTTTCCGTCTGCGGTGCGCAGTCCCAGGCGATAGGTTCGCGCATTGGAAGCGTTGAGCACGCGAAAGCGATAAAGGCGCGTCGCGACGTCGAGATGCGGGCATTCGGTGCCGTTGACGTGGACGGCATCGCCAAGAAAGCCATGCATGCGATCGGCGTCGTTGGCAGCGTAGCCGCTCGCGCGGCGATCCTGCAGCAGGAGCGGGATTTCGGTCGCGCCCGGCACCAGGTCGAGCCCCGCGCGCAATCGGCGCTCGTCCTCGTCTTCGACCTCGATCATTCCGAACAGGCCGCGATAGGCTTGCGCCCCGGTCATCCCGTGCGGATGCGGGTGATACCAATACAGGGCGCCCCGATTGCGAACCTCGAAGTCGTACGAATAATGTTTGCCGGGGTCCGCCAGTGACATGCCAGCGCCGTCATTAGGCGTATCTACCGCGAGTCCGTGCCAGTGCACGATAGTGGCTTCTGTCAGCTCATTGACGAAATCGATTCGAACGCGCTCGCCGCGTCGCAGCACCAGCGTCGGGTTGATGAATTGTTGGCCACGATGTTCGACCATGTATGCGAGTCGGCCGGGTTTGCCGGCAAGCGCCCCGGCGCGCAGACGAAGCCGTGCACCTTCCGGCGCCAGCCTGCCGAACAAGCCCTGCGCCCCGGGGATGAACAACGCCTGCCCGTTCGCTCCGGCACCGCAGAAATCGCGCGGCGGCACGCCATTCGACGAGCCGGCGTTGGGCAGCGCTGCGCGCGGCAACGCACCGAGACCGAGCGCACCGAGTGTCTTGAGGAAAGTCCGACGTTGAGACTGCAATTGGGTCGCTCGATAATGGACACATGGAATTGGGTGGCGATTCGACCGGCCACACCGATTATCGTTCAGCTCGCGGCACGCGCGCCACCGAATGTGTACCGCAAGCCGATCCAGAATCCGCGTGGCGCCCCAAGGCCACGAAATTGTTCGGAGACGGGATCGATCCCCAGTGCGGGGCCGAACGTCCGGTCGGGGCCAGTGAAGGCGTTGGCGCCGAGCAGTCCGAAGTTCTGATATTGGCGGTCAAACAGATTGGTAATGTTGGCGAAGAGTTGCAGGTTCGGGGCGAGCTGGAACTGGGTGTCGAGGTTGGTCACCGCGTAGGCCGGTACCTGACCATGGATGTCCTGGTTGTTCTCGTCGCCGTGCGCGTACTGACTGGACGCGTAAACAACGGTTGCGCCCACCGTCCACCGCTCGTTGGCGTTGAATTCGGCGCGCAGTTTGGCCGAGTTCGCCGGGATGCCGGGAATCCGGTCCCCGGGACTGACGGTGATCGCGCCGTTGGCATCCGCCGTCGAATTGTCGGGGCTTGCGGCAACAAAATTCGACTGGAATGTAGCAACGAGGTGGTTGTAGCGCAGTGTCAGCGTCAGGTCGCCCCAACGTGCTGAACCCATCAGCTCGATACCCTGCCGTCGGGTTTGACCGACATTTTGAAAATAGCCGACGTTGGCCGCGCCGCCCCCACTGGCGACGAACTGGATGTCGTTGTCCAGATCCGTGCGATACAGCGCGCCGGCCCACTGCAAGTTCGCGCCGATGCTGCCGCGTGCGCCGACCTCGAGCGTCTTGGCGACCACTTGCTGCAGCGGCGGATCCGCGAGGAACACGTTGGGCAGCTTGCAGGGCGCGGCGGCATTGGAACAGGTGAGTTCGATCGGCGTAGGCGCGCGCGTGCCTTCGTTGTATGACGCGTACGCGGTGAGCACGGGCGTTGGGTTGAAGTTCAATCCTACGGCAGGATTGAATCGGGTGAACGTGTAATTGCCGTCGAGACCGGGGTCTTCGCCGCTGCGGTCCGCAATGTTGATTCGCGCATAGTTGTATCGGCCGGCAAGCGTCAGCGTCCATCGATCGGACAGCAGGAGCGTGTCGGCAAAAAAGACACCCACGTAGCGATTGGTGCTTCCGACATCCGTCTCCGGCAAAAAAGGCCCGGTTCCGATCGTGTTGCGATCGGCGGTGAAATTGGCCGTCTGCGATTGCTGCGTGAATCCCGTATTTCCGAAATCGCCGCTCACGCCTGCGACGAATTGGTTCTTGCGGCCGCCGAGGTCGCCGGTCACGGTCAGCTGGAGGCCGAGGCCCCAGCTCTGCTGATCGATCACGGATTGGTCGTTTGTTGCTTCGTTGGTTTGTGCCGCGCCGGTTTCCGGATCGATGGTGCCGTAGCCATTGTTGACATTGCTGCTGACGTTATTGTTACGATAGTGGCGGTAATACGCGTTGCCACTGAGCAGCATCGAATCGGTCAGAAACCGGCTCCCCTTGGCGGTAACGAAAGCGAGCTGGTTTTCGTTGATATCCGGAAACGTGTACGCCTGCCTCGGAGTATCGAGCCACGGCTGCGGCAGCGTCTGGGTGCCTTGCAGCGTGTTGTCGGCCAGCGTGAGGGTCGCGTCGATGTCGGTGACGTCGTCCTGGTAGCCAAGCTTTCCGAAAAATTGCTTGATGCGGCTCGGGTTGTGTTCCGCCCATCCGCGTTCGTCAGAGAAGTTTGCGGTCGCGAAATAGTCAAGACGGTCGTGGGTGCCCCCGTATTCCAACTGCACACCCTTTTGCCCGAACGATCCGCCAGAGAGCTGGATTGCGCCTCCTGGGTACTGCGCGCCACTCTTGGTATAGATGGCCAGCGCACCCGCAAGCGTATTGAGACCGAACACCGGGTTCGATCCTGGGATCAGCTGAATGCTCGAGATCGCTGATTGCGGGATCAGGTCCCAGTTGACGACGTCGCCAAATGCTTCATTGATCCGGACGCCATCCTGGAACACCGATAGGCCCTGCGGTGCGCCAAGCAGCGGCGATGCCGTCAGGCCGCGAAAGGAGATGTCCTGCTGGTATGCGTTGCCCTGTGCCGCTCCCACGTTGACGCTGTTGGCGTTGGCGCCGAGAAAATCGGTCAACTCGAGCGGTCGCTGGCGGTCGAAGTCGCGCCGGTTGAAGATTTGGACATTGGCCGGGACATCCCTCAGCGGCGTGCCGAGGCCGGGCAGGGGTGTGGTTCCAACCACCGTCACCGACGGGAGTTCGAATACTTCCGCGGGGTTGTCCGCCGCAACTGCCGCCCCCGAAATCCAGTAGACGGCAACGGCCAAAACGTAGTGTTGATGCTCTCGTCGCGGGTTGCTGGACACAGGCATTGCTTCTCGCAGGATTGACTTATGATCTGAGGCTGGATTCGGGACGGCGGATGCCGAATGTCAGTGGCTCTGACGACACGCATTATCATTGCACTGTCAAGGTCAGCATTTCCGGCACCGCTTCCCGATGTTGCCCGGGAAAAATTCCCGTGGGACACGTGCCGGAAGACCGGGGAGCGCGCTGGTGCGCTGGGTTAAGAAGGAGATGATCGCATGCTGTCGCATCGACAGAGTGAAAGTGCCGCAATCTGGCGCGATCTTGCCATGATAGCGGCCGCCACGGGCTTGTTCGCTGCAATGAGCGCGCATTTCGAACTGGGCGAAACCATCGCTGCGATGACGAGACCCCGAGAGCGCTACCAACTCGACGAGTTGCCCGGGGTTCTGCTGTTCCTGGCGCTTGGCTTTGCCTGGTTTGCCGTGCGCCGCATGCGCGAAGCTCGCGCCGCATTGCGACGCCAGGTCGCCATCGAAGCCGAACTGACCTTCACCCTGGCCGAGAACCGCCGGCTGGAACGCGCCAACGTGAGGATCCAGGAAGACGAGCGCAAGAGCCTGGCGCGGGAGCTGCACGATGAATTCGGGCAATATCTGAACGCGATCAAGGTGGACGCAGTTTGCCTCCGCAACGCGGATTTGCTCGACCTCGCCGAAGTCAAACGGTGTTCTTCGCTGATTGTCGGGATCGTCGATCACCTGCAGGACACCGTTCGCGGCATCGTCCGGCGGCTGCGGCCGGCAGGGCTCGATGAGCTTGGACTCGCCGCCGCCATTGAAGATTGCCTCGATGGTTGGCGCCGGCGATTGCCGTCGGTCAGGTTCGATTGCCACGTGGCGGCGGGGCTGACCAACTTGGGCGAAGCGGTGAACATGACGCTGTACCGGCTGGTGCAGGAAGGATTGACCAATGTCGCCCGCCATTCGCAGGCGCGCCATGTAGCGATTAGCCTTGAGCAGCACCAAGGCAGATCGGATCGGGCAGGCTTCGTGCAACTGCGGATCAGCGATGACGGCGTCGGCATCGCAGCGACGCCGTCGTCTTCGGGGTTGGGACTGGTGGGCATGCGCGAGCGGGTCGAGTCGCTCGGAGGCGCTTTCCAGGCGTCAAACGTGACAGAACGCGGATTTCGGATCGCGGCGCAACTACCGCTTCAGGGCGCTCTCGCTTGAGATCGGGCAACGCTCCGATCTCCGTGCTCCTCGTCGACGATCACGCCGTGGTCAGGGAGGGCTACCGACGTCTCCTGGAACGAGCGAGCGGGTTGATCGTGAGCGGGGAAGCCAGCTCGGCAGGCGAGGCGTATCAAGCCTTCTGCTCATGCCAGCCGGACGTCGTCGTCATGGACATCTCGCTGCCCGATGTCAGCGGCATCGAAGCAATGCGCCGACTGATGCTGCGCGAGCCGAGGGCACGAGTTCTGGTGTTCAGCATTCATGAGGAGCCCATATTTCCGACGCGTGCCTTCCAGGCGGGCGCGCGGGGATACGTCACCAAAGCCAGTGCGCCAGACGTCCTGGTCAGCGCTGTTCGCGCCGTTGCAGCAGGTGACATTTTCGTGAGCCCCGACATCGCGCAGACGATCGCGTTGCGCAACATTCTCAAGCGCGACGACGCACTGCGACTCCTGTCCGATCGCGAATTCGAGATCCTGCGCCTGCTAGCCTTGGGGCATTCGATACGCGACATCGCGGAGCGGTTGTGCCTCAACTACAAGACCATCGCCAACTACCAATCGATCATCAGGCAAAAGCTTGGCGCGGAAACGTCGGTGCAGCTGATCCGAATTGCCACGGAGAATGGGTTGCTTTCTGACAACGGGCGACCTACCGGATAGCCACGCCCCAGGGCAATTCGCCGACCGGGATCTCCGCGATCTTGGTATTGGTCTCGGTGTCGATTACCGCGACTGCATTGGAGCGTCCGCACGCGACATAGAGTTTCTTTCCGTCCGGCGTAATCGCCATGTTCCATGGCCGCTTGCCGACCGCTATCTTCGCGATGATGGCGTTGGTCGATGTGTCGATGACCTGGACGGTGCCTTCCCCGCCAGAACTGACGTAGACGCGTTTCCCGTTGGGGTGCACGGTGACGCCGTTGGAGCGACTCCCTGCCTTGATGCGCGCGATCACTTCTGCCTGTGCGACGTCGAACACGTTGATGGTATCGGCATTTTCCGCAGCCACATAGGCACGGCTGCTGTCCGGGAGAAACCCGATGCCGCGCGGCCGATCACCGACCTTGACCGATTTGACGACCTCGCCTTTGCTGAGATCGACGATGTCGACGCTGTCGGCTTCCTCGCTGCTGACATACAGCCATTTGCCGTCCGGGCTGAACACCGCATGCTCCGGGTTCTTGCCTCGCATCTTGAGGCGGCGTTCGACTTTGCCGGTTGCCGTGTCGACGAGCAGGACCAGATCGTTTTCCTCGATCGCTGCCGACAGCCACTTGCCGTCCGCCGAGAGATAAACGGCTTCCGGCGATTCTCCCAAGGGTGTGCGGTTCGCGACGGTGCCGGTTGCGGTATCGATGGTCAGCAGCGAATTGCTGCTCTGGTCGCTGATGTAGAGCTTCTTGCCGTCTGCTGCGAGCGCAATGCCGCGCGGTTTGGTTCCCACCTTGAACGACGTCGTTACCTTGTCGGTGGCGACGTCGATGACCGACACGGTGGCGGAGCCTTCGTTCGATACGTACGCGAAGGGCGCCCCGAGCGCGCTTCCGCACAAGCATGCGGCGGCGAGCGGTGCTATCCCGAGATAACTTCGCACGGTCATGCGCCCTCCTTTCTTTGCAACAATGATCCGGTTCATGCGGCGGCGGTTGCCGCCGTCACGGAACCCATTAGATCACATCCTTGCGTCGACCGATCCTCGCGCCATCCAACGAGCGCGGTAGCGCCGGCCGGTCCGAAGCGTAAACTTCCTGCATGGGTCTGATCTGTCATCTCGCGCAGGCCGTTTCTGCAGGGACGAAACGAGGATGAGTCAACGGTCATTGCACCGGTTTGCGGTCTACGTCGTCGGGCTGTGCCTGCCGCTGCTGGCCTTTGCTGCCGATCTTACGTCCGATCAGGTGCGAGCAATGCTGGCGCAGGCAGGCAGCCATGGGCCTGTCGACCTGTCGGGCAAGGATCTTTCCGACCTCGATCTCAGCAACATCGATTTCAAGGGCGCGAATCTCTCTGGCGCGAATCTGTTTGCGTCTCGACTCGTGTCGTCGAATCTTGCGGGCGCGACGCTCACTCATGCCAATCTTAACGGTGCCTGGCTCATGGGCACGAATCTCGAAGGGGCGGATCTTTCCGGGAGCTCCATGCTCGGCCTGGTGATTCTGGGCGGGGCGGTCAAGGAAAGACCGAATCTCGCGGGTGCGAATTTGTCCGGGGTCCGGATGATCGCGGACCTTCCCGGGGCGAACCTTCGCGGAGCAGACCTGCGCCGAGCCAATCTCGGCGTGGACATGAAGAACCAGGGCATGGGTCAGATGCGTACCGATCTCAGCGGCGCCAACCTTGCACGCGCGGACTTGCGTGGTGCGAACTTGAGCCGTTCGGTCATGACGTTCGCCGATCTGAAGGAGGCCAAATTGGCCGGCGCCAATCTGTACCGCGTGAAACTCTCTGGCGCCGATTTGACCGGTGCCGATGTGACCGGCGCGAACTTCACCGAAGCCGACCTCGATGGGACGATAATGAAGGACGTACGCGGCATCGGGGCGGCCCTCGGCATGGACGCGGCGATAAACCGCGACCGGGCCGTCTATTGATCTCGCGCGCCGTCGTCGCCGACGTTTGCCGTCGTTACTTGAACTGCGCCTGTTCGAGGCGAAGGTAGGTGCGGTTCGCGTTTTGGGGATGCAGGGTCGCATATTGGTCCCACGCCGAGAATTGTGGCAGGTCGCAGCGACTGCGTAACCCTGCGAGGCTCACGCCCTCTTTCATGAGAGCGTCAACGCGTGTTTCGAGTTCCGCGAAGTATTGAGCGAAGGCCGCGATGTCGGCGCACGTGCCGATTGGCCCGTAGCCTGGAACGAGATGTCGACATCGCATCGCCTCGATGTCCACCAGCGTATCGCGCCAGGCCTGCGGGTTCGCGTCGCGCAGATCGGGTACCCGGTTGATGGAAACAAGACTCCCCGCTATCAGCGTTGAGGTCGTTTCGTCGAAGACCGCAATCGCACCGGGCGCACTTGACCAAGGCGGCGCGATCAACCGCAGCGGGCGTCCAATCAGATCGAGCACCTCGTCGCGCGCGACCAAGCGATCCGGCTCGACGACGCGAGTCCCGGCCATGGCACCTTCACCGAGTGTCGAGCGCAGATTGCGCAAGCATGTTTCGCATCGGGCAGCTATCAACTCCGCGCTGCTGCGATGGGCCAGAACGGGAATGCCCCGCTCCTGGAAGGCGGCTGCGCCGAAGATCGCTTCCTGACCGGGATGGGTGAGGATGGCAAGGAGGATGGGGCGGCTCGACATGCGCTCGATCGCATCGATAATGTCTCGGCCCTCGCGGTAGGAAACGCCGGTGTTCACTACGACGATGCCGCGCGCCCCGACGACAAAAGCGACGTTCGCGATGCGTCCGCCATTCTCCGGGGTAATCTCGCCGCCACTCCCTGGCAGGACGTACACGCCAGTCGCAACCATGACCGGCGCCGGCTGCGTGACACGCACGGCTTGCGGAGCACACGCCGCGGTCAAAACGGCGACGGTCCCGTACAGGAGATAGGTGACCCTGGTCGATTTCGAACTCATGAGAACCGGAAGGTCTGCGAACGTTCCCCGAGGGGATGCTTCGCTATGGGCGACAACGATATGCCCGCAAGGCTGCTGCTTGGAGCAAGAACTGTATGTCGTCGACTGCAAACGGTTGGCGTTCCACGTGAGACGTCAAGAACGCGCCGACCCAGAAGGTTTTGTTGTGCAGTGCGGCATTTGACGTGATTACCGGGGAATCAAGGCCTAAGCGACCAGGCGCTGCCCCCGTCATGGCGACGACCAGGATGAAAAGCGCTGCACCGCAGCAATTCCTGGTCCGTCGCGCTGGCGCGACCTCCAAATGTCGAATTGTTGTCGTGTGCAAATTGACTTCGGTCAGGTATAGCGGGACACTGTTTGCCGTCGGCGGCCGAGTTGCGAAAAAAGGACGTCACACGTCGCGGCCGCCTTCCACATTCTGGTTCGATACTAACCATTGGAGGATTCTATGCACAGCGCTCTCAAGCGGGTCGTCATCGCAGGTCTGACCTCTGCGTTGGCGCTCCCTGGCGTCGTGGCGGCAAATTCGGACCTCGAAAAACTGATCGCCGACCCGAACAACTGGGCGATGCAGGCCGGCGACATGTACAACCAGCGCTACAGCAAGCTGTCGCAGATCAACGCACAGAACGTCGGCAAGATGCAGGTCGCGTGGCTCTTTTCGACGGGCGTTTTGCGCGGTCACGAGGGCTCGCCGCTGGTGGTGAACGGCACGATGTACATCCATACCCCGTTCCCGAACAAGGTATTCGCAGTCGATCTTGACACCCAGAAGATCAAGTGGCGCTATGAACCGAAGCAGGATGCCGCGGTGATCCCGCAGATGTGCTGTGACACTGTCTATCGTGGGTTGGCGTATGCCGAGAACAAGATCTTCTTGCAGCAGGCCGACAGCACATTGCTCGCCTTGGATGCCGGAACGGGCAAAGTGCTCTGGTCGGTCAAAAACGGCGATCCCAAGCTCGGCGCCGTGAACACCAATGCGCCGCATGTGTTCAAGGACAAGGTGATCACGGGTATTTCCGGCGGCGAGTGGGGAGTCAGGGGTTTCCTGGCCGCGTACGACATCAACACCGGCAAGCAGGTCTGGAAAGCCTACAGCACCGGTCCGGACGCCGAGATGCTCATCGATCCGGCCAAGACGATGACCTGGACTGATGGCGCGCTAAAACCGGTCGGTACCGATTCATCCGTTAAGACCTGGAAAGGCGACCAATGGAAGACCGGCGGCGGCACGACCTGGGGCTGGTATAGCTACGACAAGGCGCTGAACTTGCTGTACTACGGCACCGGCAACCCGTCGACATGGAACCCGTCGCAGCGTCCTGGCGACAACAGATGGTCGATGACCATCATGGCCCGCGATGTCGACACCGGCATGGCCAAATGGGTCTTTCAGATGACGCCGTTCGACGAGTGGGATTTCGACGGCATCAACGAGATGATCCTTGCGGACATCAACGTCAAGGGCAAGCCGACCAAGGCGCTCGTGCATTTCGATCGCAATGGCTTCGGCTACACCCTCGATCGGACGACCGGTGCCCTGCTTGTCGCCGAGAAATTCGATCCGGCGGTGAATTGGGCGACGAACGTCGACATGAAGACCGGGCGACCCCAGGTCGTGAAGAAGTACTCGACGGCGCAGAACGGTCCGGATGTCGACACCAAGGGTGTCTGCCCGGCGGCGCTGGGATCGAAGGACGAGCAGCCGGCGGCGTTCAATCCGAAGAACAACCTGTTCTACGTCCCGACCAACCACGTCTGCATGAACTATGAGCCGTTCAAGGTCGACTACGTCGCGGGGCAGCCTTATGTCGGCGCAACCCTGTCGATGTTCCCCGCACCGGGTGGCACCAACATGGGCAACTTCATCGCGTGGGATGCGAGCACCGGCAAGATCGCCCAGACCAAGCCCGAAAAGTTTTCGGTGTGGAGCGGCGTGCTGGTAACGGACGGCGGTATCGCCTGCTACGGGACGCTCGAGGGCTACCTCAAATGCGTCGATAGCAACGACATCAACAAGGAGCTGTTCAAGTTCAAGACGCCGTCGGGCATCATCGGCAATGTATTTACATACCAACACAAGGGCAAGCAGTACATCGGTGTCTTCTCTGGCATCGGTGGCTGGGCCGGCATCGGCATGGCCGCGGGTCTCGAGAAGGATCAGGATGGTCTTGGTGCGGTTGGGGGCTACAAGGAGCTTCGCGACTACACCGAGCTGGGTGGCTCGCTGACGGTGTTCGCGCTTCCCAACTAAGTTATTGCAACGTCTCGACGCCGGCGCGTCATCCGCGCCGGCGTTTTCTTGCCGCGGCCGCTGCGGAACTGATCCCGGAGATTTGGGTCCCAGCGTGACCGACGACAGCTCGATTAGCCGGACATCAAGCCTATGCAAATTTCGTCTCGGGGGTTGCCTGTGCTGATCGCGGTTTGTTGCTTCGGCGTCGCGACGCACGCATCGGCGCAGGACAAAGCCGGCACGGCGGCACCGTATAAGGTTGTCGACGGTATCAAGGTCGATGCGAACACGATGAACGGCTTCCGGGCCTGGCGCGCGGCCGCATGCGACCGTTGTCATGGCGCCAACCAGCAAGGACTCGTCGGCCCGTCGCTGCTGGAGAGCTTCAAGACGCTCAGCAAGGCGGACTTCGTCAAGACCGTGACCGAGGGGCGGCTCGAAAAAGGGATGCCCAGCTTCAGTACCAGCCCGACCGTCATGGAAAACCTCGACGGTCTCTATGCCTATCTGAAGGGGCGGTCGAACGGCGACATCAAGCAGGCGCACGTGCAGGAATTGAAATAATGACCCGGCTCGGCTGGCTGCAGGCCCCTCTGCCGGTATTTCGCGCATGCGTGCGGTGATCCGAGGTGCGCTCTTCAGCGTCGTCCTAAGTGCGGTCATCGCCGTTGGCGCGGTGGCGCGTGCAGAAGACGCGCCGAAGGCATTCCGCCCGTGCATCGATCCGAGCAATCTGCCTTTTGCCAATACGCAGGGGGAAGGCTTCGAGAATCACATCGCCGACCTGTTTGCGCAAAAGCTCGGGCTCCCCGTCCAGAACTACGCTTTTCCGCAGCGCATGAATTTCATTCGCAACACCCTCCGTTTCAAGCTGCCGGATCAGGATTTCCGCTGCGACATCGTCATGAGCGTGCCGGCGAGCTACGACCAGGCTTCGGCAACCATCCCGTATTACCGCTCGACGTATATGCTGGTTTACCCAAAGGGCAAGGGGCTGGACCAGATCAAGACCGGGACCGACCTGTTCGCGTTGTCACCGGAGGCACGGCGTAAACTGGTGATCGGAGTCTATGATCGCTCGCCGGGATCGATCTGGCTGGTCAAGCACGGCTTCGAGGACCAGACCAAGCCCTATCCCATCCTCTCTCCCGATCCGGAACAGTATCCGGGCGAGATCATTGAAAAAGACCTCGCGCAAGGAAAGATCGATGCGGCGATCGTCTGGGGCCCGATCGCTGGCTACTACGCGAAACGCGTTCGCAACGTCGACCTCGTACTGATACCGCTGAAGTCGGAACCCGGTGTCAAGTTCGACTACGAGATCGCGATGGGCGTCCGTTATGGCGAGCGTGAGTGGAAAGACACGGTGGAGAAACTGATCACCGACAACCGGCCCGCGATCACGCAAATCCTGCGCGAGTACAACGTTCCGATGATCAACGAGCGCGGCGACCTGCTGCAATAGATTCGGCTGCAACCTAAGCCCGCCAGAATGCTAAAACGACAGCGTACTCGCGCGCGACCAACGGTCTTCATGGTCGGAGTGGCGGCGTTGCTGTGCAGCGCCGCGACGCTCGGTCAGTCGCCGAGTCCGGCCCCGTTCCTTGCGCTGTCGGGGAGCATCGTCAGGGTCGAAGTCGATCGAGAGAGCGGCGGGCTATCGGTGGGCACTGGCGTGACCATCGCGCCGTCGGTCGTGGTCACCAATTGCCATGTAACCCGCGACGGCATTCTTGCCCGCATTTCCGGCTCGGGACAACTCTGGAACGTGACGGGCGAGTATGCCGATACTGTGCGCGACCTTTGCTTCCTGCGCGTCCCGACGTGGCGCGGCAAACCCGTTGTTCTCGGTACCAGTGATGGCCTCCGTCTGGGTCAGCCGCTCGCAGCGTTGGGGTTTACCGGCGGGACGGGTATCTCGCTGCGTTTCGGGCACGTGCTGGCCCTGCATTCGCTCGACACGGCTCATGTGATCGAATCCGATACTGCATTCACGTCGGGGGCGAGTGGCGGAGGTCTTTTCGACGCCAGCGGCGTCCTGGTCGGGCTGCTGACCTTTCGCTTGAGCGGATCGCGTGGCAACTATTACTCCTTGCCGGCGGAATGGATAGGCCGGCATCTGCCCTCCGACGATCAGTGGGCCGAGCTGGCGCCTCTGCGTGGCGCGCGTGCATTCTGGCAAGACGATGCCGAGGCGCTGCCGTATTTCATGCGCATCGCCGCTCTCGATGCAGAAGGACGCTGGAGCGCGTTGCTCGATCTTGCCGAGCGGTGGTCGTCGGCGTCTCCACGCGACGCCGAACCGCTTCTCGTGCGGGGCAAGACGTTGCAGAAACTGAATCGTCCTGGGGCGGCTGTCGTCGCCTTCAATGCCGCACTTCGACTGACGCCCGACGATCCGGCTGCATGGTATGGCCTCGCCTTCGCGTATGCGGCCTTGGGGGACGAGACCGCGTCGCGGGGCGCCCAGGCGAAGCTCGAAGTGCTCAACGAACCTCTTGCTGCGGACCTGAAGGCCCACCTGGGGCAAGCGCGAAACGCGGAGTAGGAAGTCGTCGTGCTGCAGTGGCCTCGGCCGGCGGGGCTGCAAGCGGCAACCGCGATGAAGGAGTATTGAATCGTGACCAGACTCTTCTACGCAGTTCTGCTCGCGGTGGCAACCACACCCGCGGCACAAGCCAACGACTTCCCGACTCAAGCACGGGTCGAGTTTGTCCTTGATTGCATGCGAACGAGCAAAGCATCCCCGCAGGAGTCGATGTACAAGTGTTCGTGTGCGATCGACGACATCGCAAGCAAGGTCGACTACGCGACCTGGGTTGACCTGTCCACGGTCGCCAATGCGACGACGATCGCTGGCGAGCGTGGCGGTGTGATGCGCGATCTGAAGGATGGACGCAAAATCATCACCTCGTTCCGCGACCTCCAGGCCGAAGCCAAGAAACACTGCTTCCTGAATCAATGAATAAGCGCCTCCGTGTGTCGCTCGCACGCGGGCTGATCTTGCGTAGTCTCCGCGCTATCGGGTTGGCGGCCTGCGCGATGCTCGCGTGGTCGTTCAGCGCCGGAGCAGAGCCGCCAGAGCTACACGAGTTTCAGGTCGAGAACCCTGCGCCGGGAGTCTACGTTCACTATGGCGCCCAGGCCGGGATGTCCGCGGCCAACGCGGGGGACATCGCCAATGTGGGCTTCGTCGTCGGCACGACGTGCGTCGCAGTCATCGATACTGGCGGAACCTATGCCGTCGGACGCGCTTTGCGCCTGGCCATTCGTCGCGTCACCTCCGTGCCGGTGTGCTACGTCATCAATACCCACGTCCATCCCGACCATGTGTTCGGCAACCAGGCGTTTGTCGACGATAAGCCGGAATTCGTCAGTCACGCCCGACTCGGCGAAGCCATGCGGCGGCGTGGACCCAATTACCTTCGCGCCCTCCTGCGGGATCTCGGCCCTGCAGCTGAGGGCAGTACCCTCGTACTGCCGACGGTGGCGGTGGCGGACGTCGAACGCCTCGAGCTGGGTGGTCGCGCGCTGAAGGTGCGTGCCTGGCCGACCGCCCACACGGACACGGATCTGACGGTCTTCGACGAGACCAGCGGAACCCTTTGGCTCGGCGATCTTCTGTTTGTCGGGCATCTCCCCGTCGTCGACGGCAACCTTCGCGGATTCATCGCCGCGACCGACGAGCTGAAGCGCCTCCCGGCGCAACGGGCCATTCCCGGACACGGGCGCGCCGATGCATGGCCCGCCGCGATTGCACCGGAGGAGCGCTATCTCAAACGGCTTTTTAGTGACGTCCGGGCCGCGCTCGCTTCCAAGACGCCGATCGCCAAGGCCATCGACACCGTCGGCTGCGACGACGCCGAGCACTGGCTCCTCGTCGACCAGTTCCACAAGCGCAATGTCAGCGCCGCGTACGCAGAGCTCGAATGGGACCAGTGACCGCTGGCGAGCCGCATTGCTCAGGCATACAATGCTGCGAAGCCACTGCTGCGAACCGCAATGTCACGTGACATAATTTCCCGTAGTCTGATCGTCAGCCTGGCGATGTGGCTGATTTTGCCTGTCGCCGCATGGGCTCAAGATATCGATCCCGAGACGAGCGTCATCTGGCAAAAGGTACGCGGAGACCTGTTCTCGGGCATGCCGCTGGAGACGGGCGGTGGCGTCATCGCGCTGGAGACCCCCAAGAGGGCCGAGGATGCGGCGGTCGTTCCGATCGCCATCCGTGCCCGATTTCCGCAGGAAGAACATCGGTACATCGAGAAGCTCTGGCTCGTCATCGACAACAACCCGTCTCCGATAGCGGCGATCTTCCATTTCACGCGAGAGAGCGGCCGTGCCGACATCGAAACCCGCATCCGCGTCGAGCAGTACACCTTCGTACGCGCGATCGCGCTGACGAACGACGGCAAGCTGCACATGGTGACCAACTACATCAAGGCATCGGGCGGGTGCTCCGCACCGTCCAGCAAGGATGCCGCGGCCGCCAGCGCCTCTCTCGGCAAGATGCGACTGCGCGTTGACGACCCGGTCGCGGTCGGACAACCTGCGCTCGCCCAGCTCATGATCAGCCATCCGAACGACTCGGGCCTGGCGATGGACCAACTGACGCGCAACTACGCTCCCCCGCATTTCGTACGCAGTGTGGAAGTACGCTACTCTGGCAAGGTGGTGCTCAGCGCGGACGTGGATTTTTCCATCAGCGAGAACCCGAACTTTCGTTTCTATTTCGTTCCGAGCGGCAGTGACGAGCTGGACGTCAAGGTCGTCGACAATCACGATCTTGAGTTCACTTCGAGGACGAGGCTCGACCTTGCGCGGGCCGGGGCTGTTTCCACGTCGCGCTGAGTCGCTGGGCAAGGTGTCGATGCATCTGGATCGCGTTCGAACGTCGGCAAGCAGCTGAGGAATTCAAAATAAGCTTTTGCGCAGTGTCGTCGCTGTCATTCAAAGGAGGGGGTCGTGGATGTTCGTGCTGCTGTAGCTCATAGCGCAGGTGCACCTCTGGTGGTGGAGACGGTGAAGCTGGACGGACCGAAGGCCGGCGAGGTGTTGGTCGAGATCAAGGCGACCGGGATCTGTCATACAGACGAGTTCACGCGTTCGGGCGCGGACCCGGAGGGGATCTTTCCGGCGATCCTCGGTCACGAAGGCGCCGGCATCGTCGTCGACGTCGGGCCCGGGGTGACCAGCGTCAAGAAGGGCGATCACGTCATTCCTCTCTATACGCCTGAGTGCCGGCAGTGCAAGTCATGCCTGTCGAGAAAGACGAATCTCTGCACGGCCATTCGCGCAACGCAGGGCAAAGGTGTCATGCCCGACGGGACCAGCCGTTTCACGCTCAATGGCAAAGCTGTCTATCACTACATGGGTTGCTCGACTTTCGCCAACTTCACGGTTTTGCCCGAGATCGCGCTGGCGAAGATTCGCGAAGACGCGCCTTTCGACAAAGTCTGTTACATCGGCTGCGGCGTGACGACGGGCATCGGTGCAGTGATCAACACTGCCAAGGTCGAGCCGGGTGCCAATGTCGTGGTGTTCGGGCTTGGCGGCATCGGTCTCAATGTCGTCCAGGGTGCGCGAATTGCAGGCGCCAACATGATCATCGGCGTCGACCTCAATCCGGCGCGCGAGGCGCTGGCACGCAAGTTTGGCCTGACCCACTTCGTCAACCCGAAGGAGGTGAAGGGTGATCTCGTCCCTTACCTGGTCGATCTCACCGGTGGCGGCGCAGACTACAGTTTCGAATGCATCGGCAACGTCGACGTCATGCGGCAGGCGCTCGAATGCTGCCATCGCGGCTGGGGGGTGTCGGTGATCATCGGCGTTGCCGGTTCCGGCCAGGAGATTCGCACGCGTCCCTTTCAGCTCGTGACAGGCCGGGTCTGGAAAGGCACCGCGTTCGGCGGCGCGCGAGGTCGCACCGATGTGCCCAAAATCGTCGATTGGTACATGTCGGGCAAGATCAACATCGACGATCTGATCACACACGTCCTTCCGCTGGATCGGATCAACGAGGGCTTTGATCTCATGCACGAGGGCAAATCGATTCGCGCGGTGGTGACGTACTGACGCCAACCTCGAAAGTCGGAAGGTAACCATACTGTTGTTGGATCCGCGAGCCGGGAATTCCAGGCACGTGGTGGCTGTTATCTCGTTAAAGGAGGAAACTCACAATGGCAATTTCCATTCACCCAGCCGTCGATCAAGGCCTGAAACCCGGGGCCGCAAACTTCGCAGGTGGTACGCTCTCGTGCAAATGCTCCGACAAGAAAGTCACGGTGTCGATCAAGGGTCAGGCCGCCCACAATCACGTGTGCGGCTGCACCAAGTGCTGGAAGCCGGGCAGCGCGCTCTTTTCGCAGATAGCGGTCACGCCGCGCGAAAACCTCAAGGTGACGGCGAATGAGGACAAGCTGAAGGTCGTCGATCCGAGCGCAGCGATCAAGCGCTATGCCTGCACGGGCTGCGGTGTGCACATGTATGGACGCATCGACAACACGGGCCACCCGCTGTACGGGGTGGATTTCTTTCATACTGAGTTGTCTTCAGAGCCTGGCTGGGCGCCGCCGGAGTTCGCCGCATTCGTTTCGTCGATCATCGAATCGGGAGCAGATCCTGCCAAGATGGGCGCGGTCAGGGCCCGGTTGAAGGAACTTGGTCTGGAGCCCTACGATGCCCTTTCACCGCCGCTCATGGATTTGATTGCCACTCATATCGCGAAAACCAAGGGCACGCTCTATCACGCCTAGCGCTTTTGGCGCGTAACTTGGAGGCGGAGCCGCGAGTCCGGCCGGCCGCGGAGGGTCAGTGCGCCTGATCCTCCGTGTTTACCTGCATTCGACTGCGGGCGGTGCCGCTGCCCGCTCCTGGACATGACCGTCAAAACACTTTCCGAGAACAGGTGCTTCGGCGGCGTACAGGGGACCTACGCGCACGATGCGACCGAAACGCGGTGCGCGATGCGCTTCGGCGTCTTCCTGCCACCACAGGTTTCGCAGGCCCGGGTGCCGGTCCTCTATTGGCTTTCGGGCCTTACCTGCACGGAAGAGAATTTCATCGTCAAAGCTGGCGCGCAGCGTGTCGCCGCCGAGCTCGGCCTCGCGATAGTCGTGCCGGATACCAGCCCTCGCGGTCTCAACATTCCCGGCGATGCGGAAAGCTACGACTTTGGCGTTGGCGCGGGTTTCTATGTCGATGCCACCCTGGCGCCATGGTCCGGTGGATACCGCATGTATTCATACGTCGCGAAGGAGCTGCCCGAGGTGATCGCTGCGACATTTCAGGTCGACCGGTCGCGCTGCGGGATTTTTGGTCATTCCATGGGCGGACACGGTGCGCTCACCATCGCGCTGAAGAATCCTCGGGCCTATAAATCCGCGTCGGCTTTCTCGCCCATCTGTTCGCCGATGCGATGTCCATGGGGCGAAAAGGCGCTGGGGGGCTACCTCGGCCCGGATCGTGCAGCATGGCGTGCGTACGATGCGACGGCGCTTCTCGAAGAGCGCGGCTGGCACGGGCCGCCGCTTCTGGTCGACCAAGGGACCAAGGACCCGTTCCTGGATACACAGCTCAAACCCCACCTCCTCAAGGAGGCATGCGAGCGGCACGGAGTCGCGCTCGACCTGCGCATGCAGGACGGCTACGACCACAGCTATTTCTTCATCGCCACTTTCATCGAAGATCACCTGCGGTTCCATGCGCGTTACCTCTAGCCCCATCTGCCAGCCATGAGTCCGCTCGGAACCTGGATCCAGCGTAGTGCGAACTGCGCATGCCTGCCACGTTTGGCGTTGTCGGGCTTGGCGACCGAGGCTCAATGGAACGGGTAGAAAAGCGCAAGTCGTCGCGCCACTGGTATCGGGCGTGCGCGGCGTGCGCCACCGGCATGCTGGCTGCCGTGGCGGAAGCACAGGAGCACCTCGACCCGATCGTCGTGACCGCGACGCGGACCGAGCAGCGCGCATTTGATTTGCCGGTCGCCATCGACAGCGTCGATGCCGCGCAAATCCAGCAGAACCAGCTGCAGATCAATCTGTCGGAATCGCTCGCGCGCGTGCCCGGTATCGTCGTCCAAAGCCGCTGGAATTTTGCGCAGGACGTGATGGTGTCGATCCGTGGCTTCGGCGCGCGTGCCAATTTCGGGGTGCGTGGCATCCGCCTTTATCAGGACGGCATTCCGGCGACCATGCCCGACGGGCAGGGTCAGACCAGCAGTTTCAGTCTCGTTTCTGCCAAGCGCATCGAGGTGATGCGCGGGCCGTTCTCGACGCTGTATGGCAACGCGTCCGGGGGCGTGATCGCCGTGTTCACCGAGGATGGCCCCGAGCCGCCGATGGCGCAGGCGCAAGTCGTTGGCGGCAGCTACAACACGTGGAACTCGATCGTCAAGCTCGAGGGTGCTACGCCCGCTCTCAACTACGTCATCGCCGCCAATGCGTTCCAGACCGACGGCTACCGCGATCATAGCGTCGCGTCGCGCGATCTCGCGAACGTCAAGTTGCAATTGAACCTCGGCGAGAATTCCAAGCTCACCTTCATCGGCAACTCCTTCTATCAACCGGAAGCGCAAGACCCGCTCGGTCTCACCAAGGCGCAATGGTATGCGAACCCGCGCCAGGCCGATCCGGTGGCGACGCTGTTCAATACGCGCAAGACGGTCGACCAGCAGCAAGGCGGAGCGACTCTCGAGCAGACGCTGTCCCAGGACGTCGTGCTGCGGGTGACCGGATACGGCGGCGCGCGAGGCGTGCGGCAATATCTGGCACTGTCCGGCATCGGGGCGACGTCGTCGGGAGGTGTCACCGATCTCAATGGGAATTTTGGCGGCGTCGATGCGAGGGTGACGACACGCTTCGCGGCTCCCGGTGGGCCGCTGCTGCTCACGGTCGGTGCCGCCTACGACGATCAGCATCAGGCCCGCAAGGGGTACGTCAACAACAACGGCGACCTGGGCGATCTGCGACGCGACGAGGACGATTACGTCAGCGACACGGACGGCTACCTGCAGGCTGAATGGTCGCTGGCGCCGGTATCTCTCCTCGCCGGCATCCGTTACAGCGACGTGCGCTTCACGTCGAAAGATCACTACATCAATGCTGCGAATCCCGATGACAGCGGCAACGTCAGTTACAGCCACCCCAACCCGGTTGTCGGCGCCGTATGGCACGCCGCAGACAATCTGAACGTGTACGCCAACTGGGGCGTCGGTTTCGAGACGCCGAGCTTCATCGAGCTCGCGTATCGGCCGGTGGGGTCGGGTCTCAATTTTGCGCTTGCAGCCAGCGATCAGCAAGTCCACTGAAGTCGGCCTGAAGACGTACACGCAAAATCAGCGAGTGAACGTAGCGCTGTTTTCGATCAACACGACCGACGAGCTGGTCATCAATACCGCAACGGGCGGGCGCACGACGTACACCAACGCCGCCAAGACGCGCCGTCGCGGCGCCGAAGCAGAATGGGAAGCCACGTTCGGCAACGGGTTCACCGCGTACGCGTCGTACACCTATCTGCTGGCGCAATTCGCCGCCGCCGCCACGACCGGACTGCCGCCGCAGATCATCCCTTCGGGAGCGCGTCTCCCCGGCATACCCGGCTCCAGCGCCTATGCCGAGCTGACCTGGTCGCGTCCGGATTGGTACGGATTCTCTGCCGCAATCGAGGGCCAGTATGCAAACAAGGTTTACGTCAACGACCGCAACACGGACTATGCGCCCGCGTACGCGGTCGGCAATGTTCGTGCCGGATTCCAGCAGCGCGTAGGACAATGGACCTTCACGGAATTCGCCCGCCTCAATAACTTTACCGGCCGCAACTATTCCGGCACGGTCATCGTCGGCGATACCAACGGCCGCTATTTCGAACCATCGGCGGAGCGCAATTTTCTGGTAGGAGTCACCGCGAATGCGAGGTTCTGACGGTCGCTACACGACGACGGCGATCGCCCTGCATTGGCTGATTGCGCTCGCGGTCTTTGCCCAGATCGCATTGGGCTGGTGGATGCAGGAGATTCCGAAGGACCCGGTCGGCCCGCGCGTCAACGCCTTCAATCTGCATAAATCGATCGGGCTCACCTTACTGCTGCTGATGGCGATTCGCCTCACGTGGCGCGCGATGCACCGTCCGCCCGCGCTGCCGCCGATGCCGCCCTGGCAAGCCAAGGCCGCGCGGATCAACCATGGCCTGCTCTATCTGTGCCTGTTCGTGCAGCCGCTTTCTGGTTACATCGGTTCGGCTGTGAGCGGTTATCCGGTCCGGTACTTCGGCCTGTTGCTGCCAGCCTGGGCGCCGAAGAGCATTCCGCTGAAGGATCTGCTGAGCGTCGTGCATCTCATCAGCAGCTGGGTACTGATTGCCGCCATCACGATACACGTCGCCGCGGCGCTCAAGCATCAATTCGTGGATCGCGACAAGTTGCTGCGGCGGATGTGGCCGTAGCCGCCTTGGGTTGCGAAGTACTCCCGCTGCGCGCGAATGAATTCGCGCCGACCAGATCCCGCAGGTTTGTAGGTCCGAATTCATTCGGACCCCACGTTCATGACAATCGCACGTAGATGAATCAGCTGCCGCCGGCGGTTTCGAGAAGCCTCGCTGTCTCGCTGTATTTACCGTCGCGGGCGATGTCGAGCGCAGTCTTGCCCCGATCGTCCTTCGGGCTCGCTTTTGCGCCTGCGTCAAGCAGTGCCTTCGCGGTTTCCGTCTGGCCGTAGCCCGCGGCCCACATCAGCGCCGTCAGGTCGTGTGCGTAGATGGCATTGGGGTCGACGCCCGCCCTGAGCAATAGCACGACGATCTCGGTCTGGCCTTGTCCGGCCGCGTAGATCATTGCGTTTTTCTTGAGTTGATCCTCGGCGGTGATGTTGGCGCCCTTGACCAGCAGGAGCTTGACGATTTCGGTCTGCCCCGCATGCGCTGCCGCCATCAGCGGGGTCACACCATTGACCGCGGCTTGATTCACATCGGTGCCCGCATCGATCATCTGTCGTGCCAAAGCCGGCCGGTCGGTCTTCAGGGCGCTGAGCAGCACGGTCTCGCCCAGGCGGTTGCGCGCGTTAGGGGACGCGCCTTCCGCCAGCGCCCGGTCGATGCCTGCGGTGTCACCGTTGCGCGCCGACGCCAGCAGGCGCGCGTTGACGCTCAAGTTCTCTGACTGCGTCTGGGCCTGGACCGGGGGATTTGAAAGGCTAGCGCAAGCGCCAACGAACACTTGCAGAGAAGACGGCAGCATCGCATCGGGATCCCTCGATGGTCCGGCGGCAATGCGGCGCGCCTTGCTGCATTGGTTGCCGCGGACAAGTTTGCATTCGGTTTCAAATTGGAATATAACGCTTTGGCAGGAAATCGGCCGTGAAGATGGGCCACCCCGGACCCTACAACAAGAATTCTTCAGGAGGAACTCTCATGTCAACTCGTTCCCAACGGCTGGCCAGCGGAGCAGCTGCTATTGCGCTCGCGTTCGGCTATATCGCATCCACCGCTGCGCAGGAAGTTTCGGGCAGCGCAACCACGACGGCGAGCCCGATGTCGGCGAATCTCGTGCCGGTCACGCAGTCGATGCTCGACGCCGCCGGCGGCGATGCCAAGAACTGGATCCATGCCAATGGTAGCTACGACCAGACGCGCTACTACCCCGGCAGTCAGATCAACACCACGAACGTCGGCAAGCTCAAGCCTGCGTTCGTGTTCCAGACGGCGGTGCTCGAGTCCATGGAGACCGCACCGATCGTCGTCAACGGCGTCATGTTCCTGACCACGTCGTTCAATCACGTCTATGCCATCGACGCGACGACGGGTGTCGAGTACTGGCACTACAAGCAAAAACTCGGACCGATCGTGACCGTCTGCTGCGGCAACAACAATCGCGGTGTCGCGGTGGTCGACGGCACGCTGTACATGGGCACGATCGACGCCAAGCTGGTCGCTCTCGACGCCAAGACGGGCAAGCTGCTGTGGGAAAAGCAGATCGGGGATCCGGAGAAGGGCTACTCGGAAACGATGGCGCCTGCGGTCGTCGACGGCAAAGTCATCATCGGCACCAACGGCGGCGAATACGGCATCCGCGGGTTCGTCAAGGCCTTCGATGCCAAGGACGGCAACCTGCTGTGGACCTTCTACACCATTCCCGACACCGGGCAGGAGGGCGTGTGGGCGGTCAACGACGCCACTGGCCGCGACATGCACCGCGACATCGCTGCCGAAAAGGCCGCGCTGGCGAAGGGCGGCGGATTCTACCAGCAACTCGGCGGCGGCGTGTGGATGACGCCGGCGATCGACAAGAAGACGCGCACGGTATTTTTCGTCGTCGGCAATCCGTCGCCGGACCTCTACGGCGCGATCCGCCCGGGCGACAACCTCTACACCGACTCGATCGTCGCCATCGACCTCGACAAGGGCACGTACAAGTGGCACTCCCAGTACATCGCGCATGACGTGTGGGACCTCGATGCCGTCAGCCCACCCATCCTGACCCAGGCCAAGGACAAGAGCGGCAAGATGGTCGACGTCGTCATTCACGGCGGCAAGACCGGCCACGTCTACGTGCACGAACGCAATACCGGCAAGCTGATCCGGTTCTCCGAGGCGATGGTGCCGCAGGAGAACATGTGGGTGCTGCCGACCAAAGATGGTGCGCGGATGCTTCCGGGCGCCAACGGCGGCGTCGAATGGTCGCCGATGGCGGTCAACCCGAAGCTGCGTCTGGCGTATGCGGCGAACCTGCATCAGCCGATGACCTATCACGTCGAGGAGGTTCCGTATCCTGGCGGCAAACTATGGCTTGGCGGAGCGTTCAAGACCATCCCGGGCGAGGAGCAGTCGGGCAGGCTGGTCGCCGTCAATCTCGATACGGGCAAGGTCGGCTGGAGCGTCAAGACACCGCAGCCGCTCATAGGTGGCACTCTGGCGACTGCTGGCAACCTCGTGTTCAACGGCGAAGCCAACGGCTGGTTCAAGGCCTTCGATGCAAGCACCGGCAAGGAGCTTTGGAAATACAACTGCGGTGCCGGCGTCAATGCGCCTGCAGTGTCGTACATGGTCGGCGGCAAGCAATACGTTGCGGTCGCCGCCGGTGGCAACAATCAGATCGATGCGAAACGGGGCAACAGCGTCTTCGTCTTTGCGATGCCGTAGCCAGTCCCGACTATTCATCGCGGCCATCCCGTTCGCGGGTGGCCGCGTTCATTTGTGCCACCATGCTCAAGATTCCGCTGCTATCGCTGGTCGCGCTGATCGCGGCCAGCTCCGCGCAGGCCCAGTCGGCTGCTGCGACCACGGCCGCCGCCCGTGACAAGGCGCAGGTCTGCTTCGCCTGCCACGGGCCGGACGGCAACTCGCAGAACCCCGACTATCCGGTACTCGCGGGCCAGAGCTGGCGCTACATCTACATCGAGCTCAAGGACTTCAAGGAGGGGCGCCGCACCGATCCGCATGTGGCGCCGATGGTCGCCAACCTGTCGCGCGAGGACATGATCGAGCTGGGCAATTTTTTCGCGGCCCAGAAGCAGGCGCCCATCAAGTTCACCGCCGATCCGGCCAAGGTCGACGCCGGAAGGAAGACGTCGGACGCGGTGCTGTGCCCGATGTGTCACCTCGGCGGGTTCGTCGGGTCGAACGAAGTTCCGCGCGTCGCCGGCCAGTATCCCCAGTACATCAGGAAGCAGCTCCAGGACTTCAAGGCCAAGCGCCGGACCAACGACGCCGGCAACATGACCAGCGTCGCCCACACGCTGTCTGAAGCGGATATCGAGAACCTCTCGCACTATATCGCCAATCTGTATTGAATCGGATTGCGTTGGGTGATGGCGGTGCCATAAAGCACGGCGCAGTCCCCGGTGGCGCGCCGGTTGCCGCATCGCAATCGACAGGTATTATTTGCACCATGAGGGCGTCCCGCAATCGGTCCTGTCGAGCGCGGCTGTGAAAACCATCGTCGCCGCAGATGGCGATGCGCGCGGGCGTCCCGACGACCTCGTCGTCGAACGACCCGCAGGCCTGTACTGTCCGCCCGGCGACTTCTACATCGACCCGTGGCGGCCCGTGGATCGCGCGGTGATCACCCACGCCCACGCCGACCACGCGCGCGGCGGCAGCGGCCATTATCTGGCAACGGAGGAGTCGGAAAGGGCGCTGCGCTACCGTCTGGGCGACATCGCGCTCGATACGCTTGCGTACGGCGAGCGGGTCACCCACAACGGCGTCGCTGTCTCGCTGCATCCGGCGGGGCATGTCCTGGGATCGGCGCAGGTGCGCCTCGAATGGCGCGGCCAGGTCTGGGTCGTCTCCGGGGACTACAAGCTCGATTCGGACCCGACCTGTCGTCCCTTCGAGGTCGTGCCTTGCCATGTGTTCATCAGCGAATCGACGTTCGGCCTGCCAATCTACAAATGGCGCCCATCCGCGGACGTTTGTTCCGACATCGCGCGATGGTGGCGGACCAACGCGGCCGCGGGCGTTGCGAGCCTTCTGTATTGCTATGCCTTCGGAAAGGCGCAACGCATTCTGGCGGGATTGCGCGATGCGAGTGCGCAAGACACCGGCCCGTTGATCTGCCACGGCGCGATCGAGCCGTTGAACAGCGCCTACCGCGAGACGGGCATCGACCTGCCGCTGGCCAGGAAAGTGACCGATGTCGAAAGCAGCGCGTTGCGCAAGGCGTTGGTGCTCGCGCCGCCGTCGGCGGCCGGCAGCCCGTGGCTGCGCCGTTTTGGAGAGTATAGCGATGGTTTTGCCTCGGGCTGGATGCAGATTCGCGGCGCGCGGCGCCGGCGCGCGCTCGATCGTGGTTTTGTTCTGTCGGATCACGCCGACTGGCCGAGCTTGCAGTCAGCGATCGCAGCAACCGGCGCGACACGCGTCATCATCACGCACGGTCAGACCGCGGTGATGGTGCGTTGGCTCACGCAACAAGGGCTGGACGCGTCGGCGTTCGATACGGAGTACGACGAGGAAGCGGCCGAAGGCCGCGCGGAGCCGGTGTCGGCATCACTGTCCTAGTCTCAGGCGCCAACGAACGATTCTGCGCATTATCAGCGCCCGTCATGAAAGCGTTCGGCCAACTCTACCTCGACCTCGACGCCACGACGTCGACCAGCGCGAAGCTCGTTGCGCTCAAACGTTATTTCCGGTCGGCGGCGCCGGCGGACGCCGCATGGGCGACGTATTTCCTGGCGGGTGGCCGGCCGCGCCAGACGGTTCCGACGCGGCTGTTGCGTGAGTGTGCGATCGAACGTGCCGGCATTGATGCCTGGCTTTTCGAAGAGTGTTATCAGGCGGTCGGAGACCTCGCCGAAACCATCGCGCTGATTCTGCCGCCTCCAGCACGCGAGTCGGCGAGTGGATTGGCCGAGTGGATCGAGCAGCGCCTGATCCCGTTGCAGGGTGCGTCGCCGGATGTGATCCGGCAGCGCCTGTTCGAGTACTGGGATGAACTCGATGCGAACGGCAGGTTTCTTCTGTTGAAGCTTATCGGGGGTGGTTTTCGCGTCGGCGTGTCGCGGCTGCTGGTCACGCGCGCCTTGGCGGAGATCGCGGACATCGACCCCAAATCGGTGGCGCAGAGACTGATCGGCTATACGAACATCGCCGCCCGGCCTTCGGCTGCCGCGTTCGAGACGCTGATCGCCGCCGGCACCGACGCGCGGGCCAATGCGGGTCATCCGTATCCGTTTTTTCTGGCGCAACAGCTCATCGGCGACATCGCGCAACTCGGCCCGGTCGACGACTGGATGGTCGAGTGGAAATGGGACGGCATCCGGGCGCAGCTGGTGAAGCGCGCCGGAGCATGCTGGTTGTGGTCGCGTGGTGAAGAACTGGTAACCGAGCGCTTCCCCGAAATCGCACGCTCTGGAATGCTTTTGCGTGACGGCACGGTGATCGATGGCGAAATCGTGGTCTGGAAAGACGGCAACGCAAGGCCCTTCGCGGAGTTGCAAAAGCGCATCGGCCGCAAGTCGCTCTCGCCCCGGATTCTCGCGGATGCGCCAGTAGTGCTGCTTGCCTACGACCTGCTCGAAGACGCTGGCGCGGATTTGCGGGCGCAGCCGCAATCCGTGCGGCGGGATCGGCTCGCGTCGATGGTGGCCGGCGTCGACGATGAGCGGCTGCGACTGCCGCCGCTCGTCGCCGCGAAATCCTGGGCCGAGTATGCGAGCTTGCGCGCCGGGTCGAGACGACGTGGCGTAGAGGGCTTCATGCTCAAGCGCCGTGATTCGCGCTATGGTGTCGGCCGCACCAGGGACGAAGGCGCGTGGTGGAAATGGAAGATCGACCCGATGACCGTGGACGCAGTGCTGGTCTATGCCCAGCATGGTCACGGCCGCCGCGCGAGTCTCTACACGGATTACACCTTCGCGGTATGGGCGCAGGACGCCGACGGTCGCCGGTCGCTGGTTCCATTCGCCAAGGCATATTCCGGCCTGACTGACGACGAAATCCGGCAGGTCGACGCGGTCATCCGCAAGACAACCATCGAAAAATTCGGACCTGTGCGCAGCGTCACGCCATCGATGGTATTCGAGCTCGGATTCGAGGCCATCCAGCGCTCGCCGCGGCACAAGTCCGGCATTGCGGTGCGCTTTCCGCGCATTCTGCGCTGGCGTATCGACAAGCCCGTCGCTGAAGCCGATACGCTGGCGACGTTGATCGCGTTGCTCGATGCTGGCGATGGTGCTCAGGGAGCCTGAGCTCGAGATTGCGGCGTGGACAGGTGTGCATCTCGTTCGCGCCGTGGTCGCTGCGTTGTCGTGAAGTTCTGCGCGGAGTATGCTCTGCTTCGCCGTACCAAGAGTCGCTGCACCGAAAGTCCGCCAGCGGTTATCGGCGCCGCCGCCACAGCCTCAAATCGATGGAGCATTCCCGTGTCAGTTTCGCTGTCATGTACGGTCAACGGCAAGGTTGTCACCGCTGACGTCGATCCGCGCACGTTGCTCGTCGATTTCATTCGCAGCAACCTGGCGCTCACCGGCACGCACGTCGGCTGCGACACCGGGCAGTGCGGCGCCTGCACGGTGCTGGTCGACGGCAACGCAGTCAAATCGTGCACGATCCTCGCCGTACAGGCGAACGGGTTAAAGATCACGACTATCGAGGGCATTGCCGCCGCCGACGGTACGCTGCATCCGATGCAGGCGGCGTTCAAGGACTGCCACGGCTTGCAGTGCGGATTCTGCACGCCGGGGATGGTGTTGAGTGCCATCGACCTGGCGCAGCGACATCCGAACGCCGACGAGGCAACGATTCGCGCGCAACTGGAAGGCAATCTGTGTCGTTGCACGGGATACCAGAACATCGTGAACGCGGTGAAGCAGGGTGCCGCCGCGATGGGGAGCTGACGTGTACGCATTCGAATACCAGCGCGCAAAATCGGTCGCCGACGCCGCCGCAGCTCTGGCCAGGAGCGGCGGCAAGGTACTCGCCGGGGGGCAAAGTCTCGTCGGTGCGATGAAGTTACGCCTCGCCAATCCCGGCACGGTGGTCGATCTCGGCGGCATCACGGAGTTGAAGGGGGTCAAGAGAGAAGCTGATTCGATCGTGATCGGCGCGATGACCACGCACGCCGAGGTTGCGGCGTCGGCTGCGGTCAAACAGGCGATCCCGGCGCTTGCAGCTCTCGCCGAGGGCATCGGAGACCGCCAGGTGCGCAATCGCGGTACGCTCGGTGGGGCGTTGGCCAACAACGATCCGGCCGCGGACTATCCTGCCGCAGTCCTTGGTCTGGGTGCAACGGTGCAGACCAACAAGCGCACGATCGCCGCCGACCCGTTTTTCAAGGGGATGTACGAAACCGCGCTCGCGGCCGACGAAATCATCACCGCAGTGAGCTTTCCGATCCCAAAGAAGGCAGCGTACATGAAGTTTCCGCAACCCGCGTCGCGCTTCGCGCTGGTTGGCGTCTTCGTGGCACAGACCGAGGCGGGCGTGCGCGTCGCAGTCACGGGTGCGGCGTCGCACGTGCATCGTGCAACCGCGCTCGAAGATGCGCTGACGAAGAGCTTCACCGCCGATGCCGCGAAGTCGGTGAAAATCCCGGCGGATCACCTGAACAGCGATCTGCACGGCTCGGCTGAGTACCGCGCACATCTCGTGTCGGTCATGGCTGCGCGCGCAGTCGTGGCGGCAGGCTGAGACAGCGAGCGAATTCGCGATACGCTGCCGACGACATCCTCGGCAGGGTACAGCAATGAAGCAACGGTCGTCTGACCGACAGCTCGCGGCGGATCAGAACTCGTGCGGGACGACCATTGTTTGAGTCCAAAGGCGCGTCGGTTGCGCTGATTGCTGTCTGCCAGCTCGCAGCGATGGCGCTCTGGTTCTCTGCGTCTGCAGTAATTCCCGCCCTCGTCGCCGAATTCGGATTGTCGAGCTTTGCACAAGCGACGCTCACGAGCAGCGTACAGGCCGGCTTTGTTCTTGGTTGTCTCGCAAGCGCGCTGCTTGGGCTGGCCGACAGGATCGACCCGCGCCATTTTTTCGCGACGTCGGCTTTGGTTGGCGCGGTCGCAAATGCCTTGCTCCTCGTCGTCGATCCTGGCTCCGTGGCGGCCCTGCTGCTGCGCCTGATAACCGGCATCTGCATGGCCGGCGTATATCCCGTCGGGATGAAACTTGCCGCGACCTGGGCCAGCAATGACATGGGCTTCATGGTCGGCTTGCTGGTCGGCGCACTTACCCTCGGATCGGCCACGCCCCATCTATTCAGCGCACTTGGTGGCGTCGATTGGCGCGCGACTCTGATCGCAGCGTCGGTCAGCGCGGCGGGAGCGGGGGTGCTCATTCTGGCCGTGAGGGTAGGCCCGAACCGTCGGCCGACGCCGCGTTTCGAGCCAAAGCTCGTGCTTGCCGCCTGGCGTGACGTGCCGTTGCGCCTCGCTAACCTCGGCTACCTCGGCCACATGTGGGAGCTCTATGCGATGTGGGCCTGGATCGGAGTCTTTCTTGCCGCGAGTTTTGGCGTGACGCAGAAGCCGGCCGAGGCCCTCTTTGCGGCAAAGCTGGTCGCGTTTGCGACGATCGGCGCCGGCGCAATCGGCTGCGTCGTCGCGGGCCTCCTCGCCGACCGGCTAGGGCGGACGACGATCACCATCATCGCCATGGCGATCAGCGGAACCTGCGCGGCGACCGTCGGGTTGCTCTACGGCGGGGAGACCTGGGCGCTGACGGCTGTGTGCATCGTATGGGGCATCAGCATCGTCGCCGACTCCGCGCAGTTCTCGGCATCGATTGCGGAGCTTTCACCCCCGCCATGGGTGGGCACCATGCTGAGCCTGCAGACGGCTCTCGGTTTCACATTGACTCTGATAACGATCCACCTCATGCCGTATTTCGTCGAAAGACTGGGTTGGCGCTACGCCTTCGTCCCGCTCGCGATCGGTCCTGCCTGCGGCATCCTCGCGATGGTGCTCCTGCGCCGGAATCCGAGATCGATCCAGCTTGCGGGCGGACACCGCTAACGGGTGGTCAGCTAATGGTGGAGTTCGCAAAACTGGAGTAGCCTAACTCGGCTTGGCGGCGGGCGAATCAGTGAGCCCGTCAGGACGCGCACTCAACTATCGGGGGGAAGACCATGGGCTATCATCTCGAAGGACGTCTACTGGAAGTTTGCAACTGTCGCGTGCTCTGTCCATGCTGGATCGGCGAGGATCCGGATTTCGGCACCTGCGACACGATCGTCGCGTGGCATTTCGACAAGGGCAAGATCGGCGACGTCGACATTGCGGGCAGGACCATCGCGCTCATTGCTCATGTCCCCGGAAATATTCTCCAGGGTAACTGGCGCGCCGCCGTCTACGTCGATGACGAGGCGTCGCCGCAGCAAAAGGATGCGATCCTGAGCGTGTACACCGGCAAGCTCGGCGGCCCCGTCGGCGAGCTCGTCAAGCTGGTCGGCGAGGTGGTCTCGGTCGAAAGTGTTCCCATCACCTTCGACGTGCAGGGCGGCAAGGGCACGATCAAGATAGGCGACGCCGGTTATGCCGAGCTCGAACCGTACAAGAGCGCCGCCGGCAAAACCACGACGCTCGCGGAGACCGTATTTTCAACAGTGCCCGGGGCGCCGGTGTTCGTCGGCAAGTCGCCGCGCTATCGTTCCAGGAACGACAAGCTCGGCATCAACCTCGACATGAAAAACCATAACGCGCTGCAGAGCACGTTTGTCTTCGACGCCTGACCCTCGATCAACAGGTCCGCGTGCTGTTCGCCGCGCGGACCCCGTCCCATCCATGACTCTGCCATCCGCTGGCGCAGCGGCCGGCTCGGCAAATCGTCCCGGCGGCGATCGACGCGTCGCCTTTCGCTGGCTATTCGCGGGACTGACCGCATCGGCGTGGCTCACGCTCTGGCTGTGGTCGATGAGTCCGTACGGCCGATTGCTCGAGCACGGCGGTTGGAGCGAGGTCGGTGTGCTTGGGGCGGTTTGCCGGTCCCTTGCCGAGGGCAGCGTCTTGGTTCCGGCGGCGTTCTACGCCGCAGGCTGGGTGCTCATGATCGCGGCGATGATGCTGCCGACGACGCTGCCGATCATCGAGATGTTTCGCCGCATCGTTGCCGGACGCAGCGATGCGAACCGACTCGTGGCGCTGCTCATCCTCGGGTATCTGGCGGCATGGCTCGGCTTCGGGCTCATCGCTCACGCGCTCGATGGCCTGTTGCATTGGACTGCCGCGGATTTTCCCTGGTTGGCCGCTCACGCCTGGGTTGTCGGCGCAGCCGTGTTGGCCATCGCCGGAATCTTCCAGTTCAGCGCACTCAAGTACCGCTGCCTCGACAAGTGCCACACGCCGTTCGGCTTCATCATTCAACGGTGGCGCGGGCGCTCACCGACGCGTGAAGCACTGCGCCTCGGTATCGATCACGGGCTGTTCTGCGTCGGTTGCTGCTGGGCATTGATGCTGCTGATGTTCGTCGTCGGCACAGGCAGCATCGGGTGGATGCTGGCGCTCGCCGCGGTGATGGCTGCCGAAAAGAACCTTCCCGGCGGCAAGCGGCTGCGCGCACCGCTGGGGTTCGGGTTGATCGCGTCCGCAGCTGCGGTCGTCCTGTTGAACACACGGATCGTTGCCGGATGGTGATCCGGCATTCCTGTTCACGGCGTAACCAGTACGGCGTCAAATCGCATCCAGTGCGTCGCGCAAATCGCGGCGCAGATCATCCACATCCTCGACGCCTACCGACAGACGCACGAGCGAATCACCGATCCCTAACGCCGCGCGCTGACGCTCCGGGATCGAGCCGTGCGTCATCAATGCGGGATGCTCGATCAGGCTTTCGACGCCGCCGAGACTCTCCGCCAGTGCGAACAGATGGCAACGCTCCAGAAAACGCTTGGTCCCCGCCAGGTCAGTGTTCAGGGTGATCGTCACCATGCCGCCATACGCGCGCATCTGCCGTTTTGCGAGCGCGTGCTGCGGATGGTTCGCGAGCCCCGGGTAGTACACCGTAGCGACTTCCCGTTGCAGGGCGAGCCAGCTCGCGAGCTCCATCGCGTTGCTGCAATGCCGTTCCATGCGCAACGCCAGCGTCTTCAACCCACGGAGCACGAGGAAGCTGTCGAACGCACCGCTGACGCCGCCGACGGCGTTCTGCAGATAGCCGAGCCGCTCGGTCAGCACCTTATGGCGCGATTCGCCGCCGATAACGACGATGCCACCGATCATGTCCGAATGACCGTTGAGATACTTGGTCGCAGAATGGACGACGATGTCGAAGCCCAGCGCCAGCGGCTGCTGGATCCACGGACTGGCGAAGGTATTGTCGGCGACAGTGAGCAGATCGTGCTCGCGCGCGATTTTGGCGACCGCCGCGAGATCGATGAGCTTGAGCAGCGGATTGCTCGGCGTCTCGACCCAGAGCATTCGCGTTTGCGGACGGATCGCCGCGCGCACGCTCGCGGGATCGGTCATGTCGATGAAACTGGTCGAAAGTCCGGCCGAGCGCTTGCGCACGTTTTCGAACAATCGATATGTGCCACCGTACAGATCGTCGCTGGCGACAATGTGCGCGCCAGTGTCGAGTGCGTCGAGCACCGTGGCCATGCCGGCCAGGCCGGAGGCGAAGGCGTAGCCGCGCGCGCCGCCTTCGAGATCGGCCACGCACGCTTCGAGCGCGGCGCGCGTCGGGTTGGCGGTGCGCGCGTAATCGTACCCCTTGTGCACGCCGGGACTCGTCTGCACGTACGTCGAGGTCGCGTAGATCGGCGTCATGATGGCGCCGGTGGCAGGGTCCGGTGCCTGTCCGGCGTGGATGGCACGCGTGGCAAAGCCGTGCTCTGCTTGTCTCGTTGGTTTTGGATGGCGATCGTTCACGGCATGCTTCTCCGCAGGAAGGTGAGCAAATCGTAGCGTGTAATGAGTCCGAAAAAGCGCCGCTCATCGACGATGATGGCGACGCGATCCTGGTTCAATACGCTCAGCAATTCGCCGAAATCGGCGCCGGGAGGCAGCGTATCGAGTCGCTGGGTCATCGCCGTCGAGACCGTGTCATGGAAGCGCTCCGGCTGCTTGTAGACGTGCAGCAAAACATCGGATTCGTCGAGAATACCCACGACGCGATCGTGCTCCAGCACCGGAACCTGTGAGACGTCGGCTACGCGCATGCGTTGAAAAGCCGTGAGCAGAGTGTCCATGGGACCGACCGACACGATCGCGCCTTGCTCGTAACGCCGAAACACCAGGTCCCGCAAGTCACCGTAGCGCGGCAGCTGCAGGAAACCCTGATCGACCATCCAGGCGTCGTTATACATCTTCGACAGGTACTTGCTGCCGGTGTCGGGAATGAAAGTCGCAACGCGCTTCGCAGCGGTCTGCTCCCGGCAATAACGCAGTGCCGCCGCCACCAGCGTTCCCGCTGACGAGCCGCCCAGAATGAGTTCGGCCTTGAGCAACTCGCGTGCAGTGGCAAGGCTTTCGGCATCGGTAATCGAATACGCAGTCTTGACTCTCGACAGGTCCGCGATCGGCGGGATGAAGTCCTCGCCGATGCCTTCCACCACCCATGAGCCGGCGTCGCCGATCTTTCCCGTCGCGACGTAGGGCGCGAGCACCGAGCCCGCCGGATCGGCGAGCACCATCGCGGTCGTCGGGCTGACGCGGGCAAAAAAACGGCTCAGGCCAGTGAGCGTTCCGCCCGAACCCACGCCGCACACGACGGCGTCGACATCGTGTTGCATCTGCTCCCAGATTTCGGGGCCCGTGGTGCGCTCGTGGGCGAGCGGATTCGCGGGATTGCCAAACTGGTTGACGTAGAACGCGCCGGGGATTTCGGCGGCGAGCCTCTCCGCCATGTCCTGATAGTAATCGGCGTGGCCCTTGGTGACGTCCGAGCGCGTCATACGGATCTCGGCACCCAGCGCTTTGAGATGCAGGACCTTTTCTGCCGACATCTTGTCGGGGATGATCAGGAGCACCCGATAGCCCTTGGCGCGCGCGACCAAAGCGAGCCCGAGGCCGGTGTTGCCCGCGGTCGCTTCGACCACGGTCCCGCCGGGCTTGAGTCGGCCATCCTGCTCGGCGGCAGCGATCATCGACAGTGCGATGCGGTCCTTGATCGAGCCACCTGGATTCTGGCTTTCCAGCTTGACGAACAGGCGGCAACGCCCGGTGTCCAGCCGTGTGATCTCGACCAGGGGGGTATTGCCGATAAGGCTCAATACCCCCGGGTCGCTCTGGGCCTGCGTCGGTGCGGTGGGGGTCGCGCTCGCCATTGAAATAGCATGGCGCGGCGACGCTATATTGACTATCGAACGATCGTTCGATAAAGTATTCGTTCCTGTCTGACCGGACTCATCCTGACGCATTGTCCGGGCGAGTCCGGTGAGCCTGTTTGCCATGAACCCCGCGCTTACCGCCCTGCTGCAGAACCCGCTGGTCTGGCGTGGCGATCAACTGGCGCCGATCGCTGACGCAGTGCCCAGTGGCTTCTCCGACCTCGACCGGGAGTTGCCGGGTGGAGGATGGCCCCGGGGCGGCCTGACCGAACTGCTCGCCGACGACGAAGGCATCGGCGAATTGGGCCTGGTGCTGCCTGCGCTTGTACACCTGGTGCAAGGTGGTGCGTGGATCGCCTTGGTGGCGCCACCACACCTGCCTTACGCTCCGGCATTCGCCGGCCGCGGCATCGATCCGGCGCGAGTGGTCGTCATCGCCACAACCCACGAAAAGCAGCGCTGGTGGGCGGCTGAGCAGGTGCTGCGTGCCAACAGCGCCGGCGCGCTGTTGTTCTGGCCGCACATCGTCCACGATCAACGCCTGCACCGGCTGCAGCTCGCGGCGCAGGAAGGCGTGGCCCCGGCATTCATGTTTGCCGGCACCGCGCGTGCAGCACACCCTTCGCCGGCGCCCTTGCGCATCCGGCTCTCGGCGGAGGCGACGCGCCTCAAGCTCGACGTGTTCAAGCGCCGTGGCGGTGTCATGTCCCGGCCGTTGTTGCTCGATATCAGGGCGACTGCAACCCATAGCAGTGGCGAAGCCGCGTCTGCGGAGACGAAAGCCAGGCCGCTGACGAGCGTCGAACGGCTGCCGCTGCATCGCCTGCTGCACTTCCGCCGCCGCTATCCGATCGGCGCGCCCCAGGCGCGCCTCTGGAATCGCGCGCTGGCGCGCGCAGACGAGGTCCGGCGTGTGCCGGGCCCGGATCCGCGAAGCACACCCTCGCGGTCTCCAGGTGTCGTCCCGGCCGAGCGCTGTGAGGGCCGGGATCCCGTGGCGTTCGCCACCAAAAGATGAACGACGCTGGGCTCCTGCTTCCGCGAGAGCGACGCAATGGAAATGCTTTGGACCTGCCTGCATTTTCCCGATCTGCCGCTTGGCGTTTTCGCGCGTGCTGAGGCGCGGGAACGAGCGACTGTCGTCAGCAGCGTAAGTCATCGCCCCGACGTCGTCGTTGCCAATGGCGCGGCGAAACGGCGCGGCATCGTTCCAGGCCTGTCCATTGCCGCCGCACTGGCGCTGGATGCCGGGCTGTCGATTCATCTGCGCGACGAACGCGCGGAGGCGGCCGCGCTCGAGAGCATCGCGCTGTGGGCCGGGCAGTGGACACCGACGATCAGCATCGACCCGCCGACCTGCGTGCTGGTGGAAATCTCCGGTTGCCTGAATTATTTCGGCGGCTTCGACCGACTGCGTCATCAGATCGACCGCGGTCTTGCGGAGCTCGGGTTTTCAGCTGTCATCGCCACCGCCCCGACCGTGCTGGCCGCGAGCCTGTTCGCACGTGCGGGGCAGGCGATCACGGTCGAGCCAGGCAGCGATCTGACACGACGGCTTGCGGCCCTCCCAGTCGCACTGCTCGACCATGCTCAAGCGACACTGGATACGCTCTCCGGCATTGGCGCCTACACGCTTGGCGACGTACTGGCACTGCCCCGCGACGGCGTCGCCCGCCGCTTCGGCCAGGGCTTGCTCGACGAAATCGATCGCGCGCGAGGCACGCTGCCCGACGCGCGTCCATTGTTCGTCGTGCCGGAGCGTTACCAAGGTCAGATCGAGTTGCCGTCGCCGGTCGAGGAAACCGAGGCGCTGCTGTTCGCCGTCAAGCGCCTGGTCACCGAGCTCGCCGGATTTCTGCAGGGGCGCGGCGCCGGCGTTACGCGCCTGCGCTGCGACCTCGTGCACGAAGACGAGCGGCCGACGTCGATCGTGCAGGGCCTCGCCGCGACTCGCCGCATCGAGCACATCATGAACGTGCTGCGCGAGCGACTCGCGCGCGAGCAACTGCCCGATCGGGTCGAAGCGATCCGGCTGGTATCGGAAGAGATCGCGCCGCTCGCGGCAAAGGAGGGCGATTTTTTTGCAACAGCGAACAAGGACAGCGAAGCCGGTGCGCAACTCATCGAGCGGTTGCGCGCCCGGCTGGGTGAAGACGCGGTGCGTGCGCTGGCGCTTTCGGCCGATCACCGGCCCGAGCGGGCGACGCAGTCCACGGGGACGATTGCAGTGAATCGAAACATCACTACCGACAACCGGTCGCTGCCACTGCGACCGCTATGGCTCATCGCCGAGCCACGTCCGCTCGACACCGATCCAGCGTCGATGCAATTGCAATTGCTCTCCGGCCCCGAGCGCATCGAGACCGGCTGGTGGGATGGCGGTGACATCGGCCGCGATTATTTCGTCGGCCGCGGCACGCGCGGAGAGGAGCTGTGGTTGTACCGCGATCGCGGTGGGCAATGGTTCGTGCATGGCGTGTTTGCGTAGGTCCGAATTCATTCGGGCCATGGTATCGATATGCACTGCGCGCGAATGAATTCGCGCCTGCAAGGTGAGAGTCCATGCCCTACGCCGAGCTCCATTGCGTTTCCAATTTCACTTTTCTGCGCGGTGCCTCGCATCCCGAAGAACTCGTCGCGCAGGCGCATGAGCTGGGCTACGCTGCACTCGCGATCACCGACGAGTGTTCGCTCGCCGGCATCGTGCGCGCGCATGTGGAGGCGAAGAAACGCGAGCTGTCGCTGATTATCGGCAGCGAATTCCGTCTCGAGGATGGCCTGCATTTTCTTTTGCTCGCGACCGATCGCGAGAGCTACGGCCGGCTGGCGGCATTGATCACCACTGGACGGCGCAATGCTGCGAAGGGTAGCTATCGATTGACTCGAGCCGATCTCGCCGACGGCGTCGTCGGTTGTTTGGCGCTTTGGCTGCCCGCACGTGTGCCCGATTCCGAGCAGGCACGCTGGCTGTCGACGCGCTTTCCGGGCGCGTTGTGGATCGCCGCCGAGCGCCTGCTCGACGCCGACGACGCGGCGCGTTGCCAGCAGCTGATGGTCGTCGCCGATGCCGTCGGATTGCCGATCGCCGCCGCGGGCGACGTGCACATGCACATCCGCGAGCGGCGCGCGCTACAGGATACGCTGACCGCGATCCGGCTCAAGACGACGGTGGCACGGGCCGGTCATGCGCTGTTTCCCAACGGCGAGCGTCACCTCCGTCCCCTGACGACACTCGAGCGTCTCTATCCTGCGGAGTGGCTGGCCGAGACGATCAACGTCGCTGGCCGTTGTACTTTTTCGCTCGATACCCTGCGCTATGAATATCCAGAGGAAATCGTTCCTCCTGGGGAAACGCCGACGAGTTATCTGCGGCGTTTGACCGAGGACGGCTTTGCCCGGCAGTTTTCGTCCGCGGACACGCCCGATGACAAACGCGCCAAGGTACGCGGGCAGGTCGAGCATGAGCTCGCATTGATCGCCGAGAAACGCTACGAACCGTTCTTCCTGACGGTGTACGACGTCGTCAAGTTCGCTCGCGATCAAAAGATTCTTTGCCAGGGGCGGGGCTCGGCGGCCAATTCCGCCGTGTGCTATTGCCTGGGCATCACCGCGGTCGATCCGTCGCGCATGGAAATGCTGTTCGAGCGCTTCATTTCGCGCGAACGCGACGAACCCCCTGACATCGACGTCGATTTCGAGCATCAGCGGCGCGAGGAGGTGATCCAGTACATCTATGGAAAATATGGACGCGAGCGCGCAGCGCTGACGGCGACGGTGATCTGCTATCGACCGCGATCGGCGCTGCGCGACGTCGGCAAGGCGCTTGGCCTCGATCTGAACCAGGTCGACCGGCTGGCGAAGTCGATGGCGTGGTGGGACGATCGCAAGGAACTGCTTCCGCGCCTGATCGAAGCCGGTTTCGATGCCGCGAGTCCGGTGCTGCGGCATTTGTTCGAACTGGTGACGACGCTGCTCGGCTTTCCACGGCACCTTTCGCAGCACACCGGAGGCTTCGTGATTTCGCGTGGGCCGTTGTCGCAGCTGGTGCCGGTGGAAAACGCGGCGATGCCCGAACGCACGGTCATCGAATGGGACAAGGACGACCTCGATGCACTGGGGCTGCTCAAGGTTGACGTGCTGGCGTTGGGCATGCTTTCGGCGATCCGCCGCGCCCTGGATCTGCTCTCCATGCGCAGCGGGCGAAAATTCGAGATGACCGACGTGCCGGCCGAGGATCCTGCAGTCTACGACATGATCGGTCACGGCGACACCGTGGGCGTCTTCCAGATCGAATCGCGCGCGCAGATGGCGATGTTGCCGCGGTTGCTGCCGCGAACGTATTACGACTTGGTCATCGAAGTCGCGATCGTGCGGCCGGGGCCGATCCAGGGAGGCATGGTGCATCCGTACCTGCGCCGGCGGCAGCGCCTCGAGCCGGTCACCTATCCCAGCGAAAAAGTGCGGGCGGTCCTGGAGCGCACCAAGGGGGTACCGATCTTCCAGGAGCAGGTGATGCAACTCGCGGTGGTCGCCGCCGATTTCACGCCGGGCGAATCCGACCAGCTGCGCCGTTCGATGGCGGCATGGAAACGCAAGGGCGGCCTGGAGCCATTCGAAAAGCGTCTGCTCGACGGCATGCGGAGGAACGGTTACGACGACCAGTTCGCACGGCAGATCTACCAGCAGATTCTCGGCTTCGGCGAATACGGATTTCCGGAGTCGCATGCGGCGAGCTTCGCGTTGCTGGTGTACGTCTCGGCATGGCTCAAGCACTACTATCCGGCAGCGTTCACCTGCGCCCTGCTGAACTCGCAACCCATGGGCTTCTATTCGCCGTCGCAGCTCACGCAGGATCTGCGCAAGCACGGTGGCGTCATCCTGGCGGCCGACGTCACTGCCAGCGACTACGAATGCACGCTCGAAGACGTCGTCCCCGCCCCCGATTCAAACACTCGAGGGCAGGCTTCAGCGGGGATCCATTTTCGTCCGCCAAGGCCTCAACCTGCACTGCGCCTCGGACTATGCCTCGTCAAAGGCCTCGCGAAGGCCGCCGCGGAACGGCTGGTCGCTGCGCGCAGGCAATGTGCTTTCGCCAGCGTGGACGATCTGGCGCGTCGGGCGAACCTCAATGCACACGACATGCATGCGCTCGCGGCGGCCGGTGCACTGGCCGGGCTGAGCGGCCATCGCCGCGATGCACTCTGGGATGTCAGCGGCATCGAACGGTCACCGCAGCTTCTGGTGGAAGCTCCCATCATCGAAACCCAACCGCGGCTCGTCGCGCCCACCGAAGGCGAAGACCTCGTGGCTGATTATGCGAGCCTGGGATTGACGCTGGGGCGCCACCCGCTGGCGCTGCTGCGCGAGCGGCTGCAACGCCAGCGAATGCACACCGCCGCGGAGCTGAAGACGCTGCCGCACGGTGGCATGGCTCGGATCACAGGCCTCGTCACCGGCAGGCAGAGACCGGGAACCGCGAGCGGTGTCACCTTCGTTACGCTCGAAGATGAAACCGGCATGGTCAACGTCATTGTCTGGCGCGATCTCGCCGACCGGCAGCGCAAGGAACTGCTGCGGTCGAGCCTGATGAGCGTCTACGGCACTTTGGAGCGCGAAGGCGAAGTCGTGCATCTGATCGCCGGACGCTTGCGCGACCAGACGGCATTGCTGGGCAAGCTGGTTACCAGGTCGAGAGACTTCCATTAGCTAGCCAAGACCCTGCGGCTTGGATAGAGTGGTCGCCGATCATGGCGACGACCAAGCCGCAATGCCGCATCCGCGCCGTCCTCGCGCTGCTCCTGATCGCGAGCATGTGCGGCTGCGGCAAATCCGCCCGGCAACAGGAACAGGAACGCCTTGCGCGCGAAACCGCCGTGCAGAAGGCCATCGCCAATTCGATCGAGGAGGAGCGCGCCAAAGATCAGCGGATGCTCGAATCGGCGGCCGCGGAGGCACGCGAGCGCATCGCCCGCGAGGAAGGGCAACGCGATCCGGAACTCGATAAAGCCGCCGGGATCGATGCCGCAACGGCCAGCGCTGCGCAGCAACGGGCAGCGGAGGAGGGCTTACTGCGTATCTATAGCGACAAGCTCCGGTATTCGACGCGCGATCCCGCTTCGGTCGAGATACGCAATGCGCAGATCGGTCCCAAGCGCAACGCCATGTGCGCGGAATTCAACGCCAAGGACAGTAACGGTCGCTACGCCGGATTCAAGCGTGTGGTCGTCAGCGATGCTCGCGTCGCACCGGAGGAGCCACCCAATCGCGAAACGCTTACGCTGTTCCTGCTGTTTCAGATTGCCGCCCGCGATAGCGGTTGCTTCCCCGACGTCCAGCAGGTCAAGATCATGCAATAGCGCGAGCGCGCCCGATTCATTCGGAACGTGGATCAAGCAGACGCCACGCGCGAATGAATTCGCGCCTATAGAGTCGCGCGCTGGCGTAGGTCCGAATTCATTCGGACCGCGGTGGTCGAGGCATCGGCGTCCACCGCGAGTTATAATGCACGCTGCGATCTGCCATGCCCACCGTTCCACTTCCCGTCGATGTTGACGCTGTCGTAACGCTGCTCGAGCAGCACGACTACTTCAGCGATCGCAGGCTCGCCACCAGTGTTTTTCTCGCGCTGAAGCTCCGGCGCCCGTTGTTCCTGGAAGGCGAGGCCGGCGTCGGCAAGACCGAAATCGCCAAGGTGCTCGCGCGCGCTCTCGGCCGCTCCCTGGTTCGGTTGCAGTGTTACGAAGGTCTCGATACGGCGTCGGCCGTGTACGAGTGGAACTATCCGCGCCAGATGATCGAGATCCGGCTCGCCGAGGCACAGGGCAAGGTCGACAAGGATGCGCTCGCATCCGACATCTTCGCGGAGCGTTTCCTGATCCGCCGCCCGCTGCTGCAGGCGCTGAAACCCGACGACGGCATCGCTCCGGTGCTCCTCATCGATGAACTCGATCGCACCGACGAGCCCTTCGAAGCGTATTTGCTCGAAGTGCTGGCCGAGTATCAGATCACGATTCCCGAATTGGGCGCGGTCAAGGGCGACGAGCCGCCCATCGTCATCATCACTTCGAATCGTACGCGCGAGATCCACGACGCAATCAAGCGGCGCTGTCTTTACCACTGGGTCGATTATCCGGATGCGAAGCGCGAGCTCGCGATCGTTCGTCGTAAGGTTCCCGGCGCGGATATCCGTCTTGCGAATGAGGTCGTGGCCTTCACGCAACGCCTGCGTGCCATGGACCTGTTCAAGTCGCCCGGCGTTGCAGAAACGCTGGACTGGGCCGAGGCCCTGGTCGCGCTCGACCGCATGTCGCTCGATCCCGAGACGGTTTCCAACACATTGGGAGCGCTGCTGAAATACCAGGACGATATCGGCGCGATCACTCCGGAAGTCGCCATGCGACTGGTCGACGAAGCGAGGCAGGAAGCGGTGGCAATGCGCGCATGACGGCCGCAACGACATCGCTGTTCGGCCACGCCCGCCTCGCGGAAAATATCATGCATTTCGCGCGCGTGCTGCGCGCTGCGGGATTGCCGGTCGGGCCGGCCAAGGTTATCGCGGCGCTCGATGCGGTCGACGCGGTCGGCATCGAAAACCGCGAGGACTTTCGGGCGGCACTGCAGTCTGTCCTCATCGAACGCCATGAACAACAGACGCTGTTCGATCAGGCTTTCGAATTGTTCTGGCGCAATCCGCGCATGCTCGAGCGCATGCTGCAGTTGTTGTTGCCGAGGGTTTACGGGCGCGTCCCGCGCGCTGAAGCCGAAGCCCCGCTCCCGGGGCGGCTTGCAGATGCGATGACGCCTTCGGACCGGAAGCCGACCGAAGAGGAGGATGAGCAGGAAATTGAGCTCGATGCCGCGCTGACCTTTTCGCCGCGCGAGGTGCTGCAAGGCCGGGACTTCGAATCGATGAGTGTCGATGAGCTCCTGCAGGTCAAGGCGATGATTGCGCGGTTGCGCCTTCCGTTGCCGGAGATCCCGACGCGGCGCACCACGGTCGCGGATCGCGGCACAAAGGTCGACCTGCGCGCGAGCCTGCGCGCGATGGCATCCGCGCGCGGAGCCGTCGTGCCCCTCGCCTGGCGGAAGCGCCGGCGGCGACGCCCGCCTCTGGTCGTGCTGTGCGACATCTCCGGTTCGATGGACCGCTATTCGCGCATGCTGCTGTTTTTTCTGCACGCCATCACCAACGATCGCGATCGCGTGCACGTGCTCCTGTTCGGGACGCGGTTGACCAACATTACTCGGCACCTGCGCCAGCGCGACGTCGACATCGCGATCGCACGCGTCAGCGCCTCGGTCACGGATTGGGCTGGCGGCACGCGTATCGGCGCATGCCTCGCGGAGTTCAATCGCCGCTGGTCGCGCCGCTTGCTGGGGCAAGGCGCCATCGTGCTGCTCATCAGCGACGGCCTCGACAGCGATGTCGGCGATGGTCTTGCGCAGGAAATGGACCGATTGCACAAGTCTTGCCGTCGCCTGATCTGGCTCAACCCGTTGCTGCGGTACGAGGGATTCGAGGCGCGGCCTGCAGGCATCCGCGCCATGCTGCCGTATGTCGACGAGTTCCTGCCGGTTCACAATCTGGAGAGCCTGATGCAGCTGGCGAGTGTTTTTGCACGGCCCTCGTTGATGCGCGGTCGCGCGCCATCGTTGCCCAAGGCCGCGTAAGAATCGAGCATGTAGAGGCGAAAGGCAGCAATATGGAGATGAATGGCAGTCGCGAGGTGCCGGCGAGCGTCGAGGCGACCTGGAACGCGCTCAACGACCCCGAGGTGCTCAAAGCGTGCATCGCCGGTTGCGAGTCGATCGACAAGGCTTCTGACAACGAGTACCGGGTTGCGATGACTGCGCGCGTCGGGCCGGTGTCGGCGAAATTCAATGGCCGCATCGCTCTTTCCGATATCGTCGCACCGAAGTCCTACACAATCAGATTCGACGGCCAAGGCGGCGCCGCCGGGTTTGCCAACGGTGAGGCGCGCGTCCAATTGTTGCCGGCGAGCACCGGTACACGCATCGAATACACTGCAAAGGCCCAGGTCGGGGGTAAGCTCGCGCAGATCGGCTCGCGTCTCGTCGATGGAGCGGCAGCAAAGGTTGCGGACGATTTCTTCGGGCGCCTCGTCGAGCGGCTTGGCGGTACCAGGGATGCCGATGTGACCGCTCCCATGGTGCCGCCCGAGGCGGCAGCGGCAGCCTTGAAGAAAATGCGGATCAGGCTTGCCATTGCCGTTGCAATCATCGTTGTGATGGCCATCTATTGGCTTACCCGGCCCGCCTGAGTTGCCGGCAAGGATCTCTAAAATGGATAGCGTTGATCTGGAAGTCCTGCGCAAAAGCGCGCAATGGCTGGACGAAGGCAAGCGCGTGCTTCTGGTCACCGTCGTGCGGACGTGGGGCTCCTCGCCGCGTCCTCCGGGCGCGATGCTCGCGGTTCGCGAGGACGGACAGGTGGTGGGTTCGGTCTCGGGCGGCTGTATCGAAGACGACATCGTCGAGCGGTCGCGGCGCGAGGGTGCTTACATCACGCGGCCGCAGTCCGCGACCTATGGCGTTTCCGCGGAGGACGCACGCAAATTCGGATTGCCCTGCGGAGGCACCATCCAGCTCGTGCTCGAACCCGCGGGTCCGCAAAGCAGGATCGGCGAGCTGCTTAGCATGATCGAACAGGGAAGGCTCGTCGCCCGGAAATTCGACCTCGAGTCCGCGACCGTCACGCTGACGGCGGCGCATGCCACCGATGGACTGCTGTTCGACGGCAAGACATTGACGACGATTCACGGACCGCGCTATCGCATGCTGGTGATCGGGGCCGGGCAATTGTCGAAGTACCTCGCGCAGATTGCAATAGGACTCGACTACCAGGTCACCGTGTGCGATCCGCGTGAGGAATACACGGAAACCTGGGACGTGCCTGGCATCAGCCTCGTCAAGACGATGCCCGACGATACCGTGATCGACATGAAGCTCGACGAGCGCTGCGCTGTTGTTGCACTTACCCATGATCCCAAGCTGGACGACCTTGCACTGCTCGAGGCCCTCAAGTCACGCGCGTTCTACGTGGGCGCGCTCGGCTCGCGCGCCAACAACCTCAAGCGCCGCACGCGGCTCGCGGAATTCGATCTCACGGCGGACCAGATTGCACGGCTGCACGGCCCGATCGGCCTGTATATCGGCAGCCGCACGCCTCCGGAGATCGCAATCTCCATCCTCGCCGAGATCACGGCTACCAAGAACGGTGTGGCATTGCCGGACATAGCGCAAGTTGCGGTGGCCAAGGAGAAGCTCGGCCCGTCCGTGGCCTGCGAGACCAGCGACACTTAGTTTCGAGTCAGCGGCAGTTCGCGGCGCTGCTATTTCTGGTCGATTTTCGGATCGAGCGCGTCGCGCAGACCGTCGCCGAGCAGGTTGAATGCCAGGACGGTGAGAAAAATCGCCACGCTAGGGAAAATCGCCACGTGCGGCGCGGTCATCATGTCCGAGCGCGCCTCGTTCAGCATCGCCCCCCACTCGGGAGTGGGCGGTTGCGCGCCCATGCCGATGAACGAGAGGCTCGCCGCGGTGATGATCGATGTGCCGATGCGCAGCGAAAAATAGACGACAACGGCGGCGATCGTGCCCGGGAAAATGTGCCGCAGGACGATGGTCCAATCCGATGCACCGACGCTGCGCGCGGCCTCGATATACGTCAAGTGCTTCAACGACAGCGTATTGCCCCGAACCAGGCGCGCGAACGTCGGAATGCTGAAAATCGAGACCGCGATGATCACATTGAACATCCCGCCGCCGAGAATCGCAACGATGCCGATCGCGAGCAGGATGCCGGGAAACGCAAACAATACGTCGCACAGGCGCATGATGACACGGTCCCACCAGCCTTCGCGGTAGCCGGCGATCAAGCCCAGCGCGGTGCCGATCAGCGCGCCCACCGCCACCGACACGAACCCCGCGGTGAGCGAAATGCGCGCGCCCATGAGAATGCGGCTGAATATGTCGCGTCCGATCGGATCGACGCCGAACCAGTGCTTTGCCGATGGCATGGCGTTCAGCGAGTCGTAGTCGAAGAAGTTCTCGGCGTCGTAGGGGACGATGAGCGGCGCAATTATCGCCAGCACGACCAGAAACAACACGAATATTCCGGCGATGACTGCGACGCGCTGACGTTTGAACTTGCGCCAGAATTCGGTCCATGGCGTGCGGACATCGGTGGCTGCGGTTGCCGGTGCGGTCGCGGTCGTCATCTGTAACGAATCGTCGGGTTGATGACAGCGTAAAGTACGTCGACGATCAAGTTGATCAGGATGAATTCGAGCGAGAACAGCAGCACTTCGGCCTGGATGACGGGATAGTCGCGCATGTCGACCGCATCGACGAGGAGGCGGCCCATGCCCGGCCAGTTGAACACGACTTCCACGACGATCGAGCCACCGAGCAGGAATCCGAATTGCAAGCCCATCATCGTCACGACCGGGATGAGTGCGTTGCGCAGCCCGTGCTTCAGCACGACAACGGTTTCCGGCAGCCCTTTTGCGCGCGCCGTGCGGATGTAGTCATCCTGCAGAATGTCGACAAAGGAAGAACGGGTGAAGCGCGCCATGATCGCCGCGACCGCCGCGCCGAGCGTCAACGACGGCAGGATGTAGTGGCGCCACGAATCCGCACCTACGGTCGGCAGCCAGTGCAATTGCACCGAAAAGATCTGCATCAGCAACATGCCCAAGGCGAACGCGGGAAACGAGATGCCCGACACGGCGAGCGTCATGCCCACACGGTCCGGCCAACGGTTGCGCCAGATCGCGGACAGCGTGCCGATGACCATGCCTATCGCCACCGACCACGACATCGCCCATACCGTCAGCCAGAACGTCGGCATGAAACGCTCCGCGATCTCGGTGCTGACGGGTCGCTTGGTCCGCAGCGACTTACCGAAATCGCCGCGAAGCGCGCCGCCGACAAAGCGCGCGAACTGCTCGGGCAGCGACTTGTCGAGCCCAAGGTCCTGGCGGACCAGTTCGACGGTCTGTGGCGTCGCGTCGGGACCGGCCGCCAGGCGCGCAGGGTCGCCCGGCAGGAGATGGACGAACAGGAAAACCAGGATGGCGACGATCGCCAGCGTGGGCGCGAGGCCGAGGACGCGCCCGATGACGAACTGCAGCATGTGACGTCGGCGCGAAGGTGGTGCGAGCGGGCGGCGGAACGACTCCGCCGCTATTGTCTACTGGAGGTCGACCTGTTCGAACTCGAAGGACGCGTCGGGCATGACGTAAACGCCCGAGAGCTTCTTGTTGTGCGCGGACAGCAAGCGCTCGGTGACCAACGGCGCCCACGGCGCATCCTGCCAGATCTGCTCCTGCGCATCCTTGTAGAGCTTGGCCTTTTGCTGGCTATCTGAAGTTGCGAGCGCACCCTTGATGTCGGCATCCACCTTTTCGTTCTTGTAGTACGCCGTATTGAAAAGTGTCGGTGGCCACGATCCGGAAAACAGCAACGGACGCAGCGCCCAGTCCGCTTCGCCCGTCGACGAAGACCAGCCGACGTAGTACAGGCGTACGGGTGCAGTCGCCGGGTCCTGCCAGCTCTCCACTTTCTCGACCCGCTGCCCGGCTTCGAGGAGCGTAATCTTTGTCCTGATCCCGATCTGCTGCAGTTGTTGCTGGAGCACTTGCGTGACCTTCTGCGCGATCGTGTGGTTGTACGCTGACCAGAGCTCGGTCTCGAACCCGTTCGGATAGCCGGCTTCTGTCATCAGCTGCTTCGCCTTGGCGACATCGTAAGGCCAGGGGCCGATCTTGACGCTGTATTCGACGCCGGCGGGCACCACGCCTTCCGCCGGTGCCGCGTAACCATTGAAGGCGACCTTGGCGACGGCTTCCTTGTTGATCGCATAGGCGATTGCCTGACGGACCTTGGGATTGTCGAACGGTTTTTGCTGCGTGTTCATCGACAGATAGCGCAACACGATCGATGGCGCAGCGACGAGCTCGAGCTCGGGCTTGGCCTTGAGCGTATCCGCCAGCTCGTAGGGAACGGGGAACGTAAATTGCGCCTCGCCGGTCTGCATCACTGCGCCACGCGTGTTGCTGTCGATGACAGGCTTCCAGGTGATGCTATCGACCTTGGGCAGGCCCTTCTTCCAGTAGTTCTCATTCCTGGCAACCTTGAGGTAGTCGGTCGCCTTCCATTCGACAAACTTGAATGGCCCGGTGCCCACGGGATGGAAGGCGATGTCCTTGCTGCCATATTGCTTGAGCGCCGCCGGGCTGATCATCACACCGCTCGGGTGTGCGAGGTTGTTGATGAATGCGGAGAAGGGCGTCTTCAAGGTGATGCGCGCCGTGTAGTCGTCGACGACCTCCGTCTTGGCGATGTTGCTGTACAAGCCATAGCGCTTGAGTTTGTTGTCCGGGTTGGTGACCCGATCGAAGTTGGCCTTGACCGCGTCGGCCTTGAAATCGGTGCCGTCGTGGAATTTGATGCCTTTCCTGAGCTTGATCGTGTAGACGAGTCCGTCCTTGCTGACCTCATGACTTTCGGCCAGCACCGGAATCATTTTCATGTCCTTGTCGAATCCGTACAGGCCCTGATAGAACGACTTGGCCATCGCCTGCGACAAGGTGTCGTTGGCGTCGTAAGGATCGGTGGTCGTGAAGGTCGACGCAACCGCGAACACCACGTCCTTGGCTGCGAACGCGGGGATCGCTGCCCATGCGAACAGCGCGGTCACGCCAAAAGCGAAAAGGCGAGTTATGTTTTTCATCAAAGCTCTCCAGGGCCAGACAGAAATAGATTGGTCAGTACGCGCTCGAGATCTGGTGCGTCGCCACGAAATGCCCAGGCTCGATTTCCCGAAGCGGGGCTACAACGGGCTCATCGCCGATCGCGCGGATGGGGCTTGGGACTTCGTCGGATGATAGCTCCGTTTTGGGGCGACGTCGCGATGGATCCGCAACCGGCACCGCGGCCAGGAGCTTGCGCGTATAGGGATGTTGCGGATTCTCGAAAATCGCGCGCCGCGAGCCGATTTCAACGATCTGGCCCAGATACATCACCGCCACGCGGTGGCTGATACGTTCGACCACGGCCATGTCGTGCGAGATGAACAAGTAGGCCAGTCCGAACTCGGCCTGCAGGTCGAGCAGAAGGTTGACGATCTGGGCCCGGATCGACACGTCGAGCGCAGACACGGCCTCGTCGGCGACGATCAATTTGGGCTGCAATGCCAGCGCGCGGGCGATGGCGATACGCTGCCGCTGGCCCCCTGAGAATTCATGCGGGTAGCGCAGCGCAGCATCGGGGGACAAGCCGACATGCTCCAGAAGCCACGCGACACGATCGGCTGCGGCGCTCCCGTCGGCGATGCCGTGCACGTACAGCGGCTCCGCCACGGAAAAGCCGACGGTCAGACGCGGGTCCAGCGACGCGAACGGATCCTGGAACACCATCTGGATCTCGCGTCGCAACGGCCGCATTGCGTCGGCGGGCAGCCGGGCGATGTCCCGGCCCCCGAACTCGATGCTGCCGCCATCGATCGCGACCAGACGCAGCAGCGAGCGGCCGGTGGTCGACTTGCCGCACCCCGATTCGCCGACCAATGCCAGCGTCTCTCCCGCCGCCAGATCGAAACTGATTTGCTCGACAGCGTGTACCTGCCGGCGCACCCGGCCGAAAAAACCAGAGCGCACTGCGAAACGCGTTTTCAGTCCGCGTACCTTGAGTAGCGGCGCACCGGTTGCCGGCGCGCGCAAGGGCGCCAAGGCCGCTGTGCCCGCTGCCGGAGGCGTAGCGCTATCGGGAAGGGCGAAGCGCGCCGGGGCGTCGCTGCCGCGCATTGACCCGAGTCGTGGCACCGCAGCGAGCAGCGCCCGCGTGTACGAGTGCCGTGGCGCATCGAATATCTGCACGACCGAGCCGTCCTCGACGATTTCGCCGCGATACATGACGAGCACGCGATCGGCGACTTCGGCAACGACGCCCATGTCGTGCGTGATGAACACGACCGACATCCGCATTTCCTCCTGCAGCAGCCGGATGAGTTCCAGAATCTGGGCCTGGATGGTCACGTCGAGGGCGGTGGTCGGCTCGTCGGCAATGAGGAGGCGCGGCTTGCACGACAGCGCCATGGCGATCATGACCCGCTGGCGCATTCCGCCGGAGAGCTGGTGCGGATGCCGCGACAGCACCTGCGCCGCTTCCGGGATGCGGACCTGCTCCAGCATGCGCAGCGCCTCGCGGCTTGCCGCCGCGTAGTCCTTGGCCTGATGCAGACGAATCGATTCTGCGATCTGCTCGCCGACCGTGAACACCGGATTGAGCGAGGTCATGGGTTCCTGGAAAATCATGGCGATCTCGGCGCCACGAATGGCTTGCATCGTCGCCGAGGAGGCATGGACCAGGTCGATGCGATCATCCCCGGGCCGCGTGAACATGAGCGCGCCGGCAGTGATTCGGCCGCCGCCATGTTCGACGAGGCGCATCAATGACAGTGCCGTCACCGACTTGCCCGACCCCGATTCACCGACGATGGCGACGGTCTCTCCCTGCCCAACGCCAAACGATACGCCGCGTACGGCCTGCACGACGCGCTCGGTACTGCGAAACTCGACCGCGAGGTCGTTGACCTCGAGCAAGGGACCGCTGCCGGAGGCGTCGGAAATCATCGGCGCGCCTGCGCCCGGATCTCGTCGATGGTCGTGCTCATGGTGATCGCCTGCGGATCGACGCGCAGGTGCAGCAACGCGGGACGACCGGCGTCGAGAGCTCGCAGCAGCGCCGGGGCAAATTCGACTCGTGTTGTTTACCGTTTCGCCCATTGCACCGTGCGCACGGGCGAGTGCTGCGAAGTCCGGATTGACCAGATCGGTACCGACGACGCGCCCGGGGTGCTCGCGCTCCTGGTGCATGCGAATGGTTCCGTACATTCCATTGTCGACGACGATGAAGACGACATTCGCGCCATACTGGACGGCGGTGGCGAGCTCCTGCCCGTTCATCTGGAAGCAGCCGTCACCGTTCCATGACACCACGACGCGATCCGGGTGCACGATCTTTGCCGCGATCGCCGCCGGCACACCGTAACCCATTGCGCCGTTGTACGGGGCGAGCTGCGTGCGATGGCCCCGGTAGCGGAAGAGACGATGCAGCCAAACGGTGTAGTTGCCGGCGCCGTTGGCGACGATCGCGTCGTCGGGCAAATGCGTGCGCAATGCCTCAACCACCTGCCACAGATCGAGAGCCCCGACCATGGGACGCGGCGTCTGCCACGCCACATAGTCGGCACGCGCTTCGGCAGGGCTGTCGCCCCATGCAGGCGCGCGCAGCGGAGGCATGGCGGCGAGTGCCGCCGCGATCGCCTGCATCGACGACTGTATGGCCAGCGTCGGATGGTAGACACGACCGAGTTCGGTGGCGTCCGGATGAACATGGATCAATGCATTGTCGGGCTCGGGTGCGGCGAGCAACTTGTAACCACCGGTGACCATCTCGCCGAGGCGTTCGCCGAGCACGAGCAACACGTCGGCCTCACGCACGCGCGCCGCGAGTTTCGGATTGATCGCGATACCGACTTCGCCCGCGTAGTTCGGATGGGTGTTGTCGACGACGTCCTGATTGCGGAAAGCACTGGCGACCGGAAGCGAATTGGCTTCGACGAAATGCCTCAGGTCCGCGCACGCCTCAGCATTCCAGCCTCCACCGCCAGCGATGACCAATGGCCTGTTCGCCTTGCCAAGCAGGTTACGCAGTTGCGCAACCTGATGTGTGGAAGGTCCCACGCCGACGATGTCGACGCGAGGCGTGTCGACGGCACGCGCCGTTGTCGTCAGCATGTCTTCCGGCAGCGCGAGCACAACCGGCCCCGGCCGCCCGGACAAGGCCACTCGAAAGGCTTGCGCGACGTATTCCGGGACGCGGTCCGCGCGATCGATCTGCGCCACCCACTTCGCAATGCCGCCGTACATACGGTTGTAGTCGATTTCCTGAAATGCCTCGCGGTCCTTGAAGTCGCTCCCCACCTGGCCCACGAAGACTATCAGCGGCGTCGAGTCTTGCTGTGCGGTGTGGATGCCGATCGCTGCGTTTGACGCACCTGGGCCGCGAGTGACGAAGACGATGCCGGGGCGCCCAGTGAGCTTGCCGTAGGCTTCGGCCATGTACGCGGCGCCACCTTCCTGCCGGCAGACGATAAGCCGCAGGCGGTCACGCACGTCGTATATCGCGTCGAGAACCTCGAGGTAGCTTTCTCCGGGAACGCAAAACGCGAGGTCTGCGCCTTGCAGCAACAGGTTTTCGACGAGAATCCGTCCGCCAGTACGCATGAACGAGAGTCAACGGGAGTGGGGTTGCGCCGGCCATTTTACACGGGCACGCGAAGGCTCCGTCGTCAAACGGCAGCAGCCTTGAAGTCACTTGCGGGGACGCGATTCGGCGGCAACGACCCGGGGCCGTATAATCGGCCGGGACCGATCGGGACAGGGAGCCTTAAGGCCGCGCATGGTCGAATTGATCACTTTGCAGGAATCGCTGGCGTTCAGCGCCGGAGCGCTGCTCGTCGGGCTGATCACCATGCGCTTGCGCTCGGAGCTGCGGCGTTCCGTCCTCGTTACGCTGTTCCTGATCGTCCTGGGCCTGGGCGGTCTCGCGCTTTTGTCGCGCTACCAGATCATTCCCGCGCACCTCGCGATTTCCGTGGTCCCGCGCGAGGTCTGCCTGCTGATCATTGCGCTCGGCAACATTCGCATCTACATCACGTTTCTGGTCAACGTGCTGCTGGCGCGGCGCGCGGTACCGCGCATTCTCGGCGAAGTCGCGATAGCTGTCTCGCTGGTCGTGTTCACGCTGGTCAGGCTGGATGCCGTTGGCGTAAATCTCACCAGCATCATCGCGACCACGACAGTGGGCGCCGCCGCCATCGCGTTTGCGATGCAGGCAACATTGGCAAACCTCCTGGGTGGCATATCGCTGCAGCTCGACAACACGTATCGAATGGGCGACTGGATCGAGATAGATGGCGGCGTCACCGGCGAAGTCGTCGGCATCCGCTGGCGGTACACCGCGCTGGCGACGGTGAACAACGTGACCATCATCATCCCCAACGCAGCGTTGATGAACAGCCGGGTGACCCTGCTCGGGCGCCGCGGCGATCAGCGGATTCCGTGGCGGCGGCCGATCGAGTTCACGGTCGGCTACGAATGGACGCCCGGGCGGGTCATGGCAGTGGTCAATGCGGCGCTCGAACGCGTCGACATTCCCTGCGTCGCCGCCGACCCCAGAGCAATCTGCATCTGTTCAGGTTTCGACGCCAATGCGATCAAATACATCGTCTATTACTGGTTGACCGATATCAAGCTGTACATGGTGACCGACTCGCGCGTGCGGGTGCACGTTTACGCCGCTCTGGGCCGCGCCGGAATGGACATTCCCATCTCGCGGTCGGATGTGTACTTGCATTCGGCGCGCACCATGCATGCGAGTCGTTCGATCGAGGAGCAGCGGTCCAGGGTGGCGCTGCTGAAATCCCTCGAATTGTTCGCGTCACTCACTGACGAGGAAACGGATGCGCTGGCGGCGCAGCTGATACCGACGCCACTGGCCCTCGGCGATGTTGCCACCATGCAGGGCGAGCCCTCGGAATCCCTGTACATTCTTGCGCGAGGGCAGGTTGGCATCTTTCGCGACACCAACGACCCGGGTCAAGGTCAACCCAGGCGCCAAAGGCTCGCGACGTTGCCGGCTCCGGCGTACTTCGGCGAGATGGGGTTGCTCACGGGGCAGGCGCGAACCGCAACTATCCTGGCCGAATCAGAGGCGCTCTGCTATCGCCTCGACAAGCGAGGGTTCGAAGCGATCATCCGCGCGCGACCCGAAATCGCCGACGCGATGTCGCAACTGGTCGCCGCGCGCCAGGCGGCCAACGATGCAACCTTGGCTTCACTGTCGGCGGATGCCCGCGCCCGGGCCGCCGGGTCACGCGCCAGCGACCTCGTCCGTCGTGTCCGTGACTTCTTCGGGCTTTAGGGTGCTTGCCGGCTAACGCGTTGCGACGAGGTCCTCGCGCTGCAGGAGAAAAACACTGTCGTCTTCTGTCCCGGTATTGAGCCAGGTGAAGGGCAGCCGCGGATAGGCGGCCTCGGTGGCGACACGGTTGTGTCCGACCTCCACGAGTAGAAGGCCGTGCGGCTTCAGAAACGGCGCTGCCCTGTCGATGATCGCGCGTACCGCATCGAGACCATCGTCCCCGCCCGCGAGCGCCAGTTCGGGCTCATGCCGGTATTCATCCGGCAATTCCGCCATCGACATCGCAGTGACATAGGGCGGATTGGAAATGATCAGGTCATAGGTCTTTTCCGTGAGATTGGACCACAGGTCGGAACGAATGAGATTGATCCGATCCTGCATTCCATAGTCGGCGACATTGCGCTGGGCGACCGCGAGTGCATCGGACGATATGTCGGCGGCATCGACGTCGGCGTTCGGAAAATTGTGCGCCAGCAGAATCGCCAGGCATCCCGACCCGGTGCACAGATCGAGGGCGCTGAGCACGCCGGCGGGGTCCGGGGCCCACGGCTCGAGGGCGTCGGGGAGAAGTTGAGCGACGTGGGAACGCGGGATGAGCACACGCTCGTCGACATAAAACCGGAACTCGCCGAGCCATGCCTCATGCGTGAGATAGGCCGCGGGGATGCGCTCGGTGACGCGGCGCTCGATCAGCGCCGAAAGCTCCGTGCGTTCTGCGTGGGTGAGCCGTGCGTCGAGGAACGGGTCGAGCCGCTCCGGCGTCAGGTGAAGGGCGTGTAAAACGAGATAAACCGCTTCGTCATACGCGCTGACCATGCCGTGACCGAAGAATAATCGACCGGCATTGAAACGGGAAACGGCGTGGCGCACCCAATCGCGGACTGTTTCGAGCTCCTGGATGGCATTGTTCATTGTGCCAGCAACCTCTCGACGCTGCGCCTGTAGATCTCCGCGAGCGGCTCGAGGTCGGCAATGGCGATGCGTTCGTTGAGCTTGTGAATCGACGCATTGACGGGGCCGAGTTCGACAACCTCGCGGCAGATATCGGCGATGAAACGGCCATCCGACGTACCGCCAGTGCAGGACAGTTCCGGCGTGACTCCGCACACGTCACCGACGATCTCGCTCACGACTTCGACCAGCTTTCCGCGCGGCGTGATGAAAGGGCGTCCCCAGCCGGTCCAGCGCAGATCGTATTCGAGGCGATGCTTGCGCAGGACGGCTTCGAGTCGCTGCTCGAGCGTGTCGCGATCGCTTACTGCGGCGTACCGGAAATTGAAGGCCAGCTCCAGAGTCCCCGGGATCACGTTGGTCGCCCCGGTTCCGGCGTGGATGTTGGAGGCCTGCCAGGTTGTCGGCGGAAAGTATTCGGTGCCCTCATCCCAGCGCGTAGCAGCGAGCTCGGCAATGACAGGGGCAGCGGTATGGATTGGATTTCTTGCCAGATGCGGGTACGCAATATGGCCTTGCACACCGTGCACAATCAGCGTTCCCGAAAGAGTCCCTCGGCGGCCGTTCTTGATCATGTCGCCGAGGCGGTCCACCGACGAGGGTTCGCCGATGATGCAATAATCGATCGTCTCGCCGGCAGCGCGAAGCTTGTCGACAACCTTGACTGTCCCGTCCGTCGCCGGTCCCTCCTCATCGGAAGTGATCAGGAGCGCGATCGACCCGCGGTGGTTAGCTGCATTCGCGTCCGCAAGCAGGCGCTCGACCGCAATCACGAACGCCGCGATCGACGATTTCATGTCGGCGGCGCCGCGGCCGTACAGATAGCCGTCGCGTTGAGTCGGCACAAAGGGATCGGAGTGCCAGGACTCGAGCGGGCCCGTGGGAACGACGTCCGTATGGCCCGCGAAGCAGACGACCGGATGCGCGTCGCCGCGGCGAGCCCAAAGATTGGTCACCCCGTTCGATTCGATCGTCTCGCAGCGGAAGCCCAGCGGCGCGAGGCGGGCGCGCAGGATGGCCTGGCATCCGGCGTCGTCGGGTGTCGACGATTTGCGGGCGATCAATTCGCAGGCAAGATCCAGCGTCGCCGCCGCGGAATGGCCTGTCGGCGACGCGTTACTGCGCTGGCTCACTGCTGGCGATTCAAGAAATCGGGGTCGATCTCAAGCTTGACGAAATCTCCGGACAATCGATGCGCGGCCTCGTCGCTGTTGTCCGTTGCGGCGGCCATCCGGGTGGATGGCGTGTTCTGATTGACCAGCCACGCCAGATTGGTCGGGGAGTCGGACGCGATGAGCGCCTCATCGTATGAGACCGCGCCGTCGAGATAGAGACGGCAAAGCGCCTGCTCGAAGGTTTGCGAGCCGGGGTACAGACTCTGTTCCATCGCTTCTTTTATCTGCGTGATTTCCCCGTTCTTGATCAGTTCCGCAATCAGAGAGGTATTGAGCAGGATCTCGACCGCCGGAATGAGTTGACCTTCCTTGTTACGCACCAACCGTTGCGAAATGATCGCGCGCAACCCGATCGACAAGTCGGACAGCAGGCCGGAACGAGCGTCGTAGGGGAACATGTTGATGATGCGCGACATGGCGTGATAGCTGTTGTTGGCGTGCAACGTCGACAGGCAAAGGTGGCCCGTCAAGGTGTGCAACAGCGCATGCTGCATCGTCTCGCGGTCGCGTATTTCGCCGATCATGATGAGGTCCGGAGCCTCACGCAGGGCGTTCGGCAGCGCCTTGCCGTACGACTGCGTGTCGACGCCGATTTCGCGCTGATTGACGATCGACTGCTTGTGCTCGAACAGGTACTCGATCGGGTCCTCGAGGGTCAGGATGTGCCCGGATCGATTTGCATTGCGGTAGTCGATCATCGCCGCCAGGGTGGTCGACTTGCCCGAGCCGGTAGCGCCGGCAATCAGGACCAGGCCGCGTTTCTCCATCACTAGATTGAGCAGCACCTGCGGCAGCCTCAGGTCCGCGAATGGCGGAACGCGGCTGCGGACATAGCGAATGACCATCGAGATCGTGCCGCGCTGCCGGAAAATGTTGATCCGGAAGTTGCCGACCGCGCGATCGAGATAGGAGAGATTCATCTCCATCTCGTTCTCGAAGTCGCGGGCCTGGTCCTTGGTCATTAGTTCGTAGGCAATACGACGAACCGACTCGACATCCATCGGCTGGGTGGAGATGGGCGATACGACGCCGTTGATCTTGATGTTGATCGGCGCGCCGCAAGAGATAAACAGGTCGGAGGCCTGCTTTTCGGACATCATTTTGAACAGTCGATCGAGGTACATGGTCGCGTCCCGAGGGCTGATTGAAAGGTGCGTCGCCGGTGCGTCCGCCGGCGACGGGCGCTCTTGACAATGTCATGAATTGACAAGAATAACCAAGGTCGAGCAAAGTAACAACTGGGCTGCCTGCTGCGCCGGTTTTTCCGGCACGGGGGGCGCCATGTGTTTCCCGCGCATTTGCCGCGGCTTTTGCCGACCAGACCGTCCTATCCATGCTCGCCATCATCGGTGGCAGCGGGCTCACCCGCCTGTCCACGCTTGCCGTTGCTCACCGCGAGGTCGTCCGCACGCCCTACGGCGAGCCCTCGTCGGCGCTGACCTTCGGCCAGATTGCAGGGCGCGACGTCGTGTTTCTCGCCAGACATGGGCACGGCCATACAATTCCGCCGCATCGCGTCAATTACCGCGCTAACCTGTGGGCCCTCAGGGAGCGCGAAGTCGATGCCATCCTGGCCGTCGCGTCGGTCGGCTCGATCGGCTCGAGTCATTCACCCGGTGACCTGGTACTGCCGCATCAACTTGTCGATTACAGCACGGGTCGCGAAACCACGTTTTTCGACGGCGGCGACCGCAAAGTCGTGCATGTCGACTTTACCCACCCTTATACCCCCTCGTTGCGGGCCCGTTGCCTTGCTGCCGCTCGCGATGCGGGGATCAAGTTGCATGACGGCGGTGTCTATGCAGCGGTATCGGGGCCGCGACTTGAGACGGCGGCTGAAATCGACCGCCTCGAGCGCGACGGCGCAACCCTCGTGGGGATGACCGGGATGCCCGAAGCGGTGTTGGCCCGCGAGCTAGATCTCGCCTATGTTTCGATCGCGGTGGTGGTGAATCACGCTGCGGGCCGTGGCGACAGCGCTCAGGCCATCGCGTTGGACCGGATCGTAGCCGTGCTGGACATTGCGATGGAAAAGGTGCGGCGACTGATAGACCACGTCGTCGCGCAGGATGCAAAATGACACACGTCGGACCAAGGTCCCGTCTGGAGCTCGAAGCATGATTCGCCCGATCCTTCGCATGGGCGACCCGAGGCTGCTGCAGCGTTCGCAGCCGGTCGAGCATTTCGGGACGCAGGACCTGAAGGAATTACTCGCCGACATGCGCGAAACCATGGTCGCCGCCCACGGCGCAGGTCTCGCTGCTCCCCAGATCGGCGTGATGCTGCGCGTCGTAATCTTCGGGTTCGAGCACAACGACCGATATCCCGACGCCGATCCCGTTCCCTATACTGAAATCCTGAACCCGGTATTGACGCCGTTGAGCGCCGAGATCGCCGAGGATTGGGAAGGCTGCCTGTCAGTGCCCGGGCTGCGCGGCAGGGTTCCGCGCCATACCGCGCTTCGCTACACCGGGGTCGATCCGGCAGGACGCCCGATCGAGCGCGAGGTTGCTGGATTTCATGCGCGGGTCGTGCAACACGAGTGCGATCACCTCGACGGCATCCTGTATCCGATGCGCATGCGTGACATGCGCCTGCTTGGATTCACCGACGTCCTGTTCCCCGACGCCGAAGTCATTGACGAGTAGCGGCGCGAGGCCGCAGCGCGAGGCCGCAGCGCGGGACCCCTGCGCGAAGCGAAGGGCGCGACGCCGCGGTGCGCTGGATCCCCTATGCCCGGGGCTTGCGCGCAGTGATCGTCCAGGACGCCGAGCGCATGACCACTTCCCCATTTTGCAGGTGCCGCGCGAGTTCGGTACGCAGCGCGCTTTCGATTTCCGGGAGGCGCCGCTCGGCTTCGGCGCCGGCTTCGCGCACGATCTCTCCTGCCGGACCCAGGGCGAGTTGGAACTGCATCGCCTGCTCGACTGTTGCGCCGACCATGACCGGGCCTTCGGTTGCTTCGAATTGGATGTTGTCGAATCCCGAGGCTAGGAGTTGCGCGGTCACCACCTCCGTGCTCGCCATCGAAAAGGGACCGGGACCGCAGGTCTGGGCGCTTTCGCCCGGCGGGGGCAGAAAGTCGAGCACGAGCTTTTTGGGAATGCCTGCCCACGGGTTGTGCTCGAGCGACCGCCAGGTAATGAACATGAGCCGACCCCCGGGCTTCAGCGCGCTCCTGATATTGCGCATGGCGAACACGGGGTTGCTGAAGAACATCATCCCGAAACGGGAAAAACAGAAATCGTACTCCGGCGCAAAGCGATACGTTTGCACGTCGGCATCGACGAAGCGGACATTGTTCACCCCAGCGGTTTGTGCGTCTTTCCTGGCATGCTCCAGAAATGATGAGCAACAGTCGAGGCCAACGACCGACCCGGCAGGTCCGACCATCCGTGCCAGTTCGATCGCCGTGTCGCCCCAGCCACAGCCGACGTCGAGCACCTTGGTTCCGGAGGCGAGGCGCAGATTTTGCAGCGGAACCCGGCTGTGATAACTCAGCCCGCCGAGAAGGATGTTGCGAAAGCGCTCGAACTTCGACGCGAGCACATTGTTCCAGAATGCGGTGAATTCGTCGTTGGATACTGCTGCTTCCGTCATGAACTGCCTCCATTGCTCGACCGCGGAAAACTGGTCCTGCAAGCTTCTGGTCAGGTCAGCCGCAGCTGTTCGTAGAGGGCGGTTTCCAGCTTGAGCAGCGCAGACTCGTCATGCAGTCGGGCACCGTCGAGCAGGAATACGTCCTCGACACGCTCGCCGAGCGTCGTGATTTTCGCGGTAGCGACATTGACATTCGCCTTGGCCAGCAGGTACGCGATTCTCGCAAGCAGACCAGGGCGGTCGCCTGCAACGATTTCGAGGATGTAGTGCGTGCCCTTGTCATCCGGAAACAAACTGACGCTGGGCGACAAAGGAAAATGCTTCAGATGCCGGCTTGCTCGACCGATCGCCGGCAGTTCGAGCGGTGCGCGCTCGGTGAGCGCACGCCTGAGCTCGAATTCGACGTAACTGATGACCTCGCGGTAGCCTGCATTCGGGTTCAGCGGATCATGGACGACGAACGTGTCGAGGGCGTAACCGTGACGTGTCGTGTGAACCTTGGCCTCGAGTATCGAGAGTCGCGCGCGTCCGAAGAAACCGCAAATGCGCGCAAAGAGTTCTTTCTGGTCGGGCAGATAGACCATCACCTGCAGTCCGACGCCGTCGCGGGCGAGCCGGGCTTTGACGATCGGGTCTGCGTGGTCGACGCGGAAGTAGAGGTGGCGCGCGTGCCACGCGATTTCATCCGCCGAATGTCGCTGAAAGTAGACCGCGTCGAGACGCTGCCACAGCGCGTTTTCCGCGCCGTCGGGAACTGCGTATAGGCGCAGCTGACGTATGGCCTCGGCGCGGCGCGCATCGATGCTGTCGTGAAGGCGACGATCGACCGGGCTGCCGACGATGCGCGCCTGGGTCAGGTGGAACAGATCCTCGAGCAGCTTCGCCTTCCATGCGTTCCAGACGCGCGGACTCGTGCCGCGAATGTCGGCGACCGTGAGCAGATACAGTGCGGCAAGGCGTCGTTCGGTCTTCACCTTCCGCGCGAACGCATCGACGACCGATTGGTCACTGATATCCTGTTTTTGCGCCGTCATCGACATCGTCAGGTGCTGCTCGACGAGCCAGGCGACCAGCGCGGAATCTTCGGCGGACAGGCCGTGCTCACGGCAAAACCGTCGCGCGTCGCGGCTGCCTAGTATGGAATGATCTCCGCCGCGCCCCTTTGCAATATCGTGGAACAGCGCCGAGACGATCAATGTTTCGGGTCGCGCGAAGTCGGCGATCAGCCGCGAACACAACGGGTATTCGTGCGCGTGCTGCGGCTCCATGAAGCGCCGCAGGTTGCGGATCACCATCAGGATGTGTTCGTCGACGGTGTAGACGTGGAACAGGTCGTGTTGCATCTGACCCACGATGCGGCCGAACACGGGCAGATAGCGGCCAAGAATCCCATATTCGTTCATGCGGCGAAGCTCGTGGGTAACGCCTCGCGGCTGACGCAGAATCGATAGAAAACGCGCGCGATTGACGGGATCGCGTCGGAACGAGGCATCGACCCGGTTGCGGTCTCGCCACAACGCCCGCAGCAAGGGCGCCGACATGCCTTTGAGTTCCGGATGCTGCTGAAGAGTCAGGAAGCTTTCGAATATCGCAGAAGGCTGCTTGGCAAAAAGGGCCTCGTCTTTCAGATCGAGCAATTCATCCACTGCCTGAAAATCCGTGTCGAGCGGCCGGATCTTGACCTCGGCAGGGAACAGGCGCGCGTGCAAGTTCTGCAGGAGGATCACATTGATCTGACGGATCGATTTCGCGGCGCGATAATAGCGTTGCATGAGCTGCTCGGACGCGCGCCGGTGCGGTGTGTCCGCGAGCCCCATCTCGCGTGCCAGCGCGGTCTGTACGTCGAACACGAGTCGATCTTCGCTGCGCCCTGCGAGGTAATGCAGGCGGATGCGCAATTCGTCGATCAGTCGCTCGTGCCGCGCGACTTCGCGCGCCTCCACCGGCGTTATCAATTCATGTCGTGCGAGTTCTCGCCATGTGCGGCCGAGCCCCGCCGCGAGTGTAATCCACACGATCGTCTGCAGGTCGCGCAGGCCTCCCGGACTTTCCTTGACATTCGGCTCGAGGTTGTACGCAGTGTCCTGATGCCGCAGGTGCCGCTGCTGCTGCTCGAGCACTTTGGCCTCATAGAAGCCACGCACATCGAGCGTCGCCGCGAAGCGGCGGCGAAAGCGGTCATACAGCGGACGTGATCCATCGAGCAGTCGATGCTCGAGGAGGCTGGTGCGGATCGTTATGTCGCTCGCCATTTCGGCTTCGCAATCGTCTATCGTACGCACGGAATGCGCAACCTCCAGGCCGGCGTCCCAAAGCTGCCCGACGAAGCGCTCGACCGCGCCCTTGGCGATGCTGTCGGCGAGCGGTCGCGGCAAGAGCACGAGCACGTCGACGTCCGAATAGGGAAACAATGCTGCGCGCCCGTAGCCACCCACCGCGACAAGCGCGGCATCGGCGGGACCTCCGCTCTCGGACCAGATGCCACGGACAATGCGATCGGCCAGCTGCGATTGCCGTTGAAGGAGTCGCTGCGGGTTGGGGTCTGCGACAAAGGCCATTCGCAGCGCTTCGCGGCCGGCGGCGAGTTGCCGCCGCCAGTGCAGCGTCTCTGCTGCAGCCGACGCGGTGGGTGCGGTAGCGAACGTCGCGACCACCAGCTACGCCGCTTGCGCAACGGGCGGGAGTGGCGCGCCTGCGGAAACGGTGAGGACTTCGAAGCCTTCCGCCGTAACCAGGACGGTATGTTCCCATTGCGCCGACAGGCTGTGATCGGCGGTGACGATCGTCCAGCCGTCGGCGAGGCAGCGAATGCCGGGGCGACCGGCGTTGATCATCGGTTCGATGGTGAAAATCATCCCCGGCTGCAGCTTCAGCCCAGTACCTGCACGCCCGTAATGCAGGACTTGCGGCTCTTCGTGGAATTGGCGACCGATGCCGTGGCCGCAGAACTCGCGCACGACGGAAAATCCGTGGCCCTCAGCAAACCGCTGGATCGTCGCGCCGATATCACCCAGATGAGCACCGGGTGTGATCGCGCGAATGCCGCGCCACATCGCCTCGTAGGTGACTTCGACCAGCCGCTTGGCCTGGATGGTCGGCGTGCCGACGTAGAACATGCGGCTGGTATCACCGTGAAACCCGTCCTTGATCACGGTGACGTCGATGTTGACGATGTCGCCGCTCTTGAGCTTCTTGTCGCCGGGGATGCCGTGACAGACGACATGATTGACCGACGCGCATAGCGAGGCAGGATATGGACGGTGTCCGGGCGGTGCGTAATTGAGGGTTGCGGGTATCACTCGCTGCACGTTCACCTGATAGTCGTGGGCAAGCTTGTCGATCTCTCCGGTCGATACACCCGGCTGCACGTGAGGAGTGAGGTAATCGAGCAGTTCGGACGCCACCCGGCCGGCAACGCGCATGCCGGCGATTTCCTCGTCCGTCTTGATCGACACCGACATCGAATCCAGGCCTCGCATAGAATTTTAGATTCGTAACAATTCGTTGATGCTGGTCTTCGCGCGGGTGCCGGCGTCGACTCGTTTGACGATGACGGCGCAGTACAGATGGCACTTGCCTTCGCCCGAAGGGAGGCTTCCCGCGACCACGACAGAGCCAGGGGGCACCCTGCCGTAGGTGACCTCGTCGGTCAGTCGATTGTAGATCTTGGTACTCTGGCCCAGAAATACACCCATCCCCAGCACTGAATTCTCCTCGACGATCACACCCTCGACGACTTCGGAGCGCGCGCCGATGAAACAATTGTCTTCGATGATAGTGGGGTTGGCCTGCACCGGTTCCAAGACCCCCCCTATGCCGACGCCGCCGGACAGATGGACGTTCTTCCCGATCTGCGCGCACGACCCGACCGTTGCCCACGTATCGACCATCGTTCCTGAATCAACGTACGCCCCGATGTTCACGTAGGAGGGCATCAGCACGACGTTCGGCGCGATGAATGCTCCACGCCGCGCCACCGCGGGCGGGACGACGCGCACGCCGGCCCGGGCGAACGCGGCGTCGTCGAACTGCGCAAACTTCGTCGCGACCTTGTCGTAGAAGCGAAAGGGTGCGCTGGGGGAAGCCAAGCCGATCGGGGCATTGTCCGAGAGCCGGAACGACAGCAATACGGCCTTTTTAAGCCACTGGTGCGTAACCCACGTGTCTCCGCGTTTCTCCGCAACGCGCATCTTGCCGGCGTCGAGATCCGAAATGACGGTCGCCACCGCATCGCGAAGCGCCGCATCGGCGGAGCTCGGCGACAACTCGGAGCGCCGCTCCCAAGCGGCGTCGATCGTCTGTTCCAGGTTTTGCATGAGTGGCACGCCAAACGCGGGAAAAGCGCTTATTTTACCGCACGCAGGTGCCGGGACCGCCCCGCAAATGCAACGAGTCTGCCGATCGCTTCCGTGCACTCGCCGAGCTCCGCAACCAGCGCGATTCGGACAAATCCGTCGCCCGGGTTCACACCGTCGACGTTGCGTCCAAGATAGCTGCCCGGGAGCACGCTGACCGCTTCTTCTGCATACAAGCGTTGCGCGAACTCGGCGTCATCTCCGGGCACCTGCGTCCAGAGATAGAACGCGGCATCGGGGCGCGGCGCGCGCAAGACTGCGTTCAACGCCGGTTGCAGTTTGGCAAACTTGTCGGCATACAACGCGCGATTCACGCGCACGTGCGCCTCATCCTTCCACGCGGCAAGACTCGCGGCGGCGACTGCCGGCGACATCGCGGAACCATGATATGTGCGGTAGAGCAGGAATGCTTTTACCAGCGATGCATCACCGGCAACGTAGCCGGAGCGCAGCCCTGGAACGTTGGAGCGCTTGGACAAGCTGCCGAACGAAACGAGCCGCGGGAACTCCCTGCGTCCGAGCGCTTCGGCCGCCGCCAGCGCTCCGAGCGGGGGCTTCGCCTCGTCAAAGTACACCTCTGAATAGCACTCGTCGGCGGCGATCACAAATCCGTGACGATCCGACAACGCGAATAGGCGACGCCAGTCGTCCATAGTCGCCACGCGTCCCGTCGGGTTGTCCGGCGTGCATACGAAAAGCAGCTGGGTTCGTGCCCACACTGCGTCCGGAACCTGGTCCCATTGCGGCGCATTGCCATGCGCGGCGAGTTTGTTGACGTAGTGCGGAGTTGCTCCGGCGAGAAGGGCGGCTCCCTCGTAGATCTGATAGAACGGATTGGGAACGACGACCGTGCGCCCCGCGCGGCTCGGGTCGATGAGCGTCTGCGTAAACGCGAACAGCGCCTCGCGGCTCCCAAGCACGGGCAGGACCTGCGTCGCAGGATCGAGCGAGGTGAGACCGTGGCGGCGCACGAGCCAAGCAGCGATAGCTTCCCGCAGCGCGGGCGTTCCCGACGATGTGGGATAATTCGCGAGGCCGCTGCTTCCTGCGCACAGCGCATCGCGGATGAATTGTGGCGTCGGGTGCTTGGGTTCGCCGATCGACAAGCTGATGGGCGTCCGGCGTGGATCGGGCGTGACGCTGGAATACAACGCACGCAGTCGCTCGAACGGGTACGGCTGCAAAAGCGCAAGATGCGGATTCAACGGCGAGGACGCGAAGGGCGCGAGGCGAGGTGGGCGAAATACAATTATACGGGACACACGACAGCGGATCGGCGGCGTTGCCGATGCGCTGGAGGCTGCTTTCGGCGATCGCGCTGCTCATCGCGCTGGCGGTGCTCGCGCTTGTTTTCGCGCATTGGGGTTGGCGATGGTTCGGTCCGGCGCCTGCGGTTATCGCAACGACAATGGCGGATACGGATGAAGCGCGCCAGCTCGCCGACGCCCACTTGTTCGGTACGGCCGCCACCGCTGTCGCCCCGGGCACGGTTGCGACAGCTACCAGCCTCGGCGACGTGCGTCTGCTTGGCATTATTGTCCAGCGCGATGGGAGGGGTTACGCACTGTTTCGCGCTCCCGCGCGCGGGCCGTTGCTGATCGCGGTCGGACAGGATGTGACAAGCGGCGTGAAGCTGGAATCGATTCGACCCAATGGCATAACAGTTATCGACGGTGGCGTGCGGCGCGACATCCAGCTGCGCGCAGCCACGATCCCCGCAGAGAAGCCGCGGACCACGGTGGCCGCGGCAGGTCCCGCATCGGCGTGCGGCGTGCCTCCCGGATTCGCCGGACCGGTCGTGCGCCTGAACGCCGAGTTGCTGGGCGGGATGATGAACACGACGGACGCGTGGAAAGCGCTGGTCGAACCCGGAGCGGGTGCACTTGTCGTGCGCGATCAGAGCGGATTTGCTTCCAATCTGGGACTCAAGAATGGCGATCGCATAGACAGCGCCAATGGTGTCGCGCTGGCGATCCCCGCAGACATTCCGGCGATGGTCCTGCAGCCGTTGACGCGCAGCCAAGCCGTGTGGCTCGCGGGTAGCCGTGACGGCAAGGCACAGCAGTGGCTGTATCTGAATGCGGGAGCGTGCCCGGGGTGACGTAAACCGCTTCGGCGTGGTTGCCGAGCTACCGTGTCATATCCGGCGCTGGCCCGGGGAGCCAGTCCAGCAACCCGGGCAGCGAGTCGATGCAGCCGTCAGCGGGCCAGCGATCGGGTACATCGTCGGGGGCGAAGTAGCCATAGCGTGCAACCAAGGTTTTCATTCCTGCAGCAATCCCGGCGGCAATGTCGCGTTCGGCGTCGCCCACGTAGACACAGTCCGCGGCAGCAAAGCCAAGTTCCTTCGCCGCGGCGTACAACGGCGCAGGGTGGGGCTTGGTGTGTGGCGTCGTGTCGCCACAAATCACGGTCCCTGCGCGTGGAACGAGCGCCAGATGTTTCACCAGCGGAAGCGTGAAGCGCCGGGCCTTGTTGGTGACGATTCCCCAGCGCAGTCCGCGACGCTCGAGTTCGTCGAGCACCATCTCGGCACCGTCGAACAATCGCGACTCTCCCAACAGTCCGTTCTCGTAGTAATCGAGAAACGCTTCGCGCAGCAGTTCATAGTCCGAATGGCCCTTCGCCACTCCCATGCCTGCGCCGAGCAGCCCGCGCGCCCCATGTGATGCGTATCCCCGGAGCGCTGCGAGGGGTAGTGGCGGCAGGGCACGATCGGCGCGCACGCGATTGAGGGCGGCCGCGAGATCTCCGGCAGTATCGGCCAGCGTGCCGTCGAGATCGAACAGCACGGCGCGCACCGGCAGCAGTGTGCGTGAGCTGCCTCCTTGCGTAGTCTGCGTCATCGAGCGAATCGGGTGTCTGTGGCGATCGCGTCAGGCTTCACGACGGAAAGTGACGATGTAGTTGACGGTGGTGTCGGGTTCGAGCCGGTAGGCGCGGGTTAGCGGGTTGTATGTCATCCCGATTATTGCGTCGGGCTCGAGACCGGCGCGCCGCGCAAAGGCGGCAAGTTCGGCCGGTTTGAGGAAACGCGCGTAGTCGTGGGTGCCGCGCGGAAGGAGCTTGAGTACGTATTCAGCCCCGATGACAGCAAAAAGATACGATTTCGGGTTGCGATTGATCGTGGAGAAGATGACCGTACCGCCCAGCCGCGTCAATTGCGCGCACGCGGCAATCGTCGACGCCGGCTCCGGAACGTGCTCGAGCAGTTCCATGCAGGTAACCACGTCGTAGGTGCCGGCGGCGACCGGCGCAAGCGCTTCTGCGGCGATCAGCTGGTAGTCGACGTCGGCACCGGATTCCAACTGATGCAGACGCGCGACGCCGAGTGCCTTATCGGAGAGGTCGATGCCGGTAACACGGGCACCTTGGTCAGCCATCGCCTCGGCGAGAATCCCACCGCCGCAGCCGACGTCAAGCACACTCTTGCCCTGTAGACCGCCGCAGCGTGCGACGATGTAATCCAACCGAAGGGGATTGATGTCGTGCAGGGGCTTGAAGTCACTGGTCGGATCCCACCAGCGATGAGCCAGCGCACTGAACTTGGCGAGTTCGGCCGGATCGACGTTAGAGGCGTTCATTGCAGTCGATCCTGCCAGAAGCGCGCGCGCGCAGCGAGATCTTGCACGTCGATGCGAGTCAGGACGCGATCCTCGACAAGCCGCTCGCCCGCGACCCATACGTCGGAAACCTGGTCGCGTCCAGTGACGTGGACCAGATGTGAAACCGGATCGTAGCAGGGTGCGTGGTCGAGCCCGGCCATGTTGACGGCAATGATGTCAGCATGCTTGCCAGCCTCGAGCGACCCCAGTTTGTCATCGAGGCCGAGCGCCGTCGCGCCTCCGAGCGTTGCCATCCGCAATACCGTCTGCGCCGGCAAAGAAGCGGCATCACCTGTCGTGGCCTTGGCGATCAGCGCCGCAAGACGCGCCTCGCCGAATACGTCGATCCGGTTGTTGCTCGCGGGGCTATCGGTGCCCAGTGCAACGTTGAGGCCGCTTGCCGCGAGCTTCGCGATCGGCGCAACTCCGTTGGCAAGTTTAAGGTTCGATGTCGGACAGTGCACGACGTGACAACCTTGTGTGGTGAGAAGATCGATGTCGACGGCGTCCACCTGCACGCAGTGTATGGCAATGAAGCCGGGGCCCGTGGCGCCGAGCCGATCGAGCCGTTGGACCGGTGAGAGCCCGTGCTGCGCGACGCTTTGCGCGCGCTCGTCAGGCGCTTCCAGCAAGTGCGTCTGGATGGACAAGTCGAGTTGTCGCGCATACATCACGATCTTGGCCCAACTTTCATCGCCGACCGTGTAAGGCGCGTGCGGCGCCAGGGAAAAGCCTAAACGGGCTTCGCTTTGCCATGCGTCTCGCGCGGCCAGGCCCGCATGCAGGCAGGCGTCGGCGTTGGCGGCGTAAGGCGTCGGAATATCGAGGACCGGCAACCCCAGGACGGCCCGCATTCCGCTGGCGCGATACGCACGCGCCGCGGCGTCGGGAAAGAAGTACATGTCGTTGCAGCAGGTAATTCCGCCACGCAGCATCTCGGCAGTGGCCAGCAGAGTGCCATCGTGCACGAAATCCGGTGAAACGAAGCGTCCCTCGCGCGGCCAGATATGCTGCTCGAGCCACGGCTTGAGCGGCACATCGTCGGCGATGCCGCGTAGCAACGCCATGGCGCTGTGCGCGTGCGCGTTGATCAGCCCGGGAAGCAACACATGCGTTGGCAATGAAACCGTTTCGCGCGCGACGTATTCGCGCTCCGCATCGGTGGCGGGGCATACCGCAACGATCCGTCCGTTGTCGATGAGGACGGCGTGGTCGGGCAATGCACCGGCAGGCGCTACCGGAACAATCCACCGGGCATCCAGGCGCAAATCTACGGGCGTCGGCATATGGATTCAGGGTCCGCTTGGATTCAGGGTCCGATGTTAGGTCGCGGCCGTCAAGGGGCGAGTGGAGGGCAGACACGGTGTCGCGCGCGATACAAAGAAAAAGCCCCGCACGCAGCGGGGCTTTTTCGACCACTGGGTTTCGTCTTAACGCTTGGTGACTTCACCCTTGACTTCAACTTCGACGCGGCGGAGTGGCGCATAGCAGGCAATCAGTTCCTTCAAGTTCTTCTGATTGCAAACGATGCCCGGGATCGGCTGCGTCTTGCCCATGCCCAAGGTCTCGATCTTGTCCTTGGCCACACCCTTGGAAACCAGGTAGTCGCGCACTGCATTCGCACGACGTTCCGAGAGTTTCTGGTTGTACGCCTGACTACCAATCGGGTCCGTATGGCCGGTGACGAGCACCAGCTCAAGCTTGGTCACGCCGCTCAGCTTGGTTATGACGTCGCGGTCGATCGCAGCCATGCCTTCAGGCTTCAGAACCGCCTTGTCGAAGTCGAACAGCGCCTTGCTCGCCAAGGTGATCTTTTGCACCTGAGGCGCCGGCGGCGGTGGCGGTGGCGGTGGTGGGGGCGGCGGGGGTGGCGGCGGGGGCGGCGGGGGCGGTGGCGGCTTCGGCACCAGGTCGGGGTCGCATTCGATGATTGCCATTGCCGGTGTCCAATACCCGGTACGCCAGCAAAGTGTGTCGTTTACACCGGGCTTGCCACCGTAAGAGCCGCTTCTCCAGATGTTTGCGTCCGGCTTCCCGTAACCAAAAAGTACATAACCGCTGTTTTGCGGATTGGCCTGGCCGAATGCTGGGGAACCCAGCATGACCGCGGTAGTGCCGGTCAAGACGGTCGCAATCAGACGAAGTTTGTTCACTTTCACCCCTTTGGCAGAGTTGTTGAGGTTTACCCGTTTAATTTTTCGACGCGTAACGGCAACTTTTGTGGGTCGTCCGGAAACAGCGACTTGCGATCGACTATAGCATAGGGATTTTGGCGCTGCAAAGCGCAATTTGGATTCCTGCAACAGGAAGTCCAAAGGTGTCGCAGCAATACAACGGTCATGTTAAGATTCGTCATTTTCCGCGCTGCCTGCCTTGATCCGAAGATATGGCCGTCGGCGAGCGATTCTGCAACCCAGGCGCGGATGATCAGCCCGGTCACGCTTTCGACCCTTTCAACCCCTAAAGAGCACCCTCTACGATGGAGCAGTTCGCCAAAGAAACCGTTCCGGTAAGCCTCGAAGCAGAAATGCGGCATTCCTACCTTGATTACGCTATGAGCGTAATTGTCGGGCGGGCGCTGCCGGATGTGCGCGATGGGCTCAAACCGGTCCACCGACGGGTGTTGTTTGCCATGCACGAGGCCAATAACGTCTGGAACCGGCCCTACGTGAAATGTGCGCGGGTTGTAGGCGACGTCCTCGGCAAGTATCACCCGCACGGCGACTCCGCGACCTACGAGGCGCTGGTGCGTATGGTGCAGGATTTCTCGCTGCGGTATCCCCTTATCGACGGGCAGGGCAATTTCGGCTCGGTCGACGGTGACATGCCGGCGGCGTACCGCTACACCGAGTGCCGGCTCGAACGAATCTCCGCGGAGATGCTCGCCGACATCGACAAGGAAACTGTCGATTTCGTACCAAACTACGACGGCAAAGAGCTCGAGCCGACAGTTCTGCCGACGCGCATTCCGAACCTGCTGGTCAACGGCTCGTCCGGCATCGCGGTCGGCATGGCGACCAATATCCCGCCGCACAATCTTGGTGAAATCGTCAGCGCGTGCCTTGCGTTGCTCGAAAACCCCGATCTGACGGTCGATGAACTGATCGAGCACGTTCCGGCGCCCGATTTCCCCACCGCCGGCATCATCTACGGTGCCGAGGGCGTACGCGAAGGTTATCGCACCGGGCGCGGGCGCGTCGTGATCCGCGCGCGGACGCACTTCGAGGACCTGGAAAAGGGCGGCCGGCAGGCGATCATCGTCGATGAGATCCCCTATCAGGTCAACAAGGCGACGCTGCTTGGGCGTATCGGCGAGTTGGTGCGGGAGAAAAAGCTCGAAGGTATTTCCGACCTGCGTGATGAATCGGACAAATCCGGCATGCGCGTCGTGATCGAGCTCAAGCGCGGTGAAGTTGCGGACATCATCCTCAACAACCTGTACAAGCTGACGCAGCTGCAAGACAGCTTCGGCATGAACATGGTCGCGCTGGTCGACAACCAGCCGCGCCTGCTCAACCTCAAGCAGTTTCTCGAATACTTCCTGCAGCACCGTCGCGAGATTGTCGTGCGCCGCACGCGCTTCGAGCTCCGGAAAGCGCGTGACCGCGGCCATGTGCTCGAAGGACTTGCGGTTGCGCTTTCGAATGTCGATGAAATCATCGCGTTGATCAAGGCCGCAGCGACGCCCGCGGAGGCAAAGACGGGACTGATGGCGAAGGTCTGGCGCTCGGCATTGGTGGAGGACATGCTGCAGCGCGCCGCCGCCGATGCGGCGCGCCCGGAGGGATTGGCGCTCGAATTCGGCTGGCAGTCCGCCGCCCGGCCGCCAGGTTACAAGCTGTCCGACACGCAGGCGCAGGCGATCCTCGAATTGCGTCTGCAGCGGCTGACGGGTCTCGAACAGGAAAAAATCACCTCGGAGTATCGCGACGTGATGGCGCAGATCGTCGACCTGCTCGATATCCTCGCGCAACCGGGACGGGTGACCACGATCATCAGAGGCGAGCTTGGTTCGATTCGCGATCAATTCGGCGACAAGCGCAGGTCCGAGATCGTCGCGCAGGGTGTCGATCTGTCGATGGAAGACCTGATTGCGCCGGAGGACATGGTCGTCACGATGTCCCACGGCGGCTATATGAAGGCGCAGCCCGTTGCCGAATATCGCGCGCAAGGGCGTGGCGGACGCGGCAAGCAGGCGACCGGAACGAAGGAAGACGACTTCATCGACAGCCTCTTCATCGCCAATACCCACGATTTCATCCTGTGCTTTTCGAACCGTGGGCGCGTGTACTGGCTGAAGGTCTACAGTGTGCCTCAGGGCGGGCGGGCGTCGCGCGGCAAACCGGTCGTCAATCTCGTTCCGCTGCTCGAGCACGAGAAAATCACCAAGATTCTGCCGGTGAAGGAGTTCGCGCAGGATCGGTTCGTGTTCATGGCAACCGCTCAAGGCACTGTGAAGAAGACGCCGCTATCGGAGTTTTCGCGGCCGCGCCCGTCGGGCATCATCGCGGTCGATCTCGACGATGGCGATTTTCTTGTCGGCGCGGCATTGACCGACGGCAAGCACGACGTGATGTTGTTCTCGTCGGGCGGAAAAGCTGTTCGCTTCGAGGAGAGCGACGTGCGGCCGATGGGTCGAAATGCGCACGGGGTGCGCGGCATGCAGCTCGACCGTGGTCAACGCGTGATATCGATGCTCGTTGCCGAAAATGGAGAGCAGTCGGTGTTGACAGCGACAGAAAACGGCTATGGCAAGCGAACTCCCATTGTCGAACATACCCGCCACGCGCGCGGCACCAAGGGGATGATCGCCATCCAGCAGACCGCGCGCAACGGCAAGGTAGTCGCTGCTGCGCTTGTGCACGCCGACGACGAGGTCGTGCTCATTTCGACCGGCGGCGTGCTGATCCGGACCAAGGTTTCCTCGATCAGGGAAATGAGCCGTTCGACGCAGGGGGTCACATTGATCAACCTTGGCGAGGGCGAAAAACTCGCCGGACTGGAACGCGTCGTCGAGACTGAAGATGAGGTAGGGGAGTAGTCGCTGGTGCCCGCAGCGAAGGGCCTCTGCCGTGGCCGACAGGATGCGGACATAGCGTGATCGGTTTTCGCGCCTCGATCGGATCGGCTCCATTCGCGTTTGCTCGCGGGGCCTCGCTCCGCTTCGCCGGTCGCTTTGCAGACGGGTCGTGAAATGGCCGATTCAAACAGCACTTCCGAGCACGACACGCAGCAGGAACTGAAGCGCTGTCGCGATACCATCGATGGCATCGATCGCGAAATGCTCAAGCTGCTCAATGAACGCGCCCGACAAGCGCAGGTGATCGGGTCACTCAAGGGAGACGGCCCGGTCTACCGGCCTGAACGCGAAGCCCAGGTGCTGCGCGCGCTGCAGGAACAGAATCGGGGGCCGTTGCCGAACGAGTCGGTGGCTGGCGTGTTTCGTCAGGTCATCTCGGCATGCCTTGCACTCGAACAGAAGCTTCGCATCGCGTATCTCGGGCCACCCGGAACATTCAGCCATGGTGCGGTCGCGCGCCACTTCGGTGATTTCGTCGAAGCCGAGCCCTACGCGTCGATCGACGAAGTGTTCCGTGCCGCCGAATCGGCACAGACCGATCACGCGGTCGTGCCGGTCGAAAACTCGACCGAAGGCGCCGTCGGGCGCACGCTCGACCTCATGTGTCAGACCCAGCTCAACATCGTCGGGGAGATCAAGCTGCGGATCGCGCAGCAGCTGTTGTCGAACGCAGCGACCCTCGATGGTGTCACCAAGATCTATTCCCACGCCCAGTCGCTTGCACAATGCGCGCAATGGCTGGCGCGGCATCTTCCTGCCGTTCCTCGCGTCCCCGTCGCGAGCAACGCCGAAGCGGCCCGTCTCGCCGCAGCCGAACCGGGTGCTGCGGCAATCGCCGGAGAAGCCGCCGCAACGATTTACGGCCTCAGTGTCCTCGCGCCGCATATCGAGGACGAACCGAACAACACCACGCGCTTCTGGGTGCTCGGACGCCACGCCGTCGCGCGGTCGGGACGGGACGAGACTTCCCTGGTGATGTCCGCGCACAATCGTCCCGGCGCAGTGCATTCGCTTCTGGAGCCGTTCGCCAAACACGGTGTGAGCATGACTCGACTGGAGTCGCGCCCCGCGCGCACCGGACTCTGGGAATACTTGTTCTTTGTCGATCTCGAAGGCCATCGCGACGACGCCTCTGTCGCTGCCGCCCTGACCGAATTGCGTGCGCGCGCGCCGTTCCTCAAGCTGCTCGGGTCGTATCCGGCAGCGCCGGTGTTGAAATAATCAGGACCGGGCAGGATGACATCCACGAAGATCGCGGCACAAGCGCCCGAACACGTTCAACGCTTGTCACCGTACGTGCCGGGCAAGCCGATCGACGAGCTCGCGCGCGACTACGGCCTGGCGGAATCCGGTATCGTCAAGCTTGCGTCGAACGAGAATCCGCGCGGCCCCAGCGCCAACGCGAAGCAGGCAATTGTCGATGCCGCGTCCGGAGTGACGCGTTACCCGGATGGCAACGGCTTTGCCCTGAAAGAAGCCCTTGCCGCGCGTTTTCGCGTGATGTCCGAGCAGGTCGTACTTGGGAACGGGTCCAACGATATCCTGGAACTCGCGACGCAAGCTTTCCTGCTTCCTGGCGACGAAGCCGTGTATTCGCAGCACGCGTTCGCCGTGTATCCGCTGGCCACGCAAGCGCGCGGCGCCAAAGGCATCACGGTTCCGGCGCGCGACCTCGGCCACGATCTGCCTGCGATGCGCGCAGCGATGACGTCGCGCACGCGCATCGTGTTCGTCGCCAATCCGAACAATCCGACGGGCACATGGCTTGCCCCCGAAGCGGTGCGCGCCTTCATCGACTCCGTTCCCGCCGAAGTGCTTATCGTGCTCGATGAAGCGTACAACGAATATCTCGAGGCCTCGCAGCAGGCGGACAGCGCGTCATGGCTGGCGATGCACCCGAACCTCCTCATTTCCCGAACCTTCTCGAAGGCATATGGGCTGGCGGGGCTGCGCATCGGTTACGGACTGGCCGATGCTTCGGTCGCCGGCATGCTCAACCGCGTGCGGCAACCGTTCAACGTGAACTCCGTCGCACAGGCGGCGGCGCTTGCTGCACTCGCGGACACGCAATACGTGGCGGAAAGCGCGCGCCTGAACCGTGCCGGCCTTGCGCAGTTGATGAACGGACTCGACGCGATGGGCGTCGCTTACGTTCCGTCCCACGCGAACTTTCTGCTGGTACAGGTGCGCGAGGCGGCGGCGGCTTACGAATCGCTGTTGCGTCAGGGCGTGATCGTGCGGCCGGTGGCCAACTACGGCTTGCCCGACCACCTCCGCGTCTCGGTCGGCTTGCCTTCCGAGAACGAACGCTTTCTCGCTGCATTGCGAGTCGCGCTGGGACGCTGACGGCCCTCTAATGCAGCCACTCGCCAAGCTCATCGTGGTCGGCGTCGGGCTGATCGGCGGCTCGTTCGCGCTCGCGCTCAGGAATGTCGGCGCGGTTCGCAGCATCGTCGGCGTCGGCAGGAGCCGCGCTAATCTCATATCCGCGCAGCACCTGGGTATCGTCGACCGCACCTACACCACAGCGGACGACTGGCGTGGCGAACTGCGCGATGCCGAGCTGGTGCTACTTGCCGCGCCGGTCGGGCAAATGCCAGAACTGTTCGCGGTGATCGCTCCGTATCTTGGAGCCGAGACGATCGTCACCGATGCCGGCAGCACCAAGCAGGAGGTGATTGGGGCAGCGCGCGCGCATCTCGGTGGAGCGTTGCCGCGATTCGTGCCGGGTCACCCGATCGCGGGTACCGAACGTTCGGGCGCGGCGGCCGCGTTTGCATCGCTGTACCGCGACAAGAACGTCGTGCTGACCCCGATCGCTGAAACCAGATCGGATGCCATTGCCAGAGTCGGCGACTGCTGGACTCAGTGCGGGGGTATTGTCAGCCATCTCGATGCGGCGCGTCACGACGCACTGTTCGCGGCGGTCAGCCATCTGCCGCACGCACTGGCATTCGCACTCGTTGGCGAGCTTGCCGGACGGCCCGATGCCGATGAATTCTTTCATTACGCCGCGGGTGGCTTTCGCGACTTCACGCGGCTCGCCAGCAGTCATCCCGAGATGTGGCGTGACATCTGCATTGCCAATCGGGGGGCGCTGCGCACTGAGCTTGCGGCGTATCAGGCCGCGCTGGATCGAATCGATCGCATGCTTGGAGCGGGCGACGCGGACGCGATAGAACAGTGCTTTGCGCGTGCGCGCGACGCTCGCAATGCGTGGCTCGCGCGTCACGCCGACAGCAAAGACGTTTGAAGATGGAATTCCTCGATCTGCCGCCGATCGCCCACTTGTCCGGCAGTGTGCGGATGCCAGGTTCCAAGAGCATTTCGAACAGGATGCTGCTCGTGGCCGCGCTGGCGGAAGGAACAACCGAGCTCGACGGGTTGCTCGAGTCGGACGACACGCGAGTGATGCTCGATGCGCTCAAGGCGCTGGGTATCGCGTGGCATGAAGATGCGGCGCACCGATACTGCGTTTCCGGGTGCGGTGGACCGTTTCCGAACAAGCACGCGGACCTGTTTCTCGGGTTGTCTGGCCTGTCGATGCGCACGTTGACGGCTGTGCTGGCGTTTTCGTCAGGCAACTACCGAGTCGACGGGGTTGCGCGCATGCGCGAGCGCCCGATCGGCGACCTCGTCGACGCCTTGCGGCCTTTGGGCGCCGAGATTCGCTACGAATGCGCAGAGGGCTTTCCTCCGCTGCTCATCGGCACAGGTGCGCCCGCTACGAGCGCACGTTCGCGCATTCGCGGCGACGTATCGAGCCAGTTTCTGACCGGTCTGCTGCAAGCGTTGCCGTTGCTATCGGCTGGTGCGGCTGTCGACGTCGAGGGTGAGCTCATTTCCAAGCCCTATATCGAGATCACCCTCAACCTGATGCGGCGCTTCGGCGTTACGGTTGAGCGGCATGGGTGGCAATACTTTTGCGTACCCGCGGGTGCTCATTACCGCAGCCCCGGGACCATTCGCGTCGAGGGCGACGCCTCTTCTGCTTCATATTTTCTCGCCGCAGGCGCCATCGGCGGCGGACCTGTCCGTGTCGAAGGAGTCGGACGAGCCAGCATCCAGGGTGACGTGGCATTTGCGGACACGCTGGCTGCCATGGGTGCCACCCTTCGCAGCGGCGACGATTGGATAGAGGCGAGCGCCGACGGGCATCTTCGTGGCATCGACTGCGACTGCGGCATGATTCCGGACGCAGCGATGACCGCTGCGATCGTCGCCCTGTTCGCGCAAGGGCCCACGACGCTACGCAACATCGGCAGCTGGCGCGTCAAGGAGACCGATCGCATCGCGGCCATGGCCACCGAGCTGCGCAAGCTCGGTGCGGTTGTCGACGAGGGGGCGGACTGGCTACGCGTGGTGCCGCCCGTGATGCTCCGTGCTGCGACGATCGACACGTACGACGATCACCGCATCGCGATGTGCTTCTCGCTCGCGGCGCTCGGCGGCGTACCCATTCGCATCAATGATCCCCGATGTGTGCGCAAGACGTTCCCGGACTACTTCACCGAACTGCGCCGGCTGGCGACGTGAGGGCCGCGGGCGCAGCCGAGACCCGCAGGGCCGGCGCGGCGCGATGGAGCGCGGACGACGCGCAGCTCGTTGTTGTGCGGGGCAGATGCAAGGAGGCCGCGAAATGAGCGCCGCGGGCGCAGCCGGGACGCGTGGACGCTTGCACGACCGGCGCCGAAGCCGAGGCCCGAAGGACGCGCTCGCGAGCGCGAGGCGCCGCCTCGCGCATATGGCCGTCCCCGGGGCAGCGCAGTGGCGATAACCGCAAGCGTGGCGGCGGAATGACGTCTGCGCCGCCGGTGATCGCGATCGACGGCCCGGCGGCGACCGGCAAGGGAACGGTCGCCAAAGGGGTAGCTCGGACGCTGCGATGGAACTACCTCGAAAGCGGCTCGCTCTACCGACTGGTCGGCCTGGTAGCGTTGCGGAAGCGATTGTCGCTGGCCGACGAAGCCTCTCTGGCCGCGGCCGCGGCGGCGATGGAAGTGGTCGTCGATGGCGAGACAGTTCGACTCCACGGCGAGGACGTGACCGATATGCTGCGGGAGGAGACGGTCGGTACCGCCGCATCGCGCGTCGCCGTTTTCCCGCGGGTCCGAACGGCACTCATCTCGCGCCAGCGCGCGTTCCGGAGGCCCCCCGGCCTGGTTGCCGAAGGTCGGGACATGGGAACGGTCATCTTTCCCGATGCCGGGCTGAAGGTCTACGTGACCGCCAGCGTTGAGGAACGGGCGAGGCGCCGGTATAACCAGTTGATCGAAAAAGGAAACTCGGTTACAATCGAAAGTCTTTTGCGCGATATCAGGGAGCGGGACGCGCGCGACAGCACCCGAGCGGCGGCGCCGCTGCGGCGCGCTGCCGACGCCCTCGAACTCGATACCACCAACATGACGAGCGACGCGGCCATCGCCTTCGTGGTTCAGCAGTACCGGGCAAGGGCCGCAGCCGAATGGCGGTAACCCGAGGGAACGGCGCCATCGCCGCCCACGGAGCAACGGACCACTCGAAGGACGCAGTCTGACCTGACCGTCGGGTGGATTGATCAACGAACCCGCAGCCGCGCCAGTGGCCGCGGAAGAATTTGGGATACAGATACTTATGCCAACTGCTATTGCCAACCAGCCCAGCCCGATGAAGGAAAACTTCGCGGCCCTGTTCGAGGAGTCCCTCGCCCGACAGGAGATGCGCCAGGGCGAACTGATTACTGCGGAGGTGACGCGCGTCGACTTCAACATCGTCGTGGTCAACGCCGGCCTGAAATCCGAGAGTTTCATACCGATCGAAGAATTCAAGAATGACAAGGGCGAAGTCGAAGTCAAAGCTGGCGACTTCGTCACCGTTGCGATCGAGAGCCTGGAAGACGGCTACGGCGAAACGCGGTTGTCGCGCGACAAAGCCAAGCGCCTGAAGGCGTGGCACGACCTGGAAGCGGCAATGGAGCAGGGCACCATCGTGTCCGGTCTGGTCACCGGCAAAGTCAAGGGTGGCCTCACCGTAATGGTCAACGGCATCCGCGCCTTCCTGCCGGGATCGCTGGTCGACATCCGGCCGGTCAAGGACACCACGCCGTTCGAAGGCAAGGCCCTGGAATTCAAGGTCATCAAGCTCGATCGCAAACGTAACAACGTCGTCGTCTCCCGCCGTGCGGTACTCGAAGCGAGCCTCGGTGCGGAACGCGAGGAATTGCTCAAGACGCTGCAGGAAGGCGCGATCGTCAAGGGCATCGTCAAGAACATCACCGACTACGGCGCGTTCGTCGACCTCGGTGGCATCGACGGCCTGTTGCACATCACCGATCTCGCCTGGCGACGCGTCAAGCACCCGTCGGAGGTGCTGGCGGTCGGCGACGAGGTCACCGCAAAGGTGCTCAAGTTCGACCAGGAGAAGAATCGCGTTTCGCTGGGCATGAAGCAGCTCGGCGAAGATCCCTGGGTGGGTCTGTCGCGCCGCTATCCGACCGGGACGCGCCTGTTCGGAAAGGTCACGAATCTCACCGACTATGGCGCGTTCGTCGAAATCGAGCAGGGCATCGAGGGCCTCGTCCATGTTTCCGAAATGGACTGGACCAACAAGAACATTCACCCGACCAAGGTCGTGCAGCTCGGCGATGAGGTGGAGGTGATGATCCTGGAGATCGATGAAGAGCGTCGGCGTATCTCGCTGGGCATGAAACAATGCATGCCCAACCCATGGGATGAGTTCGCGATCAACCACAAGAAAGGCGACAAGGTGAAGGGCCTGATCAAGTCGATTACCGACTTCGGCGTCTTCATCGGTTTGCCTGGTGGGATCGACGGCCTGGTGCATCTTTCCGACCTGTCGTGGTCGCTGGCCGGCGAAGCGGCGGTTCGCGACTATCGCAAGGGCCAGGAAGTCGAGGCGGTCGTGCTTGCCATCGATGTCGAGCGCGAGCGCATATCGCTGGGCATCAAGCAGCTCGACGGCGATCCGTTCTCCAATTACGTGGCCACGCACGACAAGGGCACCGTCGTGAACGGAACCGTCAAATCGCTGGATGGCAAGGGCGCCGTAATCGCGCTCGATGGCGACGTCGAAGGTTATCTGCGTGCATCTGAGGTCGCACGCGATCGCGTCGAGGACATTCGCTCGCACTTGAAAGAAGGCGATGCGGTGTCGACGATGATCATCAACATCGACCGCAAGAATCGCTCGATCAACTTGTCGATCAAGGCCAAAGACAGCGCCGACGAGTCGGAAGCAATGCAGCGCATGAGCACCGAGAATTCGGGCACCAGCGCCGGCACGACTAACTTGGGGGCGTTGCTGAAAGCCAAACTCGACAACAAGAACCAAGGGTAAGCGAGCCCGTGATGACCAAATCGGAGCTGATCGACCGCTTGGCGGCGCAGTTCCCGCAATTGGTAGCCAAGGATGCCGAACTCGCGGTCAAGATGATCCTTGACGCCATGGCCGAAAGCCTGGCGAAAGGCGAACGCATCGAGATCCGCGGATTCGGCAGCTTCGGGCTCAATTACCGGCCGCCGCGTACGGGGCGCAATCCGAAGTCCGGTGAGCGGGTGCAGGTGCCGGAGAAGCATGTCCCGCATTTCAAGGCCGGCAAGGAATTGCGTGAGCGCGTCGATTTCAAGGACCTGAAGAAGGGTTGATGCTGACGCTGAGGGCGGCATACTGGATTGCAGTCATGCCGTCCTTTCATTTTTCCGGATCGACGCAATGACTATCATTCGCTGGATCGCCGGCGTTGTCGTCTTCTTCCTTCTGCTGGTCATCTCGCTCAAAAATTCGGATCCGGCCAGGCTCTGGTTCTTTGGCTGGGGCCCGTGGGAGGCGCCACTCATTCTCGTGCTGCTGATCTTCTTCGCCGTCGGCGTGACCGCCGGACTGCTGGTTGGCGCGATTCGCACCGCCAGGCTCAAGCGGCAATTGAACCGACTTCGTCGCGACCACGCCAAGGCGACCAACGCGCCATCACCGCCGGTCGACGCCCGGTAGGACCAGCGCATGGACTTCGAACTCTGGTGGCTGCTGCCGATACCAGCTTTGTTCTTTGGACTTGGCTGGATCGCGGCGCGCATCGACATCAAGCACCTGTTGCGGGAATCGCGGGCACTGCCGCTGTCGTATTTCCGCGGCCTGAATTTCCTGCTCAACGAGCAGCCCGACAAGGCCATCGAATCGTTCATCGAAGTTGTCAAAGTCGATCCGCAGACGATCGATTTGCACTTCGCGCTGGGCAACCTTTTTCGGCGGCAGGGCGAGATCGACCGTGCAATCCGGATGCATCAGAACCTGCTTGATCGTGCCGACCTGCCGACCGAGAAACGCCAGGTCGCTTCGTTCGAACTTGCCCAGGACTTTCACCGCGCCGGGTTGCTCGATCGCGCCGAGGAGCTCTTCACGCGACTCGACGGCACTGCGCACGAACTTCCGTCGCAAGGTTTTCTGCTGCAGATCTACGAGCAGGAAAAGGATTGGCCGAAAGCGATTGTCGTCACGCGACGCATGGAAGCGCTCGCGAAGCGGCCGTATTTCAAGGAAATCGCGCACTATTACTGCGAGCAGGCGCAAAACTCGTTGCTGCGTTCGCAGTTCAACGAGGCGCGCGAATACATCGAACACGCGCTTGCGGAATACAAGCTCTGCACCCGCGCGACGATCCTTCTGGGCGACGTCGAAGCACAGGAGGGCAACTATCCGGCCGCGATCGCTGCCTGGCAGCGTATCGAGTCGCAGAATCCCGCCTTTCTGGGTTTGGTGGCCGAGCGCCTGGCCGACGCCTACCGCCGGACCGGTGATGCAACCCAGGGCATCCGTGTTCTGCGCAGCTACGAGGATCAGTATCCATCGCTCGACCTGCTCACCACGCTCTTCAACCAGATCCTGGCCCACGAGGGCGCCGATGCCGCCACCCAGCTGATCAAGGAAGAACTGGCGCGAAACCCGACGCTGCTGGGCCTGGACAAGCTGCTGGAGGCGCAACTCACAGCGGCGTCTGCCGAGCGGCGCAACGATCTCGAGCTGGTAAAGACGTTGGTGAGCCAGCATATCAAGCGGCTGGGAATGTATCGTTGCGAGCAATGCGGCTTTCGAGCCAAGCAGTACTACTGGCGTTGTCCCGGCTGCGCCAAGTGGGAGACATACTCGCCGCGCAGGACGGAGACTCCCGATGGGTTCGCATGATGCGCTTGGCCAGGTGACGGCGGATACGGGAAATGAAATGCATGAATTGAAGTCGCCCGAACCGCGCGTCATCGTGGCGCTCGATTTTCCGGACATGATGAGCGCATTCGGCTTGGCCGCAAGGCTCGATCCTTCTGTCTGCGCGGTAAAGGTTGGCAAGGAGTTGTTTACGGCCGCCGAAGCCGGCCTGGTGCGGGAGCTCGTACGCCGCGGCTTTCGGGTGTTCCTCGATCTCAAGTTCCACGACATCCCCAATACGGTCGCACAGGCATGCGCCGCGGCAGCACGACTGGGCGTCTGGATGATCGACGTGCATGCCGCGGGGGGTAGAGCGATGCTGACCGCCGCGCGGGACGCGGTGGCCGAAGTTGCCGCAGCGGAAGGACGCACGCCGCCGCTGCTGATCGCCATCACCGTCCTCACCAGCCTCGACGCGGACGACCTTACGGCCATCGGCGTTTCCGGCACGCCCGAGTCGCAGGTGCTGCGCCTCGCTCGTTTGGCGCAGGCCTGTGGTCTGGATGGTGTCGTGTGCTCCGCACAGGAGGCCGCGATGTTGCGTGCCGCGTGCGGCACCGACTTCAAGCTCGTCACTCCTGGCATCCGCCTCGAGGGCACGGCAGTCCACGATCAGGCGCGTGTAATGACGCCAGCAGCGGCAATTGCCGCAGGGGCCGATTATCTGGTGATCGGGCGCGCGATTACCGGCGCCGTCGATCCATTGCAGGTGCTGCGTGACATCAACGTTGCGCTTGGAGTGGCGCCTTGAAGATCACGATGATCGGCGCAGGCTATGTCGGCCTGGTGACCGGCGCGTGCTTCGCCGAAGTCGGCAACGAAGTACTCTGCGTCGACGTCGACGCCGGCAAAATCGCGATATTGGAAGGCGGTGGCGTCCCGATCCACGAGCCCGGGCTGGCGGAAATGATCGCCCGGAACATGCATTCGGGACGCCTGCGGTTCACGACCGATCTGGATGCAGCCGTCGGGCACGGCCTGCTGCAGTTCATCGCCGTCGGGACGCCGCCCGACGAAGATGGATCAGCCGACATGCGTCACGTCATCGCCGCGGCGACAGGCATCGCGACGAGAATGACCGAATTCAAGGTGATCGTCGACAAATCGACGGTCCCGGTCGGTACCGCCGACCGCATACGCGAAACCGTAGCCGCTGTGCTCGCCGAACGCAAAGTCAGCCTGCCATTCGCGATTGCGTCCAATCCCGAGTTTCTGAAGGAGGGCGCCGCCGTGGGGGACTTCATGCGCCCGGACCGCGTCGTGATCGGAGCGGACGACGAACGGGCGATTGCGCTGCTGCGCGTCGTGTACGCGCCGTTTCAGCGCAATCACGAGCGGCTGCTGGTGATGAATGTCCGCTCGGCGGAGCTGACCAAGTACGCGGCCAACGCGATGCTCGCGACGCGAATTTCGTTCATGAACGAACTCGCCAATCTTGCCGACGTGCTGGATGCCGACATCGAGCAGGTCAGGCAGGGCATCGGGTCGGATCCACGCATTGGTTACGGGTTTCTGTACCCGGGGGCCGGGTATGGAGGCTCGTGCTTTCCCAAGGATGTCAAGGCGCTGCAGGCGACCGCACGGCAGCACGGCGACCCGCTGCGAATTCTTGCTGCGGTCGAGTCCGTCAACGAGACGCAAAAATTGAGGGTCGTCGCCAAGATCACCGCCCGACTGGGCGAGAACCTGCAGGGCAAGGTAATTGCCTTGTGGGGCCTTGCGTTCAAACCCAATACCGACGACATGCGCGAGGCACCGTCCCGGGCGATCGTCGGCGCGCTGATCGAACGAGGTGCCCGCGTGGTGGCTTACGATCCTATCGCCATCGCCGAGGCGAAGCGCGCCTTCGGCCCCATCCCCGCGCTTAGCTACGCGCGATCCCCGTTAGACGCCGTGACCGACGCCGACGCGCTTGTCGTTGTCACCGAGTGGCAGGAATTCCGGAGCCCGGACTTCAGCGAGCTGAAGCGAGCGCTGCGTCAGCCGTTGATTTTCGACGGCCGCAACCTGTTCGATCCCGAGCTGGTACGTACTGCCGGACTGGAATACTTCGGCATCGGACGCCGATGACGATACCTGCGGGCAAGCTGTTTGCGCGCTTCAGCGATGCAGTGCGCAAGGCGAAAGTCCTGGTCGTCGGGGATGTGATGCTCGACCGCTATTGGTTTGGCGACGTGGAGCGCATATCGCCGGAGGCGCCGGTACCGGTAGTCAAGATCGCACGAACGGATGAACGCCCAGGCGGCGCCGCCAACGTCGCGCGCAACGCTGCGGCACTAGGGGCACAAGTGACGCTGATCTGCGTGGTCGGTGACGACGAGCCGGGACGATCGCTCGAGCGCCTCCTCGCCGGCGAGCATGTCCGTGCGTCGCTGCATCGCGACGCGACGTTACCCACCACCGTCAAACTGCGCGTGATCGCACGCCAACAACAGCTGCTGAGAGTCGATTTCGAGACTGTGCCCTCGGCTGCCGCTCTCGCCGCGAAGTTCGCCGCCTACGAGCACTTGCTCCCGGGATCCGACATCGTCGTCGTGTCCGACTATGGCAAGGGCGGTCTCGCGGACATTGCGCGCATGATCGAACACGCGCGCTCCAGCGGCACGCCGGTCCTGGTCGATCCCAAGGGCGAGGATTACCTTCGCTACCGCGGTGCGACCCTGTTGACTCCGAATCGCGCCGAGTTCCGTGAAGTTGCCGGACGCTGGCGCAACGAAGCCGAATTGGCGACGAAGGCCCAGTCGCTACGTTCCGAACTCGCCCTTGAAGCGCTGCTCATCACGCGTTCGGAGGAAGGCATGTCGCTGTACACGGACGCCGGCGCGCAGCACTTCCCGGCCCATGCGCGCGAGGTATACGACGTATCCGGTGCTGGCGACACCGTCATCGCCACCATCGGCGCCATGATGGCGGCGGGTGCCGATCTTGCGAGCGCGGTACGTATCGCGAATCTGGCAGCAAGTATCGTTGTCGGCAAGCTCGGCACCGCAGTCGTCCACCCGGATGAACTGACGCAGTGACCTGCAACTGCCAACGCGGCCGTCCGCGACGCAGGCATTAGCCATGGCAAAAGCGAGGACCGCGTACGCCTGCACCGAATGCGGCGGCCAAACCAGCAAATGGCAGGGACAGTGCCCGCACTGCAACGCGTGGAACACCTTGGTCGAGACGATCGCCGCCAAACCTGCTTCACGTTTTCAAGCGCTCGCTGGAACGAGCAGCATCGTGCGCTCGCTTTCAAGCGTCGAGACCGTTGCGAATCCACGCTCGCCGACCGGTATCGATGAGTTCGATCGGGTGCTTGGCGGAGGGCTCGTCGCGGGCGGCGTCATCCTGCTCGGAGGCGACCCTGGCATCGGCAAGTCGACGCTGTTACTGCAGGCGACGGCGGCAATCGGCGCGTCGAGGCGTTGCCTTTACGTCACCGGCGAAGAATCCGTCGAGCAGATCGCGCTGCGGGCGCATCGCCTCGGGCTGGTGAATGCCCCCGTCGAGTTGCTCGCAGAAGTGCAGCTCGAAGCCATCGTCGGCGCGATCCGCACGTTGCAGCCGGAAGTCGTCGTCATCGACTCGATCCAGACGGTATATACCGAGGCATTGGAGTCCGCCCCCGGAAGCGTTGCCCAGGTTCGGGAGTGCGCCGCGCAGCTGACTCGCCTGGCGAAGCAGAGCGCGATCACGGTGATCCTGGTAGGGCACGTGACCAAGGAGGGCGCCATCGCGGGTCCACGCGTGCTCGAACACATCGTCGATACGGTTCTCTATTTCGAAGGCGATGCGCATTCGAGCTTTCGACTCGTGCGCGCGATCAAGAATCGCTTTGGCGCGGCCAACGAACTTGGCGTATTTGGCATGACCGAGCGGGGGCTCAAGGGCGTCACGAATCCGTCAGCCCTGTTCCTCTCGCAGCACGGCCAGGCCGTCGCCGGAAGCTGCATTCTCGCCACCGTCGAAGGCTCGCGCCCGATGCTGGTCGAGGTCCAGGCTCTGGTCGATCCGTCGCAGGCCGGGATGTCGCGTCGGCTGGCTGTAGGTCTCGATCCCCAGCGGCTCGCGCTGCTGCTGGCGGTATTGCATCGTCACGGCGGTGTGGAAACCGGAAGCTACGACGTATACGTCAATGCCGTCGGGGGGATGCGTATCGGCGAGCCCGCAGCCGATCTGGCGGTCTTGATGGCCGTTTATTCATCCATAAAAAACAAGCCGCTAGAGGAAAAATCTATTGTGTTCGGCGAGGTTGGTCTTGCAGGCGAGATAAGGCCGGTCCAGCGGGGGCAGGAGCGGCTGCGCGAAGCCGCCAAGCTCGGCTTCCGCCGCGCGCTGATTCCGGCGCCTAACAAGCCCAAGCAGGCCATCGAGGGCATCGAGATTCGCACCGCGGGGCGCGTCGACGAGGCGCTGCGCCTGCTGACAACTTGACTCCAGGGTTCTCGCCGTGGAGCGAGGACGGACGCCACCGTGCGTCGTCATCAGGTAGCATGCACCCTGCGCTTGCGACAACGGCCCACGGGATCTGCGCAGTATTGACGCGGCGGCAATGTGAGCGTCGAATAGCAGCACAACGTGTGTTTCTTGGCGCTAGCTGGCGCTACCGTTTCGGATCACCCACCTGAGGAGTTTGCGAAATCATGGCCACCAAATCGTCCGCGGCAAAAACGTCTGCACGTTCGCGCGCAGGCGCCAAGAAGTCCAGCCCGAAAGCAGCCCCGCAAGCAGCGCCAAAAGCGGAACCGAAGCGAGCGGCGTTTGCGATGCCCAGTCCGCCCGATTTTCGCGACCTGGCCAAGATGGCGAAGGTGCTGACACCGGAGCAGGCGTTCGAGCTATACAAGGCGAACGCCAAGATGGCGCTCGATGTCATCAACGCGGCAATTGAAAACACGACCAAGTTGCGCAAGCTGCAGTTTGCGGGCGAGGAAGAAGCGCGCTCGATGCAGAAAAAAGCGCTGCGGCACGCAGCCGAAGCCAGCGATCCGCAAGCGCTGATGGCAGCCGGCCAGAGCGTGACTCAGGAGTCTGTCGACAAGGCCATGCGCTACTGGGGGGAAATGTTCGAGATGATCGTCGAGATGCAGAAACGCCTCTTTGCCCTGATGGAGGAGCAAATGGCTGGGGTCCCGGGCGCCAAGGAGGCGAAAGCGGCGTTGGCGATGATGCCCGACTTGAGTCAGGCGCAGAATCTGGTCAAGGCGATGCAGGGCGTGATGTCATCCGGCGGCAATGCGTTCGAATCGATGCAAAAGGTCATGGGTGATTTCACGCGGATGGCGCGGCAATCGATGCCCGGCATGAAGAGTTGAACCGGAGCGATCGGTGTGCACGGCCGCGCGATCAAGCGACGTGACGGCTGGCCTGAGTGTGCGGGTCCCAGGCTCGAGGTGTGTCAGCGTAGTTGGGTAAGGACGTGCCTCGAATACCGATTGGCAGGCATGCCGTCAGCATCGCTGCAAGAAGCAGACAACTCAAGGTCTTCAAGGCAAAGCCTCCGTTTGGGGTAGTACGTTCCGCAGTCTGACGTTGCTTCGCGCCGTGCATTCACGTTCCGTTCCTGATGGTGCCCAGGGCTAGAGTCAAACACGCTGGGGAAAACCCGGCATTTTTTGACAGGTGCCCCTAGCGGTGCCCCCAAGGGCTTGGGCGTGGTTGCTACACTGTAGCACCACGTCTGGGAGGGCGGCGATGAGCGACTTTTCGCGCTGGGTAAGGGACCTGTGCATCGACTTCGGTGTCGATCGCGCCGCCGCAGCCAAATTCGAGCGCGACTTGCGCCGCGAGTGGGCGGTCACCGCGGCTACATCGCCAAAATGCCGCGCACAGACGCGCCAGAATCGCCCGGACGCGACGCTACGGACGCGGGGTAGAGCCTCCTAGGGTCGAAGCAAGTAGCAGGACCGCCAACACGATCAGGGTCAGCACGATCGCGCCGACGATGCCGTCGTCGCGCTGCAGATGGTAGCCGGTCCAATGACGAAAGCTCATTAGCGTAGGCTACGCCGGCAGCAGCCCGGCCGGATTGATCGACGTCAATGCTTTGTCGGCATAACGTCACGTTCCAAAGATTAAGCCGGCCGCGCATTTGCGCCAGGACGGCTCGAGTGTTGTTCGGGATCGAGATTGAATGCTCTGCGCTTTCTATGGAATCCTGCCGATCCAAACGACCGCGAGGACGTGAGTTTATCGTGCACGATTGAACGGCGCTGGACAGGATTGATGCACCAGACACAATGCCCTATAGTCGTCCGATGGATTGACCCCGTGTTGTTCGGCCGCGAGTCACTACTCTGTTGTCAGTGATCGCCGCCGCGCCAAATTCCTTGATCGTTCGCGACTCGGAGGATCTGCTCGGTGTCGCCCACGCGGCGGAGTCAAATTCTTGCAGTCTGCCTTGCGCTGGTGCTACCGTTCGCGGCGATTGGGCAACAGCCGTCTCCCGGAACAGCGGCTCGGTTGCAAGCCGCGGTGATGGGCGGGCAGCGCTCCGAACGCGACCGAAGTCGAGATGCTTACCGGCACCCGACCGAGATGCTCTTCTTCTTTGGCATCCGCCCGGACATGTCGGTCGTTGAGGTTTGGCCCGAGGGTGGGTGGTACACCAGAATTCTCGGGCCGTTCCTGAGAGACAACGGGACGTTGTATCTCGCCACGAGCGAAGCGGACGCGCGCAACCGCAACGATGCCAACAGCCTTCGAAAGCAGGTCATGGGCAATCCGCAAGTGTATGGCGCGCCAGTGTTCACGATTTTGGACCGTGAAATGTACGATATCGCGCCAGCCAACTCGGCGGACATGGTGCTCACGTTCCGCAATGTGCACAATTGGATGGCCGCAGGTTTTGCCTCCGAGGCTTTCCGGGCGATGTACCGGGCGCTGAAGCCAGGTGGCGTGCTAGGTGTCGAGGAACACCGTGCGAAGCCCGCTCCACAGGATCCAAAGGCACGGTCGGGTTATGTCACCGAGGCATTCGTCATCGGACTTGCGGAATCCGTTGGCTTCAGGCTAGTCGCAAGCAGCGAGATCAACGCGAACCCGAAGGACACCAAGGACTATCCGAGAGGTGTCTGGGCGTTGCCGCCGTCGTATGCCATGGGTGCCGCAGAGCGACCGCGATACGCCGCAATCGGCGAGTCAGATCGCATGACCCTGAAGTTCGTGAAGCCGACAAGTCGTATACCCGCGGCTGGCGAGTAGCGCCTTTCACTGCAGCTGTGCCGGAGCCAGGGGCGCGCACCCTGGGCGCTTGCCGGTGCCGACGCCCGGGAACCCGGCGCCGAACTACGACGCGAACGCTGACCATCAACGGTGAGAAGCCCGACCTCGCCACGAGACCCCGGTCCCCTCACGTTGAAACCGAATCGTGACGAAAGGTCGGACGACGCATTCGCTGCAAGAGCATGAGTTGTGCCCGCACGGTCTCGTGCTCGGTAGCCGGCGCGTGGGCCTCGAGCCGAGTCGCCCGTCGCAGCTTCAGCCTACGTAGCCGGCCAGGTTTCGCGCCTGGAGCTACTGGCAACGCGAGCCGGGAAGCGACGACGAATAGACTATGTGCGGGCCTAACAAAACCAAGCTAACCAGCCGGGGCGATTGCGGTTTTCCTCAATCGCGTCCAGGCGCGTGATGATCCGCTTCACGCCTTCGTCCACGAGGTAGCCAAGCCCAACTCCAGTGAGCAGAATCGTGACAATGATCTGGATGGTGGAAGATTGGTCGCGCAGCCAGTAGAGCAATGCCACGACGCAGCCCAGCAGGAACAGATAGCCCATCAGCCGTGGATAGGCGCGCACGAACATGACAAGTGCTACAACAAAGCAGGCTAGCCCGAATATTTCATACCGAGGTGCAAAATGAGGTCGGCGGAATCGTAACTTCCCACGTTGAATCTGGTGTCTAGACAGAACAACGTGGAGATTCCGCCGATGCCAAATTGTACCGCGACCGAAGTGCCGTTTGCGAAGCTCAGACGACGAGCTATTGATGTTCGCTTTGATGGCGGCGATGTCAGTTCCGACGGCGGATTGTTGTTGCTGCGCCAAGTCGAGCGACGACTTGGCTTGTTGAAGGCGGTGGCGCAAGTGCTGCCTGATCCGCGCGAACCGTGGCTGGTGCAACACACCACGGATCAACTGCTGCGGCAGCGAGTGTTCGGTCTGTGCCAAGGCTACGAAGACCTCAACGATCACGATCGGCTGCGCGACGATCTGGCTTTGCAAACCGCGGTGGGCAAGGATGAAGCGGCGGCCTCCAGCCCGACCCTGTGTCGGTTCGAGAACCGCGCCGATCGCGCGGCGGCGGTGACCACGCAGCGGATTCTGATCGAGCAGTTCATTGCCTCGTTCGCGCAAGCGCCGGAAGAACTGGTGCTCGACTTCGATGCTACCGACGATCTGGTCCATGGCAATCAGGAGGGGCGTCACTTCAGCGCCTACTACGATAACTACTGCTTCCTGCCGTTGTACGTCTTCTGCGGCGAGCAGCTGCTGGTCGCCTACCTGCGGCCGGCGAAGAAGGATGCGGCGCTGCATGCGGCGGCGATCCTCAAGCTGTTGGTCACCCGGTTGCGCCAGGCATGGCCGGGAGTACGCATCATCTTCCGCGGTGACTCTGGCTTCTGCCGCCCGCTGCTGTTGTCCTGGTGCGAGCGCCATCACGTGCATTACGTCGTCGGCATGGGCAAGAATCCCCGCCTGCTGGCGCAGGCCGAGTGGTGGCGCGAGCAAGCGGCGCGGGCCTTCGCCTGGACCCAGCAACCGCAACGCATCTTCGGCGAATTTCGCTACCGCGCTGGCACCTGGCCGTGCCACCGTCGGCTGATCGCCAAAGCCGAGCACAACGCGCAAGGCGCCAATCCCCGCTTTGTGGTCACCAATCTGCGCGACGAACCGCAAGCCCTGTACGAGGACATGTACTGCGCTCGCGGCGAGATGGAGAATCGGATCAAGGAATGCCAACTCGGTTTGTTCGCCGATCGCACCAGTTGCCATCTGTGGTGGCCCAATCAGTTCCGCCTCCTGCTGGCTTCACTCGCCTACGTGCTCATGGAACGACTGCGCACCATCGGTCTGGCGGGCACCGAACTCGCGCGTGCTCAAGTCTGGATTCTGCGTTGTCGTCTGCTCAAGGTCGGCGCCGTCATCGTCCGCAACACCCGCCGCATCCGCTTCTTCCTCGCCAGTGCCTTCCCGCATCAAGCCGCCTCCGCCTCGCGGCGCAGCGCTTCGCTACCGGATAACCATGGCCGAGTGCCGTCCCCGTGCGCAATGATGATCAACGGGGGTTGGGGGTAGTCCGTCCAAAATTCGCCAATTTGCTCAAAAATCAGGCACCCGTCCGCATTGACCCAGAGTCAAACACCAATTCGTGCCCTCGTGCCAAAATCCGCGGACACGTATGAAACATGCGGGCGAGCGCCCACCACTCCAAATTCTTACCAGGGCGCGTTCCCGCGTCGTGCATTAGCAAAGCGGCCAAATGACGTCCATCCGCACAGTGCGCTGAAGATGATGTCGCCTCGCATGTTCAGGTTCAGGCAGTACAACGCTCAACTCGGTGTTACTACGTGTCCGGAGAAATAGAGGCAACTCCATATCGAGAATGACGTCTAACCATAGCTGCAGACGGCAGCACCCAACGCGCGTCCGTCATTCACTTCGCCATCTTACGGGACGGGCAAATTGGAAATCCCGGCTTTGTAGAAACTTTGTAGAAATATGGTTGTATTTGCCACGTAACCGTTTCGTAGCCGCGTTTTTCGAGGGAGCTGGAAATGACTACCAAAATGCCGCGCGGTGCGATACCGACACCCCGAAGCGAACTCGCCGCTTCGGAGCCCTATCGGCCCGAGGTCGGCGCGGAAATCTTCGTTCCAAGCGGCGAGTTTCCGACGCCGAATCACGAACTTGCGGCGGCTCAACCCTATGAAGCGGGCGGCGCCGCGCCCGAAAGCTTCATCGTTTGGCCAATAGGGATCGGCTCTTGGGGGAACGAGAACGTGAGCAATTCGAGTTGGGCAGAGGAAGCCTTTGCCAAGGCCTGCGCCGAACCCAAGGTATTCATCCCGACCGACGTGGTCCTGTTCACTTCGCGGGAATGCGGTTCGTCGAATTTCGCCGCCTTCATGCAAACGCACGGGTTTCAAATGGACCGCAAGGTCTATTTGGACGGGCCGTTCAAGTCGGTCAACTGGACGAACGCGGCGGCTTTGAACGGCGCCATCGCCAATGTCGGACCGGTGAAGATCGGCGTTGCCTCGGCGAATCTCGCCTCCGGCCGTCAGGGCCAGGTCACACCTGGGACGAGCGGTTGGGCGATCTACGGCCTCCCGATGGGCCAGCCTGAAAATCACTGCGCGAGCCTTTGCGGCTATGGGGCCTTGGCGGCGTTGGTCGATCTCTTCGAGCGGCACGGGGTTAATGTCAATTTGCCGTCGGACATGCCTACGGGACTTTGCTACGCGATGTTTACTTGGGGCTCCATCGGCATCGTCGACCGACAATCGCTGATGAACATCACGGGCGAAGCCTGGATTCGAAATCCGACGACGATCGTCAAGAATCTCAGCGGGTAACCATGTGGCACGGCGGTCGGATCGCCTCGATGGGCGTTGTCGCCGGATTGAGACACCCGACCGGCCGAGATTTGGGATCAATTGCTTTGCTTTTCTGCGACGCGGCAGGGTGCACCCTGGCTGAATGCTCTCCAGTGTTTGTCCGCGAGAGCTTGGTAACGATGGATTCGACTGTGGCCGTCCAGACGAAAGGTTTCGGGTTTTCGTTCCAGGCTGCCAGGAACTCGGCAATGGCTTGCTGCAGATCGGTCACGCTGGCGAACGAGCCGCGGCGAATGCGCTTGCTCGTCAACTCGCCAAACCAGCGCTCGACCAGGTTCAGCCAACTTGAACTGGTGGGTACATAGATTACGGTACGCACAAGCACCCCAACGTCCGGGCTTGGCGCTTCCCTTGCAAGACTTCGAGCGCGGCAAACAAGGTCGTGGTTCCGTTGCGCTTGTAGTCGTGGGTCATGGTTCCGCAGCGGCCCTTCTTCATGGGCAGGCCCGGCTGCGTGCGATCCAGCGCCTGAATCTGCGTCTTCTCGTCCACACACAGCACCAGCGCCTGCTGCGGCGGATTCAGATACAAGCCCACCACATCCGTCAATTTCTCCAGAAACTTGGCGTCGCGCGAGAGCTTGAACGTCTTGTCCCGATGCGGCTGCAGCTGGTGCGCCTGCCAGATATTGTGGACGGTCGACTTGCTCACCCCCTGGGCCTCGGCCAGCCCCCGGCAACTCCACTGCGTCATGCCTTTCGGCTTGGTGCTAAGCGTCGCCGACACGATGGCCGCGATCTTGCGCCGCCCGTAGCTTGGCTTACGGCCCCGTCCCGCGGCCACTTCCCACATGCTGTCCAAGCCCTGCGCGGCAAAGCGCTCGCGCCACAGCGTCACCGTCTTGCGATTGAGCGCCAAACTGCGCGCGATCGCGTTGTCCGATTGGCCTTCTGCCGCCGCCAGCACGATCCGGCTCCTCAGCGCCACCTGCTGCGGCGTACCGAACGCCGACACCCACTGCCGCAGTTGCTCTGCATCGGCTGCTCGGAGTTGCAATGCGGGCGTTGATCGCGGCACTCTTTCAGCATAGTAGAGTCCGAGCTCATTGTCCAGTTATTTGTTGGACACCTCACTAGCGATCTTCCCCTGAGATCCGATTCCCCGATTCCCCTTATGCACTGACTCTTCATGTGTCACGAGATCAGCAGGGATGCAGGTACAAGTCAACATCGACAACCGATCCGAAGATCCGAGCGTGCGCCACTAACGCACTGGGCTCCAACCTCGAGTATTTGACGAGTAGCCGATGGTTTGGTTACGGATGTAGCACGCGCGGGGACGGTAGGAACCGCTCGATAAGCCGGGTCATCCGTTCCCAGGTCAACGGGGCCGCCCTGCGCTGTCAGATGTTTTCCACACCGGGCATTTTGCCTACGGCTGCACCTTCAGTCATATCTCCCGCGCGCATTCGCCCGCCAGCTTCGCCTTTAGATGTTTCCACGCCGGGCATTTTGCCTACGGCTGCACCTTCAGTCATATCTCCGCCACGCATTCGCCCTTCGGCTGCGCTGTCAGATGTTTCCACACCGGGCATTTTGCCTGCGGCTGCACCTTCAGTCATGTCTCCCGCGCGCATTCGCCCGCCAGCTTCGCCTTTAGATGTTTCCACACCGGGCATTTTGCCTACGGCTGCACCTTCAGTCATATCTCCGCCACGCATTCGCCCTTCGGCTGTGTCAGATGTTTCCAAACCGGGCATTTTGCCTGCGGCTGCACCTTCAGTCATGTTTCCGGCACGGTAGTCGAGCGCGTCTTTATCGAGCTCGTGTTGGGTTTTCTTTGTATTTGCCATGGGGGCTCCTATTGAGTCAGCGATCTGTGCTCGGCTGATTGTGATCCTTTCATGTGAAGACGCAACTGCTTGACGCGATCTCAATCCCACCATGTGGAGTAGATGCCACCATCGGTGCCCGTGACGAACAGGTCGAGATGGTCGGGGTAGCGGGCAACTACATCGATGGGTGCCCCAAGTGCTGCTGCCCCGCCTGATACATTGAACCAGTTTGCCCATCCACCATTGGCATCCCACCAAGTGGAGTAGATGCGGCCATCGGTGCCCGTGACGAACAGGTCGAGATGGTTTGGATTGCGCGCCACAACATTGATGCGCGAGCGGAGCGCTGCAGCGCCGCCGGAGACATTGAACCAATTGGCCCAACCGCCATTGGCATCCCACCAAGTGGAGTAGATGCGGCCATCGGTCCCCGTAACAAACAGGTCGAGATGGTTTGGATTGCGCGCCACAGTGGTGATCGGCGAGCCGAGCGCTGCAGCACCACCGGAGACATTGAACCAATTGGCCCAGCCGCCATTGGCATCCCACCAAGTGGAGTAGATGCGGCCATCCGTGCCCGTAACAAACAGGTCGAGATGGTTTGGATTGCGCGCCACAGCGGTGATTGGCGACCCGAGCGCTGCAGCACCACCGGAGACATTGAACCAATTGGCCCAGCCGCCATTGGCATCCCACCAAGTGGAGTAGATGCGGCCATCCGTGCCCGTAACAAACAGGTCAAGATGGTTAGGATTCCGTGAGACCACCTCTACGCGAGAGCCGAGCGCTGCAGCGCCGCCGGAGACATTGAACCAATTGGCCCAACCGCCATTGGCATCCCACCAAGTGGAGTAGATGCGGCCATCCGTGCCCGTAACAAACAGGTCGAGATGGTTTGGATTGCGCGCCACAGCGGTGATTGGCGACCCGAGCGCTGCAGCACCACCGGAGACATTGAACCAATTGGCCCAGCCGCCATTGGCATCCCACCAAGTGGAGTAGATGCGGCCATCCGTGCCCGTAACAAACAGGTCGAGATGGTTTGGATTGCGCGCCACAGCGGTGATCGGCGAGCCGAGCGCTGCAGCGCCACCTGATACTCTGAACCATGGGTGCCAACCCTTTGCTTCGGCTATGACCGTCACCGGATTACGAATCCAGGCCTCGTAGGTCATGTTCAGCAGCGACTGCTGATCGATGATCCCGATGGAATTCCAGGTGAACATCGCATAGCAGAGGCCGGTTGGCATCCCGTTTGGCACATTGACGGTGACATTATGCTGCTGGAATAGACTGACTAATTGCGCCAAGGTCCCGTAACCGCAAAGGCTCGGGTTGTGATCCTCCGGTTGGTTCTTCGGGTAGTTGTACATCGCCCAACCGCTTGCCCCCGGCGTTACAAGGCCATTGGCATTCGTTTGGAAGGCTTCCGCTCCGACGCCGATTTTCACCGGCCCGTGGCTGTAGATGGCATTCTGCAGAATCCCGGCGTTGGTCCAATCGACCGAGTTGTAGGCGCCGTCGTTGTATATCTTGTCGTTGAGCGGGAAGCCATTCGTTTGCATGGTCTTCATAACGCCGGTGAGGGAAGCGCCATTTAGATAGCCATGCGCCGATGCCCAGGCAACCACCGTCGCCTCCGGAATGAATGTCTGCGGCGCGGCGGTGGCCTTTGCGAAGGCTTCCTCGGCGGAAACGCAGTCGCCGTAGATGTAGTTATTCCAAGACGACATTTGAATCGGCCACATCAAGAAGCTCGCGGGGGCAGATATTTTCGTCGGGTCCGGAACATAAGGGATAGCTGCCGCAAGTTCGTGCCGAGGCGAAGGGATCGCGCCGCGCGGTAGCCGTTTCGTCAGATCCACGTCGTTGTCTGCCATTTTCCTCTCCTGTCGTCTCCAAAAACCAAATAGTTGTTATCCTCCAATTGTATGCTACCACAAATAAGACGGACCGGTCGCCTCCATGAGTGTTATTGCCCCCGATTACCGCACTCGCCTTGCGGTTCGATCACGACAAGTCATTGATCTGCCATTCTCGCCGAAGGGCGTACGGTGCCTCGTGCGACAAGAAATGAAAATTCAAGGCACAATTTGGTCACAGTCGCGAAAAACAAAAGGGCCTGCATCTCTGCAAGCCCTTGATTTGATGGTTGCGGAGGCGCGCTACCCGACCTGGAGGCGCGTACCGATCAGGTAGTTACTGTAACGGCCGAAACGCGAAGACGCGAACCGTTTCGTCCGAATACTAGCCGGCGGCCGAGCCGGCAATCGGATTGGTCCATTTGAGGTCAGCGAACCGGGAAAAATCGCGGTCAGTCGTGCAGAGATTGGCTCCATGCTCGATCGCAAGTGCGGCAAGAGCCGCGTCCATAACGAGCGGACCAACGGTCTGGCCGTCGTTCATCAGCTTTCGCAGAATGTCCCAATGACGGTCGCCTGGTTCAAGGATTCCTGCGACAGGCTGGTCAAGCCACGACGAAATTGCCGCGTGCGACTCGGTGATTGAGAGTGGGCGCTCGAATGCGCGCGGATTCGTGGAGATCCGGAGGAATGCCCACAGCGTCAACCATGCGAACCGAACAAGCTCGGTGCCAGAGAGCGCCGTTTCGAGCCACGTCCTGCTCGCTTTGTGTTGGTCTGACTTCGAATGATACGCATACAACAGCAGATTGGCGTCGACGAGCATCATCGATGAAGCGATCCTTCGAGTTGCTCGAGCAGCTCGCCGACATTGTCGAGCGATAGACCAGGACGCAAATTGCCGAGGTCGCGCGCCTCGACCTTGAATGGGCGGCGGCGTGTCGCAACGCGTTTTTCGACGAGACCGTGGCGCAGCGTATCGTTCACGATGTCGCGAAAGGATTTCCCGGATTTTCGCATTTCCGCCTTAAGCTTCGCGGCCACGTCCTCATCGAGCGTTAATGTCGTACGCATGCGATGATGCTACACCTAAGGCATCATGATGTCCACATATCCCGGCGGTGCGGTTCAATGGTCCGGTCGACATCGCTGGGCCGGTGAAAGGACGCGAACACGCGCTGTTTTCTCGGATCTCGCGAAAAGGGATATTGAACGAGGTACACCGCAGGAACTTCATTTAAGAACCTGGAAAATCTGTCCTAACAGACGGGGCCACCTCTCAATTCCTCGAGATAGCCCGCAGCGATGTCAGCCGGCAGGCGGGTGACAACTTTGCGTTTCTTACTCACTTGTCACCCTCGAGGAAGCGTTTCGACATCCGCTCCAGTGACCCACGAACGTGCTCGCCGGACTGATGCGAATACCTTTTCGCCATGACCAGTGTCCGGTGTCCAAGTGCCTCTGCAACCTCTGCCAAGGAGCAGCCGGCCATCGTCATGTAGCTAGCGCATGAATGGCGCAGATCGTGGAACCGAACATGCTTGTCGCCGACCAGGCCGGCAGCCGCACGCACCTTGCGCCATGGCACGTCGAGATCGGCCGGCGCAGCGTCATGCCAGCCTTTGAATATCCAGCCCTTGCCGGTGGGATCGCGCTCGAGCTGATCACGCAGCGCCTGCTGCGCTATCCCTACAACGGGGACATATCTAGGCTCATTGTTTTTGACGTGGCCGAAACGCAAACGCCACTGCTCGAGGTCAACGTCAGCCCAAGTGAGGTTGCGGATGTTGCCGGCGCGGGCGCCAGTACACAGCGCCAGCACGACGGCGCAATAGATATTCCGGTCATCGCTGACCCGGCACGCATTGAGCAACGCGGCACGCTCATCGTCGTTCAGGTAGCGCACAATCCCGCAGTGCTCGGAGCCCTTGGTGATGGACAGCACCGGATTCGATGGCAGCCAGCCCAGTTCCTTCCAAGCCCACTTACAGAGCGCAGAGAGGGCTGCGAGGTAGCGATTGACTGTCGCCGGGGTGATGGGCACGCCGGGTGTATTTGCCTCCGCTTGTGGGCTGCGCCGGCCCGTTCGTCGGGCGAGTAGCTCAGATCGGAATCCGGCAATCGCTTGTGGCGTTACCTTGTCGAGCGTGAGATATCCGGCATGTTCCTTCCACCACTTCAACTGCGCGGCGATCTTCTCGCGCTGCGCCTCGCTGCTGTAGAGGCCGGCAGCTGCTCGGCGATGAACTTGTCGATGAGCTCGGCAAGCGTGCGGCGCCGGTCTGCGGTGGTAGGGACGTAGGCGCCATGGCCGAGATCGCTCTCGATCTTGCTCGCCCACAAGGAACGCATCGGTCTTGCGCTTGAATGTCCGGGTGCGCGGCTTCTCGCCTATGAGGCGGACGCGAACTCGGTACCGTACGCTGCCGTCAGACGCTTTACGACGTTCAACAGTTGCCATTGTTGGGCCTTCTTGGTAGTAGTGTCCCAAGAATGTCCCACAGATGGCCCGGAAAGTATAGTGCAGGGGATGATGCTGTGCTAAGTTGTTGATTTTGTGCCCGGAGCCGGAATCGAACCGGCATGGCCGCTCTCGCAACCGAGGGATTTTAAGTCCCTTGTGTCTACCAGTTTCACCACCCGGGCCGGCGATCATTTTAGCGTTGCGTGGCAGTCGCCGGTTGAAATCGATCGCAAGTGCTGCACAGACTGCCAAAGACAGCTTCGCGCCGGCCCTGCGCCACCACGCTCATGACGCCGGGACCATTGCGAAGAACGTTCCGTGGTCTGGATATTGCTTGATCAGGCGGAGCAATGACTGAACGCAAAGTCACAAGCCGTGTGGCATCGCGCCGATGACAGAGCTTTCGGCACGACTGAACATTTTCGATATGCCGCGAGGAAAGGCGCTGGCGTTGAGTTGCTGCATGCTGGGGGGCGCCGCGGCGCTCGATTACTTCACGTCTTCTGAAGTCTCACTGGCTGCGATGTACCTGTTCGCGATTCTGACCGCGAGCTGGAACTGCGGCATTGTCTGGGGCCTGGTCTTTGTCGTGCTCGCGCTCGGCTGCCAGACCGCGATGGGGCTGGTGCAGGGGTATCACTACTCGACGTTGTGGTATTTCTTTCAGTCGCAGGCCAACCTGTTCTTCGAGTACTGCGTCGCTGTGTTTCTGACGTCGCAACTTCGCAGCCTCTTCGAGCGGGAACGGCAGACCGCACGCATCGATCTGCTGACGGGCGTAAAGAATCGGCAGGGTTTTCACGAAGTGCTTGATGGCGAAATCTCGAGGCACCTCCGCAACGGCGCCAGTTTCTGCCTCGCGTACGTCGACTGCGACAATTTCAAAGGTGTCAACGACCGTTTCGGACACGGCGAAGGGGATCGCCTGCTCGAAGCAGTGGGTCACGTAACTGCGGCCAGCGTGCGGCGCAGCGATACGGTGGGGCGGCTGGGCGGCGACGAGTTCGCGATCCTGTTTCCCGAGACCAACCAGGCGGAAGCGTTGGCGATCGAGGCCAAACTGCGCAAAGCGCTCGATAAGATGACGCGTCCGCGACCATGGTGGGCGGTGACCTTCAGCATCGGCATCGCGACATTCAAGACCATGCCACCGTCGGCCGACGCGGCGATGGGATATGTCGATGAGCTCATGTATCGCGCGAAAAGAACCGGCAAGGCGCACACGATCTCAGCGGTATTTGACGATGCCACTATTGCCGCCGAGGCGGGCGTTGTCGCCCTGCGACGCATTACCGAAACCAAGGGGAACGGTTGATCCCCGCAGTATGATGCGGCCTACGCCCGGACACGATCCTGCGCACGTCGCACCGCGTTCTGCAGCCATTGCTTTTCCGCAAGTACGCGGGTTGCATACGTAAAGCTCGAATCACTGGGGGCGCCGTTATAGAGTTGGAGCCCGGCAAGTTCGTTGCCGCTTCGCCCAATGTATTCCTTCAGGATCTTCACGCCAACCCGAATGTTGAGGTGCGGATCGAAGACGGAGGCTTGATTCGTCGCATCGAATTTATCCATGTGGAAGCGCGGAATCACCTGCATGAGTCCCATTGCGCCGCCATCGCTCTGTGCCACCGGGTTGAATCGTGACTCCACCGCGATAACCGAGACGATCAGCACAGGGTCGACGCCATGTCGGGCGCCTTCGCGATACGCAGTACGTACGAATTCTCGGGTTGCTTCTTGCGAGACCCGATATTTCCTGGCGACGATGACTGCAAGTATGTCGACGCTCGGGTCGGCCGACGCGCCCGGCCGGACGGCCTGCACCGTCCCGGACCGCGAAACGATAGTTCCTCGCGGGGCGGCGACGACGTACGCAGGGCGGGCATCCAGGGGGACGGTTGCTGCGCCAAGCAGGAGAGCGACTAAGAGGACGGCCGCCAATGCGCCGGCCGTCGTGCGGTGGTGGCCCGGGGCGGTCAGTTTTGACACGACTCCCGCGCCGACCTTCCGAAAGTTCCAGGATTTCGCCATCGGTAACTCCTGACGTCGGCTCGTGCCGAGGCTATGCCCCTACCGGGCTGCTGCCGCGACCGCCAGGGATTACCTTGCTTCGGTAACGGCCCTCCCTGGCTCAAGCATAGTGCAAAGTCCCAAATGACAAATAAACAAAGGGTTGAATCGGAGCCTCGAAGCGCAAGAGACCTTCGAACCGAATATGCTGCAATGCAACAAACGCAGTATACAGGCGTTGGGAGACATGTCAAGCCCCGGCAGCCGCGGGTCGCTGCCATTAACTCATTGTTTATTAAATGTAAACAATACCACAACCCGTACCCGATGTCCGGGCGATGGTGCTTACGCCTGCCGTTTAGACCTAAGCCTGAGATGGATGTTCTTTTCCTGCGTGAAGCGGAGCATTTCCTCGAGGCATTCCTCGCGCCCGAAGCCGGACTGCTTCACGCCTCCGAATGGTGCGCCAAGGAAGTGTTTTCCTACTTCGTTGATCCATACGTAGCCGACCTGGACCGCCATGGCGGCGCGATACGCCGTCGACAGATCGTTTGTCCAGATCGAGCAGGTCAGGCCATAGTCGACCGCATTGACGTCCTCGAGCATCCGGGATTCGTCTGACCAACTTAGAATGGCCAGCACCGGCCCGAACACTTCCTCGCGGGCCAGGCGCATGGTCCGGGTGACATCGACGAACACGGTAGGCTCGACGAAAAAACCCTTGGCCAACGCGGAGTCGGCGGGCCGCGCGCCGCCATAAAGCAGCCGGGCGCCCTCTTTTAGGGCGCACTCTATATGGCTCATGACGCGTTCGAGCTGCGCTTGGCTGACGATGGCACCCATGGTTGTGGCCGCATCTGTCGCGACGCCAGGCTGGAAAGCCCGCACACGATCCTTGATCCGCGCGACTACCGCGTCGTGGATGGAGGCATGCACGAACGCGCGGCTGGTCGAACCACACGATTGACCGCACCAGGTGAAATTCATGCCGGCGACGACAGCGCCCGCGACCTCATCAGGGTCGGCGTCGGGATAGGCGATGAGGGCGTTCTTGCCGCCAAGCTCGAGCAGGACGGGTTTGACCGTCTCGCTCGCCGCCCGCATCACTGCGCGCCCGGCAGCCACGCTTCCGATCAGCGCCACCATGGCAACGTCCTTGTGCGAAGCCAACGCGGCGCCGGTCTCGCGATCGCCCGGAAGCACGTTGAATGCGCCCGGAGGAAGCAGTCCGTCTAAAAGCTCGGCGAGACGCAGTGCGGATAACGGCGACTGGTCCGGCGGTTTGATCACGACCACGTTACCTGCGGCTAGCGGCGCGGCCGACTTGCCGGCCGCGAACATGAACGGATGATTGAACGGCACGATGCGGGCAACGACGCCCACGGGCTCGCGCACCGAAAAGTTGACGACGTCCGGACCCATAGGGATCGATGCGCCCTTCATCTCGGTGACCAGCCCCGCGAAGAAATCGATCTGCGCCGCAGCAACCATTGCGTCGCTCACCATCTCGCGGACCGGGTTGCCGCAATTCGCGGCATCGATAGCAGCCAGCTCGCCGGCGTGATCGCGAAGCAACTGGGCGACCCGGCGCAGGATGCGTGCTCTTTCGAGCGGAGGGACCGCGCGCCATTCGGCGAATCCGCGCCGGGCTGCGACGACGGCGGCGTCGACATCGGCGCCGCCGCAGGTCGCGACGCGCCCCAACGATTCCCCGGTGCTCGGATTCAAAGTCTCGTGCCAGCGGCCCGAGAGCGGGTCATGCCAGGTGCCGCCGTAGTAGGCGTTGTTATGGGTGGACATCGGGTCACCGTGTCAGGGAAGCGAGGTCATGGATGCCGCGGTCGCCCGAGCCTGCCGATAACGGCATTAGCAGCGATCGCCACGACGAACAGCACGATGAGCAGTGCGTACATGCGCGGCATGTCGAACCGGGCATAAGCCTGAATGATGAGGTAGCCGATGCCCCGGTTGGACAACTTGGTCTCGGCTAGCAACGTGCCGATCACCGCGACGCCCAGCCCGAGCCTGACGCCGTTGACAATGGGCTGGCGCATCGCGGGCAGATAAATCGCCGTGACCATCTGCCACATCGTTGCGCGAAAACTGCGACCGACGCGAATCAGGACAGGGTCGATCTGGCGCATACCGGCGGCGACGCTGATTGCGATCGGAAAAAAGCAGGACACGACACCCATCGCAATCTTGGACCCGGTGCCGACACCGAACCACATGATCATCACCGGAAAGAAAATGATCTTCGGGGTCGGGCCGAGATAGTAGATCAGCGACTCGTAGGCGTAGGAAAGAAATCGGTTCGCTCCCAAGGCGATCCCGACGGCAAGGCCACCCAGTCCGCCGATGAGCAATCCAACCCCGATTTCGGATGCGGTGATGCCAAGGTTGCCGTAGAAATCGGGACTGACGAGCAGGCTGCCGATTGCGTTGCCGATGGCGACGAGCGAGGGTACGACGTCGCGAAACAACAGGCCGGACGCCGAAACGGTTTCCCAAATCGCCAGGACGAGTGCGACGATCGCGATCCGCAGCATCATCACCTGCCGCATGCTGGGCGACGCGGTCATGGCATCGCTCATTGGACTACCCGCGCGGTCGGGGCGGCCCGTCGCGCTCATGTCGCTGGCGTCAACCATCGCTCGAGACGTTCCATAACATCGAAAAAGACGATGCTGGTCAGGATCACGAAGCAGATCGCGCCATACGTACCCGGCAAGTCGTAGCGCTCGGCCAGTTCGTTGATGAGTTGCCCGAGGCCGCCGAAGTTGATCAGGAATTCAACGCCGACGATGTTGATCATGGCGAAGATGAGGCCGAGTCGCAAGCCGACGAATACCGACGGTAGCGCGCTGGGAAGCAGAATCTTCCAGAACTGCTGCGACCGGCTCAGCCGGAAGCTGCGTCCCACATTGATCAGCACTTGCCTCGTCGCCGCCAATCCCTCGACCGTCTTCAATATCACCGGCGCCAGGCCTGCGGCGAACCCGATGGCGACGATCGTCGTCGCGCTGCGGCCGAACAGCACCAGGAACAGCGGATACGCGAGCACGATCGGCGCGGCCGCGAGGGCGCCCACCCACGTTTCGCAAGCCGCGCGCAGGATACGGAAGCGGTACAGGAGTGCGCCGAGCGCGATGCCGACGATCGCGAGCAGCAGGCTTGCCCACAATACTTCCTGCGTCGTCTGCCAGAAGCGGTGGGGGACGTCTTCCTCGGTGATGATCCGCGGCAGGGCGGCGATGATCTGCGACGGCAGCGGCACGATGAAGCGATTGATGATACCGATACGGATCAGGAGTTCGATCAACGCAATTACGAGGACGATCGACACGACGCCGAACAGCCGGGCGGCGGATCGCGAGCGCGTCCACGCGAAAGTCATCGTCTCGTTCCCGCATGCAGCACGCGTGACTCGTCGTCCTGGATGCCTCGGCTCGCTTCCTCGCGCAGGTCCTGCCAGATCTGCGCGACGCAGTGACCGAAAGCGTCGCTGCTCACCACCTCCGAGTCGCGCGGATGCGGCAGATCGACGTTCACGATCCGCTTCAGCCGTCCGGGTCGGTAGGTCATGACGAGAACACGATCGGACAGCTGAACCGCCTCGGTGAGATTGTGCGTTATCAAAAGCGTCGTCTGCTTGAGCGCCTGCTGAATCTGCAGCACCTTGTCGCCGAGCAGCAATCGCGTCTGCTCGTCGAGCGCGGCAAAAGGTTCGTCCATCAACAGCAACTTCGGCTTCGACACGAGCGTTCGGGCGAGGGCCACGCGCTGGCGCATGCCACCCGACAGTTCGGCGGGAAAGTGGCGTTCAAAACCGCGGAGGCCGACCATCGACACGAAGTGCGCGGCTTGCTCCAGCCGTTCCTGCTTTGCCAGGCCGGCGATTTCGAGTGGAAATGCGACGTTTTCCAGAACATTGCGCCATGGGAACGTCGACTCCTCCTGGAACACCATGCCGATCGCCGGATGTGTTCCGGACACGATGTCGCCCGCGACGCTGACTTGACCCTCGTAATCGCCGAGCAGCCCGCCGATGATGTTGAATACCGTAGACTTGCCGCACCCCGATGGCCCGATGATCGAGACAAACTCTCCGGCGGCGACGGAAAACGACATTCCATCCACCGCGGTCGTTACGCTATCAGCTATCTGAAAACGCTTGGTGATGTGCTCGACGTCGAGCAGCCGGCGGGTATCCATGGTCTCGGTCAGCTGCGGCCGGTCTTCGTGAGCGCGGCAGTCATCGCCGGTGTGTACCCTGGCTGCACGCGGACATCGACCACGGCGACGCCTCCGGCGATGACGGCTTGCAACGCGGCGGCGAGCGCCGGCTCGAGCTCGGCTCGATGTTCGATCGGACCCCACCCCATCGCGCCCTGAGCGCGCCCGATCGCCGCCAGGTCCACATCCGGGTCGGAGATGCGCTGGCCAATCCATTTGTTCCCGACCGGCCGGCCGCGCATGCGCGCGACCCGTTCCTGGTGCACTTCGTCATTGTAGAACGAGCGATTATTGGCGACGATGAGCAGCAAGGGAATGCGATAGTGCGCAGCAGTCCACAGCGCAGTTGCGCCCATCAGGAAGTCGCCGTCGCCGCAAATGGCAACAGGCAGCACGCCCGATGCCTTGAGCGCGAGTGCAGCCCCGACTGAAATGCCGGGGCCACCACCGATGCCGCCGCCTCCGTCCGAGCCAAGAAAGTCCAGAGGATGCAGCAATGGCCAGCTCTCGCCATTCCACGACAGCGGCAGATGAGTGAACGAAATACGCCGCGCACCGACAACGCGGCGAAGCGTAGCCGCCAGATCGTCGGTAGCGATCAATCCTCCGGCTGTTGGCGCGGGCGCGAAGGTATCGGGGCGCGGCGTGTATGTTGTCTCGGTCTTGCGTGGCCCGAGCGCGTCGAGCAGTGCCGGTACGACGCTGTCAGGCTCGGCCGCGATCATGCAATCAACGGGTGGCAGTCCCTGATAATCCATGCTCCATCCGCCATGCAGCGTATGGTCGAGCGACACCTGGATGACGCGGGCCTTCGCTTCGCCGCCGCACGCTGCCTTCAGCGTTCCGGCAAGGTCGACCCAATCAAGACTGAGAATCACATCCGCCTTTTCAATCGCCGCTGCAAGCGCAGGCCGCAGCAGGATTCCTGGCGCATCGACGTGGAGGGGATGGTTGGTGGGAAACGCCGCCCCCACCTTGAGGTCTGTGCCGACACCTGCCCCCAGCCGCTCGGCCAATGCGATGCGCGCCGCCCATGCCGCCGGATCACGCGACACCCGGCCGATCAGCAGCAACGGATGTGCGGCGTTGTGCAGAAGCGCAGCAGCGCGCTCGATGCTGTCCACGCTTGCGGCGGTCGCCGCCGACGGCGTGTATCGCGACGCGGCAATCGGCGGTGGTTGCTCCGTCAGCGCAGCCTCCTGCATCTCGGCGTCGAGGTTGACGTAGACCGGGCCCCGCGGTGACGACTCAGCGTGCCATGCGGCGCGCAGCAGCGCCTCGCGGGCCGCGACGGGCGAGGCGGGCTGGTCGTCCCACTTCACATACGGGCGCACGATCGCACCCTGGTCGCGCGCCGTGTGAATCCAATCGATCCATGGACGGCGTTTGGCCGCGTCGACCGGGCCCGTCGCACCCAGGATCAGTACGGGCATCCGGTCGCACCATGCATTGAAGATCGCCATCGTCGCGTGGAACAAGCCGACGTTGGAATGCACCGCGACGGCCATCGGGCGGCCCGTCACCTTGGCATAGCCGTGGGCGATCGCAACCGCGTGCTCCTCGTGCAGGCAGAGGAGCATCTGCGGATTGCGATTGCCGAGAAAATTGACCAGGCTGTCGTGCAAGCCGCGAAAGCTCGCGCCAGGATTGAGCGCAATGTATGGCACCCCGAGGTCGCGCAGCGTCTGCGCGACGACGTCGCTTCCGAATTGTGGGGCTCGCGGCAGCGTGCCGTCAGGCCGTTCGAGCGCAGGTTCCTCGTCGTGACTCACGCCGAGCACAGTCGTCACTGCCGCGGCGGAATCTGGATCAGCTCGGCGAGCTGCTCCCGGGTCAGGGGCGCTGCGGTGTACTTGAGTGCGACGGCGTCCGGAACGATCGTGTCGAGACCGACGATCCGGTCCGGGTCCACGGCTGACTTGGGAAAGAAATCGTTGCGCGTCCGCTTGGCCATGTCGACGGAAATGCCGACGAATTCGGCGTAGGCCTGGAGCGCTGCAGGATCGTTTGAATAGAGCAGGTCGATCGTTTCCCGGTACGCCTTCATGAAGCGATCGATGACCGGTTTGCGACCTTGCAGCGTCTGCACGTTGGTGATGAGCAGGCGCACGGTCTGACCTTTGAACACCGCAGCGTCGTTGCCGGTGGCGATGATCCGGATCTTGCCTTCGTCGAGCTGCTGGAGTCCGAACGGTGGCGCTGACCAGCCGACGTCGATCTGGTTGGTCATCACCTGCGTCAGCGTTGGCGCGGGGCCGCCGGTCGCCGTCGGCCTGGCCTTCAGATCGTATTGCTTCATGAATGCGGTGACGATGCCGTCCGTCGACGAGCCCTTGGTCGAGTAGGCGATCGTCTTGTCGTTGGTGTCCTTCAGCGACCTGATCGGCGACGTGGAAGGCACGTACCAGAAGAGATCGGCGGCACCGGTCGTTTCGGCGCCGATGATGCGCACCGGAGCGCCTTTGGAGAATGCGCTCAGCACGCCCATGATTCCCGGCGCGACGCCGATCTCGACGCTGCCGGAAATGACCGCCTGCTGCGTTTCGCCGCCGCCTTGCGTCCAGAGAATTTCAAGTTCGATGCCGTGCTTCTTGAAAATGCCGAGGCGCTGGCCGACCTCGGCGATGGTCGTATCCCAATTGCCGCGTTGACCGGCCGCGACCTTGAGCGTGTCCAGCGCGTGCGTCGGTGACGACGCGACGATCCACGCGACACGCCACGATGACGCTGCATACTATCCGGAACCTGCTCATCCTTGCTTCCTCCTGAAAGCCAGTGCTCCTGCGCAGCGTGCTCTCGATCGGCACTGGTTTCTTTATCGGCGCCGACGCCCAATGCGAGCCGCCGGCTGCGCAGTGTGGCGTGTCGATCGCGATGCGTCAATCGCGGACGAACCTACTTGGAAGAATGCCGGGCCTTTGCAGCGGCGTTGATGGTCCTTCGGCAAGCTGGAGACAGCTCGTTCAGCATGAATGATGCCTCCGACCAGGTAGTATCCGCTGTCCTAAATTCAAACCGCGCTGATTACCCTTGCAAACACTGTTGTGCGGGGAATATGCTGCGTCTCTTTTCCGAACGAATCACCAGGGAGCAGTCATGTCCAGAAATTCTTTGTTGAGCAAGGCGATGCGCGTCCGCGAAGTCATTAGCCCGCAGCACAGCATGCTGGTCGCAGCGCTATTCGCGATGTGTGCATACCCGAGCTTCGGCGTTGCACAGAGTGCGGGCGCTGAGACTCGCTTTACTCGAGTCACCGAGGCGTCGGGAATCTCGACGTCGTTCCAGCCTGCCGGCATTAAATCAGGGAAACGCGTGCGGGTCGTGCTCGTCCTGTCAGCCGATTCCGTTGCTACCGTTCGCGCTAAGATGCCGCTCCACCTAACGGGTCAGTCTCAATCCGCTGCCGTCCAGAAGCAGGCCCTCGACCAGCATCGGCCACGGGAGTCATACCGCGGGTACCGCAGCCGGTTTTGGCGTTCTGAACAACGCCACCTACACCGGTCCGTACAACAGCGCGGCCTACCAGCAGCAATTCCAGATCGGCCCCGGCGTCGCGCCAAAGGCCGATATTTATTCAGTGCGGGTATTTGGATGCAATGGATCGACGGACGTGGTCACCGAGGCGATCGATTGGGCGGTCGCGAATAACGCCGACGTGATCAGCATGTCACTGGGCGCCGACTACGGTGACGCAAACACTGCGGATGCGATGGCGACGCACAACGCGGTGCTTGCCGGCATCACCGTCGTCGCCTCATCGGGCAACTCGGGCCCCGCGCCTTACCTAACGTCCTCGCCCGCTTCGGGCACGGGGGCGATCACCGCAGCCGCGATGGATGGGACGGCCACGGTTCAGGGCGTAAATATGGCGCTCAATACCGGGCCGACCCTATTGGCGCAGAACTCGAACGTGGCGCCGCTGCCCGGCGGTTCGCTGCCCATCATCGTCCTGCGGAACCCGGACAACTCGATTTCCCTGGGTTGCAATGACGCCGAGTACGCCGGCGTTGCCGGCAAGCTGGTCGTCACCTTACGTGGATCCTGTGCACGCGTCGCCCGCGCACAGTTTGGGCAGGCGCACGGCGCGGCTGCGGTGGCGATGATCAATACCGACCCCGGTTTTCCGCCGGTCGAGGGCCCCATCCCTGGCGTGACCATCCCGTTCCTCGGTGTACCGAGCACGAGCGGCGCGACGCTGGCGGCGGCGTCGTCGACGACGCTCTCGACGGCCACGATTCCGAATCCCGGCTTCGAGACGATTGCAAGCTTCAGCTCCGGCGGGCCACGTACCGGGGACAGCTTCTTCCAGCCGAGCGTTTCGGCGCCCGGTGTGAGCGTGTTCTCGACAGCCTCGGGAACGGGCACCGGTGGCCAATTCCTATCCGGCACCTCGATGGCAGCGCCGATGATCGCCGGCGTCGCCGCGCTGGTTCGCCAGGCCCACCCGGGTTGGAGCGAGATGGCGCAGCGCGCTGCCATCACGCAGACGGCCGACCGTTTCCAGATGGTGGGCTATTCGGCGCGGCTCGCCGGCAATGGCGTCGTACAGGCGCTCCCCGCCACCCAAACGCAGGCGGTCGTGCTCGGCACCACGACCGACCCTGAGCCGCTTTCGCTCGGCTTTGCCGAGCTGACAACGACGAATTACAGCGCCATTCGCAATCTCGATATCCGCAATAACGGCACGACGCCGATCCAGTTCAACGTCAAAGTGACGCCGGCCGGCGGCGTTCCGCACCTTGTCGCCCCGAAGAATCCGACTATCACGGTTCCCGCGGCAAGCGATGCGTCCCTGCCGATCAAGATCTCCGTCCCGGTCGGCACTATCGGCGGTACGGATGGCGGCTACAAGGATGTCGCGGGGACGGTGACGCTAACGCCGTCCGATCCCTCGGCGAATGGCGGAGTGAGCCTGAATGTGCCGTACTATCTGGTGCCTCGCGCACGGTCCCTCATCCAGACGTCGCACAATGTTCCGAGCCCAATGAACCCGAATGCGACCCTGAGCGTGTCCAACGGGCCCGCGACCATTGCGGGCACGGCGGACTTTTATGCGTGGGGGCTGAGCGGCACGCCTACGGGGCTGCCTTACATCGACATTCGCGCGGCCGGAGTGCAGTCGAACCCGATCTCCGCCACCGACAGCATACTCGTGTTCGCCATCAACACCTTCACGCGTTTTTCCAACGCCGCGGGAATCGAATGGGATGTTTTTGTTGATGTCGATGGCGACGGCAAGCCGGACTACCAGATCGTGGGAGTCGACGGCAGTCTCCTTACCAGCGGCGCGTTGCCCGCGGGGCAGCTGGTGACGGCGGTCATCAATCTCGCGACGGGTGACGGCTTTCTCGAGTTCAACGCGCAGCCGCCGACGGATGGTTCCACGGTGCTGCTTCCCGTCTTCGCGTCCGACCTCGGTCTGTCGCCGTCAAATCCGCGGTTCTCCTACGTGACGGTGCAGGCTACGAACCTCACGACCGGCGACTTCGACGTGGTATCCGGAAAGGCGCTTTTCAACGTATTCACGCCGTCAATATCGAACGCGATGTTCGTCACAGTGTCGCCGAATCAGACGACTGGCGTGCCGGTCTCGATCAACCCTGCAGAGTGGGCGATCACGCCGGCGTTGGGGGTGATGGCAGTTTCGATCGACAATCTGAACGGCGTGCCGCAGGCCGACCTCATCCCGGTTTCACCATAGGAGAACGTCGGAGAAAAAGTCTCGTCTCGGGTTCTCGGCGGTGTGGCGCCGAGAACCCGGGTCATCGTGCGCGGCCCGCGCTAACGGCCTGCTAGGTCTAGGTCGTCGACGCCTCCTGGCGCAGCGCCAGCTCTTCCGTCGCAACGCCAAGCGTGGTCCAGAGCGTCGATTTCGGCACGATTCCCTCGAAAGACCTGAGCTTGACGTGGGGGACGCGCTGCGCCGACGTTCCGATGGCGGGGCCGCCGTCGCGAAATCTCCGCGCTGCGTCGACCATGATGCGGCGAAAGTGAACGATGGCGACATCGCTTGCGCCGAGGCGCTCACGCGAGCGATCCGCGATGGGACCCATCGTTTCCCACATCGCGATGTCCTGGTTGGGAATGCCGTCGATACCGCTGTGGCTGCCGGCCTTCATCGCACTGCGGTCCTGCATGTAGTTGTTCGTCATGGTACGAATGCGATGGAAATTCGCATCGAGATCGACACCGACCTGTGCACAGCAGAACCTGCGCCATTCATCCTGGTCGATGCCCTCCCTGTCGCTCCAGGCGATGAAGTAGAACATGGTGTTGGTGTCGTCCTGCGGAATATTGAGAATCGACAGGTTGTAGCGATCGTTGGGAGGAATGAGCACCGTGAAGGGCGCGACGAACAGCGTGATGCGCAAGTAGTCGTGTGTGCTTTCGTCGACGATCGGTCGCCGGATCGCAACGTAGCGAAACCCGAAATCGGTGCGTTGCAGCTGCAAACGCGGTGCCTTGTCGGTCGAAGGCCGCAACCATTCGCTCGATGTCGCGCCGGCGGCCGCCACTTTCGCGGGCACCATGTCGGTCGAATGCAGGCTCGAGCTGTGCGCGGAATCGATTGCGCCTTCGAGCACCTGAGCCCAGTTGCAGGCCACGTGAATCTTCACGATGCTGGTGCGGATCCCCGCTGTCGGTGCCCACGCGGGAAGCTCGAATTCACGCATTTCCGCGGGCGGTCCCATCCATACCCAGACAAAACCACCGGCTTCGCGACAGGGGTACGCCTTGGTGCGGTTGGCCGGCCCGGGTACACACCCATGCGGCTCCGAGGGCTTGTCGACGATGTTGCCTTCGACGTCGACCTTCCAGCCGTGATACAGGCAACGCAGCCCGCATTCCTCGTTGCGCCCCAGGGCCAGCGATGCACGACGATGTGGACAGTGCTCGTCGACGACGCCGAGGCGACCTTTCGTGTCGCGAAAAGCCACCAGCTTCTCGCCCAGGAGTTGCACGCGCACCGGCGCGCCATCCGGTGCTGACACTTCCTCCGACATGCAGGCGGGGATCCAGTGCCGGCGCATCATCTGACCCATCGGCGCGTCCGCTTCGATGCGACACAGCAGATCGTTGTCGGCCTGGCTCAGCATGCGATCTCCTGCTCCTTGCGTTATTGCGCACCGACGGGAGCGTTGCCCGATGCGCAACGCCAGCTTAGTATCGGCGTTCCCGGCAAATGGTAGTCACTTCGAACATTGATGTCGAGCGCAGGCACGAGTCGGAACGCGAATGCGTGCACGAGAGGTGAGCGCGCGGGGAGCCTGCCATGAGTCCGCGTCGTTTGCGCATGGGCGTTGCCGGACTGGGGCGCGCGTTCACGCTGATGCTGCCGACACTTGCCGGCGACCCGCGCGTCGAATTGGTTGCGGCGGCGGACCCGCGCAGCGAGGCCACGCAGCGCTTCGCGGCAGACTTTGGCGCGAGGACGTATGCCGAGGTCGAGGATCTGTGCGCCGACAGTGCCGTGGAAGCGATCTACATCGCCACACCGCACCAGCATCATGCGGCACACGTCGTACTTGCCGCACGGCATGGCAAGCATGTGCTGGTCGAAAAGCCGATGGCGCTCACCCTGACGGAATGCCGGGCGATGATCGAGGCGACCGAGCATGCCGGCGTCACGATGATTGTCGGACATAGCCACAGTTTCGACCGTCCGATCGCGCGCACGCGTGAGATCATCGCCGGTGGCGCATTGGGGAACGTGCGCATGATTCAGGCGCAGTACTACACGGATTTCCTGTACCGGCCACGACGGCCCGAGGAGTTGGTGACCGCGCAAGGGGGTGGCGTCGTGTTCAGCCAGGGTGCGCACCAGGTCGATATCGTGCGTCTGCTAGGCGGCGGACGCGTGCATGGCGTGCGTGCGCTGACCGCGACATGGGACCCGGCGCGGCCGACTGAAGGCGCGTACGCCGCGCTACTGACCTTCGAGTGCGGAGCTATCGCGACCATCAGCTACAACGGTTACGGGCATTTCGACGGTGACGAGTTTTGCGGCGGCATCGGTGAACTGGGACGGGCCAAGCCCACAGGAGCCCATGGATCGGCTCGCCGCAACCTCGCGCAAGCCGGCGACGCCGCGGAGGAAGCCCTGCTCAAGCAGCGGCGCAACTATGGCGGCGCCGGCTACGTTCCACCGGCGATGGGAGCGGTCGCCGTTGCCGAGAGCGCCCCTTGGCACGAACACTTCGGCGTGGTCATCGTGTCCTGCGACCGAGCGGACCTGCGGCCTCTGCCGACCGGGGTGACGATCTACGGCGACGCAGATGTGCAGACCGAGCCATTATCCAAGCCTTCGGTTCCGCGCGCCGAAGTGATCGATGAATTCCACGGCGCGATCGTGGATGGCAAGACGCCATTGCACGATGGCCGCTGGGCGATGGCAACGCTCGAGGTCTGTCTGGCGATGCTGCAGTCGTCGCGGGAACGGCGGGACATCATCAGTCGAGCATCAGGTCGGCGTTCCCTAGCGCCGGCGCGAGCGAACCCGGTATCATTGGCGCCTCCGTGCAAGCATCTGCCGCAAACCCCTTACCACCGAGACGCGTGTGACGAAACTGCGGTTGACTTTGGCGTGCTGGGACTACGACCGTGTGCGCGCTCTCGCCGACGGCAGCGTGCAGCCCGACGGCATCGAGCTGAACGTACTGAATCTGCATGTCGAGGAGACTTTTTTCCGGATGTTGCGGCATCGCGAGTTCGACGTCGCCGAAATGTCGCTTTCGTCGTATACGGTGTCGTTGCTGCGCGACGATCCGGCGTTCATCGCGATTCCGGTGTTCCCGTCGCGATTTTTTCGGCAATCGTGCGTCTTCGTTTCGACGAAGAGCGGCATAAGGGAGCCGAAGGAGCTGATCGGCAAGCGCGTTGGCACGCCGGAGTACCAGATGACCGCACCGGTATGGATACGCGGCATCCTGCAGGACGACTACGGCGTCGATCCGTCCAGCGTCGAATATTTTACCGGCGGCGAGGAAGAGCCCGGCCGCGACGAGAAGCTCAAGCTCGACTTGCCTGCGCGCATCAAGATCAACCGCATCGGCCCGACGCAGACACTCGCGCAAATGCTCGCGGAAGGCGAGATCGACGCCATGCACACGGCCCGCATTCCGTCGACGTTCCAGACTCGCCCCGATGCGGTCCGGCGCCTGTTCGAAAAGCCGGTCGAAGTCGAGCGCGCATACTATCGGCGAACGAAGATCTTTCCGATCATGCACACCATCGTCCTCCGACGCGATGTGTACCGCGCCAATCCATGGATTGCGCAGTCGCTGACCAAGGCGTTCAGCGAAGCCAAACGCAAGGTCTACGCAAATCTGTACACCACGTCGGCCCTGACAACCATGCTGCCGTGGCAGGTGGCACAGGTCGAGGACGTGCGCCGGGAAATGGGCGATGATTGGTGGCCCTACGGTCTGGAAGCGAATCGCCACGTGCTCGATACGTTTCTGCGCTACCACCACGAACAGGGTTTGTCCAAGCGACGGCTGCAACCGGAGGAGCTGTTCGCGCCGGAGACGCTGGAATCTTTCAAAATCTGAATGCCGAGGGAAACCGTGAACGATAGTACTCAGCCCGGACGATACGGCAGCGGCCGAGAGGTCCGTCGTCTTGAAGACCGCAACCTGCTGACGGGTGCCGGCTGCTTTGCCGACGACGTTACTCCGCCCGCTTGCCTGCACGTCGCGTTTCTTCGCTCGCCGCATCCACACGCACGCATTGTTGGCATCGATGCCGAAGCGGCGAAGGCGATGCCCGGCGTCGAAGCGGTCTTCACGGGAGCCGACCTGGTCAAAGCTGGAGTGAAACCAATTCCCAATTCTGCGGATTTCAGGCGCGCGGATGGCTCACCGACTGAATCTCCTCCGCGGAGGGCGCTTGCGGCTGAGATGGTCAGATTCGTCGGCGAAGCGGTCGCGGTAGTGGTTGCCCAATCGCGGACACAAGCGCGCGACGCAGCCGAGGCGATCGACGTTCGCTACGATGCGCTGCCTGCGATCGCGGATCCGGTCCAGGCTGTGGCCCCAGGCGCGCCGCTCGTCTGGCCGCAAGCGGCGGGCAACATCGCGTGCGAGGCCCGCCACGGCGATATTGCGGCGGTGGCGACGGCCTTTCGCAGCGCCGCGCACGTCGTAGCGCTCGACATTGTCAATCAGCGCGTGGCGGCGTGTCCGATCGAGCCCCGCGCCATCGTCGCGCACTACGAGTCCGCCGGCGACCGCACAGTGCTGCGCCTGAGCTGCCAGACGCCGACGGGTGTACGCGACGCGCTGTGCGCCGAAATCCTCGGCCTTCCCACCGAAAAGGTGCGCATCCTCGTCGGTGACGTAGGCGGCGGGTTCGGGATGAAGACGGGCATCTATCCCGAAGATGTCGTATTGGCCTATTGCACGCGCCATCTCAAACGGCCGCTCAAGTGGACCGCCGATCGACTCGAGGAATTTCTTGCGGCAACGCACGGGCGCGACGTCAACAGCAAAGCGGAACTGGCACTCGACGCCAACGGCAAAGTGCTGGCCCTGCGGGTATCGTCGCTGGCCAATGTCGGCGCATTCGCTACGCCGGCGGGAGTCGCCATTCAGCTGCTCATCGGGCCGTGGGTGTCGACGAGCATCTACGAGATTCCGTTGATCGACATCCATATCAAGGCGGTGCTCACGCACACCGCCCCCACCGGCCCCTACCGGGGTGCGGGCAGGCCAGAGGCCATCTACATCATCGAGCGGCTGATGGACGCTGCCGCCCGGCAACTGCGTCTCGATCCTGCCGAGCTGCGCCGGCGCAATATGCTGCGCCCATCGCAAATGCCGTACACGAATCCGATGGGCAAGAAATACGACAGCGGCAATTTCGAGCTGATCCTGAACGAGGCGCTGGTGCTGGCGGACTGGCAGGGCTTCGGTGCGCGGCACGACGATGCGAAGCGCCGCGGCCGCCTGCGTGGACGCGGCATGGCGGCATTCCTCGAGTGGACCGGCGCGGACGTGTTCGACGAACGAGTGACGGTCACAGTGTCAGGCGACGGCTACATCGAGATCTTCTCGGCGACGCAGGCGATGGGGCAGGGGCTCGTCACGACATTTGCACAGCTTGCGGTCGATGTGTTCGGCGTGGACATCGATCGCATCCGCATTCTCCAGGGCGACACCGATCGTGGCACCGGTTTCGGCAGCGCCGGCTCGCGCTCGCTGTTCGTCGGCGGATCGGCCGTGAAGGTGGCCTCGGAGCGAACCGTCATTGCGGCAAAGGATCTCGCTGCACAGGCCCTGGAAACCGCAGCGAGTGACATCGAATATGTGCAAGGCGTGTTCGAGGTAGCGGGTACTGATCGACGGATCGGCCTGTTCGATCTCGCACGGCGGCAGCCGGAGAAACAGATTCTCGTGGACTCGAAGAGTGCGGTCGCCGACTCTACCTGGCCTAATGGCTGTCACATCTGCGAAGTGGAAATCGAACCGGAGACCGGTACCGTCGAGATCGCATCGTATTCATCCGTTAACGACGTCGGCCGGGTCGTGAATCCGCTGATCGTGCGCGGCCAGCTCGACGGCGGTGCAGTGCAGGGCATCGGACAGGCGCTGTGCGAGCGCTTTGCCTACGACGCCGAGTCTGGTCAAGCATTGACCGGCAGCCTGATGGATTACGCACTGCCGCGCGCAAGCATGGTCGGCAGCTTCAAGACAGCGATGAACGAATCGACGCCCTGTCTGAACAACGCCATGGGCGTGAAGGGCGTGGGTGAACTGGGAACGATCGGTGCGACGCCCGCGGTCGTCAACGCTGTGATCGACGCGCTTGCGCGTGCCGGCCACGGTGCCAAGGCGATGGCGATGCAGATGCCGCTGACCGCGGAGACGATCTGGCGAGCCATGCAATGACCCACGGGATCGGGCGATGAAGCAACTCGTTCTGTTGCGGCACGGCGAAAGCGCGTGGAACAAGGAGAACCGCTTCACCGGCTGGACCGACGTCGACCTCACACCACACGGGATCGCGGAGGCGAAGGACGCGGGCAGGGTGCTCAGGGAGAAGGGATTTGCATTCGACATCGCCTACACGTCAGTGCTGAAACGAGCCATCCGCACGCTTTGGCTGGCGCTCGACGAACTCGACCTGATGTGGATACCGGTGGTGCGGACCTGGCGGCTGAACGAGCGCCACTACGGCGCGCTGCAAGGCCTGAACAAGGCCGAAACAGCGGCCAAGTTCGGCGACGAGCAGGTATTGATCTGGCGACGTAGTTACGACATCCCGCCGCCGCCGCTGGACGTCAACGACGAACGCTATCCCGGGCGCGATCCGCGCTACCGGAAACTATCAGCTGCCGAGCTGCCGCTGACCGAGTGTCTGAAGGATACGGTCGAGCGGTTTCTTCCCTATTGGCGCGACGTAATTGCGCGCAGCGTAAGCGCGGGCGAGCGCGTGCTCATCACGGCGCACGGCAATTCGCTGCGGGCGCTGGTCAAATATCTCGACAACGTCGGCGACAGCGAGATCGTGGGGCTCAACATCCCGACCGGGATTCCACTCGTGTATGAACTGACCGACGATCTCAAGCCGATCCGCAGCTATTACCTGGGCGACGCCGACAGGGTGGCGGCGGCGGCACAGGCCGTCGCCAATCAAGGCAAGGCCAAGATCTAGCGCGCGTATCCGCCTCAACCGCGACGCACAGGCCGGAACAACGGGTGGCGCTTCGTTCCGGTGATCGCGAATCGCGCGGATCGCTCCGGCGTCGGTGTGATCGACGCCATTGCGGGCACGACGAGTCTTCGTAGCATGACATTCCCTCCTGGGATAACGTTCTACGCGGCAGCCTCGGCGATTCGTGTCGAGTTCGGCGAGTTCGTCCTGCGTGAGTCTCCAGCCGATAGCCTTGACGTTGGCATCGAGTTGCTCCGGGAGCGTCGCGCCCGCGATGATGCTCGACACGGGCGCGCGCGATGCGAGCCAGCTGAATGCGAGTTCCAGCAGTCCGCGACCCCGCTTGACGCAAAACGCGTCGAGCTGCTCGACCTGGGTCCAGTTGCGCTCAGTCAGAAAGCGATCGGCCGACGCCTTCGCGTAAGTCAGCCGCGATTTCTCCGGCAGCGGCTGGCCGCGCCTGTACTTGCCGGTCAGCAGTCCGCCGGCGAGCGGGAAGAACGGCAGCAGGCCGAGTCCGTGCGCGTTCAGCGCCGGCAACAGCTCGCGGTCGGCGTCGCGCGCAAGCAGACTGTACTCATCCTGCGCCGAGACGAACGTGTTGAGATCGTGCAGACGCGAAGTCCACACCGCTTCGGTCACCTGCCACGCGGCCATGTTCGAACACCCGATATAGCGAACCTTGCCCTGGCGCGTAAGATCGTCCAAAGCGCGCAGCGTCTCCTCGATCGGCGTCAGCGGATCGGGCAGGTGCTGCTGGTACAGGTCGATCCAGTCCGTTTTCAACCGTCGCAAACTGGCCTCGATCGCGGACATGATGTAACGACGTGACGCGCCCTTGAGGGTCTGCGCGTCGTCCATCGGCTGTGAGAACTTGGTTGCCAGGACGATATCCTTGCGCCGGTCGCCGAGGACGTCCCCCAGCATGGTTTCCGATCCGCCGCGATTGCCATAGCTGTCCGCTGTGTCGAACAGGGTGATGCCGAGGTCGAGAGCACGGTGCACGACCTTGCGCGTTGCGTCGAGATCGATGCGTCCGCCAAAATTGTTGCAACCCAACCCGACCAGCGATACGCGCAGGCCAGACCGTCCGAGATTTCTGAATTCCATCAATGCTCCCTTGGCATGCGTCGGGACACCGGAACGACGCCTGCGGACGATTTGACGAGCTCCTGAACTTCCGCCGGCGCGCCCCGACGCCGACGCCTCGTCACTTAGAGCACAGGGGCGCTGTGCTTGAACGACGGCCGTTGCGACTGCGTCGCGTACCAAGCCTTCAGCTTCGGCCACTTGGGCAGCCCCTCGAGATCGAGCAGGCGCAGAGGTATGTACCCGACCGCGGCGCCCACACCGACTTGCGCCATGTCGAGTTCGGCGCCGAAGCCATCGACCGTACGCTCGAAATGGTCGAGCGCGAGATGGACTTTGCGCAATTGCAACTCGGTCCACTCGGCGGATTGCCGGTCCGCCGGCCGGGCGCGCTCGTGGCGGATGAGCAGGGCCGCGTCGAGCAGCCCGTCCGCGAGCGCGGCCATCGTCATGATCTGCCAACGCCGTGCGCCCTGAGCTGGCAGCAGGCGATGGTTGCCGAATTCAGCGTCGAGGTATTCGCAGATGACAGGAGAGTCGTAGATTGCCTCCCCCGCGTCGGTGATGAGTACGGGAATCTTGCCCAACGGATTCAAAGGTGCCAGCTTGTCGGAGTCGGCTCGCGTGTCGAGCGGCGTCAGGTGGATGCGCTCAGTGAGCCCATGCTCGTGGGCGACGATATTGACTTTGCGGACGTACGGCGAGAGTTTGCTGAATTTGAGTTCCACGACAACAATTCCTCCGATAGTCTCTTCAACCCCCCCTCGGATCCGATCGAGTTGCAGCCACGGTGATTCACGAGGGCCTGTCCGTCAGGAAATACCCGTACACAAGTGTCTGCATCAGGGCGACGGTACTGCCGGTCATCACTTCCAGTACGCGAAACATCGCAAGCCTCATTTCATCGGAGAGGCCGGTACCGGCGAGGGCGGCTCCCATCAGCACGACCGACGTGTTCGGCGCGAGCCGCCAGTTCTCCGGATAGCGCTGGAGCGACATGGCGATAAGCACCGAGACGGTCATTGCCGCAATCATGGACGGGAAACTGGCCCCGAAGAGCACCAAGGCAATGCAGGCGACGACCGCGCCATTGACGGTGTTGATGACGCGTGCCCAAAAATTCTTCTTGGCGAGCGCAACATCCGGCTCGGTCACGACGATCAGCGAGATCATCGCCCAGTACGGTTCCGCAATGCCCACTTCACGCAGGCCGAACCAGACGATCGTCGAACCTGTGATGAGCTTGGCGATGTAAAGGAACGCGTTGGCACGCAGCGTGAGCGCCGGCAGACGCATTCGAGTTGGCATGATTCGATAAGGGATGGCTATGCCGGACGGCGGGGGACGACGAGATTGCCGACGAACACCTGCACGGCCTCACCGTCCTGATTCAGCGTCGTCGTCCGAACCTTGATGATGCCTTGCGAGGGACGCGACTGCGACGGCCGGATCTCGAGTATTTCGCTCTCGACGCGGAGCTCGTCTCCAGGCCGCACCGGTCGTGGCCAGAGAAACTCGTCGAAGCCTGCGCCGATGATACCGCCTGCGGGCTTGAGTTCGCCGTCGACCAGCAGCCTCATGGTCAATGCCGCGGTGTGCCAACCGCTCGCAGCCAGACCCCGGAATATCGTATCGCGCGCGGCTGTTTCATCGAGGTGGAAGGGTTGCGGATCGAATTCCGCGGCAAAGGCCTTGATCCGGTCCTTGTCCACGCGCAGTCGCCCGGAGCCGAACTTCTGCCCAACCGAGAAATCTTCGAGATAGTGCTCGTTCATTGCCGCCGTCTCCATGCCATCGCCCCGATATCAGCTGGTGAGTATATCGCCGAGCATGCGGCCGTTGCTGGGACTGGGTCGTTGATCAGCCGCGTGACTGGTTGCAGCAAACGCAGCGTCTCGCTAGTATGGTACTGGCGCATCGCTTTCAGTGGACTCCAACGATCGGAACGACATTATGCCTAACGAGCCGTCGATCGTTGCACACGTGCCGGATTTGCGCATCGCCCTCATCGGCTACGGCGAGGTCGGCCGAATCTTCGGTGAGGCGCTGGCGACGCGCGGTGTGGCGCGTGTCACCGCGTACGACATCCTCCTGGATCAACCCTCGCGTATCAATGAAATACGGAACCAGGCGATGCGCGATAACGTGCGGCTGGCGCCATCGGCTGCGTCAGCGGTGGCCGAAGCCGACATCGTCATTTCTGCAGTTACTGCCAGCGGCACGCGAGACGCCGCAGCCAGCGCCGCGCAGGGGATGCGCCGCGGGGCGTTTCTGCTCGACATCAATTCGTCGTCGCCGGGAACGAAGGTCGAATGCGGTGCAATTGTTGCGATTAGGGGCGGCCGATACGTCGAAGCCGCGGTGATGACGGCGGTGCCGCCCTATGGAATCCGCGTCCCCATGCTGCTCGGCGGACCTGACGCCGCGGCGCTCGCGCCTACGCTTGCAGCACTCGGGTTCGCCGCGACCGTGGAGTCTGCCACGCTGGGCGTCGCGTCGGCGATCAAGATGTGCCGCAGCATCATTGTCAAAGGCATGGAAGCGATCGTGATCGAAAGCTTCCTTGCAGCGCGCAGGTTCGGCGTCGAGAACGAGGTGCTGGCATCGCTTGCAGAGACGTTCCCGGGGCTCGACTGGGAAAAGAGCGGAAGTTATTTCTTTAGCCGGGTCATCCGGCATGGCCAGCGGCGCGTGGAGGAAATGCGCGAGGCCGCGGCCGCGGTGCGCGAGATCGGCCTCGAGCCGATCATGGCCTGCGCCATCGCCGAGCGGCAGGCATGGATCGCCGAACAGGCGCGAAACGGCGTGTTCGCAGACGCATCTCCGATGTCGAACTGGCGCGAGTGCGCCGACGCCATCAGCGTCACAACGCCGAGTCACGCGACAGTGATCCAATCGCAACCAGTTGCCGCGAGTCAAGATCATCTAGCCTCGTGACGCCCAGCATCGCCATGTCGCGTTGGATCTCTTGGAACAGCAAAGCAATGGCATGGCTGACACCCGCCTCGCCGCCAACCGCTGCCGCATAGCCGAAGGGGCGCCCGACGAACACGAACTTCGCTCCTAGCGCGAGCGCCTTCAGCACGTCGGTACCCCGGCGTACGCCGCCGTCCAGCATGATCGGAATATCGGGGCAAGCGGCAACAATGTCCGGCAGAACTCGTAGGGCAGACACTGCCCCGTCCAGCTGACGGCCGCCGTGGTTCGACACGATGATCCCTTCGACGCCGGCCTCGCGGGCAAGGCGGGCGTCTTCCCGATGGAGAATGCCCTTGATCACCAACCGCCCTTTCCACAGGCGGCGGATGAGTTCGAAATGCTTCCAGCTCAGATTGCCGCGATCGGAATAGTCACGCATGACGTTGGGCGAAACGATGGGCGGCCCGCGCGTGGCGTCGTTGTTCTCGAAGTGCGGCATGCCGTGCGTGAAAAGCGTACGCAAGAAAGTGCCGAACAACCACCGCGGACGCACCATTCCGTCCCATGCCAGGCGCAGCGTCGGGCGCAGCGGAGTGGAAAACCCCGTCCTGATGTTGTTCTCGCGATTGCCGGCAACCTGAGAATCGACCGTGATCACCAGCGTGTCGAAGCTCGATCGCGCCACGCGCTCGATGAGTGCCGTGATGCGCGGCACGTCGCCTGGCAGGTAGGCCTGGAACCAGATCGCGTTGCCGATCTTTGCAACGTCCTCCAGACGGATGAGCGACGATCCGCTCATGACCATAAGCACGTTCGCGGCAGCAGCTGCCTGCGCGAGCACGAGATCACCCCGGTACGCCGACAGCGCGGTAATGCCCATCGGAGCGATGCCGAATGGCGCGGCGTAGGTGCGTCCGAACAGCGTCGTCTGCTGCGATCGCAGCGACACGTCGATCAGCATGCGCGGCAGAAAGCCGTACTCGGCGAATGCGGCGCGGTTGTCACGCAGCGACGTGTTCGTCTCGACGGCACCCGCGATGTAGCCGAATATCGGTCGCGGCAAGTGTTTGCGCGCAGCCGTTTCGAAGTCGTCCAGGCAGAGCACAGGGCGAAGGCGCCTCGGCGGCTTGCTCCGGGCGCGGATCAGGGGATTCGTCATTGAGCGTGTGCCTGAATGCCGACTTGCGCCAGCAACGCCTTGATACCGTTCCAGGCAATCTGGACGCCGATGCTCAGCACGATGAAGGCGGAAAGGCGCAGCACGATCATCATGCCCCGATGCCCGATCCAATGTGCAAAGCGTTCTGCATAGCGGTACGTCAACAGCACCGACGCTGAGACGATGGCCGCGCCGATGACGGCGGCCAGCAGCTGGATCAGCACCTTTTCCAGAGTGTGCGCGTGGTTGGCGCCCAGGGTGACCGCGACAGACATCACTCCCGGATCGACGGTGAGCGGCATGGTCAGCGGATAGAACGCGCGTCCCATCGCAGCCAGTGACGCCTGGCGAGGGTCGACGGTCACGTCGGGCTGCTTCGAATCATCGTTCAGGAGATTCCAGCCGAGGGCGCAGACGACCGCTCCGCCCGCGACCTGCACCACCGGAATCGACAGGTCGAACAGGCGGAGAACGAAGGAACCGAACAGCATGGACCCCAGCAGCAGCGCGAATGAGTACATGGCGATATGCTGCGCCAGCATCTTACGTGTCTCCTCATCGCTGCCGTGGGTCATCCGCAGGAAGATCGGCGCGTCCCCCGGTGGGTTGACGATGGGCAGAATCGCACCAACGATCACCAGGATCGCACCGGTTAGTTGAGTGAGGTCGGTCCAGGGCATGAAGTAGAACGTCTTCGGGGCCGATTAGCTTCGGCTTAGGTTGACGACGCGGCCTTCGTCAGAGGAACGCTGTATGGCGTCGATCAGGCGATGCCGATTCACCGCCGCATCGAAGTCCGGCTCCACCGGTGTTCCGTCGCGGATCGCCTTCGCCATGCGCAGATACAGGTGACCGACATTGTTGGGCGGGCCCAGCGGCGTCTCGGGCGGTACCTCCGTGTAATGGGCCGGCACCGGCAGCGCTGCCATGGGTTCGCGGCCGCGCGAACCCAGCAGCGTGTTCGCATCACGCTGAAGCGATCCCTTGGTCGATACGCGCAGCGTGCCGCCGCGCCCGTAAATCTCCATGCGCCAGCCGGTGGTGTGATACGGGAGGGTCGCCACGTGGACCGAAGCGAGCGCGCCGCCCTGCAACACGCCGTTGACGAGGACATTGTCGGCTGCGTCGACATCGACCATCGCACCGGTTTCAGTAACGCGCCATTGCTTGATCTGCGTTGCGACCTTCGCCGAGACTTCGACGAAATCGCCAAGGCAGTGGCAGAGCGTATCCATCGAATGTATTCCACGGACGGTCAGCGCAGAAACGCCCTGAGTCTTGTCGCGGTCCCAAATGCGGCTGGCCGGCCGTTCGAGCACGCCAGCGGTGAACAAGGTCATGTTCACCGCGACCACTTCACCGACATAGCCTTCGCCGACGAGATCGTGGAGGTAGCGTAGCGTGGGATCACCGCGAGCCTGCAGGCCGACCATTGCGTGTACGCCCTTGCGCTTCGCCAGCGCGGCCATTTCCTCGGCCTCGGCGAGGTTTGCTCCGAGCGGCCATTCGCAATAGACATGTTTGCCGGCATTGAGCGCGGCCATCACGACCCGGTGGTGATTCGGGACCTTGACCACAACCGATACGAGGTCGATGTCCGGCTCCCGGACCATCGCATTGACATCGTGATAGGCGCGCTCGACACCATAAACTTTTGCCGACGCCGCCGCGGTCTCGGCGTGCGCAGTGCAGATCGCCGCGATCTCGATGCCCGGCAGCGTGCGCAGCGCCGGAAAGTGTGAAATCGGCGCCCAGCCCTGTCCGTCTGCGCTCGCGCCGACGATCCCGACACGCAGTCGATCGGTCATGCCATTCTCCTTGTTGTCCGTTATTTGCCATTTACCGCAGGACCGCATGATAGACGGACAGGCCGAATTGCGGTCGCCGGCTAATCGGCGTATCCCGCCGGATTCTTGCGTTGCCAGTGCCAGCAGTCGGCACACATCTGGCGCAGGTCTCGCGTCGCTTTCCATCCAAGCAATGTCGCGGCCAGTGAGGCGTCGGCATAGCACGCGGCTATGTCGCCCGGTCGGCGTTCGACGATATGGTACGGAATCGACTTGCCGCATTCGGCCGCGAACGCAGCAACGATTTCGAGCACGCTGTAGCCTTTGCCAGTCCCCAGATTTACCGCAAGGAGCCCGTCCTGCTGCCGCAACCTCGCCAGCGCCGCCAAATGCCCTGACGCGAGATCCACGACGTGGATATAGTCACGTACACCCGTGCCATCCGGCGTGGCGTAGTCGCCCCCGAAAACCCTGAGCGACGGATACTTGCCGACCGCGACGCGCGCGACGTAGGGCATCAGGTTGTTGGGCGTCCCGCGGGGATCCTCGCCGATCAGGCCGCTCTCGTGTGCGCCGACCGGATTGAAATAGCGCAACAGCGCAATCCGCCAACCGGGTTCGCTGTTCGCCACGTCGCGCAGGATCTCCTCGATCATCAGCTTGGTGCGTCCATAAGGATTGGTCGCGCTGAGCGGATGATCTTCTGTCAGCGGCAGGCGCTGCGGATTGCCGTAGACTGTCGCCGAGCTGCTGAAAACCAACGTTCGCACTTTGGCTTCGCGCATGGCGTCGAGCAGGTTGATCGTGCCCAGCACGTTGTTCTGATAGTAGAGCAGCGGTTTCTGCGCCGACTCGCCCACGGCCTTGAGCCCGGCGAAGTGGATAACGCCTTCGATCGCGCTTTTGTGCGAAAACGCTGCGGAGGAACCCCGGGTCGCGAACGTCACCCACCACGGCTACGACCTTCTTGCCCGCGATCTTCTCGACTCGTCTGAGTGCCGCCGGGCTGGCGTTGCAAAGGTTATCCAGAACGACCACCTCCGCGCCGGTGCGCAGGAGCTCCACGCAGATATGCGAACCGATGAAACCGGCGCCACCAGTCAGAAGTATTGCCATGTGCAGATCGTCTCCGGAACGTGCCGCGCGTCGCTTTTCCCGCAGGGGGCCCTGGTTCGCTTGCCATCAACCCGTACTCGCCGTATTCCGAGAAGCCGTACTTCCGGAACGTTCGGCATTACCAGAGTGAATACGCGCATTGGCAGGCACGGGGTACAGCGGTAGAGTATACGTTGATGAACAGCCAGCCTTGGAGGGCTACGGCGTGCAAGTGCCCGGCGCGACCACTCTACTTTTCACCGATATCGAGGGAAGTACCCGACTCTGGGAACGGGAAGGGGAGGGGATGTCGCGTGCACTTGCGGCGCACGATGCGGCGTCGCGGGCGGCTGTCGAGAAAAACCGCGGCGTCGTCGTCAAGATGACGGGAGACGGCATGTACGCTGCCTTCGACGACCCTCTGGACGCCCTTAACGCCACGTTAATGCTGCAGCTGTCGCTGGACAGCCTGGCGGCGTCCAGTGGCGTGCAACTTCGGGTGCGTGCTGGTCTCCACCTTGGCATCGTCGAACGCCGCGACGAAGACTTATTCGGCAGTGCCGTCAATCGGGCCGCGCGCATCATGAAAGCTGCGCATGGGGGGCAGACGCTCCTTTCCCAAGCGGTTGTGGATTGTGTTAGCGAGCGATTGCCGCCGTTGGTCTCCCTGCGGAATCTCGGCAGCGTGCGGCTGCGTGACCTCGCCACGTCCGAGCGTGTCTACCAGCTCCTGTATCCGCAGCTCCGGCAGGATTTTCCGGTGCTGCGCTCGCTAGAGGCGACGCCCAACAACCTGCCACCGCAGGTTACCTCGTTCATCGGACGCGAGCGCGAGCTCACCGAAGCGAAAGCCCTGCTCGCAAAGTCGCGGCTGCTCACGCTCCTGGGCATGGGTGGGTTGGGCAAGACGCGTTTGTCGCTGCAGATTGGCGCGAACGTGCTGGAGCAGTTTCCTGACGGCGTCTGGTTTGTCGATCTTGCTCCGATCAAGGACCCGTCACTCGTCCCCAGCGCGACTGCACAGGTGCTGGGCGTCCGTGAAGAAGCTGACAAGCCGCTCATACAGACGCTCTGTGAGCACATCAAGGAACACAAGCTGCTCTTCGTGCTCGACAACTGTGAGCACCTGGTGAGCGCGTGCGCGAGCCTGGCCGACGCGTTGCTTCGTGGCGCGCCGGAAGTCCGGATTCTTGCCACGAGCCGAGAGGCGTTGCACATCTCGGGAGAGCAAACCTATCCCGTGTTTCCGCTCACGGTGCCCGATCGAAAGGCGAGTACCGACGAACTCCTGCGCTCGGATGCAGTGCAGCTGTTCGTAGAACGCGCGCGGCTTCAAAAACCGGGCTTCACGCTGTCGGACACCGAAGCGCCGGCCGTCGCCGAACTCTGCGCCCGGCTCGAAGGCATTCCCCTTGCGCTGGAACTGGCCGCGGCCCGCATGCGCTCATTGTCTGTGGAGCAGATCAACGCCCGTCTGCACGATCGGTTCAAGCTTCTCACCGGTGGCAGCCGCGTCGCCTTGGAGCGCCAGCAGACGCTGCGCGCGCTGGTGAGTTGGTCGTACGATCTGTTGCAGGAGAACGAGCAGCTGGTCCTCGACCGGCTGAGTGTCTTCGTCGGCGGGTTCGACCTCCCGGCGGCAGAGGCAGTCTGCGGCGCCGAGCCTCTTATGCCCGAGGACATTCTCGACCTGGTGACCTCCCTCGTCGACAAGTCGCTCGTCATGTTCGAGCGCGATGGTCGCGGGTCACGCTACGGGTTGCTGGAAACGATTCGCGAGTTCGCCCATGAGCACCTGATCAAGCAGCGCTACGGGATGCAGCAGACGATCCAGGAGTTCGCCCACGAGCGCCTGACCGACCGCGACGACGTCGCTGCGACCGCAGCCCGGCACTGCGATTATTACCTTGGGCTCGCCAAGACGGGACGTGCGAAGTTGAAAGGACCCGAGCAGGGCGAATGGACGCGGCGTTTGGAAGTGGAACTCGACAACTTGCGAGCCGCAATCGCGCTTGCGCTTGCCGGCGGAGTCGATCCCACAATTGCGGTCAAGTTCGAAGTTGCACTGATGAATTTCCGGATCCTTCGCGGTTACTCGACCGAGGGTCGCAACAACATCCAGGTCGCGCTTGCCCTCCCGGGCCTACCGGAAATCGCCCGTTCCCACGCGCTGTATGTGGGCGGCGCGCTGGCGACGAGGCGGGGCGACCATGCGGCAGCGATGACGATGCTGACGGAGTGCCTCGCGTTGCGCCGACGCCTGGGAGACCCGCGCGAGATCGCCGGGACGTTGTCCACGCTCTCGATCGCGCACCTGCAGCAGGGCGACGCAACAAAGGCTCGCGAGTGCGCGGAGGAGTCCCTCCACACCTTTCGTGAAATTGGAGAACCACTCGGAGAGGCCCTTGGGTTGCTCCACCTCGGCGAGATTTGCATCCAACTGGGCAACGATGCTACGGCCCAGCAGCACTTCGAGCAGTGCCTGACGATCGCACGCAGCATCAAGCACCAGGAACTGGAATGCGAATGCGAGCGCAATCTGGGAGAGATCGCGCTTGGAGAAGGCGACCTGCAGCGCGCGCAATCGCGGTTCGCCCGTTCGCTCAAGGTCTGTCGGGACGCCGAAGACAAGCGCAACGAGGCAATCGCTTTATGGTGCCTGGCGAAAGCCGACATCGTCGGCGGCGATCACGACTCCGCGCGCAAGAAATTGGCCGAAGCCCTGGGCACATTCCGGGCGCTTGAAATGCGCGCGGAGGCGCTCGATTGCCTTGAAGACTGCGCCGGACTTCCTGCAGGTGGTCGGCGAGCCCGACGGTGCGGTTCGGCTGCAGGCGGCCGTTGCCGCCGTGCGCGGGGCCCTTGCGCTTCCGCGATCGCAACGTCGAGAAGCGAAGCAGCGGGAGAACATCGACGCCGCGCGCGCAACGCTAGGAGAGACCGCATTCAAGGCGGCATGGTCGCACGGCAGCGGGTGGGCACTGGACGACGCCATCGACTCCGCGCTTGCGTCGACCGTTGTTCCAGCCGTCCCTGCTTGATAGGGGTCCCCAGAATCAAAAAGCCCCGTCAGGATCGACGGGGCCTTTTTGCGTTATCGGGCCAGATCAGGCCGCGATTTTTCGCCTGCGCGCCAACCAGCCGGCCCCGAGCGCACCGATTATCAGGGCGAGCGAGCCCGGTTCGGGCGCGGGTCTGAACGTAACGATAGTTGCGACGTTGACAGGGGAGCCGCAGAAAAGAGTGGGCCCATCGAGCGAGCAGTCGTTGTAAAGATTGACGGTGTTGGTGACGGTCGGCGGAAAATCCCCGATCTGCTGGAAGTTCGACAGGAACTGAAACCAGAAACCCAGTGCACTGGAACCAATGATGCCCGTATCGACCCCCACAAACTGCCCGCCGATGACGTCATAGGACGTGACGGCAGAGGAAGGAAGGACCGAAGCGAAGTTAATCGCCGGAGTCGTCGAGACGTTGCTGATAACACGGATTGGAGCGCATCCCGGGAACGCGGTCGGTAGATACTCCCCATCCGCGACACCGGCCAAGCAAGGCGTGGGGACATCGAACGAAGCGCTACCGATAAACGCAGGTGGGTCGTAATCCGAACTCCACACAGCCGCGCGCACAGGTCCAGCAAGCACCAAAACCGCGGTCGCGGCGAACGCGCACAGCGACACTCGAAATCTTCGCTTTAACATGATCAGGATTCGTCCATTGGTTGACCGTCGAAGAGGCCGGCTGACGCACCTCATCTCGTTTGACTGCATAGGGAGCAGCAAGAAACGAACCAGGCTTGGAGTTTCGTTATCAAGCCATTGAATTGCTGCGAATATTCTTCAACCTCGGCTTCTTGCTCTGGGGCCTCGCGACCGGGCCGTAAAATTTTTCGACAGTTTTGAGTCAGAACCTTTCTGAACGCTTGCTGCTTAGTCTCTGATTTCTATCGCCAAACGTCGAGTTTGACCCGGCTTTCCCCAAAAAAAACCCCGCTACGCAAGCGGGGTTTTCTCAACTGAGGATGCCCTGGAGTTTCAGCTTTGCTTGCGACGGCGAGCGAAGCCAGCGCCGGCAAGTGCCGCGCCAATCAGCAGCAGGGTGGCTGGCTCGGGAATCTTATTAACTGGCGTGGTGCTGCGCAGATCGCCGGTGCTCGTCGCGCCTGCTCCCAAACTGAAGATGAGTCGGTCGGTGATTGCATAAGGAACTACGCCCGTATAGGGGGCGCTAAGCGCGGTATTGGTAAATGGCGCTGAAAACGGACCTTGGACGCCCGGGGTGACCGGACCAAGTCCAAACAGCGTGTTCGACAGATTGACCCACTCCTGGCAGATAACTGAGCTGCCGGTGCCAGCCGTCACATCGCCGCCACAAACGCTTTCCAATTGCGCTCCCGGGCCCACCGGGCCGACGTTGAAACCGTTCTGGCTGACGAGGATGGTGAGTGGCCCGCCTCCCCCCGAAGCGTTTAGACTCCAAGTCACGTCAAGAATGTTGAAGTTGGACGTCCCTGGATTGTTAGAGAACGTTGTGGTGACTTGCAGGCTGTAACCGGGAATTGCTGGGACTCCACCTGCGCCGGATACGATGGTCACGGCGTTGAGGGATGGATTTAAGTCACAAGCGGCACCGTCTGCGCAATCGAACGGGAACGGTGCGCCGCCACCTGTCTGCAGCTCCACCGTCAGCAAGCCGGCCGAAGCGGTCTGACACAGAAGCAGCCCTGCTGTCGCAACGGCGCCGATCGTTAGTTTCTTTAATTCGCGAACCATGGTAGGGCTCCTCAATTATAAACTTCGTAACCTCTCCGTGCCTTGGAAGCCACGAACACACGTTGCAAAGCATGAGCCATGCCGGAAATTTTTTCTCCTTATGCAGGAGGGACTTAGGCTTCGAGACGCAAGTTCTGCTGAGTTGAAATGTAAGATAATTCGACACCGACCAAGGTTGACCCCAGCGCCGCCGGACTAGACCGCTCCCGAAACCGAATACGTCGCCCTCGACCGCCCCAATGGGGCATGCAATAACCCAGCCAGGCCTCGACCGGTGAATGAAATCAATGATGTAGGAGTAGGTGGTGGACGCCCCGGTCGTGCCTGCGTAATCTTTCCTGACAGTGGCCCGCAAAGCAGGAAGGCAGGGTCAGACTCGACTTTTCGCCGCTGAAATTGGGTTGAAATTGGGTCAGACTCGACTTTTCGCCGCGACGCTTCCGGCAGACAAAAGCGAAACCGCCACCGAGGTCATCCGCTACAGAATTCGCGACGCCAGCTGCTCGGCGATGCGCCAAAGCGTGTGCCTGGGCAGCGTCCGTGGCACCTGCGTACCGCTCCCATTCGTGCCGGGAAGTACAAGATCCCGGCACGTGATCGTCCGGAACAGGTCGCGCCGCCGGTCGAGCAGCTTGCACAGCTGGTTCCAGCGCCGCAGGTTGATGCTGTGCGCGCGCGCCGGGGTGGCGCGGGACGCATCCCGTTTGATCAGCTCGAAGCTGTGCAGCATGATCACAAAGTACGGCCACTGCTCCCGTGCGGCGCAGAACAGCGCATGCTGGAGTTCAGCGAACGACAGCGCCGTGAGTTGCATGTGCCGGAAGTGGCCGGGATAGTCCTCGACGCAGGACAAGGGAATGGTGGGGCAGGCGCTGGCCACGCCCTCGCGTCGGGCGCGATCCTGAATCGCCTCATACGCCGCGCGCCCGTAGGCAAGATCGAGACTCATGTCCCAGGTCAGTCCGGCCGCTTTCGCCGCGTACACAGTGTCGTGGTTGCCGCCGAGGTTGCCGGCGCGCAGCGCCACCACGGCGGGGCCACCGGCAGCGCGCAGATTGCCCAGCGCCGCGCGCACGATGCGGGTCTGGTCGGCGCGATCGAAGTCGCCGAGATTTTGCCGATAGGGCCGCGGCAGCTCGACCGCCATCGGTTCCGACAGCCATTCGGTATGGACGTGGAGCTGGACGTCCTGGTCGGCGGCGCGCAGCGTGCGCACCGTGCGTTGCAGCAGCTTGCCGCCTAGCGCCGACGCGTGCAGTGATTCGACGAAGAACACGGCGTTGAGCCGATGCGCGGCCAGCGACTTCAGTAAGTAGGGCAAGCCATACTCCCCGCTCGCCGTTTGCCCCATGACGTCGCGCGCGTAGTCGTCTTCCATGGCGGTATACGGGCGCGGGAGCGGTCGCTCCGGCCATTGCCGTGGCGTAGACGGCCAAAACTCCGTGTCGACAGTCAGTAACACCTGCAGCAAGATCGTTACCTTTCCTCCGATGTCCTGTCATGCAGGACGAAGTGTGCTTTTTTCGATTCGGCCACAAGTGGCGACTTACGCCGGCGGCTTAAGTAATGCTAAAGCAATATCTGGCCCTTCGGGCGACAACTGACAACTGAACTTGTATAGGCCACCTGAAAAAAGGAAACAGTAGCGGGTTACTCGAAGTGACGGGTAGATGCCTATCGCCGTATATCGGTAACCGGCACTCTAATCGAGAACGGCTCGTCGCGTGGCGCTGATTTGGCCGCTCGGTGTGTTATCGCCGTCGTTCTTGCCCTCGACACTTCCACAAGAGATTCCCAAAACGGACTCGGCACCCCTTGCCATTGTCGTCCTGTGGAATCACCGACTGCGACGCGTCGCGAGGATGACCACATCAAAGTCTTGATAGCTTCCGGCCACAGTGCGGTTCTATTCGCAGCGACAGCCGCGGTGTACCGCAAGCCGGTTCATCGATGGAAGTTCGCTCGTCCGGACTTCGCATCGACCGCTGATAGCTTTGCTGCTTGCACTGCGAGTATGGGTGGCAACGGCGATACCGACGGCGAAACCATTCAAGCAGCCGATACTGGCCGAGCGCATGACTGTCGCTGGAAGTTCGGTGAGCCTCGCCAAGCTGCAGTACCGATAGCAATTTGCTGTACGCAGCGATGATCCGATGGCCTCGACTTCGGTAGGCAGTCAGTAGCACACAGCATCGTAACCATACCAATGGCATTGCCGAACAAGACGGCAATCGGATACCATAACTCAATGCCGGTCGACGTACCCGTACCATTACAAGACGAATTCGCGCTCGGCGATTCCGCAATAACCACCGTCATTCTGCCACAGCGCGGCTGGTTCGATTGGCGTCTCGGAGAGCTGTGGCGTTATAGGGATCTCGTCAGCCTGTTTGTATGGCGCGATTTCGTCTCCGTATATAAGCAGACGATTCTGGGGCCGGCGTGGCACATCCTTCGTCCTCTTCTCACGACTGTCATTTTTACGGTGGTTTTCAGCCGCATCGCCGGGCTGTCGACTGATGGTGCGCCACCGTTCCTGTTCTACATGGTCGGCAACGTCGCGTGGGCGTACTTCTCGAGTTCACTGGACGCTACATCGAGGACTTTCGTCGGAAACGCAGCGCTGCTCGGCAAGGTTTATTTCCACAGGCTCGTCATTCCGGTATCCATCGTTTTCTCCAATCTGATCACTTTCGGTCTCCAATTCGCCATCCTGTTGCTTGTGATGGCTGTTTATGTGTTCACGGGAGTATCCATTCACTGGACGAGTTGGGCTCTGCTGACACCGATTCTGTTGCTCCTCCTTGCGGGCTATGCCTTGGGTGCCGGCATCATCGTGTGCGCACTGACTACGCGCTATCGCGATTTGAGTTATCTCGTAGCGTTCGGCGTGCAGCTGCTGATGTATCTGACGCCGGTCATTTATCCGCTTTCAGCCGTGCCGGCGAAGTATCAATGGTTGGTGAATCTGAATCCACTGGTGCCGGTGTTCGAAGGGTTCCGGCTCGCGTTTCTAGGCGTGGGTACTGTCACGCTTGAGCAGCTTGCGTTGAGCTTCGCCATCATGCTAGTCGTAGTCGCGGCCGGCATGATGCTGTTTACGCGTGTCGAGCGAACCTTCATGGATACTGTGTAGCGGGCAAAACATAACGATGTCCACTACGATTTCAGTCGAACACGTGAGCAAGACTTACAGGCTCGGAATGATCGGCGGGGCCTCGCTGCAGGAGGATATTTCCCGCTGGTGGGCCAGAGTCCGTCACAAACCCAACCCTCTGCTCAAGGTTGGCCAGGAGCACCATGCGCGGTTGATCGGACAGGAGTTCTGGGCGTTGGATGACGTGAGTTTCACCGTAACGCAAGGGGAGGTCTTCGGCATTATCGGCCGCAATGGCGCCGGGAAGAGTACGCTCCTCAAGATACTCTCTCAAGTGACTGCGCCCACGTCGGGCCGAATCCGCATCAAGGGGCGCGTGGCAAGCCTCCTTGAAGTGGGTACCGGGTTTCATCCCGAGCTCACCGGTCGCGAGAACGTTTTCCTAAACGGCGCGATCATGGGCATGACCAAAGCCGAGATTCGCAGGAAGCTCGATGAGATTATCGCCTTCTCCGAAATCGAAGAATTCATCGATACACCGGTCAAACGGTATTCGAGCGGCATGTACGTGCGATTGGCCTTTGCTGTCGCCGCCCATCTCGAGCCTGAAGTCTTGATCGTCGACGAGGTCCTCGCCGTGGGCGACGCGGCCTTTCAAAACAAGTGCATGGGCAAAATGAACGAATCGAAAGGCAAGGGCCGAACCGTGCTTTTCGTCAGTCACAACATGCAAGCAGTGCGGCAGTTATGCGACACCGCTATTTATTTAAGCGCAGGACAAAAAATTCAACAGGGGCCATCGTCCGAAGTCGTCGAAAGTTATCTTGGGGACGTACCGCGTGGCGGTTCTCTGGAGGAAGCGGCGCAGGTCATAACGCAGCTTCCTCCCGATCCTGTGTTTCGGCTAGGAAGCGTGAGTGTCGTGCAGGAGGGACGAGCTACGACAGAGTTGGTCAGCGGAAAGCCTGTTGAGGTCGAGATGGAGTATGAATTGTTTCAGCGATGTTCCGGCTTCCATGCTTGGATTGCCATCTTTGATTCAGACGGCGTGATGATTTTTGATAGTCTACATAACGGCGACCAGGTGGAACTCGAGACAGTGCTCGAGGGACGGTATGTGTCAACAGTGACAATTCCCGCCGACTTTCTTTCTGGCAGGACATATGATCTCAAAGTTGGCGCCGGAATTTCCAATAAGCGAGAAATCCTTCCCCAGCCGATCAACATCAGATTGAACGTTACTGCTCTCGGCATTACCAATCGCGCTTATCCAGGCTATTCGTCGCCAGGCCGCATTGCGCCACTGCTATGTTGGCGCACAGAGATGCTTTAGGGCTGAAGACTGCAGCGTTGGCGATATCGTTCCGCGCATTCGGACGGATTCGATGTTCATGCTGTTTTCTGTCTAGGCTCCTGTTTCCGTCAAATCTACGCACGCCAACGTACCAACTCTGGATACCATCACGAGGAGTCTTCACAATGACGAAGTGTCTGATCAGCGGGGCCGAGACGGAAACTTTCATGTCGTTCGGAAAGATGCCCATCGCGAACGGCTTCCTGACGCCCGAGCAATACAACTCGGAACATTTCTTCGAGTTGAAAGTGGGATTCTGTCCCGAATCCAAGATGGTCCAGTTAACGGAGCTGGTGGAGCAGGAAAGGATGTTCCATGAGAATTACGCGTTTTTCTCCTCGACCTCGACCCGCATGGTCCGGCATTTCAAGGCCTTCTCCGACGACGTCCGCCAGCGGTTCGCCGGCAGCTCCGGATCCCTTCGTGGTCGAGATTGGCAGCAACGACGGCATCATGCTCCAGAACTTCGCCGAAGCCGGCATCCGCCATCTCGGCATAGAGCCTTCGGCCAACGTCGCCGAGGTTGCCCGCAGCAAGGGCATCAACACCATTTCGAAGTTCTTCGACGAGAAGCTTGCCGAGGAGATCATCTCGGAGCACGGCCAGGCAGACGCCTTCATGGGCGCCAACGTGATGTGCCACATCCCGTACATGCACTCGGTGGTCGCGGGCATCAAGCTGCTGCTCAAGCCCAAGGGCGTGCTCATATTCGAGGATCCCTACCTCGGCGACATCATCCAGAAGACCTCCTACGACCAGATCTACGACGAGCACGCCTTCTACTTCTCTGTCGCATCCGTCGGCTACGTGATGGAGAAGCACGGCCTGGAGATCATCGACGTGCTTCCGCAGAACGTGCACGGCGGATCCATGCGCTACGTCATCTCCCACACAGGGCGCGCATCCGGTTTCCGCCAACGTGGCCGCGCAACTCGCAAGGAGGACGCCCTTGGGCCTCCGGAAGATCGAGACCTACCGTACCTTCAAGCACAACGTCGAGCGCTCCCGCGATAAGCTGATGACGCTCTCTGCGCGATCTTAAGAAACAGGGCAAACGGGTCGTCGCCTACGGCGCGACATCGAAGAGCACCACGGTGACCAACTACTGCGGCATCACTCCGGACCTCGTCGAGTACATCAGCGATACCACCCCCATCAAGCAGGGCAAGTTCTCGCCCGGCGCGCACATCCCCGTGAAGGCCTACCAGGAATTCGCCGCCCGGCATCCCGAATACGCCCTCCTCTTCGCATGGAACCATGGCGAGGAGATCATGGCGAAGGAAAAGGAATTCCGCGCCAAGGGCGGCAAGTTCATCCTCTACGTCCCCGACGTGCAGGTGGTCTGATGATCTTGTGCAGCAATCCCAAGGCCCAGTACCACGCGCACAAGGAGGCCATCGACGCCGCGGTACGCAGGGTCTTCGAGAGCGGGTTCTACATCCTCGGGCAGGAGGTGGCCGCCTTCGAGAACGAGTACGCCGCGTACCAGGGCGTGGGCCATTGTGTGGCTGTCGGCAGCGGTACCGAAGCGCTGCACGTGGCGCTGCGGGCACTGGGCATCGGCCACGGGGACGAGGTCATCACGGTTGCGCATACAGCCGTGGCAACCGTTTCTGCGATCGAGTTGGCCGGCGCCACGCCCGTGTTCGCGGATATCGACCCGGCACACTACACCCTCGATCCATCGAAGCTGGAAGGATTGATAACCAAGGCAACCAAGGCCGTCATCGCCGTGCACCTTTATGGCCAGCCGGCTGACATCGATGCCATTCAGGCGGTCACGAAAAAGAATGGTCTGCGTCTCGATCGAGGATTGCGCGCAGGCGCACGGCGCGCTTTACAAGGGCCGCAAAGTCGGCAGCATCGGTGACATCGCCGCTTTCAGCTGTTACCCGACCAAGAATCTCGGCGCAATTGGTGACGGCGGCATGCTGGTCACCGCCGACGCCGCGCTGGCCAAGCAGGCTCGCCTCTACCGCGAATACGGCTGGGCGGAGCGCTACGTCAGTCACCTTTCCGGGTTCAACTCGCGCCTTGACGAAGTGCAGGCCGCGATCCTGCGCGTGAAGCTGCCATTCTTGGATTCCGATAACCGGTCGCGCACCGCCATCGCCGCGCGTTATGGTGAGCGGTTGGCGGATACCGGACTGATCCTGCCGGCGGTGCGACCCGGATGCGAGCACGCCTACCATCTTTACGTTGTCCGCTCGCGATCGCGCGACAAACTACAGGCCCACCTGAAGGAAAACGGAGTCGGGGCGCTCATCCATTACCCTGTCCCCATTAACTTGCAGCCGGCCTACAAAGGCAAGATCAGGGGCGGCGACGCGCTGCCCGAGACGGAGCGTGCAGCTAAAGAAGTGCTGTCCTTGCCCATCTACCCGGAGCTGGGTCCTCGAGATCTAGATGCGGTCATCCGCGCCGTGAAAGATTTCAAGGAGTGATCATGATCGAGGGCGTCGTCAGGAAGGAACTGGTTACCCACAGGGACGAACGTGGCTTTTTTCGCGAAGTCATCCGCGTCACAGACGCATTCTTTGTGGATGGTTTTGGCCAGCTAAGCCATTCATTGGTGATGGCGGGGGTCCTGAAGGCGTGGCACGCCCATCGCCGGCAAACGCAGTGGAACTATGTGGTAAGTGGTTTGACCGCGGTCGCGCTACATGACACGCGTACCAATTCCCCTACGTTTGGCGAGACCATGACCTTCCTGGCCGGCAGCGACCAGGCGGTCTGCTACATGTTTCCGCCCGGAGTTGCCCACGGATACCGCTGTCTGCAGGGACCGATGCAGATCATCTACGTCACGTCTGGCACCTATGACCTGGACGACGAGGTTCGCATATCTCATGACGATGCCGCTATCGGTTTCGATTGGAACGCCTACCAAGTTAGCCCCACATGATCCGCACGTTCCTTCGCAGCCGCAGATTGACGGCATTTCAGACGCGTACCCCCGTTAACCAAGATCCGTTTATATGGGAGGGAGTGTTCAAACGTTTTCGCGACGTTCCGGAAAGCGGACCAGGGTTTAGCGGGGACACCTGGATTTCAAATATCGAACGGGACACAGCGCAGGCGTGGGCGGCGCTCCGCTCCGAAGGATCGAGGATTCCGCATGATATTCCACCCCACCACACATGTTTCGCCCAAGCCGTAGCGACATTGACGCGGCCACATCAACTACTGCGCGTCCTCGACTTTGGAGGTGGAATGGGGGCGTCATATGTCAACGCGCGTCGCTGCCTCGAATCCGATGTGAAGCTTGATTACTGGGTGGTCGACAATGAGGCTAGTTGCCATGCAGGATCTGCTATGGCGGCCGGCGATGCTTTCCTTCATTTCGATTCACGTGTGCCCACCGAACTCGAGAAGATCGATCTACTTCTGCTGAGCGCGATGCTGCAGTTTGTGGAGGACTACCAGGGACTACTGAAAATGCTAGCCGCGCACACGCCGGAATACTGGATGCTGTGCTTTCTTCCAGCTGGGGAGGAAATCCCGACCTTTGCGTCTGCGCAGAACAATGTGCCGGGGTCAACGATTCCAGTCTGGTTTTTTAGCCTGTCGGAGATTCGCGTGATGTTGGAACGCCTCGGTTACACCCTGGTGTTCAAGGCCCCCTACGACAGACGGTTCAACATGGACAACTTTCCTGTAACGCACCGGCTGCACTATCAATGCAATCTGCTCTTTCGCCGCAACTGATCATGGGTGTTCAGGAGGATGATCCTCAGCCGAGGACAGAAGGCATCACCCTGGAAGCGGTGCCGTGTCCAAGATGTGGCAGCACGGACTCCACCATCGTTTACCGCTGCCACGACTATATCTATGGAGTGCCGGGTGAGTTCTTCGCCTCGACTTGCTCGGCATGTGGCCTGTGGTTTCAAAATCCACGTCCTATTGCGGCTCAACTGGCGGACCTATATCCGGCAACCTATGCGCCTTATCATTCTCCACCGCCCGCCCCGGCCTTTCAGCGCGCTCCGAGTGGACTCGCCAAACTGGCAGCCGATATCAAGGACGCCATCCGCCGACGCACATGGCGTTTTAGTCAAGCAAAAAGCAGTTGGGCGAGGGGTTATCTTGTCCGCAGACTGGGATACCGTGCCATGGGATCAACAACGCATATGGGATACCTCGCTGAATGGCTGGGCGCGGTGCTTTCCCCGTCGCAACGGTGGCGAGCTTGCGTGGATCTTATTCCGCACTTCGTTGCGAACGGCACAGTGTTGGAAATCGGAAGCGCCAGCGGTGCGCGCCTGGTCCAATTGCGCCAGCTTGGATGGCGACACCTGCATGGCGTCGAGTTGTCCGGGGCCGCCGCCGCGTCGTCGATTCAGTTAGGATTCGACGTGAAAGTTGGCACGGTTGAAGACGCCCTCGTCCAGTATCCAGACAATTACTTCGATGTGATTGTCTCGTCCATGGTGGTTGAGCATCTGTTGAATCCCTTCGAGACGATGCAGATGATCGTCGCGAAATTGAAGCCGGGTGGCGAGCTGCTTTTTTCAACGGTCATCCGCGATTCTCTGGATGGCAAGATCTTCGGTCAGTACGGAGTTAGCTACGACTTTCCTCGACACATGGTCTTCTTTCGCAAATCCGATTTGCTCAGCATGATGAAAGACGAGTTTGAGCGCGTGGAATGCGCCCACCAATGCACGCCGATAGATTTCGTGCGACCGGCAGGGCTGCGGGGTAAGTGGTTCGACCGGTACATCGCAGGTCTCTTTCAACTGCCTGGGTCTCGGCTGCTCGTCACAGCGTTGGCCCGACTAGGGCTCATGGGACGCATTTCGATTCGCTGCCGCAAGAAGAGCCTGTCTCCAGTGCTGGTTGGAAGATAGGCCGTGGCGGATGAAGCCATCGAACCCGATGTGCAGGAATGCCTGCGCGGGAAGACAATCATCGTGACTGGGGCAAACGGGTACGTCGGCACGGCGGTGTTGTCTGCCCTGAAGCAGGTGCCGTGCCGAGTCTTCGCTCTTGCCCGGAAGGCGCCGCAGCAGGACCTTCGCCTTCAGCATGTGACTTGGTGCGATTGCGATTTCATGGATGACTCTGCTTGGAGGGAGCCGCTGCTGCGTGCCGAGCCTGACATCGTGATTCATCTGGCCGCGCACGAACACCGCCACGGTTCCCAACATGCGCCGCGAGCTGACCTGGCACTCAATGCTGCGTCGGTGCTGCACTTGCTGGAGACATGCGTCGAGCTTCAATGCAGCCCCAGGATAGTCTTCGCGAGTTCTGCCAACTTGGTTGGGTTCACCGACCATTTGCCGGTTGACGAAACATTCGCGGACCGGCCTTTGACACTGTTTGGCATCCACAAACTGACTGGGGAGCGGTATCTCCAGCACTATGCCCGGCAGCATGGCATTCCGGGCGTGCCGCTGCGGTTTACCAATGTCTACGGCCAGATGGACTCGCAAGAGATCGAGACTGTCAACAGGGTGCTCCTCAATCGCATTATGAATTTGGCAATGACTTCCGGGGTGGTGACCTTGTTCGGGAATCGTCGGTGCAAGCGCGATTTCGTGCATGTGTCCGATGTCGTGCGCGCGGTTGCTGTGGCGGCGGTGCATCCGTCCTTGGTGGACGGGACTCCGTACATCATCGGAAGTGAGGAGGAATCCTCCTTGGAGAAAGTCTTTCACATCATCAAGGACAACCTGCGTTCCTTGTTTGATCAGGACATGGAAATCAGGCTCAACGATGAGGTGCCCTTGGCACCCGTTGAATGGCGCGAGTTTGTAGCCGACTGCGCGCGGATGCGCCGTGCGACAGGCTGGAAGCCTGAGGTTAAACTCGAAGAAGGAGTTCGACAGACGCTGAGCTGGCTGGGTCGCGAAACCGGCCGGTCACCGGGCCTTTGATTTCGAAACTACCATTGTTCAGGGTGCTTCAACCAATCGAAACGGAGACCTCGTGAACATCTTGATCATCGGCGGCGCCGGATTTCTCGGGGCCAATCTTGCCCGGCGCTGTCTGCAGGATCCCGCCAACCGGGTAACAGTGCTCGATCTGCTTGATCCCCAACTCAAGGCTACCACCGTAAACTTACGTAGCATTTGGGACAGGATCCGCTTCGTCCGCGGCAGCATGGCCGACGAGCCGCTCATCGCCGACATGGTGCAGCGGCAGGATGTCATCTTCAACTGTGCGGCGCAGACCTCCCACCCGCTGTCGCTGCAACTCCCCATTCACGACGCGGAAATAAACTGCCTGGGAAACCTGAAGGTGCTTGAGGCCGTGCGCCTCCTCAATCCCGAGGCCGTGATTGTCTACACCTCCAGCAGCACCGTTATCGGCAAGGCCTTGGGCGACCTGGTCGATGAGAGCCACGGCGAGAAGCCGCTGGACATCTATTCCGCCAACAAGGGCGTTGCGGAAAAATACTACCGCATCTACAACCGCGTGTATGACATAAAGACGGTCGTGCTGCGGTTCGCGAACCTATTCGGGCCCTTTGGCAAGGGCTTCCCGGAGTTCGGATTCGTGAACTACTTCATCAGCCTGGCACGGAACGGCCAGACCATTGATGTGTTCGGTCCTGGCAACCAGACCCGCAATGTCCTTTACGTCGAGGATGCCGCCGAAATCCTCTACCGTTCTGCGCACGACTCCCGCCTCGTTGGCGAGGTATTCTTCGCCACCCACGAGGAACACCTTTCGGTTCTCCAGATCGCCGAGGAGATCATCCGGGTCATGGGCAAGGGCCGCCTGAATCACGTGGAATGGCCGGAGGAACGCAGGCGCATCGAGATTGACAAGGTGCGGTTCTCCTCGGAACTTCTGATGAAGACTACCGGCTGGAAACCAAAGTACAACTTCACGCAGGGGTTGGAGCGGACCCGCGAAATCATGGAAAAGGAGAAGCTTTAGATGAAGGTCGCTATCACCGGGGCCCTCGGCCACATCGGGTCAAGGTTCATCCACACCATCAAGCCCGGTGACTTCGAGAAGGTCCTCCTGATCGACAACATGGCAACCCAGCGTGTCCCTACGCTGTTTAATCTTCCCCAAGGAGTAGCGTTCCAATTCGTTGAGGCCGACATTTTGACAGCGGACCTGCCCAGGTTGTTTGCAGGGTACGATGCCGTCGTCCACCTGGCCGCCATCACCAACGCCGCCGGCAGCTTCGAGATCCAGGATCAGGTCGAGAACGTCAATTACGTCGGCACGGAAAAGGTGGCGCAGGCTTGCGTAACCTCCGGTTGCCGCCTTGTCTTTCTCTCCACCACGAGCGTGTACGGCAGCGCCTCCGAGGTGGTCGACGAGGATTGCCCCGAGGCCGATCTCAAGCCACAAAGCCCGTATGCCACCAGCAAAATCAAGGCTGAGAAGTACCTGGCCGCGCTGTCGAGCTCACAGGGACTCAAATTCGTTACGTGCCGCTTCGGCACCATCTACGGCACGTCCATCGGCATGCGCTTCCACACCGCCGTAAACAAGTTCTCATGGCAGGCCGTCATGGGTGAGCCGATTACGGTATGGCGCACAGCCATGGACCAGAAGAGACCATATCTCGAGCTCGGAGACGCCGATCGCGCGCTGAAGTTCATCCTGAAGAACGATCTGTTCGACAATCGTGTTTATAACGTCCTTACCGATAACGTCACCGTAGGACACATTGTGGACATCCTACGAAAATATATTCCGGACGTGGTGGTGAAGTTGGTGGACAACCAGATCATGAACCAGCTCTCCTACGAAGTAGCGTGCGAGAGGTTCGAGGCGAAGGGATTCCGCTTCCATGGAAAGATGGAGGAAGGCATCAAGTCCACCCTGGACCTGCTCAAGAATGCCCGGCAATGAAGGCGGCCCGCTCGCGGCTAACCATCGTGGTCGCTTGCGGACTTTCTACGCCAAGCGCCGGTAAGACGCAAAGTTTGCATAAGACGCGATGAATTCCAAACGTCGACTGTTAATCGTCACGGATTTAGGCGTGAGCAAATACACTGCCCTAAAGCGTGGGCTGGCCTATGAGTCATTTTTTGCGTCTCATCCAGAATGGTCGGTTGAATACATAGATCGCAATCCGCCGCCCGCGCTGCCCTTACGCCGCAACGTGCTTCAGAGGCTAACAAGCCACGTGGGCAGGCGCTTTGCACCTTATCTGCGGACAAGCCGCCGCCGAGTCCCGTCTCGAGAAGACGAGATTCTTGAATACGCACGGACATGCGAGTTGGTCTATCTGCTCAAGACGCCCACGATAGATCTGCAACGGCGAATACTTGCCCTCAACGGTCCTCGCGTGGTTGTGGATATCAATGATGCCCTTTGGTTGAGGCATCATGGCAGCGGGTTTAGCCAGCTGGACGAAATGCTGACCACGGCGCACGGGGTGATCTGCGAAAACCAATACGTGGCGGCCTACGCCGAAAAGTACAATCGTCGTATTCGAATCGTACCGGACTGCACGCAACTCGACATATTTGACTCCGTACGAGAAAAGGTGTCGCGGAATGGCTCGACAGTCCGCTTGGGATGGATAGGCAGCCACAGTACCGCGGGCTCCTTGTACGCGATTTGGGAACCGCTGGAAGAATTGTTTGCGCGTCATTCGAACCTGGAGCTGCGCGTGGTGGGGGCAGCCGCTCAACAGTTGCCGCTCTTTGAGAAGGTTCGCTGGTCCTCGGTGCTGCAATACGACCGAGAACAAATGGCTCGCGAAGCGGTTGCCATGGACATCGGATTATTCCCGCTCTTTCGAGTCGAGGACTCGTTAGCTCGCGGTATTGGCAAAGCGGTCGTTTACATGGCGGCTGGGGCAGTCGCGGCTTGTTCGAACATTGGCGAACACACGCGTCTGATCCAGGATAACGTCAATGGAGTATTGGCGAATGACGCTCAAGAATGGTTCACCAAGCTCGATCGCCTGATAACCCATCCCGAGGAACGCAGCCGAATAGGCCAGGCCGGACTCGATACTGTGCGCAAGGAATTGTCGGATCGGGTCTGTTTCGAACGCTTGATAGACGCGTTGGATTTCGTCGTTGGGGCCAGAGGCTGAAAACGCGGCGCCGTTAGATTCAAGTTCGATCTGCCTGGAATCAGGCCAGCTTGAAGAGAGCTTCGCTTTCCGGCGTGGCTTTTCTTGTTCGCGGGTCGGCGTCGAACACATTAGTCGCTAATCCGAGAACAGACACCAACAAGTTGTCGATGTGTGTGAGGGGGGATTCACGCTGCGAGCCCGATGGTTTCAAAGGTCCGATTGAGTTCCCCACGCAGATTAACGTAGTGTTGGTCCAATGGGCTGAGAACTTTGGGGGACGGCCCAGGGCGACTCCCCCCGCCAACAACGGTTTGATGACCTTTTCCCGCAGCAGGAGATACGCACACATCGTCCGCACTCCGCTCGGATCACTCACATAGCGGCGGGATTGGTCTTTGCGCCTCACCAGCTTCTTGCCCCGCAGCTTGGCCAAATCATACGCTGCTTGGCGGGCGGAATACTTGGGCCCCCCACCGGTGCGCGCTCGTACGGCCTCGGCCAATTCCGCCAAGCTAAAACCCGCCGGTTGCGTGGCCAGCCCCACCACGGCGTCCACCACGTGTCGGTTGCGGGCTTTATTCAAATCAATGCCCGCCAATCGCCGGGTGCCGCGCGTGGTTGGGTTCGCCCAACGCTCAAAGGCGCCTTGGTCCAGGAAGCTCACATGCGCCACCTGCACCGTGTTCAAGAACCTCACCAGCATCCCGCTCATCCGCTCCAGCAAGACCGGCAGCTTCTGCAGCACCTTGCCGCACCGCAGTTCCTTGGCGTTATGCACCACCACTTCCACCCGCAACACCCGCCCGCCCTTGTCGTAGATCTTGAGGATCAGGTTCCCCCACCGGACCTTGAACACCGTCAGGTCATAGCTGTGTGCTTGGACTTCTTTGGCCACCTCCGGCCCCCGACGTCCCCGCTTTAGTTTTTGCCGCGGGCGATGCCGGAAACCGAAGATGGTCTTCAAGTGCTCAAGTTCCAGCGGCTGGCGCGTGCGGTCAATGAGCTTCTGATACACCTCGTCCATCGTGCCGCCCCGCGCAAAGAGCAGGTTGCGGCTCAATTCCAACTGGAACACCGAATACTGATATTGGAACCCGCTGCGCTGTTGTTCTTCCCGCGTCAAGGCAAAGCACAGCGCGCTGGAATAAATCCACCGCTCGCACACCGCCGCCAGTTTGCCAATGGCCGACTCTCGCTCCAGCAGCGCCGCCAGCCGGTTGACTTGGGCAAAGTCGCTGCCCTCCACAAAGCAGTTGCCGCTCTTGACCACAGTCACTTTCTGCCGCACCGCCTGCCGCTCCACCCATTCGTGCCCATTGAGGATCACCTGGGTTCCGAAGGGCGGGTAGCCGCACATCCGCAGAGTCACATGCCCCCACTCCGGGTCCATCAGATGAAAATAGTAGTGCTTCACGTAGGGCCACTGGCGCGATGCTGCACTTCGATGATCTGGTTCGGCGTTGCGTTTGACCTCCCACACCGGCGCCGGGGCATTGCCGGTGATGACCAGGAACAACCCCCGAAACTTCGGGTCTTTGGGCAGATCGGCTCGGCTAACTCATGCTTGCGCTGGCCCGCCTCGGCATCAATTACCGGAACCCGCGGGCACAATAAGCCCGCAGCCGTCGCGAGAGCGTTCCGGCCATATCCCGCAACTGGCCGTCATTGAGGTTCGCGTCGTCGCCGCGTAGAGTTCGCCACCACGTGCGCAGCCCCCCACCGGTCTGGCCCATCGGAAAGTAGGCGTTGAGCACCACCCGATCCACGCAATCGTAGGTTCCCTCCAACAACTCGGCGTAATAACTGGACAACTCATCGGTCGGATTCATCCCCGAAGCTTAACCCCAGTCGCGACGCTCCTTCAGGGCTGTTCGCTCCCAGCGAACCACCTTTTCCCAGCGCAAGTCTGGAGAAAGAGGCGTAGCCTCTTGACTTTTTGGCAAAATGACGCAAATCCATCAATCGCGATCGCGAGAGAGCCTACGTCAGGAGAACTTGGGTCACGGATGACAAGCACAAGGGTCGGCTTGATCGGCGCGGGGCGGATGGCGCACGATCAACTTGCCAGTCTCATGGCCATGCCATCGGTCGCCGTGTCTGCGATCGTCGATCCGGACCGCCGAGCGGCACAGGCGCTTGCGCGTCAGGCTGGCAGTGCAGTTCGCGTGTTCCAAAGTACGCCGCAAGCCCTTGCCGCCCACGCGTTCGAGCGGGCGCATGTGGTGGTGCCGCCGCTGCATGCCGTCATCGGCCGGCAGCTTCTGACCGCGGGCATTCACTGCCTGATCGAGAAGCCGATCTGCACCGACCCGACCAGAAGCGGGCCAGTTGCAAGACATCGCGACATCGAAGCAGGTGGGTTTTGGTGTCAATCAAAACCTGGTGTTCCACCCCGCCCTGGTGAAGTTTAGGCGTGCGCTGGATGCCGGACAGTATGGCCGGCTCAGATTCGTTTCATTGGTGGTTGCGGGGCCGTTGGCGCAGTTGCAGGCGCGGCGCTTCGACCACTGGATGTTCGAACGGCCGTCGAATATCATCCTGGAGCAATTGGTACATCCACTCAGCCAGTTGGTCCACTTGCTGGGGCGTGCCGAGATCGTTGCGGCCACAGCTCATAGCCGCCATCGAGGTGGCACCCGACGTAGTCTTCCACGAGGGAGCTTCGTCCTCCACCCTTCAAAGTGCGCAGGGGCATGCCCAATGGGCATTCGGCGCGAGCTTCCCTGTCTGGCAGGTCACGGCGGTGTGCGACGACGGCATGGCCGTCATCGACTGTGTTCGCAACAGCATCTCTGCGTGCAAGAGGACGCGGTTCCTCGAAGCTGGTGACATCGCACTCAGCCTCGCGTCTCAGGGCGCAGCGCTGCTCGGACAATCCATCGCCGGCATTGGGCGCTATCTGGGCAGCCAACTGAGGCTAGTGCCACGCAGCGACGCGTTCTTCCGCGGCGTTGGCGGTCCCGGCCACAGCGGTCGGCTGGGGCGGGATCGGATCGCCGGTCGGGGCGACGCGCGATGTCAAGCGCGCGTCCACTTGGACCGGCTGCACGCCGGCGCGCTCGCCGCTTCCGGACTGTCCAGGCTCGTTCCCGCGGGTTGGATGTCTCTCGATCCGTCACTCCGTCTGTACCCGGCCGGCGCGGGCCGCGTGCCCGGCGGCGAGGAGCGAGTGGTCATCGACGCGGCCCGGCGTCCCGGCCGTCGGAGCGGCCGTCGACCGCCTGGGTGGCCACGTCGAGGCCACCTGGCGACTACGTGCAGGCCCTGTTGCCGCGCGGCGCCTCTGCGATCCTCTCGCGACTCGATTCGGCCAACCGCCTGCGGCCGGCGTACGGGCTCGTCGAGGACTCCGTGCCCGGCGAGGAGGTCGCGGCCAGTCTCGCCTCAGCGTGGCAGACGAAGGGAATCACCGGAACCGGCGTCAAGGTCGCGGTGATCGACGGCGGTTTCCAGGGTCTTCACCGACCGGCAGGCGTCGGGTGACCTGCCTGCGACCGTCACCACGATCGACTTCTGCGACGGAGAGTTCACGACGGCGACCATGCACGGCACGGCGGTGGCCGAGATCGTCCACGAGATGGCGCCCGGCGCGACGATCTACCTGATCTGCATCAGCACCGAGGTGCAGCTCGGCCAGGCCGAGCATACGCGAAGAGCCAGGGAGTCCAGATCGTCAACTTCTCGGGCGGGTTCCCGGCCAGCGGGCGCGGTGACGGGAGCGGAATCGCCGGATCGGTCGTCACCGACGCCCGGTCGACGGGATCCTCTGGGTGAACGCGGCCGGCAACGCAGCGGGAGACCCACTGGGCCGGCACGTACAGCGACCCCGACGGCGACCAGGTCCACGAGTGGGACGCGAACGGAGACGAGGGCAACACGTTCATCTGGCCCAACAACTCCGTGATCTGCGGCGTCCTCAAGTGGGACGAGTGGCCTGCCGGTGCGTCCGACTATGCGCTCGTCCTCTTCCTATCGTCGACCGGCCAGATCATCGCCACGTCGAACACGACCCAGGACGGCACGCAGCCGCCCGTCGAGGGCGGGTGCATCGGCCAGGCCACCGGGAGCGACCTGATTGTGGCATGGGCGATCATCGGAGTGAAGGTGACGACGACGCCTCGACTCGACCTGTTCACCGACTCGCCGCCGCTCCAGTACGAGGTTCCGACGGCGAGCGTCACCGACCCCGCGACCTCTCCCGGCGCGCTCGCCGTCGGGGCGCTGTGCTGGCAGTCCAACGCCCTCGAGCCGTACAGCTCGCAGGGGCCGACGATCGACGGGCGCGTGAAGCCGGACATCGCCGGGCACGACAGCGTCTCGTCGGCGACGTACGGCGCGTTCGCGTCCTGTCCGTCCGGGTTCGCGGGCACGTCGGCGTCCTCACCCGAGGTCGCCGGGGCGGCTGCGCTGGTCAAGCAGTTCCATCCGGCGTTCGGGCCGAACGAGATCCAGTCGTTCCTCGAGTCGAACGCGCTCGACCTCGGTGCGGCGGGCAAGGACAACCTGACCGGTGCCGGGCAGCTGCGCCTGCCGGAACTGCGTGACTCGACGGCCCCTGTCGCAAAGGCGCTTGCGACGAGCGGTCGCAAGGGCGCGGTCGTGAAGCTGCTATCGCAGATCACCGACGACGTCGGCGAGCTGCGGCTGACCGGTGACACGGGCGCCCTGACCATCCGCGAGCAGATCAAACGCAACGGGAAGGTCGTGGCCACCGTCCAGACGACGATCACGGCACCGCAGCGCCCGCTTCGCGTGAGCACGCCCTGGAAGGCCCCGGCGAAGATCACCGGCACCCTCCAGCACTGCGTCCGGGCCACGGATCAGCAGAACAACAAAAGCCCGGTGACCTGCGCCAGGCTCGCCGTGCGCTGATGTCCTGACCGGAGCGGGGCGGCGCGGATCGTCGCCGCCCCGCCTTGCTCGGTTCGCTGAGGACCATCCCCGAGACATTGGTCCGCCGCTCTGAGGCTCTTCTCGGTGCACGAAGGCCGTGTCGCCAAGTGTCGGGCTGCTAGTTCAACCCGCCCGCGTCTAGTTCGACCTTGACCAGCGAGAGGTGGGGTCCCCCATTCCGGCTCGTCGCCGATGATCCCGCGAAG
>CAWHIS010000035.1:0-233038 GCA_963829375.1 uncultured beta proteobacterium | reverse complement strand
TACCGCTTCGAGAAACGTGCCGTTGGGATACTGCGGATATTCCTCCATCACGTGGGTGCGATCGAGCCGCTGCTGGTCGCGCAGCTTCACGCGGCAAAGATTGAGTACCCCGTCCTGCATCGCCGCGAGCACGCGCTGGCCGCGGCCCGTGGTCTTGCGCTGGTACAGCGCCGCGACGATGCCCAACGCGAGATGCAGCCCGGTGCCGGAATCGCCGATCTGCGCGCCGGTGACCAATGGCGGCCCGTCGTCGAATCCCGTCGTCGATGCCGACCCGCCGGCGCACTGGGCGACGTTTTCGTACACCTTGCAATCCTCGTAGGGGCCGGGACCGAAGCCCTTGACCGACGCCACGATCATGCGCGGATTGAGCGACTGGATGTGTTCCCAGGTGAGACCCATGCGGTCGAGCGCGCCCGGAGCGAAGTTCTCGACGAGTACATCGCAATGCTTGACCAGCGATTCGAGCACCGCTTTGCCTTTCGGGTGCTTGGCGTCAACGGTGATCGAGCGCTTGTTGTGGTTGAGCATCGTGAAATAGAGGCTGTCGACGCCTGGGATGTCGCGCAGTTGCCCGCGGGTGATATCGCCTTCGCCAGCCCGCTCGACCTTGATGACGTCGGCCCCCAGCCAGGCGAGCAGCTGCGTGCACGTTGGGCCGGACTGCACGTGGGTGAAGTCCAGGATGCGGACGCCGTCCAATGCCTTGCTCATTACGTTCCCCTATTCAAATACGGTCATTTCCGCGAAAGCGTTCACGGACGACGGTTGAATTGCCAAGCCGCGTTGAGCGTTGGCGCGCCGACGGTGCTCTGCGCGAAGTCGCTCGGCCGACGACGCTCCAACGTGGCAAGCGATCACGGTTTCTTTTTCGCGCTCGGATTGAGACTCGTGATGCGGCCGCTCTCCGTGCCCGCCTTTTCGTCGATGACCGCGTTGATCAGGGTGGGCTTTCGCGAGCGGATCGCTTCTTCCATCGCGTTGCGAAGCTCGGCCGGCGTCGATGCCATCACACCCACGCCACCGAAGGCCTCCATCAGCTTCTCGTAGCGCGCGCCCTTGACGAATACCAAGGGTGATGGGTCGCGTCCTCCGCTAGTATTCACTTCATCGCCCCGGTAGACGCCGTTGTTGTTCATGATCACGACGCAGACCGGCAGGTTGTAGCGGCAGATCGTCTCGCACTCCATGCCGGAGAAGCCGAAGGCGCTGTCGCCCTCGATCGCAATCACCTGCTCGCCGCTGACCACTGCCGCCGCAACCGAAAACCCCATGCCGATGCCCATGACGCCCCACGTGCCGACGTCCAGGCGCTTGCGCGGCTTGTACATGTCCACGATGCTGCGCGTGAAGTCGAGCGCGTTCGCGCCCTCGTTGACGAGGATCGCGTCCGGATTTGCCTTGACGATGTCGCGCACGACGTTCAGCGCGCTATGGAAGTTCATCGGCATCGGGTTCTTCGCCAGTGATTCGCCCATCTTCGCAACGTTCTTGGTCCTGCGCTCGGCGATGGCGTCGAGCCACTCGGCGGGAGGCTGCAGCCAGTTGGATCCGATCGCCTTGAGCATGGCCGAGACACACGAACCGATGTCGCCGACGACCGGCGCATCGATGCGGACATTGCTATCCGCCTCCTGTGGCGAGATGTCGATCTGGACGAACTTCTGGCCGCCCCACGCCTTAGGCGAAGCGCCGCCCCACGTCTTGCCTTTGCCTTGCGAAAGCAGCCAGTTGAGTCGCGCGCCGATCAGCATCACGACGTCGGCTTCGGGTAGCACGTACGAACGTGCGGCGGATGCCGACTGGTCGTGCGTGTCGGGCAGCAGCCCCTTTGCCATCGACATCGGGAGATACGGGATGCCGGTTTTTTCCACCAGCGCGCGAATATCCGTATCGGCCTGCGCGTACGCCGCGCCCTTGCCGAGGATGATGAGCGGACGCTTCGCACTCCTGAGCAGATCGAGGGCGCGCTGCACGGCATCCGGCGCCGGGATCTGGCGCGGCGCCGGATCGACGACCTTGATCAGCGAATTCTTCCCCGCTTCCGCGTCCATCGTCTGCGGGAACAGCTTCGCCGGCAGGTCGAGATAGACCCCGCCGGGACGGCCGGAAAGAGCGGCACGAATCGCCCGCGCCACGCCGACGCCGATGTCCTCGGCGTGGAGAACCCGGAACGCGGCCTTGGCATGCGGCTTGGCGATTGCGAGTTGATCCATCTCCTCGTAGTCGCCTTGCTGCAAGTCGACGATCTCGCGCTCGCTCGAGCCGCTGATGAGGATCATCGGGAAGCAGTTGGTGGTGGCGTTGGCGAGCGCCGCCAGTCCGTTCATGAACCCGGGTGCGGAAACCGTGAGGCAGATGCCCGGCTTCTGCGTCATGAAGCCGGCGATCGAAGCGGCATACCCGGCGTTCTGCTCATGGCGGAAGGAGATCACGCGAATGCCCGCGGCCTGCAACTTGCGCGTGAGGTCGGTGATCGGAATGCCGGGCAGACCAAAGATCGTATCGATGCCGTTCAGCTTGAGGGCGTCGATGACCAGATGAAAGCCGTCGGTCTCTTGTGATTGGGCATTGATCTCGCCACTGGCGATTTTCGGCGTGTCTGCTGTGGGCTTCTCTGGCGTTCTGATTGCGGCTTCAGTCATGGCAACGTCCTCTCCTGTCGGTTCTGCGGGGTTGCGGTCAGGCAAGCCAGCGAGGGTGCCGCGCGACTTAGGTCGGCGGGCCGAGTTCGACGACACCGACATGTCGGCGAAGCTCGGCGATGTTCGAAACGCGGGCAGCGCCGCGTAAACAGCGCTGCCCGTAAGAATAAGCCGGACTATTGATTTGCTGCCACCACCCTGCGCCGCCACGGCTTCAGCACTGCGACCGCGAGAATCGCCGCGACGATGTTCGCCGCCGCCGCGATGATGAACACGGTGTCCCAGCTGCCCGTGGCCTTCTGGATCGAGTTGGAGTACGGCACCAGCAACGCGGCCGTTCCCTTCGCCGTATACAGCAGGCCGGCGTTGGTCGTGGCGAATTTCGAGCCAAACGTGTCCGTGCAGGTTGATGGGAACAAACTGTAGATCTCGCCCCAGGCGAAGAACACCAAGCCGCTGAGGATGACGAACCAGTACGGATCGGCACCGAGACGATACAGCAAGTAGATGCCGACGCCCTCCAGACCGAAGGCGATGAACATCGTGTTCTCGCGGCCGATATGATCGGATATCCAGCCAAAGAACGGGCGCGTGAGCCCGTTGAGGATGCGATCGAGCGTTGCGGCGAACGTCAGGGCGGGCATCGTCAGTCCAAGTACGGTGACGGGTATCGCCGCGTTCTTCAAATCCTGCGCAATTGGCGCGAGATTGGCCGTTACCATCAGGCCGCCGGCGCCGACGATCACGAACATCAGATACATGAGCGTGAAGATCGGCTGGCCTTTGGTCCAGACTATCGTGCCGCCGATCACGAAGATCAATATCGCGAGGGCAAGCGGGATGTAGAACTGTTGGCCCATCCACCACATGACGAGGCCGCCCACGAGGGCCACGACCGCGGAGAAGAGCCAGGCCGCGCTGGGACCGATGAGTTCGCCCGGCGCAAACTGTCGCCTGCTTTGAATCACCGCCCCGGTGCCCGCTACGTCGGGCACCTGCCCGGGCTTTGGCGCAAACATGACGAAGGCGAGGATGCAGATGATGATCCCCTGCCCGAGTCCGAAATTGAAAAACGTCGATTGGAAACCGCTCGACTTGATCATGTTCTGGATAGGCACCACGGTCAGTGCCGAACCCGCGCCAAAGCCTGCCGCGGTGAGGCCGGCCGCAAGTCCGCGCCGGCCGGGGAACCACTTCAGCGCATTGCCGATGCACGTCCCATAGACCGCACCAGCCCCGATGCCCGCAATGATTTGTGCGATGTAGTACTCGGTGAGCGTTGTGGCATACGAATTCATGATCCAGCCGATTGCGCACAGAACGCCGCCGAAGAAAATCACAACTCGCGGGCCGAATTTGTCGACGAACCAGCCCTCGATCGGGACCAGCCAGGTCTCGAACAGCACGAACAGTGTGAAAGCGATCTGGATCGACGCCCGGTCCCAGCCGAATTTCTTCTGAATGTCCGGGACGAAGAAGGTCCAACCGTACTGCAGGTTGGCGATCATCACCATGCAGGTGATGCCGATGATGAGTTGTACCCACGGCGATGCAAAAAGGGATCGTTGCTCGGATCTTTGCTGGGCAGCAGCTTCCAAGGGCTCTCCTCCTAAATGACCGTAACGGTGTGCACCTCCGCATTGGGTGCTTGTACCTTGCGGATTTGTTAGTATTCTGCATAACGTATTTGGTATATCAGATAAAGTCAACTACCATGACGCCAAGGCGCGCAACGCCTGATTCCCTTCGATTCCCAGTCGCTGCGTGCGCCTGTGAGGTGGCTCATGAAGGTCTGCGTTTTCGGCGCCGGAGCGATTGGCGGCTTCCTCGGCGTGCAGCTGGCTCGCGCCGGGGTCGACGTGAGTCTAGTCGCTCGGGGCGCACATCTCGCCGCCATACAGGCGAGCGGGCTGAGGCTGCAGATCGATGGCGAGGAACGAATTGAACACCTGCCGTGTACCGACCGACCGACCGAACTGGGCGTGCAAGACTGCGTCATCATTGCGCTCAAGGCACACCAGATCGGCGAGGCCGCCGAGTCCATGGCTCCGCTACTGGGCGACGAGACTACTGTGGTTACCGCAAGCAATGGGTTGCCCTACTGGTTTTTCCACGGCGCCGAAGGCCCGCTGGGGCCGCTGCCACTCGAATGCGTGGATTCCGGTGGCAAGCAGGCCCGATTGCTGGGGACGAAGCGTGCGCTTGGCTGCGTGGTGTATCCGGCGGCCGAGGTCGTCGCACCTGGCGTCATCCGCCACGAGCATGGGCGCAAGTTTCCGATCGGTGAACCTTCGGGTACGCGAACGTCTCGACTCGAGCGCCTGCACGCCGCGTTCATCGCCGGAGAACTTGACGCGCCGATACGCGAAGATATTCGCGACGAGATCTGGCTCAAGCTCTGGGGCAACCTGTGTTTCAACCCCGTGAGCGCCCTGACCTGCGCCACGATCGATATCGTGGCCTCGGATCCCGGTACTCGGGCCATTTGCCGCGGGATGATGCTCGAGGCCGCGGCGATCGGAGAAAGGCTCGGTCTCAAGTTGCGGGTCGACGCCGATCGGCGCATCGACGGCGCGGGGGCGCTGGGAGCGCACAAGATGTCGATGTTGCAGGACCTGGAGCGGGGAAGATCGATGGAGGTCGAAGCGCTGGTTGGCGTTGTTCACGAATTGGGACAACGGACCGGGGTGCCCACCCCGACCGTCGATGTGGTGCTCGCGTTGATTCGCCAGCGCGCCCAAATCGCCGCGCTGCAACCGCCCGGCGGCCTCGCTAGAAGCTGAGGAATGCTCATGGCCACCTCCCTCGAAACCGCCGAGCGCCCGCTGCGCCTGATGCTGCAGCCGCTCAACGCCAATGTGAGTTTCCGTGATCAAGCCTACGCGGCACTCAAGCAGGCAATCATGAGTGCGGACATCTATGCGCATGGCGACGAGATCCGCCTCGACGAGCGCCAACTTTCGCAGGCGCTGGGCGTAAGCCGCACACCGATCCGCGAAGCGATGACGCTGCTCGAGCAGGAGGGCTTCCTGCGCACGGTGCCGCGCCGTGGAGTGTTCATCGTGCGCAAGACCAAGAAGCAGATCATCGAAATGATCGAGATGTGGGCGGCACTGGAAAGCATGGCAGCGCGCCTCGCGACGCTCAACGCCTCCGACGCGGATATCGGCGCGCTGCGCCACATGTTCGACGAGTTCCGCAATTCGACGCCGGCTGAACATATCGACGAGTACTCCGACGCGAACATCGCCTTTCACCAGGCGATCATCGCTCTTTCCGGCTCGCACCTGATGGGGAAGACGATCGAGAACCTGTTCATCCATGTGCGGGCGATTCGCCGCATTACCATTTCGCAACGCGACCGCGCGGAGCGATCGATCGTCGACCACATGCGCATTATCGAGGCGCTAGAGCGGCGCGATACCGAATTGGCTGAGCGCCTCGTGCGCCAGCATTCGCTGGACCTCGCGGCGTACGTGGAGAGGTACGGCGACTTCCTCGATTGAATTGAAGAACGCAGGCAAATAATGCAAGAGTCGGTGGTTGACATCTCGGAGCTGGGCGGCAGGCGCAAGGCACGAGGCCATCCGAAGGGCCGTCCCCTCGACCCGCGCGCGCTGGCGGAAATCCGCGCACTGCTGGGTGACGCGCCCAGGCAGCGTGATCTGCTCATCGAGCACCTCCATCGCATCCAGGACACCTACGGGCATATATCCGCTGCCCACATCCTGGCGCTGGCCGAGGAACTGAAGCTCGCGCGAACCGAAGTCTACGAAGTCGCAACGTTCTATCATCATTTCGACGTGGTAAAGGAGGGTGAAGCGCCACCTGCGCCCTTGACGGTGCGCGTATGCGAGACCCTGTCGTGCCAGATGGCGGGGGCCGGCGCATTGCTATCGGCGTGCGAGCGCGCGCAGTGGCCCGGGGTGCGCGTGGTCGGCGCACCGTGCATCGGGCGCTGCGAGCAGGCGCCCGCCGCGGTTGTCGGACGCAATCCCGTCGATCATGCGACCGTGGAGAACATCGCGCGGCTCGTGGCTGCCAAATCCATCGAGCCTGAACTGCCCGCAGCCATCGACTACGCGACGTATCGCGCCGACGGCGGCTACCGTGCCCTCGATGAATGCATGCGCCGCACGCGCAGCGTCGACGCGGTGATCGCGGCGCTGGAAGAATCGGGGCTGCGCGGACTCGGCGGTGCGGGTTTCCCGGCGGGACGCAAATGGCGCATCGTTCGCGCCGAACCCGGGCCGCGGCTCATGGCGGTCAACATCGACGAAGGCGAGCCGGGGACGTTCAAGGATCGCTACTACCTCGAGCGCGATCCCCATCGTTTCATCGAGGGTGTGCTCATCGCTGCGTGGGCGGTCGGCATCGATGACGTCTACATCTATTTGCGCGACGAATACGCCGCGTGCCGTACCGTGCTCCAGCGCGAACTCGATGCGCTGCGCGCCGATCCGCCGTGCGCCTTGCCCCGGATGCATCTCCGGCGCGGAGCCGGCGCCTATATCTGCGGCGAGGAGTCGGCGATGATCGAGTCGATCGAGGGCAAGCGCGGCATGCCGCGCCTGCGGCCACCGTACGTGGCGCAGGTCGGCCTGTTCGGCAGGCCGACGCTCGAACACAATATGGAAACGTTGTTCTGGATTCGCGACATCCTGGAAAAGGGCGGAGCGTGGTTCTCTTCGCAAGGACGCAACGGCAGGAAGGGGCTGCGCTCCTTCTCCGTTTCAGGACGAGTGGCGAAGCCCGGTGTACATCTCGCACCTGCCGGCATCACGGTCCGCGAGCTTATCGATGAGTTCTGCGGGGGCATGTTGCCGGGACACCACTTCTATGCCTATCTCCCGGGAGGGGCATCGGGCGGCATCCTGCCGGCGTCCCTTGGCGACCTGCCGCTCGACTTCGATACGCTGCAGCCTCACGGCTGCTTCATCGGATCGGCTGCGGTAATGATCCTGTCGCAGCATGATCGCGCGCGCGACGCCGCACTCAATTTGATGCGATTCTTCGCCGATGAATCATGCGGGCAATGCACGCCGTGCCGCGTCGGTACCGAAAAAGCCGTCGGCCTGATGGCGAAGCCGCGCTGGGATACCGCGCTGTTGGCGGAACTGTCGCAGGCGATGGCCGACGCATCGATATGCGGTCTGGGCCAGGCCGCGCCCAATCCGATTGCCTGCGTGGTCAAGTATTTTCCTCAGGAGCTCGCCGTATGAACGAGAGAACTGCTGCCGTTGTGGGCGCGAATTCATTCGCGCGCGGCGGTCCAGCGGATGCCGCGGTCCGAATGAATTCGGACCTACAGCTGACCGAATTCAAACTCAACGGGCGAACGCTGACGGCTGCAGAAGATGAGACGATCATTCAGGCAGCGCAGCGCAACGGCGTCGAAATTCCTCATCTTTGCTACAAACCTGGCATGAGGCCGGATGGCAACTGCCGCGCCTGCATGGTCGAGATCAAAGGCGAGCGCGTGCTGGCGCCGTCGTGCTGCCGGGCGCCGACCGCGGGAATGGAAGTGCACAGTGACAGCCCGCGCGCGTTGCACGCACAGAAGCTCATCGTGGAGATGCTCGCCGCCGACGTGCCGGCGCGGGTGTACAAGCCTGACTCGGAGCTGGAAAAGTGGAAGCAGTGGCTCGGCATCGGCGAGCCGCGCTTCGAAGCGCGCGCACAGCCGGCAGCGGACCTCTCGCATCCGGCGATGACGGTCAACCTCGACGCCTGCATTCAATGCACGCGCTGCGTGCGCGCCTGCCGCGAGGAGCAGGTCAACGACGTCATCGGCTACGCCTTTCGCGGCGGCCACTCGCAGATCGTATTCGACCTGGGCGATCCCATGGGCGCGTCCACGTGCGTCGCCTGCGGGGAATGCGTTCAGGCGTGTCCGACGGGCGCGTTGGCGCCTGCGCACGACGCCTATCTCGTCAAGGCCGACAAGACCATCGCGTCGGTCTGCCCCTATTGTGGCGTCGGCTGCCAACTCACCTATCACGTCAAGGACAACCAGATCGTCCGCGTCGACGGGCGCGATGGACCGGCGAACCACGAGCGCCTGTGCGTCAAGGGCCGCTACGGCTTCGATTACGTGCATCATCGGCAACGTCTCACCATGCCCCTCATCCGCAAGTCGGGCGTCCCGAAGTCGGCAGATTTCGTCATGGACCCGGCTGATCCGCTGGCGGTGTTTCGGGAGGCGACATGGGAGGAGGCGCTGGCGCTCGCAGGTGGCACGTTGAAACGGATCCGCGATACCCGTGGTGGCGGGGCTCTGGCCGGTTTCGGCTCGGCCAAGGGCTCGAACGAGGAGGCGTACCTGTTCCAGAAGCTCGTCCGCACCGGTTTCGAGACGAACAACGTCGATCACTGCACGCGTCTGTGTCATGCGTCGAGCGTTGCAGCGCTGCTGGAAGGCATCGGCTCGGGTGCGGTGTCGAATCCAGTGATGGACGTGACCAAGGCCGAGGTCGTACTCCTGATCGGCGCCAATCCCGTCGTTAATCACCCCGTGGCGGCAACGTGGATCAAGAATGCGGTCAAGGCCGGGACCAAGCTTATCCTCGCCGACCCGCGCCGCTCCGAGCTCGCGCGCCATGCGACGCACTATCTGCAGTTCAAGCCCGACACCGACGTCGCCATGCTCAACGCGATGATGCACACCATCGTCGAGGAAGGCCTGGTTGCGGAAGCGTTTATCGCCGACAGAACGAGCGGTTACGACGAGATTCGCAAGAACGTCGCGAATTACAGTCCGGAAGCGATGGCACCCGTGTGCGGCATTCCCGCGCCGATCATTCGTGAGGTCGCACGCATGTACGCGACGTCACGCGGCTCGATGATCCTCTGGGGCATGGGCATATCGCAGCACGTGCACGGCACCGACAACGCGCGCTGCCTCATCGCGCTCGCGCTCATGACCGGGCAGGTGGGACGGCCCGGTTCGGGACTGCATCCACTGCGTGGTCAGAACAACGTGCAGGGAGCAAGCGACGTTGGCTTGATCCCCATGATGCTTCCAGACTATAACCGCGTCGACAACGGCGACGCGCGCAAGCGTGTCGAGGCCATCTGGGGTGCGCTGCTCGATCCGAAACCCGGATTAACCGTCGTCGAGATCATGGATGCGGTGCACGCCGGCAAGATCCGCGGCATGTACATCATGGGCGAGAATCCGGCGATGTCGGACCCGGATGTGTCCCACGCGCGCCAGGCGCTCGCTGAACTGGAGATGCTAGTCGTACAGGACATTTTCCTCACGGAGACCGGCTATCTCGCCGACGTGATCCTGCCGGCCTCCGCGTTCCCGGAAAAGACCGGGACGTTCACCAACACAGATCGCAGCGTGCAGCTTGGCCGCCAGGCGCTCGAACCCCCGGGCGAAGCGCGGCAGGATCTGCTGATCATCGTCGAGATGGCGAGGCGACTGGGTCTCGACTGGAACTACACCCATCCGCGCGAAGTGTTCGCGGAGATGCGGCAGACCATGCCGTCGATCGCGGGGATGACGTGGGAGCGTCTGGAACGCGACAGCGCGGTGACCTATCCGTGCGAGCAGGAAGGCGACCCTGGACAACGGGTCGTGTTTACCAAGGACTTTCCGACAGCGACCGGCAGGGGACGCTTCGTTCCGGCGCAGATCATTCCTGCGGCCGAGCGACCCGACATCGCCTATCCGTTCGTGCTGATCACGGGGCGGCAACTCGAGCACTGGCATACCGGCAGCATGACGCGGCGCGCGGAGGTGCTCGACCGCATCGAACCCACGCCGGTCGCATCGCTTAATCCGGCGGATCTCGACACCCTTGGCGTCGAAGCCGGCGGTGTCATCACGGTGGCGTCGCGGCGAGGCAACGTCACGCTCGCCGCGCGCGCTGACGAGGGCACGCCGCGCGGTGCGGTCTTCATTCCGTTCTGCTACTACGAAGCTGCGGCCAATTTGCTGACGAATCCGGTGCTCGATCCGTTCGGCAAGATTCCGGAATTCAAGTACTGCGCGGTAAGCGTGACCGCAGGCGGCGAGGAAAGTGCGACCGTCGGCTACGGAACCCGTTGATCTGGTCTTTCAGCGGCGCGCCGCATCGAACAGGCGCGCAATCTGCTCGGCGCGATCGGTGAGGAGCATCGCGGCATTGGCGACGCAGTAGGTCAGATCGGCCGGACCGGCAGGTAACGCAAAACACCCCGCGAAGTGCTTTGCGAACTCGGGCAGTGCGTCCCCGTCGATGCCGCCTGAAAGCAACGTGGCAGGGACATTTTTTCCGGCCGCACGTTGCGCCACGACCCATGGCGTTTTGCCGAGCAATGTCTGCAGGTCGCTCCGACCCTCGCCGGTGATCAGCCAGTCGGCGCCAGTGAGCGCTGCGTCGAGACCGGCGAGATCGGCAACAACCTGTGCTCCGGAACGCATCTCGCCGCCCAACAGCAGCAGTGCGAATCCCAGGCCGCCCGCGGCTCCAGCTCCTGGCAACTCGCTCGCCTGCCGACCGACGGCGTGCTCGGCCAGCACTGCGAAGCGAGCGAGCCGGGCATCGAGTTCGGCGATGCGTTCGCGGCGGACGCCTTTTTGCGGACCGAAGATCGCGGTGGCGCCGCGTTCGCCGCACAGCGGGTTGTTCACGTCGGACATGATCGTGATCGCAACGCCGCGAAGCCTTGGATCCAGCGCGCCGACGTCGACCGCCGCGAGCGACGCGAGTCCTTCCGGCGTCGGCTCGACCGCATGTCCCTCCGCGTCGACGGGCATCAGACCGAGTGCGACGAGCATGCCGGCGCCACCGTCGTTGGTGCTGCTGCCCCCCACACCGACCATGAGGCGGCGCGCGCCGGCGTCGAGCGCAAGGCGAATCAATTGCCCGACACCTTGCGTGCTTCGTCGCTCGACATCAACCGAAGTACCGGCCGCGTCGGTCAGCCCGACGACCTGGGCCGCTTCGATGACCGCGATTGCGCCGTCACTCAACCACCCATACGCTGCATCGATGCGCGTTCCGGCGGCTCCGGTCACGGCGCAGGATCTGCGCTCACCGCCGCGCAGCAGGATCGCATCGAGCGTGCCTTCGCCGCCGTCCGCCATCGGGCAGATTCGAAGCTCCGCATCCGGCCACACGCGCATGAGACCGCGTCCTATCGCGGTCGCCGCATCGGGCGCCGCGACGGATCCCTTGAACGAATCGGGAGCGATGACGACGACCGGGCGGCGCGACATGGGCGAGTATGATTGCGGCGTTCAACGAGACGACGATGGTAACAAACTCGCCATTCGGTAACATCGCAGCACGCTTGTCGATCCGAACCTGCGCCGTTGTCGTACTGGGCTTGCTCGCAGGCAAAGCCCTTGCTGGTGCAGACTACGCGCGCGAAGAGCGCTGGGCCGCGGAAATCGTGCCGGCAGTTCTCGTGGGCGAGGTCGTACACCTTTCGACGCCGTCGCAGCCGCGTGTGCTTGCGCTTCATACGAGTGTTGCGCATCCGAAGGGCGCTGTGATTGTCGTCCATGGTGTCGGTGTCCATCCCGACTGGGGGCTGATCGGAGGCCTGCGCACCGGGCTCGCCGACGCGGGGTTCGCAACGCTGTCGGTCCAGATGCCCGTACTCTCGGCGACTGCCGCGCGCGATGATTACGTGGCGCTGTTCCCCGAAGCGGGTGAACGCATCGCAGCCGCGATCGCCTTCCTGAAAGCCCACGGCAGCGACCGTGTCGCCATCGTCTCTCACAGCATGGGTGCGTCGATGGTGAATGCGTATCTTGCACTCCCCGAGGCCCAGCGCATCGACGCCTGGGTGCCAGTCGGGATGCTGGTCGAGTTCACGATTGCCCCGAAGGAACCGGTGCTCGACGTTACGGCGGAAAATGATTTTCCGCAGGTGCGCGAGGCGCTGCCGAGACGCTCACGACAGGCACCTCATGATGCATGCACAGCGCAAATCGTGATCGCCGGCACCGATCACTACATGGAGAACCGCCAGAAAGAACTCGTTAATGCGATCGTGCCGTTTCTCGAGAAAGCGCTCGCCCGCCGTTGCTAGTGACTCGATTGCGTCGGCAGAAAGGCATGCGAGAACACATACTGAGCCACGCGACGGCCCTGGTCGATACCCTGCGTCTTGTCGAACGCCCAATGGATGCCAAGGTAGATCCGGCTCTGCCCGTTCTCTTCTTCGGCCTCGGCGAGCGAACCAAACTCGCGCGGAATAAGCGGACGCACATGTGAGTCGTGATCAAGCGTGACGCCGTTGAACTCGTCGGACACGAACGTAAATGCGATGTCGTCGCGTTCATAGAAGCTGCGGAGGATCTCGAACAGGGCGCCGCCAAACCCCGCGTGCCCCGAGGGGTACGCCGGAAAGGGCGGGGTGAAGTTCGGTCCGGTGAGATTGCTGGCCGGCGCACCCAACGGGGTGAACGTCGGATCGCCGGCGGTCGCCGCATTGCCGTCGCCAAGACCGCTCGGACCGGTACCTTGATCCGATTCGCGGATACCCGCGATCGGGCGCCAGAGACCGTAGTGGTACTTCGATTCCCAGATCGCGATGCCGGCATCCGCCATCGCGGTGTTGACCAGCGCCAGCAGGCGTGCAAGAGATACGACGTCCGTGCCCATCTGGTCCGCGATCTGCGTGGCGATCTGGTTGTAGAGGCGCGGTGGCGCGCACAGGGTGGGTGTACCGTCATACGCCCAGAAGATGCCGATTTCGGTTTGCTCGGATGTGCGCAGTGTCGGCGTCGTGATGCCATCTCCGCCCAGGGCCTTTACCTCGGCGAAAGCGGTTGCGTATTCGGCGCTGTTCAGCGCGGGAGGCGGGTCAACGCGGAACTGGACGCTTGACGTGAGCACAAACGGTTTTACGGCGTTCCAATAGGCGCCCAGTGCGATAGGGGATTGACTGATTGGATCCTGGCGCCAATCGCCGGGAGCATTGCCGGGAGTGAACTCGATGCCGATACGAGGCTCCGGCCGCGCCGAGCCGTCGTTGCTCCGAAGCGCGAGGATCGCAGCCGCGACGCGTTGCCCGAGCGCAATGCCGAGTTCCGTTGGACGCTTGCCATGGGCGACGCTTAAATCGTGAGCAAGTTGCTCATCAAACGCCGCTTTTTGTGAAGGAAAGAGCCCGGTCAACGTGTCGTGCGCGGCCTGTCCGATGGCGACGTCCATCGATGTCGCAGGCGATGCGGGCGCGAGACCGACATAACTTTGGTAACGTCCCGCGATCGCGTTCGCCGCTTCGAACATCGCGATGTGAACGATGGCCATCGCCCGACTTGCTCGCGTGGGGCCGTATTGTTCGCCGAAGACACGATTCTCTCCGGCGATTACCGGGCTGTGATCGAGCCCGCTAGCGTTGATGGCGATCTCGTTCCAGTGACGGACCGCCGAGACGTTTTTGTGAGGACCCCTGTCGGTCGGCGCGCGCTTTGCCGCAGGCGACGGCTGGTGGAACGGCCCGAGGGCATCACCGACGCCACCCGGTAGGCCCTCGGCCCACACCCCAACGCAAAGGCCGCAGGACAAGACCATGAACACGCCCATGACCCACCGCATTGCGCACTTCGGCATCATGTTCGGGTTCCTTTCTCGCTTGCGACGCGCGGCAGCGCATCGGAGAGTATGGCGTCACTCAGTTGTGATACGTAGCACGCCGCAATCGATCGTGAACTGCGGTCCAGTCGGGTCCATCGGGCGGCGTCTCGATCCAGATCTCGTCGGCTTGATGCGCGTCGAGTGCGCGCAGATTCGCGTACAGCTGGTGTGCGTACGCCGCACTGTCAGTAGGGGCATCGAACCAGGTGCCCTCGAACTCCGGCGGTTGCGTGATCGAATGGGCAAGCACGGCGATGTGCGCGCCGGGTCGGCCGAGTTGCGCGAGCGCATCGAGCAACGCGTCGCGGTGCAGCAGTTGCGACGACGTCTGCGGGGCGTAGTGCGAGGCGAGTGCACCGGGTGCTCGAGGCGCGCTGGGGTCGGCCGCTTGCGGCGCTTTGCCGAGCACACGCGTCAGCTGTTCGACACTGATCGCGCCGTACCGCAGAATCGCAGGTTCAGCCCGAGTGCAATCGACGATGGTCGATTCGATGCCGTGATCGCACGGACCGCCGTCGAGGATCAACGCGACTTCGGACCGGAATTCGTCGGCGACGTGTGCAGCGGTGGTCGCACTGATGCGTCCGAAACGGTTGGCCGAAGGCGCGGCGATGCCGTCGCCGCCCAGCTCGACGAATCGCGCCAGCAGTGCCTGGGCAACCGGGTGACCGGGCACACGCACGCCAATGCTGTCCTGGCCGCCGGTCAGGAGGTCGGGAACGCCGTCGACACGAGGCAGAATGAGTGTCAACGGACCCGGCCAGAACGCGTCGGCCAATGCTCTTGCGAAAGTCGGGACACTGCGCACCCACCGCGTCAGTGCGTTCGCGCCAGACAGGTGGACGATCACGGGATGCTCTGCCGGACGCCCTTTCGTGGCATACAACCGGCGCAAAGCTTGGGTATTGCGCGCATCCGCACCCAGACCGTACACCGTCTCGGTCGGAAATGCGACCAGATTGCCCTCGCGCAGCGCCTTGGCGGCAACGGCGATAGCGTCAGAAGTCGGGGCGCTGATCAAGCCAATAATCCGCGAGCTTGAAGGGATGCGGGCAGCGGAGCATGGGAATTTGGTAGAATTCCGATCCTTTCATGCGTTGGGCCCGCATCGGCCAACGTCACCAAGCCATGGAGCGTCGATGAGCGACTTTCTCTTCACATCGGAATCGGTGTCCGAGGGCCACCCGGACAAGGTTGCCGACCAGATCTCCGATGCAGTTCTCGATGCAATTTTAACCCGGGACCCGCACGGGCGGGTAGCCGCCGAGACGCTGGTGTCGACAGGACTCGTGGTGATGACCGGCGAGATCACGACCGATCACAAGCACGACTACGCACGCATTGCGCGCGACACCATTCATCGCATCGGCTATACCGACCCCGAGTTGCGTTTCGACTCGGTGGGCTGCGCGGTAATGGTCTGTTACGGCCGGCAGTCGCCGGACATTGCCCGTGGCGTCGACCGCACATCCGACGAGTACATGAATCAGGGCGCGGGTGACCAGGGCCTGATGTTCGGTTATGCATGCGACGAAACGCCCGCGCTGATGCCGTTCCCGATCTACTATGCGCACCGCCTGGTGCAGCGGCAGAGCGAAGTCCGCCGCGACGGGCGACTGCCATGGCTGCGCCCCGATGCCAAGTCACAGCTCACGGTGCGCTACGTCGACGGCAAGCCGAAGAGCGTCGATACCGTGGTACTGTCAACGCAGCATCACCCGAGTATGAATCATAAGCAGCAGGAGCTGGCGGACGCGGTGGTGGAGGAGATCATCAAGCCCGTGTTGCCGCCGGAATTCCTCGTCAATACGAAGTTTCTCGTGAACCCGACCGGCCGCTTCGAAATCGGCGGACCGCATGGCGACGCGGGATTGACCGGGCGCAAGATCATCGTCGATACCTACGGCGGCGCGTCGCCGCATGGCGGCGGTGCTTTCTCCGGCAAGGACCCGTCGAAGGTCGATCGTTCGGCGGCGTACGCGGCGCGCTACGTCGCGAAGAACATCGTTGCCGCCGGAATCGCGCGGCAGTGCCAGGTGCAGGTGTCGTACGCGATCGGCGTCGCGCATCCGATCAACGTCACGGTCTACACCGAAGGCACGGGGAAAATCTCCGACGACGAGATCGCCAAGCTGGTCAAGGCGCACTTCGATCTGCGCCCCAGAGGAATCATCCAGATGCTGGACTTGTTGCGCCCCATCTACCAGAAGACGGCGGCCTACGGCCATTTCGGTCGCGACGAGCCGGAATTCACCTGGGAAGCGATCGACAAGGTCGAGGAGCTGCGCGCCGCCGCGGGTCTCGGCGATGCCGCACCCGATCGTGTGCGGGCGCGTGTAACGACGTAGAGGGGTTTATCGCTCCGGGAGTGGGATGAACTCCGTCTCTCCGGGCACGGGCGGAAAACCCTGAGCGCGCCAGCGCTCGGACGCCGCATCGATCAGTTCGCGCGAGCTGGCCACGAAGTTCCACCAGATCAACCGGTCCCCGTCCATTTTTCCGCCGCCGAGGAGCATGCACCGCGAGGTTGACAAGGCGTCGATGCGCACCGTAGTCGCGGGTTCCAGTACCGCCATGTGACGCGCCGGTAGCGGTTCATCCGCGATGCGCAACTCGCCCTCCACCGCGTAGACCGCGCGCTCCTCGTGCTCCGCCGGCAGCGCCAGCGTTGCGCCGGCGGCCATCTCCACGGCAACATAGAAGATCGGAGAGAATGTCGGCGTCGGTGCGCGCTGGCCGAATGCGGTACCTGCGATCAAGCGCATGCTCACGCCGGGGGCATCAATGACCGGCAACTCCGCTCGCGCATGATGGCTGAACGACGGCTCGCGCTGTTCGTGCGCTTTGGGCAATGCGACCCACGTCTGCAGGCCGTGCAGGGTATGACCGGCCGCACGCTCCTCCGGTGTCGATCGTTCGGAATGAACGATGCCGAGACCGGCGGTCATCCAGTTGACGTCGCCGGGCTCGATGCGCTGCACTGAGCCGGCGCTGTCGCGGTGCATCTGCGCGCCTTCGAACAGATACGTGACGGTCGCCAATCCGATATGCGGATGCGGTCGTACGTCGACCCCCTGCCCCGGCGCAAAATCGACCGGCCCGAAGTGATCGAAAAATATGAACGGCCCCACCATCTTGTGCGGAAACGACGGCAGCAGGCGTTGCACCTGGAACCCTCCGCCCAGGTCGCGGACATGCGGATTGATTATCGTGGTCATTGTTCTCACATGGTATCGCGATTGCGGCGAAGTTACAGCGTGCCGCGGCGCAGCCGATGCAGGATGAACCGGCCTGGATCGATCGCGTCGGCGAGCGCCCGCTCGACCGGCAATGGGTCGCCCTGGATATCCGATGCAAGCAGTTCCGCTGCGAGCAGCGTCCACGTCAGACCGCGCGACGCAAAAGCGAACGCCCCGTACAGGCCAGCGCGCCGCGGCAAGTCAGCGAGGTGCGCGCCCGTCAGTGCACCGGCCTGCGCGCGCACCGCCGAGATATCGACCATCGCCCCGAGCATGGGCATGCGATCGGTCGCGACGCTTCGGATACCCACGCCGCCGTCGAGGCGGCGATGGTCCACGTGCGCCGCGCCCCCCGGCAACATGTGCTCGACCCGAGAGACGTTCAGCATGTGGCTGGCGGCGTTCGGTGACAGGTCCGTGCCGTCGAGGTCGTAGGTGGCACCGCACACGGCGATCCCATCATGCGCCGGCAGCACGTAGCCATCCCCCCCGACCACCACGCGCGGCGCGACGAACGGGGGCGCCGGCAGATAGCTCTGCTGACCGCGTACGCACCTGAGCGAACCGACTCCGAGGTCGACGAGATGCGTGGCATCGCCGCCACTGGCGATCACGATGACGGGTGCTTCGGCAATGATCGCATCGGCCGCGTCGAGGACGCGCCAATGCCCGCCCACGCATTCCACGGCCGCGACCTCGGTATCCGTATGCAAGGTCACGCGTGATGACGACGCGGTGAGTTGGAGCGCTACGATTGCTGCCGGCTGTACCCATCCCGCTCGAGGGAACCACCAACCGCCGATCGCAACGGCGCGACCCGCCAGTGCGCTCGCGGTATCGCGCGTGGCGTATTGCGCATAGTCCGACGGATAGGCGAGCAGCGCGGCGGTGTCGGCGACACGTGCCTCGTTGGCGGCGCCGTCAGCGAGTTGCAATACGCCACAGCGCTGCCAGGGCGCCCAGTCCAGCGGGTCGAGCGTTCGCGGCCATTGGGCCTGCGCATACAGAAAGCCGGCGCGGGTCAGGCGCGAGAGCAGGCAGTCGTCGCGTGAAACGTGTGGCTGGAATACCCCCGCGCGCAGACCCGATGCCGCTGCGGCGGGCGCATGAGTGCGACGGGCCGCCCCGAGCGCGAATACCGGAGGGCGCAGCGCGAAGGTACTCCAATGCGCGCGCTCGACGAGATCGATGTTCCAGCCGCGTGCGGCAAGTCGTGAGGCGACTGCGACCCCTGCAAGGCCAGCACCGACGACGATTGCGCGCCGGTCGGAATAGCTGGGTCGCGCCATGCGTTTCGGATGCATCGGCCAGCGCGGTGCGAAATGACCGACCAGCATGTCGCGCTTGTCGCCAAACCCCGGCCGCTTCGCGACTGCGAAGCCGGCCGCCACGAGCGCATCGCGCACCTGTCGCGCCACGGTCCAGGTCGCCAGCGTTGCGCCGGGCTTGGCCCTTCGCGCCAGAACTTTCAGATTCTGTGCCGACCACATCTCCGGATTGCGCTCCGGCGCGAAGCCGTCGAGGTAGAACGCATCCGCTTCGACTAGTAGTTGCCGCACGGCCGCGCTGACGTCGGCAAAGAGCAGCGTCAGCGTGACCCGCTCCTCATCGAAGTGCAGCCGGTGCATGCCGGGAACGAGCACGGGCCAGGCAGCACGCAGGGTGGCGGACAGCGATGCGAACTCGGGTACGCGCGCATGTAGGACCGCGAGGTGTTTGACACTGAAGGGGTGGCGTTCTATCGAGACGAAATGCAGGCTGTCGCAACGCCGGGGGTCCTCGCGCCAGGCCTGCCATGTCGCAAGAAAATTGAGCCCGATACCGAAACCCGTTTCGACGATACAAAAGATGGACGCGGTCGCCCACCGCGCGGGCAGATCGTTGCCCCGAAGGAAAACGTGAACCGCCTGGCCAGGCCCGGATACAGCGCTGTGATAGACGTCGCCATACGCTGGCGAGATCGGCGTGCCAGACTCGTCGAAGGCCAGTGCTGCCGGGCGCAGGGGCACACCGTCGTTGCGAACCGTCACCAATTCGCTAGACTCCCAACTTTTGGGCCGTGCCAAGCCATGCGTTTCTCCTACTACGACAAGCTCTCGCCGGCGCGCCAGCGCATCTACCGAAAAAGCGATGCGATCGCCACGCTCGGTCTGCCGCCCGGCCTTGCGCTCGGGGCAATGGTGAATGCCATCGGCGAAGGCTTGCGCCGGGACCGGCGTACCGACGTCCAGGCGGCGTGCCAGAGCTTAATCGATGCATTGACCACCGGCTATCGCGTACCGGCGGTGCGGGTGCGAGTGCTCGCGACGCGGCCCGCGGACGGTGCCGGTGAACTGCACGGCTACTACGAGCCGGAGGACGAAGGGAAGCTCGCGCGCATCGACGTGTGGATGCGCACGGCGCAGAAGAAGAACGTCGTGGCCTTCAAGACCTTTCTGCGCACGCTCATTCACGAGCTTTGTCACCATCTCGACTACGACCTGTTCGCGCTGGAAGAGACGTTGCACACGGAAGGGTTCTACAAGCGCGAGTCGACGCTCGTGGCGGCGCTGCTGGCGCAATTGTCGTCGCTGCAGACGTCAACGCCAGTCTAGCGGGCAGATGCTCGGGCGAGATTATTCCTTGGCTTGAGCGATCGCTGCCGCATCCCACCCGCCGCCAACCGCCTTGATCAACCCGACGCTGGCGACGAGCCTTCTGCCGACGATGCCCAAGGCGGTGCGCTCGTTGCTTAGCGCGGTCGCCTCCAGGACCACAACGGCCAGATAATTCGCGGTGCCAGCTTTGTATTGATTGTTGGCGATCGTCGCCGATTCGCGCGCGGCCCTCACCGCATCGTCCTGCACGGTCACCTCCTGCGCCAGCAGCGAGAGCGCAGTCAGATTGTCCTCGACATCCTGGAAGCCGGCGAGGACCGTCGATCGATAGTTGGCAACCGTTTCGTCGTAGGTGGCGACGGCCTGCGCCTTTTGGGCGCTGCGCAGCCCCGCGTCGAAAATCGACTGCGCCAGGGCAGGACCCAGCGACCAGTAGCGACTGGGCAACGACAACAGGTTGCCAATCACCGAACTCTGGAATCCACCAACGGCAGACAATGAAAGCGATGGGAAAAAGGCGGCCTGTGCGACGCCGATCTGCGCATTGGCACTGGCGGCGCGGCGCTCGGCGGCGGCGATGTCGGGACGTCGCTCGAGCAATGTCGATGGTAACGCCACCGGAATGTCCGGGTACACCGCGACCAGCGCCTTCGGCTCGATGGCCAGTTCGGAGGGCGGCTTCCCGATGAGCACCGCAATCGCGTGTTCGAGTTGCGCCCGCGTAATCTGCGCGTCGTACACCTGCGCTTGCGTCGACCTGAGTTGCGCTTCGGCCTGTGCGACGTCGCCGCGTCCGACGATGCCGGCGGCGTACTGATTGCGCGTCAACTGCAACGACCGCTCGTAGTCCGCAACGGTCTCGCGCAGCAACGAGATCTGCGCGTCCTCCACGCGCAGCAGCAGATAGTCCTGGGCGAGCAAGGCCTGCGTGGAAAGCCTCGCTCCGGCGAGGTCCGCGGCGGTAGCCTGCGCCGTGTCCGTGCTGGCTTCGATTCCGCGACGGATACCGCCCCAGAGGTCGATTTCCCAGCTTGCGTCGAGCGCCACGTTGTAGCTGTTGTTGACACTGCCGACGGTCGAGTTACCGCCGGTGGTCGTGCTGTTCGTCGTTCCGGTGCCGCGGCTGCTGCGCAAGACGCTCGCGTTCGCATTGACGACAGGAAAAAGCGCGGCGCGGGCCGCCTGCGTCGCCGCGCTCGCTTCACGCACGCGCGCTTCGGCGGCCTTGATGGTCTGATTGGAGATATCGACCTGCGCCTCGAGCGCATTGAGGTCAGGATCAAGGAACGCCTCCCACCAGTTGCCGCGTGGCGCGTCGTCGCTGGGCTGCGCGACCTTCCAGTCGGCCGCCTCCTTGTACGCCGTGGGTACCGGGGCGGCGGGACGCACGTAGTCGGGGCCGACCATGCAGCCGGCAAGCAAGGTCAGCGTCAGCGCAAGGACGCCCAGCCCCCGGATGCAAGCTGCCCATTTGCCGCCGTCGATTGACCCCATATGCACGGTTAGTCCGCAGCGTGCGCCGGCAAGTTCACGCGGCCGCGCCGCGCCCAGGTGTTGCGTCCCCAGGCGCTGAATCGGTCCATGTAGAGATAAACCACCGGGGTGGTATACAGCGTCAGCAGTTGACTCAGTAGCAAGCCACCGACGATGGATATGCCCAGTGGCCGGCGCAATTCCGCACCGTCGCCGAAACCGAGCGCCAAGGGAATCGCCCCCAAGAGGGCGGCGAAGGTGGTCATCATGATCGGACGAAAGCGCAGCCGACAGGCCTCGAAAATGGCGTCGCGCGGCGCCATCTTCCGACTGCGCTCCGCGTCGAGCGCGAAGTCGATCATCATGATCGCATTCTTCTTGACGATGCCGATGAGCAGGATGACGCCGATCAGCGCGATGACGGAAAACTCGGTCTTGAACAGGAGCAACGCCAGCAGCGCGCCGACGCCCGCAGACGGCAGCGTGGACAGAATCGTGAGCGGATGCACGTAGCTTTCGTAGAGCACGCCGAGCACGATGTAGACCGCGAGCAGCGCGGCGAGGATGAGCCAGGGCTGGCTCGACAACGACGCCTGGAATGCGCGCGCCGTCCCCTGGAAGGTGCCGCGCACGGTGCTGGGCACGCCGATGCGCACCATCGCGTCGTCGACCGCGCGGGTTGCTTGCGACAGCGACACACCCTCAGGGAGGTTGAACGATATCGTCGAGGCAACGAATTGTCCCTGGTGGTTCACGCCCAGCGGAGTGTTCGTCGGTGCGTAGCGCGCGAACGCCGACAGCGGCACCTGCTTGCCGCTGGAGGTGCTCACGTAGACGCTGTCGAGCGCTTCGGGCGACTGCCAGTACTCAGGTGCGACCTCCATCACCACGCGGTACTGGTTGAGCGGCGCATAGATGGTCGACACCTGGCGCTGGCCGAAGGCGTCGTTGAGCGTGGCGTCGATCAATTGCGGGCTCACGCCGAGTCGCGACGCAGTATCGCGGTCGATGACGAGCGAGGTCTGCAAGCCCTTGTCCTGCTGATCGGTATTGACGTCGACGAGTTCAGGGAGATCGGACATCGCGGCACGGATCTTGGGTTCCCAGGTACGCAGTTCGGCGAGATCGTCGGCCTGAAGCGTGTACTGGTAGGTCGCGTTGCTCGCCCGACCTCCGACGCGGATGTCCTGCACCGGGTTCAGGAACAGATTGGCGCCAGGCTCCTTGGCGAGCTTGATCCGCAGCCTCGCGATGACCTGGTCGGCCGACTCCTTCCGCTCCGATAACGGCTTGAGCGCGACGAACATCATCCCGGTGTTGCGCTGCTGACCGCCGGTGAACGCCACGACGTTGTCGATCGCAGGGTCGGTGCGCACGATGTCGATGAAGCTTGCCAGCTTCTGCCGCATGGCCTGAAATGAGATGCTCTGGTCGGCCTGGATGAAGCCGATTAGGCGGCCGGTGTCCTGCTGCGGGAAAAAACCCTTGGGGATGATGACGTAGAGGTATACGTTCAGGCAGACGGTTACGAGGAGCACGAGCATGGTCAGCACGCCGTGATTGAGCACCCACGCAAGGCTGCGCTCGTAGCCGCGCAGGACGGCCGCAAAGGTGCGTTCGCTGCGCCTGAACAGCCAGCCTTGCCTGCGTTTGCGCGCAGGACGCAACAGGCGCGAGCACATCATCGGCGTCGTCGTCAGCGACAGTACCAGAGACACCAGGATGGCCACCGACAGGGTGACCGCGAACTCGCGGAAATAACGGCCGACGATGCCGCCCATCAGCAGGATGGGGATGAAAACCGCGATCAGCGACAGGCTCATCGACAGCACGGTGAAGCCGACCTCGCTCGCCCCCTGCAGGGCGGCTTGCTTGGGTGGCAGGCCGGCCTCGATGTGGCGCGAGGTGTTTTCGAGCACGACGATCGCGTCGTCGACGACAAAGCCGGTAGCGATGGTCAGTGCCATCAGCGAGAGATTGTTGAGGCTGTAACCGGCGAGGTACATCGCCCCGAAGGTCGTGATCAACGATACCGGTACCGCGACGCTCGGGATCAGCGTCGCCCGCGCGTTGCGGAGGAACAGGAATACGACAAGGATCACCAACGCTACGGAGAGCGTCAGCGTCCGCTCGACGTCACGCAATGATGCTCGGATGGTGGTCGTGCGCTCCATCATCACCTTGAGGTCGATCGCGCTGGGGATCGACGCCTGCAATTGCGGCAGCAACGCTGTCACGCTGTCGACGGTCTCGATGATGTTCGCGTTGGGCTGCCGGTTGATGATGACCAGCACCGACGGCTTGCCGTTGGCCGACCCCGCATTGCGCAGGTCCTGCACCGAGTCGACCACGTCGGCTACGTCAGCGAGCCGCACGGCCGACCCGTTACGGTATGCCACGACCAGGGGCAGGTACTCAGACGCCGTCTTGGCCTGGTCATTGGCGTAGATCTGCCAGTGCTTGTCGGCGTCCTCGACCGAGCCCTTCGGCCGGTTGGCGTTGGTCGCGGCGAGAACGGTACGCACCGTCTCGAATCCGATACCGTACTTGTTCAGCGATTGCGGTTGTAGCTCGACGCGGACCGCCGGGAGCGAACTGCCGCCGACGCTCACCTGGCCGACTCCCGGAAGCTGCGACACCTTCTGCGCGATGATCGTCGATGCGGCGTCGTACATCTGCCCCTGGGTCATCGTCTCCGACGTGAGCCCGAGGATCATGATCGGAGCGTCGGCCGGGTTGACCTTGCGGTAGGTCGGATTGCTGGGCAACCCGGAAGGCAGCAGGCTGCGGGCGGCGTTGATCGCCGCCTGCACGTCGCGCGCCGCGCCGTCGATGTCGCGGTCCAGGTCGAACTGCAGGGTAATGCGGGTCGATCCAAGCGAACTGCCCGATGTCATTTCGGTCACGCCGGCGATCCGTCCCAGCGAACGCTCGAGCGGCGTGGCGACGGTGGCCGCCATGGTCTCGGGGCTCGCTCCGGGCAGCGAGGCCTGTACCGATATGGTCGGGAAATCGACCTGCGGCAGCGGTGACACCGGCAGCAGACGAAAAGCAACGGCGCCGGCGAGCGCGATGCCGATGGTCAGCAGCGTCGTGGCGACCGGGCGATCGATGAAGGGCGCAGAGAGATTCATTCGCCGGCGGCGGCTGCGGGATCGCGTGCGCCGCGCCGGGATTTCACGCGCTGCGCCAGCCGGTCGAAGGCGAGATAGATGACGGGCGTCGTGAACAGCGTCAGCATCTGCGACAGGATCAGCCCGCCCACCATCGTGATCCCGAGTGGATGCCTCAGCTCGGAGCCGACGCCCCAACCGATCATCAGCGGCAATGCGCCCAACAGGGCCGCCATAGTCGTCATCATGATCGGACGGAAGCGCAGCAGACACGCCTGGAAAATCGCATCGCGCGGCGCCATGCCTTCCTTGCGCTCGGCATCGAGCGCGAAGTCGATCATCATGATGGCGTTCTTCTTGACGATGCCGATGAGCAGGATGATGCCGATGATGGCGATGATTCCGAGGTCCTGACCGGCGAGCATCAATGCCAGCAGCGCGCCGACTCCCGCCGATGGCAGCGTCGAGAGGATGGTGATGGGGTGGATGTAGCTCTCGTAGAGCACGCCGAGAACGATGTACATCGTGACGATGGCGGCAAGGATCAGCCAGAGTTCATTGGCCAGCGACGCGCGGAAGGCGAGTGCCGCACCCTGAAAGCGGATCTGCGCGCTCGCGGGAAGCGCAAGATCGCGCTGGGCAGCCTCGATCACCTTGACCGCGTCGCCCAGCGATGCGCCGGGCGCGAGGTTGAAGGAGATCGTGGCCGCCGGGAACTGCCCGATGTGATTGACCGCCAGCGACGCCGGCCGCTCGGTGACCCGCGCGATCGACGACAGTGGTACTTGTTGCGTTCCCGATGCACCGCCGCTCGGTACCGGGCTCGCAGTCGTCGCGGTGACCGCGCCCGTCGCGAGTCCCGGAGTCGAGCCAATCGCAGGCGCCGTGGCGGCTGGCACGTTGGCCGGGACGTAGATGTTTTCCAGCGCCGTCGGGCCGAGTTGAAACTCAGGTTTTGCTTCCAGCACGACCCGATACTGATTGGTCTGCGTGAAGATCGTGGAGACCAGTCGCTGCCCGAAGGCGTTGTAGAGCGCGTTGTCGATGATCGCCGGGGTGATGCCGAAGCGGCTTGCGGTTGCGCGATCGATGTCTACATACGCCTGTAGTCCGCCGTCCTGGAGATCGCTCGCGACGTCCGCAAGTACCGTGGATTGACGCAGACGGTCGATGAGCCGTGGTACCCAGACCGACAGCTCGTCGGCGTTCGTATCTTCCATGGTGAACTGGTACTGGGTGCGGCTCACGCGATCTTCGATGGTGAGATCCTGCACGGGTTGCATGTACAGCGTGATCCCCTCGAGGTCGGCCAGCCTGGTCTGCAGGCGGCGGATGACCTCGGCTGCACTGGCGTCCCGCTTTGCCAGCGGCTTGAGGTTGATCAGAAGGCGCCCGCTGTTGAGCGTTGCGTTGGTGCCATCGACACCGATGAACGAAGAAAGGCTTTCTACGGCAGGATCCTGCAGGATGACACGGGCGAGCGCTTGCTGCCGTTCCGCCATCGCGGCAAACGAGATGGTTTGCGGAGCCTCGGAAATCCCCTGGATGGCGCCGGTGTCCTGGACCGGGAAGAAGCCCTTGGGAATGGCGATGTAGAGCAAGACCGTCAAGACCAACGTGGCGATCGCGACCAGCAGCGTCGCGCCCTGGCGGTCGAGCACCCAGTTGAGCATGCGTCCATAGCGGGCAATCACCCGCTCGAAGATCTCGCCGCTCTTGTGGTAGAACCAACCCTGCTCCGCTTCGGGAACGCGGCGCAGGAGCTTCGCGCACATCATCGGCGTCAGCGTCAGCGACACGACCGCGGAAATCAGGATCGATACGGCCAGCGTGATCGCGAATTCGCGGAACAGGCGGCCGACGACGTCGCCCATGAACAGCAGCGGGATCAGCACCGCGATCAACGAAAATGTCAGCGAAATGATGGTGAACCCGATTTGTTCCGCACCCTTGAGCGCGGCCTCCAAAGGAGGGTCACCCGCCTCGATGTAGCGCGCGATGTTCTCGATCATCACGATCGCATCGTCGACGACGAAGCCCGTCGCGATGGTCAGTGCCATCAGCGTGAGATTGTTGATCGAGAACCCGGCGAGATACATCACGCCGAAGGTGCCGATCAGCGACAGTGGCACGGCGACGCTCGGAATGACCGTGGCCGACAGGCTGCGCAGGAAGATGAAGATCACCATCACCACCAGCGCGACCGCGAGGAAAAGCTCGAACTGGACGTCATGCACAGAGGCGCGGATGGTCACGGTGCGATCGGTGAGCAAGGTCACGTCGACGGCGTTGGGCAGCGAGGCCTGAAGCTGCGGCAGCAGCTGTTTCACGCGATCGACGACTTCGATGACGTTGGTGCCGGGTTGGCGCTGGATATTGACGATCACCGCCGCTTCCTGGTTGGCCCACGCGGCGAGGCGGGAATTTTCTGCACCGTCGACGACGTCGGCGACGTCGCTGAGCCGAATCGGTGAGCCGTTGCGGTAGGCGACGATCAGGTTGCGGTACTCATCCGCACTCTTGAGCTGGTCGTTGGCGTCGATGGTCGAGGCGCGCGTCGGCCCGTCGAAACTGCCTTTGGCCTGGTTGGTATTGGCGTTGGTGATCGCAGTACGCAGGTCATCGAGCGACATGCCGTATGCAGCCAGCGCTGTCGGATTTGCCTGCACGCGCACCGCAGGACGCTGACCGCCGGACAGGCTCACCAGTCCGACGCCCGGAAGCTGCGACAGCTTGGTTGCGAGTCGCGTGTCGGCAAGGTCGTAGAGTTTCGGCAGCGGCAGCGTCTTCGACGTCAATGCCAGGATGACGACGGGAGTGTCGGCCGGGTTGACTTTGTTGTAGATAGGCGGCGTCGGCAGATCAGCGGGCAGGAAATTACCAGCGGCGTTGATCGCTGCCTGCACCTCCTGTTCGGCGACGTCGAGCGACAGTTGCAGGCCGAACTGCAGCGTGATCACCGAGGCGCCACCGGAAGAAGTCGACGACATCTGGTTCAGGCCAGGCATCTGACCGAACTGCCGCTCCAGCGGCGCGGTGATCGACGACGTCATCACGTCGGGGCTGGCACCGGGGTACAACGTGACGACCTGAATCGTCGGATAGTCGACCTGCGGCAGCGCCGATAAGGGCAGTACGCGGTAGGCGACGATGCCGGCGAGCAATATCGCGACCATCAGCAGCGAGGTCGCAACCGGGCGCAGGATGAACGGGCGGGATGGATTCATCACGTTCCCGGTGTCAGCGTGCCATTACCCCTTGACCGGCACGCATCCTCAACCGTCGCTCTTGCGGCGTCGCGGCGCATCGCCCGGCGGCCTGTCGGCCGTGGCCTTTTCGCCGTCGCTCTTCTTGCCATTTTGCTGACCGCGTCGCCCACCGGCTGCCGGCGCATTGCGCGCTTCGGGCGTGATCAGCTCGACCGCCGCCCCCTCGCGCAGCTTGTCGGCGCCGTCGACGACGACCGTATCGCCCGCAGCGATACCCGAATCGATGGCCGTGACCTCGCCCTGCGCGGGACCGAGCTTCACTGGCACGACGCTCACCGTGTTGTCGCTCTTCACGACGTAGACGAACGTACCAGGCGCTCCGCGTTGAATCGCCGCTGATGGGACCAGCGTCGCATCGGGGATCGTTTCGATAACCATGCGGATGTTGACGAACTGGTTGGGGAACAATGCACTATCGGTGTTCGGAAACTCTGCGCGGAGCTTGACTGTGCCCGTGGTCGTGTCGATCTGGTTGTCGACGGTTACCAGCTTTCCAGTTCCGAGCTTCACCTTCTGCGCGCGATCGAAAGCCTCGACGGGGACGTTTTCGCCGGATTGCATGCGCTTCATCACGCGCGGCAGATTGTCCTCGGGGATCGGAAACAGCACCGTGATCGGCTGCAGCTGCGTAATCACGATCAACCCGTTCGAGTCCGCCGCATGAACGATGTTTCCCGGATCGACCTGGCGCAGCCCAACCCGACCGCCAATCGGCGCCGTCACCCGCGTGTACGTCAACTGCAGCTTGGCGCTGTCGATCTGGCCCTGGTCGGTCTTGACCGTGCCCTCGTATTGCCGCACCAGCGCCTCCTGAGTATCCACTTGCTGCTTGGAAATCGAATCCTGCGAGAGGAGCGTCTTGTAGCGCTCAAGGTCGAGCTGCGCGTTGGTAAGGAGCGCCTGATCCTTGGCCATCTGCCCTTGCGCCTGCGTCAACTGGACCTCGAACGGGCGGGGGTCGATCTCTGCGAGCAGGTCGCCGGCCTTGACGAACTGGCCTTCGCGAAAGGCGACGCGGATGAGCTGGCCGTCCACTCGCGTGTGCACGGTCACCATGTTCTGCGGAGTCACGGTGCCCAGCGCGGTGAGCGCGACGTCGATCGGCCCCTTTTTCGCCGGCGCAGCCACGACCGGCAAGGGACGCGCGGACGCACCCGGGCGGCCCTTCGTTGCGCCTTGGTCGGCGGGTTTCGACCACCAATACCACGTAGCGAGCGCGATCGCGATGAGCCCAACGATCGCAACCAACCAGAGCCACCAGCGGTGGCGCGGAGCGGGCTCGCCAGGGCGTGACGTGCTAGTGACGACTTTGCTGCCGGGACTGGTGTCGGGACTCATGCTGAGAAGTTGTTGTAGGGCATGGCATTGTCCGCGTTCACAAGGTTTCGTTGCGTCGGAGTTGTAACTATCTGTTATCGAATCAGGAAGCCTGGGGCGCGATACAAAGTCTGCGGGCCCGGCGACGCCTTGGTGGGCGGGCAAGACATGCCGCCGAAATTGCGCTAAACTATTCTACTCCCGAGGAGCGTTGCAACAGCCGCACCCGTTGGTGGCTGCCAGGCTCGGGGTATCCCAATCTGCAACTGCGCTCGTTGAACCGCGGCTCGCGCGCGGGGTTGACGAGGCCTGAACTACCGCCCCTACCCGTGTTCGGAGTCGCTCGAGGAGTGACGCATGAATGCTGTAACAGACATCAAAAAGTTTACCGATTTCCGCGTGGCCGATCTCGAGCTCGCAGCTTGGGGGCGCAAGGAAATCGCCATTGCCGAGACCGAAATGCCAGGTCTGATGGCGATCCGCGAGGAGTTCGCCCCCGAGCAGCCGCTTCGCGGTGCGCGCATCGCAGGCTCGCTGCACATGACCATCCAGACCGCCGTGCTGATCGAGACCTTGCAGGCGCTTGGCGCCGAGGTCCGCTGGGCATCGTGCAACATCTACTCGACGCAGGACCACGCTGCAGCGGCGATCGCCGCTATGGGAACGCCGGTGTTCGCCCACAAGGGCGAGTCGCTGGACGAGTACTGGGAATTCACGCACCGCATTTTCGAGTGGCCCGACGGCCGTGGCCCGAACATGATTCTGGACGACGGCGGCGATGCCACGCTGCTGGTCCACTTGGGAACGCAGGCCGAAATCGATCGCAGCGTGATCTCGCATCCGGCAAACGACGAGGAATTTGCCTTGTTCGCCGCGATTGCCAAGCGCCTTGCGCGCGATGCCAAGTTCTATTCTCGCGTCAAAACCAACATCAAGGGAGTGACGGAGGAAACCACGACGGGCGTCAAGCGACTCTATCGGATGCATCAGGAGGGAAGACTTGGCTTTCCCGCGATCAACGTCAACGATTCCGTCACCAAAAGCAAATTCGACAACCTCTATGGATGCCGCGAATCGCTGGTCGACGGCATCAAGCGGGCTACCGACGTGATGATCGCCGGCAAGGTCGCGCTGGTCTGCGGCTATGGTGATGTAGGCAAGGGCAGCGCGCAGGCATTGCGCGCGCTCTCCGCGCAGGTCTGGGTCGCGGAAATTGATCCGATCTGCGCGCTGCAGGCGGCGATGGAGGGATACCGCGTCGTTACCGTCGACTACGCGGCGGACAAGGTCGACATTGTCGTCACGGCAACCGGCAACATCGACGTCCTCACGTACGAACACTTGGCGCGGATGAAGAACAACACGATCGTGTGCAACATCGGGCACTTCGACAACGAAATCGATGTCGCATCGCTGAAACAGTGCAAATGGGAAAATATCAAGCCGCAGGTCGACCACATCATCTTCCCCGATGGCAAGCGCATCATCCTGCTGGCCGAAGGGCGGCTGGTGAACCTGGGGTGCGGAACGGGGCACCCGAGCTACGTGATGTCGAGTTCGTTCGCCAATCAGGTCATCGCGCAAATCGAGCTGTGGGAGGATGCGCGCGGCAACAGCGGCAAATACCCGGTCGGCGTCTACGTGCTGCCCAAGCATCTGGACGAAAAGGTCGCGCGATTGCAGCTCAAGAAACTCGGTGCCATGTTGACGGAGCTTACCGACAAGCAGGCGCGGTACATCGGCGTGGAGGTGGGCGGACCCTATAAGCCTGACACTTATCGCTACTAGCTCATCTTCCGAATGCGGCATGAATATCTCGCCGTACGGAAAATGTGCTAACGGAGACTTGAAATGCGACTTCTGCTCGTATGGTTGATCAACGCGGCGGCGCTGTTTGCGCTGCCCTATCTGATGTCGTCGATCCATGTCGACTCGTTCGCCGTGGCGCTGATCGCGGCGCTCGTGCTTGGGTTGATCAACACATTCATCCGGCCGCTGCTGGTCCTGCTGACGTTGCCGGCGACGTTGCTGACGCTGGGCCTGTTCATCTTCGTGATCAACGGTCTGCTGTTCTGGTTCGTCGGATCGTATGTTTCCGGTTTTCACGTCGAAGGCTTTTGGCCCGGCGTCGGTGGCGCGATTCTCTACAGCATCATCTCCTGGGCGCTGTCGGCGATTCTGCTTCACCACAAGAGAGCCTAAGCGGGGATGCGTCGTTCATGCCGGAGACTGTCGATCGAACGTTCAGCTTCGAGTTTTTTCCTCCGGCAACGCCAGACGGAGCCGCGAAGCTTTCCGCAACGCGCGGCGAATTGGCGCAACTCGGGCCCAAGTTTTTCTCGGTGACGTATGGCGCCGGCGGCTCAACGCGCGACCGCACGCTGGAAGCCGTGCTCGAAATACAGGCCGCAGGACAGCGGGCTGCGCCGCATATCTCCTGCATCGGCTCATCGCGCGCAAGCATTCGCGCGACGCTCGCGACCTACCGGGAGAAAGGGATACGGCACCTCGTCGCGCTGCGCGGCGACCTTCCTTCGGGAAGCGCGGGTGCCGGCGAATTCCGCTACGCAAACGAACTCGTCGAGCACATCCGCGCCGAGACCGGGGACTGGTTTCACATCGAAGTGGCGTGCTATCCGGAATATCACCCGCAGGCGCCAAGCCCGGCCGCCGATCTCGCAAACTTCAAGCGCAAGGTCGACGCAGGCGCCAACTCGTCGATCACGCAGTATTTTTTCAACGCCGACAGCTACTACGAGTTCGTCGACGCTGCCGCCGCGGCCGGGATCACTATCCCGATCGTTCCAGGCGTAATGCCGATCACGAGTTTCTCGAAGCTGGCGCGCTTTTCGGACGCCTGTGGCGCGGAGATCCCCCGGTGGATTCGGCGCAAGATGGAAAGCTTCGGGGACGATGCGGCGTCCGTGCGTGCGTTCGGGCTCGACGTCGTCACCGACCTGTGCGCCGGCCTGCTCGCGCGCGGCGCCCCCGGGCTGCACTTCTACACGCTGAACCAAGCCGGTCTGACTACGACCATCTGGCAACGACTCGGGTTGTGAACCTCAAGGGCTCTTCAGCCCGGGTCGAAACGACAGCAACTCGCGCGTCGTGTTCTCGGTTCGCACCAGGGCGCCCATGCCACCGCCACTCTGGATGAACGAGGCGTTGCGCAATTCGCGTACGGGCCCCTTCACCTCAGGAGCAAACCAAACCGAGTCTTCCCGCGTCGTGCGCGTGCGCCAGAACTGCTCATCGTCGAGCTGAAGGATACGGAAGACGAACGTGGTGTTGAATGCTCCTGCGGGCACGGTGACCACCGTCTGCCCCTGGACGTTGCCGAACGCGAGAATCTGGGCATTGAGTTGCGTGTCGGGGCTGATGGTCGGAACGGTTTGCCGCCACGACTTGCCCCGCTCGAGCGGAAAGTCGTACATCTGGACCGGCATCTGGAAGGTCCGCGTTTCCTGTCCCTTCAAGGCACCGGCAATCAATCCGCCGTTGGCATCGATCTCGGCCCTCGACTCGCTGCGACCGAACTGGTCGTTGTACACCAGCCTGAGCGAGGCCGTGCCCGCGTTGATCGATACGACATCGGCTTCGAGCATCGTGACCAGGCCCATGCGCAGGTTGTCGGTGATCCGGTATTCCCAGTGGTCGCCCACGGCGAGCGTCGGGGCGGGAACGGGCGGGAAAGAGGGCGCCAGGGTTGCCGATTGGCACGCAACAAGGCTCAATGCCGCAAGCGGCGCAAGCCATCGTGCCTGTGCCGAAGCGCGCGAATCGATCGTTTGTAGTAACGGCCGCATTGAAGACTCCGTGGTGGTTTGCGCCGCGCGCACTGCGGGCCGCGCGCCGCTTAGCGCGCCAACAGCGCCAATGTGGATGCTATTCCTTCGCAGCGCGCTCGACCAGCGTGGAGTCAGCCGGCGCGTCCGCCTGCATTCAGGCCGAGGACACCGACGATGATCAGCCCGATACTGACAGCCTTGAGCAAGGTCCACGGCTCCTTGAACCAGCCGATGCCGATGACGGCGATCAGCGCCGTGCCGACGCCTGACCAGATCGCGTACGAGACGCTGATGTCGATTTTCTTGACGGCAACCGTCATCAGCGTGAACGACAAACCGTAGAACACGAACAACATGATCGACAGCAGTGTGCCGGTAAATTCAGCCGAGAGCTTCATGGAAGTGGTGCCGGCAACCTCGAGCGCAATCGCTCCGGCGAGAGCGAGCCAACACAGCACGAGCCATCCTCCTATTTCGCGTCGGTGATCGCACCAAGGCTCGCGGTCGACACGAGCTTCACGTACTTGGCCAGGACACCTCTGGTGTAGCGCGGTGCAGGTGCCCGCCACGCCGCACGCCGGCGGGCGAGTTCGGCGTCGTCCACGTTGAGCTGGATGAGGCGGAGGTCCGCGTCGATGGTGATGCTATCGCCTTCGTGCACCAGCGCAATGGTGCCGCCGACGTACGCTTCAGGCGCGACATGCCCGACGACCATGCCCCACGTGCCGCCGGAAAAGCGCCCATCCGTGATCAAGCCGACGCTCTCGCCCAAGCCCTGGCCAATCAACGCCGACGTCGGCGCGAGCATCTCCTGCATCCCCGGGCCGCCCTTCGGACCCTCATAGCGGATGACCATGACGTCCCCCGGCTTGATCTTCTTGGCCAGAATTGCATCGAGCGCGGCGGGTTCGGAGTCGAACACGCGCGCCGGTCCTGTGATCGACTTGCTCTTGAGGCCGGTGATCTTGGCCACGCAACCTTCGGGAGAGAGATTGCCGCGCAGAATTGCGAGGTGGCCTTGGGCGTACATCGGCCGGTCCCACGGCCGGATCACGTCCTGGTCGCGTCGCGGTGTCGCGGGCACGTGTTCGAGTTCTTCACCGATAGTCTTGCCGGTGACGGTCAGGCAATCGTCGTGCAGCAGGCCGTGTTCGAGCAGCATCTTCAGTACCTGCGGCACGCCACCGGCGAGGTTGAAGTCCACGGCGACGTAGCGACCGGAAGGCTTCAGATCGCACAGCACGGGCACGCGCTGGCGCACGCGTTCGAAATCGTCGATCGTCCATTCGACTCCGGCGGCCGAGGCGATCGCCAGATAATGCAGCACCGCGTTAGTCGAGCCACCGGTCGCCATCACCAGGGCGATCGCATTTTCGATCGACTTGCGGGTGATGATGTCGCGCGGCTTGAGATCGCGCGCAACGGCCTTGACGAGGACTGCAGCGGATGCGGCGGCGCTGTCCGCCTTTTCCGGATCGGGAGACGCAAGCTGCGAGCTTCCGAGCAGGCTCATGCCCAATGCCTCGAACGAGGACGACATGGTGTTCGCGGTGTACTGCCCGCCGCAGGCACCAACAGTAGGACACGCGTTCTTCTCGATGCCGATCAGATCTTCTTCCGACATCTTCCCAGCCGCGAATGCGCCGACCGCCTCGAACGGGCTGACGATGGTGAGCTTCTGCCCTTTCCAGAAACCGGGCTTGATCGTCCCCGCGTAGACAAAGATCCCTGGAACGTTCATCCGCGCCATCGCCATCATTGCGCCCGGCATGTTCTTGTCGCAGCCGCCAACGCACAAGACGCCGTCCATGCACTGACCCATCACGGCGACCTCGATGGCGTCTGCGATCACTTCACGCGAGACCAGCGAATACTTCATTCCTTCCGTACCCATGCCGATGCCGTCCGTCACGGTCGGGAACCCGAAAACTTGCGGCTTGGCGCCGCCGGCCGAGAGCGCCGCCATTGCGCGATCGACCAGCGGCTGGATGCCCGCATTGCAGGGGTTCATCGTCGAATGTCCGTTCGCGACACCGACGATAGGCTTGTCGAAGTCGCCATCGTCGAACCCGACTGCACGCAACATTGCGCGATTGGGCGAGCGAGCGACGCCCTGAGTGATGATGCGACTGCGGCGGTTGTTGGCCATGATCTGCCTAGCGTGGAAAATTGAGGAAGTCGGCTGGCAATGATACGGCTTGCATGCTATCGCGACGAGCCTTGTCCGACGCGTGACCACGTCGCGCGGCGCGACAGCAGTATGCCGCTGAATACCAGGGCAACGCCGACCAGATGATGCCATCCGGGACGTTCGTCGAGAAACACGACCGCGAGCAGTGCTCCGAACAATGGAACAAGATGGATGAACAGGCTCGCAGGGACCGGCCCGATGCGGTCGATGGCGTGGTTGTAGAAAACCGAAGCCGCCAGGGTCGGGAACAGGGCGAAGTAGCCGATTGCTGCGACTGCCCGCCACGAAAACGTCGACGGCGTCGCGCCGAGCGCGAGATCGACGAGAAAGAACGGCGTGGCGACGACGAGACCGATGAGCCCCGTCACGAAAACATATCCCAGCGGGCTCAATGCCGCAGGTCGATAGCGCAGCAGCACTGCATAAAACCCCCACAGGAACAATGCGACCAGCATGATCAGATCGCCGGGATTGGGCGCGGTCGCAAGGAGCGTTCCGGGTTGACCGCGCGCGACGACAAACAGCACGCCGGCCAGTGAAATCGCGAAACCCGTCAGCGGCCGCAGCGATGGCGTCTCCCTGAGCAGAACCCACGACCCGAACATGACGCAAACAGGGATCATGGAGTTCAGCACCGTCGTATTCGTCGCGGTCGTATACGTCAGCGCCCAGTAGGTGAGCGAGTTGTACATCGCGGTACTCATTACGCTGAGCAGCAGCAGGATGCGCCACGACCGGCGCAGCTCGTGCCGGCGATGCACGACTTCACGCCAGCAGAAGGGAGCAAGGATCACGATCACGATGACCCAACGCCAATACGCGAGCGCGATCGGCGACGATACGCCGGCGATGGCGCGCCCCACGACCATATTGCCGGCCCAGAACAACGCGGTCCACGCCAGAAGCACGGGTGGTGAATAGCGGTCGAGATCGAACAGCCGCACTGGAGCCTCCAGAACTTCTTATAACGGTAGTGTTCTGATACTGTCCAATACGTGTTCCGTGCCTCGGTAATACCAGGATTGAATCAATGATCGACCTGCGGCGCCTGCGTTACTTTGTTGCGGTCGCGGAGACCCTGCACTTCGGCAGGGCCGCCGCGCGCCTCCATATTTCGCAACCGCCGCTGTCGCGGCAGATCCGGCAGCTCGAACAGGAAATCGGCGCTTCGCTGTTTCGCCGCAACAAGCGGCACGTCGAACTCACTGACGCAGGCTCGCATCTGCTCGTCGATGCGCGTCGGATACTCCTCGACGCCGAGCTCATCGTGGAGCGTGCGCGGCGTGCCGCACTGGGGGCTGTCGGTCACCTCACGCTCGGCTTCATCAGCGCCGTCGACTACAGCATCCTGCCTGGCGTGTTGCGCGCATTCCGCGAGACGTATCCCGGGATCACGCTCGAGCTGCGCGAGCTGACGTCGGACATACAGTTGCGCGAACTTGGCGCCTTGCGCATCGACGCGGGCATGGTGATCGCACCGGTCGCGGATGCGAGCCTGATGACGTTGCCGTTGTTGCGCGAATCTCTGGTGGCAGTGCTGCCGGCGACCGATGCGCTGGCCCGCCGCGGTCGCCGCGTATCGTTGCGCGCCCTCTCGACCCGACCATTCATCCTGTTTCCGCGACCGAACGCACCCGGACTGCACGACATGATCACTGATTTCTGCCGGTCAGCCGGATTTGCGCCTCGCGTCGCGCAGGAGGCAATCCAGATGCAGACCATCATCAGCCTGGTCTCGGCCGGTCTCGGCGTCGCCCTGGTGCCGGCCTCATTGATGGATCTGCGCCGTCCGGGTGTGGCGTATCGCCCGTTGCTCGAAGCATCACCCAAAATGACCGTGGCGTTGGCGTGGCGCCGGGACAATCACAATGCCTGCGTCGCCAAATTCGTCGAAACGGCGCGCACGCATGTGCGCCTGGCCCGGACCACGCGCCCGCGCACAGTGTCATAATCGATCCCATGTTCGTTCATCCCCAATTCGATCCGGTCGCATTTCAAATCGGACCGCTCGCCGTGCGCTGGTATGGCCTCATGTATCTGCTGGGGTTCGTCGCGTTCGTCGTGCTCGGCAAGATTCGCGCACGCCAGAATCTGCTCACCGGATGGCATCCGCGCGATGTCGACGACATGCTCTTTTATGGCGTCTTCGGTGTCATTCTCGGCGGTCGGCTTGGCTATGTCCTGTTCTACAAGTTTGGTTATTACGCCGCGCATCCCCTCGAAGTGCTGGCGCTCTGGCAGGGGGGGATGAGCTTCCACGGGGGATTTCTCGGCGTGCTCATCATGCTGGCGCTATTCGCGCGAATTCGTCACAAGCGCTGGCTCGACGTCACCGACTTCGTCGCGCCGTTGATACCGCTGGGACTCGCGCTGGGCCGGCTCGGCAACTTCATCAACGGTGAATTGTGGGGGCGGCCTACCAGCGTGCCGTGGGCGGTCGTGTTCCCTCAGGTCGATACGCAGCCGCGCCACCCGTCGCAACTCTATGAACTGGGACTCGAAGGCTTGCTGCTGTTTGCGATACTGTGGATCTACGCACGGCGCCGACGGCCGATGGGCGCGGTATCAGGACTGTTCCTGATCGGCTACGGGACGTTTCGTTTCCTCGTCGAGTTCGCGCGCGAGCCCGACAATTTTCTCGGATTGCTCGCGATGGGACTGTCGATGGGGCAGTGGCTGTCGTTGCCGATGATCATCGCGGGAATCGTGATGATGCTCTGGGCGTATTGGCGTGCGCGGAAGGCCCAGCCCACGGTTTATCGCAGCTAGCTCAAGCCGCTGCTAATCGAGACGGCGGTAATCGCTGTCCAGCCAACGCCGCACCGTACCCGCATGCATTGGGGCGAACGACGTCCCGAGATTGATCGGCAGCAACAACAATGTCAGCGCCATGAGATCCGATACGATGCCCGGAACGATCAACAGGATCGCGGCGAGCACCTTGCGCCCGCTGTCGAGCAACCCGCGCAGCAGCGGCTGATCGCCTCGCAGCGCGGCGAGGGTCTTGGCGCGGAAGGCGACGCGTTCATGGCGCAGGAGCAACGATCCTGCGATCGCAGGTGCGAGCATCAATGCGAGCATCGGAATCCCGGTCCATCGCGCGAAGCGCATCGTCGCGATCACATCGAGCACGGGGAAAATCAGTACAATCAGCATTACGACGAAACGCATGGAGGCTCCTTGTCGCGCGATGCTCCGCAAGCGCCGTTGCTGGTACTGACGACGCTTCCACAACGAGAGGCTGCGGAGTCGCTTGCACGTGAACTTCTCGCAGCCCGCCTGGCGGCATGCATCCATATCGGCGCGACGGTGCATTCACTCTATCACTGGCGCGGCGAAATCGAAACAGCCGACGAGGTCCCCGTCGCGATCAAGACCAGTGCGGCACTTTATCCCCGGATCGAAGCAGCCATCCGCGCCCTGCATCCCTACGAACTACCGGAGATAGTCGCTGTCTCGATCAGCCGTGGCCTACCCGCTTATCTCGAATGGATTGCGACCGAAACCGCGGCCGCTTCCTAGCCTGATGCCGTCCGGGCTCGCGTTGGGTGTCGCTCTGGTCCTCGCGCTGCCGGCGTTCGCCCAGGTAAATCCGTTGCCGCCCGAGAAAGCATTTCGTTTTTCGGCGCGGGCGCTAAATCCCGAAACCATCGAGACCCGGTTCACCATCGCCGACGGCTACTATCTGTACCGCGATCGGATTCACTTCACCGTCGAACCGGCCACAACCGCGCTGACGGTCCCCCCGTTGCCACCGGGCAAGGTCAAAGACGACCAGTTCTTTGGCCGAGTCGAGACGTATCGGGATAGCTTGATGGTCACCCTGGGACTCAAGGACGCGGTGCCAGGCGGAAAGGTCGTGGTGGTTGCCGAGTCGCAAGGTTGCGCGGACGTCGGGATCTGTTACCCGCCCCAGGTCCAGCGCGTCACCGTCGCCCTTCCGGCGGCCAATGCCGCCCCTACCCAGCCAAATGAGCCTCCCAAGAAATCCTGGTTCAACTATTAATGTAAGCGCCCACACTCATGTCACGCCCCACCCGACCGGATGCATAAGGCCACGACCAATGTGGTGCTTGGAATCGTCGCCGCCGCGGCGTTGGCCGCAGGGGCCTACTTTGGGCTGCGCGCCGGGCCGCCTGCGGATGCGAAGACGCTGCTCGCCCTGTCGCTGCCGGACGCGTCCGGAAAAGAACAGCCGATCGGGCAGTGGCGCGGTAAAGTCCTTGTCGTGAACTTCTGGGCAACGTGGTGCGAGCCGTGCCGCGAGGAGATGCCCGAGTTCGTGCGAGCACAGACCGAATTCGGCGCGAAGGGACTGCAGTTTGTGGGTATCGCCGTCGATCAGGCTGACAAGGTCGACAAGTTCGCCAAGGATCTCGGATTGAACTACCCGACGCTGATTGGTGGCTACGGTGCGGTGGAGCTTTCCAAGACGCTCGGAAATCGTCTCGCCGCGCTGCCATTTACAATAATCGTGAGCAGGGATGGACGGGTAGTTCACACGCAGCTCGGCCCCCTCAAGTCGGAACAATTGCGGTCTATAGTAACCAAGTTACTGTAAATCTCATGTAACGCCATGTATTTGTGGCTCCAATCGGCCACCTAGACACTTGTTCGGCAAAAGAGAAACCTGGCGCAACCGCAAGTACGGTCGCCTTCCAAAGCAAATCACGGCTAGAATGAGATTTGCTGGATACGGCGGGTAATATTGAGCAATCTGCGCCGATCTGAGCTAAACTTGAAGTATAGTAAACGGCACCCTAAGGGCCAAAATCTGGCTGCGGCACCCCGCGCCAAAAGCTGCGCCCGCAGCCGCACCGCCGAGTCGCGCACCTTTCACAAGGGCTTGACCTCGAATCCTGATGGCACTTTTCTATCCAGACAACATCTCGCCGAGCTTCACGCAGCGGACCGCGCGCGGCGCAGCCTTCCGCTGACTTGACCTAGCGCACGGCCAGACGATCGTGAATTGCTGTGGATCTGCGTAAACTCAAATCCCTGATCGAACTTTTCGAGAGTTCGGACATCGGCGAGCTCGAAATCGCGGAAGGCGAAGAGCGCGTCCGGATAACGCGGGCGCCCCCGAGTGCGACGCCGTCGACCGTGCTGCAGGCGGCGCCCCAGCCGCAGGTGGTGGTGGCGGACGCGCCCGTAAAGGCGCCGGAGGCGATGCCCCCGGCCGTGCCAGTCGAAGCCGAAGGGCATGTCGTCAAATCGCCGATGGTCGGTACCTTTTATCGCGCCGGCGCGCCGGGTTCGAAGGCTTTTGTCGAAGTAGGCGACAGCGTCCAGGTGGGTGATCCGCTGTGCATCATCGAAGCGATGAAGTTGATGAACGAGATCGAGGCCGATCAGGCGGGCGTGGTCAAGGCCATCCTTGCGGAGAACGGCCAACCGGTCGAGTACGGTCAACCGCTGGTTGTGATCGGTTGATTCGTCGGCGCACCTGGCGCTGTCGTTAGGGTGTCTCCTTGGCTACCAAGAGTGCCGGACAGCTGTTCGACAAAGTGCTGATCGCCAATCGGGGCGAGATCGCTTTGCGTATCCAGCGTGCGTGCCGCGAGCTCGGCATCAAGACGGTCGTCGTCCATTCCGAAGCCGACTCTGAAGCGAAATACGTTCGCCTCGCCGACGAGTCGGTCTGCATCGGGCCGCCGCCGTCAGCCCAAAGCTACCTGAACATTCCGGCGATCATCAGCGCGGCGGAGGTAACCGACGCGCAGGCGATTCATCCGGGTTATGGATTTCTGTCCGAAAACGCGGACTTCGCGGAGAAGACCGAGAAGAGTGGATTCGTTTTCATCGGCCCGCGCCCCGATACCATTCGCCTCATGGGGGACAAGGTCAGTGCCAAGGTCGCGATGACCAAGGCCGGCGTACCGTGCGTGCCGGGGTCGGAGGGGGCGCTGCCGGATGATCCGAAAGAGATCGTCAAGACCGCCCGCGCGGTCAAGTACCCGGTAATCATCAAAGCAGCTGGCGGCGGCGGCGGTCGCGGGATGCGCGTCGTGCACACGGAGGCTGCGCTGTTGTCCGCGGTCAGCCTGACGCGGGCAGAGGCCGGCGCGGCATTCGGCAATCCTGAGGTATATATGGAGAAATACCTGGAGACGCCAAGACACATCGAAATCCAGGTGCTTGCCGACGAGTACAAGAATGCTGTGTATCTGTTCGAGCGCGATTGCTCGATGCAGCGCCGCCATCAGAAGATCATCGAAGAAGCCCCGGCTCCCGGCATCCCGCCGCGCGCTCTGACGCGCATCGGCGAACGGTGCGCCGAGGCTTGCCGCAAGATCGGCTACCGCGGCGCGGGGACGTTCGAGTTTCTCTACCAGGACGACGAGTTCTTCTTCATCGAAATGAACACCCGCATCCAAGTCGAGCACCCGGTGACCGAGTTCATCACGGGCATCGACATCGTCCAGCAGCAGATTCGCGTTGCCGCCGGGCAGAAGCTCGCGTTCCGGCAGCGCGACATCGTGCGTCGCGGCCACGCAATCGAGTGCCGCATCAATGCGGAAGACCCGGAGACCTTCGTGCCGTCGCCCGGTCGCATCACTTCGTACCACGCACCGGGCGGCCCTGGGATTCGCGTCGATTCGCACGTCTATCACGGCTACTTCGTGCCGCCGAACTACGATTCCATGGTCGGCAAGGTCATCGCTTACGGGGACACGCGCGAGCAGGCGATTGCACGTATGCGCGTCGCGCTGTCCGAGATGGTCGTCGAGGGGATCAAGACGAACATTCCGCTGCATCAGGAGCTGCTCCTCGACGCGTCCTTCCTGCGCGGCGGTACGTCCATCCATTACCTCGAGCAGCGAATGGCCAAACGCAAGCAGACTGCTTGATCTAGGCCCCGTTCGATGCCGTATCTTGCGCTGTCTATCGACGCCGCGGCCGCTGACGCCGAGCGTTGGGCGGACGCATTGCTCGAAGCCGGTGCAATGTCGGTCGACGCGTCCGATGCGAACGTCGGTACGGTCGACGAAACGGAGCGTTTTGGCGAGCCCGGATCGGAAGTCGCCACATGGCCCGTGACGCGGCTGACTGCCCTGTTCGACTCCAACGTGGACATCGCCGGTGCGCTCGAACGCCTTGGCGAGGAGATCGGGAGCTCCCCGATACGGCATTCGATTGACGTGGTTGCCGACGCGGATTGGGTCCGCGAGACGCAAGCCCAGTTCGCCCCCGTGCAAGCCAGCGGGCGGTTGTGGATCGTTCCGTCCTGGTGTGAACCCCTCACTGTCGACGCGATCAACCTGCGCATCGATCCCGGCTTGGCTTTCGGCACCGGCAGCCACGCGACGACACGCTTGTGCCTGCATTGGCTCGACAAGCATCTTGCGCGTGGCGCCGACGTTCTGGACTATGGGTGCGGCTCCGGCATACTCGCAATCGCGGCCGCGAAATTCGGTGCTGGCGACGTTTGCGGCGTCGACGTCGACCCGCAGGCGGTACGCGCAAGTCGCGCGAACGCAGTCGCGAATCAAGTGAGGGTCTGGTTTGGCTCGCCGGACGAGCTGCGCGCCGGCGCCTTCAACGTCGTTGTCGCCAACATTCTCGCCAATCCGCTGGAGCTGCTCGCGCCGCTGCTCGCCGCACGTGTGCGCGCGGACGGCTGGATTGTGCTGTCAGGCGTGCTCGATTCGCAGGCGACGCACGTCGCCGCGGTGTATGCGCGATGGTTTAATATCAACGTCTGGGAGAGGGAGGAAGGATGGGTGGCATTGGCGGGCAGCCGGCGACGTGACCATGACTGAAGAGCGATTCACGCGTTGCCCCGGATGCAAAACCATCTTTCGCGTCACGCCGCAGCAGCTGACGATCCGCGCCGGGCAAGTGCGTTGCGGCCACTGCCAAGCGGTATTCGACGGTGTCGCCGCGCAAGTATCGCTGGCACCGCAAGCGCGCGAAGAATTCCCCGTCGACGAGGCCTCGATGGGACCGCCTACGGTTACGCTGCGGGACGCACAGGCGTTGCAGGCGGTAGCTGGCGACGACGAGGCCCGAGCAGCGGACCGCGCTGAACAGGAAGCCGAGGACGCCGAAGCGAATGCCGACCCGCCGATCGATTACTCGGCGCGTTTTTCGTGGCAGGAAAAGCAGGAGCGTCGAATCGTTCCGTCGTGGGTGCTCGCGACGGCAATCCCGATTCTGCTCGTGCTGCTCGCGGGGCAGGCGCTGTTCCATTTTCGCGACGCGATTGCAGCCCACTGGCCGACAACGAAGCCGGCGTTGAGCAAGCTATGCGCTGTCGCCGGCTGCGACATGCACCCCATGGCGGACATCGCCGCGCTTTCGATCGAAGCATCGGATCTGCAGGCGGACCCGGCACATCGCGGCTTGTTGATTCTGTCGTCGACAATCAGAAATCGCGCGCCTTACGCATTGGCATATCCGTTCGTGGAACTGACACTCTCGGATGCGCAGGATCAGATCGTCGTGCGGCGCGCCTTTGCGCCCGATGAGTATCTCAGCGCGGCCGCGGACCCACATGGGGGCATTGCCGGCAATTCGGAAGTCGCCATCAAGCTGTTCATCGATGCCAGCGCGACGACGCAGGCGGGTTACCAGGTCTATTTGTTCTATCCCTGAACCCAGGGCAGACGCGCGTGGCGCCAGCCATTGACATGGCCGCGCTGCCCCGAGGCATCCTTGTCGCCCTCGAATCCCTCGAGCACGTTGAAGACACGCGAATACCCGGCGGCCTGCGCGGCTCGCGCGGCGTGATCGGATCGCTGTCCGCTTCGGCAAAGGAACAAAACCGGAGCGTCGAGGTCGCCTTCGGCAGCCAGCAATTGCTCGAGAAAAGCCGGATTGCGCGTCCCTTCCGGATAGGTGTTCCATTCGACAAGAATACTGCCCGGAACCCGCCCCACGTAGTCCCATTCAGCGCGTGTCCGTACATCGATGAGCCTGGTTCCGGGAAGCGCATCGAGCAAGGCACTCGCCTCGGTCGGCGTAACCGCACCAGAATATGGCAAGTCGCGCTCGACGGCACGCTGTTGCGCCGCAGCGATAATCGACGCCACCGGCGTCGGCTTGAACGAAGGAGGGATCATCGGAGGGTTTGAACTCGTAAAGGTCTTTCGGCCATCTTCGATCGGTTCCGACTGTCGGGGAATGCCGCGACAGCTGCAAGTGCGAGTATAGGACGGGTCGATGCCGTCGCCCAGAGGCCGGTGCGGCCGTTTGCTGCACCACGGCGAGGCGGGGTTTGATGGATAATACCCATTGTGGTGCAGCACGGAGCCGGCGGGGCCTGCGGATCGGGCTCGCGCCCTGCTGCTGCCCGGTGGCAAAGGCGTCGTTTCATGGCATAGTTTCTGCTAAACACTGATCTTTCCGCAAAACTCCGCGTTTGCATCGCAATTCCCAACGCATCCATTGTCCCTCCAGGAGAAACGCATGGCCGTCGTACCCGCTGATGTACTCAAGACGATCAAGGAAAAGGACGTTAAATTCGTCGACCTTCGCTTCACGGATACCCGGGGCAAGGAGCAGCACGTCCAAGTCCCGTCCAAGATGTTCACGCAGGATAAGTTTGACAATGGGCATGCGTTCGACGGCTCATCGATCGCCGGATGGAAAGGAATCGAAGCCTCCGACATGCTGCTGATGCCGGATGCGGATTCTGCGCGTATCGACCCGTTCACCGACGAAACGACCCTGAATATCACCTGTGACGTGGTCGAGCCTTCGGACGGCAAGGGGTACGATCGTGACCCCCGTTCGCTCGCCAAGCGGGCGGAGGCCTACCTCAAGTCCACCGGTCTCGGCGACACGGCGTACTTCGGACCCGAACCCGAGTTCTTCATTTTCGATTCCGTCACCTGGCACGCCGATATGTCCGGTTGCGGCGTCAAGATCGAATCTGAAGAAGCCGCATGGTCTACCGGCAAGGAGTACGAAGGCGGCAACATGGGTCACCGTCCCGGCATAAAGGGCGGCTACTTTCCGGTGCCGCCCATCGATCAACTGCAGGACATTCGCAATGCGATATCACTCGCCCTGGAAGAACAAGGCGTCGAAGTGGAGGTCTTCCACCACGAAGTGTCGACCGCGGGTCAGAACGAGATTGGGACCAAGTTCAACACGCTGGTAAAGCGCGCTGACTGGAACCAGATCCTCAAATACACGATTTGGATGGTCGCGCACTCATACGGCAAGACAGCGACGTTCATGCCTAAGCCGATCGTCGGTGACAACGGTTCGGGCATGCACGTGCATCAGTCGGTATGGAAGGGCGGCCAGAACCTGTTTGCCGGCAACGGCTACGCAGGCCTGTCCGAATTCGCGCTTTTCTACATCGGCGGCGTGATCAAGCACGCGAAGGCGCTCAACGCCATCACGAACCCGGGCACCAATTCGTACAAGCGGCTGGTCCCCGGCTTCGAGGCGCCGATCAATCTCGCCTACTCCGCGAAGAATCGCTCGGCGGCATGCCGCATCCCCCACGTGAGCAATCCCAAGGGACGCCGCGTCGAGGTGCGCTTCCCCGATCCGACCGCCAATCCGTACCTGGCCTTCGCCGCGATGTTGATGGCCGGACTCGACGGCGTCCAGAACAAGATCCATCCCGGCGATCCGATCGACAAGAATCTGTACGACCTGCCGCCGGAGATTGCCGCGAAGATCCCGCACCCCTGCGCTTCGCTCGACGAGGCGCTGGGGCACATTGACAAGGACCGGGAGTTCCTCACCCGGGGCGGCGTCTTCTCGAACGACATGATCGACGGCTACATCGCGCTGAAAATGGATGAAGTCACCCGTTTCCGGATGACAACCCATCCGGTCGAGTTCGATATGTACTACAGCCTCTAAGCCCACTCCGAGGAACCCCGGGCATGTCCTCGCGGAGCTGCCCGGGCAGCGTTTGCGCGCTTTTTGATACACTGCGGCGCAATGGCCGCGAAATACCCCTCCCCTCCTGCTGCCGCCCGGTGCATGCGCGCCATGTACTGGTGCGTGCTGGCCGGCGTTGCCCCACTTGTGTACGCGCAGGGCTCGGCGCCGGTCTGCAAATATCTCGACGGCGAGGGCAACGTTCACTACATCAACGTGGCACCGGAAAGAGGCTGGAAGAAGATTTCCTGCGACATCGGCGGCGAAGCGCCGCGCGGCGGATCCAAATCGATACCGACTCCCGCAGGCTTTCCCAGGGTGGATGCCGATACCCAGCGCGGGCGCGATGACGTGCGGCGCAAGGTGCTGACGGAGGAATTGACGACGGAAGAGAAGTTGCTCGCGGAGTCTCGCTCGGCGTACGGCGACGGCGCCCCGCCGCCCTTGCCGGAAGAGCAGACCAATGCGCAAAGGTACGCGGATCGCCTCTCCAAACTCCGGCAAGCGGTCAATCTGCACGAAAAGAACGTCGAGGCGTTGCGCAAGGAGCTCGCAGCGTTGCGCTGAGTCCTCCCGCGCGTTGGGGCTGCCGGGCGCGGATATTGCTACTATCATCGTTGCCCCTTTCCGGTGACGTTCGATGCAGGGCCAGCCGCTTTTCCTTCCGATCGATGACAGCCCGGCCGCGTATGCCGGGCTGGAACTGTTGGCGACCGCGACACTGCTGCTCACTCGCGATCTGCACGTCTCCTACGCCAATCCCGCGGCGGAGAACCTGTTCGAGCTGTCAAGACGCCAACTCGTCGGCCATCCGGCGAGACTGATCTTCGGCGACGCGCCGGCGCTGAGTCATGCGATCGACAAGGCGCTTGCAAGCGGGGCGTCGTACACGGAGCAGGAAATCGAATTCGGCGCCACGGGCAAGCCAAGGTTGCATCTCTCGTGCACGGTGTCGGTTGTCGACACCGCCGATGCGACGCTATTGCTGGAGTGCCGGCATATCGACCAGCAGCTCAAGATCGCCCGCGAGGAGCGCCTGCTTGAGCAACAGCAGGCGAATCGCGACCTCATCCGCGGGCTTGCGCACGAAATCAAGAATCCGCTGGGAGGCATCCGCGGCGCGGCGCAATTGCTTGAACGCGAGCTCGACCGACCACCTTTGATCGAATACACGCAGGTGATCATCGGCGAGGCAGACCGGCTGCAGACCTTGGTCGACCGGATGCTCACGCCGCATCGGCTGCCCAAGTACCGGCGCACGAACATCCACGAGCTCCTCGCGCGCGTGGGCAATGTCGTGCAAGCCGAATTTCCGCGCATTGCGATCGTCACCGACTTCGACATCAGCCTTCCCGAATTCGAGGCCGATCCGGAACAACTTACGCAAGCGGTATTCAACGTCGTGCGCAACGCGGCGCAGGCCCTCGAAAATACAACCGTGGCGCCGCAGATCCGACTGATGACGCGAGTCGCACGCGGCGTGACGCTGGCCAAGCGTCGCCATCGTCTGGCGCTGGCGTTGTCGATCGAAGACAACGGCAGCGGCGTGCCGGAAGCGATTCGCGACAAGATTTTCTTCCCGTTGGTCTCGGGGCGCGAGGGAGGCAGCGGCCTAGGCCTAACCATCGCGCAGACATTTATCGCGCAGCACAGCGGCGCTATCGATTGCGAGAGCGTCCCCGGACACACCGTGTTCACGATCCTGCTGCCCCTGGAGTTCAATCGCAGTACCGCGTAAATTGTGAGTGATGACATGCATGCATTTGATGACCGGGAGGTTCCGGCGGCAGCGGCAATGAGCGCGGTATGGATCGTCGACGACGATCGATCGATCCGCTGGGTTCTCGAAAAGGCACTCGCGCGCGAAGGCATTCCGTTCAAGACTTTTGCGTCGGTCATCGAGGTGATGCAGGCGTTGCCGCACAGTCAGCCGCAGGTGCTCGTGTCGGACATCCGGATGCCCGGTGAATCGGGTCTCGCGCTCCTCAACAAGATCAAGGAGCGACATCCGCGCATTCCCGTGATCATCATGACCGCCTATTCGGACCTGGACAGCGCCGTCGCTGCATTCCAGGGTGGCGCCTTCGAGTATCTGGCGAAGCCATTCGACATCGATCACGCGATCGCATTGATCCGTCGAGCCGGCAGCGATGCCGCCATCTCCACGGCCGCGGCACCGGGAGCCGCGGAGGCGCCGGAAATGCTCGGCCAGGCGCCTGCGATGCAAGAGGTGTTTCGCGCGATCGGACGCTTGTCGCAATCGCACGTGACCGTGCTCATCACGGGCGAGTCCGGCACCGGCAAGGAACTCGTTGCACGCGCGCTTCACCGCCACAGTCCGCGGGCGGCGGGTCCGTTTGTCGCTATCAACACGGCCGCGATACCGAAGGACCTGCTCGAATCGGAGTTGTTCGGGCACGAACGGGGAGCGTTCACCGGCGCGCAAAGCGCGCGGCGCGGCCGCTTCGAGCAGGCAGAAGGCGGCACCCTGTTTCTGGACGAGATCGGTGACATGCCGCCCGATCTGCAGGTCAGGCTTCTGCGCGTCCTGGCCGACGGCGAATACTATCGCGTGGGCGGCCATTCTCCGCTCAAGGCCAATGTGCGCATCATCGCGGCGACGCACCAGAACCTGGAAGAGCGCGTGCGGCAGGGACTGTTCCGCGAGGACCTCATGCATCGACTCAACGTCGTCCGGCTGCGGCTTCCGCCGTTGCGCGAGCGCGCCGAGGATATCGCGCCACTCGCGCGGCAATTCCTGCAGAAAAGCGCGCGCGAGCTTGCCGTCGAGCCCAAGCAGGTCACCGAGCAGGCGCTGAAGCTGCTGTCGACGTTCGCGTTCCCCGGCAACGTTCGCCAGCTCGAGAACATCTGCCACTGGCTGACCGTGATGGCGCCGGGCCAGAAAGTCGACATCGGGGACTTGCCTGCCGAAGTGCGCACTGCGCCTGGCGCGAGTGCTCCAGAACAGGAAAGCAACTGGCAGCAGGCGTTGGACCGTGAACTCGCTCAAGCCCTGGCGCGTGGCGAGCTCGCCGTCGGCGACCGGCTGGAAAAGGAATTCGAACGGACACTGATCGTGCGCGCGCTGGCACACACCGGCGGCCACCGGATGGAGGCCGCGCAACGGCTGGGCTGGGGCCGCAACACACTGACGCGCAAGATCCAGGAGCTCAAGCTCGACACCGAGAAGCGTTAGGTCTCAGCTAGCGCGGCATGGGAAAAGCCACAGGCCCTGGCAGCGTCCGTTCGACGAGTTCCTCGATGACGATGTCCGGTTTCAGACGCTCGACCAGCTCAGGGTCGATTTGTACCGAAGTCACGAATGTCGTCCGGGAGAAGTTCTCCGCCAGCATCGGAATCAGCGCCATCGCCATCGAATCGCGATAGACCAAGGCGGTAAGTCGCGGCGCGCTCGGGCAACCGTAGATATAGGTCTCCACATTCGGCATGTCCAGCGCGGCGTCGCGTTTCGCGCACCGCGATCCAGGAGTCGCCAGGATTTTTCCCAGGGGCGCCATGTCGATCTCGCGAAATTGATGCTGCAGCCCAAGCATCTGGGCCAAATCACCGCTGTAATAGTTCACACCTGGAACGTGAGGCGGTCGCGTCACGGCCACCATGGTCAATCCGGGCAGTGCATGTGCGACCTTGGACATCAACACCCCGTAGCCGACAGTGGCGCCGAAATAATTCCAGTGCGAATCGGTCTGGTAATAGAGGCGATCGCCACCCTTCGCATCGAGCAGCGGTTTGCGCAAATCGATGAACTGCAGACGTGGGTAGCCGGCGAGTTCTGCGACGAGTCGGTCGAGCGGCGTGTGCTGCGCGGCGCGCGCGGCCCAGTCCGGCAGAAATTCGGGATACACGGAATATTTCTCCGGAACCACAACGACCAGGAACGGAATTCCGCGGCTCGCAAGGAAATCATGGCGGCGCAGCAACTCGTCTCGAAGCGCAGTCAGCATGGCGTCGGGGATCGTTTCGCTGCTGCGGTACCATCGATCGAACTCCTTAGAGTCCTCGCCACGAAAATACAGCCAACCTGATTTGCCGATCAGCACCTTCGATACCGGCGAAACACCGAACACGATCGCTTTCACCCAGTGATCAACATGGACAAGCGTGCCGCGCATGCCGAAGCGATCGTCGAAGAAGCGTTCGAACCGCGCGGGATACTCGCGCAGCGCCGCGCGGCTGTCGGGCATCGGCGGCAGCGATTCCGGCGCGCGATTCTCGAACGGATTGATCGCGGCCCGAGGCGCTCGGAAGGAGCCGGCGAGACCGGCGACGATCATCAGTATGAACAATGTGACGAGCGCCGTGCCGAACCACGCAGGGCGCGGTCGATCGGGCAGGTAGCCGGCCGCCAAGGTAGCCATGGTCAGAAGCGAAAGTAGATGAATGGGTTATAAGTGCCGGCAGCGAGCGCAGCACATGAGGCGATGAGCACCGAGGCCAGCCACGCGCATTCGCCGACGTGCCCGATCACCGGGAGCCCGGGTCGCACCAGCGCCCTGCGGTCGATCGCGCTACCGAGCGCGCGTCCGACCGGCATCGCACCGATCATCGCCACAATCAGGGTAGTCGCCACGAGCGGATCGAGGTACATCAGCAATGGAAACTTGGCATGAGTATCAGCGCCTCGTCCGGCCAGCGCCGCGTAGAACGCGCCCGCGTGAACCAGCGAATCGCAGCGGAACAAGACCCACCCTCCCACGACCGCAGCAAGCGCGTACGCATGCCGCAGCGGCCGCCAGACGCGATCGAGCGCGCGACCCGGCGTCCCGTGCTCCAGCATCAGGAACAACCCGTGCCACGCGCCCCACACGATGAACGTCCAGCTGGCGCCATGCCACAGACCGCAGAGCAGGAACACGATTGCCAGGTTGAGGTAGACGCGCGTGTTGCCGCAGCGATTGCCACCGAGCGGAATATACAAATAGTCGCGGAAGAAGTTCGACAACGAGATGTGCCAGCGGCGCCAGAATTCCCGGATGGATTGCGAGACGTAGGGATAGTTGAAATTCTCGAGCACACGAAATCCGAACATCCGCATCAGGCCGATCGCCATGTCGGAGTAACCCGAGAAATCGAAGTAGATCTGCAGCGTGTAGCAGACGATGCCGAGCCACGCTGCGGGTGTATTGAGCTCGTGCGGCGCGATGGCGAATACCTGGTCCGCGACGCCGCCAAGCGTGTTGGCGATGAGCGCCTTCTTGCCCAGTCCGATGATGAAACGCCGCACGCCCTCGACAAAGTCGCCGCAGCGCCGTGCCCGCTGCGTGATCTGCGTTGCGATGTCTTTGTAGCGAATGATAGGCCCCGCGATAAGTTGCGGGAACAAAAGGATGTAGAGGCCGAAACTGTCGACCTGGTGCTGAGGGCTGGCGTTCCTTCGATACAGGTCGACGACATACGAAATCGAATGGAAGGTGAAGAACGAAATGCCCAGCGGCAGCGGAATCGTCGCGAGGGCGACGCTGCCCCAGCCGAGCGCGCCGAGGGCGATGTTCAGATTGGCCACGATGAAGTTGGTGTACTTGAACACCGCCAACGCTGCGAGGTTGCCGGTAATGGCGATGGCGAGCCAACGCCGCCTTGCCGGGCCATCGGCATCGGCGATCTTACTGCCCAGCGTCCAGTTGAAGGCGACGGACGCCAGAACGAGCGCGACCGTCGTGCCCTCTCCCCAGACATAGAATGCGAGACTGCCAGCAAGCAGCACGCCATTGCCCCGGCGACGCGGCAACGCAAAATACGCCGCGAGAACCAGCGGGAGGAACAGAAACAGGAAAACGGGCGAAGCAAAGACCATGCGGCGCACATCCGGTGGCGTCTGTTGCGCCGCGGAGTCTACCAGCTGAAGCCTCTTCCTGGAGACAGCCAAGGATCGCCGTCGTCTCTAACGTCTCCATCACGCGCGGTCGGGAGACCGCGCGTCGCGCACCTGCCTTTTGACTCAACTGGAAATTCTTCTCCAGGAGGTACGTTCAGGTACGCGGCTCGCGCCATTCAAAACGGAAGTGGTCGAGGTCTCCGGTCAGTCTAACGCGGACACCCACGATGCCGGTGCGACGGCCGCGCGTGGTGCTCCCGCGGCGATGCCCTCGGCGCAAGCTTCCACAAATGTTTTGATCCAGTAGTTGATGCGTTTTGGCTGCTCAATCGGCGCCATGTGGCCGGCGTCGAACCACCACGTGCGGTGATTGGGAAGCATCCGGGCGAGCACGGACACGATGCGCCGCACGACGATGGGACTGCGGGTCCCCGCAAGCAGCAGCGTGGGCGCGACGATCGCACCGAGATCTGCCGTGGACAGCCGCCAGTGCCACGCGGCCTGGAAGTCGAGCGGCACTTTGTCGATTCTGTGCGCGACATTTGCCTGCGCCGCTGGCGGCAGCCGCCCGTAGCTGCCATCGCCACTCCAGTAGTCCACGAATGCCTGCGTGGCATTGCGACGACATCCTGTCGCCAGCAGGCGGGTAACCCTGTCCGCAAGCCCTGCTATATCCCGAAGCGCCGCGTCGTTGTCGTCGAGCAGGCGAAACGCCACCGGTTCGTACAAGGACAGGCTCGCAACGCGGTCGCGGTGGCTTTGCGCGTAGCGCAACGCGACCAGCGCGCCATAGGAGTGTCCGACAACATGGATGCGGGCCTCTGGCGTGACGAGACGGTCGAGACGCGCGTCGACAAGGCGCACCTCGTCGTCCAGCGTGAACGTAGCCGCCGTGGGAAGCGCGTGGTTGTCGCCATAGCCGCACAGGTCGATCGCGATCGCGCGAAAGCGCGTGGCCAGCTGTTCAGCGAGAGAGCCCCATTGCGATTTGGAACCGAGTGACGCATGCAGCATGACGACCGGCTCACCGGCACCGGCCATGACATATCCGGACGGCCCACCGGGCATGGACGTCACGACAGGTCGAACGATGGAAATGACGGGCGGTGATGATTCGACGGTCAAGGCCGACGTCCTCAGACTGTTGTCGTTCGCGCGGCCGCGAAACTGCGCCGCGCAAACGCGGCGATGGCGGCAGGAGTGCCCGCCAGCGATGCGGGCAGCGTGCTCCTGCCCGCGGTTACCGTGAGCACGCGCATGCCATCACGCTGCTGAAGGCTGAACCCTACATCGTGCAACAGCCGCGGCGTCGTGATGAGGACCATGGCGATATCGCTATACGCGTTGATGTTGAACCGGACGCCCAGTTCCAGCGGCACCGTCGTGCCGGCGGAGGCAGGTGTGTCCCGTGTCGCTCCCGCGGCGGTAATCCACGCCCGGCCTGCCAGGATCTGCGCTGCGCAGCCGACGGCGTCCTCGATGGCGAGGCACGAGTCCGAGCGCACGGTAACGGCGAACCCATGCAGCGGGAATTCGCGCTCGATATCGTCCGGTGTCTCGCTGCGCTGATGCACTTGAAACTCCCCATGAAGGTGAACGGGTGAGTCTAGTGGCCAAGCGCCGCAGGCTTACTTCACCGCCACAGCCTTATTGTTTCGTTTGTTTCACGCACCTTTGCGCGTCGGGGCGCGCCGGGGGACGCTCTATTGGGAGGGCTGTCGGGTCGCAGCAACGCGATGGAACGATCGGAGGTGGCCGCAACGCATCGCCCGACCGTGGCCAAGGAAGCGCCGGTAAGGCGCGCCTTGCAGTGCGACTATAGTGCCAGTTCCGCGATCACCGGCGCGTGATCGGAGGGTTTTTCGCCCTTGCGCGCCTGCCGGTCAATGCGGCAGGCCGTGCACGCGGCCGCAAGCGCGGGCGACAGCAGGACATGGTCGATGCGCAAGCCGCGGTTTTTCGGAAACGCCAGTTGCCTGTAGTCCCACCAGCTGAACGTCTTTTCCGGTTGCTCGAACAAGCGGAACGCGTCCTTGAGACCGAGAGCGAGCCAGTCGCGAAACGCGGCGCGCTCGGCGTCGGTGCAAAGCACCTGGCCTCGCCAGAGTTCCGGATCGTGCACGTCGCGATCTTCCGGCGCGATGTTGAAATCGCCGACGACGGCGAGCCGAGGATAGCGGCCGAGTTCCTCGCGCAGGTAGGCCGTCGCCGCAGCAAGCCAACGGAGCTTGTACTGGTATTTGTCGGAACCGACCGACTGGCCATTCGGAACATAGAGACAAACGAACCGGATGTCGCCGATGGTCGCCGCGAGCACACGCTTGTGATCGTCCGGAAACTGCGGCATGCCCGGCGCGATTTCGGCAACCGGCGTGCGTGACAGAATCGCGACGCCGTTGTACGTCTTCTGCCCGTAGAAAATCACCTGATAGCCGGTGGCGGCGATTTCCATCGACGGGAAGCGCGCGTCATCGAGCTTCGTTTCCTGCAGTCCGAGCAGGTCCGGTTGATTGGCGGCGAGCCAGTCGACCAGGCGCGGCAGGCGGATGTTGAGCGAATTGACGTTCCAGGTGGCAATCTTCATGCGCGTTGTAACGTCGCGAATAACCCCGAGCCGGACGTGCGTCTATGCCAAGGCTTCAAGTCACCGTCTTCAGTGCGATATCCCCATCATATGATCCGGTAGCCATGTGGCGATTTCGGGAGAGATGCACAGGATCACGATCTGCAGCATCATGCAGATCACATAGGGAATGGTACCCCACATGATACGCATGACCGGCACATCCGGCGCGATCGAGCTCACGATGTAAATGTTGAGACCGACGGGGGGATGAATCAGGCCGATTTCCATATTGATGGTGAGAATTACACCGAACCACACGGGATCGAAGCCTGCAGCCTTGATGATCGGATACAGGATCGGGGCGGTCATCAGGATAACGGCGGCCGGCGGGATGAAGAACCCGCAGACCAGCAGGAACACATTGATCATTCCCATGAGTGCCCAGCGATTGACGTGCATCTCCGATATTGCCTGTGCGAGCGTCTGGGTGAGGTACAGCGAAGTCAGCATGTAGCCGAACAGCACCGCCGCTGCGATGATCATCAGGATCATCACCGACTCTCTGGTCGTGTCGCGCAGAATGCCCCACCACTTTCCCGGTGCCCACATGCGGTAGATCACCACTGCGAACAGAACGCACATGGCGGCACCGACGCCTGCCGCTTCGGACGGCGTTGCAACTCCGCCGTAGAGCGCGTACATGACGCCGGCGATGATGACAAGAAACGGCGCGATTTTTGGAATCGACTGGAACTTCTGTTTCCAGCTGTAGCGAAAATCGATGGCGTGCGAGCGGAAGCCCCGTTTCCAGATGATGAACAGCGTCCAGAGCATGAACAGGAACGTGAGCATGATTCCCGGCAATACGCCGGCAAGAAACAGGCGGCCGATCGACGTCTCGGTGGCGATCCCGTACAAAATGAACGTGATCGAGGGTGGAATCAGAATGCCGAGGGTGCCACCGGCGCAGATCGAGCCGGTCGCGATGTCGTCGGGATAGCCGCGGCGCCGCATCTCGGGAATGCCCATTTTTCCGATGGCGGCGCAGCACGCGGGCGAGGAGCCGGTAAGCGCGGCGAACAGCGCGCACGCGCCAAGGTTCGAGATCACCAATCCGCCCGGGAGGCGGTATAACCAGCGGTCGAGCGCTTCGTAGAGATCCTTGCCGGCAGGAGAGGAGCCGATCGCCGCGCCCATCATCACGAACATCGGGATCGAAACCAGAGTGAAGTCGTTCAATCCGGCAAAGTAGGTCTCTGCAACGACGTGCAGAGCGCCGAAGCCCTGAAAGATGGCGATGAACGCAATGGACAGGGCGCCAAGACCGAAGGCGACCGGCGTGCCCGACAACAGCACGATGAGCGTAACGACGAGGACGATCGCGCCTTGCGTCGCCGGACTCACGCGGGTCGCCTCTTGGCAATGCCGAAAGGCGGCTCACGGCCAGTGGCCAGACAGAACAGCTCGACGACGTATTGCAAGCTAAGGATGCCAAGGCCTATCGGCATCGAGGCATAGGGGATCCAAAGCCGCACCCGCCACATCGTGTTCGAGAGCCATCGCTGGTTCCATGCCTCCAACCAGTACTGCCAGGTGAGCACGGCCATGGTCATGCAGAACGCCACAGCCAACAGCGTCGAGATCAGCGCCAGCCACCAACGTTTGCGCGGTCCAAGGTAGAGCGGCAGGACGTCCACGTTCACGTGGCCGCGCAGCATCAGGACGTAGGGGCTGCCGATAAACGTCGCCGCGACCAGACTATAGGTGACAAAGTCGGTTTGCCAGATTGTGTTCTCGTTGAGCACGAAACGCACGAACACCATCTCGCAGACAATGACGACGCTGACAGCGATGAGCACTGCGGCGAAATACCCGCAAAGCCGCGAGGTCAGTCTGACGGCGCGGACGAAATGATCCATGCGCAAGCGCTACCTGACCCGATCGTCGGCCAGCCGGGGAACTATGCGGGCGGCGCATGCCTCCCGCCGGCAAAGAGCGCCCAAGGCTCTTATTTGACGCTTAGCGCTTCGTCGATCAGCTTCTTGCCATCAGGCACGTCCTTGGCGAATTCCACGTAAGAACTCTTCTTGGCGATGTCGATCCACTGGTTGTACTGCGCGTCGGTGAGGTTCTTGATCTCGACGCCGTGATCCTTGTAGGCCTGGATCGTCGCCGCGTCGACGGACTCGGCCTTGTCTTCGTAGTACTTCTGCGCTTTCTTTCCGGCCTGGATGAGCGCGTCCTGCTGCTTCTTGTCCAGCTTGTCGAAGCTCTTTTTCGACATGAGCAGCGGCTCGTACATCATCCACAGCGCATTGTTGCCGGGCGCCGTCAGGCATTTCGCCTGCTCGTACAGACGGAAAGACAGGAAGCTGCCCATGCTGGTGTCCGTGCCCTCAGCCACGCCGGTCTGGAAAGCGTTGTAGATCTCGTTCGACGGAATCGACACGATCGACGCGCCAGCCGACTGCCACATTTGCGCGAACGTCGGCCCAGCAGCGCGGAACTTCAGCCCCTTGACGTCGTTCGGCTCCAGGATGCAGCCGCGCTTGGACACCATTCCGCCGCCGAACCATGCATCCGACAGCACGATTGCGCCGCCCTTCTCAATGTATGCGTGGATGTCTTTCATGAACTGGGAGTCGTTGAGTCGCTTCGCGCGGTCGTAGCTGCGCACCAGCCCGGGCATCAACGTCGCGCTGAACGCGCGCACCTGGCCGCTTGCGTAATCAAGCGGAAACAAGGTGATGTCAAGTTGGCCGTTGACGAGCGCGTTCCACTGCTGCTCCGCCTTGAACAGCGACGCCCCGGGGTAGACTTGAATCTCAAGATCAACATTTGCGGCTTTTGCTTCACGGGCGACCATTTGCACCATGTCGTCGCGCACGTCGCCTTTGCCGCCGGGAAACTGATGCGAGGCCCGCATGACGACTGGCGCAGCTACAACGGAGCCCGCTACTAGCGCGGCCACCAGCGCCGCAAGCCCACTGTTAAGCTTGAACTTCCTCATCTACTCCTCCTATTGTCGAAGCGGATGCGGGGTCCATTCTGCCACGCCCGCGGGGATGTTATTGTTGGCGCACCAAAAGGCGCTCGCCTATTTTAGCCCGTCCGCGCATGGTGCGGGCGACGCCGCGCGAAGACACGCAGTAAGTGGCTGGTCGGGCGCTTGCAGAACCCGGCGGTTTGCGGGTACCGATGCAAGAATCGCCCGGACCGGTATCGACGTCCCCGGGATAATCAGGAGGACGCCGGAGCGAGTAAGGGCGCTACTGCGGGTAACCGCCGACCTTGGGGGGCGCGACCGCGGGCTGTGCAGTCTGGGTCACAGCGCCAACGTCTGGCGTTGCCGCCGCAGGTTTCCCGACGGGCGTGGTTCGCGGCGGTGGCGTCTTCGGATATCCGGCATCGTTCAGCAACGCCTGCCATTTGCCTTCGTTAAAGCCGGAGGCGTATTGCTCGCCAACCTGGAGGGCCGGGGCATCGAGGCTGCCCGACAGCTTCTTGAGCTTGTCCGCGCCGTCGCCTGCGCTGACGTCGACCACCGTGTGCGGGACGCCGCGCTTGTTCAGCAGCCCTTGCGCGGTGTCGCACACGACGCCGCAGGAAAAACTGTACAGCGTGACCGGAAAGCGTTCCTGCGCTTGCTGCGACACGAACGACAGGTTGCTGGTTTCGATGCTGTTCGCGGTGACGCGCTTGGCCTGGGCGTCCTTCGCATTGGCGGGCGGGGGCTTGTCCGAATAAACCACCTTGCCATCGGCGTCGACATAGCGATATACCTGCTGGACCTGGGCGCAGGCGAGGCTGCTGGCAGCACCCAGCAGGAGCGCGAGCATCACTGCGGGCAGGGGTCGGTTGCAAACGTTGATCATCGCGCCCTCCTTGGCCGGGCTGTCATTATGACGTAGACATACCATTATGCCTCAACAGGGCCTCGATTTGGGGGGCCCGGCCACGAAAGGCTATAAACGACTCCAGAGCCGGCCGGCTGCCCCCTCGGGCGAGCACCTCGTCGCGAAAGCGCGCGCCAGCGGCCGGCGACAGGACCCCTTTTTCCTCGAACAGGCTATAGGCGTCAGCCGACAGTACCTCGGCCCATTTGTAGCTGTAGTAGCCCGCAGCATAGCCACCGGCGAAGATATGGCTGAAAGAGTGGGTCAGGCTGCGATCCTCCGGCGGACGCTCCACCACCGCAACCTCCCGCCGGATCGCGTCCGCGAGCGCCTGGGGGGTGCTGGTCGTAGCCTCGAAGTCGTAGTGCAAATGCATGTCGAACAACGCAAATTCGATCTGCCGGACCGTCTGCATGCCGCTCTGGAAGTTCTTGGCGGCGAGCATTTTGTCGAACAGCGCGCGGGGCAGGGGAAGCTGGGTGTCGACGTGCGCGGTCATGTGCTCGAGCACATCCCACTCCCAGCAGAAATTTTCCATGAACTGGCTGGGCAGTTCGACCGCGTCCCATTCCACGCCCTCGATGCCCGACACGCCCGGAACATCGATGCGCGTGAGCAGCAGGTGCAACCCGTGCCCGAACTCGTGGAACAGGGTCGTCACTTCGTCGTGCGTGAACAGTGCGGGCTTCCCGCCGACCGGGGCGCCGAAATTACAGGTCAGGTAGGCGACGGGATGCAAAATGCCCGCCCCGTGCCGCCGGCGATTGATGACGTCGTCCATCCATGCACCACCGCGCTTGCCGGGCCGCGCATAGAGGTCCAGGTAGAACTGGCCGATGATCGTGGTACCGCGATCGACGACGTCGAAAAATCGCACTGTCGGATGCCATACCGCCGCCTTCGATTCGCGAATGGAGACTCCGAAAATCGTCTCGACCACCCTGAACATGCCCGCCAGCACCCGATCCTCAGGGAAGTACTGCTTCACTTCCTGGTCGGAGAAGCTGTAACGCGCCTCGCGCAGTTTTTCGGACGCGTACGGCAGGTCCCATGCCGCGAGGACGGGCAGCGCGAGCTCGGCCTTGGCGAATTGCCTGAGTTCGGCCATGTCCGCTTCGGCGAAAGGCTTGGCACGGATCGCGATATCGCGCAGGAAGGCGAGGACTTCAGCGGGCGTGCGTGCCATCTTCGGCACGAGGGATACGTCAGCATAACTGGCATAGCCGAGCAGCTCGGCGGTTTCGCGCCGCAACTCGAGCACGCGCGCCATGATCTTGCTGTTGTCCCATTCGGGATTGCCAAATTCGCTTGCGCGCGTAGCGAACGCGCGATACAGCGTTTCGCGCAAACCGCGATGCTCCGCATACTGCATGACCGGCAGATAGCAGGGCATGCGCAGTGAGAGCTTCCAGCCGTTCTTGCCCTCCGCGGCAGCGGCCTGGCGTGCCGCAGCCAGGACGTCCGCCGGTACGCCGGCAAGCGTTGCCTCGTCGCCAACGAGGAGCTCCCAGGCGTTGGTTGCATCGAGCACATTGTCCTCGTACCGCGACGAAAGACGGGCGAGCTCTTCGTCAACGGCCTTGAGCTGCGACTTCCTGTCCGGCGGCAGTTCCGCGCCGGACAGCCGGAAATCGCGCAGCGCATTGTCGACGAGTTTGCGTCGCGGCGCATCGAGCAGTGCGAACGTCGGTGCCGACGCGATGGCGCGGTAGCGCGCAAACAGGCGCTCATCCTGACCGAAATCGGTGTAGAACGCAGTGATTTTGGGGAGATTGAGATTGTAGGCATCGCGCAATTCCGGTGTGTTAACCACGGCGTTGAGGTGCGCCACCTGTCCCCAGGCGCGTCCCAGGCGATCGGCCGCATCGGCCAGCGGAACGATGAAGTTGTCCCAGGTCGGATCCGCCGACAGCATCGCGACTTCATCGATCGTGGCGCGTGCCTCCGCGATCAGCGAGTCGATCGCCGGTCCGACGTGTTCGGGGCCGATCTCGTCGAAATGTGGCAGTCCGGAAAAATCGAGCAGCGGATTGGCCGGAAGTCGCTCGGTTGTGGCATTCATGATCAGCGCCGCAAGTGGGGGTCGCTCCCGAGCCGTCGATCGAGGCGCACGAGGTCGTCGGGCGAGCCAACATTGGCCCAGCATCCGTTATGGATTTCGCCGCTCGCCCAGCCGCGGCTGATCCAGTCCTGGTACAGCGGCAGTATCTTTAACTTTTTGCCGCGCGGCAGCTCTCTGAACAGTGAGGTCCGGTATAGCGCGATGTTGCCGAAGGTGAGACGGGAAGCGCCATCCAGCGCGAGTTGTCCGGCGCGAAGTACGAAATCGCCGTTGGGATGATACGCGGGATTGGGGACCATCACCATGTGCAGGTGCGGTGCGGCGGCGGACGCTTCCATCGCGACCAGGCGCGACCGCAACGCCGCGTAGTCAAATTCCGCATAGACGTCCGCGCTGACGACGAGCGCGACGCCTTCGCCCAGAACGGGCAGAGCGGTGGCGATGCCCCCCGCGACTTCGAGTGGCTCGGATTCGCGCGAGTAGTGCAGCGTCGCGCCGAAGCGCGCGCCATCGCCGAGCGCGGCCTCGATCAGAGCGCCGAGATGGGCCACGTTGACGACGATGTCGTCGAAGCCCGCGCTCACAAGACGCTCGATCTGCCAGGCGATCAGCGACTTGCCTCCCGCCTCGAGCAATGGCTTGGGGCGCAGATCGGACAGGGGACGCATGCGTTGGCCGCGTCCCGCCGCGAGGATCATCGCACGCGCCATCAGAAGCTGTAGCCGATGGTGGCCGGCCGCGCCTCGAGCTCATCGAGAAGCCGAAGCAGCGGCCGCAACTCGTTGTAGCGGGCACATGCGCCTCGCAGATAGCCCATGACACGCGGCATGTCGGCGAGATAGGCGTCCTTGCCGTCGCGGTGATAGAGCCGCGCGAAGATGCCCAGCACTTTCAGTTGGCGTTGCACGCCCATCCATTCGAAGTTGCGCCAGAATGCACCGAAGTCGCCGTCGACGGGCAGGCCCGCGGCGCGCGCACGTTCCCAATGACGAACCGACCAGTCGATTTGTTGTTCCTCGCTCCAGGTCACGTAGGCATCGCGCAGCAGCGACACGAGATCGTAGGTGATCGGACCGAATACCGCGTCCTGAAAATCCAGGACGCCGGGGTTCGGTTCGCTGATCATCAGGTTGCGCGAATGATAATCGCGATGTACGTACACGCATGGCTGGGCGAGATTGTTGGCGACGATGCGCTGGAATGCCACCCCCAGTGTGGTGCTTTGCGCTTCGGAGAGCGCAACGCCCAGATGCTTCGCGACGTACCAGTCGGGAAACAGATTGAGTTCGCGCCGGAGCAAGGTTTCGTCGTAGCGCGGCAGTACGCCTTCGGTGCTGGCGAGTTGCCAGCGCACCAATGCGGCGCTGGCATCGCGATATAACGCCGGCGCGGTGGCATCGGACAACTCGGACAGGTAGGTGCGCGTGCCGAGATCGGAGAGTAGAAGAAAGCCCTGCGCCAGGTTCTCGGCCAGGACCGCGGGCGCGTGCACGCCGGCGGCGCCGAGCAGAGCGGCTACCGCGACAAAGGGCTTGCAATCTTCCTGTGGTGGCGGCGCATCCATCGCGATGAGGGTGCGCACGCGAGCACCCCGGGGCAATGTCGTTTCTGCCTCCAGCGTGATGCGGAAATAGCGGCGAAAGCTCGCGTCGACTGACGCCGGCGCAATCGATTCCATCGGCGCCGGCAGGGCCCGTTCGAGCCATGCGCAGAGCGCGTCGAAGCGGGCGTCGGAGATCATGCGGAAGGGGCGGTACCGAGGAATGTAGAATGCAGCATTTTAACATTCGCATCATTCGCCCCCTCGCATGCCCCGCCGCTTCCTCACCGTCGCACTTGGCCTGGTACCGTTCGCACTCACGTCCGGCAGCCAGGCACAGCCTGCACCCGAGGAGCGCGTCGATCCGCCGCCGCGCATGAAGTCGTCACCGTTCCTGGAACCACCCGTCGCGAAATCGCTCCAAACGGCGAAGCCTGCAGGACCGAGCGAAGACCGCGACGCCATTTTTCTGCGCGCCGACCGGATGGAAGGTGAGGGCCAGAAGTGGATCCAGGCGGAAGGCAAGGTCGAGTTGCGTTCGCGGCGCCAGACCGTGCTGGCGGACTGGTTGCGCTACGACATTCCGACCGACGAATTCTGGGGCAAGGGCAATGTCACGGTACGGCGGGGAATCGACTGGATCACCGGACCCGAAGCGAAATTCAAGCGCGACGACGACACCGGATTTTTTATGGCGCCTGAATTCCACGTCGGGGAGAACAGCTCCCGCGGCGATGCGTCGATGCTGACGTTTCTGGGAGAGGACAAATACGAAGTCAAGGATGCGCGGTACACGACGTGCGTCGCCGACAACAACGACTGGTATCTGACGTCGGCCGATGTCGAGCTCGACAAGTCACACCTGGTCGGAATCGCGCATGACGCCACCGTGTATTTCAAGAGCGTCCCGATACTGTATTCGCCGTACCTGAGTTTTCCGCTGTCGAACGAGCGCAAATCCGGATTTCTCACGCCGGTGTACGGGTCGAGCAACCAGCGCGGATTCGAGATCGCGCTGCCCTACTACCTGAACCTGGCGCCCAACTACGACGCCACGCTGCTCGCGCGACCAATGACGCGTCGTGGCTTCCAGATCGGCGGGCAGGGCCGCTATTTGTTCGCTGACGCTACGGGTGAGGCCGACGCGGAATTCTTGCCGCACGATCGCATCACCGGCACCAACCGCTGGGCGGTGGCGTGGAAGCACAACCAGAATTTCGGCAACGGTCTGGCCGGATTCATCAACACGCAGGAGGTATCCGACGATACCTACTTTGCAGACCTGTCGGATCGCCTCGCGCTCACGTCACAAACCAACCTGCCGCACGACTACGGCTTGACCTACAACAGAGGGCCGGTTTCGTTGCTTGGCCGCTGGCAGAGTTTCCAGACCCTGCAGGATCCGAACAACCCGATCACGCCGCCCTACTTCCGCGAACCGCAACTGACGATGGCGGTCAAGCCGGTCGAATGGCATGGGCTCGACTTCGCGGCAGCCGGCGAATTCGTGCGCTTTCATCAGCCTGCGCTGGTCCCCAACGGTAATCGCAGCGTGCTGTATCCGACGGTGTCATGGTCGCAGCAGGGTAGCGCATGGTTCCTTACCGCGCAAACCGGGCTGCACATGACCAACTATGATCTCGACGGCACGTCGACGACGCCGAATTCGAATTTCAACCGCGTGCTGCCGATCACCACCGTCGACGGCGGGCTGTTCTTCGAGCGCGATACAGAATGGTTCGGCAGGTCGTTTGTCCAGACGCTCGAGCCGCGTGCTTACTATGTCCAGATTCCATACCGCAACCAGAGCACGTATCCGGTTTTCGATACGGCGAGCGATGACTTCAATTTTTCACACTTGTTCACAGCCAACCGCTATCTCGGCAGCGACCGCATCGGCGATGCGAACCAGATAACGCTGGCACTCAGCTCGCGCTTCCTCGATCCGGGGACGGGAGCGGAGAAAATGCGTTTCTCCATCGGCCAGCAGTACTACTTCGAAGGCCAGCGGGTGACGTTGAACGAGCCGCCGCGAACGTCGAATACGTCGGATCTGCTGGTTTCGGGAGAGGCCCGGTTGTCCGATGTCTGGACTGCGGCGGGTTTGCTCGTTTACCAGCCCACCCCTCGCCAGACTGAAGAACTCGACGGTGCGGTCCGCTATCAGCCTACCAATGGGTCGGTACTCAATGTCGCGTATCGCTACATCCGCCAGTACATCGACTCCAGCGGGCAGGTGTCGCAGCTCAAGCAGATCGACCTCTCCGGGCAGGTGCCGATGGGCGACAACTGGTCCGCGATCGGCCGCTGGAACTATTCGCTGGTCGATGCCAAGACCCTGGAGGGAGTACTTGGCTTCGAGTACAATGGCGGGTGCTGGGTTTTCCGCATCGCCGCGCAGAGGCTGCAGACCAACACGCAGCAAAAGACGACATCGGTATTCGTTCAGCTCGAACTTAACGGCCTCGCCCGCCTCGGCACCAATCCTGGCGATGTGCTCCGGCGCAGCGTCCCCGGCTATTCGACAGCGAACGACCCGGCGCTGCGGTCGATCGGCGACAAGGCCACCAGTTACTTTCCGGAGTTCTAGATGACAGTGCGGGATCTCATTTCGATTCTGTTCGCGCTCGCTGCGATTTCCGGAACGGGAGTTGCAGCGGCGCAGCCCGCCCCCGCTGCGCGAAGCGAGCCGCCGAGGGCGCTCAGCATCGATCGAGTGATCGCGATCGTGAACGACGAGGCCATCACACAGCACGAGGTCAACGACGCCAAGCGCATCGTGTTGGCGCAAATGAAACAGCAGAACGTCCAGCCGCCGGCACCGGACGTGCTCGAGAAGCAGGTGCTCGAACGCCTCATCACCGAGCGATCGCTCATGCAATACGCGAAGGAGACGGGCCTACGCGTCGATGACACGCAGATTGAGCGCGCAATCCAGCGTATCGCCCAGGACAACAAGCTGTCGACCGAGGATTTTCGCAAGGCGCTGGCCCAGGAAAAAATCTCCTACACCAAATATCGCGACGATATCCGCAACGAAATGATCGTCCAGCGCCTGCGCGAGCGCGAGGTCGAGAGCCACCTGACCGTCAGCGATGCCGAAGTCGATCAATATCTGGCCACGCTGAAAGCGCAGAATGCCGGCGACGCCGAATACCAGCTTGCGCACATTCTGGTGCTCGTGCCCGAACAGGCGACCGCCGATCAGATCGAGGCCAAGCGCCGTCGCGCGGACGAGGCGTTGCGGGCGATCAAGAGCGGCGCCGAATTCGCGCAGGTTGCAGCCGGATTCTCGGACGCTAACGACGCGTTGCGCGGCGGCAACCTCGGTTGGCGAGCAGGCGCGCGCCTGCCGACGGTGTTCACCGACCAGGTGCGAACGATGAAAGTTGGTGAAGTCTCGCCGGTGCTGCGCAGTGCGAGCGGATTCCATATCGTCAAACTGATCGACAAGCGCGGTCGGAATGAAGCGACGGTCGTGGATCAAACGCACGCGCGCCACATCCTGATTCGCGTCAATGAGCTCGTGTCGGAAGCGGACGGCAAGGTAAAGATCGACCGCTTGAAGGACCGCCTGGATTCGGGCGCGAAGTTCGACGAGCTCGCCAAACTCAACTCCGAGGATGGCTCCGCGGCCAAGGGTGGCGACCTCGGCTGGCTCAATCCCGGGGACACCGTCGGTGAATTTCAGGACGCGATGAACAAGCTGGCCATCAACGAGGTTTCGACTCCGGTGCGCTCGCCGTTCGGTTGGCACATCATCCAGGTGCTCGAGCGGCGCAAACAGGACGTCACGGCGGAGCGCGAGCGCAGCGAAGCGCAACTGGCGATTCGTCAACGCAAGGCAGACGAGCAGTTCCAGGCGTGGGTGCGCGAAATCAGGGATCGGACCTACGTCGAAATCCGACTCGACGACAAATAGGGCGCCTGTCGCGCGCGGCTGCACTGCCTATGCGGGCAATGCATAGCGATCTCGCCTTCGGCGAGACGTTGCTCGACCCGTCGACGATGCGACCGTCTCCGGCATTTCGCTCCACGAGGCAGCGTTGCCACGACGGAATTCGATTTACAGACCCTCTCGCCTTACGGGACACGGTGCCGATGAGCAGCGACAGCATCCTGCAAGACCAGATCGACTACTATCGGGCCCGCGCCGGCGAGTACGACGAATGGTGGTTTCGCCATGGCCGCTATGACCGCGGAGTCGAGTTCAATGCCCGCTGGCACAGCGAAACTGGCGCCGTCGAAGCAGAGCTCGACGCCTGGATCGGGCGCATTAGGCCTGAAAGCGTTCTCGAACTTGCCGGCGGCACGGGTCTGTTCACCCGCCGCATCGCACCGCGCGTCGCGAACGTCACTGTGGTCGACGCGTCACCCGAAGTGCTCGCGATCAATCGCGCCCGTGTCGCTGCGGCGAATGTCACTTATGTCGAAGCAGATCTATTCGATTGGCGGCCACACGCTCGCTACGACGCCGTATTCTTCAGTTTCTGGTTGTCGCACGTCCCGGATTCTCGCTTTGCGTCATTCTGGTCAAGCGTGTCGGCTTCACTCGCGCCGAATGGCGCTGCGTATCTGATCGATTCGGCCTTCGACCCGACGTCGACCGCGAAGAATCACGATGTGCCGGGGCGCCAAGCGGGTGTCGTGACGCGAAAACTCAATGACGGGCGCGAGTTCCGGATCGTGAAGATCTTCTGGGAGGCGCAATCACTCGCGGCGAGACTGGAACAACTGCGTTGGTCAGCTACCCTGACGCAAACGGCCAACTATTTCGTCCACGGGGAAGCGCGGCCGCGATAGGGCGTAGGGCGCAGCGAGCAGCGACGACGGTCCTCAGTCCTTGCCGTCGTACACGTACGCAGGCTGCGCAACTCGACCTTTGTCCATGGTCGCCTCTTCGGCAAGCTCGCGTGGCGTCTTGTCCCACCAGATCGCGCGGCCCTCACGCTGCTTCTCGACCAGGTCGGGATGTTTGGCCAGCAACTCGCGCATGAACTTCGTGTGTTCAGACTCGTAGTGGCGGCTGGGCAGCATCATGATGGCGCTTGAACCTGATCGTGAGAAGACCGGCTGATTCTATCACCGCGGAGCCGCGCTTCTGCGCGCCGACCCCGCGATCACACGATATTCGTAGAGGCGGCACTCCAGAGCACCGTTGTAGAGCGGGGTGCGCCTGCTCGGCTTGAGCCCGAGCAGCTTCGGCAGTCGTGCGTCGCCACTCAGCAAATAGGCGGTCCAGCCGGGGAAGTGATGCTTGAGCGCATCGCCCAGCCGTGGATAGAAGTCGACGAGCGCGCTCGACTCGGCAAGCCGATGGCCGTAAGGCGGGTTGGTGACGATGATCCCCGCGGGCGCCGGTGCGCTGCGCGCAAGCACATCGGCGCGCTCGACGCTGACGGCGGCGGCGAGCCCCGCCGCGGCAAGATTGGCTTTGCACTGTCCGACGGCGACGGCGTCGTTGTCGCTCGCGTAGATGTCTACGGCAGCGGCGGGTCGTGCACGGCGCTGCGCGGCCTGCTTGATGCGCTGCCATGTCGGGCCGTCGTACCAGCCGAGTTTCTGGAAACCGAAGGTGCGCTTCAGGCCCGGCGCGATCTCGAGGGCGATCAGCGCAGCCTCGAGGACGATCGTTCCGCCGCCGCACAGCGGATCCAGCAGAGGCGTACCCGGCTGCCAGGCAGCGAGCCGCAAGAGTCCGGCCGCGAGGTTCTCGCGCAATGGTGCCTCCACGGTTTCGCGTCGCAAACCGCGCTTGAACAGCGGGTCTCCCGAGGTATCGAGGTAGAACGTCGCGTCGCTGGCGGTCAGGTAAGCGTGGACGCGCACGTCGGGACGGTCCTTGCTCACGCTGGGCCGCACGCCACCAGCAGCGCGGTGGCGATCACAGACGGCGTCCTTGATGCGCAATGTCGTGAATTCGAGGCTCTGCAAGGGTGACCGCGTCGCCGCCACGTCGACCCGCAAGGTGCGATCCGCGCGAAACCAGCGTGGCCAGTCGAGCGCATGCGCCAGCGCATAGATGTCGGTCTCGTCGCGGTACGCGCCCTGACCGACTTGCCACAGGATGCGGCTCGCCAGCCTGCTTTCCAGATTGGCGTGGTAAGCGAGCGTCAGCGGCCCGGCGAAGGCGACACCACCTTCGGCGGCAACGACGTCGGATGCGCTGAGATCGGCGAGCTCCCCGGCCAATGCCGCTTCCAGGCCGCGTGGACATGGCGCAAAAAAGCGCTCCACGGCAGGTCCTAGAAGGGTTTCAACACGACGAGCAAGACTGCGCCGAGCAATACCGGCAGCGCGGGAAGTTCATTGATCCAGCGATAGAACACGTCGCTGTGGCGGTTGCGATCGTGCTTGAAGTCCTTCATCAGCTTGCCGAGCCAGACATGGTGCGCAACGAGGAGGGCCACGAGCGCGAGTTTGACGTACAGCCAGCCGCCGGTAATGCCATATCCCAGCCACAGCCACGTGCCAAAGACGATGGTCAGCACCGCGCCGGGAGTCATGATCCCGAAGTAGAGCTTGCGCTCCATCAGCTTGAAGCGCTCGATGCTGATCGCGTCGGTCGTCAAGGAATGATAGACGAACAGCCGCGGCAAATAGAAAAGCCCGGCGAACCACGTCACCATGAACACGATGTGCAGCGATTTGATCCAGAGCATTGAAAGGCCGCTGGCTAGCCCAGCAGACGCCGCCGCGTCAGCACCAGCGCTGCGTAGTACGCGGCGACAGCGTACGCGAACAGGACCGCGATGTGCAGCGGTACGTCGCCGGGGACCTTTCCGTCCAGCAGCGGCCGCGCGATATCGATGGCGTGCGACAAAGGCAGACACGCTGCCACGACGCGCAGCGTTGCGGGCATCTGCTCGACCGGAAAGAAAATGCCGGAAAGCAGCAACATCGGCGTCAGCACCAGGGTAAAGAAGTAGGTGAAGAAATCATAGCTCGGAGCCATCGATGTCATCAGCAGGCCGAAGGCCCCGAAGGTCAGTCCGGTGAGAAACCCGAGCGGAAGTACCCAGATGGCGAGCCAAGAGTGACCGAAGCCCAGGACAATGATCACGCCGAGAATCGCCAGCACCGATATCACGCTCTTCGAGGCTGCCCACACCCATTCGGCGAACAGGACATCGTCGAGGGACAACGGCGCATTGATGATCGCATCCCAGGTGCGTTGAACGTGCATGCGGGAAAACGCGGAATACATGCCCTCGAACGACGCCGTGAACATTGCGCTCTGGCAGACCATACCGGTGCCGATGAAGGCGATGTATTTCATGCCGCCGATCTCGGGAATGAACGCACCGATCCCGTAACCGAGTGCGAGCATGTATAGCAGTGGATCAGCGATATTGCCGAGCACGGAGGCGAGCGCCAATTTGCGCCAGACGAGCAGGTTGCGACGCCAGACAGGAATCCAGCGCAAGGAAAGCTCGGGTGGTCGCAGCAGGGTGTTGGCGGTCGACATGCGCGCGGGACAGCAGGTACGCCGCGGAGTATAGCGCGCGTAGCACGTCCTTGACACTGAGCGCGGTGCTCCCGTACCTTCAACCGCATTCTCGCGCAATCGGAAGATGCAATCGGAAGATGCATATGCAGCGTGCGGCATCCGCTCGGTGGCTGAAGTTCGTTTTCTTTGCAGGCATCGTGTTGACGGCGTCTGTCGCCGAGGCGCAATCAACGTATCCGGACCGGCCGATCAAGTTGGTGGTGCCGTATCCGCCCGGCGCGCTCACCGATCTCCTCGCGCGCGCGATCGGCGAGCGGCTCGGGGCGAACCTCAAGCAGCCAGTGATCATCGATAACAGGCCCGGTGCGGGCACGCTCGTGGGCGCCGAATTCGTCGCCAAGCAGCCGGCCGATGGTTACACGTTGCTGATGGCGACCAGCACCACGTTGGGAATCAGTCCTGCGTTGTACCAACCTTCGCCGATAAATCCCGTGAAGGACTTCGTGCCGATCTCGCAAGTGGGCACCGTCAATTTCTTCTTGATCGCGAACCTGAATTTTCCCGCGAAGAATGTGCACGAGATGATCGACGCCATCAAAAAAAGCCCAGGCAAGTACAACTACGCCTCGGTAGGTAGTGGCAGCCCGCATCAGCTGTTCATGGAGGTACTCAAGACCGAATACGGCCTCGACATCCAGCACGTTCCATACAAAGGAACGCCGGCGGCGCTGACCGATCTGCTGGCCGGCTCTATCCAGGTCATGTTCGCCGATGCGACCGTCGCGGTGCCGAACATCCAGGCGGGCAAGGTGATTGCGCTGGGCACGTCGGTCGCGAAACAGACGACGCTGCTGCCGTCCGTCCCACCGATCGCGACGATCGTTGCCGGATACGACTGGCAAGCATGGCAGGGCGTCGTTGCGCCCGCAGGGACGCCGCGGGACATCGTCGCCAAATTGGCCGGCGAGCTGCAAAAGATCGAGGCCACGTCCGCATTCAAGGAGCAATTATTCAGATTCGGCATGGAACCGGTCGCGATCCAGACGCCCGAGCAGTTCGCGGCGACGATTGCAGCCGAACAGCCGCGGTGGATCAAAGCGATCAAGGATTCGGGTGCGAAGGTCGACTAAAGCTGGTGCGCATGGCGATTGCTTTGTCGTGTCCTCGCCGGGCGCTCGCCGCGCTTTCGCCGTGGTCGAATAAATTCAGGGAGGGTAATGAGTTGAGTCCTGTGATCGACGTCCATACCCACTGCCTCACCGAGGCGTGGTTCCAGCTGCTGCAGCAGAATGGCGCGCCGCGCTATACCGTCGAGCCAGTGCGCGGTGGCCTGCGCGCGATACATCTCGACGGCGCGCCGTTCATGACGCCCGTACCCGCGATGTTCGACTACGATTTGCGCCTGAAGACCATGGACGAGCATGGCGTCGACGTGTGCATCGTGTCGCTGACGTGTCCGAACTGCTACTGGGGTGCGCCCGATGTGAGTCTTGAGGCGGCGCGCCTCATGAACGACGACATGGCGGCGGCGCACACGACCCATCCCGGCCGTATCGAGTGGTTCGCGTCGCTGCCGTGGCAATATCCCGAGCTGGCGCTGCCCGAGCTCGCGCGTGCGGTCGCCGCCGGTGCGCGCGGAGTGATGGTGCTGGCCAATATCGACGGCAAGCCGTTGACCGACTCCGCCTTCGAAACCATCTGGCGCGCGATCGACGCGAAGGCATTGCCGGTGCTCGTGCATCCGACCGCGCCCCCCGGCGTTGCGGCGATGGACATGCAGCGCTTTCAGCTCACGGCGTCGATCGGTTTCACATTCGACACGTCGCTCGCGGTCTCGCGCATGATCTACGATGGTTTTTTCGATCGCTATCCGCGGCTCAAGATCATCGCGGCACACGGGGGCGGCGCGCTGCCTTACCTGATTTCACGCATGGATCAGTGTTTCGACAACATTCCGGCATGCCGTGAAAAGATCAGCGCTCGGCCCACCGAATACCTGCCCAGGATTTACGCCGACGCGGTTGTCTTCGCGCCCGGAGTGCTGGAGCTATGCGTCAACACGTTCGGGTCGGACAACGTGCTCTATGGCTCGGATTACCCGCATACGATCGGCGACATGCCCGGTTGCCTCGCGCGTGTGAACGGCTTGGCCGAGAGCGCCCGCGACCGGGTGCGAGGGATCAACGCGCGGCGGGTATTCAGCCTTTAGACGGTTTGAGTTGCCGCGACGTTATGTGAAGCGTCGCGAGCAGGGCCGGTTGCGATGGGATAACAACGCAAACGGCCGCGCAGTTGCGTTGCCAGGCCCTAGCTAGTCGCGAAGCTCCCGGCCGGTCAGCTTGATGAACAGATCCTCGACATTCGCCGGCCGGTGCAGATAGCGAAGGTCCGCCGTCTTCGCGAGATCCGCCAGGAGCGGGGCAGCATCGCGCGCATAGCAGAACGCGGTTTCACCGGCGAGTTCCAGGCGATCGGAAAGTGCACGGCCCCGGGCGTCCGCCCACGCCCGCACTTCGTCGCCGTACACCTCGACGACCTCCGGTTCGACGTGCGCGGCAATCAGCGCGCGCGGCGCATCACAGGCGATCATCTTGCCGTGGTCGATGACCGCGAGACGGGAGCACAGCCGCTCCGCCTCATCCATGAAATGCGTCGTCAGCAGAATCGTCTTGCCCTGTGTGAGCAGCTGACGCAGCCCGTCCCAGATGAGGTGCCGCGCCTGCGGATCGAGTCCGGTGGTCGGCTCGTCCAGGATCAGCAGTTCCGGATCATTGATCAGCGCTCGCGCCAGGGTGAGACGCCGCTTCATCCCACCGGATAACGTGCGGATGCTGGCATTACCTTTGGCGGCGAGTCCTGCGAAGTCGAGCAGGCGCGGAATGCGCTCCTGGACCAGCGCGTCGGGCATGCGGAAGTAGCGGCCGTAAATGCGCAGATTCTCCGTAACCGTGAAGTCGGGATCGAGATTGTCCATCTGCGGCACGACGCCGACGCGGACCCGCGCCTGCCGTGCGGCTTTGGGCACCGGTTCGCCAACCAGCGTGATCGATCCGGCATTCGGATCCGTCAGCCCGAGGCAGCAGCGCAGCGTGGTCGTCTTGCCCGCGCCGTTGGGACCGAGCAGCCCGAAACACTCGCCGCGATGAATTGAAAAGTCGAGGCCCTTCACGACCTCGCTGTCACCGTACGATTTGCGCAAACCGACAACGGACAACACAACGTTGTCGAGCGCAGTCATCGCTACGCCGGCGGCTTCCATTGGCCGACGATGACTTGCTGCAGCTGCGCCAGGCGGCCATGAAAAAAATGCCCGCAGCCGGGAAACACGACGATCGGCAGCTGCTGCGGCCTCGCCCACTCGAGAATGTCGGTCAGCGCGACGACATCGTCCTGCTCGCCATGAATGACGATGGTATCGGCGGGCACACGTTCGATCGGGAATCGTTTCACGGCCGGACCGACCAGGACCATGCGCTCCGCAGTCACCTCATGCGCGACCCGCGTCTGCACGTAGGAACCGAAGGAGAACCCAGCGAGCACGGGCCGTGTCGCTGCGACAGCCGAGAATTCGCGTTGGGCGAACGCCAGTGCCGCAAGTGCGTCGGCGGTCTCGCCGATTCCATCGTCGAACGCACCTTCGCTCTTGCCTGCGCCGCGAAAGTTGAATCGTATGCTCGCGTAGCCAAGCGCAACGAAGGTCTTGGCAAGCGTCTGCGCGACCTTGTTGTCGAGTGTCCCGCCATGCAGCGGGTGCGGATGCGCGACCAGCGCGATTCCACGCGGCGGGATGTCCGGAACGTTCAGTGCAACTTCGAGGGCGCCTGCCGGGCCGGCGATACTCGAACGCGTTTCGCCGCGCGTCAAATCTTGAGCCTTTCGACGACTTGCCCGTGCACGATGTGCGAGTCGATGATTTCGTCGATGTCGTGCCGATCGACGTAGGTGTACCAGACCTCTTCCGGATAGACGACGATCACCGGACCCTCCTCGCAGCGATCGAGGCAGCCGGCCTTGTTGATGCGCACGCTGCCCTTGCCGTTGAGGCCGAGTTCCTTGATCTTCTGCTTGGCGTACGCCTGCATCCCGGAGGCGTCGTGCGCGGCGCAGCAGGCCTCGGGCGGATCGCGCTTGTTGCTGCAGAAGAAGACGTGATGCTTGTAATAGCTCATCGAAGTAGCTTCGCGCTCGGGGCGGCCCTTTGCGCTCATGCTGCATTCCGGCAGCAAGCCGCGAATTATACGGTGTCATGGTCCACGATGGTGGTGTGTCCCCATGCCGGTTGCCCGGCGAGCCAGAGCAGGTAAACGCTCGCCAGGACTGGCCAGACGATCAGGACAGCGTGCGTCAGCCGATTGAAGTTGAGCAGCTGTCCGTACGGCCAATCGAACAACGCGATCGGCGCGCGCGCCTGCCACATGTCGGGCGCAAGCAACGGCGCAACGAGCGACGACAGCAACGCGATCGCACACAACGTCGTGCGCATCGGTCTTGGCAACCACACGGCCGCAAGCAGCGCGATGGCTCCGACAACGATGCCGATCGACACGCCGGGCTTGAGCCAGGTTTCCAGCACCGCTTGCCGCAGCAGGAGGCTGGCGGCGCATCCCTTGAGCATGAGCTCGAAACCGATCAGCAACAGCACCGCCCATCCTAGGAACTGGCGCTGGCGGACGAGCAGCGCCAGGAACAGGCCGACGCCGACGACGTTGAACGCGCTCTGCGCCGCCTGCAGCAGCGTTCCGGCGAGGTCGCTCGTGAGTTCGAGCGAGGGATCGAAGGTGGCAGCGAACAAAGGAATGCCGGGATTGACCTGCGCAATTAGCCAGATGCCGAGGAGCGCGAGTCCCATATCGCCGCGACGGCCTTCGAGGAACACGCGCCGGCGCCAGCCGCGGACGCTCCTGCGCAAGTCGGGAACTCCATTGAGGATCGCCCCGACGATCGCGCCGAACGCGGCGCCAGCCGTGTTCGAGAGCAGATCGATCGTGCTGGCATCCCGCGTAGGAAGAAACATTTGCGCGCTTTCCATGCAAAGCGACAGCACGGCGCCGCCGCCGGTGCCGAGCGCAAATCGTGCCAGGGCAGTCCGGCTTCCGATCAAGGCCAGCGCCCAGCCAAACGGAGCGTACGCGACCATGTTCGCCGCGACGTCAAAGCGGGTATAGCGCGGCGGCCACGGAGCAAACAAGAAGAACGGAGTTCCTGGGATGGGCTGCATCCACGCGGAAAACGGCTCGAGGCTCGCGTAGACGATCATCGCGCCGTACAGCACGGCGAAATACTGCGGGAGCTGCGTCGAGTGCGGGCGAGAGGGCATCTGGGAGCGCGCGATGGTCATCGTGCGCTTCGGCCATTATAGTCGCGCGCGGAAGTCCGAATGAATTCGGACTGCATGTTGGGCGCGACCTTGGTCGCGCGCGGTGGTCCGCGGGCTACAGAAACTTGCGCATGACTGTCAACGTGTCTTCTTCGCGCAAAGTCGTGAAGCCTGCGGCGACAAACATCGACCGCGGACCGTGATAGTGGTCCGCCGCCGCTTCGCTGTCGCCTGCCTTGAACGGAAACGCGTCGACGACCTTGATGCCACGCGCGGCAAGCGTCTTCAATCCGCCGGCGAGTAGCGCGTCCGCGATCCCGCGACGGCGGTGCGCGGGAGCGACCACGAAGCAAACGATTGCCGCAGCCTCGAAATCGCGACACGGCAGTTCGGTCGGAGCGATGCGCATGCGATCGAAACAATGGCGCAACTTGGGCCGCGGCTGCGCGTTCATCCAGCCCACGACCGCGTCATCCTCGTAGGCAAGGAAGCCTTCCATCTCGCCGACCTCGATGCGGGCGCGCATCGCCACCCGGTTTTCGGCCGCTGACAGCGATGGCCATTCGATTGCGCAGGGAACCTCGTAGAAGTGGCAATAGCACTTGGCCCACTCCGGGTTATCGGTAAAGGCGGGCCCGCGCTCGTGATCGAAAAAGCGCAGGTAGTCGTCGCCGCGCGCGGGGCAGAGTGGCTCGACGACCAGATTGCTCATCGTGCGTCCGGCATCAGCGGCCGGCCTTGATCTCGGTCCACAACTTGTTGCGAAGGCGACGCTGCGCCGTCGTCAGATCGGTGAGTTGCTCGAGCTTCGCTTCGACCGCCTTATCGGGAAAGATCGCGGGATTCTTGAGGATTTCCGGCTTGATGTACTTCACCGCCTCCAGATTCGGGTTGCCCGATCCGATCAGGTTGGTGAGCTCCGCCGAGTTCTTGCCCTCGAGCATGAAATTGATGAACTTGTGCGCGAGGTCAGGACGCGGGGCATCTTTGTGGATCACCATGTTGTCGACGGCCAGGACCGCGCCCTCCTTGGGCATGCCCTGCAGGATCTTGAACGGTCGGCCGGCCGCCTGGGCGTCGAGATTGGCCTGGAAGATGTCGTTGGAGTAGCCGTGGACGAGCCACACGTTGCCGACGGTCAGCTCCTTGATGTACGACGAGGCATTGAACGCGGCCCAAAAGGGCTTCGCCTTCTTGATCAGCGCGGCGGCTTCGTCCCAGTGCTTCGGGTCGACGTCGTTGGCGGAATAGCCCAGATACTTGAGCGCAGCGGCGAAGAGTTCGTTGGCACTGTCCAGCACCGTCACGCGACCTTTCACTTTCGCCAGGTATTTCGGGTCGAAGATGACGGCCCAGGTATCGGTGGGAAGCCCCAGCTCTTTCATCTTCTGGTCGTTGTAGCCGATGATCGTCGTCGACATCGCGTACGGTACCGAGTACTTGTTGCCCGGGTCGAACGAGGTGTTCATGTAAAGCGGGTTGATGTTCTTCAGGTTCGGCAGCAGCGCTTTGTCGATCGGCTTCAACTGGCCGCCCTTGATCAATGGCTGCATCGCGTTCGAGGTGGGCACCAGAATATCGTAGCCCTTGGCGCCGGCGGCGAGCTTGGCAAGGAGCTCCTCGTTGTCAGAGTAATAGGTCTGGACGACCTCGCATTTGCAGAATTCCTCGAAGCGCTTGATCGTCTCGGGTGCGATGTAGTTGTTCCAGTTGTACAGGTGCAGCTGGTCCTTGGCGGTCGCCGGCAACGCGAAAAGCAGCGAAGCGAGCAACGGGAGGAGTCGTTTCATGGGGCCTCCTAGTCGGAACGAAACAGGGTGGGCGTCAGCCTGGACGCGATGACGATCAGCGCCAGCGTGAGCAGCATCAGCAGGGTCGACACGGCATTGACTTCGGGCGTCACGGCGATCTTGATCATCGAATAGATCTGCAGCGGCAGGGTGACGGTCCCGGCGCCTGCCGTGAAGAAGGTGATCACGAAGTCATCGATCGACAAGGTGAAGGCCATCAGTGCGCCGGCGATGACGCCCGGCATGATCAGCGGCAGCGTGACGTAGCGAAACGCCAGCCACGGCGTGGCGCCGCAGTCCCGCGCCGCCTCGGTGAGGCTTTCGTCCATGCCGGTGAGGCGCGCGCGCACGACGATGGCGACGAAGCCGATGCAGAAAGCGATGTGTGCGAGCGCGACCGACACCACGCCGAGCGTGAAATTGAGGAGGACGAAAAAGATGAGCAGCGACACGCCCATGAGTATCTCGGGAATGGCGATCGGCGTGAGCACCAGTATGGGCAGAAGCCGTGTCTTGTAGCGGTACATGGCGACGCCGGCCATGGTGCCGAGCACCGTGGACGCGGCACTCGCGACCAGGGCGATGATCAGCGAATTCCCCGCCGCCGTCAGCATTTCCTCGTCGTGAAACAACTTGTCGTACCAATCGAGGGTGAACCCGACCCATTCGGCATTGAGCCTGGAGTTGTTGAACGAGTACACCACGACGATGATCAGCGGGACGTACAGAAACGCATAGCCTGCAATCGCGGCCGTCCACAACGTAACGGGGCGCTTACGCACGCGTCTGCCTCGCCGCGAGATTGTGGCGACCGACCCATGCCGCCAATCCGGCGAGCAGCAACGCCGCAACGGTCAGAACGATCGAGAGCACACTGCCGAAAGGCCAGTCGCGCGTTTCGAGGAACTGCTGCTTGATCACGTTGCCGATAAGGCTGTCCTCGGGGCCGCCGAGAATGTCGGGAATGGCGAAGATCCCCAACGCGGGAATGAAGACGAGCGCCGCCCCCGCGTAGACGCCGGGCAGCGACAGCGGGAAGGTGATGCGCCAGAACCGTTGCCACGCGTTGGCGCCGAGGTCCTGGGCGGCATCGAGCAGCGCCTGGTCGTGTTTCTCCAGATTGGCGTACAGAGGCAGCACCATGAAGGGCAGGTGGACGTAGACGAGGCAAACGAGCACCGCGAAGGAGCTGAACAGCAGCGGTACCGGTTCGTGGTCGAACCATGCAAGCACGCCATTGACGGTCCTGGCCAGGGCGGCGTTCGGACCCAGGATGATCATCCACGCATAGACGCGAATGAGGAAGTTGCTCCAGAAGGGGAGGATGACAAGCAGCAGCAACAGGTCGCGATAGCGTTTAGCGCTGCTGGCGATGAGTGCGGCCAGCGGGTACGCAAGCAGCAGGCAGAACAACGTCGTGAGCAGGGCGTACCACACCGACTTGATGAAAATCTGGGCGTACACCGCATCGGTCAGGAAGCGGGCATAGCTGTCGAGATTGAGATCGAGTTTTCCATCTTCGACCAGCGGCGCCAGTCCGCCGAACTCGCCCGGAGTGCGAAACGATGCGAGCACCATGATGAACGACGGGATTGCGAAGAACACGAGGAGGTACAGCAACGGCGGGCCGCCGACGAGCCATTTGCCGAGCCTCGATTCCGAGCGGGCAGCCATGGTTCCTATTGGCCGATGAAGTGGCCGGCGTCCACCGGCCAACTCACCGCGACCTTGTCGCCAACCTCGAAGAACTTGGTTCGGCCTGACGCCGAGTTTGCGAGGAGCGCTTCGAGTTTCGCGCCGCCTGCCGTGCTGACTTTGTACACGGTGACATCTCCGAGATACAGCAAATCGGTGACGCTGCCGTGGAACTGGTTGAGGGTCGCGTCCTGCGGCGCTGTGGGCGCGATGCGGATTTTTTCGGGCCGCAGCGCGATCGACCCGGGCTGGCCCGCAATCGCCCGGCCGGCACCGGCAACGCGAACCGCCCCCAGCCCGCTGACGTCGATCGCGACCGTGCCATCATCCGCGGTGGTTACGGGTCCGTCGAGGAGATTGCAGGTGCCGATGAAGTCCGCGACGAAGCGTGAGTTCGGAAAGCTGTAGACCCGCGACGGTTCGTCCAGCTGCTCGACCCGACCCTTGTTCATGACCGCGATACGGTGGGATAGCGCCAGCGCCTCGGTCTGATCGTGCGTCACGTAGACGAAGGTGATGCCGACTTCCTTCTGCAGGTTGATGAGCTCGATCTGCATCTCTTCGCGCAACTTGGCGTCGAGAGCCGCCAGCGGTTCGTCGAGCAGCAGAACCAAGGGATGCGTGACCAGCGCGCGGCCGATCGCCACGCGCTGCTTCTGGCCTCCCGACAACTCGTGCGGGTAGCGTTTGCCAAAGCCCGTGAGCCGCACGTCCTCGAGCGCTGCCTCGACCTTGGCCGGAATCTCGCTCGCGGACGTTTTTGCCATCCGCAACGGAAAGGCGATGTTGCCTTCCACGGTCATGTGCGGAAACAATGCATAGCTCTGGAACACGGTGCGCACGGAACGCCGCTCCGGCGGCAGCCCCGCGAGATCTTCGCCGTTGAGCCGAATCGTTCCGCCGTCGGGAAGATCGAATCCGGCGATCATGCGCAGCAGCGTCGTCTTGCCGCAGCCCGAGGGGCCGAGCAGGGTAAAGAATTCTCCTGCCTCGATGGCGACGCTGACCTGATCGACGGCGGTGAAGGTCCCGAACCGGCGGGTGACGTTCTGAATCTCGAGCAGCGCCATCGCGGACCGGTTCGACTCCACGCCGATGATCGGTCGATTGTAACAAATCGACGATCCATCGGAGTCGGTCAATGCGTCGGGACGAGGGTCGACACTGTCGCGCGATGCGAGTGGCGCTGGGGATTAGCGCAAGAGTTGCAGGACAAGGAGCACTATCACGCCGGCCACTAGCATCGCCACGACCGCCAGCCAGCGATTGCGCGCGTGCTGCGCGGCTGCGAGCTCGATCAGGGCGGCATCGGATGCCGACGGCGCCGATAGCTTCTGGTAGATGAGCCGCGGCAGCAGCGGCAGTGCTGTCGCCAGGAATGGAGCCTCCTCGCGGAACCGGCGTTCGAGCGCGCGCCAGCCGATCTGATCCACCATCCAGCGCTCGAGAAACGGTTTGGCCGTCACCCACAGGTCGAGGTCGGGATCGAGTTCGCGGCCGAGCCCTTCGACGTTGAGCAGCGTTTTCTGCAGCAGCACGAGTTGCGGCTGGATCTCGACATTGAAGCGGCGTGATGCCTTGAACAGGCTTACGAGTACTCTGCCCAGTGAGATTTCCTTCAGCGGCTTGTCGAAAATCGGCTCGAGTACGGCGCGAACTTCGCTCTCCAGCTCATCGACGCGTGAATCGGGCGGCACCCAGCCGGACTCGATGTGCGCCGTTGCCACGCGGCGGTAGTCGCGACGAAAAAATGCGAGAAAGTTCTGCGCCAGGTAGCTTTTGTCGCGCTCGGACAGCGTACCCATGATGCCGAAATCGAGCGCAATGTACTTGCCCTTGTTCGCGGGATCGGTGGCGACGAAGATGTTTCCCGGATGCATATCGGCGTGAAAATAGCCGTCGCGAAACACCTGCATGAAAAAAATCTCGACACCAGTGCGCGCCAGCCGCGGAATGTCGACCCCTTGTTCCCTTAGCCGCTCGATCTGGCTGATCGGCGTTCCCGCCATGCGCTCCATCACCATGACTTCGCGCGTGCACCAATCCCAGTAGACTTCCGGAACGAGCAGCAGGGGCGAGTGCAGGAAGTTGCGGCGCAACTGCGAACAGTTGGCCGCTTCGCGTGCGAGGTCGAGTTCGTCGTGGATGGTCTTGTCGAATTCCGCGACGACGTCGCGGGGTCGTAGGCGCTTGCCATCGGACCACAGCTTCTCCAACAGCACCGCGCCCGTCTGCATCAGACCCAGGTCCTTTTCGATGGTCGCGGCGATGTTCGGCCGCAGCACCTTGACCGCCGCCGCCGTGCCGTCGGGCAATTCGGCCCAATGCACCTGCGCCACCGATGCGCTGGCGATCGGCTCGTGGTCGAAAGATTTGAATACTTGCTCGACGGGTTTGCCGTAGGCACGCCGCAGCGTGGCCAGGACCTGCTCGCTGGGAAACGGCGGCACCCGATCCTGCAGCCTCGCGAGTTCGTCGGCGATATCCGCCGGCAGGAGATCGCGTCGCGTCGACAGCATCTGGCCGAATTTCACGAAGATCGGCCCCAAATCCTGCAGCGCCAGGCGCAACCGCTCGGCGCGCGGCTTCGAGAGATCACGCCAGAACGTGAGCGCGAGCACCGTTGGTCGCAACCAGCGAAAACGTTCGTGGCCGAGCAGAAACTCGTCGAACCCGTACTTGAGCGCGACGTGCATGATCTTGATCAGCCGCAAAATATGCATGCGTGCGATTGTACGGGATAGACCCGGCGGCGCGTCGGGCCGCGCGCCGCAGCAGCGTGCTAGTGTTGGGTCGGTACTTGCGCGAACAGCGCGTCGATGCGCGCCGACAGCGCATCGACAGCGGCAGCAAGCGCACCGACATCCGACGCGAAGACGCGTGCTTCGCCCGCGCCGATCGCGATATCGGATTCGTCAGCAACGTAGCGCGCTACGCTGTTGCCGAAACGCTGGGCGGCATACTCGGGCATGATCAACAACTGTCGTCCGGCATTGGCCAATTGCTGGCCGACGATTGGTCCCAGCGCCCGCGCAAACGCCTGTTCGATGAACATGGGCAACGTCAGCGCGAGTTCCGCGAGCGTTACCGCCAGCGCGGCATCGCCATCCGCCGCGACAAGTTCCTGCCATCGGCCAGGCTGTGCGAGCAATCCCGGCAGCCGCAATGGGGAAATGGTCAGGGTCAGGTCGGGCGCAGCGGTCGCGTCGAGTAATCGGCCGCGGTCGTCGATCGCATAGTCGACGCGGGCAGGCCCGACGACGATGCGCATCGTTCGGCCGGAGTGTGCGGCGAGACGATCGCGCGCCCACGTTTCGCGGTCGAGCGTGCGATTGAGAACTTCCGTGGCAAGGTTCATCGTCGGCTCGTCCTGGGTGGTCAGAACACGCGGCCTCGATGCAGTGCGACCGCGCCGGCGGCGAGATTGAACCAGTCGACGCGCTCGAATCCCGCCTCTTCCATCATCGCTTTGAGCGTGGGCTGGTCGGGATGGACCCGGATCGATTCGGCAAGATAGCGATAGCTGGCTTCGTCGCCCGCGACGACCTTCCCCAGCCGCGGCAGGATGTTGAAACTGTACCAGTCGTACGCGAGCCGCAGGGCCGGCCAAATGCGGCTGAACTCGAGGATCAGCGTAACGCCGCCCGGCTTGAGCACGCGGCGCATCTCGGCGAGTGCAGCCTCCTTGTGCGTGACGTTGCGCAACCCGAAGCCGATGCAGACACAGTCGAAATGACGCGCCGGAAACGGCAGTTTCTCGGCGTCGCATTGCACCGTCGGGATGATGCGTCCTTCGTTGAGCAGCCGGTCGCGGCCAGCGGCGAGCATCGCACCGTTGATGTCGGTGAGGACGACGCTCCCGCTGGAGCCGACGCGGTCCGCGAACACGCGCGCCAGATCCGCGGTGCCGCCAGCGACGTCGAGGACGCGCGCGCCTTCACGTACGCCACTGGCTTCGACGGTGAAGCGCTTCCACGCACGGTGCATCCCCGCGGACATCAGGTCGTTCATGAGGTCATACTTGCCGGCTACCGATTCGAAGACGCCGCGCACGCGGCGCGATTTCTCCTCGGGAGCGATCTGCTCGAAGCCGAAGTTTGTCTTATCGCTCAATGCTTGTGTCCGCAGGCATGCGCCGTCGGCACGGCGGGGGCCGACGCGCCGCCGTCGCGGCTGGCGCCGGCAGCGGCCATGCGCGACAGATAGCGGTCCCACAGCTCCCGTTGTCGCGCCCCCAGATCGTAGAGGTAGTCCCACGAATAGATGCCCGTATCGTGGCCATCGGAGAATTTCGGCCGGATCGCGTAGTGGCCGATCGGCTCGACTTCGTCGATGGTCACGTCGCGCTTGCCGACCTGCAGCGTTTCCTGGCCCGGACCGTGGCCGCGGACTTCAGCGGACGGCGAATAGACGCGCAGGAACTCGTACGGCAACTTGAAGCTGGTGCCGTCGGCGAACGACAGTTCCATCAGGCGTGACGCCTGATGCAGTTTGATCTCGGTCGGAATCAACGTGCTTGAATCGAGGCCTGCCATGCCCTGGCTCCGTCGTGGTGATCGCTTAGCCTAGCACACGGAGAAGTTGCTTGTAGGCGCGAATTCATTCGCGCACGGTGGCCAATTGAACCCACGGTCCGGCGAATTCATTCGCGCACCGTGACCAATTGACCCACGGTCCGGCGAATCATTCGCGCACGGTGGTCCAATTGACCCACGGTTCGAACGAATTCGGACCTACAAAACCAGATGCGCTAGAAGCGGTTGGTGGCCAAAGGATTGTTAGAGTCCGGGACGAGGTCCATGTTCCCGATACCCGCCATCACGTTGCGATTCTTCGCGTCCTTGCCGTGCAACTTGATTTCGAGGCGCAGGTCGTTCAGGGAGTCGGCGTTGCGCAGCGCATCCTCGTAGCTGATCAAACCGGCTTCGAACAGGTCGAACAGCGCCTGGTCGAAGGTCTGCATGCCGAGCTCACGCGACTTCTTCATGATCTCCTTGATGCCGGATACATCACCCTTGAAGATCAGATCGGAGATCAACGGCGAATTGAGCATGACTTCGACCGCGGGAACGCGACCGCGGCCGTCACGGCGCGCGATCAGCCGCTGCGCGACGAAGGCGCGGATGTTGAGCGAAAGGTCCATGAGCAGCTGCTGGCGCCGCTCTTCCGGGAAGAAGTTGATGATCCGATCGAGCGCCTGGTTCGTGCTGTTCGCGTGCAGCGTCGCGAGACACAGGTGCCCCGTCTCCGCAAATGCGATCGCATAGTCCATCGTGTCGCGATCGCGAACCTCGCCGATCAGGATGACATCAGGGGCCTGGCGCAACGTGTTCTTGAGCGCAATACCCCAATTGTCGGTGTCGACGCCGACCTCGCGCTGGGTGATGATGCAATTCTTGTGCTCGTGCACGAACTCGATCGGATCCTCGATCGTGATGATGTGACCATAGCTGTTCTCGTTGCGGTACCCGAGCAGCGCGGCCATCGACGTCGATTTGCCGGCGCCCGTCGCGCCGATGAACATCATGATGCCGCGCTTGCTCATCGTGACATCCTTGAGCACAGGCGGCAGGGAAAGTTCGTCGAAGGTCGGGATCGTCGTGTTGATCGTCCGCATCGCCATCCCGACGCGACCCATCTGGACGAACGCGTTGCAGCGGAAGCGGCCGATGCCCGGCGGGCTGATGGCGAAATTGCACTCCTTGCTCGATTCGAATTCCGCCGCCTGCTTGTCGTTCATCACGCTGCGCACGATCTCGATCGTGTGCTGTGGTGTCAGTGCGGTCTTCGATACCGGCGCGATCTTCCCGTCGATCTTCAGCGCGGGCGGAAACCCCGCGGTGATGAACAGGTCGGAACCATTCTGCTTCACGAGCAGATCGAGCAGCTCGTGGATGAATTTGGTGGCTGTTTCACGTTCCATGGCGCGCTCCTGTGGGTCAACCGCCGAAGAGATCCTTGTTGACGGCGCGATTTCGTCGCTTCGGCCTGCGACACCTGGTTGCGGCGCACCATTTCGACCAGACACTGATCGAGAGTCTGCATTCCCGCCGCCTGGCTGGTCTGGATCGACGAATACATCTGGGCGACCTTGTTTTCGCGAATCAGGTTCCGGATTGCCGGGGTACCGATCATGATTTCGTGCGCGGCGATGCGCCCTTGCTGATCCTTGGTCTTGAGCAGCGTCTGCGAAATGGCAGCAACCAGCGACTCGGACAACATCGCGCGCACCATGTCCTTTTCGGCGGCCGGAAACACGTCGATGACGCGGTCGATCGTCTTGGCGGCCGAGCTCGTATGCAGCGTTCCGAACACCAGGTGGCCGGTTTCGGCGGCGGTCAGCGCGAGCCGAATCGTCTCCAGGTCGCGCATTTCGCCCACGAGAATGTAATCGGGGTCTTCACGGAGGGCGGCACGCAACGCATTGGAGAACGACAACGTATGCGGGCCGACTTCGCGCTGGTTGATCAGGCACTTCTTGGATTCGTGCAGGAACTCGATCGGGTCCTCGATGGTGAGGATATGGCCGTATTCGTTCTCGTTGACGTGGTTCACCATGGCGGCGAGCGTCGTCGACTTGCCCGACCCTGTCGGGCCGGTCACGAGGATGAGGCCCCGGGGGCGATTCGTAAGCTCGGCGAATACCCGCGGTGCCGCCAGCTCTTCCAGCGACAGGACCTTGGACGGGATCGTCCGGAAGGCGACCGCTGCGCCACGTTCCTGGTTGAAGGCGTTGACCCGGAAGCGGGCGAGGTTAGGGATGCCGAACGAGAAGTCGCACTCGAGCATCTCCTCGTAGGTCTTGCGCTGCGCATCGCTCATGATGTCGTACACCATGGCGTGCACGTCCTCGTGCTCCATCGGCGGGAGGTTGATCCGCCGGATATCGCCGTGAACCCGGATCATGGGCGGCAACCCTGCGGATAGATGCAGATCCGAAGCCTTGTTCTTGACCGCGAAAGCGAGCAGTTCGGCAATGTCCATTTATAATCCCTGCGGCGACGTAGGCAAGCTGTTGATTACATGTATTAGGCTGCCTATGCCGTCGTCATCAGATTATGAGCCTATACGAGAAGGCGTGGCAAGCAGTGACGGCGCGTATTGCCGTCGCGGCCCGGGCCGCGCGTCGCGATCCTGCCACAATCCGGGTCCTGGCCGTGACCAAGTCCGTCCCGGCCGAGTCGATTCGCGCGGCCTACGCGCTGGGCCAGCGTGCCTTCGGAGAGAACTATGTGCAGGAAGCCAGCAGCAAGATGGCGGCGCTGTCCGATCTGGCCTCGATCGAGTGGCATTTGATCGGTCCACTACAAAGCAACAAGGCGCGCCCGGCAGCCGCGCATTTCGCCTGGGTGCAGACGGTAAACCGGGTAGAGATTGCTGAACGCCTAGCGGCCGCGCGGGACAGTGCGCTGGCGCCGCTGAATGTCTGCGTCCAGGTCAACATCAGCGACGAGGCGAGCAAGAGCGGCTGTGCCCCCGAAGCCGCGCTGGGTCTCGCCGAGGCCATTGCTCGATGGCCGCGACTGGCGTTGCGCGGATTCATGGGCATCGCTGCCGAAACGACCGACAGCGCGCGCCAACGCGCGCAATTCCGCGTCCTGCGGGTGCTGTTCGATCGGGCCCGCGCATCGGGGTTACCCGTCGATACATTGTCGATGGGCATGTCGGGGGACATGGAAGCCGCGATCGCGGAGGGAAGCACATTGGTGCGTATCGGCACTGCGCTGTTCGGGGCGCGTCCGAAGAAATTTGAGGCCAGCAGCGCATGAACATAACCTTCATCGGTGGCGGCAATATGGCGCGCGCACTCGTCGGCGGCTTGATCGCACGTGGGGTGGCATCGAAAGGGCTTGCCGTCGTCGAAATCGACGCCGACGCGCGAGCGACGGTTGCTGCGCGTTTCGGCATCGCGACCTTTGCACAGGTCGAACCTGCCGCCATCGTGAATGCGGACGTGATCGTCATCGCGGTGAAGCCGCAGAATGTGCGTATCGTCGCGCGCGTACTGGCAACTCTGCTCAAGCGGCAAGTTGTCTTGACCATTGCCGCCGGCATTCGTCTGCCCGATCTGTCGCGCTGGCTGCTCGGCTATCGTCGCCTTGTGCGCGCCATGCCGAATACGCCCGCACTGATCGGCGCCGGCATCGCCGGCCTCTATGCGCTGTCGGGCGTCGACGGCGATGGCCGGGCGCGCGCGGCGTCGGTGCTCGAGGCGGTTGGCGGAACCATCTGGTGCGAGCGCGAGGACGAACTCGACATCGTTACGGCGGTGTCCGGTAGCGGTCCCGCGTACGTGTTCTACTTCATCGAGGCTCTGGAATCGGCGGCGCTCCAAATGGGGCTGGATCCACCGGCCGCGCGCCGACTCGCGCTCGCAACGTTTTCCGGCGCGGCTCGTCTAGCGGAGCAGAGCGATTCCGAACCTGCGCTGCTGCGTGCGCAGGTGACGTCGAAGGGCGGCACGACCGAGCGCGCCGTCGGCAAGCTCGACGAGGCCGCAGTGATGGGTGCGATCGTCGCGGCAGTGAAAGCTGCAGCCGAACGAGCGCGCGAACTCGGCGATGTGTATGGAAACGAACCGTGATGTGGACCGATGCACTGCGCTTCCTGATCAATACGGCTTTCGGGCTGGTCGTCTACACGGCATTGCTGCGGTTCATCATGCAGTGGTTGCGCGCGCCCTTTCGCAATCCGCTCGGCCAGGCGACCGTCGCGCTGACCGACTGGGCGGTCAAGCCGTTGCGCCGGCTGCTCCCGGGACACGGTGGCTACGACTGGGCGTCGTTGGTCGTCGCGTGGGTCGGGCAGATGCTTTGGCTCATCGCTCTGGCGGCAATGGGGTCCGGGTTCTCGGCTTCGCTCGCAGGTTTCGTTGCTCTGCTCTCGGTCGTCGAGCTGATCAAGGCTGCGCTGTGGATCATGATCGGCGCGATCTTCATCCAGGCAATCCTGTCCTGGGTGGCTCCGGACGGCCCGCTTTCTGGCGTGCTGAACGCGTTGACGTTTCGCGTGCTTGCGCCGATTCGCCGTGTTCTGCCGCCGCTGGGCGGTACGCTCGACCTGTCGCCTCTGGTCGCGATCGTTCTCGCGCAGCTAGTCTTGATGCTGCCGGTCGCGTGGCTGGAGCAGGCCGTCGCACACATTTTTCGCTAGTTGTTGTAGGCGCGAATTATTCGCGCACGTTGGTCAGCAGACGCACGGTCCGAATGAATTCGGACCTGTAAGCGCCGCTGTCAACGCCGCTCGGCGAGCGCGTTGGCTAATCGCACGTAATCGGCAACCGACAGGGTTTCGCCGCGAGCGCTGGGCGCGATGCCCTCGCGCTCCAGTTCGATATCCGTCGCGAAGCCCTTGAGAGCATTGCGCAGCGTCTTGCGCCGCTGACCGAATGCGGCCATGACGAGTTGTCCGAACAGCGTCGCGTCGGCAAGGCGCGGGCGTGCACTGCCGAGCGGTTGGAGCCGCGCGACCGCCGATTCCACTTTCGGCGCAGGCCGGAAGGCCCCCGCGGGCACCACGAACAGGCGCTCGACCTCGAAGCGTGCCTGCAGCATCACGCTCAGACGGCCGTACTCCGCCGATCCGGGCGCTGCGGCCATGCGCTGCACGACTTCCTTTTGCAACATCACCGTGATGTCGCGCACGCAGGTGTCGTATTGGGCAAGATGAAACAGCAGTGGCGAACTGATGTTGTAGGGAAGGTTGCCGATGACGCGCAAGTCGCTGCCTAACGTCGCGAAGTCGAAGCGCAGCGCGTCGGTCTCATGGAGGAGCAGGCGATCGGCCGGATATTCGGTCGCCAGACGTGCCGCGAGATCCCGGTCGATTTCGATGGCCGCGATCCGTCCGCAAGCCTCGATCAGCGGCCGTGTCAGCGCCCCGAGCCCGGGTCCGATCTCGACAATGCTGTCGCCTGGCTGTGGTGCGATGGCAGTGATAATCCTCGCGACGTAATGCGGGTCGGTCAGGAAATTCTGGCCGAAGCGCTTGCGCGATGGATGTCCGAGCATGGAAATCGATTCCCCGCGTCGGGCGCCGGCTCCGGCGGCCGCCGCTACGACGCGTGCGCGATTGGCGCCGTGGTATGCGCGATGTCGATGGCCAACTCGGTAGCGGCGACAAGGCTGCCGGGGTCGGCGCCCCGGGCGCGAACTGGATCCGCTGCCAGGTCCAGCGCGGTGCCGTGGTCCACTGATGTGCGCACGATCGGCAAGCCCAACGTGACGTTCACCCCGTGGCCGAAGCTCGCCTGCTTCAACGCGGGCAAGCCCTGATCATGGTACATCGCGACGATGCAGTCGAACCCTCGGGCCGTATGCGGGACGAACGCCGTGTCGGCGGGTACCGGCCCGCTGACGGCGATGCCGCTGTCGCGCACCAGCGCGATGGCTGGCTCGATGACATCGATTTCCTCCCGCCCCAGGTATCCGCCTTCGCCAGCGTGCGGATTCAGGCCGCAGACGGCAATGCGCGGCGCCTCGATACCGAACCGCGTGCGCAGATCCGACGCGACCACTTGCAGCGTCCTGACCAGGCCCCGCTGGGTGATTGCTGCAGGTACCGCGGCAAGGGGAAGGTGCGTCGTCGCCAGCGCGACGCGCAACCACGCCGCCTCGCCGCGGCCCACGAGAAGCATGACGACGTCCCTCGTTCCGGTTCGCTCGGCAAGATATTCGGTGTGCCCGGTAAACGGCACGCCGGCGGCATTGATCACGCTCTTCTGCACGGGTGCGGTCACCATTGCCGCGAATTCCTGATTGACGCAGCCTGCAAGCGCTGCATCGAGCATCGCCAGCACCGCGCGGGAATTGGCGGGGTCCGGTCGGCCCGCTATGACCCTGGCCGCGACCGGGTAGTGCGCAACTTCGATCGCACCGGCTGGCGCGGCATCACCCCTTGCATAGGGAACCAGTCGCACGCCGGCGCCGAGACGGCGTGCTCGATCACGCAGCAATTCGATGTCGCCGAACAGCACCATGCGCATCGGCCATCGTCGCTCGGCAAGCCGCACGCACAGATCCGGGCCGATGCCAGCGGGTTCGCCGCTGGTCACTGCGATCGTGACCGGCACGGTCATTGGACCCCCACGCTTGCGGCCTTAGTGGCCAAAGCGGCCGCTGCGCTGCCGCCAAAGACGTCCATGCGAGCGGGGCGAAGCCAAGGCTCGAAGAGCGCGTCCGCGAGCATGGACGGCGGCCGAAACGAGACTGCCTCGCGCCGGCACTCCCGCAATGCGGCCGCGGCGCAATTCGCGGCTTGGGGCTGCCCTGCGCCACTCATTGGGTACCTTCGCGCTGCGCGCTCCGGCTCATTGTTCATCTTCGCGCCCGGGGCGGCCCGTCGCGTTCATGGTCCTGGGCGCGACTCGACCCGAATTCCAGCGGTGTCGCCGAATATTTCCACCTTGACGCCCGGGTCGGCCGTGACTGTCGCAAGGCCCGCCTCGAGTGCGATGCCTGCTTGGGCAAAACCGTCGAGCGGTTGCGTGGGTTTGCCGAACACGTACAGCGTGTCGAGCGGGCGCGCCAGATCGATTTCACCCGTATGCTGGACAACCGGTCCGAGCGGTAGCGCGTAACCTTCGCGGCCGAACAGTGGAAAGCGGTCCAGCGTTGCGCGATAGCGGATGACCTGGCGGCCAGCGAGGCGTTGTCGCGTCGCCACGTCGTACCATGCACCGGGAGGCAAGGCGACATCGATCTCGCCGCCAGGCGCTACGATCGGCGCTACCAGCAGCGAATCACCGCACATGAACTGCGTTTCGTAGCCCCGCGTCAGCGCATTGGCCGGAAAAGCGAGCGGCATCGCACGCATCACGGGCAGCCCGCTCGCGACCGAGCGCGCGATGACGTGGGTCAGGTATGGAAGTAAACGATATCGGAATTCGATCCATTGCCGGGCGATGGCCTCGGCTTCCTCGCCGAAAGCCCACGGTTCGCGCGCACCGATGCCGTGGACGCGCATGTGCGAACTGAACACGCTCATTTGCAGCCAGCGCAAATACAGCTCGGCCGACGGCTGCTCCGAACCATAGAAGCCGCCGATGTCGGTCGCGTGGTATGGCACGCCGCTCATACCCCACGACAAACCACCGCGAACGCTCGCAGCCAGTCCTTCCCAATCCGACTGCGGGTCGCCGCCCCACTGGATCGGATAGCGCTGGCTGCCGGTCCAGCCGGCGCGACCCCACACCATCGCCGGACCCTGTTTGTGCTCTCCGAATTTCTGCGTCGCCTCGTAAACGCAGTGGTTGTACAGCAGCGGATAGACGTTGTGCAGACGCTTGCCGCGATCGCCATTGAACGCCACCGCGTCGTCGGGCACATGTTCGCCGAAATCCGTCTTGATCACGTCGACGCCGGCCCTGAACAATGCTTCGTGCGCATCGCGCCACCAGGCATACGCAGCAGGATTCGTGAAGTCGAGGATGCCGGACTCGGGCAATGCCGTCAGCACGTCGCCAAAAGGTGACGTGCCCGGCGCGGTGTCCCAGCCGAATACGTACGGGGTCCCGTGCTCGGTGGTGAGGAGATAGCGCTTCGACGCGAGTTCCTGGAACAGCCTCGAATGGATCGACACATAAGGATATTCCCATACGCAAATCCGCAGACCGTGCGCCTTCATTCGCGCCAGCGCCGCGGCGGGATGCTGATAGCGCTGCGCGTCCCACTGGAAGTCGAAGCGCGTCTGCACGTCCCACGCCGCGCGGCCGTCGAGCGTCAGGACATCGCACGGGATCTTGCGTTGACGCAGTTTGGCGGCGACCGCGGTGGCTTCCTCGGGCGTCCGGTAGTACGCCTTGGACACCCACAGTCCCAGACCCCACAGCGGAACGTCCGATGCGCGACCGGTGAGCTGCGTGTAGCGTTCGATGATCTGTGCGGGATCGCGGCCCGCGATGAGGAACAGGTCCAGCGCCTCGTCCTCGACCACGATGCCGTAGGACCGATGCGACCAGTCGGGATGCCCGACGCCGTGCGTGACGCGTCCGGGGGTGTTCACGAAAATTCCCCACGCGTTCTTCCCCGCGCACGGGCTCCAGCAGAACGGCGCATTCTTGTACGACAGCCCGGTATTGACGCCCAGTGCGTCGGTCACTTGCGAATGGACGATCTGGCCGCGCTTGTTCAGCGGGCCGAACTTCTCTCCGAGGCCATACACCGGTTCGCCCGACGCAAGCGCGAACGCGCTCGTCCACTTCGCTGCCCCACGCGCTCGGCCGATGACAGGAAGGCGGGTGAAGCCACGAAAATGTTCGTCGGTGATCGAGGTCAGTACCGGCTGCCCTTGGTACAGGAGGCGGAATTTGAGGGGTTCGGTCGTCACTTCCAGGGTGGTGTCGCCCGCCGTGAAACTCCATACACCAGCCGATGGTTGCGCGACCTCGCAGCGTTGCGCGCGGGCGACAACGAGCCCGTAGTCGGGCCGAGTGTTGGGTCCGACCCGGATTCGCAACACGCCCGGCCCGAACGATCCGATTTCGAGAATGTCGCCCGTCGTCGTTGCGAACGACGCCCCGGATACCGACGTTCCCAGGCTGCTCGACGCATCGACGCGAATGTAGGCGGTGGTATCGAATTGCATGCGCGGATCCATGCTTTCAGCTCGCGAACTTGGGCTCGACCTGTCCCGGCGTGTCCACGCGCATCGCGAAAATCCCGCCGGACTGTGGCAGGCGCTCGAGTTCGTCGGGCTTGCGCAATTGTCGGGCGCTGGTCACGTATATCGTGCGCATGTCGGAGCCGCCGAACGCGCACATGGTAGGACACATGGCGGGAAGGGTATATTCGGCGAGAAGCTTGCCCTGCGGCGAAATGCGCACGACCTTGCCTCCCCGGTAAAACGCGCTCCAGTAGCAGCCTTCCCGGTCGACTGCTCCGCCGTCCGGCCGATCGGCTTCACCGTCGAAACGCGCGAATTCGCGCCGATTCGAGACGCTGCCGCCGGCGGTGTCAAAGTCGTAGGCGTGCACCGTCCGCGTCGGCGTGTCCGCGTGATACATCGTCCTGCCGTCGGGGCTGAAGGCCAGCCCGTTCGAGATCATGATGCCGGTGATGACCGGCGTAAGTTTGAGGCTGAGATCGAGCCGATAGAGTACCGCAGTATTGGCGTCGCGCTGTTCATTCATGCTGCCTGCCCAGAACCGTCCCTGCGCGTCGGCGCGTCCATCGTTGAAACGGTGATGGGCGGGATCGTAGGGGGCGTCGACGATCTTGCGCTCGAGCTTGCCATCACGATCGACGAACCAGATGCCGTCGCGCAATGCGGCAATGAAGCCGCCGCGCATGCGCAACGCAAAGCAACCGATCGATGCGGGCATCGGCCAAGCCGTATTCACACCGGTCGCCGGATCGAACCGGTTGAGCGCCGGTGCGTTGATGTCCACCCAATACAGCGCCTGGTCGGCAACCGACCACACCGGGCATTCGCCCAGGCTGGCTTTTGCATCCAGCACGCATTCAAATGCAGATGACATCAATGGGCCGGCACGACCGAAAGACGCATCGTACAAGAAAAGGTCGCCTGGGGCGCGAGCAGTCGCGTCCCCGTGTCCTTCTGGCCGATGGCTGCGCGATTGAATGCATCCGTCATGTGCGTGACGGGTTCGACGGCGATGAAGTCGCTGTCCTGCGGTATGAACACGACGAGATGATCGCTTGCGGCGTCCGCACTCACTTCGACCGCGAGTGCGCGTTCGGGCCAGCGGAGGACGGCCGGGGACTGCCAGCCCGTGAAGCAGTTGTCGACCGTCGTCGTGCCGATCACTCGCAACGCCGCGAAGTCCCACTCCGGGGGTACCGAGACATGCTGCGTCGGCAGGTGAGTGGCATCGGTCAGCCACACGCCTCGGGTGCGCATTTGGAGTTCCATTGCCTTGGAGCGTGCAAAGAACGGGTGCCAGCCGAGGCCAAACGGGAACGTCTCGCTGCCGGTGTTGAGTATGTCCAGCCGCAGCGTCAAGGTGTTGTCAACGACAGTGAACGCTTGGGTCGCGTGGAACGGAAACGGCCATTCATGCGCGTGCTTCCCCGCGGGTGCGTGCCTGAGGACGAGCAGCGCGTGACCCGAATCGGCGTCGACCACTTCCCATGGTCGTTGCCAGCCGTTGCCGTGAATCGCGTGCGGCTCGGCGGGAAGGTAACGCGGCAATGCGAACCTTTGGCCGCCCCAGTGGAGCGTAGCGTCGGCGATGCGATTGGAGTACGGCACCAGCGGATAGCAGCCAAAGTCGCGGACGACGCGGTCCGCCAGCGCCTTTGGGCTGGTTGGCCGCAGGATCGCCTCGCTGTTCCATTCGAACGCTGCGATCGCGCCGCCGACGGCGGGCGCGATGAGCACGCGCACCGCTCCGGCCTTCAATTCGACCGTATCAATACGCGCTTTGGGTCTTCGCGGGCAGCACCGGCACGGCGCCACGCATCTTGGCGAGGTATTCCGTGCCGCGCGTGACGACGTAGGCGAGATCCGAGCCTACCGCGATCCACGAGAAGCCGTACTCGGCGAACTTGCCTGCCATATCGGGATTCGCGCCGACGATGCCGCACGGTTTGCCGAGGCGCTTGCACAATTGGGCCCCCGCCCTGAGCTTGTCCTGCACCGCGGCGTTGCCCATATCGCCGAGAAAACCCATCGATGCAGACAGGTCCGCCGGACCGATGAATATCGAGTCGACGCCTGGAACGGAGGCGATGGCCGCCAGTTGGTCGAAGGCCGGGATCGTTTCGATCTGGACGATGACGCAGATCTCGTCATTCGCGCGCTGCAGATAGTTGGGAACCGTGCCGTAACGACTGCCGCGATGCGTGCCGGCGACGCCGCGTGTGCCTTGCGGTGGATAGCGCGTCGATGCAACCGCGCGCTTCGCTTCCTCGGGGTTTTGCACGAACGGGAACAGCAGCGTCTGCGCGCCTGCATCCATGCAGCGCTTGACCATCACCATGTCGTTCCACGGCGGACGCACGACAGCTTGCGCGGGCGTGCCTGCGATCGTCTGGAGAATGCCGATCATCTGCGGTGTGTCGATCGGCGTGTGCTCCATGTCGACGACCAGAAAATCGAATCCGACGCAGCCCAGCGCTTCGGCGGTCGACGGCGTGGCGCACATCAGCCAGGCACCGATCGGCGTCCTGTCTGAAACGATCGCTCGCTTGAAATGGTTCAGGGGAAGATCCATGACATGGGGTCCTTCGTAAGGCGGCGCACAGTCGGGCGGCTATTGTAGCCTTAGGATCAGACCGCGGTCATGTATGTGATATATATGAGATCACTGAGACAGGGCTTCGCTAACGGCCAGGTGTCACGCCCGGCTGCGCGCGCTGCATTGCCTGCTAGGATGGACGAGCATGGCCGCTCAACTGCGCACGGTGTCGTATCCCAGCCTCGACGGCAAGACCGTATTCGTGTCGGGCGGCGGATCCGGCATCGGCGCTGCGATCGTTTCACGGTTTGCCGCACAGGGCTGTCGCGTCGCCTTCTGCGATATCGCCGACGAAGAATCCAGCGCCGTGGTCGCGCGGCTGGCGCCCGCGGCCGTCCGCTATCACCGTTGCGACCTGCGCGACATCGCCGCATTGCGGGCGACGCTAGGCGCGGTTGCGACCGAGTTCGGTCCGATCGCAATCCTCGTCAACAACGCCGCCCGCGACGACCGGCACAAGATCGAAGATGTCACACCCGAATACTGGGACGAGCGTTTCGCCGTCAACCTTCGCCACCATTTTTTTGCGGTGCAGGCGGTCGTTCCCGGCATGACAGGGCTCGGCGGCGGCTCGATCATCAACATGGGTTCGGTATCGTGGATGCGCGCAACGCCGGGAATGGTTGCCTATACGGCAGCAAAGGCGGCCATCAACGGTCTCACGCGGACTCTGGCGCGCGAACTGGGCCCGCGGAACATTCGCGTAAACTCCGTCGTTCCGGGTGCGACCATGACCGAACGGCAGAGGAAGCTCTGGTTCGACCCTGAGGTCGAGCAGGCATTCATCGACAGTCAGTGTCTGAAGTTCCGGTTGAATCCAGACGACGTCGCTCGGACGCTGCTGTTTCTCGCTTCCGACGAAGCACGCGGCATCACCGGTCAGAACCTCGTCGTTGACGCCGGACTGGCGCAGACCAGCGCCGGCTGAACACCGCCGTCCATCGCGGTCGGGATCACGCTCTACCAGGGTGAGTTCGCATTCCCGTGGCCGTTGATTTCTGCCGCGCTGATCATCGCGATCGTGCCGATCTGCATCCTGATCGCGATCTTCCAGGAGCGCGTGGTGGTCGGATTGACCTCCGGTGGAGTGAATGGCTGAAGCAGCGGCACAAGCATTAACCGGTCATCGTGTGAGCGGCAACGTGATAAGGGACCGGCGCGTCGCGTGGACCTCGACGGAGCGCTGGATACGCGCGTTTCGTCACGTCGCATCGACCGCACGCAATACCTCCGGCGGCACCTCGAGCGAGGCGCGATCCCACGATCCCAGGTCGGCCGCCGCCACGTACGTCGATTGCAGGAACGCGAGAAGCGTCCGTTCTGGCTCGATGGCTCGACGCACGTCGTCGTACCGCAAGATGAATTCATGCAGCGTCGGATCGTAGCGGGCAGACAGCGGCTCCACTTTTGCGTCGGCGAAGCCTTCCGGTTCAGGATAGGCGTAGCTGTAGAAAAGCGGATACGGTGCGACCGCTCCCCCGGGCCAGAACCCGGCGCTGCTCACCTCGTGCGAGTACGCGTCGCGTGTCACGCGATCGGGAAGGTTCAGGACACCGCCGGCATGCGGAGGTGCGACGCGACCCGAGAAGCGCGTGACAGCGAGATCGAAGCTTCCCCAGAAGAAGTGAACCGGGCTCGCCTTTCCGTAGTAGCGAGCCCGAAAGCGGTCCAGCACATTCGCAGAGGAACACACGATGCGCCAACAGCGGGTCGCGTATTCGGCATCGTACGACCGGTGGACAGAGTCCTCGTCGAAGGGCAGTTGACTTTGGACTTCGCAGGGTTTGCAATAGATCGACACCGGCATCTTGAATGCTTTCAGCGCTTCCATCACCGAACCGTAGAACTCCGACACCGACATCGGCACCAATTGGATCAGGCCATGGTCACCGCGGCTCGTCCGGATGTTGAGTTCGTGGGCGATGAAATCGAAGTCGATCTCGAAGGCTTCGTCGCCGAATGGCATCCGCCCCGTCGTGAGGCCGGATGCGGTCGGATAAAGCGTCACCTGCCACGTGTGATTGAGCCACGGCATCCGCGCCAAGCGGATCTTGCCGACGATTTGCGTCCACATGTGCAGTGTCTCGTAGGTGTCCTTCCACGCGTGGTAGGGCAAGTCGGGCCAGGCAGGGTGGGTCATGACGACTTCTCCACGTGGATCAAGGTGAGTGCCTCGGGACATTTCTGGAGCGGTACTCGTGTCGATGATGCCACCCTAATCCGTTGATGCGCAACGGGTGCCTGGTGGCTGCGGCGGTCCATCAACGTGGCGCGCCGCCAGGCACATTCGTCGCCCTTCGAGGGCTGGCACGACCCGTTACGGCTGCCGGGGTCAAACCTCGGTTAGACATATAATCGTCCCGGAAGCTTGCTCGGCCTGCGGCTGGTTTTGCAGGCCTTTTGTTTTTCGACCCGAATGCGCACCCACTTCTCCCAACCGGCATTTTTCGAAGGCGTCCGCGAGATGTTGCCGATGCTCATGGGCATCGTGCCGTTCGGAGTCGTCTGCGGCGTTGGCGCGCTGAGCGCCGGGGCATCGCCTCTGGCGGCACTGGCGATGTCGCTCATCATGTTCAGCGGCGCCGCGCAGATCGCCGCGACGCAGATGATTGCCGACGGCGCGCCGTTTGCGGTCATCGTGCTGACCTGCTTCGTGCTCAGCCTGCGCTTCCTGATGTACAGCGCGGCAATGGCGCCGCACCTTCGGTCCCTGGATTCACGCTGGCGCAATCTGCTCGCGTTCCTGCTCACGGACCAGGCCTTCGCGTCGACCATCCAGCGCTTTCGCCAGTCGCGCGACCTGCGCGCCAATGCGTCGTACTACCTCGGTGCCGGCGTGCTGCTGTGGGTGACGTGGGGGCTATCCACGTTGGTCGGGGTGTTGCTCGGATCGGTGATCCCGTCGTCGTGGCAGCTCGAATTCGTCGTGCCACTATGCTTCATCGCGATCCTGGCACCGTTGTTGCGAGATCGAGTCACCATCATTGTCTTCGCCGTCGCGAGTGCCGCAGTCGTCGGGCTCGACGCGCTGCCGATGCGACTATCGCTGATTTGTGCGGGCCTGCTTGCAATCACGTGCGGCGTGATTGCCGACCGCGCGCTGCCGCGTCGTGGATAAGACACTGACCATCTGGATGGTCACGCTGGTCGTGGGCGCCCTCAACTTCGGGTCCCGCGTGTCCTTCATCGCGTGGTTCGCGCGCAACGACATGCCGTCGCTGCTGACGCGTGCATTGCGCCATGTGCCTGCGGCAATGCTGACCGCCATCGCCGTCCCGGCAGTGGTATTCATCGCGCCCGGCGCGCTTGATCTGACCGCCGGCAACGCCAAGCTGGTTGCGGCGCTGGTCGCGGGCATGGTCGCCTGGTGGCGGAGGAACACGGTGGAAACCATCGTGATCGGCATGACCACGCTCTGGCTCGTACGCTGGCTCGTCGGCTAAGATAGGGGCGATACAAGGAGAAGCCGATGCGATTCGAAGGCACCGATACGTACATCGCGACCCCCGACCTGATGCTGGCGGTCAATGCGGCGGTGACGCTGGAACGCCCGCTGCTGGTCAAGGGCGAGCCGGGCACGGGAAAAACGCTGCTGGCGGAAGAGGTCGCGCGCAGCTTGGGCCGGCCGCTTCTGCAATGGCACATCAAGTCGACGACCAAGGCACAGCAGGGCCTCTACGAGTACGACGCGGTGTCGCGCTTGCGCGATTCGCAGCTCGGCGACGAGCACGTCGGCGATATCGCGCACTACATCAAGCGCGGCGTGTTGTGGGAAGCATTCGAATCGTCGACGCCCGCGGTGGTGCTGATCGACGAGATCGACAAGGCCGACATCGAGTTCCCCAACGACCTGCTGCGCGAGCTCGACCGCATGGAATTCTACGTCTACGAGACGCAGCAGACGATTCAGGCTCGGCAGCGGCCGCTGGTGGTCATCACATCCAACAACGAAAAGGAGCTGCCCGACGCGTTTCTGCGACGCTGCTTCTTCCACTACATCCGCTTTCCGGACAAGGACACGATGACGCGCATCGTCGACGTGCATTTCCCGGGATTGAAAAAGGCGTTGCTCAAAGAGGCGCTGGAAATCTTCTTCGAGCTGCGCGAAGTGCCGGGGCTCAAGAAGAAGCCGTCGACGTCCGAGCTGCTCGACTGGTTGAAGCTGCTGCTGGCCGAGGACATCCCGCCCGAGGCGCTGCGCAGCAGCGACAAGAAGGTGATCATTCCTCCGCTGCACGGGGCGCTGCTGAAAAACGAGCAGGATGTCCACCTGTTCGAGAAGGTCGCGTTCATGGCGCGCTCACCGCGATAGCCTGGAGGGATGAGTGACTTTCATCGAACCGGTTACGCTCAAGGGCGAGCACGCGACGCTGGAACCACTGGCCGCGCAGCACGAGGACGCGCTCAGGCGCGCTGCAGGCGACGGCGAGCTGTGGCGCCTCTGGTACACCGGCGTCGCCGCGCCGGACAGGATGGCTGCCTACGTCGCAGCCGCGCTCGACATGCGCGAGCGTCTCGCGGCGATGCCCTTCGTCGTGCGCGAAAACGGCAGCGGCGAGATCGTCGGCTGCACGCGCTACTTCAATGTCGATGTCGCCAATCGCCGGCTCGAAATCGGCCACACGTGGTATTCCAGACGCGCGCAGCGAACCGCGATCAACACCGAGTGCAAGCTGCTGCTCCTTACCCACGCGTTCGAGAAGCTCCGATGCATCGCGGTCGAGTTCCGCACGCACTGGTTCAATCACGCGTCGCGCGCTGCGATCGCCCGGCTCGGCGCAAAGCAGGATGCGGTTCTGCGCAATCATCAGATTTCGCCCGATGGCAGTTATCGCGACACGGTCGTGTTCAGCATCATCGAGAGCGAGTGGCCGGCGGTCAGGCAGCATTTGCGATTCCAGCTCGAACGACCGCGATGACATGTCCGTTCCTCTCGACGTGCAGTGAGCCTGCAGGATGCTGATCGACTTCTTCCTGCACCTCAAAGCGGCGAAACTGCCGGTGTCGACGCGCGAGTTCCTGACGCTGCTCGAGGCCCTGCAGCAGGGCGTCGTGAGGAACGACATCGACGACTTCTATGTTCTTGCGCGCACCTGCCTGGTCAAGGACGAGGCGCTATACGACCGCTTCAACCTTGCGTTCGGCAGCTATTTCAAAGGAGTCGACAGCATCTTCGACGTCCGCGCCCAGATCCCCGAGGAATGGATCAGGAAAATGATCGAGGGCACGCTGACCGACGAAGAAAAGGCTCTGATCAAGGCGCTTGGCGGCTGGGACAAGTTGATGGAGACGCTCAAGCAGCGCCTGGAGGAGCAGCGGGCGCGCCATCAAGGCGGGTCGAAGTGGATCGGCACCGCAGGAACCAGCCCGTTCGGCGCATACGGCTACAATCCCGAGGGCATCCGCATCGGCCAGGAAGGCGGGCGCGGGCGCAGCGCGATCAAGGTCTGGGATGAGCGCACGTTTCGCAACCTCGACGACTCGGTCGAACTCAACACCCGCAACATCAAGATCGCGTTGCGGCGCCTGCGCCGCTTCGCGCGCGAGGGCGTGCCCGAAGAACTCGACATGCCGGGAACCATCGAAGGCACGGCCAAGAACGCCGGCTGGCTCGATCTGCATCTGGTCCCCGAGCGGCGTAACCGCGTCAAAGTGCTGTTGTTCCTCGATGTCGGCGGATCGATGGACCCGCACGTTCAGATATGCGAGGAACTGTTCTCGGCCGCAAAAAGCGAGTTTCGCCATCTCGAGCATTTCTACTTCCACAACTGCGTCTACGACCACGTCTGGCGCGACAACCGCCGGCGTCGCAACGAGCGCCATTCGACGTTCGATCTGCTGCACAAGTACGGACCCGACTGGCGCGTCGTGTTCGTGGGCGACGCGGCGATGAGCCCCTACGAGCTCGTGCAGCCGGGCGGCAGCGTCGAATACATCAACGACGAGCCTGGCGTGACGTGGTTGAAGCGCCTGTTCGATGCGTATCGCCACACCATCTGGTTGAATCCCGAGCCGGAGCGTTCGTGGAACTACACGCGCTCCACGCAGATGATCCTGGAGGTGCTGGGGCCGCGCATGTTTCCGCTGACGCTCGACGGATTGCAGCGAGGCATCGCCGCATTGCGTCGTTGAAGCGGCACAACTTCAAATGAAGAACCAACCTATCGAGGCTTTGATGATCAAAACCGGGCAATTCGTGACTCGCTTGCGCGTACGCTCATTGCGGATACTTGCGCTGGTGCTCCTGCTCGGGGGATGTGCCACGCGCCCGATCAATCCGCCGATCACCCAGGCCGATCCGCATGCGGGTTATCGTTTCGAGACGCGCCAGGCGAACATGCCAAGGACAAGGACAACCTGGTCATCCTCGCCTTCTCGGGCGGCGGCACGCGTGCCGCCGCGTTTTCGTATGGCGTCCTCGAATTTCCATGCGGAAGACGGAGATCGTCGGACCGAAGGGCAACAAGGTTCGCATGCTCGACGAAGTCGACATCATCACCGGCGTGTCGGGCGGCAGCTTCACTGCGCTGGCCTACGCTCTCTACGGCGACAAGCTCTTCGCCGACTACGAGCAGCGCTTCCTGAAGCGCAATGTGCAGGGCGAGATCATCTCGCGCACCTTCAGTCCGGCCAACTGGACGAGGCTTGGCGTCAACGGCGTGGGGTCGTTCCGAATTGGCGGCAGAGTTGTACGACGAGATACTGTTCAACGGTGCGACGTTCGGCGATCTCGACCGGGGACGGGTCCGCTGATCCTGGCGTCCGCCACCGACATCTCGACCGGTTCGCGCTTCGTATTCTCGCAGCGCATCTTCGACGTCATCTGCTCGGATCTCAATGCGGTACGCCTGTCTCGCGCGGCGGCGTCGTCGTCGGCCGTGCCGGTCGTTCTCTCGTCGGTCACGCTCAACAACTATGGTGGCACCTGCCACCGAGACACCCCCGCCCTCGTGAAGATGTTCATCGACACCGACAACCCGCCGCGACCAGCCGCGCGGGCAATCCGCTCGCTCAAGGCCGAGGAAGCGTTCGGTGACAGCGTCAACCGGCCGTTTATCCACCTCGTCGACGGCGGTGTCTCGGACAACGTCGGCATGCGTGCCGTGCTCGACGCGATGGAGGTCATGGAATCGCTGCGCGAGAGGGGGTTGCCGACACCGCTCGACAGCGCAAAGCGGATCATCATTTTTGTCGTCAATTCGCTGTCCTCGCCGCCGACGACCTGGGACGAAATCGGAGGAGCCTCCCGGAACCGTGGACATCCTGCTCAAGTCCGCCGGCACGCCGATCGACGCCTTTTCCTTCGAGGCGGTCGAACTGCTGCGCGATACGGCGGCACAGTGGCAGAATGCGCGTCTGATTCGCAACTCGGCCGCAATGGCGACCAACAAGGACCCTGCGGTTGCGGCCGCACTGCGCGTTCCGAATGCGGAAATCTACGCCATCGACGTCTCGTTCGCCGCGCTGAAGGACAAGGCGGAGCTCGACTATCTGAATCAACAGCCAACATCGTTCGTGTTGCCGGCGGAAGCCGTCGACCGCCTTCGCGCCGCGGCCGGAACGATCATCATGGACTCGCCCGAATTCAAGCGCCTGCTCAAGGACGTGGGTGCCAAGATGGTCACGGAACCGCCCGCCGCCGGGAATCCGGCGGCCGCACAATAGGCTCTCTTTACACCCACTTTCATGTGCCCGCGCTCGCCTTTGCGGCGTAAGCTCAATCGATGGTTCAGCGACCCAAACTCGGAATCGCGCTTGGCAGCGGCTCCGCGCGTGGCTGGGCACATATCGGTGTGCTCTTGGCGCTCACGGAATGCGGCATTGCTCCCGATTTCGTCGCCGGCTGCTCGATGGGGGCAATGGTAGGTGCTGCGTTTGCTGCCGGGCGCATCGAGCAGTTGGAAAGCTACGCTCTGTCGCTCGACTGGAAACGTGTTGTCGGGCTGCTCGATCTTGGACTCCGGGGCGGCTTGATCAAAGGCGACCGCCTCGTCAACATGTTTCAGGGGCAGTTTGTCGAATGCCAGTTTTCGGAATTGCCGCTTCCGTTCGCCGCGGTCGCCACCGAGCTGGCGACGGGTAAGGAGCTTTGGCTGCGCGAGGGCAAAGTTTCCGACGCCGTTCGCGCGTCCTGTACCGTGCCGGGATTGTTCAGGCCCGCATTGCACGAAGGTCGCTACCTGGTCGACGGCAGCGTCGTTAACCCCATTCCCGTTTCCCTATGTCGCGCGATGGGCGCCGAGGTCGTTATCGCGGTCGATCTCGGCTCCCACATGAGCAGACGCTTCCGGCTCGAGGCGCAGGAGACTGCGCAAACGGCAACTCAGCGGCGCCGGTTGTTCAATGTTCTTGGTCCATCGACGCGCCCGGAAATACCACCGCCGCCCTCCATAGTCGATACGATGCTGGGCGCGATCGACGTGATGCAGGAGCGCATCGCGCAGGCGCGCCTAGTGAGCGAGTCACCCGACGTGTTGATTACGCCACGTCTCGGACAGTTAGGGCCGTTCGAGTATCACCGCGCAGCATTGGCAATCGCGGAAGGGCGTGAGGCGGCGGCCCAAATGCTCCCGTCAATCCGCGAGGCGTTGGCGGTTTGACGAACGAGGTGTCAATCCCGTCTCGCGATCGCGGGGGCTGGCGCCTCGCGCAATCGACCCGCGGTCGCCGCATGCCACGCCAGCGCGAGCAGCACCAACGCCCAGACGATCACCGGACCGCTCGGCAGATCGAGCGCTGTAGAGACAACGAGACCGATTGCGTAGCCAAGCGCGCCAATCGCCCACGCCGCAGCAAGCCGCCACTGGTGCATGGTGCGCGTCGCAAGCGGTGGCACGATCAGCGTCGCAAACACCAGATACAGCCCGACCAATTGCACCGACACGGTGACCGCGAGCGCGAACAGCACGTAGAAGCCGATGCGGCCTAGGCGTTCTCGCGCGCCGAACCATAACGCAAGTATTGCCGCGTACACGCCGGTCGCCCATAACAGCCGCGTTGGCTGCGCCCACAGTATTTGCCCGACGAGCAAATCGCGCAAATGCTCGCTGCCGTGCACGTTGCTCGCGAGAAGCAGGACACTACCCGTCGCCCCCAGAACGAACACGACCCCGATCACCGCTTCCTGCACCTCGGGCCACACCCGCTCCGTCCATGTCAGCAGCAGCGCGCCACCGAGCGCGGCGGCGAGCGCGGCGACCTGCACCGCGATGCCTTCCGCTTCGAAGCCGAAGCGGTCGGCGAGGAGCACGCCGCAACCGGCGATCTGCGCGATGGCGAGATCGATGAAGACGATCCCACGTGCAAGCACCTGCATGCCCAGCGGGACGTGCGTCGCAGTCACCAGCAGCCCCGCCGCGAGCGCTGGCAGCAATATCGAGATCTCGAGTGCATTCAGATTCATTGCGCGCCTTTCTGCAGTCGCTCGATGGTGTCGTTGAACAGGCCGTAAAGGTCTTTCGCATTGTCGTCTCCTCCCACGGTAAACGGCAGCGTCACCGCATTGATCTTGGCGCGCTCCGCGATCCATTGCGAGGCGCGGTCGCTTTGGTAGGCCGCACGCAGCACCATCTTGGCCGGCGTCCGCTGCAGCGTCGCCAGGACTTCGCTGAGGTGCGCCGTCGTCGGCTCGACGCCGGGCTTGGGTTCGAGCGTCGCGATTTCCTTGAGGCCGATCCAGGCGATGAGGTAGGTGAAAGCCTTGTGCTGGACGACGATCGGGGTGCCTTTCAAAGCCGCCGCCTGCTTTTCCCAACCGGTGATCGCCGCGCTCCATTTGGCCGAGAATGCCTGGTAACGCGCCTGGTACCAGGCGGCATTTTCCGGATCGAGTTCGGCAAGGCGGGCGGACAACGGGGCTGCGACGCGCGCGATGTTGCGCGGATCCGTCTGGATATGGGGATCACCCGCGGCGTGGATGTCGCCCTCGGCCCGATCGAGGCGCGTCGGTTTGTCGAGCAGCGTGACGAAAGCCGCAGCCTCGAAGTAACCGGGCTTGCCCGGCGCGAGCTTCGGGTTGCCCGCTTGCTGCAAAACCAGAGGCAACCAGCCGATCTCGAGCTCGGCGCCGGTCGCCACGACCAGATCCGCGCCGCGTGCGCGCGCAATCAGGCTGGGCTTCGCCTCGACGTGATGCGGGTCCTGCAACGCATTGGTGGCGACGTAGATCTTGGCCTTGTCGCCTGCGAGTTCGTCCACCAGCGCGCCCCATTCAGGCACCGTCGCAAAGACACTGAGCGCGGCGACTGCAGGCGCAATCCAAGCACATGCAACTGCCGCAAGAAGAAACGTCAGACACGATCGCATTGCATGGCTCCTAGTATTTGTGGGCGCCGTGCGCCCCCAGCGTCAGAATGTATTGGAGAAAGAGCTCGTTGTCGGTGAAGCCGGGGCGCAACCTGGCCTGCGCGAATTGCAACCTGACGCGACTGAATTCTGAAGGCGTCCAGTCGATCATCGCCGTGCTGCGCTGGGGATGGAACGACGGGTTCGCGAGGTAGAGCGCGTTCGTGCCGTAATCGACCTGACCCGGATCGAGCCAGTCGTAGCGCGCGCCGATGCGCCAGGTCGGCAGGAACTGATACACGCCCTGCACGTAAAAGCCGCTTTGCCGCGCGCCGTAGTTCGACGTGTTGGTGAGGCCCAGCGCGCCGTCGCGGTCGAACGTGAAGTCACCGTTCTCGCGCCGCCAGAAGTATTCTCCCTGCAGCTTGAAATTGGTCTCCTGCGAGTTGCCGTTGGGTGCGTATTTCCATACGAAATCCGCGACCGCGAGGCGGCTGCTCCCGCTGAATCCGACCTGCGCAACGTTGCCCATGAGATCGGTCTGCGTGTAGTCGCGATCCTGTGCGCGGGTTTGCAGGTAGGACAGACCCGCGCGCCAGCTGTTGCTCGCGCCGATGTCGCCGCCCGTATGGACGTAGACGATGCCGGAGCCGATGCCGTTCTTGTTGCGTGACGTCCCGGGGAAGCCCTCGCCGCTGCCCAGCTCGCCGCCGAATTCCAGGAACTCGTCCGTCGGCGCGAGCCATTTCACCTGCAGGCCGTCGACATCGTATTGACCGCCGAGGAACGCCTGATAGACGAGAGGGGCGTCGACGAAATCCCACGCGTGCTGATGCTGATCGTTCATGTAGCCGAGGCTCGAGAAGAAGCGCCCGAACTTCGGCGCCAGGCCGTAGCCTGCACCGGTGTACAACCCATACGCTTCTTCGACCGACAACGTGTTCTCCGGTGTGAGCGAAACGATCAGGTTGCCGAAAAATTTGTCGTCGACATTGGCGGATAGCGCGAGTTCGGATTCGCCGAGGCTTAACCCGCGCTTCGGCGGTGCAATATCGCCGCTCGGCGCGAAGCCGCTGAGCGCGTACTTGTTCGGGTCTTGTGACAGGTTGGAATACGTTCCTTGCAGCACCGCGGAAATCGCCGGGTTGAACGCGCTGATTCCCGACGTCGACGCCGCAGTGGGCGCGGGCGGGGCGGGCGCGGGAGTGGCAGCCACGGGCGGCGGCGTCGGGGCGGGTTGTTCGACGGGAGTGCCTGCGCCCTTCGCTTCTGCGTCCTTGAGCCGTTGCTCGAGCGCCTGGATCCGCGCTTCGTAGCTTTCTTTCAGTTGCCGGATCTGTTCGCGAATTTCCGCAAGATCCGCATCGGTTGCCGCGCCCGCTGCGGACGGCACAAGCAGCGCCAGTGCCAACGCACTGGAAGCCAAAACGAATTTGGACACCATGGTGCTCCTCGGGTCATGTCATGACTCGTGCCGTCCGCGAAGACGGCGCGCCGCATGGACTCAGAGGAGCGAGGGCGGGGCGCGGCTGGAGTAGTAGGAGGGCGCAGACAGCGTTCGCGACGCGGCCGCGCTGTATACGCGCTGGGTCGCGACTGCCGCCGGTGCCATTGCCGCGAGATCGGCGGCAATAACCGACGAGCCGCTCGCAAGCAACGAGCACTCGAGACAGGTGACATCCGCCGCGGGTGCCTGGAGGCCTTGCTGCTGCGCCGGATGGAGGATGGCGCCAAGGTGCTGCAGCGCGTGCACCTGCGCTTCGCGCTGCATGCCGAGAAACAGCAGCGCGAAAGCAACGGTGAGCAGGATACGGTGGCGCGATGTAGTCAAGAATGTTTCGACCGGATCAACCGCATTGCGGCCAGTGTACCGCGATCCGGTGGAAAGACGAAGCTCGTCACGTCGCACCCGACGCGAAAGTTGGCGCCAGCACCTCGAGCGCGTCGAGTCCTGTCGAGGGCTCCTTGACGGTGATGCGCCACAGGGTGCGCGGGTAGATCGGATCGGTGAGCGTCGCCGAGTGCAGCAGCGATGCATTGTCCCAGATCACCACGTCGCCCGGCTGATAGGCGTAGTCGAGCAGATATTTCGGTTGCGTGGCGTGCGCCGCCAATTCATCGAGCAGCGCCACCGCCTCGTCTTCAGGCAAGCCGACGATGCCGTACGAGCTGCCGGAGACGGCATACAGCGCCTTGCGGCCAGTGACAGGATGCACACGCACGAGCGGATGCGTGATCAGCGGCATCTTCGCTTTCTGCTCGTCGGTCAGCGGTGAGGCCGCGGTGCGACTCATTTCATCCGCAACCTTGCGATTGCCGTAGTGGTGGACGCCAACCAGATTTTCGACGCGCCGCTTCATCGCGTCGGACAATCCATCGTACGCCGCGTATTGATTCGCGAACAGCGTATTGCCGCCGACCTTGGGCACTTCGATCGAATAGAGCATCGTCGCGCGCGCCGGGACCTGCAGATACGAATAGTCGGTGTGAAAGTATGTGCCGGCATCCGCCAATCCCAGCGGTTGGCCATGTTCGGTGCGGTTCGACAGGATCAGGATGTTCGGATCGGCAGGGTGGTGGAACTGGTCGATCACGTGCGGCTCGGGCGGACCGATTCGTCGCGCGAATGCGACGAAGTCTGCCGGCGTCAACGACTGGCCGCGAAGTACCAGCACTTGCGCCGCGAAAAAAGCCCGTTCCAACGCGGGGAACGTCGCATCGGACAATGGCACGGACAGGTCCACATCGTCCGTTTCCAGCCCGAAACCGGACGAGAGCGGTTTCGTTTGCAGCATGGCCTACCTCATTTGACGAATTGCGGCATGAGTTTGCGCGGCAGCCACAGCATCAGGTCGGGAAACAGTATCACGATCAGCAGCACAAGCAACATCGGGATGAACAGGATCGCCGTATCCTTCACGGCATCCTTGATCTTGATGCCACCGATCGAGCAGGCGATCATCAGGCACAGCCCGTACGGCGGCGTGACCAGCCCATAGGCGATCGAGATCACGCCGATGATGGCGAAATGAATCGGGTGCATGCCGACTTTGGCGGCGAGCGGCGCGAGAATGGTCCCGACGATGATAATCGCCGGAATCGCGTCGATGAAGCAGCCGATGAACAGGAATGCCGCTGCGGTGATGAAACCGACGCTGGTGATGCCACCGCCCCAGCCAGCGACCGCGTTGACGACCAGCGCCGGAATATGGAAATAGGCCAGGATCCAGCCGAACGCAGACGCAGTGCCGATGCAGAACAGGGCAATCGCCGCAAAGCGCGCCGAATCGTACAAGGTGTGGCGCAATTCCTTGAACGAGATCGACCGATAGATGAGGCCGCCGAGCAGCATCGCGTAAAGCACGGCGATTACCGAGGCTTCGGTTGGCGTGAAGAATCCGAACACGATGCCGCCGACGATGATGCCGGGCGTCAGGATCGGCAGGACCGCCTGGCCGCAGGCCGCCAGGAATTCCCGCCACGTCACCCGCGGATAGACCGGATAGTTGCGTCGCTTGGCGTAGATGTATACGGCCACCATGAGCGACAATCCCATGAGCACGCCGGGGAGCACTCCGGCGAGAAACAGTCCGCCGATCGATACCGAAATCACGCCGCCCCAGACGACCATCAGAATCGACGGCGGGATGATCACGCCCATGACAGCGGCGCATGCGATCAGCGCAACAGTGAACTTGGTATCGTAGCCCTGCTTTTTCATCGCCGGTATCAATACTCCGCCGACGCCCGCCGCCTCGGCGGTCGACGACCCGGAAATGCCTGCGAACAGCATCGATACCAGCACGCTGACGTGGCCCAGTCCACCGGGCAGATGGCCAACCATGGCCCGCGACAGGGTGATCAGCTTTTCGGTGATGCCGGCCGTGTTCATCAAATTGGCTGCGAGCATGAAGAACGGAATCGCCAGCAACAGGAACGAGTTGTACGACTTCAGCATCTCGTTGAGCAGCAGGAAGGGCGTCAGGCGTTCATCGATGAAGAACACCGGCACGCAGGCCAGTCCGAGCGCGAACGCGACCGGAACGCGCAGAATGATCAGCAGTGCGAAGATGCCGAACAGGATTGCGGCGACCTCACCGGGTGACATCGCGTCCGTCCACGTAGAGTTTGATGTCGTCGAGAATTTTCTCCAGCAGGAACAGCATCCAGCAGATCCCCGCCAGCGGCCACGCGATGTGGATCGAGAGCATGTTGATCCCGGTCATTTCCGAGCTTTGATCGTAGCCGAACGCCGCGAAGCGCCAGCCGAATGCGACAAAGATCAGCGCGACCAGCAGCATCGCGACGTGGACGATGAGGCGGCCGATCGCCTTGCCGCGCGCAGTCTTCGGAGCCGGAAGCACGTCCACGTCGAAGTGCGTGCCGTCGCGCACCGCGATCGTCGCGCCGAGCATGATCAGCCACATCAGGCAAAAGCGCGCGACCTCCTCGGTCCAGATATAGCGAGGGATGAATTCGAAAAAGCGGGAGAAGATTTGCAGTGTGACCGGCACGATCATGACGGCGATCAGCACCGTGATGACGACCTGCAGGGCGCGATAGATCAGGGCGTTGAGCGCGCGCATCGATCAAGCTACTGCGCATGCGCTCGCGATAAGCGAACAACGTCGTCCCGGCGCAGGCCGGGACCCAAGTTAGGTGGCATCGCGGACGCGGTCAAAAAATTGGATCCCGGGTCTCGCGTGCGCTCGCCCGGGATGACGCATCCGTGACCAATCGCGCTTCGGCTGCGCCTTGCGCTCTCGGACGGATGCGTCACTTGATCGCGTTGACCTTGTTGAGAATTGCGGTCGCTTCGATCTCTTTGGCGTACGCCTGCTTCACCGGCTCGGCCAGTTCGAGCAATTTTGGCCGCTCGGTGAACGTCCAGAGCTTGAGCTTGCCCTCTTTATCGAGCTTGGCCAGCAGCGCTGCATCCTCGGAGGATTCGATCTGCCGGCCGAGTTTGCCTGCCTCGATACCGGCCTTCAGGATTGCGGCCTGCAGATCGGGTGGCAGCTTGCGGTAGGTCTTGGCGGAGAAGCAGATCGGCCGCACCGTGATCGCGTGCTGCGTCTGCGAAATGTTGGGGCCGACTTCGTAGAACTTCATAGCGGCGAGGCCGGCGGCCTCGTTTTCGGCACCCTGGATGACGCCCGTCTGGATGGCGTTGTAAACCTCGTTGTAAGCAATCACCGAGGGCTTGGCGCCGATCGCGCTGAACATTTGGGTCTGGATCGGCGCCCCCATGACCCGCATGGTGAGTCCGCGGAGCTCGGCCAGGTTGCGCACGGGCTTGTTGGCGATGATGTTGCGCGTGCCGCCGCCGGCGTAGCCGATGATCATCACGTCCGCCTTCTTGGCGACGTCGTCCACGATCGGTTGGAACGCGTCGGAATCGAGCACCTTGTTCCAGTGATCGAGATCGCGGAACAGGAAGGGCATGTCGAGCAGCGGCGCGGCTTTGGCGAAGGTCGACATGTGCGCCGGCGACACGATACCGTAGTCGACCGAAATGCCCTGGGCCATGTACGCGAAGTAGTCCTTCTCGAGCCCGAGCTCGCTGTTTCGATGCAGAACGAAGACGATCGGCTTGCCGTAATACTTGGCGACCAGTTCCTCGAATTTCAGGAGCGCCTTGTTGAACGGGTGGCTGTCGTCGAACTGGACCGCGCCATGGAGCGTGATCGGCTGCTGCGCCATGGCGGATGCAGAAAACGCCAGACCGACGATCGCGACATAGCGCGCGGTTGCGCGTAGAAATGCGTGCATGATGTCCTCCGAGAGAGTTGCATTGCTGTGCTTGCGCCGTCTCTGCAGGCATAGCACACACGTCGATCCTGTTTGCTGGATCGCTTGACCCATTCAACCCCGCCAGCCGCTTGGTGTCAACGGCGGTGTGTTGTGCTGTGCACCATCGTCGCTGCTCTCCTCCTCTCGCCCGCGGATGAATTATCGGAATGCACCATGTACAATCCAGGCCCATGAGGCAGCGAAATTTCCGCCGGTGGATTGCGTCGCTGGCGCTCGTGGCGCACATCCTGGTCCCCTTTGCGGCCTACGCGTCGGTAAAGGTCGGTACACCCTTCGGCGACGTCTGCTCGGTCGCCAGCAAGGTACAGGCGCCCATCCCCGCACCCGTCGGACTGCCAGGGCAGCAGTCGGGTCGGCACGTTACGGACCACTGCGCACTTTGCCCGGGTGGCTCTGCGACCGCGGCCATCATGCCGTCGGCGCCGCCGACGATGCAGGCCCACGCTCCCTCTACGGTTGCGCACCGCGCTGAAATCGCGGCACCCGCGTCGCTTCAACTCCTGCTGCCGCCCGCCCGGGCGCCTCCCGCCGCCGCCTGACACAACCCACGCGCCGCACGTCAGACCGTAAACGGTCGCGTTGCGGCTTCAGGAATTCCGGTTTGTGGAGGCCGCGATGAATTCGATTCGGGCTTTTTGCATTGCGCTTGCGTCGCTTCCGATCGTCGCATTCGCGCACGAATATCAACTGAAGTCCCTCAGCATCGATCACCCCTTTGCGCGAGCAACACCGCCGGGCGCCAGATCCGGGGGCGCGTTCTTCGTCGTCCAGAACGCAAGTGCGACGCCCGACAAACTGATTAGTGCGGCGTCGCCGGCGGCGGGCAGCGCAGAGATCCACCAGATGGCGATGGATGGCGGTGTGATGAAAATGCGCGCGGTCACGGCCGTCGACATTCCGTCCGGCGGCACACTCGAACTCAAGCCCGGCGGCTATCACGTGATGCTGCTCGATCTCAAGCAGCCGCTTAAAGCGGGCGACAAGGTGCCGATGACGCTTACTTTCCAGAACGCCGGCTCCATCCTGGTCTCGGTCGACGTCGAGGCCTTGGGCTCGACGGGCCACGTGACGCACAAGCCATGAGGAGCGCCTTGAAGTCACTCCTCACTGCAGCGATGGTCGCGCTCGTGCTTGTCGCAGCTACCGAGACCAGTGCCCATTGCGTCGTCGGTGCCCGCTTCTTTCCCGCCACGCTGAGTATCGACGACCCTTGCGTCGCCGATGAGCTTTCGTTTCCGACCATCGCGAGTTTCAAGAACGGCGACGATCCGTCGACGAGGCAACTCGATATTGCTGCCGAGGTTTCCAAACGGATTACCGACAAGTTCGGTTTGTCGATCGGGACCACGTGGACCCAGCTCAGCCCCTCCGGCGAGTCACGCATCAATGGATTCCAGAATCTCGAGGCGAGCTTGAAGTATCAGTTCCTGACCGAGTCGGCGCGCGAGCTGGTGATGTCGGCCGGGCTGGACGTCGAATTCGGCCATTCTGGCAGCGGAACAGTCGGCGCGGAGTCTTTCAGCGTATTCACGCCGACGCTCTTTGTCGGCCAGGGCTTTGGTGGCTTGCCCGAGAACATGCGCATGGCGCGTCCGTTCGCCTTGACAGGCCAGATCGGTTATTCGATTCCGAGCAGATCCTCGAGCACCTCGATCGATCCCGACGGCGGGGACACGACGACAGAGTTGAACCCGCAGTTTGTCACCTACGGTGGCTCACTGCAGTACAGCATGCCGTACCTAAAGTCGAACGTGGTCGACCTTGGGCTGCCCGAGTTTCTTCAGCCATCTGATTCCGATCGTCGAATTTCAGTTCCAGACACCAGTCGCCAACTATCACGGGTCCGGGATCGGGACCACCGGACTGGTCAACCCGGGGTCATCTGGATCGGCAAGTCCTTCCAGATCGGCCTCGAAGCGATCATCCCCGTCAATCGCGCCAGCGGGACCGGTGTCGGCGTTCTCGCTCAATTGCACTTCTACCTGGACGACCTGTTCCCGCGCACCTTCGGCAGACCGATCTTCGGCAATGGCGCGACATCCCCGCGCTCGCCTCTCGGCAACTGATATGCATCGGATCTGGATCATCGGCAGTATGGTGGCGCTGGCACTTGTCGCCGGCGTCGCCAGTGCGCACGCATTTCTCGACGAGGCCGACCCCCGAGTGGGAAGCACGGTTCGCGCGGCGCCGCGCGAAATTACGCTGCGTTTCACGCAAGCCATCGAGCCCGCTTTCAGCAGCGTTATTGTCACCGATGCTTTCGGGCAACGGGTGGACATGGGCGCGCCGATGGTCAAGAGCAACGTCATGCGGGTTCCGCTGCATCAGATCGGCGCGGGGAGCTACCATGTGAGTTGGCGGATCCTGTCGGTCGATACGCACGTCACCGAGGGCCAGTACACCTTCGCCGTCGATGGGCCATGAGTGCCAATAGGCAATAACGGCGCGTGGATCGGTTGAGCGATTTGCTGATCGTCCTGCGCGCTCTTCACTTTCTTTCTCCTGCTGGTGAAGATCGGCATTTTCGTCGCGATCGTTTGCATCGCTGCGTTCAATCGCCGGTCGCTCACGCCGCGACCGTCATCCGCGCGCACCGGCGCCGATGCTCAACGCCAGCTTCAGCGCAACAGCCTCATCGTGGCGGCAATGGGGTGTCGATCCTGGTAATCGTCGGCGCTCTCGGGGCCCTCCCACCGGGCCTCCATGCCCTGCCGTCAGCGCATATGCCGCCGATGTAGCGCGCGGACTCGTCAGGGCGACCACTCCGCGGCGATATGGCAGAATTGCCCCGTGGAAATCACCCGACAAAGCGCTCCAATGCCGCGGGCGGCAGGCGTCGCCACACAGTCGCGCCAGGAGCGAAACAACGCTCGCTTAGTCGCGGCGTGGCTGCTGATCTGCTGCGCGCTGGTGTTCGCGATGGTTGTTGTCGGCGGGGTTACGCGCCTGACGCACTCCGGCCTTTCGATCACCGAATGGCAGCCGATCGTTGGCACATTGCCGCCGCTGTCGGCGGCGGACTGGAATGACGCGTTCGCGAAGTACCAGGCGACACCCGAGTACGCCCAGGTCAACAAGGGCATGCCCCTGGATGCCTTCAAGGGCATTTTCTGGTGGGAGTATTTCCATCGCCTGCTCGGCCGTGCGATCGGCGTCGTTTTCTTGCTTCCGCTGGTGTGGTTCGCGGTGCGCGGCAGGATTCCGCCGGGCTATGCGCTCCGGCTCCTTGCGATTTTCGTGCTCGGCGGCCTGCAGGGTGCGCTTGGCTGGTACATGGTGCAAAGCGGGTTGATCGACGATCCGCGGGTGTCGCAGTTGCGGCTCACCGCGCACCTCGGTCTCGCCTTTCTTATTTTCGGCGCGATGTTCTGGACTGCGCTGTCGTTGCTGCGAGCGCCGCGTCGCCCTGTGCGCGAAACACGAAGTCTTGCCCGGTTTGCCGCCTGTCTGGTTGCCCTCGTATTCCTGATGGTGCTTTCCGGTGGGCTGGTTGCAGGAATTCGCGCCGGCCTGGCGTACAACACGTTCCCGCTCATGAACGGACAATGGGTGCCGTCGGAGATCATGTCGATCGATCCATGGTATCGCAACTTCTACTACAACATGGCCACCGTGCAGTTCGATCACCGGGCGATCGCGTTGGTGCTGGCGGTTTCGATCCCGTGGTATTGGTGGCGGACGCGTCGTGCGGTCGGCATGGATGCGGTGGCGCGCGGCGCTGCGACACTGTTGCTTGCGATGCTGGCGATTCAGATCGCGCTAGGCGTTGCGACGCTGTTGCTCGTCGTTCCATTGCCACTCGCCGCTGCGCACCAGGCCGGCGCGGTCCTTTTGTTCGCGGCGGCGCTGAATGCAGCTCAGGCAGGGTGAGCGCCCCGGCAGTTGCTTTCACAGCCATCTGGGGCCATGATGATCGACCGTGTCCAATAAATGCCCATGACCGAAGCCAACAAACTCGACGAACCGCTGACCGACGCCGACTACGACGAACTCGAAGTCTTCCTGGGTTCGCACGCTGTTCCGCAGGACTGCATGGATCTGGAAATGCTCGACGGCTTCCTCACCGCGATCGTGAGCGGACCCGAGTTGATCCAGCCGTCTGAATGGTTGCCCGTGGTATGGAGCGACAGTCAGCGCAGCGTCACGCCGGTGTTCGCGGACAACGAGCAGGCGGAGCGCATTCTGTCGCTGGTCCTTCGGCTCCAGCAAAGCATTCGCAGGACGCTCGCGGAGTCGCCCACGCGCTTCAAGCCGCTGCTCTACCACGCCGAGCAGACACTACGCGAGGAGCGCAGTCCACCCGAGGCAAGCGCCTGGTGCGAGGGGTACATGACGGGTGTGTTGCTGCGTGAGGAAGGGTGGGAAACGCTCTACGCCGAGGACTCTACGCGCGACTGGATGCTACCGGTCGAGGCGCTCGCGTACGGCGATCACGATCCGGAATACCTCGACTGGGTCGACACAGAAGAAAAGCGCCTGGACATGATCGACGAGTTGCCGATCGCCGCCGTGCTTATCTACCGCTTCTGGCAGGAGAAGAATCGCCCCGATTCGCCGGGCCGTGCTGAACGGCGCGCGCAGCGGCGCGAAGCGTCACGCAAGGGCCGGCAGCGACTGCACTGACGACGGGGAGGACCCGCGTCGTCGCTGTCAGGCATCCAGCGGCGGCGGATCCCCATAGGCAAGAAGGGCCAACGGCAACAGGTCAAACGCCGCGGCGATCGCGACTGAGCTGCGCGGCGCATCGATCACCTCCCCGGTGAGCAGGTTGGTCAGCCGTGCGTGCGCGGGAACGAACGGCAGCTCGACCGTGGTATCGCGCCAGACAGCCGCGCCGACCGGAGCAGCTCCGGGAGGGAGGCCCAGCGAAGCAAACAGCCGCCCGCAGAGCACGACGACTCCAGCATTGCCATGGCGGCGCGCGAACGCCAAGACATGGCGGGCACGCCCACCCATGATGGCGGCGGGAAGATAGTCTCCTCGCGCGAAGAGCTCGGGATGGTTGCGACGCAGCCGGAGGGCGCGCCAGAGCACCCAGAACTTCAGACGACCGTCGTGGGGCGCTTCGAGCATGGCGCGCAGCTCATTCGCACGCAACTGCAACGGCGCAGCGGCAAGCTCCTCCTGCGCGTGCAGCATATCGCGCCGACGCGCGTAGTCGACGGGTCGCCGGTTGTCCGGATCGACCAGGCTCAGGTCGAGCAACTCCGTGCCTTGGTAGATGTCAGGCACGCCCGGCGACGTGCAATGCAGCAAAGCCATCGCAGCACTGTTCAGCGCGCCGAACCACGCGAACAGCGCGGCGTTCGTTCGCAGGTCGCTCAGAAATACGTTGGCAGCGTTATCTTCGAGCAGCGCTGCGACGAACGCCTTCAGGGCGGATTCGTACTCGGCATCGACGCTGATCCAGCTTGTATCAACCTTGGCTTCGCGCGCGGCCTTGACCATGTACTGCTCGATCCGCTCCCGGTAGTCATGCAGGTCGAGATCCGCGGGCGCACCGACCGGGAACGTGCCGATCAGCGTCTGGTAGAGGAGGTACTCGTCGTTGCGCGACGGCGTCGGACGGTCGTCGACGACGCGTTTGCGCCAGCGGTTCATGCGGGTCCAGCGGCGACCGAGCAGGCGCCACGCGGCGGGTATCTCGGATATCACGTCGATTCGAGCGCGAACATCGGCGGCACGCTTGTTGTCGTGGGTCGACGCTGCGAGCAGCGTGTCCGGCCACCGCGCGAGGCGCTCGGCGTTGGCCCGGTGAAAAGCCCGCCGCGTCGTTCCGAATTGCGCCGGATCGCTGCCCACCTCGTTCAGCGACACGAGACGGTTGAAGATGTAGAAGGCGGTATCCTCGATCCCTTTGGCGGTGACGGGCGCGGTGAACTGCTGGAAGCGCATCGTGAATGCGCGATAGTCGTCGATCAGCGTGGCGGACGCTCCCTCCGGGGGCTGCAGCAGCAGCACGCCCGAAATGAAGGAGAAGACGCTCGCATCAGCGGTGCGGCTCCGCCGGCGAGCCTTCGCCAGGGCCCACTCGATGTAGCGTCGGTCCTGCGCCGAGACGCGTTGCGCGACGTACGTCCGATACACTGGAAAACACGCGGCGATTTCGACAAGCGCCTGCCGCAGCGAGGAGAGCGTCAGGTCGCGCGTGCGGCGGTCGGCGCGCGCGATGCGCAGCAGGCGGTTCGCGAGCACGGATAGCTCGGCGGAGAGCGCGCTGCGCATGATCGCGCGGCGGCCGAGATACGCCGCATCGTCGAAGCTTGTGGCCTGCTCGCCGACGAACGCCCGCCACGTGCGGTCGGTCCGCATGCGCGCGGCCGTGTCGACGAAGACGCCGTTCAGCAGGCTCGCAAAGCGATAGCCGGTCGTGCCATGGATTGGCCAGCTTGCCGGCAGCTGCTCGTGTGGCGCCTGGATCTTTTCGGCGACGACATAGAGCGGGCGGTCTTGCGCCGCACCGCCATGTCCGGCAAGCCTCAGGTACCCGTCCTGCAGGCGCTGGAAATACGCGGCGGGATCGTAGAGCCCGTCGGGGTGATCGATACGCAGGCCGTCGATCTTGTCCGAAGCCGCGAGCCCGAGCAGATGTCGATGCGTCGCCTCGAACACGGCGTCGTCTTCCATGCGCAGGGCGGCGAGGTCGTTGACGTCGAAGAAGCGCCGATAGTTGATCTCGTCGGAAGCCACTCGCCAGAACGCTACGCGATAGGCCTGCGTTTCAAGGAGGGCGTGCAGCGTGTCGAAGCTGCGCGGCTCGCCTGGTGCGCCATTGATCTGCTGCAGCGCCCGGTCGATCGCGTCGGCGAGCGCCGGTTGGTCGACCGTCAGGCGTGCCAGCCGCGCCTTGAGGGCCGCGTTGTCGCGTTGGCGCGTGGCCGCCCGCGCGGATGCGGCGCGCGGTGGCAGATTGGCGAAGGCGTCGATGAGGTCACGGACGTCGGCACGCACCTCACTCGCCAGCATACCAGCGGCCGTCTCGAGTGCGCTCGCAAGGAGTTGCGCATAATCGCGCGGGTCGATCGGCAGCCGGTGCTCGTGATAGCGGATGGCGAAGGCGCCTGCAGCATTGTCGTACGCGACTCTGAGCGCACCACGCTCGAGTTCGCTGCCGTAGTGATCGCCGAGAACCGGAACAAGCACTTTGCCGGCGAGATCGGGATCGATCGGGTGCCAGTCGATGTCGAAGTAGTCGGCGAACGGCGAGGCCTCGCCGTTTTCGAGCACGTCCATCCACCATGCGTTGTCGTCGCCCATGATCGCGACGTGGTTCGGTACGACGTCGGCGATCTGACCCATGCCGTGGCGCTCAAGCTCGGCCGCGAACCGCTCGAATTCCTCGGGGCCGCCGATCTCGGGGTTGAAGGCGGCGTGATCGACGATGTCGTAGCCGTGGCGGCTTCCCGCGCGAGCACGCAAATACGGCGAACAATAGATATGGCTCACCCCCAGGGCGGCGAGATAGGGCACCAGCTCGGTTGCTTGCGCAAAATTGAAGTCGCGGTGCAGCTGCAACCGGTATGTCGCGCGAGGGACGCGAGCCGTGGTCTGCGTCGGGTTGCGCGCCGCACCTCGATGGGACGAGCGCGCCACCGGTCGCTGCTGCAGCAGGATGCGCACGAGATCGAGGAAGCGGGAGTCGTCGGGCCAGTGCTCGAGGACCAGCGGCAGCTTTCGACGCCAGTTGGGGTGGGTGTCGACGGTGGCAGGCATGTTGGCCTGCTCATTCACACCGATCACATCTTCGAGTTGCACGACGAGGAGCTGCGCGGGCGTTTGCGCCAGGAAGGCATGCACGGCGTGAGCGACTGCGGCAGTCATCGTCGGCAGCGCCGCCGGGTCGGTGCCGACGCCCGGCGGCAGCAGCCGTTCACGATCCAGCGCGCGCAGCAGCCGCGCGCGATCCTGCGCTCGGTCGGCGATTTGCTGCAGGCGCGCTGCCTCGTCAGGGAACAGGTCGAGCTCAGCGCGCACATCGAGGTCACGGCCTTGCCACCAGCCCGCGAGTGTTGGCAGATCGTGCGTACTCACCGCGACGAGCGCCTGTGTCGGATACGCTGCCGGCGGCTTGAATTCGTCCGAAGGGAGACGCTCGAACAAGAGCAAACGGTAAGACAGCACACCCGCCTGCGAGAGTGCACCGCGCAAGTCCTCGGGAACGGTCCCGAGGTCCTCGCCGATCACCAGGCAGCGATGGCGTTGGCTTTCCAGCGCGACAATGCCGAGCAGATCGGCGAGCGAATAGTGCACGTAGGCGCCATCGGCAGGCCCGGCCCCGCGCGGCACCCAGAACAGGCGCATGAGACCCATGACATGATCGATGCGCAGCGCGCCCGCGTGGTGCATGTTCGCCCGCAGCGTGGCGATGAATGGCGCGTACGCAGCCTCGCGCAGACGCCCCGGAACCGGAGGCGACAGCCCCCAATCCTGACCTAGCATGTTGAACAGGTCGGGCGGTGCACCGACGCTTGCACCGACGGCATAGATGCGTTGATTTGCCCAGGCCTCGGCGCCCGCCCGGTCGATCGATACGGCGAGATCCCCGTACACGCCGATGCTGAGGGTAGGCGGTTGGGTTTGTCGCGCGACGGCATCGAGCTGCAGGGCGGCTTGCCATTGCAGCCATTGGTAGTACTCGACATGCTCGACATGTGCGGCGGCGAAGCGTGCGACTGCATCCGAGTGCGGATCGCGAAACTCGTCCGGCCACGCTGGCCAGCCGCAGCGCGACCCATTGGCCGGAAAAAAATGCTCGTCCAATGCCTCGAACAGCGCGTGGTGCAGGAGTGCTTTGCCGCCACGCGCGCAAAAGGCGCGGAACTCGACGGCCCGGCCATCCTCGACCGCGAGATGCGTTGCCCGGAAGTGGGCATACAACAATGCCAACACGCGCGCGTTTGAGCTCCGCGACCGCCGGGTAATCGACCAGCTCGGCGCTGCGCAAGTGATCCAACGCCGTCTGGAAATCCATGGAACGGACCAGCGCGCGCGCCTCTTCGCATTCGGAAAAGTCAGCAATCGCTTCAACATCGAGATAAAGGACGTTCAGGAACAGCCGGCTCGATGGGCTGTACGGACTCGCTTGCGCCGGACATTGCGGGAACAGGGCGTGCAGCGGGTTCACGCCGACGACGGCCGCGCCGTGTTGCGCCCACTGCTTCGTCAGCGTCGAGAGGTCGGTGAAATCGCCGATGCCCCAGTTGCGCGCGGAACGCAATGCATAGAGCTGAACTGCAGTGCCCCAGGCCCTGCCGCCCTCGTCGAGTGCGCTCGGACGGTAACAGGCGGTGGGCGCGACGATGAGCAAGGTCTCTCCGAGCACGACCTCGGCGGCATCGATGACGAGCTGGTGGTAGCCGAGGGGCGGCAGCAGAGGCAGCACGAATTCGCGGGCGATCACCGGCGCGCCGCTGAAGTCCGCGCTCACGGTATCCGGCAACACTGCCTGCGCCAGCGAACCACGGTGTGCGACACCGGTCTCTTCGACAAGACGCCACGAGAGCGTCGCCGGATCCAGAGCCGGCGCAAGGTTCACGCGCAACGCTACGCGTTCCCCCTGTCGGACGACGACGACCGGGGCGAGCGTCTGTCGCCAGCGTGCTTCGGAATGTTCCGCCAGGGTGCGCTGGGCTGCGGCGTCGGTGCCGGCATCGATACCCATCGCAGCGAGGAGCGCGCGCAAGGTCGCTTCCGGCACGTGCCGGAGATTGTCCCAGGCGTCGCGATAGGCGAGTCCGATGCCATGCAGCTCGGCGAGCCGCAGGAGCGCATCGCTCACGGGTTTGTCGCCAGAATGCAAAGCATCGAGCTGGGGGGTAGCAGACGCTCCCCGTCCCTGGCCTGCTCGGGATCCGTCGCGTAGATCACCTCGCCGGGCGGCTGCTCGATTCGATGCGGCCGCGTCGTGCCGAAATTCGCGACCAGATGCAGCAGGGATCCGTCGCCAAGTGTCCAATGGACATAGAGCGTTTCGTCGTGCTCGATGGTAAAACCGCCGGACGGCAAGATACCCGCGAGGCGGGGAACGATATGCTTCGAGCGCAGGTGCAGGCATTTGCGATAAAGCGCCAGCCATTCGTCGTGCGGCGCGCGACCGGTTTCGCGCCAGTCCAGTTTGCTGCGGGAGAAGGTCGCCGGGTCGGCCGGATCGGGGATCGCATCTTCCCCGGCGTCGCGAAAAGCGGCGAAGCGCGCGAACTCGCGACGGCGTCCCTCCGTTACCGCAGCGGCCAGGTCCGGCCCGAAGTCGCAGAAGAACAGAAAGGGCGTACTCGCGACGAACTCTTCGCCCATGAACAACAACGGTGGCGATGGTGCGAGCAGTATGCATGCGATCGCTGCGCGCAGCGCGCGCGGCTCCGCTAGCCGCGCGATGCGCTCGCCCTGCGGGCGGTTGCCGACCTGGTCGTGCGTCTGCGCGAACGCCACGAATGCCACCGGCGGCAGATGAACCGAAGGCTCGCCCCGCGCGATGCCGTCGCGATACCGCGACATCTCGCCCTGGTAGGCAAAGCCTTCGGCAAGGCAGCGTCCGAAATGACGCAGCGGGGTGTCGGCATAGTCGGCATAGAACGCGTCGACCTCGCCGGTGAGAACGACGTGCAGCGCGTGGTGCAGGTCGTCGTTCCACTGCGCGGTGGCGTGCAGAGGCCGGTGTTGCGCATCGCGTCCCAGGTAGTGCGCTTCGTTGCGGTCGTTCTCCAGTACGATGTGCACATGCCGCTCCTTCCCGGGGCCTTCGCGCACGCGGGCCGAAAGCTCGGCGATGACATCCGGCGAGGAGTCATCGACGATCCGGTCGACCGCGTCGAGGCGCAAACCGTCGAAGCCGTACTCTTCGAGCCAATACAGCGCGTTGTGGATGAAGAACTCGCGTACGGGCCGACTGTGCGGACCATCGAAATTGAGTGCCCCGCCCCATGGAGTCTGGTGCTCAGGATTGAAAAACTGTGGCGCGTATAGATGCAGATAGTTGCCTTCGGGTCCCAGGTGGTTGTAGACGACGTCCAGGAACACCATGAGGTCGTGCGCATGCGCGGCGTCGATCAGGCGCTTGAGATCGTCGACCGGCCCGTAAGTCGCATCGGGCGCGAACGGCAACACGCCGTCGTAACCCCAATTCCAGCGGCCGGGGAAATCCGCCAACGGCATCAACTCGATCGCCGTGACGCCGAGTGCAACGAGATAATCGAGCCGCTCGATGGCTGCTGCGAACGTGCCGGCGGCGGTGAACGTGCCGACGTGGATCTCGTAGATGATCGCTTCCTCCCAGGGGCGACCGCGCCAGGCGCCATCGCTCCAGTCGAAAGCGAGCGGATCGACGACCATCGAGGGCGCATGTACGTCGTCAGGGTTGGAGCGCGAGGCAGGATCGGCCACGATGACTCCGCCGTCGATCCGAAAGCTGTAACGGGTGCCCGCCCCGGCGTCGCTCGCGTCGACCTGGAACCACCCGTCACCGAGGGCAGTCATCTCCGTTTCGCGGCGCGTTTCGCGGTCCTCGAGGAGAAGGTCGATTTGTCGCGCGGCGGGCGCCCACAGCCGGAACCGCGTGCCGCCTCCGGGGGTCGGCTCCGCGCCGAACGGCATCGCATGCCGCCGCTTCATTTTCCGTTGCCATTGCGTATCAGCAGCGCCAGCGACCGGGCCTCCAGCGGATAGGCGCTGCCGGCGGCGAACGTTCCATCCGGGGCGAGCCCGTCCTCGCGCGCGGTGTCGAGCAGCGCCAGCCACTCCCCCGCGCCATAATCAGGCAGGCTGAACGGCACTGCATCGTGATGGGCGTTGAACAGGACTACGAAGGTCGCGTCCGTGACCGCGTTCCCGCGCGCATCGGTCTCGCCCAGCGCATCGCCGGCCAGAAAGACGCCGAGGCAGCGTGCGAAGTTCTGATCCCACTCGTCCGATGTCATCTCCGCGCCGTCGGGCTTGAGCCAGACGATATCCTTCGCCTCGCCGGCGCGCAGCGGACGCCCCTGAAAAAAATAGCGCCGCCGGAACACCGGATGCGTGCGCCGCAGGTGCACCAGCCGACGCACGAAATCCAGCAAGCGGGAGCGGTCCGCGTCGACGTTCCAATCGAGCCAGCTCGTCGCGTTGTCCTGGCAATACGCGTTGTTGTTGCCGCCCTGGGTACGACCGATCTCGTCGCCGGCGAGCAGCATGGGCACGCCCTGCGAGAGAAGCAGCGTCGCCAGCAGGTTGCGCTTCTGTCGCGAGCGCAGGGCGTTGATCGCGGCGTCATCGGTCGGACCCTCGACGCCGCAGTTCCAGGACAGGTTGTGGTTGTGCCCGTCGCGGTTGTCCTCGAGATTCGCCTCGTTGTGCTTTTCGTTGTACGACACCAGATCGTGCAGCGTGAAGCCGTCGTGCGCGGTGATGAAATTGATGCTGGCGTGAGGCAAACGCCCGCTGCGTCCGTACAGATCGCTCGATCCGGTGAGGCGCCGCGCAAACTCGCCGATCAGCCCGCCATCGCCCTTCCAGTAGGCACGCATCGTGTCGCGGTACTTGTCGTTCCACTCCGCCCAGCCCGGCGGGAAGTTGCCGACCTGGTAACCGCCTTCGCCCAGGTCCCACGGCTCGGCGATCAGCTTCACGCGCGACAGCACAGGATCCTGGCGGAGGATCTCGAAGAATGCTCCGAGGCGATCGACCTCATGCAATTCGCGTGCAAGCGCGGCCGCCAGGTCGAAGCGGAACCCGTCGACGTGCATGCTGCTGACCCAGTAGCGCAGCGAGTCCATCAGCAGCTGCATCGCTGCGCGGGTGCTGCATGTCGAGCGTGTTGCCCGTCCCGGTGAAGTCGAGGTAACGGCGCGGATCGCCGGGTTGCAGGCGGTAGTACGAATGGTTGTCGATACCACGGAAGCACAATGTCGGGCCGAGTTCGTTGCCTTCCCCGGTGTGGTTGTAGACGACGTCGAGGATGACTTCGAGTCCCGCCGAGTGCAGGGTCTTCACCATCGTCTTGAACTCGTTCACCTTGCCCGATGCGGAATAGCGCGCATCGGGCGCAAAAAACCCGATGGTGTTGTAGCCCCAGTAGTTCCGCAGCCCCTTCTCCACCAGCCGGCGATCGTCGACGAAGGCGTGCACCGGCATGAGCTCGACGGTGGTCACGCCGAGGCGCTTGAGAAATTCGATGACCGGCGCGGTTGCGAGTCCCGCGTACGTGCCTCTCAGTGCAGGCGGCACCGCCGGGTGCTGTAACGTGAAGCCGCGCACGTGCAATTCGTAAATCACCGTCTCGTGCCAGGGAACATCCGGGCGACGGTCATCGCCCCACGTGAAAGCGGAATCGATGACCTTGCACTTGGGCATGCCGCGGGCGCTGTCGCGGCGGTCATACGACAGGTCTTCGCGCTTGTGGCCGACCACGTACCCGAAAAGCGCGTCACTCCAGCGCAGCGCGCCGACGATCTGCATGGCATAGGGATCGAGCACGAGCTTGTGCGCATTGAAGCGATGTCCTTCGTCCGGTCTGTAGGGACCATGCACACGGTAGCCGTAGAGCATCCCGGGACGCGCCTCCGGGAGGTAACAATGCCAAACCTGATCGGTGCGCTCGGTGAGGCGGATGCGCTGCAGTTCGCGGCGACCGGCAGCATCGAAGATGCACAGCTCGACTGCATCGGCGTGTTCGGAGAACAGGGCGAAGTTGACGCCTTCGCCGTCCCACACCGCGCCCCGCGGATCGGGGCGCCCCGGCCAGACGGAGCTGATCGGTCCCATGTCGCGTGCCGCCTCGCTAGCGTCCGGGCGGAAGATCGCGATCGTCGTCGCTGTGGAATCTGCCGCGCCGTGACCACCGGTCGAGGAAATCAGCCGCGCGTTTCTGGCCGCCAAGACCGAAGGCGAGTGCAAGCGCGAGCGCGACACCGATGAGGATGATCAGAAATGTCTGACGGATGATGTCGCCCAGACCCAGATGATCGATGGCGATCATCGCGACGAAGATCACGATGGCGTACATCGCGAGCCGGCCGAGCAGCGCTGCGTCGGGCATGTCGAGGTTTCTGCAGTACGCGGTCACGGTCATGCCGATGAAGCGGGCGAAATACGCGCCGAAGGCGAGGATGATGACGGCGACGATTACCCTGGGCACGAACAGGACGACCTTGCCGATCAGTTCGGTGACCGCGGCAAGGCCGACGCTGTTCGACGCGATCAGCAGAGCGGTCAGGATGATCAGCCAGTAGACGAGCAAACCGAGAATGCCCGTCGTATCGGTCTCGCCGCCGCCCTGCTTGAGAAATGTGTCGAGCCCGGCCTTTTCAGTGAGCACGTTGAAATTGATCGCGCGCAGGGCTTTCACCACCGCGAACCGGGCGACCTTGGCGATCAGCCAGCCGACGATGAGGATGAGGATGCCGAAAAGCACCTTCGGGAAGATCTCGATGGCCTGCGCAAGGAAACTATGGACCGGATCCAGGAATCCGTCGAATGGTTGCATCGTGCCCTCCTGTAACTAAAGCGGTGCGCCGGGCGAAGGCACGCCGTCAAGTGAACCGAGCACAACTACGCATGGTTACGACGCTCGGTGCTTACCGCCAGAGTCGAGCAGATCGCGAATGCCGGCCAGCGGAACGCGCACCCAATCGGGGCGGTGGTCCACTTCGTAGGCAAGCTCGTAAAACGCCTTCTCCAGCGTGAACAACTCGATGAGTTCGCGCGCGTCGTCCCAGCTGCCGAACGACCCGCGGTCCCGGGAAGCCGCGCGGTATGCGTCGAGGAATGCCGCGCACGCCGCGCGCTCCCACAACGCCGCAGGTTCCGCCAGCGAAGCGAGCGCGTCGGGACGCTCCGTGATGGCATGCGCAAGCGCCTGGTGGCGCGCGTAGTTGAACGACCGCAGCATGCCGGCGACATCGCGCAGCACGGAACCCTTCTGCCGGCGCTCGGCGAGCGGTCGCGTCGGTTCCCCTTCGAAGTCCGTAATCACGAAGTCGTTTTGAGCGAGCAGGACCTGGCCGAGGTGGTAGTCGCCATGCAGCCGCGATTTCCGGCCTTGCGGCTTGGCGGGAAGGAGTCTCTCGATGTGCTTGAGGATTTCCGGCCGCCGCGCGAGCAGGCGTTCGGCGTCGGTCTGTCCCAGATCGAGTGCGTTGCGCTGCTGCTCGAGGCGATCGAGGGCGTTGCTGGCGACATCGAGCGCGTGCTGCGTCCACGCCGCAAGGTCGCGCGCCTCGATCGGCTCGGGATCGAATGCCGGATCGCCGCTCGTGGTGGCGAACGCTGCGTGCAGCTCCGCCGTCCGGCGGCCCAGCGTGCGCATCAACGCGAGGTAGCCGCCGTGGACGTCGTCCGGGGCACCCCGGGGCGCGGTACCGGTGCGGTATTGCTCGAGGAACTGCTCGACGTAATTGAGCGTGTAGGCCCACGCGTCGCCTTGATTGGTCACGAATGCCTGCAGCAGCCCGAGGGTAGTGCTCACGCCATCGCTCGCGACATATTCGATCGCCCCGGCGATGGGCACGACGCGGTCGAACCGCGCGACCTCGGTGAGGAAACGGCCGACTTCAAGTTCCGGATTCACGCCGGGTTGCATGCGGCGGTACGCCTTGAGCAACAGGCGATCGCCGAGAACGATCACCGTGTTGCTGCTCTGCGCGCCGGTAGGGTGCACCGGCAGCGCGCCATAATCCTGACCGGCGAGGTCGTTGAATCGCGCGCCGCGATGAAAGCGGACGGTACCGTGCGCGAAGCGCAACTCGCGGCCTTCGCCGATCGCCGCAACGAGCGCGCGGCAGAACGCCTCATCGGCGAACGCGTCGGCAATTCCGCCGACCCGCGCCTGCTGGCGCACGCGTGCGAGCAATGCGCCTTGCAGTGCGCGCGCACGCTCGTCGTCGTCTTCCCAGGCGAGCGCCAGCGGCAACCAATAGGTCTGGGACTCGCCCGCGGCACGCTCGGCACGCGCGAGCGTAAGGAGCCAGCTCGCGCCGTCCTTGCCCCACTCCGCCTGATCGACGAGAGCAACTCGTTTCACCGGCTCACCCTTCGCGGCATACCAGCGCTGTGTGCCGATGAACGCCGGCAAGACGTCGCGCTCGAGTTGTGCACGCACTTTTTCCGCGAGGGCGATGCGCCAGGGCACGACGCGGTCGCGGAACAGGCTCGCCCAGCCGTCGAACAGGACCAGCACCGGCAGCTCCTCAGGCGTCGGCCGCTCTTCCTGCCCGGCAGGCGCGCTTTCGCCGGTGGCGAGCTGGAACCACATGAAGCCGTGTCCGGGCAGCGTCAGTACGTAAGGCTGGTCGCCAATCGAGGGGAAGCATGCGCGGCCGAGAAGTTCGACCGGGATGCGCCCCTTGTGCCGCGCGAGATCGAGGCTTACCGGCTGCGCCGAGCGCGCCAGGTTCGCCACGCAGAGCACCACGTCATCCTCGTACTCGCGCAGATAGGCAAGGATCTTGCGGTTGTGCGGGCGCAGGAACACGAGGGTACCGCGGCCGAACGCGCGATGCGCCTTGCGCGTGGCAAGCATGCGGCGCATCCAGTTGAGCAGCGACGAGGTCTCGCGCGCCTGCGCCTCGACGTTGACGGCCTGGTAGCCGTACACCGGATCCATGATCGCCGGCAGGTAGAGACGCTGCGGATCGACGTCGGAAAATCCGGCGTTGCGGTCGGGCCGCCATTGCATCGGCGTGCGCACCCCGTTGCGGTCGCCGAGGTAGACGTTGTCGCCCATCCCGATTTCGTCGCCGTAGTAGATCATCGGTGACCCAGGCATCGACAGCAGCAGACTGTTCATGAGCTTGATGCGATCGAGATCGTTGTCGAGCAGCGGTGCCAGCCGGCGGCGAATGCCGAGGTTCAGTCGCGCCCGCGGGTCGGCTGCGTACATCTGATACAGGTAGTCGCGTTCCTTGCTGGTCACCATCTCGAGCGTCAACTCGTCATGGTTGCGCAGGAATATCGCCCACTGGCAGTTGTCGGGCACGTCCGGCGTCTGCGCCATGATTTCCGAAATCGGATGGCGGTCCTCCAGGGCGATGGCCATGTACATCCGCGGCATGAGCGGAAAGTGGTACGCCATGTGACATTCGTCACCCTCGCCGAAATACTCGCGCACGTCCTCGGGCCATTGATTGGCCTCGGCGAGCAGCAGACGGTTGCTGTAGTGCTGATCGAGGAGCGCGCGGATCTGCTTGACGACCGCATGCGTCTCGGGGAGGTTTTCGTTGTTCGTGCCCTCGCGCTCGCACAGGTACGGAATCGCGTCGAGGCGGAACCCGTCGACCCCCATGTCCAGCCAGAATCGCATGGTCTTGAACACCGCCTTGAGGACCTTCGGATTGTCGAAGTTGAGATCGGGCTGATGGCTGAAGAAACGGTGCCAGTAGTACGACTGCGCGACCTCGTCCCAGGTCCAGTTCGACTTCTCGGTGTCGGTGAAGATGATGCGCGTTCCCGCGTACTTCTTCGGGTCGTCGCTCCAGACGTACCAGTTGCGCTTGTCCGACCCCTTCGGCGCACGCCGCGCCGCCTGGAACCACGGATGCTGGTCGGAAGTGTGATTGACCACCAGCTCGGTAATGATGCGCAGTCCGCGCCGTTGTGCTTCGCGCACGAAGTGGCGGAAATCCTGCGCGCGTTCCGTATTCCGGCGCGACGTTGTGGTAGTCGGCGACGTCGTAACCGTCGTCCCGCATCGGCGACGGGTAGAACGGCAGCAGCCAGATGGTGTTGACGCCGAGGTCCTGGATGTAGTCGAGCTTCTCGGCCAGACCGCGGAAGTCGCCGACGCCGTCGTTGTTGCCGTCAAAGAACGCGCGAACGTGCAACTCGTAGACGACCGCGTCCTTGTACCAGAGCGGGTCGTCGGCGCGGACGCACGGTCACGGGCGAGTTCGGCGATGGGATGCGGGTCTCGGAGCATGGTCTGAACTCATAGGAAGTAGTCGAAGTCGCGTTCGGTGTGCACGCGGCGACGGACGCGGAAGATATGCGCCGGCGTGCGCGTGGGATCGAGCTGAACGAAGTTGCGCGCGCCGCTCCACAGGTAGCGCGCGTCGGTCAGCAGGTCGTGCATCTGGTAGGCGGTTCCCGGCGTCGATGCCGAGCGCGGCCAGGTCGAGCTCGACCCAGCCCGACTGCGTATGCTCGGGATCGAGATTCACCATGACGATGATGACGTTGTCGAGGTCGGTGGTCGACTTGCAATAACAGATCATCTGCTCGTTATCGATGGTGAAGAAGCGAAGACTCGCATCGCGGTGCAGCGCCGGGTTGTCGCGTCGCGTCCGGTTGACGCGCGCAATGAACGCGGCGAGGCTGTCGCGTCGATCAGATCCCAATGACGGATCTCGTATTTTTCCGAATCGAGATACTCCTCGCTGCCGGGCTCGCGCGGCGTGTGCTCCAGCAGCTCGAAGGCCGGTCCGTAGATGCCATAGCTGGCCGACAGCGTTGCGGCCAGCACCAGGCGCGTCATGAACGCCGGCCGTCCGCCGAACTGCAGATATTCGGTCAGGATGTCGGGCGTGTTCGGCCAGCAATTGGGGCGGAAGTATTCGCGTCCGGGGCCATGCGCGAGCTCGATGAAATATTCCGTGAGCTCCTGCTTGGTGTTGCGCCACGCGAAATACGTGTAGGACTGCGTGAAGCCGAGCTTGGCCAGCCGGTGCATGACTTTCGGCCGCGTGAACGCTTCGGCAAGGAAGATCATGTCCGGATGCTCGCGCTTGATGCTGCGCGATCAGCCACTCCCAGAACGCGAACGGCTTGGTGTGCGGGTTGTCGACGCGGAAGATGCGCACACCGTCGCCGATCCAGAACAGGAACACGACTGCGCGAGTTCGTGCCACAGCTCCTGCCACTGATCGGACTCGAAGTTGAACGGATAGATGTCCTGGTATTTCTTCGGCGGATTCTCCGCGTATTGCACGCTGCCGTCGGGCCGCCGCCGAAACCACTCGGGATGCGCGGCTCACCCAGGGATGATCGGGCGCGCACTGGAAGGCGATGTCGAGCGCGATTTCGAGCCCGTGCTCGCTGCGCGCGCGCGACGAGATCGCGGAAATCGTCGACGGTGCCGAGCGCGCGGATGAATCGCCGTGTGGCCGCCTTCGGCCGCACCGATCGCCCACGGACTGCCGACATCGTCGGCGGTGGCCACGAGCGCATTGTTGCGACCCTTGCGGTGCTCGCGTCCGATGGGATGGATCGGCGGAAGATAAAGCACGTCGAAGCCCATGTCGCGCGACATACGGCAGCACGCGCGATGCAATCGGCGAACGTGCCGTGCGCGCCAGGCGTCGGGACTGCACGAGCGCGGGAACAACTCGTACCATGCGCCGTAACGCGCGCGGTCGCGGTCGACCGTCACGCGGAGCTCGACCGCGATGAGTATTGGCAAGACGGCGATCGGGATAGGTCGCGGCGAGCGCGGCGAGGGAATCGTCTTGCCCGACCGCGGAGAGCGACGCAGGGTCCGCGTCGGTGCGCAGACGCCGGGCCCAGCTGTCGAGACGATGCGCGTCTTCACCGCCGGCGCGCGCGGCGGCAGCGGCGACGAGATCGGCGCCGGCCCGTGCCGCGTTGCGGACGTCCTCCGGGTCGACGCGGCGCGCGAAATCGTGCCGCCACGACAGGAAGGGGTCGACCCACGCGGTTACGGTGTAACGATAGACGCCGATGGCGTCGACCGTAAATTCGCCGCGCCAACGATCGTTCCCGAGCGCGCGCATCGGCGTTTCGTGCCACGCGTCTTCGTCCTCGCGCCGGTACAACAAGAGACACGCGAGCTGCTCGTGACCATCGGCAAAGCAGTCGGCCTCGACCTCGACCCGGTCGCCGACGATTCGTTTCACCGCGAAGCGACCCTCATCGACGCAAGGTGTGACCGTTTCGATGACTGTGCGGACGCGACCCTCGGTCGAGATGGCGCGCGCGGTTTTCATCGCCGATACTCCTCGCTGTCTGCGGGCTTGAGCAGCAGGGCGCGAGTGGCGGCAAGCGTGAGGCTGAGGGCGTGCGCGTGCCCGTGCGCGGGCACCGGTGCGGCGAGGACGCCGCCGAAGTTTCCGATGCCGCTGCCACCGTAGACTTGCGCATCACCGTTGAGCACTTCGTGCCACGACCCCGCTTGCGGAACGCCGACCATGTAGTTAGTGCGCACCACGGGCGTGAAGTTGCACACGACCAGCAGCGGCGCGCCGGCGCGTGAGCGGCGCAGAATACGCCAGTACGCTCGCGTCGGCGTCGTGACAATCGACCCACTCGAAGCCCGCGGGCTCGAAGTCGACCTCGTGCAATGCGGGCTCGGCGCGATAGCAGGACGTTGAGGTCGCCGACCCAACGTCTGATACCGGCGTGCTCGGGCTGCTTCGACAGCGACCAGTCGAGGCTCGCCTTCGTGCGTCCACTCCTGCCGCTGGCCGAACTCGCCGCCCATGAACAGCAGCTTCTTGCCCGGATGTGTCCACATGTAGCCGTACAGGAGTCGCAGGTTGGCGAACTGCTGCCAATCGTCGCCGGGCATCTTGCCGAGCAGCGAGCCCTTGCCGTAGACGACCTCGTCGTGCGACAGCGGCAGCACGAAGTTCTCGAAGAACGCGTACCACAGCGAGAACGTCAGCCGGTCGTGGTGGTACTTGCGATGAATCGGGTCCTGTGCGAAGTAGTCGAGCGTGTCGTGCATCCAGCCCATGTTCCACTTCAGGCCGAAGCCCGAGTCCGCCGACGTAGACCGGCCGCGACACCATCGGCCACGCGGTCGACTCCTCGGCGATCGTCTGCACGTCGGGATGATCGCGATACACCGCCTCGTTCAAGCTGGCGCAGGAACGCGATCGCGTCGAGATTCTCCTTGCCGCCGTGCACGTTGGGGATCCACTCGCCCGGCCTTGCGTCGCGTAGTCGAGATACAGCATCGAGGCGACGGCGTCGACGCGCAGGCCGTCGACGTGATAACGGTCGAGCCAGAACAGCGCGCTCGACAGCAGGAATGCGCGCACCTCGTTGCGGCCGTAGTTGAAGATCGCAGCTCTTCCACTCCGGGTGAAAGCCCTGCTTCGGATCGGCGTGCTCGTACAGATGCGTGCCGTCGAAGTACGCCAGCCCGTGTTCGTCGGACGGAAAGTGCGACGGCACCCAGTCGAGGATCACGCCGATGCCGTGCTGATGCAGGACGTCGACCAGGTACATGAAGTCCTGCGGCGTGCCGTAGCGTGCGGTCGGCGCGAAGTAACCGGTCGTCTGATAGCCCCACGAGCCGTAGAACGGATGCTCGGTCACCGGCAGCAGCTCGACGTGCGTGAAGCCCATTTCGCGGACGTAGTCGGCGAGCGCGGATGCAATGTCACGATACGTCAGGCAGACGACCGGGCTCGTCGCGGCGCCACGACCCCAGATGCACCTCGTAGATCGACAGCGGCGCATCGAGGGCGTTACGCGCCCGCCGCTGTGCCATCCACGCGTCGTCACGCCAGTCGTAGTCGAGTGTCCAGGCGCGCGACGCCGGTTGCCGGCGGGGGCTTCGGCATAGAACGCGAAGGGGTCGGCCTTGTCGACGGCGTAGCCGCCGAAAGCGGAGACGATGTGGTACTTGTACGCGTCGCCCCGAGCGACACCGGCGACGGAACCCGTCCAGACGCCGGAGCCGTCGCCGCGCGGCGCAAGCGGATGTGCGCGACGGATCCCACTCGTTGAACGTCGCCGATCACCGACACCTGCGCCGCATTGGGTGCCCAGACGCCGAACGTTGCGCCGTCGTTCCCGAGCTGGCAACCCAGTCCGGCGTAAAGCCGTCCATGCGTTCCTTCGCGGAAGAGATAGATGTCGTGGTCGGTCAGCATGCCCATCGCTGCCCGGCTGCTTGGCGCCGCGGCTATCGGTTGCCGGGGTTTGGGTTTTGTCGGAGGTCGTTGGCATGACTTAGCCCCACAGCATCAGTCCGAGCTCGAACCGATGCGCGAGTCGTTCGTGGAATGGATAAGCGCGAATCCGGTAGTCCAGTCGGCCGCAGAGATCGGGCGCGAGATCGAGCACATAGCGCTGCTCGCCGGTATTGTCCAGAGAGCCGTCCGGCGCAAGATTATGGCTTCGTCGTTTCCCCCGGGCCGTGCCGCTAATCGGTCGCTCCATCTGCAGTTCGACCACGATGTCCTGCGGCTCGAGGCCGTTGAGCTTGAGCGCCACTTCGACTCGCATGCTCGCACCGAAGGTCAGCCGCGACGGCGGACTGTCCAGTCGCCGCAACGTTACGCCGGGCCAGGCGGCGCGCGCGCGCGCTTTCCACGCAGCGATCATTTTCGCCGCGTGCCCGTCGCTTTCTGCATAGTGCCGGTGCTGCCGCATCGCAGGGCAGGTAGAACCGCGACCGATATTCCGCGACCATGCGCTCCGCATTGAAGCGCGGCAGGAGGCTGGCCATCGAACGCTTCGCCATCTGGATCCATTCGGGCGAATAGCCCTGGCTGCCGCGCTGGTAGTAGAGCGGAATTACCTGGTCCTGCAGGATTTCGTAGAGCGTGCGCGATTCCTCGCGGTTGCGGCTGCGCCTGATCGAGCGGTCTGCGCCGCGGGCTTGATCGCCCAGCCGTTGTCGCCGTCGTAGCCTTCGCCCCACCAGCCGTCGAGCACCGACAGGTTGATCACGCCGTTCATCCCCGCCTTCATGCCCGAGGTGCCCGAGGCTTCGAGCGGATAGATCGGATTGTTGAGCCAGACGTCGACGCCGGACACCAGCCACCGCGCGAGACGCAGATCGTAGTCCTCGACCAGCAGTATCTTGCCCTCGAACTCCGGCATATGCGCCAGATGGCCGTCAACTGCCGGATCAGATCCTGTCCGGGCACGTCGGCCGGATGCGCGCGTGCCGGCAAAGACGAACAGCACCGGGCGCTGCGGGTCGGACACGATCTGCTTGAGCCACTCGATGTCCTCGAACAGCAGCGTGGCGCGCTTGTAGGTGGCGAAGCGCCGGCCGAAGCCGATGGTCAGCACGTTCGGGTTGTCCGGATCGGCGTGACGCAGGATCCGATCCAGATGCGCTTCGCTGCCCGTGATTGCGCAAGTGCTGTTCGCGCACGCGACGGCGCACCAGGTGCAGCATCTGCGACTTGAGATATTGATGCACGTGCTCCAGAAGATGTGATCCGGGATCTCGTCGATCGGCTTCCAGTCGCTCGGTCGCCGCAGCCGATGGCTCCAGCCGGGGCCGAGGAAGCGGTCGAACACGTCGGGCCATTCGCGGCGCCAGGAAGGTGGGCACGTGCACGCCGTTGGTGATCGTAGTTCGATCGGATTTTCGCGGACGGGACTTGCGGCCACAGGTCTCTGCAGCATGCGCGACGACACTCTCGCCGTGGATGCGCGACACGCCGTTGTGGAAGCGCGAGCCGCGCACCGCGAGCGTGGTCATGTTGAAGTCGGCTCGCGCCCGGCTGCGTCCCAGCGCCAGCAACTTCGATCGCCGGATATCCGCACGTTCGCTGGCAATAGTCCTCGAAGTACGTCAGCGATCACTTCCTGGTGCAAAATGGTCATGTCCGCGGGCACCGGCGGTGTGCGTGGTAAACACCGTGTTAGCCGCGACAGCTTCGAGCGCGCTGGCAAAATCCAGGCCCTGCCTGCATCAGCATGCGCACGCGCTCCAGCACCAGGAACGCCGCGTGGCCTTCGTTGATGTGCCAGACCGTCGGCTTGTAGACCCAGCGCGGCGAGCGCGCGCACGCCGCCGATGCCGAGCACGATCTCCTGCTCGATGCGCGTGGTGCGATCGCCGCCGTAGAGCCGATACGTGATGCTGCGATCGCGCTCCGGATTTTCTCGTCGACGTCGGTATCGAGCAGATACAGGCGGACGTGGCCGGCGCGCGCCTGCCACATGCGTACCGACAGACGCGCGACCCGGCAGTTCGACCGAGACGCGCACCTCGGTGCCGTCTTCGCGCTTCACCGGCGCGACGGGCAGTTCGGTCGAAATCCGAATCCGTGTACGTCGGCGTGCTGATTGCCCTGGCTGTCGATGGTCTGGACAGAAATATCCCTGCCGGTACAGCAGGCCGACCGCCGACGAACGGCAGGCGCATATCGCTCGCCGCCTTGCAGTGATCGCCGGCGAGAATGCCGAGGCCGCCGGAATAGATCGGCAGGCTCTCGTGGAAACCGAACTCGGCGCAGAAGTAGGCAATGAGATCGTCGGCGTGCAGAGGCTCGCTCCCGCTGGTCGCGCTGCACCTCGCGCGTGATAGGTGTCATACGCGGAAAGAACGCGGTTGAAGTTGGACAGAAACACCGGGTCCGCGGCGGCCTCGATCAGGCGTCGCTCGTCGATGCGCTTGAGGAATGCCTTGGGGCTTTGCCCGACGGCGTTCCACAGTGCGGGCTGGAGGCGCTCGAACAGCTCGCGCGTCGGGCGGTCCCAGCTGTACCAAAGATTGTCGGCCAGCTCCTCCAGGCGCGCGAGCCGCTCCGGGACGCGTGGATTGACCTCGATCGAATAAGGCGTCCCTGGCGCTAGCATGCTGCTCCCTCCGGCGCGTAACGATGCGGCAACAAAACGTCACTCGACCGTTATCCGGCTCTCGTGTGTGCGGCGCATTCGTATCATGCACCGTCTGTTGTCGGCGGAAACGGCGCGGCCAGCCGCGCTCGCTCCCAAGAGCAGTGTCAGCTTGCGCTGGTCCTTGTTGCAGGGAATCCGTGGGGGGAATTGCGCCGAACAACCATGGACAGGACGGCCGCAGCGCAACTGCCGACCACCGCCCCGGCGCCAAAACTGCGCCAACGGCGGCGAATTCGGTCCATCGGCGGCGTTTTGCATTGGTGACTCGATCTCAATGTAGGCGCCGCGCCCGTTATGTGGAATCGGAGCCGCGCCGATTCAGTTGTAGGACCCTGTCCGACATACCCGCACGCCAGGTCAGCCCAAAACGTCGGGCTCATTTCGGGCCGCAACCTCCGACCGTCGGCGGCTGTGCATCGGCAACGCATCTGTCCGCGACGCCTATGCTTCAGCGCACTTGGCTTGTCTCCGGATAGAGAGCGTAAGAGTCGAGCGCCAGTGCCCCGCCCTCGAAGCCACTTAGCACGCGCTCGGGCCGTGCGCCGACTCCCGCGGCGCCCCACGCGACCAGCAGGGGGAGAAAGTGTTCCTCCGTCGGATGCGCGCGCGCGGCGTCCGGCGCACGCTCTCGATAGGCCACGACGGCGTCCGCGTCGTGCGCCTCGAGGCGCCCCTCCAACCACTCGGAAAAAGCTTCGACGTATCGCAGCGGCTCTTCACGCCGGCGATTGGACATCCAGTCGTGCAGATTATGCGTTGTGTGACCGGAACCGATGATCAACACGCCGGAGTCGACGAGCGGTGCGAGCGCTCGACCGAGGCGCAGATGATGCGCCGCGCCCAGTTCCGGCTGCACCGACAATTGGGCTACGGGAACATCGTGCAGCGGATACATCCATTTCAGGGGCACCCACGCACCGTGATCGAGCCCGCGGCAGCCGTCGATGCCCGCAGTGACGTCCGCCTCCTTGAGCAACGCCACGGCTCGCGCAGCCAATTCCGGTGCGCCCGGCGCCGGATAACGCTCCTGATACAACGCTTCCGGAAACCCGCCGAAATCATGGATGGTCTGTGGTTTGGGATTGCCGCTCAGCATCGGCACCGAGGTTTCCCAGTGTGCCGAGGCGATCAGCACAGCGAGCGGCCGCGGCAGAGAACGCCCGAGCGCCGCCCACGCGCGGGAGGCGGGGCCCGCCTCGATCGCGTACATCGGCGAGCCGTGCGAAAGAAACAGCGTGGGCAGCCTGCTCATTAGGGTCCCTTCGCGCTGCGCCCTCCGGCATTCGTGCTCGGGCAGGACGCGCGCGAGCGGAAGCTACGCAGCCTTCGCGCTTTGCTTGACCAAGCCCTCGGCGGCCAGGGCCTCCTGCACCTTCGGGCGCGACGCCACCCGGGCTTCGTATGCGGCGAGCACCGGCCACTTCGCGAGATCGATCCCGACGAATCCGGACCAGCGAAGGACGGTATAAAGATACGCGTCGGCGACAGTGAACTGCTTGCCCATCAGGTAGTCCTTCCCCTCGAGCTTACCGGCCAGCCAACCGAAGCGCTTGGCAAGCTTCTCCTTCAGGATGTCCTTGTACTCGGCCGGTGTGTTGGGTTGGAACATCGGGCTGAATTGCTTGTGGATTTCCGTGGTGATGAAGTTCAGCCATTCCTGCAAACGATAGCGTTCGAAGGTGCCGGCCGCGGGTGCCAACCCGGAAGCAGGATTTTGGTCCGCGAGATATTGGACGATCGCGGGGCCTTCCGACAGGCGTTCCCCGTTGTCGAGTTCCAACAGTGGAACATAACCTTTCGGATTGATGGTGTAGTAATCGGTGCCATCGTCGAGCTGATGCGTTTTCGTGCTGGCTTTGACCAGCGTCACCGGCAAGCCTGCTTCGCGAAACGTGATGTGAGGTGAAAGCGAGCAGGCACCAGGCGAGTAATAAAGCTTCATGGCTTCTCCTTCGAAAGTTGCGGAATCTGCTTTGGGCGCGTGCAGCAACACGCACCTGCCCAGTTTGCACCTTGAATATGACGGGATAAATAGGGGACAATGGGAAAGACCATTGCACAATTCGCAACAATACTGTTCGTTTTCCCATGGACCGCTTTCAGGCCATCAGTGCGTTCGCGAAGGTCGTCGAGGCCGGAAGCTTCGTCCGCGCTGCAGAGCGCCTCGGCATATCGGTCTCGGCGGTGTCGCGGCAAGTCGCCGAACTGGAAACCCACCTGGATGCGCGGCTGCTCAACCGCACGACACGCCGGCTGTCGCTTACTGAAAGCGGCCGCATATTCTACGAACGCTGCGTTCAGCTGCTTGCGGATCTCGACGAAGCCGAGCAGTCGGCAGGCGCGGGGACGATCAGGCCGCGCGGCACGCTGCGTCTCACCTGCGGGACGACTTTCGGTGTGCGCCATCTTGCGCCGGCGATAGCCGAGTTCATCGCGCGCTACCCGGAAATGCATTTTGACGTGGAACTCTCCGATCGCGCGGCCGATCTCGTCGATGAGGGCTTCGATGCGGCGGTGCGCATCGGTGCGATCGGCAGTCAGAACGTGATCGGCCGGAAGATCGGCGAGACAAGGCTCGTGTGCTGCGCGTCTCCATCGTATCTGGCCACGCACGGCGAACCGAATACTCCGGAAGACCTCGCCGCCCATGCGTGCCTGACTTATGAATACTCGTTAGCCAAGCATGTCTGGCCCTTTCGCGACAGGGAGGGACGTGACCGCAGCATGAAGGTGGCGGGTCCCGTGCACGCGAATTACGGCCGGTTTCTCACCGCGCTCGCGGTTGCCGGCGCAGCGATCGTCCTGGAACCGGATTTCCTCGTCGGGCCAGACGTGCGCGCCGGGCGGCTGACGCCGATCCTGCGCCGGTTCGAGTCGCCGCCGGGGAATATTTACGTCGCGTATCCGAGCCGCCGGAACCTGTCGGCGAAGGTGCGTGCTTTCGCCGATTTTCTGAGTGCACGCTTCACAGCGCCGGATTGGGCTATCGAAACACCACGCGTCCCTGCCTGGCGTCGTTGAGGCGCTGCATGCGCCAGCTCAGGGCATCTTGATCTTGCCGCCCGCCATCGGGGGCAGTCCACCGGGAAGCCCCGGTGTCTGCCCCGGGACGAGAATCGAAGAGGACTGCTGGCGGCGCAATTCCTGCAACTCGCGGACCGCGTTTTCGATGCCCTCTTTGGCAGCGTCACCGTATTTCTGCACCGCCTCGCCCAGGGTCTTGGCGCCAATCTCGAAACTGATCGGCAATGGGCCCATGTTGGTCAGAATCTGGGCCTCGCCGACGTACACCGACGGGCGCGTCTGATCCGGTCCGCCGTCGCGAGTTACCGGAGTGAGAACGCGGATTGTTCCGGCTGCGCGGTCGGTATAGATCTCTTCCCGGTACAGCGACGCCGCGTCCATTTTCGCTTCGATGCCGCGGGGCGCAGTCTCGTTGGCCATGATTATTTCCTTTGATATCCGAACATTGCCCAAGGATACCAAAGTAACCGCCCGGCGGTCTCCAGCGGCAGCGATGCGTGCTGCGCGATCCTCCTTTTTGCGCTATCGTTGTAATCCGAACTAGCGCTCAAACGTTAAGTCTAAGCTATGGCGTGTGAAGGAGGATTTTCATGCAAAAACGAATAGTTACAATTTTTGTGGCGGCCATGTTCGCACTCGGCTCAGGCTTGGTCGCCGCGCAGTCGCGCGGCGGCGGTGGTGGGATGCACGGCGGCATGGGCGGCGGCTGGAGCGGTGGTGCGGGCGGCTGGAGCGGTGGTGCGGGCGGCTGGCACGGTGGTGGTGGCAGCTGGAACGGCGGCGGTGGCGGCTGGCATGGTGGTGGCGGGAGCTGGAACGGCGGCTGGCATGGCGGTGGCGGGAGCTGGAATAACGGTTGGCACGGCGGTTGGAACACGGGCTGGCGTGGCGGCTGCTGGAATTGTGGCTGGCGGGGCAACACGTGGGTTGGGGTCTCGTTCGGCTTACCCGGCACGTGGTGGTGGCCGGGCGTCGCGCCAGTTTGGGGCGGGTGGGGATGGGGTTGGGGTCCGCAGGTCGTTAGTACGCCGACCTTCGTGGATCAGGGTCCGGTGGTATTCATCCAGCGCGACCAAGTCGTCGACGGCGCGTATTCCTCCGCTCCTCCTGCGCGCAGTGCTCCGGCAAACGAGTTTTGGCATTACTGCATCGATCCGCCGGGCTATTTCCCACAAGTGCAGCAATGCAACAAGGAATGGCTGAAGGTGGTACCGAACAACAACTCGCGACCTGCGCCGGGCCCTCAGTACCAGTAGCAGGGACCAGGGGGAGTCAATGACTACAACCACCCGTTATCTTGGCTTGATTGCCGCGCTTATGCTTGCCGGTTGCGTCACGGTGCCCGCCGGCCCAACCGTGATGGTGCTCCCTGGTACGAGCAAGAGTTTCGAAGCGTTCCAGGCCGACAATTTTGCCTGTCAGCAGTTCGCGCAGTCGACTTTGGGCATCAACGCACCTCCGGGACAGCAGGTACCGGATCAGTCGGCGGGCAACACGGCCGCCGCTGCGACGCTTATCGGTGCAGCCGCGGGTGCGGCGATCGGTGCGGTAACCGGCCAGGCGGGCCAGGGTGCTGCGATCGGCGCCGGAACGGGGTTGCTCTTCGGCAGCGCCGCCGGAGCCAACGCATCCGGCTGGAACAACGTCACCATCCAGCGTCGCTACGACAACGCGTATGTGCAGTGCATGTACGCCAAGGGCAATCAGGTTCCGGTGCGGGCGGGCTTTCGCAACGGCTGAGCAGGGCATCCCATTCGAAGACACAGGGGCGCTGCGGCGCCCCTTTTTCATGAGACGCGAATTTATTCGCTCGCGCCACCCGCCAACGATTGCATGGTTCAGCGCCGGCGGCTATTTCTGTAGCACCCACTTGCCGTTCTGAACCTGGACCATCACCCGCGCGCGGGAATCGAGGCCCAGGTGATCGGTCTTGCTCATATTGACCGCACCGTTCGAGACTTCAAGATTCTTCGTCGCCTCGAGTGCGTTGCGCAGCGCGCGACGAAACTCGACCGTTCCCGGTTGCGCGTTTTTAAGTGCGACAGGAATCGCGTTGACGAGTTCGAGGCATGCATCCCAGGTATAGGAGCCGAAGGCTGCAACGCTTCCCGGGCCGTAGCTCGCCTCATAAAGCTTGGTGTATTCCATAGCGCTTTTTTTCGCCGGATGCGAGTCGGGTAGTTGCGACGCGACGATGACGGGGCTTGCCGGTACGAACGCGCCATCGACGTCCTTGCCGCCGACACGCAGGAAATCGTTGTTGGCGACCCCGTGGTTAAAATAGATCTTGCCCTTGTAGCCGCGTTCGACAAGCGCAGACGCGGGCATTGCGGCAGGTGTGCCCGATGCGCCGATGACGATCGCGTCGGGCTTCGCGGCAATCAGTTTCAGCACCTGTCCCGTGACGCTGGTGTCCTTGGGGGCGAATCGCTCGTTGGCGACCAGCGGAACACTTTTCGCTGTGGCGGCCTTGTCGATTTCCGCGAAGAATGCTTCGCCCAGTGCATCGTTGAAGCCGATGTAGCCAATGGTCGTCACGCCGTTCGCGCTCGCATGTTCCAGGATCGCCCCCGCCATCATCACGTCCGTCTGCGGGGTTTTGAACGACCACGCCTTCTTGGCGTCGACGGGGTCGATGATGCGGATCGACGATGCCAGCGAGATCACCGGCGTTTCGCCTTCCGAGAACACGTCGATCATCGCCAGCGAGTTGGGCGTGGTCGTCGAGCCGATGATCGCGTCGACCTTGTTCTCACCGATCAGCTTCTTCGTGTTTTGGACCGCGGTCGTCGTGTCGGTGGCGTCGTCGAGCAGGATGTACTCGATCGACTTGCCGGCGATTGCCTTGGGGCAGAACGCGATCGTGTTCTTTTCCGGTATGCCCAGCGACGCAGCCGGACCCGTCGCCGAAACGGTGACACCGACCTTGATCTGGGCATTTGCCCCTGCCGCGAGTCCGAGACATGCGCCGCCCAACATCGCACAAGTGACGAGTCTGTTCATGTGAGTTCCCCTTAAGGTGAGCTCGCGCATGATAGCGGAACCTCGCGCGCCGCGAGCTGTTCAGGGACTGACAGCGGCAGGGAGCCGCTGCAAGCCTCGAAACCGCGCGCGCGGGTCGCGCACCGCATCGCCTGACAGCGCGTAGTTCGGAAACCGGGCGAGGAAGCGAGCGATGGCCACACGTCCCTCCAGCCGCGCCAGGTTGATCCCCGCGCAGGTGTGAATGCCGAATCCGAAGGCGAGCTGGCGGTTGGGTTCGCGCGCGATGTCCATCACATCCGGATCGGGAAACTGGGCCGGGTCGCGGTTGGCGCCGCCGATGCAGATCGTGATGCGCGAGTCCGGGGGGAAGCGAACACCGCCGACCTCGACCGCCTGCGTCGTAATGCGGTTCCCCAGTTGCACGGGACTCTCGAACCGAAGGAACTCCTCGACCGCAACTTTCATGCGTTCGACGTCGGCGGCATGCGCGATCAGCGCCGCCTTCTGCTCCGGGAGCCGCGTCAGGGCATGAAGCGTGTTGCCGATGAGATTGGTCGTCGTCTCGTGACCGGCATTGAGCAGGAAGATGCATTGGTGCAGCAATTGAGTCTCCGATAACGGCTCGTCGTCCCCCTCGCCCAGGATAAGCCGCGTCAGTACATCGGTGTTCGGGTCGCGCAGCCTCGCCCTGCGTTCGCCGACGAGTTTCTTCAGGTAATCCAGCATCTCCGTGACCGCCCGGTTGCCGTTGATAGCGCGTTCGGCTGTCAATACGGGTTCGAGGGCGCTGAGGATGGCGAGCGACCACCCGCGCAGGGGCCCGCGCTCGTCGGGGGCAATCCCGAGAAGGTTGCCGATAATGCCGATCGGGATCGCTGCAGCGAAATCCGAGATCAGGTCGACTTCGCGTCGCTCCGCCATGCTGTCCAGCAGGGCATCAACCAGCTTCGCAAGGCCGGGTTCCATTGCCGCGATGTGTCGCTGGGTGATCGCGCCGACGATCGCGCGGCGCACGCGCGTATGGAGCGGGGGATCGTTGAAGATGAGGCTCGTAGTGTGATGCTCGTAGAGCGGCGTCGGGCCGAACTTCGGGCCGAACTCCTTTTTCTTGTCGGAGCTGAACAGTTTCGGATCGCGGTATACCGGCACCACGTCTTCGAATCTCGTCAGGAACCACGAGCCGTCGGGCATGCGCTTGACGGGGGCATGCGTGCGCAACGCGCGATAAGTCGGGTAGGGATCGACGTAGAAATCGGGCGGGAGATGCGCGAGATCGAAATGCTCCGCGACTTCGCAGTCGTCACGTGGGATTGGGCTCATTGACGTACCTCGCGCTGCGCGCTCCGGTATTCGCGGCCTCCTTGGGCGGGCAGGTATCGGTCGCACCGTCTTGTCGGCCGCCATCCACGCTCGCGGACGCGCGCTTCGCGCCTCGGCTTCGCCCCGCTCGCATGGAGATCCTCGTGGCGGTCCGGCGGGCTCATTGAAGTACCTTCGCGCTGCGCGCTCCGGTATTCGCCCTTGGGGCGGTCCGGCGGGCTCATGCGCGCATGATAGCGCAGCGTGCAGCGCACGGTGCGAAGGGCCCGGATTATTATTTAACTTGACTGTTAAATACAAGAGCGCTACCGTAACGGCATGGAGGATGGCAGATGAGAGCAAGTGCACCGCGCGCGAGGCCGGCGGAGTTGAATGCGACCTTTGCCGCGCTTGCCGACCCGACCCGGCGTGCGATCCTCGCCCGGCTCGTGCGTGGCGAGGCCTCGGTCGGCGATCTCGCGCGGCCCTTCGACATCTCGCTTCCTGCCATCTCTCGGCATCTGCAGGTACTAGAGCGAGCCCGCCTGGTCGAGCGGCGCGTCGACGCCCAGCGGCGGATCTGCCGGCTGCGCGCGGAGCCGCTGCAAGCGGCGGCCAGCTGGATCGATCGCTATCAGGTTTTCTGGGAGGAGAGGCTCGACAGCCTCGCCTCCCTGCTTGAGCAACCGTCACCGAAAAGGAGAAAACGATGACTGCACGCGACACCTTCGACCTCAGCCTTTCGCGCACGATTCGCGCGCCGCGGGCCAAGGTCTTCGACGCCCTCGTCAAGCCGGAGCTGCTGCGGAAGTGGTTCGGACCGCGCGGCCACACGATCACGGAGGCGACGATCGACGCCAAGGTCGGCGGCCACTATCGCATCAGCATGCAGCCGCGGACGGGCGAGACCTATACGGTCGGCGGCGTTTACCGCGAAGTCACGGCTCCGTCGCGGCTGGTGTTTACGTGGAAATGGGAAGGCGAGGATATGGGCGCCATGGGCGAGACGCTGGTGACCGTGAGCCTGGACGAGCGCCGCGGTGAACATGGCGTCGAAACTGAACTGCAGCTGCTGCATTCGGGCTTTCCCGCGCCCGAAGCGAAGGCTGCGCACAACGACGGCTGGAGTTCGGCGCTCAACTGCCTGGTTGATCTGGTCGATGCGCGCGGCAGCGCTGCGACGATCACGGTCTACGGCGACCCGCGCAGTACCTACGTGCGTACCGTCCGCATGGCGCTCGCGGAAAAAGGGATTGTCTACGCGCACGAGCCGGTGGCGCCGCACAGCGCAGAGATTGTCGCCCTCAACCCGTTCGGGCGCGTGCCAGGGTTCCGTGACGGCGAACTCACTCTCTACGAGACGTCCGCAATCGTCCGTTACATCGACGAAAGCTTCCCCGGGCCGTCCTTGCTTGCACGCAACGCCCGGCTGCGTGCCACCGTGGAGCAATGGGTCAGCGTCATCAACTGCCACGGCTACGACGCCATGATCCGGCGCTACGTGTTGCAATATGTGTTCCCCAAAGGGGCGAACGGCACGCCCGACCGCGGGGTCATCGACGTCGCCGTGCCGCAGATCAAATCCCATCTCGAAGTGCTCGACCGCGCCTACGGTCCGCGCAACGTGCTGGTCGGCGACGCAGTATCGATGGCGGATCTTCTGCTGGCACCGATCATCTTCTATCTGGGCATGTTCCCGGAAGGCAAGACCTTGCTTGCCGGTGCGCCGAATGTGACGCGTGCCCACGCGTGGATGGCCGAGCGCCCCAGCTTCAAGGCGACGGTGCCTCAGCTGGCCTGAACCTCGCGCTGCGTGGCCGTGCGCGATCGATAAATCGCTGCGCGCGCGGGGAACGTTGTCGTACCATGCAGGTCTGTAGCTAGGCGGCGGGCGCTTCGGCGCCCGCCGCGGTTTGTTCGGCCGACAAGACCGCATCCACCTTCATGTTCCCATCGAAACCGTGGCGCCCTGCCCGAGTATTCTCGTGGAAGTATGTGGTCGCCCTCCTGACGGCCGTCGCCCTAGGCGCCGCGGGTTGCGCGAGCCTCGAGATCAAGGAGCGCGAACTCACGTTTCGCGTCGTCCATTCGACGCCGAGCTGGTTCGCGGGAATGCCCGCGGGTGTGCAGGAGTTGGATCTCGCAGTCAGCGCCGAAGGCAGACCGGAGCAGATCCACGCGTGGTGGTGGCCCGCGGACGAGGCGGGTGCGCCTGCGGCGCTCTATCTGCATGGATCGCGCTGGGACCTGACCGGACAGCTGTTTCGCATCGAGCAGCTGCACGCCTTCGGCTTCTCGGTGCTGGCGATCGACTATCGCGGCTTCGGCAAGAGCAGCGGTGAACTGCCGTCCGAAGCGACGGTATACGAAGATGCGCAGATTGCATGGGATCGTTTCACCACACTGGAGCCCGATCCCGCCAAGCGCTTCATCTACGGGCATTCACTCGGGGGTGCTGTCGCAATCGACCTTGCAGCCAGACTTAGCCGACAGAATCAATCCGGGCGCGCAGTGCCCGCACGAGGACTGATCGTCGAATCGACGTTCACCACGTTCGGCGACATCGCACGTTCCCTTACCGTGTCCTGGTTGCCGGAATCACTGCTGACGCAGAAATTCGATTCGCTGAAGAAGATCACCCAGGTACACCTGCCGGTGCTGATCGTCCACGGCGCCGACGATCGCTTGGTGCCGGCGCGCTTCGCGCAGGAGCTCTACGAGGCCGCCAACGATCCCAAGAAACTGCTCCTGGTCGAAGGTGCCACGCACAACAACAGCATGCGGGAAGGGACTGTTGCTTATCGCGAAGCATTGCACGAAATGTTCGAAGTCGGTGCCGACGACATGCGGCCTGCACAGCAGGCGCATGGCAATAAGCCCTCTGATAGACTGTATCGGTAAGCGCTTCGCGCGCCGTGCGCAGTCGAGCACATGAACTGCCGCACGATAACGCTGCAAGAAATTCCGATCCGGACCCATGACCCATCCCAAGCCGTTCCAACGCCTGCTGTTGACGGGAGCCGCGGGTGGCTTGGGCAGCGTATTGCGACCGCGACTGCGCGAGTGGACGAACATCCTCCGCGTCTCCGATCGCGCCGACTGCGGGCCGGCGGCGCCAGGCGAGGAAGTCGTGCAGGTCGATCTCGCCGACAAGAAAGCTGTGAACGCGCTCCTTGCGGGCGTCGACGTAGTGCTGCACTTCGGCGGGATTTCTCTGGAATCGCCCTTCGAGCAGATCGTCGAGGGCAACATCGTTGGCCTGTACAACGTCTACGAGGCGGTGCACAAGCACGATGTGCGCCGCGTCGTCTACGCCAGTTCCAGCCATGTCGTCGGTTTTTATCCGCAGTCGCAGAACGTCGACACTGACGTCCCCCTGCGACCCGATTGCTTGTATGGCGTGAGCAAATGCTTCGGTGAGGCATTGACTCGCTATTATTTCGATCGCTTCGGCATCGAAGCGGTCTGCCTGCGCATCGGCTCTTCGTTTGCAGAACCGAAAAATCCGCGCATGCTGGTGAGTTACCTGAGCTACGACGATCTGGTCGAGCTGGTCGCCCGCGCGCTGTTCACGCCCCGCGTCGACCATACGATCGTCTACGGCGTCTCCGACAACCCGGTGAAATGGTGGGACAATACGAAAGCCGCGCACCTCGGGTTTCGGCCGCGAGACAGCTCGCAGAAATTCGCGCACCTGTTTCCGCCGGAGCCGCTGACGGAACCCGCAAGTCCCGTCCACCGCTTCCAGGGCGGTCCGTGGGTCATCTCCGGCCCCATTGAGGACTAGGGAATGACGGCCGCCGGCAAGCCCCGGCTCCAGGCACCCGTTGGCGCGTGTGACTGTCACATGCACATCTACGACCCGCGCTTTGCGGCGGCGCCGTCGTGGCCGCTCGTGCTGCCGAATGCACCGCTGGCGGCTTATCGCGCCGTGCAGGCGGAGCTGGGATTGTCGCGGGCGGTGATCGTGCAGCCCAATGGCTACATGTTCGACAACGCCTGCACCGAAGAAGCGGTGCGCGGGCTCGGCTCGTCCGCGCGCGGTATCGCCACGGTTCGACCCGACATCGCGCACGCCGAGATCGAACGGCTGACGCGTGCCGGATTCCGCGGCGCACGCTGTTACATGCTCAAAGGCGGCTATCTTTCCTGGGACGATGTCGATGCGATCGCTGCGCGCGTGCAGTCGCATGGATGGCACGTTCAGGTACAGCTCGACGGACGGGAGCTGCCGCAGCATGAATCGCGGTTGTCGCAGCTGCCGGTCGACGTCGTCATTGACCACAATGGCAAATTCCTGGAGCCGGTGACGGCCACGCATCCTGCATTCGGCGTGTTGCGGAACCTGCTCGATAGCGGCAAATGCTGGGTCAAGCTCTCGGCGCCATACGAAACGTCGAAAACGGGCCCGCCCCGTTACGCCGACGTCAGCGCGCTCGCCCGCGCGCTGGCCGCGGCGAATCCCGATCGCTGCGTGTGGGCCACTAACTGGCCGCATCCGGGCACGAACCCGGTACCGTCGACCGCGGCGATGCTCGATCTCCTGCTCGATTGGACGGACAGCGACACCGTGCGCCGCAAGATACTGGTCGACAATCCGGCCCGGCTCTACGGGTTCTAGTCACACGCAGTCTGCGCCGTTAGACTGTGTTGGCGCATCCGCTCGCCAAATCTGCCCATGCTGTCAGCGCCACGCCTGATCGCGCATCTCGACATGGACGCGTTCTACGCGTCGGTCGAGCTGTTGCGCTATCCCGAACTCGCGGGCATGCCAGTCGTGATCGGCGGTGGCAGCCGCCATCGGCCGGAAGAGACGACCGATCCGGTGACAGGGCACATCACGCGGCGCTTTACCCGATTGCGCGACTACGTCGGCCGCGGCGTGGCGACGACGGCGACGTACGCCGCACGCGCCCTCGGCGTGCACTCGGCCATGGGTCTCATGAAGGCGGCGCGACTGGCGCCGGACGCGATCCTCCTGCCGACCGACTTCGATGCCTACCGCAAATATTCGCGCCTGTTCAAGGCGGCAGTGCGTGCAATCGCACCGCAAGTCGAGAATAGCGGCATCGACGAGATCTACATCGACCTTACGGCTGTCAGTCTGCCGGAGCACGACGGCCCTGCCGACGATCCGACGGAGGCGTGGTGGCGCGCGCGGGACGTGGCCCGGGCCATCAAGGACAGTGTGCGGGCTGCGACGGGGCTATCGTGCTCCATCGCCGTCGCTCCCAACAAATTGCTGGCGAAGATCGCCTCCGAACTCGACAAGCCCGATGGCCTGACGATGCTCGCCGCCGATGACATTCCGCTGCGCATCTGGCCGCTGGCCGCGCGCAAGATCAACGGCATCGGCCCGAAGACGAGTGAGCGTCTCGAAGCGCTGGGCGTCCACACCATCGGCGACCTGGCGCGGGCCGACGTCGCCTGGCTGATCGAACACTTCGGTGCGAGCCGTGGTGCCTGGATGCACGACGCCGCCCACGGCCGTGACGAACGAACGGTCGTTACCGAAACCGAGCCGGTCAGCATCAGCCGCGAGACGACCTTCGAGCGCGATCTGCACGCCCGGCGCGATCGCGAAGAATTGTCGGCGATATTCACGGAACTTTGTGCCGATCTTGCGGGGGACCTCCAGAGCAAGGGCTATCTCGGCAGGACGATCGGCATCAAGCTGCGCTACGACAACTTCAGGATCGTGACGCGCGACCATACCATCGATGTGCCGACTCAGGACGCTGGCATCATTCGCCGTGTCGCCGGCGAATGCCTGAAGCGCGTTTCGCTCGAACGGCGGCTGCGCCTGCTCGGAGTGCGCATCGGAGGTCTGTCGCACGCCAACGCTGCCGCGATGGTGGATAATCGGCGCGAGGTATCTACGCCATCACTATTCGAAGCTTCGTAGTCGGTGACTATCTGGAGGAAAGCAGGATGCCACGTACCATCGCCAAACTGATCGGGTGCGCGCTCGCAACGCTCGTTGTGCTTTCCGCGCACGCGCAGGACTATCCCAACAAACCGGTCAAGATCATCGTGCCGTTCGCGGCGGGTGGCCCCGCCGATATCTACGCGCGGTTTCTCGGTCAGCGGCTGCAGGAGGCGCTCGGTCAGCCGTTCGTCGTTGACGATCGCCCCGGCGGCGGATCGGTGATCGGCACCGATGCGGTCGCCAAGAGCGCGGCCGATGGCTACACGTTGCTGCTGATGTCGAATACGCACACCGTCAACGAATCGCTGATGCCCAACAAGCCGTATGCACTGCTGCGCGACTTCGTTCCCGTCGCGGCCATCAACTACTCGGATCTCGTGTTGGTCGTGAATCCGTCGGTACCCGTCGCCAGCGTAGCCGAATTGCTCGCGTTGGCGAAGTCCAAGCCGGGAAAGCTGAATTACGCGTCGTCGGGGCCGGGTACGCCTTATCACATGGCCGGCGAACTGTTCAAGGCGATGGCGAACGTCGACATCGTGCACATTCCCTACAAGGGCAGCTCGCAGGCGCGCACCGACGTGCTGGGCGGACAGGTGGACATGATGTTCGACGCCGTGACTACGATGAGCGAGTTCGCGCGCAGCGGCAAGGTGAAGGCGCTAGCGACCACCGGCAAAGTGCGTTCGTCCGTGTTGCCCAACGTGCCAACACTGTCCGAAGCCGGTGTTGTCGGCTATGAAGCGGTGATCTGGCTCGGGCTGATGGCGCCGAAGGGCACACCACCCGAGGTCGTGAAGCGGCTCAATGCGGAAGTCGTGAAGATCGTAAGCAAACCCGAGGTCCGCGAGGACTGGGCGAAGCAGGGCGCGACGGCGATGGCGATGAACCCCGATGATTTCGCTCGGTACGTGAACGACGATATCGTGAAGTGGGAGCGCATCGTCAGAATCTCGGGTGCCAAGCCCGACCAGTGACTGCCCGACGACGGCGCTGTTCCTCGGCATTGCAATGCATCTGAACCTGCTCGGCGGGGGCGCCGCGAAGGGGCTTGTCGCCGCGGTGCAGCCTGCGTTCACCGCCGCGACGGGTTGCGAACTGCATTCGACATTCAGCGCAGTCGGTGCGATGCGTGACAAGCTGCTCGCCGGCGAGCCGTGCGACATCGTGATCCTGACCGCTACCCTGATCGATGCGCTGGCGCGCGACGGTCACCTCGATCCGGGCACGGTCGCAGCGCTGGGGGCCGTGCCAACAGGCGTGGCGGTGCGGGCGGGCGATGCCCGGCCGGATGTATCCGACGGCGATGCGCTGCGCCAAAGCGTGCTCGCGGCATCGGGAATCTATGTGCCCGATACGGAACGGTCGACAGCGGGCATTCACCTGATGCAAGTGCTGCGTTCGCTTGGCATCGATGCGGAGGTCGAGGCTCGCTTGCGCACCTATCCGAACGGCGCCACGGCGATGCTGGAACTCTCCCGCACGCGCGAACCGCGGCCGCTCGGCATCACGCAGATCAGTGAAATCATCATTACACCCGGCGTCGAACTGGTCGGCGCGCTGCCGCGTGGTTACGAACTGGCGACCGTATATTCGGCGGCAGTGTGTGCGAAAGCGCGCGAACCTGATCTCGCGCGAAGCTTCCTTAAAGTGCTGGCAGGTGCCGACGCGCGCGCAGCGCGGGCGTCTGCGGGGTTCGAGCAGGGTCCAGGCTATTGATGCTGGAGCAGCTTGCGAATTTCGCGCAGCTTGGCCTTCACCCGCGCTTCGTTGTCGGGGCCCATCCGCACCAGCAGCTTTTGCCCGGCGGACAGTTCCTGCAATTGCGGGTCCGCGAATTCGTACAGCACCTTGGGCTGGGTGAGCGCGACCGGCCCCGTGATGTCGGGCGTCGAGAGCAGATGATCGATGACTTCGAAGACGCGATCGTTGAAATAGCGTGATGGATATCCGAGTTCCGTATAGCTTTGCTGGAACAGCGGATAGAACTCGATGTACACCGCGGCCAGCTTCTTGCTGTCGACGGCTTCCATCGCGCGTACATACGGGGTGTATCGCGCGGCGTTGTCGGAGGCAAGCGCGAGGCTCGCGTCGTGGCCTGTCGTGCGCAGGATTCCGGGGACGGGCTTCACCGGCATCAAACGCGAAGCGACCTGCTTGCGCGGCAGGTTGTCGATCGTCGCGACGACATGGCGGACGATAGTCTCGGGCACGAAGAACTGTTCAAACGCCGCCTTGCCGAAGACGTCCGCGAGCGCACCGGCGATCGCGGGGTCGCTCTCGGACAATGCGGGCAGTGGCGGGGATGGCGGCGCCGAATCGATCGGATGCTCGATGCGCGCTTCGGCTTCGGTTCTTGCCGCCGGCGCGGTCTGCGTCTGCGCGGCGGGTTCCGGCGCGGGCGCCGCTGGCGGCTCGCGCGTGCGCCAGGCGTAATAGCCTCCGCCAGCGGCCAAGGCGAGCAATGCGACCCAGAGGTAAGGCAGCACCGAGCGGTGCGGCGCCGGGTCCGTCGTGAACAGCGGGCGGTCGTCTCCTGAAACGTGCAACTCCGGTTCGCTCATCGAGTTCCCCCTTCGATATTCGGGTCAGCGCGCGAATGAGTTCGCGCCTGCAGTACCACGATGCTCAGGTTCAGGCCTTCGCACCGTGCCGGAAGACATTGTCGCAACTTGCCCGCGCCGGGTCGTCTGCCGGTAACTTCGCGCATATGCCCGTCATTTGCGCGCGCATGCGTTTGAGCGATGCCTCGTGCTTTTGGTTCTTGTCCCATGCCGCGAGCTTCTTGCTCATCCGCTCGAGCGCGCGCTGGTTGCGGCCGTAGAACGTCTCCGGCGCCGGATCGAGTTCGCCAATGATGCTCGCGGCCGCCTTGTCGATGCGCGCGACGTCCTGCGGCGCCAGGTCGACCAGCGCATTGACGTAGCTCGCTCCCCATTGCAAGCGCGTGGCCGGACCGTCCGCGGTGGCATAGGCCTTTTCGTACCAGCCCAGCGCCGCAGACTTGTCACCGCGGGTCTTGGCGTTGGCCGCAAGCCCCAGCATGTAGTAGTACGGCGACTGGGAACGCTGCAACTCGGCGTTGAGCAGGGCGTCGGATTCGTCGAGCAAACCAGCGTCGGCAAGAATTTCCGCGGCGGAGCTGATCACTGCCTGCCGTGCATAGGCATCGGTGGTCTCGCGATCGGCGCGCGCGGCCTGCTCGCGGACGGATTGCAGCAGTGCCGGCGACAGGGCGGCCTTGGGATCGTCGAGTTTGGCCAGCGCGATCTGTGCGTCGACTGCGCTCAAGCGATCCGCGGTGGACAACGACGTATCGGCGGCCAATCGCTCAAGGGCGACGTTCCACGCGGCGTTGAGCTTTGCGCGATCCGCAGATTTGGGCAGTGTGTAGGCTTTGGAAATCGCGCTTGAGTAATAGACGATCACATCGAAGTTGTCGCGGGCGAACTTCGGCAGGGCTAGCAGCTTCTGCACCTTCTCGACCGCCGCTTTGTCGTCGCGCGGCTTCACGCCGGCGGCATGCGCGGCAGCCGCGAGTGCCTTGATTTCAAGCCGTGCCGCCGTGTCGGGCTGATCAGCGGGGCACGCTTGCGCCAGCCTCTGCAGCGTCGCCGGCACTTTGTCTTTCGGCACGGCCTGTTGCTCGTCGGTATCCCATGAATAGTAGGCAAGCAGGCGCCATTCTTCGGCCGTGAGCTTCGAGGCGCCGGGTGCGAGGGCAGCGGCGAGCGTGTCCTTTACAGGGCGCACCCCGCCCATGCCGAGCGCCAGCACGCGCATGTATTGGTCGGCGTCGACCTCGCCCGGCAAGCGGGTAATTTCCGTCCCGTCGGGTTTGAACAGGATCATCGTCGGGTAGCCGCTTACCTTGAAGCGTGCGCCGAGCTTTTGCGCACTTTTGGTGTCGCCATCGAGATACACCGGGACGAAGAACCGCGAACGATCGACGAAATCCTGTCGATTGAAGATAGTTGCCTTGACCTGGTTGCAGGGCGGGCACCAGACCGCCCCCCAGTACAGGAACAGCGGCTTGTTCGCAGCCTTTGCGGCAGCGAACGCTGCATCGATGTCGCCTTTTTGCCAGTCGATGCCGCCTTCCATGGGGGCCACCGAGGGCCTCGTTGGCGCAGCGGCGGCGAGCGAAATAGGGAATAGCGCCGGCAGATTCGATGTCGGCAGGCTCGAGTCAGGCGCTTGCAAGAAGCCGGTGAGGGCGAGCAGTAGCGGCAACAGCGTGGCGGTGGAAGTCCTGATGGTCATGATCGACTGCCGGTAACAGCTCCATTATGCGCCCGCGCCCATGCCGGGCGGAACATCGGTGCGGTTCGTAAGAGTTTCAATGGGCGCGCGGAACTCTAAGGCGCATTCGTAGTTCTTACAGCGGAAGCAAGCACTAACCACCCCGCTATCGGTTCGGGGGCGCCGATTGGCGGTGGTACCAAGATTGCTCGCGTGTTCCCACGGTGTTGCCGCACGATTTCGGCAGCACCAATTCGAAAGGAGCGACGGATGGAACGAACTCGCACCGGTATGACCCAACGGATGAATTCGGAGTTGCCGACCACGACCGCGATGGTGCTGCGGCGCGGCCTGATTGCGTCGCTACTGCTGGGCGTCCCGCTCGCATACGCTGACATGATGCCGCCGGTCCAAACGCGAGGCGATGTCCAGTATGTGAGCGGAGGCATCGGCAAGGACGAGGCGGACGCGATGAAGGAGGCGGAAGCGCAATTTCCGCTGACGCTCGAATTCGCTGCCAGCGACGAAAGGCCAAGCCAGGATGCGTCAGCGCCCTATGTGTCCGACGCGGTCGTCGCCATCCGCGATGCGAAGGGAAACGACGTATTGAGCGCGCGCAGCGACGGGCCACTGCTGCTCGTGCGCCTGCCGTCCGGCAGCTACACTGTCGAGGCGGAGTGGAATGGCATGCGCAAGCAGCGAGCGGTCTCCGTCGTGGACGACAAGCGGGCGCACGTGGTATTCGATTTCGCCGGCGTCGCGATGCCGGTGAAGTAAGTCGGGAAACGCCCTCTCGCGACGCCGTGGCGAGAGTCGCTACCCGCCGATGTGCACCTGGTATTGTGCCCCGGTTGACAGGCTGCACGTGCCGGTGCCTTGGTACGGTGTGGTCATGCGATAGTCGCAATTCATGTAGGTCCCACGCTGGCCATAGGCATTCGCGATTCCGCGACGATCATCGCCGGGAACGCGCGTCGCTTCTCCGGACAGAATCTCCCCGCGATAGTTGAGCTGGAACATGCCCTTGCCGGTCATCATGTTGGTGACCGTGCCGGAAAGCATGCCCGTTTCGGTCGCCACTTCGTTCGACGGGTATAGCCGGGCCTGCAGCGGCGCCGGGGCTGCGGGCCCTATCGAATCGGCGCTGACAATCGCCGGCGGGGCGACCGAGCTGCGTGCATTGCGCCCAGGAACAGGGGCGAGATAGTTGGGTCCTGGTCCCTGAACCGTCGGAACTGCAATGGCCGGGTAGACCGCAGCTGCCGGGTATACCGGTGTGCCGTCGGACGCCACCGGAACGATGTAGCAGCCGGCGAGGCCGGCTGTCCCAAATGTGGCAGCAATGATGGCACGCATGGAAGTGTGCAACATGGATGTTGCTCCAGAGAACGAGCACATGCTCGCGAACGCACCTTCCGCCGGCGTGTCAAGGCCGTCCAGCAAGGCATCAAAAGTGTCGCCCCGCGCTACCGGAAGTGCTGGCCGGCGCTACTTGGTCCCGGTTGTCGTCTGGCGTTTCTTCCTGATGTTCGAACTTGCATCTGCGGCGCTGGGGTGCAGCAATCGCCCGGCTGGCACTGGCGCCCGGTCGGGGCGCCGCAACGCGCGAAATGCGCGTGGTTCCCAAGGACGAATCGCCAGCAGAACACTTGTCCCATGCCTTTGCGGCATTTGCAATCGGAGATCGTCTCGATGCATTTCCGCGAACTCAGCCGCCACCTTGCGCAGGCGACCGATGAGCTCCGTCGTAGATTTGGCCGAGAGCATCCCGTTGACGAACAGGAACGCTTCATCAGTGCGACGAAAATTGCTGCTTAGGTACTCAGTCTCCATACGGGCGCGGAAATAGCGCTTGATCGGTCCGTCGGGACGCCAGGCAAAAGTCCGATGGATCAACGGACGGATACGATTGTCCGGCAAGAGATCAATGATGCGCTGCCTGTCGAGACGCGCGAGATAGCCGATGCATTCGACCCGAGGAATATCGTAGGTGTCGACGATCTGCTCGAGCGTCCAGTTGCCGACAGCGCAGAGCGCGACCAGCATGAGCTTCGTGTCGGAAACGATCTCCTGCTCCTGCTCGACGGTCAGATGAGTGACCCCTGTCGGTTCCTCGGTGAGTTCCCGTGCCAAGTCTGCAAGCTCCATGCCGGCGATATGGCAGATGTCCTCCACGCGCTGCAGGGTGAAATCCTGGCGCGAGAACATGCGCTTGACGCTTGCCTCGCTGAGGGCCAGCCGCGTGGCGACCTGGGCGTACGTGATGCCGCGTGCCTTGAGGTGCCTCTTGAGGAGATCGACGAGCGTTGCAGCGGTCATTGCGAAGCGACGTTCGTCAGGCGCAGCGCGCGACGGCAGCGGCGTGCGTCAGCCGGTTTTGCCTATGGCGCCGGCGACGCGAGCGGCTTGCCTTTTTCGACCACGTACACCGCGAGTACCTTCGCGCCTTTGTCGCCGCTCTTGGCGTCGTGGATGGCGCCCGGCGGAATCTGGTACGACTCGCCCGCCTTGAGGGGCGTGGGTGGCTTGCCTTCAACGAGCAACACCATGTCGCCGTCCATTACATAGCCCGTCTCGGGTCCGGGATGCGTATGGCGGCCGATGTTGACGCCAGGCATGATCTCCGCGATACCGGTGACGGCTTCTGAATTCGCCCCGGGCACGTCCACTCGCTGCAGGATCGTGCGCTTGATGGACGCCGGTGCCGCCGATGGTTGCTGGGCGTTGCCGACGCCGGCGACCCCCGTGCAGGTGAGCAGCACAAGGGCCAGGATTTGCTGGAACATGGTTTCTCTCCTGGAGATTGCATTGTCACGCGATCGCCGCGGGCATCCCGCGGACTGATCGGGATGATGCTCGTTCACGCAGTATGTCGCAATGGGCCCGATGTTGCGGCGCCGCGTTGACTGCGGGTGGCGCTGATAGCCGCATGCGTGGCAGAATCGTTGCCATGGGCACGACGGACGTTGGCTTGCAATTGGCTTGCAGAGACGACGCGCGAGCGATGGCGCTGATGTCGCGCGACCTGATCGAGACCGGCCTCGGCTGGTCGTACCCGACTGACCGGATTCGCCGGCTGCTCGACGACCCCGACATCGTGTCCGTCGCCGCGCGCCGCAGTGAGCAGCTCGCCGGCTTCGGCATCATGCAGTTCGGCGATGAACGTGCACATCTGATGTTGCTGGCCGTGCGGCCGGCGTATCAGCGCACCGGCATCGGCCGGCGCATCATCCTTTGGCTGCTCGAGTCGGCAGCCGTCGCAGGCACCGAGTCGGTTCACGTCGAACTGCGGGCGCAGAACAAGTCGGCTTTCGCCTTTTACCAAGCGATGCGATTTTCCGAGACGATGCGGCTGACCGGCTACTACAGCGGTCGCGAGACGGCGATCCGCATGCTGCGTCTGTTGCGGGCACCGGCCCCTGCGCCGGAACCCTGGCGGCCCCCGACGCTATCCTGATCGCTCGCCACGCGGTCGGCTATCAGCCCTACATCGCGGCGACGCTCAACTCCACATCCGCGCCGCGCCAGGCATGTTGCAAGCGCCGCGTGAGGGCAGCGGCGTCCTTGTCGCGTCCTTGCCCGAGTAACGCCGTTTGGAGACCGAACAGGGCGCGGCCGCTCTCCGGATAGACGACGAGCTCGTCGCGAAAGACCTGTTCGGCGGCGACGAAATCCCCGCTCCGCACAAGCGCGACGCCGAGTGCATTGCGCGAGGGTAAGTACCACCCCGGAGGCTCGTCGTAGGCAAGCGCGTCTTCTGCGACGACCGCCTGCCGCAGAAACGTGATCGCGGCAGCGTTGTCGCCGGCGATCATCGCCATGCGCCCATCCAGGTACGGGCGCGCCACGGCCGCGAGCCCAGCGGCATTATTGTTGCCGTACTCCATGGTCTTGCTGAGCGTGGCCGCGGCGTCGAGAAATTTTGTGCGCTCCGCTTGTGCATCATCGGTGCGCCCCTTGGCGGCCAACGCCAGGGCGCGGGCAAAGTGCCATATCGCGGACGTGATCGGAGCCTCGAACGCAGGTTCGGGAAGCGCGAGCACGTCATCCCAGCGCCCGAACTGGACCAGCATAAGCGCGGGAGTGAACAGGAAGGGGTCGACGAAGGGCACCTCCTTGATCCGCGGCGCCTCGACGTCGTAGAGCTTCCTGGCCGCAGCGATCGCCGCGCCGGAATTTCCAGCAAACGCGTTGCTGATCGCGAGGAAGTGCAGGTTGTGGCCGTAGTAGCCGATGAGGTAGAACGAATCCACACCGGGCTTGGCCAGACGCTCGTCCGCGCGCGCCGCGGCGACGTTGGCGCGAGCGGCTTCGAGATATTGTCCGGTACGGATGAACGTATGCGCGGGCATGTGCACCAGGTGTCCAGCGGACGGCGCCAGCGTTTCCAGCCGCTTGGCCGATGCCTGCGCCTTTTCCGGATGCGGCGATGCTTCGACGGCGTGGATGTAGTAGTGATTGGCGCCGATGTGTGTAGGCTGCCGCGCCAGCACGCCTTCGAGTACCGCGACAATTTCCTGCGTGCCCTCTGCCGGCGTGCCGTCGGGCGCCCAGAACTTCCAGGGGTTCAGATCCATCACGCTTTCCGCGTAGAGCACGGCGGCGTCGTTGTCGTTGGGGTAGCGCCGGACAAGAGCTTTCATCGCATCCTTGTAGGCGACCTGCAACGCCATGACATCCGCGTCGGCGTTGGCGCTATAACGCTTGGACAGCGCGTCGATGTACGCTCGCTCCGCGGCCGGGGCTTTGGGCGCAAGCGCAATCGCCTTCTGCAGCGCCGCGTAGGCGGCCTTGTGCGCATTGCTGTCCATCGGTCGGTTGATGTTGGGACCGAGCGCGAGCGCGATCCCCCAGTACGCCATTGCGAGGTCGGGATCGAGTTGCGCGGCGCGTTCGAAGGACTGGATCGCGGCCTCGTGATTGAATGCGAAGACGAGCTTCATGCCCTGATCGAAATAAGCCTGCGCTTTCGGGTTGTGCGTGGACACCGGGTGGTGCAGAGGGCCGAGGCCCGGATCGAGCGCAACCGCCGATGGCATCGGTGCCGCGGGCGCTGCGTCATGCGCCGCGGCTGGCAACGGCCACGTGTACGCCAACGTGCTTATCGCGCACATGAGCATGGAACGAGCACTGCTGGCAGACGAATAGACTTTCTCTCGACGCATCACCGAATGTCCTGAACAGGTTCCCGGGAAAACAATTGCCGACCAGATTTTACACAGCGACCGCATTCGACGTTACGCGATGATCTTGGTCTCGGTGTGGATTCGCCCGGACTTGACCGCCTTCACCAAGGTGGCGTGGTCTTTCTCGGTCTGATCCGCATAAGTGCGCGCGAAGCGCCTGATGGCTTCATCGAAAGCATCGTTGCACCCGAGGTAGCCACTGATCATCGCCGCGTCACCGGTCTTGGCGTGCGCCCGCGCCAGTGCCCAGCCGCAGTAGTGCGCATAGTTGATGAATCCGGCGAGTGGCAGTGTGTCCAGATTCACGGAGACCTTCATATCCCTTAGTTGCCGGAAATAGATGTCAACCGGTGGTTGGCCGATCCGGGACCAGCCCAGGAACATGTCGCTGGCCGATTGCATCAGACGTTGGCCCACGACCACGCGCTCGCCCTGATTGCGATAAGCGCTCTTTCCGGCATAGGGCTCGAGGACCGAAGGCCGTACCTGCTTGATCTGCAGGAAGAGCGGATCATCCACATCGGCCTGGAGCAGCGCCACCGCGCAGAAGGTGCCCACGCTCCCCACACCCACGACCTTCATCGCGACGTCGATCACTTCATAGTGGTCCACCAGGGCTCGCCGCTCCGGCGGCAGGCTGCGCCGATACCGCTGGATCGCCGCCCGAACCTCTCGGGAGAATGCTCCCTCGTGGCGAGGGTGGTATACCAGTGGAGGCTCGTCCTTGATGCGCCGCCTTCCATCGATGACTTCGGTCAGCTTCGGCAACAGGCGTGCCGACATGTTGGCCGCGGCTGCGCCGGCATCAGCGCCATTCCTTGAACCTGACGGCTTCGCCTTGGAAGCTTTCGCAACCATCTGCTCGGCATCGATGCGCGCGTACCAGACTTGCAGCTCTGGCCAACCAGCATACTCCGCCAGATTTTCGCGGTATGCGCGCACGGCAGCGAGGACGGCCTCGGAGCATTGGCGCTCGGCGAAGCCGCGATAGCGTCCGGCCACCATGATGCTCGCCGCCAGCCGCTCGATGTCCCATTCCCAAGGCGCCGGCAGCGTCTCGTCGAAATCGTTGATATCGAAGATGACGCGCCGCTCCGGCGTCGCAAACGCGCCGAAGTTCATCAGGTGGCAGTCGCCGCACGCCTGCACACGGATGCCCGTCGTAGGCGTACGCGAAAGATCGAACGCCATGATGACGGCCGATCCGCGCACGAAAGCGAATGGCGATTGCTGCATGCGTCCGTAACGGTTCGGCACCAGCGCCTGGATTCGGTCGCGATCGGTTTGCCGAAGCATCGTGATCAGATCGCGCCCCTTCGTTTCCACTTTCCAGCCAGCCTGCGCGGACCGGGGTACCTGTCGCCGCAAAGCCTTGCCGTGTTGTGCACGCACTGAACGTAGCGTTCGAATGCTCGACTGGTGCGTAGACATGAGACGTCTCCTCGGATCAGGCGGTCGATCCCACACTAAGGGCGTTTGCGCGAACTATATGGGTTTCACCCGGAGCAATACTGTACGAAACGCGCGATGACTCAGGTCTTCCACGCCGACAGATCGGGCCGCCGCCGATGCCAATCGGTCGCCTGCTGAAAGGCACGGCCGAGTTTGATCAGCGTTGCATCGGCGAACGCACCACCCATCAACTGCACTCCGATCGGCAAACCGTTTGCGTCCAGTCCCGCCGGCACCGATAGCGCACAGGCACGCAGGTAATTCCCCGCGCGCGTGAATGTCGCAAGCGGGGTGGTCGCCTCGTCGACGTCGGTCAAAGCTGTCGCCGTAATCGGCAGCGTCGGCGTAAGCAGTGCGTCGCGACCACGCATCCAGTCGGCATATGCGGACGCAGCGCGCTCATGCGCACCGAGCAACTCTGCGTGTTCGATCGCGCTGATCGACTTGCCGCCGAGCGTGCGCTTGCGCACCCAGGGATCGAAAGTCAGCGCTTCGTCTTCGATGTACTCTCGATGCAACGCATACGCTTCCGCGGCGATGATGCGGCCGCTTTTCAGCATCACGTCCTGAAAGTCGATGGGCACGTGCGCTTCGTCGACGATCGCGCCGAGCCCGCGCAGTGTCGCGATTGCATCGTCCCGTGCACGTAGTACGGCGGCGGTTGCCTGCGCGGGAAACTGCTCCACCGCGAGCGCGGTGATGCGCATGCCGCGAATATCCGGCGCAGCATTGAGCACCGAGGCGAAGTCGATCGCTGGCGCCGCGAGCGTGGCAGGATCGCGCGGGTCGGCGCCGGCCATCGCGGCGGTGAGCAGCGCCACATCGTCGACGTCATGCGCGATGGGACCGAGTGAATCGAGCGTTGTCGCCAACGGGAAGACACCCGCGAGGCTGATCAGGCCATACGTTGGTTTGAGGCCCGTGAGTCCGCAAAGCGCGGAAGGAATGCGAATCGAGCCTCCGGTGTCGGAGCCGATGGCCGCGGGCGCGAGACCGGCGGCGACCGCAACCGCCGAGCCGCTGCTCGATCCACCGGCCACGCGATGCGTTGCCGTGTCCCACGGATTCCAAGGCGCGCCCATCGGCACGTTGCGGCCCCAGCCGCCGAACGCGAACTCGACCAGATGCGTCTTGCCGAGCGCGATCATGCCGGCGGTCTGGAGGCGATCCCACGCTGACGACGTCTCATCGGCGATGCCGAAGGGTCGGTCCCTGGAACCCGCCGTCGTCATGCGGCCGCGGATGTGCACCAGATCCTTGACCGCGATGGGCAGTCCATGCAATGGCCCGCACACGCGCCCCGCCGCACGCTCGCGATCGGCCCTGTCGGCGGCGCTCAGCGCGTCGTCTCGGTAGACCTCGATGAACGCATGCAGATGTGCATCGAGCGCAGCCGTGCGATCGAGGCAGTCCGTGACGATTTCGCGCGACGACAAGGTGCCGCCCGCGAGGCCGCGCGCGAGCGCGGATAGCGGCGCGAAGGAGATGTCGGTCATGTTGCGCCTTGGGTCGTTCCGAGCTTAAGCCTCCGTGCCGCCAGCGCATAGCCGCCGGCCGCACCGTCGACGAAGTGAACGTGATTGCTCTCCGCAGGCGACGGCACGATGCAGGTCATTATCGCCGCGGCCTGGCGATGAATCCCGAACCGCGCCACTTTTTCCGCTTCCGCCTGCTCCAGGCGTTTCTCGATTCTGTCGGCCAGGGCGGGCGTGCAGTCGAGCGTCATGCGCAGATTGTCGTCGTACTTGCGGAAGTCCGAATTCTCGACCACGTCGCGACGGTATACGGCGGGATCGAAGCCACCGATGCGGATCCCGAATCGCATGACGACATAGGCGATGAGCGTGCCGAGCGTGACACGCACCCGTCGCATGAACAGGCCGTCGCCCGCCTTGCCCGACGCGCGTGCTTCGAGATCGAGCCCCGGCGGTGGCCAGCCGACTCCGGGCGCACCTTCGGGAACGGGCCGCTTCACCTCGGAACTTCGCTCCAGCTCGACGAGCAATTCCTCGATCAGCGTGCGAAACGCGGGATCGCCGTTGGTCACCGGGGCGACGAGCAAGGAAAGGATCACGCCGCGCGTTGCCGGAATGTCGTTCCATCGGCACGACAATCCGGTGAGGTCGGGGCGAACGCCCGTCGCCGCGGGCGCAATCAAGTAGCGCCCCTCGCGCATGGCGCGCTCCGCCCAGGCGAGGCCGCCGCCGGAGAACATCGCGTACGACACGTTCTTCGACGGAGCGAAGCGTGCCACGCGCACCTCGAACCCGCTTTCCTTTGCCGCGGCGACCGGGACGAGCGCGGTTCGCAACTCGAGTTGCAGTTCATCGCGTGTCCACGCCGCCGTGGACGCGAGAGCGTCGCGAGCCGGCGCCTCTTCGTGCGCAGAGACGGCGAAACTGGCGCCGTCGCCGCCGAACACATAGGGGAAGGTGCGTCCCTTGAGCGCGTTCGTGAGTGCGGCGATGACCGATGCCCCCGCAGTGTTGACCGCCTTGTAGCGGCCGGATTCGATCGCCCGTGTCGAGCGAACCACGTCGGTGAGTCCGATCAGCCAATCGTCCGGCAGCGCCTGGTAACGCGCCGGATCCATGATGCTGTCGAAGCCGTGGAATATGGGCAACCGCGCGTAGTAGTCCAGGCCGGTACGCGTCCGACTAGCAGCGGCATCGGTCGTGCCCGCATTCGAGGCATTCATCGGAATCGGTTTTGCAGGTGACGGGATGCGGCAGGGCGACTTTACACCGGCACCTTGCGCGGTGCATAGAGGGTCGGCGCCGCATCTTTCAGGCCTTGCAATCGGTGCGGAACCGTCGCACCCTACGCGATTTCCTCCACAAGGCCCCACGGAGCATCCATGCCCGCCGCAAATATTCTCGTCACGATCGGCAACACGCCGCACATTCGCGTCAACCGCCTGTTCGGTGCCGGCACCAACGTCTGGATAAAATCCGAGCGCTCGAATCCGGGCGGCTCGATCAAAGATCGCATCGGACTGTCCATGGTCGAGGATGCCGAAGCCTCCGGCAAGCTCAAACCCGGCGGCACGATCATCGAGCCGACGTCGGGCAATACCGGCATCGGACTGGCCATGGTTGCCGCCGTCAAGGGCTACAAGATCGTGCTGGTGATGCCCGACAGCATGTCGGTCGAGCGTCGTCGCCTGATGCTCGCTTATGGCGCCGATTTCGTGCTGACTCCCCGTGCCGAAGGAATGAAGGGATCGATTGCCAAAGCGAGCGAACTCGTCGCGAAGACGCCTGGCGCCTGGATGCCGCAACAGTTCGAGAACGCCGCAAATGTCGACGTGCACATGCGCACGACCGCGCAGGAGATCCTGCGCGACTTCCCCGACGGTCTCGATGCGCTGATCACCGGCGTAGGAACGGGCGGGCACATCACCGGTTGCGCGCGTGTGCTGAAGCCGAAATGGCCGAAACTCAAAGTATTTGCGGTCGAACCGACAGCGTCGCCGGTGATTTCCGGCGGCAAGCACACTCCCCATCCGATCCAGGGCATCGGTGCAGGATTCATTCCCGCGATTCTCGATACGTCGCTGCTCGACGGCACGATTCAGGTGGAGGCGGATGCCGCCAAGGAAATGGCGCGCCGCGCCGCGCGCGAGGAAGGCATGCTCATCGGAATTTCCTCGGGCGCGACGCTCGCGGCGATCGCGCAGAAACTTCCCCAGCTCGCACCGGGTGCGCGCGTGCTGGGATTCAACTACGACACGGGCGAGCGGTACCTGTCGATCGAAGGCTTCCTGCCGACCGAGTAACGTGCAGGCACGAATTGAACGTCGTACCTAGCCGCAGTGGTAGTCGTCATCCCAGCGAAGGCCGGGACCCGATTCCCATGGCTTGCGGAAGCGGCTACGACGTCCAGGTTTCCTTTTTCAGCTTCATCGCTCCACCTTCCATGATGATCTCGGCGGTGCCCTTCATCGGTTTCCTGTCGGGACCCGTGGCGGTCAGGTCGAGAAGATAGCCGTCGGCTTGCCTTGCTTCTTTTACCACCTTGACGTTCGACATGTTGCCCATCATTTTCATCATCTCGAACATCATCCGCCGCTTATCATCGGGCGTTGCCTCGATTTCCGCGCGCCCCTCCTTGGTGAGATACGGCAGGATCGCATCGATGGACTTGGCTTTCTGCCAAACGTCGCGATATTCCGCATAAAACTGGGTGGCGGTCTGATCGGCTTTCTGGGCGGCGACCGGCGAGGCGATCAGCGCGGCCATCATGACAGCAACGAACGTGCGCATCGGATCTCCTTGATGCCAGTGGGCAGACAGCACGGTACACTCCCGCAGCAAGTCTAGCATCGTGACCTTCTGGCAAACACTTTTCGTCGTCGGCATCATCCTCGGCGGCTGGCTTTTCTACGAGGCGCTGCGCGCCCGCGAGGCTGCGATCCGGATCACCAAGGAGGCGTGCCGGCAGCACGGCCTGCAACTTCTTGACGACACCGTTCATGGCGTTCGGCTCGGCTTCGTTCGCGATCATGAGGGCGTGGTGCGTCTGCGCCGGACATTCCTGTTCGATTTTTCCGAGGACGGCGTCAATCGTCGGTCGGGCAGCGTCGTCATGCTCGGTGCCAGAGTGGAGTCGCTGCAACTGGAGCCGTATCGCGTGTCGTAGGGATCTGTCCGCCGCCGAGTTGCGCTAAGCTCCACGCATGCCCATCCTGACGCTCCAAAGCGCCGAACTTGCCTTCGGGCTGCATCCTCTGCTCGACCGCGCCGAATTCTCGATTGACGAAGGCGAGCGTATCGGACTCATCGGTCGCAACGGCACCGGCAAGTCGTCACTGCTCAACGTGATGGCGGGTCGCGCGGACCTCGATGGCGGCAACCTCGCGCTGCGCGACGGGCTGCGCGTCGTTCTGGTCGAACAGGAGCCGCAGTTGCCCGAGGCATCGACGCTGCGCGAAAGCCTCGCGTTGCGCGGCCGTCTCGCTGCCGACGCTGCTCATGCCCAGGACCATGACGATCGCGAGCGCTGGCGCGTGGAGGCGCGCCTCGTCGAATACATGCATCGTTTTGGGCTGGATGAAGCGGCGGACCCGCTGTCCGCTTCGGGCGGCGAAAAAAAGCGTGCCGCGCTGGCGCTGGCCTTCGCGTTGACTCCCGAGTTGCTGCTGCTGGACGAGCCGACCAACCACCTCGATATGGACGGGATCACGCTGGTCGAAGATCTCCTGTGCAAGCAGCCGACATGCATCGTGATCACGCACGACCGCACATTTCTGGATCGGGTCATGACGCGCATTGTCGAGCTCGACCGCGGACTGTTGCGTTCCTACCCGGGAAATTTTGCTGCGTACGAAGCGCGAAAAGCGAACGAGCTTGCGGCAGAGAGCGTGGCCAACCGCAAGTTCGACGCCTTCTGGAAGCAGGAAGAGGTGTGGATCCGCAAAGGCGTCGAGGCGCGTCGCACGCGCAACGAGGGCCGCGTCCGACGGCTGGAGAAGTTGCGGAACGAGCGAGTGCAGCGCCGGGAACGGCTCGGCAATGTCAAGCTCGCACTCGACGCCGGCGAGCGCTCCGGTAAACTTGTGGCGGAGCTCGAGCACGTCACCAAGCGCTTCGAGGGGCGGCCTGTTGTACGCGACCTCTCCCTGCGCATCATGCGCGGAGACCGGCTGGGCCTGATCGGGCCCAACGGGGCAGGCAAGACCACGCTGCTGAAGCTCATCCTCGGGACATTGCCTCCGGACGAGGGGACGATCCGCCTCGGCACCAAGTTGCAGGTGGCTTACTTCGACCAGATGCGAGCGCAACTCGAACCCGAGCGAACGTTGGCGGATACCATCAGTCCCGGTTCGGAATGGGTCGAGACGGCGGGCGGCCGCAAGCACGTGCTCTCGTACCTCGGCGACTTCCTGTTCCCGCCGCAGCGCGCCAATGCACCCGTGAAAATGCTTTCCGGCGGCGAACGCAACCGGCTGTTGCTCGCACGATTGTTTGCGCTGCCCGCCAATCTGCTGGTCCTCGACGAGCCCACCAACGATCTGGACATCGAATCGCTCGAACTGCTCGAAGATACGCTGCAGTCCTACGCGGGGACGCTGCTTCTGGTGAGTCATGACCGTACGTTTCTCGACAATGTCGTCACGCAAACGCTGGTCGCAGAGAGCGCGCCCGGGTACCCAGGCATGTGGAAAGAGTACGTGGGCGGCTACAGCGATTGGCTGGCGCAACGACCACGCGCATCACCGCAGTCGGTAAACGAGGCCAAAGCCGACGCACCGTCCGCGCGCAGCGAGGCACGCGGCGCCCGGGCTGCGCGGGCTAAACTATCGTTCAAGGAGCGGCGGGAGCTCGATTCCCTGCCAGCTGAACTGGAAGCGCTGGAGCGCGAGCAGCATGAACTCTCCGCCCGTATGAGCGGCATCGACTATCATAAGCACGGCGCTGACGCGATCAGGCGGGATCGGGTGCGCGCCGCGGAAATCGAGCATGAACTGACGCAGAAATTCGAGCGGTGGGCGGCGCTGGATGCGCGTGCCGGAACGACCTCATAGCTTCGACTGCTCCTTTCAGGGTCTATCAATGGATGGCGACAATCTACCGATCAGTGGACATCTGAAGGCCAGCCTTTTCTGGGCGATGGGAGTCTTTCTGCTGCTGGTCGCGGGAATGCTGGGCCTGGCCGTCTATGCGCTGTTGACTCGCAGGTTCGGCCCCGAACTTGCAATCGAATTGGGGTTGCCCCCGGTGATCGGAGTTGCGGCGGTCATGTACATGATTGCGGGTTTTCACCGCAGGTTGCAGGCGGTCTCGCAGTTGAGGTTCGCGGTGATGGCCGTCGCCCTGTCTGCGCTTGCCACTACCTTGACTTGGGGCGTCGTGTCGGTTGTACAGGCGCACCCTTCCCGCCGGCTGGAGCTGGCGCTTCGGCTCCTCCTGCTGATTGTTTTCATCTGCCTTTTCAGGGTTATGTTGAAAGAGCGAAAAAAGTGAGCTTGGGCCGCTGCGGCGCGCATTAGGTCGGGCTAAGAGCCGCCATCAAAACGCTGCCGCGCTGCGGGCGCATGGCGACTCGCTGGTAACCGACGCTTCGCTCTCCAACGCCGCATGTTATCTTCGCGGATGCGGATGCCTCGCCCGGCAAGACTCGAGGCCACGCATCGCATCTTTCTTCGGGACGCGCATGAATACCATTCGCATCGTGCTGGCAGCGCTCGCGTTGCTGTTCACCCTCGGCGCCCCTCCCTTCGCGGCCGCGCAGACCTGGCCGACCAAGACGGTCAAGCTGATCGCCGTATTTCCGCCGGGCGGGTCGGTCGATCAGGTCGCGCGCGTTCTCGCACAACAACTCACGGAACAGACCGGGCAGTCGGTCATCGTCGACAACCGCGGTGGTGCTTCGGGCTCGATTGGCACCGCGGCGCTGGCGAAAGCCGATCCCGACGGCTACACCCTTGGCGTCGTTTTCGACACCCATGCGGTGAACCCGTCGCTGATACCCGGTATGCCGTTCGACACGCTGCGCGATCTCACTCCGCTGATGCTGGTCGGGACGGGAGGGATGGCGCTGGTCACGAACGTCAATCAGCCGTACAAGTCCTTCCGGGATGTCGTGGCTGCGGCCAGGGCCAAGCCGGGAAGCGTGTCGTACGGCACGATCGGCGCCGGCAGCATCGGTCACCTCACGATGACCCAGCTCGGGAATCAACTGGGGGTGGAGTTCAATCACATTCCCTATCGCGGTGGCGGCCCGCTGATGAACGATGCGATCGGGAATCAGGTGCCGCTCGCGATCGGCTCGGTGTTCCTGGTGTATCCGCACATCGAATCCGGACGTCTGCGGGCGATTGCGGTCACATCGGCCAAGCCCGATCCCAAGTTGCCGAACGTCGAGCCGATCGCGAATCAGGGCGTTCCCGGCTTCGAGGCGTACACGTGGTGGGGAGTTTTCGGCCCGGCCAACATGCCAGCAGCGCTCACCAAGCGGGTCTACGAAGAACTCGCCAAGGCGGTCCAGGCGCCAGCGGTCAAGGAAAAGCTGTCGGCGCAGGGAATGGAAGTGAGCGGCGCCCCGCCCGAGCAGCTCGACGCCTTCGTGCGCAAGGAAATTCCGCGCTGGGCCAAGGTCATCAAGGACAACAACATCAAGTCGGGCGACTGATCGACACGGTACGCGTTGACTACGCTAACGTAATGCGGATGGAACCCTCTGCGGGAGAATGACGTGAGCCAAAAGACGATGAACGCCGAGCCGTATGCGTTCGAGTTCGACCCGGCGACCACGGCGCTTGTCATCATCGACATGCAACGCGACTTCGTCGAGCCGGGCGGTTTCGGAGAAGCGCTCGGCAACGACGTCACGCCGTTGCAGGCGGTCATCGCTCCGTGCCGCAGCATGCTCGACGCGGCGCGCCGGACGGGCCTGATGGTGATCCATACGCGAGAAGGTCACAGCGCCGACCTCGCCGATTGCCCGCCCTCGAAGATCGTCCGCGGTCGCGGCGCCAAGCGGATCGGCGACCCCGGACCGATGGGTCGAATCCTGGTCCGGGGCGAGCATGGTCATTCCATCGTTCCCGAACTCGCGCCGCAATCGGGCGAGGTCGTCATCGACAAGCCCGGCAAGGGCGCGTTCTGCGCCACCGACCTCGACCACATCCTGCACAACCGCGGGATCAAGTCGCTGATCGTATGCGGAGTCACGACAGAAGTCTGCGTCAACACGACGGTGCGCGAGGCGAACGACCGAGGCTACGAATGCGTCGTCCTCGCCGATTGCGTGGGCTCCTATTTCCCGGAATTCCAGCGCGCTGCCCTGGCCATGATCAAGGCGCAGGGCGGCATTTTCGGCTGGGTGTCCGACTCGTCGAACGCGCTGGCGGCGCTCGGTGCTTAAGCAGCGAGCGCGGACCACCACACACGAATGAATTCGTGCCTACATGACGTCGTGTTGCTGTAGGTCAGAATTCATTCGGACCGTGCGGCGTCACGCGGAGGCGGGAGCGTTCGCCTCGCCTCGTGCCAGAAGGAAACACGTCGCGCCAAACATGGCGTAGCCGAGCGCGATCAGGGGCGACACGGCCCAACCGAGTTGGGCACCGTGGATCAGCCCGATGAAGGCGAGGATCGCGCCTGCGAAGGCCCACCCAGCCGCGGTTTTGAGCTTGCCGTCGATGATGAATGCCGCCACGGCGCCCAGAACCATGCCCGCGAGCACCGAGCCGCCGCCGAGCGCTTCCATGCCGCCATACAACACACCCGTGCCTGCGAGCTTGCCCGCACCGACTTGCGCAACCGACGTCCCGGCTGCGGCGAGCGCGCCGTCGACCTGCGTCTTGGCCCATTCGGCGATGTTCGGAATGATCGCCAGCACGACCGCCGGCGCATGGTTCGGCGGCGTCGCCTGGAACGCCTGCGCGCCGATGACGAGACCGATGTACAGCAGGATCGGCAGGATCGCGACGAGCGGGATCACCGCCAGCAGCAGCGCCGTCAGCCCGAACAGGCACACGATCGCGATCGCGATGCCGGTCGCGAGCGAATAGCCGATGCGGCCACCGACCGCCTTCCAGCCTGGGTGCCCGATGTACACCGCGGGGGGGAACGGACTGCCCAGCATCGAGCCGACGATCGCGCCCAGCCCGTCGGCGAGCAGGATCTTGCGCAGGTTGTAATTGTCGCCCGCCGCCGAGGCGCTTTCGACATTGTTCATCGCTTCGGTGAAGTTGTAGATGCCGAGCGGGATCGCCGTCACGAGGAGCGGCGCGACCTGCGCCAGCCCGTCCCATACATCGGACGAGAACAGCGGGATGTGCAGGCCGAATTGAGCGAACGATTTGCCCACCGCCGCCGGCTGCATGTAGTCGCTCCACCCGCCCAGCGATACCGCCCAGCCGATTGCGGTGCCGACGATCACCGCGACGAGTCCGCCCGGCAACCCTCCTGGGAGTCGCCGGTTTCCCGTCCACGCGATCAGCACGATGGCAAAGCACACAAGGCCGATCCACGGTGTTTCCCACATCTGGAATGCGGGGCGCATCGAAATGAAGGCGATCGATATTCCCGCCAACGTTCCAAGCATTGCCGCGCGCGGCGTCATCGCACGGATCGCCGGGCCGACGAAAGCGCCGGCCAGCACGATGACGCCGATGATGAAGCACCATGCGAGTCCGGCATGCCACGCAATCACCGGGTCTTTCGTCTTCAGGTACGTCGGGAGCATGATCAGGAACACGACGATGAACATATGCGGCACGCTCGGCCCGTACGGCATCGCTGTCACGTTGCTGCGGCCCTCCTTCTTCGCGAGCTGCCACGCGAGGTACGCGTAGAACAGGTTGCCGAGTGGCAGCGCGATGCCGAGTGCCGGCAGGATGCGGCCGAACACGGTGTCGGCCGGCAATTGCACGACCCCGAGACAGAGGCCGGTCAGAACGATCACGTTGAGCAGTACGTTGGTGAACAGGCCGAAGAATCCATTCCAGTCGCCGGCTACCCAGATGCGAACATCATTGCCGCTCGTCGCCGTACTCATGACCTTACCCTCCCGTTGTTGGTCCGGTACCCCGTTTTTGCCCTTCCACGTACGCGCGCCAGCCACCGAACACGGTGATCTCGCGCCTGCCTTCGCACAGGAACGGCTCGCCGAGCACGCCCAGCACCACCGACCCGTCCTGTAAGACGACCTTGCCGATCGCAAGTCCCGGCGGCTCGGAGAGCAGCACCTGCGCGAGACCTGCGAGCGGAACATCCCAAAGCTCGACGGCGACGCGTGCTCCTTCCCCCGGGGTGCGGAGCATCGCGGGATGGCGATCGTCGATGGACCACAGGCGGTAGCACGCATCGGTCGCATCTTCGCGCACGAACGTCGCGCCGACCCTGAGCAGATTCGGATTGAGTTCCAGCCCGCGCATCAGCGTCCCGTTGACTGCCAGCAGCGTACTTTTCATCGCCTCATTCGCTTTCAATCCACGTGCCCGTCTCGCCGCGCAACGCGCGGCCGATGCTGTCGGGGTGGGTGATGACCCCGCGTGCTCCATCGCGAGCCTTGACGAACCTGACGATGGCCTCGATCTTCGGCCCCATGCTGCCGCCGCCGAAGTGCCCTTCGCTCGCGTACTGTTCCGCCTGCGCGACGGAAATCCGGTCGAGCCACTGCTGGTCAGGGCGCCCAAAGCGAATCGCGACGCGCTCCACGCCCGTGGGGATCATCAGCAGATCTGCCTTCAGTTCGATCGCGAGCAGCGCCGACGCACGATCCTTGTCGATGACCGCCTCGACGCCTTCGAGTGCGCCCTCTGCCGTCTCCACCACCGCGATTCCGCCACCGCCGCAGGCGATGACCAGCGTTCCCTCGCGTGCCAGTTTCTCGATCAGTGCCGCCTCGATCACGCGCTTCGGCTGCGGCGATGCGATCGCGCGCCGCCAGCCGCGATCGGAGTCGGGCATCACCGTCCAGCCCAGCTCGTGCGCGAGCTGCTTCGCGACCTCTTCGCTCATGAACGATCCGATCGGCTTGTCGGGGCGGGCGAACGCGGGATCGTCGCGATCGACCAATGTTTGCGTCACGAGCGTGACAACCGGCATCGGGATCCGCCGTGCACGGAGCGCGTTGCCGAGCGCATTCTGGAACATGAAGCCGATCGCGCCCTGCGTGTCCCCGACGGCGTAGCGAACGGGAACGGTGGGCACCTGGCCATCGGCAATTTCGGAACGGCGCAGGATGAAGCCGACCTGCGGGCCGTTGCCGTGAGTCAGCACCACGTTCCAGCCGGCGGCGATCATCTCGACGATTTGGGTGGAGGATGCGCGCACGGCATCGTACTGATCGTTGAGCCCGGTGTGCTGGCTGTCGCGGATCAGCGCGTTGCCACCGACGGCGACCACGGCGAGGGGCTTGGGAGCACCCACGCTTGCCGCACTCATACTTTGCCCCCGTCACCATCGCTTGGCAGCGTTGCGGCGAGCGCCTTGACCGCCGCGATGAAGCATCCGAGCGGCGCCGTAGTGACCCCGGCGCCGATCTGTCCGACACCGGCGTCGCGATGAGCAATGCCGCTGTTGATCACCGGGAGTATGCCGCGGTCGACGACCTTGCGGGCGTCGATGCCCGCTGCCGCGGCGGCGAAGTCGAGCGATGGCAAGGTGAATGATGGATTGGTTCCCAGCGTGATCGCGCGCATGCGAAGGCTATGGTGCATGGCATCCGCGGGGGTGCCTCCGACGAACTTGACGATCGCCGGCGCGGCGGCCATGGCGAACCCACCGACGCCGGCGGTTTCGGTGATCGCGGAATCGCCCAGGTCCGCTGCTGCGTCGGCGAGCGAGTAGCCCGGGAAGTACAAACCGTCGACCGGATTGGCCGGCGCTTCGAACCATGCGTCGCCCGTTCCGGCCAGCCGAATGCCGAAGTTGACCCCGTTGCGTGCCATCGCCGTGACGAGCGAGCTGCCGGGGACATCCGCAGCGGCGTCCAGCATCGCCTTGCACGCCGCCATGGACAGGTTGAGGAAGAAGTGATCGTTCCCCGCAATGAAGTCGAGCGCCGCCGCCGCGGTTCCGCGTGAGAAGTCGCTGGCAATCAGCGCCGGCGCCAGCTTCTTGAACAGCAGTGAGCTTGCCGCGGCATTGCGGTTGTGCACTTCGTCACCCATGGTGAGCGCCTGCGCCATCAGCGGCTTCAACTCGAGCGGACCGGTCCGGGACAGCGCGACACGCAGTGCCGGCGCCAGGACGTCCGTCATGAAGCGCAGGCGCTCGATTACTTCTGGTCCGTGCGCACCGAAACGCAACACCTTCCCCAGCCCTTCGTTCATGTTCGAATAAGCGCGGTTGCCGGCGGCCTTGTTCTCGACGACGAACACCGGCATCGATGGGCTGATGATCCCGGCCATCGGCCCGACCGCGGCGTGATGGTGGCAGGGTGAAAGCTCGATCGTGCCGCCTTCGACCAGCGCCGATGCCGCCGCGACCGAATCGGCCCAGCCCTCGAACAACGCGGCCCCCTGCACCGCGCCGCGCATCGGCCCGCACATCCTCGACCAGGCGATCGGCGGACCCGCGTGCAGGATCAGACGCCGCCCCGCGGCCATCGCCGCTATGGCGTCGCGCGCGAGGACGACATCGACGAGAGCGGGTTGCGCGCCGATGAAACGCGCGAACGCCCGCGCGTTCGCCTCTTCGACGAGCGGGTGATTGAGCGTCGCGGCGAGCGCGGTGGCGCCGTCGCGATCGCCTTGCGCGGGTGGTTGCCAGTCGAGCGCGATGCAGGCGCCGCCGGCGGCGACGACGTTGTCGGCGAAGCCCGCCAGGCCGACGTTGATGACCGTGAGCGACTCCTTGAACAGCGGCTTCATGCGGGAGCACCATCGCGACGAATCGCCACTCCGGCCGCGAGCGTAGCGGCCTCGAAATTGCTCGCGGCGATGACCGCCCCTGCATTTGTCAGCGTTGCCATCTGTCTTGCCCGGTTCTGAGGATCGGTCTCGGTACCGCACACGTGGCCGATCAGAGCGAGCGTACGCCCGTGTGCCGCAGCGATCGCGCGCGCCTCTCCCAGCGCGATCGCCAGTTCACCGGCGGGATCCGGATGCGCGCCGAAGCCGAGCACTACATCGAACAGCAGTGCAGCCGTGGCCGGGTCATGCGCATGCGCCCGAATCGCTGCGTTGCGCTGCGAGGGATCGATCATGGGATGCGGGCGCCCTCGCGTGTATTCGTCGTCACCCATATCGAGGAACAAATGGCCGGGATTGCCCGCAACGTGTCCGTCGTGCGCGGAGGCACCGTGCACCGGCGCATTCGACCGACAGGCGAGCCCGCATTCAAGGAAGACGAACTGCGTCTCGTAGCAGAACGTACCGCCGCAGAAGAGTCCGCGCACATCGTGCTGCGTCGGCGCCATCGCCGCGACAGCAGCGGCGACGCGATCGTCGGATGCCACCGTTTGGAACGTCGGCACGACGCGTCCTTGCGCCAGCGCGACCGCGGCATCCGCTGCGTGCTGCAGCGATTGCGCAGCGACGATGCCCGGACGCGCGATCGACGCCGCGGGCGCGCCCAGGAAGTCGACGACAACCGGTTTGCCGGACGCCGCCGCCGCCTCGAGGATCAGCTGCGCGATGGCGGGGGACGGCGGCTTGGAGATCAGTACGATCACGCGCGTCCGGGGGTCTTCGGTCAGCGCCGCGATTCCCTGCAGCATGGTAATGCCGCCGATTTCATCCTTGAGGTCGCGGCCGCCTGTGCCGAGTGCCTGCGAGACGCCACCACCCAGTTGGTGGACGCGGCAGGTAACTTCCTGCAAGCCGGTGCCCGACGCGGCGACCAGCCCGATGTCGCCTCGACGCACCATGTTGGCGAAACCGAGCGGCACTCCGTTGACGATCGCCGTGCCGCAGTCGGGCCCCATGACGAGAAGGCCGCGGTGGCGCGCGTATTCCTTGATCGCGCGTTCGTCGGCGATGCCGACATTGTCGGAAAACATCATCACGTGCAGCCCCAGCGACAACGCTTTGCGCGCCTCGGCCGCAGCATAGTCGCCCGGCACCGAAATCAGGGCGAGGTCCGCGTCCGGCGTTTGCTCGAGTCCCATCGCGATGCTCGTCAACGGCAGCACAAAAGCTGCGTCGGCGCTGTGGGGCTGCTCGGACGCCGAGTGCAGGGTATCGGTGGCGGCGTCGATCGCGGTCGCGCACGCGTCCGCTTCGCCGCGAACGACAACGAGCAAGTCCGACGGAGTGAGCGCCGCGTCGACGACCAGGCCGGCGTCGGTAAGCTGCGCCAGGTTGGCGGGCGTGGCCATGATGCAGGAAGCCTCGTCGATGCCGGGCCGCGCGCGGAGCGCGGCGCCGAGTTGCATCAACGATACCGAATCCTTGTACAGATCGTGGAAGACGCGGAACTTGAGTCCGGTGCTCACGATGCTGAGCAGCCCATCGCTGCCGGGCGTGACCACGCGGCGAATGCGGACAGGATGCCCGCAACGGTGTCGGCGCCTGAGGTCGCGCCGACTGCCATGATGTCGTCGAGAGTGCGCATCGCGAGCGATGGATCTGGCTCTGCGCGCAATGCATCGACTGCGCGCAGGATGTTGGCGTTGAAGTCCCCGCGCCCGGCAAGGGCGAGATAATGCGCCGCGATGGGGGTCGTGCTTGGTCCCGCATTACTCAGGAATGCCCGAATGCGGCCGGCAAACGCGCGTCGTGCTGCGTCTTCGCCGGCGAGCGCGCCGAGGCCGCTGCAAAGGCCGACGAGATAATCGTCGCCGGCAGGGGTGAGCCCTTCGCCCCAGCCGACGAGCTGGGTACAACAGCCGACGGCGTCCGCTAAGGCGAGATCGCGGCACGCGCGGTTGATCCGCGCAATCGTGGCGCTTCCACTGCGATCGAGAACGCTCGAGCGCGTGCATCGGATCTGCGCGAGCCGCGCCGACGCGAGTGCGACGCGCGACGCCATCTCGCCGTAGGGGAGCTGGGAACGCAGACCCGGCGCGTGCCACGTTCGCGCTCCACGCAGGTCGAGCATGGTATCGCCCGAGCGGAGGAGACCTTCGTCGCAGCGAACCGCAGCGCCGCGCCGGAAAGCGCCGCGCATGTCGGGCGCGGTGCGGCGCGTCGCCAGGAGCATCGTCGGCCCATCCGTACCCGCCGTATCGACCAGAGTCAGCAGTGCGTCGCCGCAATCGATGTAGCAGGCGCGCGCGAACACGGCGTGGATACGGCCGTTGAAACGCGCACGCGGTACCCGATAGCCGATACGCTCTATCGGCCAGATGCGGCGCCCACCCGCGCCATGCGCGACAGCCGCCCCCACCGCGCTCATCCGCGCGGCGCGGGCTGGAGTAAGACGGGGCGATGAATCCGCATGCAGTGCCTCGAATGCCTCACGCAAAGGAAGTCCCGAGCCAGGTCGCCGTCGTCACGGTTTGCAGCCGGCGATTCGCTGCATTGTAACGACACCGCCCTCAGGCGTGCCACACCGCTTTCAATTCGTCGATCGCGACAATATCGCTGCCGTCGAAGTGCAGCGCGTAATGCTTGGATTGACGGCACCGGTTGATCAAGCGGGGGCGGAACAGCGCGGCGCAGGTACCTCCGGCGTAGCGTACGCTGCGATAGAGTACGCCGTCGCGGCCGGCGGCGCGTAACGCGACGCCGACTTTCTGGCTCGGCGCGTAATCGTCGGGTCGCTGGCACTCCGCCGCTTTACGCGCGTCCGCGAGCTGCGCGTCGATGTCCGCCAGATACAGGCGCATTTGTACCTGCATGGGGCCTTCCGCCGTGCGCCGCAGGAAGCGTGCCTGGTGATAACGGACTTCGGCCAGCGCGGTGTCGAGTTCCTGCGCGCAGTAGTACACGCCGAACGAGCCGTCGGAAAACCGGCTTCCCTCCGGATTGAGGTGTGTAAACGCCGCCATGACGGGTGTTGTTCCGGGTCCGCTGACGCGATCCTCGGGCGGGACGAGCACGAGCTGCCCTGTCTCGTCGCGTACGCGATCGTTCGTGAGCGCCTCGATTTCGAACACGGCCTCCAGATCCTCGGGGCGCGCGACCCGGTCGAACAGACCAATGGGCGGGAAACGGCTCGGAACCAGGCGATGACTCGGGCGCCATCGCGTGCGACGGGGCCGGAGCGAATCGCCAGGTGGGGCTATCCGCCGCGCCATGCGTCGAGATACTGCCGCACGACGTAAAGATCGGCGACGTTGCCGGAGAGCATGCGTTGCAACGCGGGCTTGCCGCCAAACAGCGGTGCTGCGTTGGGTTTGCGGACCCACGCATCCGCGGACGCCGGGTCGGGCAACAGAATCTGCAGCGCCTTGTAGATTCCCAGAATGTAGGAGATACGCTCGAGGGTATCGCGGGCCAGTTGGCCCGCCCCGGCTTTCTTCCACATGAAATACGTCGAGCGCGGCGGATCCCCTAAAAGCTTGCGTGCTTCGTCATTCGACAGCCTCCACGCGTCGCAGATGCGGAAGAAGGTACGCAGCGCGGGATTGGCCAGCCGCTCCGCGGCAGGCGGCTCGGGCCGCGGTTTTGGCACAACACGGCGAGGGGCGACGAGGCGCGACATTGTGCGGATGGCGATGGGAGGTCGAGGACCGACGCAGGACTCGATTGACAGAATAGTCCAGCACTGGACTCCCGTCAACCATGGCCGTGAGGGCCAATCGAACCGAGGTCAGGGCAGCGTCATCTTCTTCCCCGCCATCACGCCTCGCAACCGATCGGGATAGTCGGTGATGATGCCGTCCACGCCAAGGTCGATCAGTCGGCTCATGTCGGAACGCTCGTTGACAGTCCACGGCAGGACCTTGAGGCCGAGTCCATGGGCTACGGCGAGGTCCTGCGCATTCAAGTCGCGCCAGAACATGGACCACGTTCCGCAACCCGCCGCCTTCACCAGCGCGGGCAGTGACCCGCCGTGCGCGCGCAACGCGAGCCCGGCGTGCCACGGAGACGCGCCGCCGTCCGCCGCTTTCACCGTGTCCATCGTGGTCGTTTGTATCGTGAGACACGACGTTTCGATATCCGGGGCCAGGCGCTTGACCTCGAGCAAGGTGCGCCAGTCGAAGGATTGGACCGTGACGCGATCGCTCATTTTCGCGGCTTGTACGGCGGCGACGACGAGCGCCGCGAACTGCACGGCGTCCGGTGTATCGGCGCCGCTGGTCGGTGTGATCTTGGTCTCGATATTGAGCCGCACAGGTCTGTCGTTCGACTCGATCAGCTCGAATAGCTCCGTCAGCTGGGGAAAGCGCTCGCCGTCCGCGGGCTGCTGCTCAGGAAATTGGCGCGCGTATTTGCTTGCCGGATCCGTGCGCCCGACATCGTAGCGTTGCAGCTCGGACAGCACCAATGCGTGGATCGGCGGGCCTGGCGCCGCAAGCCAGCGTCCGTCCGGGCCGCGCACCAGATCAGGGTTCAGGAATGGCTCGTGCGAGATGACGATGACGCCATCCTTGGTGACGGCCATGTCGGTCTCGATCGTGCTAACGCCGATCTGCAGCGCGCGCCGGAAGGCGGACAGCGTGTTTTCAGATGCAAGGCCGCGCGTGCCGCGATGCCCTTCCAGATCGAACCCGGGCGCGCACTGCGCTGCGAGCGCGCCGAGCGCAAAAGCGATCACTCGTAACGCGAGCGAGCGTCGACGGCGCAACGTAGATTCTCCATCGCCAAGACCAGAATCCGCATCCTACCAAGCCGGGAAGCCCCGCGCGCAGGTAAACTCTGCCACGGAAGCAAGGGCCAGCCCCGATTTCTTCCGGATCGCGGGTGCCTCGCGCACGATGCGCACGCGTCTATCCTTGTCAAACTCGATGGGAGCCAACGGGTGTCGACTGAACGTGACGTGCTGCCGCAGGATCGTCTGAATGCATTGCCGAAGGAGGTGCTGGCAAATTTGCGCCGCGGCATCGAGAAGGAAAGCCTTCGCGTGCGCCCGGACGGCGCGTTGGCCATTACACCGCATCCGGCCAAATTGGGTTCCGCGCTCACGCACCCCCTGGTCACCACCGACTTCAGCGAGGCCCAGCTCGAGCTGATCACCGGTGTGCATCCCAGCCCCGAAGCCTGTCTCGACGAGCTCACCGAGATCCATCAGGCAGTGTACCGGGCCATCGGCGACGAGTTGCTGTGGGCCGCGAGCATGCCTTGCCGATTGCCGGCGGACGATGCCATACCCATCGGCTACTACGGCACCTCGAACGTGGGCCGCACCAAGAGCGTGTACCGCATGGGCCTGTCTTATCGCTATGGGCGGCGCATGCAGACCATTTCCGGCATCCACTACAACTTTTCGTTGCCGCGCCAACTCAGCAACGACGCGTACTTCGCGCTGATCCGCAATTTCCGTCGTCAATCGTGGCTGCTGCTGTACCTGTTCGGCGCGTCGCCGGCCGTGTGTTCGACTTTTGTTGCCGGCCGCGAGCATCAGCTCGAGCGCTGGAGCGGCGACACTCTGTATCTGCCATATGCCACGTCCTTGCGCATGGGCAAGCTTGGCTATCAGAGCGATGCGCAATCGACGCTGCTCGTGAGCTACAACAACCTCGAAAGCTACGCGGCATCGCTGCACGAAGCGATGACCAAACCGTATCCCGCATACGCGGCGATCGGCATTCGCGACGGCGACAACTACCGCCAGCTCGCCGAGAGCTTGCTGCAGATCGAAAACGAGTTCTACGGCACGATCCGGCCCAAGCGTCGAATCCGCCCGGGCGAGCGGCCTTTGCACGCGCTGCGGGAACGCGGCGTCGAGTACGTCGAAGTGCGGCTGATGGACCTCGATCCGTTCTGCGCGGTGGGCATCGATGCCCAGACGATGCGCATCCTCGATGTGTTCCTTTTGCACTGTCTCCTGCAGGACAGTCCGCCTGACACGCCGCAGGAGCTTGCGAACATCCTGCGCAACAAGCAACTCGTGGCATCGCGGGGCCGCGAACCGGGCCTGCGCTTGACCCGCGGATTGCAAGAGATGCCGCTGTTCGAGTGGGGGGCCGAGGTATTGGCTGCGTGCGAACCGATTGCGGCCGCGCTCGACGCCGCGCACGCCGTGACCGGCGCCAATGCCCATCGCGAGGCCCTGGCCGTGGCCACATCGCGCCTGCGCGACCCGCAGACGACGCCCTCCGCGCAGGTGTTGCAGGCGATGGAGCGCGAGCACGACAAATCGTATGCACGCTTCGTGCTCGAACAGTCGCAGCGGCACCGCGACGCGATCTGGCGACTCCCCTATTCCACCGAAGCCGCGGAACGCTTCAGCCGGCTGGCCGAGGGATCGCTGTTGAAGCAGCGACAGATCGAAGCCGCCGACACTCTCCCGTTCGAAACCTACAGGCAGCAGTACCTTGCACCGGAGCGGCTGAACGTATGACAACTGCCACCTGCGCGCGAATGAATTCGCGCCTACAAGCTCAGATCAGCACGCCGATGTCGAATACCGTTGCGTATCCGGGGCCATCCGGTTGCAGTTCCAACAGCAATTGCCTGCCGCCGCTGCGATACAGAAAATCGTCGGCATTGTGCGTGTCCCGCGCGCCACGGGGGGTGTACGGCGCCGTGGCAAACACGCGATCCTGCAACGCATCGTCGAAGTAGAGCTGTGAGGTGAATTCCTGGGTGCGTGCGGCCGATCCGGACGGCGCGGCCAGCCGGATCTTGAAGTGGATATGCGCAGTCCTGCCACCGTACCATCCCGGAAAGATGGTCATGAACTGCGCGGTACCCATGGCATCGGTGAGCTGATACCCGCGCAGAAACTGCAGACTCGCGCCCGAAGCGTTGTGAGCACCGACATCCGAATACCTGCCTGAGGCGTCGGAATGCCACACGTGAACCTGAGCGCCGGCAAGCGCCGTGCAACTTGCGTCGCTGATCCTCGCGACATTGAATTTGAGCTTCAGCGGGATACCCTGGCGTACGTTATCGCCACGCGCATCGGAGCGAATGTCCGAACGCTCCAGTTCGCCGTCGACGAAAAAGGGCCCTTCGGTCTGCGCCGGGCGGACCACGCAGCCGGGCGGAGCGCCGGCCGCCGTGCTCGCGCGAAACGCTCCGCCAAAGAGTGCCGCGCCCGACGCACCGATCAGTGCGAGCGCTTCACGACGCGTGAGGAGTCGGCCAACCGGTATGTCGTCGGTGCGCATGAGGTTGCTCCTTCCTGGCTAGGACACCCCTGGGTCGGAGGGGTTCGCGTCCAGCTTGGGACCGGTCGACGCCTGACCCGTTTAGCGAATGCTCATCAGTTACATGCGCCAGCCGGAACACACTACACTAACGCCCTGCCGCACGTATCGTCAGTCGTCGTCGCGCATCGTCGCTCACTGTTGTCATTCCAGCCCCGCCGCCATGCCAGCCTACCCGCATCTGCTCGCCCCGCTCGACCTTGGATTCACGACGCTGAAAAATCGCGTGCTGATGGGCTCGATGCATACCGGGCTCGAGGAATCGCCACGCGGCTTCGAGAAGCTGGCGGCGTTTTACTCGGCACGCGCGCAAGGCGGCGTCGGGCTGATGGTCACCGGCGGCATATCGCCGAACCTGTGCGGACGGCTCGAGCCGCGTGCCTTGCAGCTCTCGTTCTCGTGGCAAGTCGGCAAGCATCGTATCGTCACCGATGCGGTGCACGCGGCCGGCGGCAAAATCGCGCTGCAGATCCTCCATGCCGGTCGCTATGCGTATCACCCGCTGTCGGTAGCGCCGTCCTCGCTGAAGTCGCCGATCACGCCGTTCCGCCCTCGGTCGCTGACGCGCTGGGGCGTCCGCAAGAACATCGCCGACTATGCGCGCTGCGCGCAGCTCGCACAGCGAGCGGGCTACGACGGTGTCGAGATCATGGGCTCCGAGGGCTATCTCATCAACCAGTTCATCGCGCTGCAGACCAATCATCGCGATGACGAATGGGGTGGGTCGTTTCTCAATCGCGTCCGATTCCCACTCGAGATCGTGCGCCGCACACGCGAGGCAACCGGTCCGAACTTCATCATCATCTATCGCCTGTCGATGCTCGATCTCGTCGAGGGCGGCAGCAGCTGGGATGAGGTTGTCGCGCTGGCGCAGGCGGTGGAAGCCGCGGGCGCCACGATCATCAATACCGGAATCGGCTGGCATGAAGCGCGCATCCCGACTATCGCGACGATGGTTCCGCGGGCCGCGTTTGCGTGGGTCACGAGGCGCCTGAAATCAGCGGTCAAGATCCCGTTGATCACCACCAACCGGATCAATGATCCGGCGACGGCCGAAGCCGTGCTTGCTCGCGGCGATGCCGACATGGTGTCGATGGCGCGCCCCTTTCTCGCCGACGCGGAATTCGTCAACAAGGCAGCACAGGATCGTGCCGACGAAATCAATACCTGCATCGGCTGCAACCAGGCGTGTCTCGATCAGATCTTCCAGCGCAGGACGGCCACGTGCCTCGTCAACCCCTATGCCTGCCGCGAGACGGAGCTCAAGCTGGTACCGGCAGCAAACAGGTTGAAGGTCGCGGTCGTCGGCGCCGGGCCTGCCGGCATGGCCTGTGCAACGACCGCAGCCGAGCGCGGCCACGCCGTGACCCTGTTCGACGCTGCCGGCGAAATCGGTGGCCAATTCAACCTCGCGCGGCGAATTCCCGGCAAGGAAGAGTTCGCCGAGACGTTGCGCTATTTCAACGTGCGGCTCGCGCAACTTGGGGTCAAGGTCGAATTGAATCAGCGGCCCGATGCGGCCGATCTCCGGGGGTTTGACGAGGTGGTGCTGGCTACGGGCATCGTTCCTCGGACGCCGTCGATTCCGGGCATCGACCATCCGAAGGTGGCGAGTTACACGGAAGTCGTCGACGGGAGCAAGACGGCAGGTCAGCGCGTGGCGCTCATCGGCGCCGGCGGAATCGGCTTCGACGTCGCGGAGCTGCTCACCGCCGTTGATCCACCCGACGGACATATGTGCGACGGTCGTGCAACCGATCCCGCCGTCGTTGCGTTCACGGCCGAATGGGGCATCGACATCGGATATCGCCAACGCGGTGGGCTGACGCCGCCCGAGGATCCGCCGCCCGCGCGGAAGCTCTGGCTTCTGCAGCGCAAGGACGAGAAAGTCGGCGCGGGACTCGCCAAGACCACCGGCTGGATTCGCCGCACGTTGCTCAAGAAACGTGGCGTGAGCATGACCGGCGGCGTCGAATACGAGGCCATCGATGACGCCGGGCTGCACGTCAAGGTCGACGGCCAAGCCCAAATCTTGGACGTCGATACAATCGTAATCTGCGCTGGCCAGGAGCCGCGGCGCGATTTGTACGCCGATCTGCAGGCTGCCGGGATCGCATGCAAGCTCATCGGCGGCGCTGACGTTGCACTCGAACTGGATGCGCGGCGCGCCATCGATCAGGGCACTCGCGTCGCCCTCGAACTCTGAACCCATAAGTCAGTAAGCACTTCCTCACGCCTGTAATTTGCTCGAACGCCTAACCGTCGGCGCTTCGGGTCCGGTTCCATCTGATGTTGGCGCCCTTGGCTCGACCGCCGTTGCATCTACGCATCATCAGTATGCGCTATGTACCTGATTTGAAATGACGATTGACTTCAGGCGCCCGCGGCCCCATTGTTCGATGGTGCAATGCAACAACATTGGCAATAGGGTGCCTGGCACGACCGCGCAGCCGCGGTTGATCGATCGCGGCGCCGGCCCAGGCTGATCGGAGCGGTTGCGGCGATACCGCCGCGCCGAGCTCCAACGTCGATCCTCGACGCGGACCTATCGACCCCGCCACAAGCGGCGTCGTACACCGACCCGGGACCAATCATGAAACTTCAGGACAGCGTTTTGCCTTTGCCGTCGCGCAAGCCCATCGGCCTTGCTCTGCAGGGCGGTGGCTCGTGGGGCGCCTATACGTGGGGCGTGCTCGATGCGCTGCTTGCCAGTCGCAGCATCGACGTTGCGCATCTGAGCGGCACCAGCGCTGGCGCAATCAACGCCGCCATCGTTGCCAGCGCGCTCGCGAAGGGATCTCCCGCGCAAGCCCGCAAGGCGTTGCGCTCGTTCTGGCTGGGCATCGCCCGTCCGGCGGTCGCGGATCTAGGCCGCGAGGTCTGGGGCCCGCTCGAGCGCGCGTGGCGCGATTCGCTTACAACATGGCTCATCTCGAGCGGGTCGGTGTCGCCTTATCACGCGAACCCGCTCAACATCAATCCGTTACGCGACGCGATCGCCGAGCACGTGGACTTCGACGCACTGCGCAGCAAGGCTGCCCCGGCTCTGTACGTCACGGTAACCAACGTCAAGACCGGGCTGCCGCGGGTGATCGCCAACGATGCCATGACCGTCGACGTGTTGCTGGCTTCGGCGTGCCTGCCGACGCTGTTCCAGGCCGTCGAGATCGATGGCGAACCCTATTGGGATGGCGGCTATTGCGGCAATCCGACGCTGTGGCCGATGATCCACACCGGGACGGCGCGGGACATCGTCGTGGTGCAACTCGTGCCTGACGAGGTCCCCGAGACTCCACGTGACGCGCCCGCCATTCGCCAGCGCATCGGCGAAATCGTGTTCAATTCGAGCCTGGTCGCGGAGATGCAGTCGATCGCGGCGATGCGCGCGCTGGCGGCGCGCGGCGAAGGGCCCACCGTCATGCGGGAATTGCGGATGCATCGTATCGGCCCGCCGCCGCGCGACATGATCGAACCGGGCTCGGCGCTGGACCGGTCGCGAACCGCCCTGTTGCAGCTGCACGACGAAGGGCGCTCCGCAGGCAGGCAGTTCATCGCGCAGCACGGCGCCGACATCGGCGTGCGCGAGACCTTGGACATCGCCGCGACCTACATCGACGCGCGCAAGCCCAAGATGCGCATCGCCGCAAATGACGATGCGGTTGAAGCATCGTCGGCGGCGCAGGTCCAAGCCGCGACCCGGTGATGTGCAGTCAGGGGCTCCGGGCCCTGACCGCGAGACTGAAACTCGCGACCGAAAGCATCGCCATGGCCAGCAGTGCCAACAGCCACCCGAACGGCGCTGTTTGTGGCAAAGCGAGCGGAGCGAACGCGAGCGGTGCAACCGCACGCGCGACCAGCGCCGGTGCAGCGAGGGTGCCCAGCGTTCGGCCGTAGCCGCTGCGCCCGAACAGCTCGGCGGGGACGGTACCCCGCACGATCGTGACTACACCGTTGCTGAACCCGAAGATCACGGCGAACAAAAGCGCCACGGCGACCTGGCCATCGAGCGCCAGCAACACGCAGATCGCAATCACCAACAGACTCAACGCCAGCAAGCCGATGGCTCGCGACGCGAAACGGCGCCCCACAGAGAACTCCAGGATACGGCCTGCGACCTGCATCGGTCCGAAGAAGGAGCCGATCCATACTGCAGTTTCGAGGGTCAGGCCCTGACGTTGCAGCACGCTGATCAGGTGCACGGTCAGCACCGAGACGATGAAGCCGTTGAGCGCGAACGCGCACGCGAGTCCGACGAACGCTATCCGCCGCGAACGCATGGGCAGGGAACCTTCGCCGTGGCTGGCGCCTGCCTTGGCCGGGGCCGTCGGAGATGCACCGCGAGGCACGAAAGCAAGGTGCAACGGCAGGCAGACGAACAGTTGCAACAGCGCGAAGAACGTCATCGTGTCGCGCCATCCGATCCACTCCAGACCCTTGAGCGACGTCGGCCAGAACACCGTGCTGGCAAGACCGCCCATCAGCGTCAACGCCGTCAACGCCGTCCGGTAGGAAGTGCCGCTATGCTGGCTCAGCGTGGCGAACGCTGCGTCGTACATTGTCATTGCCATCGCGACGCCGGCCAATCCCCACGCCAGATACAGCGTCGTTACGGAATGCACATGGCCGATCGCCAGCAGTGCAATACCGGCGACGAGCGAGCCCATGCTCATCACGCGCCGGCCGCCGAGCCGGTCGATCGCGCGCCCCACCGGAGGCGCGACGATCGCGCTGACCATCAGGCTGGCCGAATACGCGCCGAACAGCGCCGATGACGAGATGACGAGATCGGTGCGCATGCTGGCACCCAGCACTGCAATTGAATAATAGAGCGTGCCCCAGGAAATGATCTGCGTGATGCCGAGCGCCGGCACGAGCCGCCAGACGGTCGACGGTATCATCGGGCGATGTTACCGTAGTGCCATGCAGCCCCGCGCGATGGACCTCAAGGCGTGCGTGGCGGGCGACCCAACCGCCGGCTGATCGTCCGCATCACGCTGTCGTGCACCTTCTGCCGGAACTCCTCCGTCATGGTGATCGGAGGTGGCGGATGCGCGTGCATCACGGTCTCACCCCCCGTCGAGGCAACGCCGAGGCTGGTAGCCGCAGTGGCCGACGCCGCCAGCGTCGCGAACACGTCGGTGCGATTGGCGAGGTTGCCCGTGTTGGTCTGCGCGTAGAAAGGGACGAACACGGCGCCGATGCTGGTGAGTGCCTGATAGTCGCCGAGGAACAGGCCGCCGTCGATAGGCGCGATCGACAGGTCGAAGGCGCCGCTGACGTGCGTTTCCCGCCAGGCGACGCCGTCACTCGACCGCGTCAGCCAGATGTCGGTCGGCAGTGCGGCGGGATCCGCCGTATTGTTGCGCAGATCGTAGTACGTGACACCGATCGTCCCGTCGCCGCGCACAGTGACCGTCGGCAGGAACGCCTGCGCTGCGGCGACGGCGTTGATCTGCACCGGGGCAGACCACGTCAGGCCACCATCGATCGAGCGGGAAAATGCGATGCCGTCGCGCTGACCATTGCTGAAGCGGGCGTCCTGCCAGACCGCGACGAGTTCGCCGTGCGGACCGGCCGCGAACGATCCGAGCGACGCCGCGTCGCGAATGTTTTGATTCGTCTCCGGGTCGTGCGCGCCGATCGCGAGGTTGGACGACAACACGATCGGGAGAGACCAGGTCGCCCCTTTGTCGACCGAGCGCACGAGCGAGAGTTGGGCGCTCGCCGGCGCATTGGACGCTGCGTCGAGCTGCGTGAAGAAATCGACCAGCGTGCCGTCCGGCAGTACGACTACCTGATTGTTGATGGTCTGCCGATCCGTGCCGGGATCGTAAATGGCGCGCGCGACTTCCCACGTTGCGCCGCCATCGACCGTGCGGTTGAAGTAGGAGGGTCCATGCGTGTCGGAATCAAGTCGATCCCACACGGCGTAGACGAAGCGCAGGTCCGTAGGATCGGCTGTGATCGCGTCCTTGTCGTTGAAAGCCAGCGAACCGTCGCGTACGACGACGGCGGGGGTGCTCCACGACTGCCCTCCATCGACCGAGCGGCTGACCAGGAGGGCGCTCGACGACCCTTCCGCGAGCACGTTGCCGCTGAATGAGAGCGAACTCTGGTAGACCACGCCAGCGGGCCCGAAGGTGATCCAAGGGTCGGTCGCGCGCGGATAGTCGCCGTTGTTGGCGGCGCTGCCGCCGGTGCAGCGCGAAAAAGCGGCCATGCGGGTGGTCCACGTCTGCCCGCCGTCGAGCGATACCCCCGTCAGCAGCCCTCGGGCGCCACCGGTCGACCACCGGTCCTGCTGCCAAACGCCGACCACGTTTTGCGGGTTCCGCGGGTTGACCGCGACCATGGGTTCGACTTCTGCGTTGACGTACAGCGTTCCTGCAGCAGGCACGCCATCGCAGCCGGCGGCGAACGGGGACGTGCCGCTGACCCGAAACTGTGCATCGACTGGTGGTGGGGGCGTCGGGTTGCTATCAGAGGATCCACCCCCTCCGCCGCATCCGCCGATGCTGGCGGTCAAGAGGAAGACAACGGTTATGCGAGGGCTGCGGACACGTGCGATGACTGGGCGGAACATCCCCTGAAGTCTAGCAGCGTGCTACAGAAGCGCCCGGTCAGTCGCGGCCGGCAGCCGGAACCATTGCCGGGGGGTTTTGCCAAATATGCGACGAAACCCTAAGATAAGGGCTTACTTCGTGGATGACCATGCAACCGTTGATCCTCGCCGTCGATCTCGCGGGACTGCCGCAGGCCTGGGTGGAACTGGAGGAAGCGATCACTTACCACGCAAAGCAGCTCGTGGCGTGGTCGGTCGGTCAGACGGTGCGCGAATTCCGCGGCGGGTATCAGAGGAATGGCGAACGTTCGCGCATCGCGACGAAGTCGATCCTGGCCATCAAGGGCAGCGGTTCGGCCAAGTATCCGCACGCCCCAAGCCTGACTAACTCATTGTTGTTCGCCCGCGACCGCCATGTCTGCGGCTACTGCGGCGAGAGGTTCATGACCCGCGACCTCTCGCGCGACCATGTCAAACCGGTTGCGCGCGGGGGCCGGGACAGTTGGACCAACACGGTGACCGCCTGCCGTCGGTGCAATACGCGCAAGGGCAACCGTTCACCCGAGCAAGCGGGCATGCCGCTGCTCTACGTGCCCTATGTGCCTGACCGCCACGAGCACTTCATCCTTCGCAACCGGCGCATCCTCGCCGACCAGATGGAGTATCTGCTCGTATCTGTGTCCAAGAACAGCCGCCTGCATTCCGCGCACCCCATTTCCTAGGGCGTGCGCCTGGGCGCCGGGTACTTGAAGCTTGCGGCAGCCGGCCTCACCTAGTTGCTTTCCAGGAGGCCGCGATGACTACACGTACCCTGCAACGCGTTATCGAATCGATCCCGACCTCGGACGGTGCCGGGGTCAAGCTCCGCCGCAGCATCGGTCAGTCGGCCTGGGCCCGCGTCGACCCATTTCTGATGCTCGACCATTTCTCGACCGACAATGCCGACGACTACATCGCCGGGTTTCCGGCGCATCCGCATCGCGGCTTCGAGACCGTGACCTACATGCTCGACGGTCACATGCGGCACGAAGATCATCTCGGCCACACCGGCGACCTCAAGGGTGGCGGTGTCCAGTGGATGACGGCGGGGCGCGGCATCATCCATTCGGAAATGCCGCAGCAGGAAGCCGGACGCATGCGCGGGTTCCAACTTTGGATCAACCTGCCGGCGAAGGAAAAAATGAAGCCCGCGGGCTATCGCGATATCCAGGCCGATGAGATTCCGGTGGTTATGCTTCCCGATGGCGGGCAGGTGAAGGTCATCGCGGGCACGTTGAACCTGAACGGCGCGGCAACGCCGGGACCGATCCAGGGCGTCACGACCGATCCTTTGTATTTCGACGTCGAATTGCCGGCAGGGGTGACCTTCACGCACGCGCTTGTCCCCGGGTATCACGCCTTCGTGTATCCGTTCGAGGGCAGCGTCGAGGTCGGGCCGCCGAACGCGCGGAGGCACCTGAAGACGCACAGCGCAGGGATCTTGTCGGACGGCGACAGCGTCGAACTGACCGGTGGTGCGGAGGGCGGGCGCGTGATTCTGCTGGCCGGTCGTCCGCTGCTCGAACCGATCGTGCAGTACGGGCCGTTCGTGATGAACACCCGCGAGGAAGTCGAGCAGGCGGTGCGCGATTATCAGAGCGGCAAGCTGACGCAAGCGGCTGCCTGACACCAAGCAGTTTTTGGACAAAGGCCGGCCTTCGCGCCGGCTTTTTTTTGCAGCCACCCCGACGCGATGCGGCGGCGCTCAGTGGATCGCGTCGAGGTCCTTGAACACCGCGACCAGTTTCTCGGCGGTGCAATCCGTCCCTCGCGCCACGGCGAGGATCTTCGCCTCGCGTCCGGCGATCTCGCGCGCCGCGTCAGGAATGGCCCGGACCAACGCCGCCGGCACCACGACCGCACCGTGCCGATCGGCGTGAATCAGGTCGCCGGAATTCACCCGCATGCCGCCCACCTGCACCTCGATGCCGAAGGCGATGGGCTTGGCATAGGCGTGCGAGGGAACGATCTTCGCGGCCAGAAACTGGAAGCCCGGCGCCCATTGATCGAGGTCGCGCACGGAGCCGTTGGTCACGAGGCCGCGCGCGCCCAGGCCGACGTGAATCGCCGATTGCACCTCGCCCCAGAACGCGCCGGAACCCGCGGCGTCTTCGTCGAGATCCTGGATCACCACGATGGAGGGCCTGGGGCCCGCGTCGACGTACCGGTAGTAATCGTTCTGCAATGCGCGCTGCTCGGCGGCCGTTGAGCCAAGCGCTTGTGCCGACCGGATCATCGCGGTGCGGGCGTAGCCCACGACCGGTTTCAGCGCCGGAAAACCGCATAGCAGCGACTGGGTTGTGTAGCCGCGCGCCTGCGTTGGCGGCGACAGGCGCTCGAGCGCATTGCAAATCGTTGGCGTGTCGAACGCGGTCAACGCGTCCAGGTCCGTACCGGTGAACGAGGGTGTAGTCATCGTTGGAATCCTGGTGGCAGGAAGGCGCCTGCACAGCGCACCCGCAAGCGCCGGGTCACGTTGCTTGTTTTCCGACGGGGAGAAAAAGCGATTGCCCTGCACGGGATATTACACGGTGCGCCCCGAAATACTTCGCCCGTAGTGGCGGCGGTCATGCAGGTCGATGTTCCGAGGGATTGACGACCGGCGTATGCTTTCGCCTGTCGGGCGCGCTGAGCGACAACCCGTGCCCTGCCAAATCCAAGGTGGGTCCCTTGGGCGCAAGAGGAGAACTCAAATGACCAAGCTCAACATCAACGGCAAGCCCTACGACGTCGATGTGCCCGGGGATACCCCTCTGCTCTGGGTGCTGCGCGACGAGCTGGGTTTTACCGGCACCAAGTTCGGCTGCGGCATCGCGTTGTGCGGCACGTGCACGGTGCACATCGACGGCCAGCCGGGACGCGCGTGCGTGACGCCGATTTCTTCGCTCACGAACAAGAAGGTCGTCACCATCGAGGCGATGAGCACGGACAAGGTCGGCAAGGCAGTGCAGACGGCGTGGATCGAAATGGGCGTACCGCAATGCGGCTACTGCCAGGCTGGACAGATCATGTCCGCGACGGCGCTGCTCAAGCAAAAGCCCAAACCCACCGATGCCGACATCGAGGCGGCGATGGCCGGCAATATTTGCCGTTGCGGCACGTACGGACGCATCCGCGCCGCCATCAAGCAGGCGGCCGGTGAGAAAGGAGCGATGGCATGAACGCTCCCTTCGACTTGACCAAAGTAGTGACCTTGGACACCGCATCCCCCGAAACACCGCTGGTGATCGCCAACGTGAGTCGGCGGAGGTTTCTCCAGGGCGCGTCCGCGCTCGGCGGGTTGGTGCTTGCGGTCGGATATCCGGCGGCATTGCGCGCTGCGGATCCGCCCAAGTACGGCGCCGATGGCATGCCGCACGGCTGGGTCGACAGCCCATTGGTGTTCGTCGCCATCGGCGAGGATGGAATCGTTAGCATCGTCTGCCATCGCTCGGAGATGGGGCAGGGCATCCGCACCGGCATGCCCATCATCGTCGCCGACGAACTCGAAGCCGACTGGGCACGGGTGCGCGTCGTGCAGGCCCCGGGCGACGAAGCGCGTTACGGCAACCAGGACACCGACGGCTCGCGCAGCACGCGCCATTTCTTCATGCCGATGCGCCGTTGCGGCGCGGCCGCTCGCCAGATGCTGGAAGCGGCGGCGGCAGCGCAGTGGAAAGTGCCGGTCGCCGAGGTACAGGCGAAGAATGGCGAGGTCATACACACGCCCACCGGCCGGCGTCTCGGCTATGGCGCGCTCGCCAAGGCGGCGGCAAGCATGCCGTTGCCCGCGATGGACACGGTCCGGCTCAAGGATCCGTCGCAGTTTCGCTATATCGGCACGGGCAAGCTAAAGCTTCTCGATGCACCGGACATCGTCACTGGCAAGGCGCAATACGGCATGGACACGCGCCTGCCGGGCATGCTGTATGCAGTCGTGGCCAGACCGCAGGTGTACGGCGGCAAAGTCACCAGTGTCGACGACGCTGCGGCACTCAAGGTCCCGGGTGTCGTGAAGGTCGTGCAAATCGACCCCACGCCGGGCGCACCGCAGTTCAATCCACTCGGCGGCGTTGCCGTGATCGCGCGCAACACGTGGTCCGCGATGCAAGGGCGCAATGCCCTGAAAATCGTGTGGGACGACGGTCCGAATGCGAGCTACGACTCCGTCGCCTACAGGGCGACGCTCGAGGAGGCGGCACACAAGCCGGGCCCGGTCGTGCGCAATGATGGCGACTTTGCCGCCGCTGCGGCGGCCGCCGCAAAGCGCATCACGGCGGATTACTATCTGCCGCATCTCGCGCATGCTTCGATGGAGCCTCCCGCGGCAAGCGCCCGCATTACGCAAGGCAAGTGCGAGGTCTGGGGTTGCTTCCAATCGCCGCAGGCTGCGCGCGACCTGGTCGCCAAGCGACTCGGCATGCCGGTCGAGAATGTCACCGTGAATGTCACGTTGCTCGGCGGCGGGTTCGGGCGCAAGTCTAAACCCGACTACGGCATCGAGGCGGCGGTGCTGTCCAAGGCAATGGACGGCAAGCCGGTCAAGGTCGTCTGGACGCGAGAGGACGATCTGCACAACGACTACTTCCACACGGTATCCGTCGAGCATCTCGAAGCCGGCGTCGATGCCCAAGGCAAACCCGTGGCGTGGTTACATCGCAGCGTCGCGCCGACCATCGTGTCCACCTTCGATTCCGAGGCCAAGCAAGAGGCGAACTGGGAGCTCGGCATGGGCGTCATCAACGTCCCGTTTGCCATTCCCAACATCCGCATCGAGAATCCCGAAGCGATCGCGCACACGCGCATCGGGTGGTTCCGCTCGGTATCGAATATCCCCCACGCGTTCGCGGTGCAATCCTTCGTCGCCGAATTGGCCGCGGCGGCAGGGCGCGATCAGAAGGACTTCTTGCTGGAAGTCATCGGCCCGGCGCGGGTAGTTTCCCCACAGATGCTGGGTGACACGTGGAACCACGGCGAATCGCCGGAGCGGTATCCCGTCGACACCGGTCGTTTGCGGCATGTCGCGGAGCTTGCCGCGAAAGAGGTGGGCTGGGGCCGAACGCTGCCCAAGGGTCGCGGGCTCGGCATCGCCGCGCACTACAGCTTCGTGAGCTACGTCGCGGCAGTCGTCGAGGTTGCGGTCGATGCCAAGGGTGAAGTGACGATTCCGCGCGTGGATATTGCGATCGACTGCGGAGCGACCGTCAACCCGGATCGCGTGCGCGCCCAGATGCAGGGTGCGTGCGTCATGGGCGTGAGCGCGGCGATGCTCGGGGAGATCAGCTTCAAGAACGGCCGTGCCCAGCAGGACAACTTCAACACCTATGAGGTCACTCGCTTGCCTGCGGCACCGCGCGAGATCCGCGTGCATATCGTGCCCGGCGACTACGGCAAGCCGTTGGGCGGCGTGGGCGAGCCGGGCGTGCCACCGGTTCCGCCGGCGCTGTGCAACGCTATCTTTGCGGCGACCGGCAAGCGCATTCGACAGCTACCGATTCGCGATCAGTTGAAAGCGTAGGCGTTCCGTCGTGCCCGGCTGCAGTATGGCGCTGCAGCCGGGGCCTTGCGCGTGCGTTATCATCTGCAAGCGCAATTCATTCCATTTGACCGAGGACGTAAAGCCATGGGCATCCGAGCCATGCTGGGTGCGCTGCTATTCGCGTGCGCGGCGTTCGTGCAGGGCCAGCCTTATCCGTCGGCGCAACCGATCAAGCTTATCGTTCCGTGGCCACCCGGAGGCGGCGTCGACACCACTGCACGGCTCATCGCACAGCCCCTGTCCGAGCACCTGAAGCAGTCGATCGTCGTCGACAACCGGCCCGGGGCCGGTGGCAACATCGGCACCGAGATCGCCTCGCATGCGAAGCCGGATGGGTACACGTTGCTCATGGGGTCGATCAGCCCCAATGCGGTCAACGTGTACCTCTACTCCCGCCTCGGCTTCGATCCGGTGAAGGACTTCGCGCCGATCATCTATGTATCTTCGGTCCCGAACATTCTGGTAGTGGCCGGCAATTCTCAGTTCAACAGCGTGCAGGAACTGATCGCCTACGCGAAGGCGAATCCGGGCAAGCTCGACTACGGCTCCGCCGGGGTCGGGTCGTCGCAGCATCTTGCCGGGTCGATTTTCAAGACGGTCGCCAACATCGACATCGTGCACGTTCCGTACAAGGGCACGGCGCCGGCAGAGTCGGACCTTGTTGCAGGCCACATCCAGATGATGCTCGACACGACCACGTGCCTGCCCTTCATTGCCGCCGGCAAGTTGAAGGCGCTCGCAGTGGCATCGAAGCAGCGCAATCCCGCGCTGCCGAACGTTGCCACGTTCGACGAGCTCGGGCTCAAGGGCGTGTACGCGTCGTCCTGGTATGGACTGATGGCGCCGGCCGGCACGCCCCGTGAGATTGTCGATCTCGTCAATGCGGAGACCAACGCCATTCTCAAGACTTCCGAAATGCGCAAACGAATGGCCGACTTTGGCGCCGAAATCGGCGGCGGCACGCCGGAGGATTTCGCGCGCTTCATCGCGGACGAAACGAAGCGGTACGAAGAAGTCGTGCGCACGTCCGGTGCCAAGGTCGACTGATCCCGATACGCGCTGACCTGCCTTGACCGAAGCCACCCATCGAGCACAGACGCTGCTCGACAAGATCTGGACGCGACACCGCGTCGTCGAACGCGAAGACGGACAGACCCTTCTTTACGTCGACTGCCATCTGCTGCAGGACGGCTCGGCGCCGGCCTTCGAGATGCTGCGCGGGCGCGGTCTCGCCGTGCATGCGCCGCGGCGCACATTCGGTACGCCGGATCACTATGTACCCACGCAAAGCCGTGACCTCGACGACCTCGGCGATCCGGAAAAGCGGCACATGGCCGCCGCGCTTGCCCGCGATACGGCGCGGGCAGGCATCACGCTGTTCGGGCTCCGGGATTCGAGGCAGGGCATCGTGCACGTCGTCGGGCCCGAGCAGGGCTTGTCCCGTCCCGGCATGGTCATCGTATGCGGAGACAGTCATACCTCGACCCACGGGGCGCTTGGTGCGCTTGCGTTCGGAATCGGCACGTCCGAAGTCGCTCACGTGCTCGCCACCCAGTCGCTCTGGCAGCGCAAGCCCAAGACGTTGCGCATCGTCATCGATGGCCCGTTGCGGCCAGGAGTCACGCCCAAGGATGTGATCCTCGCGATCGTTGCCCGGATCGGCGCTGCCGGTGCCACCGGCCACGTCATCGAGTATGCGGGATCGACGATTGGGGCGATGTCGATGGAAGGGCGGCTTACCATTTGCAACATGTCGATCGAAGCCGGTGCACGCGCGGGAATGATCGCGCCCGACGACACGACGTTCGAATACCTGGCGGAGCGACCGTATTCGCCCAGAGGCGTCGCTTGGGATGATGCGTTAATGCAGTGGCGCAACCTGCGTTCCGACGCGGGAGCAGCGTTCGATCGGGAAATCGCGTTCGCCGGCGGTGACATCCTGCCGATGGTGACCTGGGGCACGAGCCCTGAGAATGCGCTCCCGATCACCGGGCACGTGCCCGACCCTGCAACCGTGGCGGACGTCGAGTGTCGTGGCGCGATGCAACGTGCACTCGACTACATGGGCTTGCAGCCGGGCGCGCCATTGGCGTCCATCGCTGTCGATCGCGTCTTCATCGGTTCGTGCACCAACAGCCGCATCGAAGATCTGCGCGCAGCGGCCGCGGTAGTCGATGGGCGCACCGTCGCCGCGGGCGTCGAAGCGTGGGTGGTCCCGGGATCCGGCCTGGTCAAGGCGCAGGCGGAAGCCGAAGGTCTCGATCGTATCTTCCTGGCGGCCGGACTGCAGTGGCGCCACGCCGGCTGTTCGATGTGCCTCGGCGTCAACGGCGACATCGTCCTGCCCGGCCAACGCTGCGCCTCGACATCGAACCGCAATTTCGTCGGGCGCCAGGGACCTGGCGCGCGCACGCATCTGATGAGCCCCGGCGATGGCGGCGGCCGCTGCGGTAACGGGGCACTTGACCGATGTGCGTCAGTTATTGACAGGCGCATGAAAATGGAGCCGCTGCACGACATCGACGAGGTCGCGTTGCCGATCGCGCGTCCCAATGTCGACACCGATCAGATCATTCCGGCGCGGTACCTGCAAAAACCGCGCAGCACAGACTTCGGTCCGCTGCTCTTCCGTGACCTGCGCTTTCGCAACGACGGGTCGGAAGTTCCTGACTTCATTCTGAATCGGCCGTCCTACCGCGAATCGCGGGTTATCGTCGCCGAGGACAACTTCGGGTGCGGTTCGTCGCGCGAGCACGCGGTATGGGCACTCTGCGACTACGGCTTCCGGGTGGCGATCGCGCCCAGCTTCGGCGATATCTTTCACTCCAACGCGCTCAAGAACGGGCTCCTGCCGGTGGTACTGCCGCATGCCGTCGTCTCCGAAATGATCGCGGCGCTGCTCGCGGCGCCCGGGACGCGCGTACAGGTGGACCTCGAGCAACAGCGCGTCGGCGCGCTCGGCCGCGCTCACGGATTCGATATCGATCCGTTTCCCAAACGTTGTCTCCGCGAGGGGCTCGACGAGCTCGCTTACACGCTGACCCAAATGGAGCAGATCAGAGCGTTCGAAGCGAACTACACGCCGCTTGCGTGAGAGCGAGCTGCGATTCCGCGAAGCCCCCGACCGATGATGAAAATCGCAGTGCTGCCGGGCGATGGCGTCGGCAAAGAAGTAACCGCCGAGGCCGTAAAGGTGTTACGCACCGTCGTCGGCGATTCCGCACTCGAGCTCGCCGAGGCACCGATCGGGGGTGCCGGCGTCGAGGCGTCCGGCGATCCGCTACCCGCCGCGACATTGGAGCTCGCGCAGAAGGCGGACGCGATCCTCTTCGGCGCCGCCGGATTGCCGGGCGATGAGGCGATCCCCTACATGCAGCGTCCGGGAGCGAGCCTGCTGCGCCTGCGGATGGCGCTCACGCTGTTCGCGAATTTCCGGCCCGCGTTCCTGTTTCCCGAGCTCATCGGCGCGTCGAGTCTCAAGCCCGAGATCGTGCAAGGACTCGATCTCATGATCCTGCGCGAGCTCAACGGCGATCTCTATTACGGAGAGCCGCGCGGCATCGTCACTTCCGCCGGCGGCGAGCGCGAAGGCATCAACACGATGCGGTACCGCGAGTCGGAGATCGAGCGCATCGCGCACGTCGCGTTCAGGACTGCGCGCCAGCGCAAGCGCAAGCTTTGCTCGGTTGACAAGGCCAACGTGCTCGAAACGATGTTGCTTTGGCGCGAGGTCGTCACCCGCGTCGGCAAGGACTATCCTGATATCGAGCTCACTCATCTGTTTGTGGATGCTGCGGCGATGCAGCTGCTGCGTGCGCCGACTCAATTCGACGTCATGGTCATGGGTAACGTATTCGGTGACATCCTTTCGGATTCGGCGGCAATGCTTACCGGGTCGATCGGCATGCTGCCCTCGGCGTCGCTCGGATCGGGTAGCAAAGGGTTGTACGAGCCCGTGCACGGCACGGCTCCCGACATCGCCGGCAAGGACGTCGCCAACCCGCTCGCAGCGGTCCTGTCGGTAGCGATGATGCTGCGCCTTTCGTTCGCTCGGCCGAGGCTGGCGGAGCGCATCCACGCGGCGGTGCGGGCGGTACTTGCCGACGGCTTCAGGACGGCGGATATTTATCAACCGGGTGCGCGCCGTGTAGGTACACGCGCGATGGGCGACGCTGTCGTTGAGGCGCTGCTGCGACGAGGATAAGCCGCCATGCACACGCGCCTCAGACGTTACATTCGCGTGCGAACCGACCGCGCCACGGCCGCGGACGCCGCGGACGCTGTAAGCGAATGGATCGCCGAGGTTGGCGCCGGGAATGCAATCGGAATAATTAGCCGTCGCAGCGGTTTGCTAACCTGACCCGACCCAGAAGGAGGCGCTACGCGGGCGGTATCCAATGACTGTAAACCACAACTATCGAGTCGAGTTCAAGCGCGCGCGGCGGTGTTCGAGGCTGGCCGGCGTGCGACGGTCGGGGGCCGGCTTGCGCGGGTCCGCCACGGAGGGCGCATGAGCGGGCGTGTGCTGCCGTTCGACGCATCCAGTCACGCGTCAGCGGATGCACTCCTCCCGTTTTACGTCAACGCGACATTGCGTGGCGAGGAGCTTGCTTTCGTCGAGCAGCACGTGCGGACTTGCGAGAACTGCCAACGTGAAGTCGATTGGCTGCGCAAGATTTTCGCGGATTTGGGGGCCGATCCGGCGCTCCAGGCCTCGTCGGGGGCCGTCCCTGGCTCGGGCGCGCTGCAAGCCTCGCTGCAACCTTTTGAACGCGGCATGCAGCGGAGGAACAGAAGGGCGGGAATCGGGGGCCATTTCCGGGCAGCGCCGGCGTGGACGCGGTGGTTGCTTGCGGCGCAACTGGCGGCGATCGTCATACTCGGTACCTTGTTCGCGACCGACAGCCGCGACGATGCCAGCTATCGGACACTCGGCGCACCCAATTCGTCGGCGCAACTGCGGGATGCATTTGCGGTCATGTTCGACCCGGGCGTCACAGAGTCCGACATGCGGCAGATCATGTTCCGCGTCGGCGCAAGAGTCGTGGATGGGCCGACGCGCGCGGGCGTCTTCGTGCTGGAAGTACCCGAGGAGCGGGCGGCGCAAGCCTTGCAAATGTTGCGCGCCGAACCGGCCGTGCGGCTCGCCGAGCGTCTTGGACCGCGTACCAGCCAATGACGGCATCGTCAGCGCGCTCTCGCGCACTCCTTGTGGCGGCGCTGTTCGCCCTCGCGTTCAAGGCAAGCGCCGACCCTGACCTTGCGTCGATGGATGCACGGGTGGCGGAGCGGCAAATTCTGGTGATGCTGCGCGTGCCGCCGCCGCATTTTCGCCCGGACGCAACCTACCTTGGAAACTACGAGACGCGAGTTGGTCGCGTTGCACGGCAGCGGGTCGCTGAAGGGTTGGCGGCGAAGTTCAAGCTGCGGGTCGTCGATGATTGGCCGATGCCGGCGCTCGGCGTCGATTGCTTCGTCATGGAAGCGCCGAAAGACGTGGTCATGGGCCAACTCGTCGAAAACATGGCGTCGGATGCGCGGGTGGAGTGGGTCCAGAGCATGAACGTGTTCCATCTGCTAGGGCACAACGATCCGCTGTTTCCCCTTCAGCCAACGGCCGATCTTTGGCACCTCGCGGAAATTCACCAGATCACGACAGGCAAGAATGTCCGGGTAGCCGAGATCGACTCCGGCGTGGAATTCGACCATCCGGATTTGCGGGGCCAGGTTGCGATAGTGCGCAATTTTGTGGATGGGAGGGCCGCTGTCCCCGAGACCCACGGCACCGCCATCGCAGGCATCATCGCTGCGCGCGCCGACAACGGTGTGGGCATCGTGGGCGTGGCGCCGCAGGCGACATTGATGGCGTTGCGGGCGTGCTGGCAGGCATCAGCCGACGGAAGTCTGGCAGGCTGCAGCAGTTTCACGCTGGCCAAGGCGCTTCAGTTCGCGCTGGACCAGGGTGCCAAGGTGGTCAATCTGAGTCTCGGTGGCCCCCCCGACCGCCTTTTGGCGCGCCTTCTGAACGTTGCCATGTCTCGCGGCATGGTCATTGTGGCAGCCACGGATCCAACGGCGAAAGATGGTGGGTTCCCCGCATCGGTTGCCGGCGTGCTTGCCGTCGCAGCGGATGACGTGCACGATTCACCTGCAGCGACCCTCGTAGCGCCAGGACAGGATATTCCGACAACCCTTCCCGGAGACCGCTGGGGCCTGGTCAGCGGCTCTTCGTTTGCCGCTGCGCAAGTGGCCGGCCTTGTCGCGTTGCTTCTTGACCTTGCTCCAAACCAGACACCGCAACAGATCCGCCTGACCCTGGGCCTTTCGGAAACAGCCGCTACGTCGCCGGACCACCGCGCAATCGTCGATGCCTGTGCAGCCGTTGCAAGGACAGTGGGCGCATGCGCCTGTGGATGCCCGATCGCGCGTGGCGCGGTCTCAGCGTCATCGCCGTGACGGCGCCGCGGTGCGCGGCGCCGCCACGCTTCTGTTTTGTGTATTCGCAACCGGGGCCGGTGCCCAGATTTCTGGCACGGCGAGCATAGTCTCCGACTATCGCTATCGCGGAATCACGCTCAGCGACCAGAAGCCGGCGGCCCAAATCGGATTGACGTATGACAGTCCGTCCGGCTGGTACGCTGGGGCCTTTGGCTCGACGGTGCGGCTGGCTGCACCCGCAGGTCCGGGCGTCCAGGCCACCGCCTTCGGCGGCTACGCGACTCGTCTCGCCGACGGCATCAGCATCGACGTCGGTGGCGCCTACGCCGTGTTTAGCGGGGCAGGCCGTTACAACTACGGTGAGCTTTATCTGGGTATCGCCAGAGAAAATCTCAGCGCAAGAATCTACTATTCCAACAGGTATTTCGGGCAGCGCGTGAACGCCTGGTATGGTGAAATCAACGCCGCGCAACCGCTGATCGACCGCTTGAGCCTTCTTGCGCACGTAGGATTCCTCAGCAGCCGTTCCGACTATCCCTACAGTCCGCAGGTCAATCAACACGTCGTCGATGGCCGGATCGGAATCGGCGCCGACTTCGATCTGTTCCATGTCGAGCTCGCATGGATCGGCATCAGCACGGCATACGTCGCCTACGGGATCACGGGCAGCAGCAGTCCGAACACGGTAGTACTGACCGTTTCGCGTCAGTTCTAGGCACCGGGTTTTCTCGCCGACCAGGCGTCAGCTTACCGCGCGCTCTTCGGCGACTGCAGCGGCCCGAGGGCGGCGGCACGGAAAGATTCGCGTGCCTGCGTCAAGCGTGCAAGGACCGTCGCAAGAGGTATGGCCAGGAGCGTCCCGATATCGTCGTAGGACATTCGTTCCACTGCGACCAATACGAGCACTTCCCGATTCTCCAGCGGAAGCCGCAACAACTGGGTGAGCAGGTCGTTGGCGCGCGGAGCATTCGCTTCGATCGCGCCGCCGGTCGACTCCGCCTCTGCCGTTGAAGTCGACTCCTGGGCGCGACGGTTCGGCAGTGGCCCGCGCGGTCGGCCTGGCGCGAACTCATCCAGGTATGTGGACCGCAGGATAGAGAACAGACGCACCACGAGTGTCGCTCCCGATGGCGATTCGGGTTCAATCTGTCGTGCACGGGAGAGCATCTCCTGGACCAGCTCATCGGCGCGATCGGCGTCTTCAGTCAGAACGCGCGCGTACCGACGCAGCCTTGGTAACGCGGCAAGCAAGTCGTTGGAGAGGAATGGCATCAGGATGCCCTCTGTTGCAATGAAGCGGCTCCCAGGTGCTGTTATACCGCCGACAGCGGTGCAAAACAACAGGTTCGATTCGTTTTGTTCCAGGTCGGCAGTCCGCTTTCGCAGCGCGTCAGTCGCGGCTTTCCTGACAACAATCGTTACAAAAGGCGGGCGCCGTGCGTCATCCCTGGTGGCGGCGCGTGCGTTTCTGATCTAACCGTCCTCGCGGGGGTGACAAGGAGATCAGAACATGAAGATCCAATATCTAGTCGTCGCCGCAGCGCTGGCTTTGAGCGGCGGTGCGCAAGCCCAGACGACGGGCAGCGAAGTGCAGCGCAATGTCGACCAGCAGCAACGTATCGAAGAGGAGCTGCAATCGGGCCAACTCAATACACATGAAGCAGCAAAGCTCGAAAGCGGCGAAACGAAGATCGACCGCATGGAGTCGAACGCGATGAAGAACGGGTCGCTGTCGCCTGCAGAGAAGGCCCGCATTCAGAAAGCGCAGAATGCCGAGAGCGCAGCGATCTACAGCCAGAAGCACGACGCACAGACCGGGAATCCGAATTCGGCTTCTTCGAAGCGGATGCAGGCCGACGTGCAGCGCAACGTCAATCAGCAGGCGCGGATCAAGCAGGGCGTGGCCACGGGTAGCCTCACGACAGCGGAAACAGGCAAGCTCGAGCGCGGCCAGGCCCGGGTGAATCACAGGGAGGCGGTCGCGGGTGCGAACGGTCACGTGGGGCCTGCGGAGCAGGCGCATGTGCAGCATGCCGAGAACGTGCAGAGCGCGCGCGTCTATCATAAGAAGCATAACGTCGCCGCCAGATGAACGCGGGCGGGCGGACCAGCGGATGTCGTCTGGTCCGCATACGACAACGATAGAGGCCACGAGACAGACTGCTGCCCGTCGCGAGTCTACGCGATTGACCCGTCCGATAGGCGCAAATGACATGTCCTTGTAATTCGGCCTTACAGACAGCGTCGGATGGCTCCGAACTGCGCTCCGCAAAATGACTCCGGAGCGAATTGCTTATCGGCCGATCGGTTCGCTGCTCCTTCCGCCACCCTGGTATCGAGGCCGCGTGCTCGCCATCGGCGATGTAGCTCACACCCCAACGCCGCAGCTTGCGAGTTGCGCCACGATCGCCATCGAGGACTCGATCGTGCTCGCTCAGTTGATCCAATCGAGCCCCTCGCGCGCGGAGGTACTCAAGAGATTCATGGAGCGGTGGTACGAGCGTTGTCGAATCGTGGTCGAAAATTCCTGGCAACTGAGTGAGTGGGAGAAAACCCCGAACACTCCCGGTGCCGATCCGACCGCGCTAATGGCCAAGTCCATGGAAGCACTCGCAGCGCCGATCTGACCCACAGTGCGCGTCACACGCCCGAGGACGGACAGATAACTGCGAACGTAATGCCATCCGACCGAGTGCGGCCAGGACCCGCCATTTAATGTTTCGCGCAGCCTGGGGCATCTGTCCCTTTGGCGCCCCCGTCCCACTTCTCCGAGGGCTTTCGTTTGAGTCAACAGTACTCCGTTAGACGTTCGGAAACCGTGAAACAAACGAAACACAACAGGCCTCTCCGCGAAGTTCTCCTGACATACCTGCCCGATAGCCTCGTCGTCATCGCGCAGCACAATTCAGCGGCCATTCGCTCAAGTATTGTCGTGCCCCTACGCTGCCTAACACGTAGCCACCATTCAGTTCATGCAGCAGTGGTGGGAGCACGGGAATGACACACGACGAATCTGTTGTCCGACGTTTGTGCGCAAGGGCCCGACGCGTGATTGAAGAGGGTACTTATTTGCCTGACGGTCGCCTCCAAAGTGGCTCGGAAGCGGAAACAAAGAGTTGGGAATAACGCTGCAACAAGCATGTTTGCGCGTTCGACGACTCGGCGTGAGAAGGCGCGGCGTGCACTCCTGCGGCGATTTGCATTTGCGTGATTGCCAGCGGAAAGCAGAAGTACCGCTTTGAGGGCGATTCCTCGAAGCTGTCTTAGAACTACGCAACATGAAGGTTGATTGCGCGATCAATGCAGTCAAGCGCCCTGCTATGTCGAATCGCAGTGTCGTTTGAGGCCTGGTCTTTCAAACGGTGTTGCTCCTCTCGTATTCGATGGAGGTTCCATGCACGCTCGTGGGCTGAATGGCAAGACAGCGAAGCTCGAAGCACTACGTCCCGGCGACTCGTCTGCGAATCACAAGCCGCTCGCGCGATCCGATCTACTGGTGATCGCGGCGTGCGTGTGGGGATTCATTCAGGCCGGCTCATTCGCCCGGTCGATTGTGGCGCATCGACCTGATGCATGGGTCGATATGGCCATTGCGGCGGTGGTTCTCATCTCTGCGACGGTTTCGAGCATCGCCGGTTTCGCCTTCGCCGCACTAGCCGGCATCGGGCTCGCCTTCCTAGCGCTCGATCCCGTGCGTGCCGTTCATACTATCGTGTTGTGCTCCATTGCCACGCAACTCTATGCGGTTTGGCAGCTGCGCAGGAGCATTCGGTGGTTGGCACTGTGGCCCATGCTTGCGGCGGGCGCGCTTACGGTGCCATGCGGCGTATGGCTGCTGCTGCACGCGCAAACGGCGATCTACAGGATCGGCCTCGGCGTCCTTCTCATCGGCTACGGCGCGTACTCGATCGTCCGCTCCGAAGAGTGGCAGGTCAGGGTAAGTCGGTCGCGTGACGCCCTCGCAGGCGCGCTCGGCGGCTTTATCGGTGGCCTGACTGCGTTCCCCGGCATGCTGATGACGATCTGGTGCTCGCTTCGGGGGGCAGACAAGGTTGGCCAGCGTGCGATCTATCAGCCTTATATCCTGTCGATGCAGCTAGTCACGGTCGCCTCGCTGCACATCCTGGGTCGCGGCCATCTCGGTAACGGCGACGACCTCCGCTACGTCATTTTCGCAGTCCTGGGCGCTGCCGCCGGGTTCGCGCTCTTCAAGCGAATGAGCGCTACGCAATTCCGGGTAGCGCTCAATGTCTTGTTGGTCGTCTCGGGGTTCGGACTGCTTGTTGCTGCAGTCGGGATCTCGGGGACGCCGTTTCACGGGCAATAAGTCGCGTCAATCCCGGACGGCATTGGCGGTGCGTTCGCACGAATACGCAACGACTGCGGTAAATTCACGATGCAGGTGAGCACGATGAAGACGCGCCTGCGGCGCGGGTTCCTAGCCATCACCGCATGGTGTCGAGAACATCTGCACACGCCATTGGAATACCAGCAGCAGATGCTCAACGCGAAACTGCGGGCCACTACCAGTACTATGGCCGACCGACGAACTATCGCAGTCTGGAGAAGTTCGTCCACACCGTCGGCCGTATCTGGCGTCGGTGGCTCGCTCGCCGGACGCGTGAAAGGCGCCTCCCTTGGCTGCGCTTCAATCGTCTCCTTGCCCGCTACCCCTTGTGGCGCCCACGCATTACCCATGCCTGGACAGTCCGGTGAGTCGTGCCTGACGAACCCATTGCAGTAGTTCCGCACCGTGGGGTCAGTGAGGAGCGAGGGTGGTAACACCCTCGCTTACTCGGACGGTCAGCTTCGCCGCCCAAATTTCCCGGGAGCAGTCGTCGCCTTGGCTCTGTTGCGTTGAGTAGTGCAGGCGAAGTGAAATTTTCGACGGGCGCTTCACGCTTCCTGCCGCTACGCTCGGTAACTGGGGCAATGCCGGAGCACTTTCATCAAGCCCCAACGCGAATTCCTTGCGGCAGTCTAAAATGCCGGTATGGACTCGGCGCTCCCCGCCCCCTGGACCAACGCCGCGCTCGCCGGGTATTTTGGCGACCGGGCGTGCGCCTTCTGCGACCACCGCAATCCAGTTGGTGCGAAGTTCTGCAACGACTGTGGCTCGCCGGTGAAGCCGTGCAACCGATGTGATGCCGTCAATCATCCGGCCGCGACAAACTGCTACAAGTGCGGTGCGGAATATCCAGCGTTATTCACCACACCCGAGGCAACGCCAGTGTTACCAGCCGCTGACCTTACGTCTGTGTGGGCAACGCCAGGCGGCGCGCGCGTCGTGGCAACCCTGATGCAACCGCCGTTCGCCGGGGTATTGCGAGCCAACCGGCGCTTGGCTGCCATCGCGATGATGCTGATCGCTGGTGTCTATGCCGCATACCGCATCAATGCGGCGACGCCCGGCGCGATCGGAGTCGCCTCGCAACCGATCGGTGTCGGTGAGCACAGCGCACCCACAGCGACGTCTGCTGTGCCTATGGTGGTGGAGTCGAAGCCTGTGGAACCCGAGACAACTGCCGCGCTCCAGGCGCCCATACTCACTATCAACCTCGGGGCACCGAAGCGCGCAAGCACCCGTCAACACCCGGTGCCTGTTCGCGCCACGAAGCGCGCAAGCGCGCATCAACGCCCGGTGCCTGAACTGCAGGGACCGGTAGCACTGACCCTTGCCGCCGCGCCCGTCGGTGCGCCCGTTGCGGAAACCGGCGAAGCACGGCGGCCAGATCCGTGGGAGGGGATGCATGAAAGCCTGGCGCGCTGCGACGGTGACCTGATCGCTCGCATCGTGTGCGACCAGCGCGTGCGCCAACGCTTCTGCGAAGGTCATTGGGGCGAGGCGCCGGAATGCGGGAGCAGCGTCGCCAATGATCACCGACAGTGACCTCCATGGCGCATCCCCTCGTCCGCAATGTAGAGGGTAGTCTGCATGCACCCATTGCCCATAAAACCAGTTTGCTGTCGAAAAGCTCCAGAAAGGAAACCACCTGCATTGATGGCACCGAAGCGGTATCCGCGCCTCTGTTAGGGGCGCTTGTAGGAACGCCTCCAATGCGATCCCATCGCCGCCGACTAGGAGCTGACGTTATCGGTTCCCGCCGCCAACCGTTGCAATGGTCGCGTTTATCAGTTTTGCTTTCTTGGCCCGTCGGCGCATGATGATTGCACCCAAAATACCAGCCACGGCGAGCGAAGAGGTGGACGGCTCCGGAATGGCAGCAGTATCTACGATAGTTACAAAATGTGAATCAAACCCGTCTGCGATGCCCACCCATGATAACCCGCCGTCCAAGCTAAGGAGACTAGCCCCATCCGGATACAGTTCTCCTGATGCTCCATCCCAGCGGCCTTCGGGATGGCTGGGCGGTGGCGCGTCGATATAGTGAACCACAATGGCGTAGTGTTCACCGGCAATTTGAGGAACGTGCTCCGAAGCAAAAGAGATCACATCCGCAAAACTGGGGGTTCCCGCAAAAACCACATCACCAAGAATACTTGAAGTGGGAAGGCCGCCACTGACAGAACGCATCTGAATATCGAGCGATAGCGGGTCAGCGAATCCGTGCGTCCTTGTGTCAATTCTTATGGAGTTGAGAGTTCCTGTGAGTCCCGCGGTGTACGTTTGCCCAACATAGGCGCAGCAATCGTTGATTATTGTTGAGAGATTGTTGCCAGCTGTAAACGATTGGTCTACGACCGCATTTCCTAAAGCAACAGGCGAGAGACCAAGAAGCGCCAGCATAGGCAGCAGCACGCAATGGCGCTTCATAAACAATTGTCCTTGACCTCGTAGGGTTTTACGACACCCGGCCGTCCAAGGTCGGCACCAGAATCCGTTGTTGGCTTGTTTGGCAACGGGTGGTTTCCTCGAAAAACCTCAGTCTTTGACCTCGTCGGTATGTCGGCGTTCGCAGGTGGCGATCCAATCTGAGAAGATTGAGGCCCATCGTTTGCCGCAACTTGAACGGCGGCTTCTATGAGGGCGTTTGTCAAGCCCCCCTGAATTCAGATGTTCAGTGGTTCAGTGGATTGGCTCCTCCTTGTGCGGTTGTCGTCGTATCCATGATTCGGTGCAGCTGCTTGCTTGTCGTTGACTCGAGTTCATGCATCTTGAGATTCAAGGTCGGGGTGTCTAGAGCGACCGAGCCCGTTGCTCGATCTAACTTCTATCCGTGCCGGCACCAGGCCAGTCACCACATACCACATGCGCGCGAAGCGCTGGGTCCAAACCCCGGTTACCAACGCGCCCCATCTTTGCGGACGGTCGCTTGCCGGCGACCCGCCGCCGTTTCGGGCGCGTTGACCTTCAATTCTCACGTTGCACGTCTGCGCTAGACAAATCTGCATTACCTACTCGCCGATGGGTTTGAGCTGCGCCCCGTCGGGGATCAGTCCGTCCTCCAGGTAGCGCCATAGCGCAATCGCCAGGCGCCGGGCCAGCGCCACAATGCCGATGCGTCGCAGGCGCTTGCCGCCACCGGCGAAGCGACGGTTAAACCACTGGCTCAATTCACTCTGCGGCTGATAGCGCAGCCAGCTCCAAGCGAGCTCCACCATCAACGTACGCACCCGGCGATTGCCGGCCTTGGAAATGCCCTGCTCGGTCTCGCTCTCCCCACTCGCGTAGGGCGAGGGCGTCAGCCCGAGACAGCCCGCCACCTCGCGTCGGTTGCGAAAGCCCCGCCAGCCGAAGAGCTCCTTCGCCAACACCCAGCCGCTGCTCATCCCGATCCCGCGTAGCTGCGCGAGCCGCGCTACCTGCGGTTCGCTGTCGGCAGCCACCGCTTGGCGTTGCTGCGCCTCGATCGTGTCCATTTGCTTCTTGACCAGCAACAACCGCTCGCTCTCGCGCTCGATCTCGGCGCGCACCCCCGGCGCAAGTTCCTGCGCATGGCCCGTCCACCAGCGCTGCCACAGCCGCCCGCCCACGTACTTCACCCGCACATTGTTTAACACCAGCAGCGCACGAATCCGATTGATGTGCGCGGTGCGCTCGTGCCCCAGCCGCCCCAGTTCCCGGTGCGCTCGCCGCGCGTCTTCCTGCTCCGGCGTGGGCACCCGCACCACCGACCACACCCGAGGCTCGTCCGCGTGGTAGCGAAGCAACATCGAGAGCAACTTGTCGCCGTCCAGCCGGTCGGTCTTGGTGCGCCGCGCGCGGCGGTTGACTTCAATGCTCGCCGAATCCACCACGATGTTGTCGATACCCTGCGCGATGAGCCAGCGGTGCAGCCAGAAGCCATCGCGCCCGGCCTCATAACAGCTGTGCACGCTCGCCTCCGGCGCAAGCCCGCAACGCGCCTTGGCCTTGGCGATGCACTCGAGCAGCGCCGCCGTGTCCCCTGCCACCACCGTATAGCGACTCGGGCTGCGCACCCCGTCGCCCAGCGCCAGCTTCCAGTTCTTCTCACCCAGCTCGAACGCCATGTACAGCTCGCTCGCTTCTGCCGTAAGCTTTCCTTGAAGGGTTGTTCCAGTCGCATTCATTTCGCTCTCCTTCCGTTAAATCGAGTTGGTCGAACTCTCGTTTTAACTCAAGGGGGCAAATCACGAACAGCCCTTCATAGTATCTTCCATCGGTTTCAATCTCCGCTCCCGGCTCCGGACAATGTCGGAATCGGGTCGTTCACGCTCATCCGCTGGCCGGTGCTGAGCGGCGGCTTCTAAGAGGGCGTTTGTCAAGCCCCCTTGAATTCAGATGTTCAGGGGTTCAGTGGATTGCCTCCGCTTGATTCGCCTCGTCGTTACGTCGTTATCCATGATTCGGTTGCAGGTGCGCTTGCTTGTCGCTGATCCAAGGTGCATCTGAGATTCAAGGTCGGGGTTGTAGCTGCCGCGCCCGTTGCTCGGTCGAACTTCTATCCGTGCCGGCACGAGGCCGGTCACCATATACCGCATGCGCGCAAAGCGCTGGGTCCAAACCCCGGTTACCAACGCGCCCTCATCTCTGAGGACGGTCGCTCGCAGGCGACCGCCGCCGCTTCGGGCGCGTTGACCTTCAATGACTCACGTATGCATCGTTCTCCGCTATGTTCAACAACGTCGCCTACGCGCCGATGGGTTTGAGCTGCGTCCCCTGCGGGATCAGCCCGTCCTCCAGGTAGCGCCACAGCGCAATGGCCAGCCGCCGCGGCCAGCGCCACAATCGCCGATGTCGTCGCAGGCGCTTGCCACCACCGGCGAAGCGTCGGTTAAACCACTGGCTCAATTCGCTCTGCGGCTGGTAGCGTAGCCAGGACCACGCCAGTTCCACCATCAATGTACGCACCCGTCGAGTGCCGGCCTTGGAAATACCCTGCTCGGTCTCGCTCTCCCCACTCGCGTAGGCGCGAGCGCGTCAGCCCGAGACAGCCTGCCACCTCGCGCCGGTTGCGAAAGCGGTAGTTCCTGCGCATGGTCCGTCCACCAGCGCTGCCACAGCCGCCCGCCCATCGTGCTTCACCCGCACATTCGTTGTAACACCAGCAGCGCACGAATCCGATTCGCCGTCCGTGAGCGGTGCGCTCGTGCCCCAGCCGCCCCAGTTCCCGGTGCGCTCGCCGCGCGTCTTCTTCCTCCGGCGTGGGCACCCGCACCACCGACCAGCACCCGAGGCTCCTCCGCGTGGTAGCGAAGCAACATCGAGAGCAACTCGTCGCCGTCCTACCGGTCGGTCTTGGTACGCCGCGCGCGGCGGTTCACTTCAATGCTCGCCGAATCCACCACGACGTTGTCGATCCCCTGCGCAATAAGCCAGCGGTGCAGCCAGAAGCCGTCACGCGCGGCTTCATAGCAGCTGTGCACGCTCGCCTGCGGCGCCAGCCCGCAGCGCACCTTGGCCTTGGCGATGCACTCGAGCAGTGCCGCCGTGTCCCTGCCGCCACCGTATAGCGGCTCGGGCTGCGCACCCCATCGCCCAGCGCCAGTTTCCAATTCTTCTCACTCAGTTCGAAGGCCATGTACAGCTCGCGCGCTTCTACCGTATGCTTTCCTTGAAGGGCTGTTCCAGACGCATTCATTTCGCTCTCCTTCCGTTAAATCGAGTTCGTCGAACTCTCGGTTTAACTCAAGGGGGCAAACTGCGAACAGCTCTTCAAGTATCTCCACGATCCACATTGACGCAGGGCCCGCTGCACTACCTCATTCCACGGCCGCTCTGTCAAATCGCCTCAATGCCGGCGACCGGCCACAACCAGACCTACATCGCTCCCCTCTATTTTTCTCCGAGGCGGTCGTATCAAATGGAGCAAATTTTCTGCGGAACGTGGCGATAGAATGGACGTCCCAGTGCGGGGCTGTCCGACGCATACGTGAGCGGTCGTACCTCACGGTCGGAACATCTGTACGCTTTGCAAACGAGGAGGGGTCCATATACGGACATGACCGGTCGCTCAACGATCCGTGCCCTCCCAGCACTACTAACCGAGAGCAATCGCTTGACAGCTTTTTTCGGTCGCGTGCTAATGTTTCTCCTGGTGCTGGCATTAGCTGCTAGGATAAAAACGATTGGGAGGTCGGCACTGCGAAAGTGCGGCTGCGAGACAATTCCGGCTGGCATTAATCCGCTGTCCAGAACATGCTCGCGAGGAGCCATACGCATCTCGAGTGCGGCGACCATCCCAATCATGTCAATTACAAAAGGAGGAAAATGAACATGCGTCCGAAGACAAACAGGCCGCTCCTGTATCTCGTATCGGCTTTGGGGCTCGGTGCAGTGATCGGCTGGAGTTCGCCGAGTGATGCCGACATCCAACGGATCGTCATCGATCAGACGGCCACCGTCAACTTCACGCCGATCACCTTGGGAACCTCGACTCCCGGCACCGCGACGTCCTATACGGTCTACGTGGGCCGGTCATTCGGCGACGTCAATCCGAGCGATCCCAACAACGCGATCATCACCGACATCAGTCTTGCGCCGAAGAACGCGCGGAAGGGTCGAATACGTTGCCAACTTTCAGATCATCACGCCGACCGATCCGGCACAGCGTAACGGACTGATGATCCACTCGGTGCCGAACCGTGGAGGCAACTCGATCAGCACGAGTACGATGCTGCAGGGGGTAACTTACGTTCAGAGCGGTTGGCAGGGCGACCTTCTGGCGCAATGCTCGCCGTCCCCGGCGATCCCCTATCCCTGCTTCGATCTGAACTCCGGACCTTACGGCAGCCTGAACACCACCACTGGGGTCCTTACTCGCTCCTCAGGTACCTGACGTGGCGGGTGCGGGGGGCCTCAAGACCTTGGCGGGCTATGTCGTACAGGTGCCGGTGGCCACGAACGGGAACGGACAGCCACCCATTACGGGTGCGGTGTACGGTCATGTGTGCACGGGCACAAACGGGTGCGGCCTGGCCGTCGGAAGTGCGCCCACGAGCACGGCGCAGCTGGTCATCCAAGGGCCGGCGTTTGTGCCTTACCAGCCGGTAAGCATGGACACAAGCCAGGCTCAGTTCTGGACCGTGTCCTCGCAAACGTTCACAGGCGTGAATAGCGCAAAGACGCCGATCCCGAGCGACCAGTGGGCCTGGGCATATTGCCCTAGTGGTTGGCCCGGCACGCCAAATCCCAACTGGATCTGTCTGAAGAACGGCACGTTCAACCCCAACCTTCTGTATGAAATGGTCTACACGGCGAAGAACCCGTTGGTGCTCGGCGTTGGATTCGCCGCGTTTCGAGATCTGGGGTCTTTCCTCCGCTACGGGACGGTTGCCCCGGGTGGGGGTTCAAACCCGATCTCCGGCACCGTCACCAAGGCATCCACCGTTGGCTCGTCGCAGTCGGCCGCATTCCTTCATGGCTTCATCTTCTGGGGCTTCAACAAGGACGAAAACGGCCGCAAGGTCTTCGATGGCGCTTGGCCGCAGATCGACGGGCGGATGATGGTCATGAACATCCGTTGGGGTCAGCCGAATAACCTCATGTATCTGTACATGGGCGGCGACGAAGCACCGGTCTGGTGGGCGGACTATCCGAACCTGGCCCGTGGCCTTCCGGCGAACGGCATGCTCCACCGTTGCGCGCAAAACAATACCTGCCCGGAGATCCTGGAGACCTTCGCTTCGGCGGAGCTCTATTCCGAGAAGTTCTCGGCGAGCCTGTGCGGCTTCACTTGCATCGAGGACATTCCAATACCTTCCAATGTCCATCGGTACTACACGCCGGGTGGTACGCATGGCGGTGGCGACGGCCAACTTCACCTGGACTTCCCCCGCTACGATCGCCACACCGGCCGGTCAGTCGCTTCCCACTAGTCCAATTCCGGCGACGCATACCAACAATGCGCTGAACTATGCTTTCGTCCAGTTGATCATGCAGGGTACGCCGATGCCGCCGAGCGTCTATCCCACCATTGCGCGCGGAGAGCTCGTACCCAACACCGCAGCGGCCGAGGGATATCCCGATTTCCAGCTGACGGTCCCCCGTCTTACGTATCGAGGGGATCAGGCTTGGCCACCGTTTGTCTATGACTTCGGACCTGGAGAGAACTACGATCAGGAGAGTGGCATACCAACTATCCAGCCACCCATCATCAACGCTGTGCTTCCCGTCTATGCAGCGAGGGTGAACTACTTCGACGGTAACGAAAACGTCACTGGCATGCCAACGGTGCTGGGAGAGGCCCCGTTGGGCACTTACGTCGGTTGGAACCTGGCCACGACCGGCTGGTATGGGCCCAATGCAAGTAACGGCCCGGGAAGCGTCGGCCAAGTCTTTGCCGGGGCGGGTAACAGCGGAGGCTATTGGCCCTTCTGGGATACGCCGGGCTAACCGCCTCGCAGCCGGTGACCCGCGTCCGTCACTCGAGGAGCGGTACGGTACCCATGATGGCTACGTCTGCGTCGTGACGCGTGCTGTGAACAGGGCTGTCCAGCAGCGCTTCCTGCTCCCGTCCGATGCACCGACGCTGATTGCCAATGCGGCTGCATCGAACGTACTCGCGGCTCCGTTTGTGCCAACGTCGAAGGACATTGTTTTTGCCAGTATGCTGTGCACCAATACGAGGTACAGGTAGCTCAGTGACAACGTGCTGGATGGCGGATCGGGGCAACCTGATCCGCCATCTATTTTGCGGAAGAGAAAGTACCGGTTCGGTTGCTCCACCGGCAGATCACCGGGCTTCGCTCCGCTCAGAACCTTGGCGACGCAGTCGGCCGCGAGCTTGAAATTGTCGTATTGGTCATTACCATAGCGGCGGCCCGCGTGAGATCGCCGGCCGTCAGCCCGGGCCGCCGAACTGCCGAACCAGCAGGAACTTCTGCACCTTGCCCGTCGGCGTGCGGGGCAGCGGCGCCTCCTGCACATGGATCGTCTTCGGCGTCTTGAAGCCGGCCAGTCGCTCGCGACAGAACGAGCGCAGCGCCTCGACGTCGATCTCGGCGGGTCGTGGCGCAACCACGATCGCCGCGACGCGCTCGCCCCACAGGTCGTCGGGCAGCCCGATCACAGCACATTCGGCGACACCATGGAATGCGAGGATCGTCTCTTCGACTTCGGCTGCATGGACATTCTGTCCGCCGCTGATGATCATGTCCTTCAGGCGGCCGCAGATGAAGAGGTAGCCTTCGTCGTCGATGCGTCCGAGGTCGCCCGTATGCAGCCAGCCGTTCTTGAACGTCTCGGCCGACTTGGCCGGGTTCTGGAAGTAGCCGGTCACCGTGTTGGGCGAGCGGCCGATGATCTCGCCGACCTCGTCGGCCGCGACGGGGCGGCTGTCCTTGTCGACGATCCTGATCTCCGCGAACATCACCGGCCGGCCGACCGAATCGGGCCGCCGCGAGCGGTCCTCGGGCGTGCTGACCACCAGCGCGCCGGTTTCCTGCATGCCATAGTACTCGTACAGCGACGGGCATAGCCGAGCCATCGACTGCTCGCGGATCGGCGCCGGCAGCATCGAGCCGGCGTACACGATCCCGCGCAGTGACGAGAGGTCGCGCGAGGGCAGCGAGTCGTGGGCGAGCAGCATCGCGCCCATCGTCGCTACTAGGTTGACGATCGTGACGCGCTCGCTCTCGATCAGCCGCAGGCATTCGCCGGGCTCGAAGTTCATCAGTACGTTCTTCACGCCGAACGTCGTCGAGCAGCCGATCCAGGCGAAGCCGACGCGGCCAAACATCGGAAACACCGTCATCACGGTGTCGCGCCGGCTCATGTCGAGGACGTCGAAGAAGTGGCTGATCAAGCTGTTGTTGAACTGCGTCAGCACATAGGCCTTCGGCAGCCCTGTCGTTCCCGAGGTCAGGTTGAAGTAGTACGGGTCCGATTCGTCGATCGCGACCTCGGGCTCGGCATCCGGCGAGCGCGCCAGCAGCGCCTCGTAGGGCAGTCCCCAGAGGGCACGCTCATCGCCGATGGCGATGCAGCGATCGACCTGCGGCAGCGCCGCCTTCACCTGTTGTGCGATGGCCTGGAAGCGCGCTTCGCAGATCATCCCCTTGGCGCCCATGCTGCGCATGAGCTCGACCACCTCGCCCGGCGCAAGCCTGTAGTTCAGCGGGATGCCGACGATGCCGGTCTTGGCCAGCGCGAAGTAGATCTCGGCCACCTCGAGTCGGTTGGTGCACAGGAATGCGACGACATCGCCCTTACCGAAACCCAGCCCCTGCAACGCCTGCGCGAGGCGATTGCAGCGAGCATTGGTCTCGCGATAGGTCGGGCGGCGGCCGGTGGCGCTGCAATAGAACGCTTCGTTGTCGGGAAACCGGATCGCTGCCGTGGCCAGGATGTTGCCGACCAGCATCTTTCCCATCGACCCCGAAGGCACGATCGCTCCTTCTTTGTTGAAGGATAGGCGCTTCAAACACGCGAGCCCGATTGTCGTGGGGTCAGTAGGGCGGGTCAGGGGTGCGAGCGCCGGTTGCTCGCTTAGCGGTCCCTTCTCCGTCGATGTCACGTATAACCTTACGATAGTGCCGGTCAGCCTCAAGTAGGTGTAACTGGTTCTTACACAGATGCTCCATCGAATGTGGCGCCGTGGAGCGGTGCAGCGGGCTCCAGATCTGCTCATCGCCCCGCCATCCTGCGACGTATGGCGCGCGATTGCTGTGCTCAGCGTGCCGGTCGCCTTGTGGTTGGACGCTCTGTCCCTCCTGCGGCGACGCGTGGCCACCCCGTTTTGCGTCGGCTTGGTCGAGTCAAGTCGTGCTACGCTGCTCCCGATCGCGCCTTGTGGCGTTGGATTTATCCCTCGATTCGAAGCAGGGAATAAGCGCCGTCTACTTTGCCGCTACCAGCCCGCGTGCAACCTGCGCACTCCGCAACTCGAACAGTCTCGCCTGTTGCCGCCGCGCGATCTCGACCGCTTCGTGCAGGCACCGTTGCGCACCTGCGACATCGCCGCTTTTCGCCAGCGCTTCACCCTTCACGCGCCGCAACTCCGCGGCGTAGAACCGTTCGCCCTGCGCTTCGCTGATGGCAATTGCCCGATCCAGCGCGTCCAGCGCTTCAGCGTGTCGGCCCGCCGCGAGCAACCCCTCCGCCCACAGCGTCAGCACGAACGGCTGGTAGGCGCTTGCTTGCATGCCGGTGTGCGCGCCCGTGCCGCGACTAAGCTCCGCCAGTCCTTCGTCGACCTGGCCGGTCTTCGCCAGCGCCGCGCCGCGCACCACCTGCGAGATGCCGATCCACGTCGCAAAGCCCTGCTCGCGGGCGGACTCGAGTGACTCGGTTGCGCACCGCAGTGCGGCCGGCATGTCGCCGGCGATGTAGAGCACCGCGGCCAGGTAACACAGCGAGAAATTGATCGTGTGCAATCCGCCGAGCGAGCGCGAATGTGCAAGACCGGTCTCGCCCGCCTGCACGCCCTGGTCCACTTTGCCCATGATGGTCAGCGTCAACGCGAGGTAGCACAGCCCCGTGGACTTCTGGTCCTGCACGTACAGCACCTGCTTGCCCCGGCGGGGTGCCTGGTCCTCGTCGTAGAGCTGTAGCGCTTCGTCGAGGTGCTTGCGCGCATCCGCGAGTTCACCCTGGAGGAACAACGTGCCGCCGAGCAGCAGGTGGCCCATGATGAGTGGCGGCTTCGACGCCTGCGTTGCGGCGCGCGCAAGGCATTCCTCCGCAAGTTCGCGACACTTGGCGAAGCCGGCGCGCGTGATCTCGAATGAGCCGAGGCCGGAAAGCACAGCAAAGATCTCGGGCGTGTCGCCGAGCTCACGACAGATCTCGAGTGCTGTTGTGTAAGCGCGGCCGCATTCCTCGGACGAGAACCCGCGGTGTTCCGCATAGATGCCCCCCAGCGCGCGATACACGCTCAACTCGCGGCGCAGGCGCGCGGTCGACTTCGCTTGCTTGCCGAGAATGGCCAACGAGCGGTCGAGGTGGGCGATCGCTTCGACGAATCCGGACCGGCGCGCCGACACCTTCGCCGCGCGGACGAGATAGTCGACGGCATCGTCGAGTGCGCCGGCCGCCTGCAGGTGATAGGCGACGACCTCAGGCTGCGTTTCGGCGAGTTCCGGGAAGTCGCCGATCAGCACCCGGGCGATGCGCCCATGAAGCGCCACCTGCTGCTTCTTCAGCAGATTCGCATACGCGGCATCGCGCACGAGCGCGTGCTTGAACGCGTAGCCCAGGACCGCGGTCGAGCGGCCGCTGACGAGCAGGCCGGCGTCGACGAGCCGGCGGAGCTCATCCTTCACGTGTTCCTCGGGCAGGTCGGTGATCTTGATGAGAAGCTCGTAGGAGAACTCGCGGCCGATCACCGCGGCCGTCTCGGCGACGGCCTTGGCCGAGCCCAGCCGGTCGAGGCGCGACATCAGCGAATCGTTGAGCGTGGTCGGGATCGCGACCGGCGAACCTTCGAGCACGTCGCGCGTCAGGTCCTCGATGAAGAGCGGCAGTCCATCGGTTCTTTCCGCGATCTGCGCAACCGCAGAGGCGGGAAGCCTTTCGTCGCCGCAGATCGCCTCGATCATGGTGACCGTGTCGTCATGGTCCAGCGGCTTCAACGACATCTGGCGCAGGCGGGGCTTGTCCTCCCAGTGCGACTGGAACTCCGGACGCGCCGTCAGCACCACGAGAATCGGCAGGTCGCTCAAGCGGTCGATGAGGACACCGATCAGTTCGTCGGACGTCGGGTCGATCCAATGGAGGTCCTCGACCACCAGCAGGAAAGGTCCGGCGGCGGCGAACGCTTCCAGCGACTGCATCAGCACCTGAAACAGCTGGCGCTTCTGCCGCTGCGGCGACATGTTGACCGGTACGTACTCGCCTTCGATGCGCACCGACAGCAGGTTCGCGAGCAGCGCCACGATCCCCGGTGCGTCCATCGCCAGTTTCGGAATGAGGGCTTCGAGCTTGCGCAAGCGGGTGGCGTCGTCGTCGTGTTCCGCGAAGCCCGCCGCGATGGCGAACTGGCGAATGACCGGCGCCAGCGGGCTGCTCTGCAAGTTCGGCGAACAGTGGTACCAGACGCGAAGGCTTTGCGGGTCGACGATGCGCTCGGCCAGCACCTCGGTCAGGCGCGACTTGCCCACGCCCGGTTCGGACACGATCAGCACCGCCTGGCCCTGGCCGTTCTTCGTGGCCTCCCAGAGCTGGCGGAGCTCGTCCAATTCCGCGACGCGGTTCACGAGCGGCGTTCGCGCCGGCGCGCGCAGCGCATGGAACCGGCTGCCGACCTTGCGTTCGCCGAGCACCCGCCAGGCCGGGATCGGCGCGTCGAATCCTTTGAGGTCGTGGCGGCCGAGGTCGCGGTAGTCGAAGAGGCCCCCCGTGAGACGCCGCGTCGGCTCGGACACCACGACCTCGCCGGGACCCGCCAGCGCTTCGAGCCGCGCAGCCAGATTGGGCGCGGTGCCGATGGCCGCGAGCGCTTCGCCGCCGTCGGGAAGGTCGCCGACCACGACGACCCCGGTCGCAATGCCAATGTGAACCTTGAGGTCTTCCGTGGTCACCGTGGACCACGCCGTCTCCGAAATTTCGAGTGCGGCGCGGATGGCGCGCTCCGCGTCGTTTTCGTGCGCGCGCGGATAGCCGAAGTAGGCGAGGATGCCGTCGCCGATCAACCGCGCCACCACGCCGTCGTGCCGCTTGATGATGCTGGCGCCGTGCTGCCGGTATGCCTGGATGACCTCCGCGAGCTCTTCCGGATCGAGGCGCAGCGTCAACGACGTCGACTCCACGATGTCGCAGAACATCACGGTGAGCTGGCGGCGTTCGGGGCCGCGCGCGCCGGTCATGGGGTCGGCCATCGCAATGTCAGGGCTCGGGCTAGGCGTCGCGCAGGGGCTTCAGGTCAATGGCGAAGTGATCATATAGGTACGCGATGCGGCCGGGTTGGATCGCGGGGCCGGCGAGTTCGAAGCGCGACCCGCCGAGCAACGGCGCCAGCGTTGCCTTGAGCACGAACATGACCAGCGACCTGCCGGCGCAGCCGCGGCCGTGGTCGCTGAAGAAATAGACCTTCGGGAATCCCGGGCCGCCCGCGGCATCCGGCACGAATTTGTCGGCGAGGTCGCCGAAAATGCGCGGATCGCGGTGATAAACGCCGGCGTCGATCAGGAGCTGCTGCTCGGCTTCGACCAGTATGCCGGCGCCCAGCAGGAAGTCGTTTTCCGCACGACGCAACAGCAGCGGCACCGGCGTCCACAACCGAAGCTGTTCGGCGATGCAGGCTTCGAGATAACGCAGGCCGTCGATCGAATTCGCGGTCAATGGCCCGGCAGCCTTGATCTCCTGGCGGACCCGGGCCTGGACCTGCGGGTGCGCGGCGATGAGAGCGAGCGTACGCGCGACGTGCAGTTCGATGGCGTCCTTCAGCACGAAGAACCAGAAGCCGATCTGCGCGGGCACCTTCGCCGATGCCGTGGCGCTGCGGTCCGCGAGCGCTGCGGCCGCGTCGTGCATCAGGCAGCGCGCCGATGACGCGGTGCCCTTGCGCGCCAGCAACTGGTCCATCCGCGCGTAGAAGGCGGAAAACCCGGGCACGTAGCGCATCAGCCAGTTGCTGAAGGCAACCATGCGCGCGAGGTGCTTGGCGAGTTCCGGCTCGCTCTGCCCCATGCCGAGAATGACCTGGTGCGAGATGCGCTGTCCGAGCGACTGGAAATCCGCCCAGCGAAGTTCCGAGGGCCGACCGGCGGTGAGCCGCGCGGCTTCGGCGAGGGCGATCGTCACGAACGCCTCGCTGTGCCGGTGCGGCCTGCCGAGGTCCAGCGCGTGCGTGTTGAAGCGCCTGCGTTCATGCGCTTCGGGATTGCGCGACACGATGAGCCCATCGGGCACGAAGCGGGACAGCGCCCGCTTCTTGAGCATCGGGTCGGGCGCGTTTTCCTCCGAGGACAGCGCCGCATCGATGGTGGCCGGCGCCATCACGATCAGCGTCTTGCGCAGCGGAAACCAGACCCATAGGTGATCGCTCGCGTACTTGTCGCGCAGGTTGCGCAGGAAGCGCGCCGACCGCTCGCCCGCGCCGCACTTGACGAAAAGCCAGAGAAAGAAGCGATTCGGCGCGACCAGCCCGAGCAGGAACGCCGGAATGCTGAGATGAAGCTGCAACCGTGCCGAGTCGATCCAGGATACTTCTCGGGCTTCGTCGTCCATGAACGGTTCCCCCTCCGCGCATGTCGCGGATGCTCATCGTAGCGCGGGAAAGCACCGGGCGGTATGGGCACCGGGCGCGCGAGAACCGCGACTATTCGCGCAGCTTCGGCAGCCCGAACTGCCACAACAGAAAGGCGTAGACATCCGCCTGCTTGCTGATCGCCTCCCTTCACACCTCGATGGGTGCCCTGCGCTGTACAGCGGCCGCTCGATCAAATCGCGTCAATGCCGGCCACCGGCCGATTCTGTTGAAAAACTGTTCAAGACTTGATCAACGCGGTTTTGCTGGGGATCATAAACCATCACTCGAACGCGTAGCGTTCAATAGCGGCCATTCTGTGAGTCGAATTTTGCTGCTGCGCCTACTCCGCTCAGTTAAACGAGTTTTTCAACACTATCGGTAGGGCCCTACCCGATGCCGGGACGGGTGACTTCGACTCCTAGGCCCAGCCGACACCCGGGTACGAGTTCGATCAGCGCATCGCTTGGTAACATCCGATCCATGGGCAAAAGCTCAATAGCCCTTGCGGCTCGGCAGCAGCATGCCGACCTGCCTGCGATAGCGAAGGTAGCGCTCGCCGAACTGCGCGACGAGGTCGCGTTCCTCGAACCAGATCCCAACGAGGATGTAGCCGGTGCAGCCGATTGCGAACAGCAGGTGCCCGGCGGTCATGACGGGCGCAGCCCAGAAGCTGAGCATGAAGCCCAGATAAATCGGGTGGCGCACGTAGCGATAGAAGAACGGCGTCTTGAACTCCGGCTTCGGAAGATCACTGCCTGTCAGTTTCGCGACCACCTGGCTCACGCCGAAGAGCTCGAAATGGTTGATGAGGAACGTGCTGATCAGCAGCACCGCCCATCCGAGCCAGAACACGAGCCAGACGAGCTTCACCGTCAGGGCGCTCTGGACGTGCCAGATGACCGGCTCAGCTATCGGCCGCCACTGCCACAGCAGCAGCGCGAGAACGAGACTCGTGGCGAGCACGAAGCTGCTGCGCTCCACCGCCGGCGACACAATGCGCGTCCACCATTCCTTGAACGAGCGCCGCGCCATCGCGCTGTGCTGCACGGCGAAGAGGCCCAGCAGCAGCAGGTTGACGATCGCCGCCTCCGCGAGCGGGGCGGGCGCACCGGTGTCGATCGACTTCTGCACGAAGACATTGCCTATGAAGCCGATCGTGTAGAGAAACGTGCCGAGAAAGAACACGTACACGACCAGGCCGTAAAACAGCGACAGAAGCGCTCTCATTACCGTCTCCTTTTTAGGTACTCTGCATGGCGCGACGAAACCCCAAGGCCGGGATGAGCTTGCGAATCCCGGGACTGATCACTAGTCTGCGTTCCGGTTGCAACACGCAGACTTCACGGAGGTGCCGCGCTTGTTTCATCTGTTTCATTCGCGCGCCGAGACCGCGGCGGGGACTTAACGACTGCTCCCACGAAGCGTGATGACCGCTTCGAAGCACCCTGGCCGTCAGCTTGGGGTCGGTCAGAGTCAACCACGCCCGGGCGCTGAACGGCGGCACTACGATCCGCAGCAGCCCTTCATACTTCGATGGCTGCGCTGCACTGTACCGCGGCCGCTCGATCAAATCGCGTCAATGCCGGCGACCGGCCGAATTGAGACATTCGGTGGCGACGCGAAACTCTCCCGAAAGCGGACAGCCGCCGACGCGTGTGACGACCCGCTTGGAGGCGTAGTATGGTTGCACTTCCATTTGTCGACGAGGGGATCGGTGATGGATTGGCGAACATTCGTGATGCCAAGCGCTGGCGCGCTTCTGTCGGAACCGTTTGCGACGCAAGCGCAGCACACAGGGAAGATGCTGAATCATAGGATGGCTCAGCGCAGACCGGGAGGCCGCTAATTGTCTGTAGTAGGGTAGATTTAGCCAGATCCCTCTTCCGGCACCTTTACCTGCCGTCGTGACTGCTATCTACCGATTCGATCGCTTTGAGCTCAGGCCGGCCACACGGCAGCTCTTGGTCGACGATCAGCCGGCGCCGCTGGGCGCGCGAGCATTCGATGTTCTGCAAGCTCTAATCGAGCGACGCGAACGGCTGGTTACAAAGGAGGAGTTGCTCGACCTCGTGTGGTCGGGGGTAGTGGTGGAGGAGAACAACCTGCAGGTGCAGGTGAGTTCGCTGCGCAAGTTGCTGGGGCCGCAGGTGATCCTGACTGTTCCGGGACGCGGCTACCGCTTCACCGCCGCCGTCGATGGACCGGCGGCGACGCAGAGTTCCGTGCCGATGCAGGTTCCGCGCGAGGTGCCTGTTTTGTCGGCGGCGACCGCGGCAGGACTGTCCAACCTGCCGACGGGAGTACCGCGACTCCATGGCCGTAGCGAAGATTTGCAGGCGCTGCGTCACCTCGTCGAGGCGCATAGGCTCGTGACCGTCGTCGGCACCGGTGGCATTGGAAAAACGCATCTCGCGAGAGCTTTCGCTCATGTGGAGTTGGGCCGCTATGATGATGGGATCTGGTGGGTCGATCTCACGGCCGTGGCGGATGCTTCGAGCCTCGTCACGGCAATCGGCGCGACGCTGGGCGTCGGATCGCAACTCGGCGATAACGCACGTTCACAAGTGATCCAGAGCCTGCGCACTCGATGTGCGCTCATGGTCATGGATAACTGCGAGAGCCTGCTCGACGCGGTCGCCGAACTCGTTAGTGATGCTCTCCCGATTGCCGCCGATGTGCATTGGCTGATCACGTCGCAGCAGCCGCTGAAATTACCCGATGAGCAGATCTATCGGCTCGGCCCGCTTTCTATCCCACCGGGGCCGACAAGCGCGAAGCATGCGCTGGAATTCGGCGCGGTCGCGCTACTCGCGCAGCGGGTCAGCGCGTCGGACCGTCGGTTCGCGATCACCAATGCCAACGTCGAGGTCGCGATCGACCTGTGCGCGAAGCTTGACGGCATCCCGCTCGCGATCGAGATGGCCGCCGCGCGGGTGCCGACGCTTGGGCTCGATCGCGTGCGGACGCTGCTCGGCGAGCGGCTGCGCTTTCTGTCCTCCGGCCACCGGACACCGCTGGCCCGGCACCAGACATTGCACGCAGCACTGGATTGGAGTCATTCCCTCCTCACGGCGAGCGAGCGGATGGTCCTGCGTCGGCTTGGCGTGTTCGCGGGCGGCTTCACGCTGGAACTTGCGCAGGACGTCGTTGCGGGTGCGGGCCGATACCCGGCGGCCGCGACGGTCGACGAATGGGATGCGGTCGAAGTGCTCGAACGTCTCATCGAGAAATCGATGGTGCAGGCGGTGCCGCCTCCGGATGCCGGCGAACCGCGCTACTCGTTGCTAGACACGACGCGCCTCTATGCTTTGGAGCGGCTCGCCGAAGCAGGTGAAACTGAGGCCGCGTACGCATGTCACGCGCAGACCATGGCGAAGTTCGCGGAACAAGCCTTCGACAGGCATTGGACTGAGCCCGACAGCGCCTGCGTTGCGCGCATGAAGCCGGAGATCGACAATCTGCGCAGCGCGTTGCACTGGGCCGTTGCGCATTCTGATGCCGAATCGGCAACATCCATCGTCGGAAATGCGTGGCCACTGTTCCGGATCATCGATCGGCAATACGAGAGCCAGGCGTGGATGAACATGGCCGAGCCGCTGATCCGGCAAGCCACTGCTGCGCGCGCTGCACGCGCGGTCGCGGCGATCGTCTATGTATTCGGCGGTCGTGGCGGGCCGGGGGTCATCCCGGCCGCGCGGGAGGCCGTGCATCGCTATCGCGAGGTCGACGATCAGCGCGGTCTTTACCTGGCGCTAATTGCTCTCGCGTACGCGGGGTCGGTATTCAGCGATCCGGGCAGCGACGCAGATCGGGACGCGGGGGTTGCGCTGGCCGAGCTCAATCGGTTGGAGCGGCCGGAATGGCCCGCGCGCCTGCGATGCTGGGCCACCGTAGCGCGCACGTACCACTTTCGCGACGACCTAGCCGGCCGTCTGGCTCCGCTTCGTGCGATGCACGAGTTAGCGCACTCGGTGGGCGCGACCGAACGCGCACTGACGGCGCAAGCCAACATGCTGGGGGCACTACGTAGCCTGGGTCGGATAGACGAGGCTATCGACCTCGCTCGCAGCATCATCGACACGGGCTTGCTCGCTGGCGAGCGCCTCGGCGGCGTGCTGCTGGATCTGAGCGAAGGGCTTGTGAAGAGAAACATGACGGCAGAGTCGCGCAAATACGCCCGCGAAGGATTGCGGGTGATGAGGCAATGCAATGGCGCATGTGAAGCGTTCGCAGCCCTCGCGTCGATCGCATTGGCGGAAGGACGCGCCGAGGATGCGTCGCGCATTGCCGGCTACGCGGAATCGATTCTCGCGCGCGAGGGGATCGAACGTGGTGCCCAGCTTCGCGCCGTCGAGGAGATCACGGGCAGGATCGACGCCCAGATACCAGAGGTTTCGCGTAAGAAGCTGATGGACGAGGGAGCGCGGTTGGCCGAAGCGCAGGCAACGTCGCTGGCGTTGAACATCGGCACGCCCGATAAGGCAAAGACGTGAAGGGCGGAGTTCGCCACAAGCGTTGGCGTCGGTCAAACCCATGAAGGCGTAGAATCGTCAGGCCTCCATTTGTGGACGAGGGGATTCGGGATGGATCGGCGGACGTTCATCGCCGTGCTCGGCAGCGTAGCGATCGCGCACATCGCCCAAGCACAGCGGGCCAAGGTCTATCGTGTCGGGATTATTCTCGAAGGAGGCCCATATTTCGGGCACGTTGATGGACTCAAAGAAGGCCTCAAGGAGTTGGGATTTGCCGAGGGCAAGCACTACGTCCTCGAAATTCGCGATCTAAAAGGTGATCGGAGGGCCGCCGACGCGGCAGCAAGAAGCCTGGAACGAGAAAAAGTCGACGTCATCTACACGATAGCCACGTCCGTGACTATTGCGGTGAAGCGCGCAACAACGGAGGTCCCGATCGTGTTCGCCGTCGGCGAAGATCCGGTAGTCGCTGGGCTGGTCGAGAGCTTTGCGAAACCCGGAGGTCGACTCACAGGTGTCTTCAATCAATCCGCGAATGTTGAAGCGAAGCGCCTGCAGCTCCTGAAGCTAGTACTCCCGGACCTTCACAAAGTCGTGACGTTCTACGATCCTACCAGCGCGCCCGCCATCGCGTCGGCGAAATCGGCGCGGGAGGCAGCGCGGCAATTACACGTTGAGCTTGTTGAACGACACGTCGCATCCGCAGAAGAACTCCGACGGGGCTTCCAAGCATTCCCGGCGCGGGAGGTAGATGCTTATTTCTACGTCAACGACGCGATGGTAACGAGTCAGGCTCAGTTCCTCATCGACACGGCGAGGGCGAAAAGGCTGCCGACGATGTTCCATTACCCCGATCTGGCTAAGCAAGGAGCCCTGGTTGCCTATGGAGTCAGTTTCGGTGAAGCGGGTCGGTTGTCAGCAAAATATGTCCGGCAGATTCTCACGGGAACCAACCCCCAGAGCCTGCCGGTAGAATCGGTTAGTAGGGTGGAGTTGGCCGTAAACCTGAAGACCGCGAGAGAGATTGGCGTCACTATCCCGCAGGAGGTACGGCTGCGCGCGGATAGGGTCGTTGAATGATCGCTCGGTCCAAGATCGCTGCCTTGACGGCGCTGGGCCGCTTCGTTCTTCGTCGCAATCGCTTTGAATGACCCCTTGCGAGCGGCGGGTATGTCGGCTTAGGAGACTATCGCCAACGATAGTGCGCCTCGAGGTACGGTTGCAGGCGCCGAAATAATGTCAACGAGTCAGATGATTTGCCTGCGCCGCTGCTCGAGCAAATGCTCGATCAGGTCGATGTTGCGCCTGACTCCGTCCATGTTGGGGTTGACCTCCAGCGCACGACGCGAATACTCTAGCGCGCGATCGTAATACCCGAGGCGGAAGTAAATCTGGGCGTAGCCGGCGAGCGCACCAAAGTGGTACGGGTTGCGCTTCATGACCTCGTCGCAGTCCGCAAGTGACTTGCGTAAATCGTCGGCAAGAAAATACAACGTTGCGCGCTTGTTCCATCCTTCGGCGAAATCGGGCTTGAGATCGATAATGCGGGTAAACGTGGCGATACTTTGTCGCAGGTTGCCGCCATTCATCTGCTCGACACCCGCCTGGTAGAGCTTGTCCACCTCCTTATCGCCGGAGCGTGCCCAGATACGCCACATTGCCTGCTCGGCACGACCGCGCACATCCTCGTCGGCATCGCGCAGCGCTTTCACGAGCAGCGTCGCGTCCGCCATCGTGCCGACTTCGCCCAGCCGGCTTACGGCGTCGCGGCGCATCTGCGTATCAGCATTGTAGAGCGCTTGCGCAGCCTGTTCCCGACTGAGCCCCTGCGTCTCGGCGGCCGTAACAGCAAGCAGCAGAAGCAACACCAAGGCACGAAACATGGCATTCATGTTCATCCTCCCTTCGCGGGTTCCACAGCGCTAATGTGGCTCCTCCTGCCATTCCCATTTTACTGAATGAGGATCGCGACCCGGTTACCCGCCGGCGAGAGGCACGTCACGAGCTGAGCGTCAGCCACGACACTGACCAATGTCCGCCAGTCCGTGCACACTCATCCTCAGTAATCCGACCCCGGCGTCAATGCGGGCCAAGTTCCTCTAAAATGTGCGCATGACGATGCTCTGGCTAATTCGCCACGGCGAAACCTCGTGGAACGCCGAGGGGCGCGTGCAAGGCCAGACCGACGTGCCGCTATCCACAGTCGGCCGCGCCCAGGCACGCGCGGTGGCGGCGCTGATCGTGGGACGGCATTTCGACGTGCTCTATTCGAGCGACCTGCAGCGCGTTATGCAGACTGCGCAGCCCGCGGCACAGGCCCTGGGATTGGTGATTCAGGTGGAGCCGATGCTGCGTGAGCGGCACTACGGAATGTTCGAGACGCTGACCTATGCCGAGGCGAAGATCCGCCATCCCGAAGAGTACGCGCGCTTCAAGGCACACGATCCCGAATTCAATTTCCGCTGCGGCGAATGCTTGCGCGTCTTTTTCGAGAGATCAGTGAGGTGCCTCACCGGTATCGCTGCGCGCCACGCAAGCGAAGAGGTGCTCGTCTTCACCCATGGCGGCGTGCTTGACATGGCGTATCGGCATGCGATGCGTCTGGGTCTCGCTTCGAAGCGCGACTTCGAAATCCCCAACGCGGCGCTCAACCAAATCGAGATCGTGGGCGACGACTTTAGCGTGATCGCGTGGGCCGAGCGCGGGCACTTGGAAGTCGCAATCGACGAACTCCGGGACTAACAAAGCTCGCGTGGCGCGCGCGCATTGATCAATATTACTCAGCGAGTCGCGCCGCTCACTCCTGCGCCGCGGTGGTCTACGCGCCGTCGTGGCAGAGTCGTTGTTGCTCAAGCATTAGACGCGAACGCCGATGCATAAGTCTACGTGCTGTAGCCCGCTCCGAGAACTCGCAGCCGTGCCTTCACAGTGTTTGAGCGGCTCCAGAATTGGCATGATGTTTGCTGCCTCTCTCCTGCGGTCCTCCAGTGTTCACCGACGCGCATTGCCTTTGCAGCTAGCGTCAGAAACGAACGTATTGCGACAGCCGCGGGCCTTCAACTATTGCGAGACACTTATCGATGAATCCTAAAACTAACGTAGCCGTACCGGCGGCCGCCCAGTTTGCCAAAATCGACTCCGAATGCTCACCAATTCCGATTGAATCCCCAGTCGTGCGCGGCGCATGGAGTCGTGACATCGAGGCATTGTGTCGCGCGCTTGAGACTCAGCAGCGAGCGCAATTTCCAACCATCGACGCAGAGAAAAAGTAACCCCGCCTTCAGCGCAGTGCGGCGTGCCCCGCGAAAGCATCACTCTGCTCGTTGGGATGATTTCCTGTTGGCGGGGCACCCAGCGCGTGGGACCGCATCCAACCCAGGGCAAAGCGTCGCTCTCCGGCCAGCGCTCAAAGTCGCTCAACAATGCTTAGCCTCGTGAGTTCGAACGAGCGCTGGGCCGCACCCGCAGACTCCGATGACCGGCGCTTGCTCGTACTCGATGTCGGTGACTGCCACAAACAGGACCATAGCTACTTTTCGGCCCTCCGAGCAGAGCTCAATCAAGGTGGCCTAGAAGGGCTCATGGGTAGGAGCCGGGGGGCGAGCCAGCAATTCGGGGTCCCTACACCCGTCCGAGTGCCCTGTGCTGAGCGCCAAGTTCAATTTCCCTCCTCGCACATCCATCGTGTTGCATTTACGAATGCGAACGATTACTATTAATAAATGGGTTTGCGAGGGCCGCACATTCGTTTTCGTTGGGTGGTCGTCGCATCCTTGGTCTTGTGGGGGATTGGCGCGCTCCGTGCCGAGGAGACAACCATCCAGTTGATTATTCGGAATCATAAATTCGAGCCGGCTGAAGTTGTGATCCCCGCCGGACAGAAGGTCAAGCTCTTAATCGATAACCAAGATTCGACGCCGGAGGAGTTCGAGAGCTATGAACTCAACCGGGAGAAAGTGGTGCCGGCCAAGGGCAGCGTCGTTATTTTTGTCGGCCCTCTGCAGGCTGGCCGCTACCCGTTTTTCGGTGACTTCCATCGTGACAGCGCCCAGGGCGTGTTAGTGGCCAAGTGAGGTAGCGATGCTCGGTACGGCACTGTTGGTATTTCGCGAAGTCCTGGAGGCCGCGCTCATTGTCAGTGTGGTCTATGCCGCCACGCGCGGAGTAGCTGGCCGCGGACCCTGGATTGGCTCCGGTATTGCCATTGGCATCCTCGGCGCGATGTTTGTGGCCGCTTCGGCCGGGGTAATCGCGTCCGCCGTGAGTGGCCTTGGTCAGGAAGTGTTCAATGCCAGTATTCTCTTCGCCGCTGTTCTGATGATCGGCTGGCATGTAGTCTGGATGGCGAGTCACGGTCGTGAACTGTCGGCGCAAATGAAGGCGGTCGGGTCAGACGTGTCGATGGGGAACAAGCCGTTGGCTCTCCTGTTGATCGTGGTTGCCGTGGCGGTGCTGCGCGAGGGCTCGGAAGCGGTGCTGTTTGTGTACGCTCAAGCGGCGAATGGTTCGGACTGGCTTAGTCTCGTCGGCGGCGTGACTGCAGGAATTCTCGGCGGGGTAGCCATGGGGCTGGCGTTGTATCTCGGCCTGCTTCGGATACCGATGCGACACTTCTTTACTGCCACCAACTGGCTGCTGCTTTTGGTGGCCGCGGGAATGGCGGCGCAGGCCGCCCATTTCCTGGTCCAAGCTGACCTCTTGCCTGCGTTGGGCGCCCGACTCTGGGACACCTCGTCGTTGCTCTCAGATCGATCGCTGCTCGGGCAGACACTTCACGCCCTGATTGGCTACGACGCGCGTCCTGCCGGTATTCAACTCGCGTTCTATGTCGTTACCGCCGGTTTACTGATCTTGGGAATGAAGATATGGGGAAAGTCAGAGCCGGCAGGAAAACAGTCGCCTGGATAGCCTTCCGCATAGTTGTCGCTCTGCCGCTTTTCTCCAACCCAATCATCGTACATGCCGATCCGGCGGCCAAGGTCTTGCTGCCCACGGTTGTGCAGGGGGAGCTTGAACTTGAATTGCTCGGTGGATTTCAGCATTGGCCAAATCATGACGGTGATCGCGAGCGTCAGTTCATTGGCGAAATCGGCTATGGTCTAACTGAATGGTGGAAAACTGAGATCGGCGTCGGGACCACGCGCTTTCCCAACGAATCGTACCGATTGGACGAGGTCGAATGGGAAAACGTCTTTGCGCTAACGGAGCCCGGTCAGTATTGGTTGGATGTGGCCCTATTCGCGGAGCTTGCGCGGGACTACGGCGCGGGCCTAAACGCAATCAAGTTCGGTCCGATGTTCCAGACACAGTTTGGTCCGGTCCAGTCCAACTTCAACCTATTATTCGAGCGCGAGTTGGGTGCCGCGGCGGAGCCAGGGGCGCAGATCAACTATCAGTGGCAACTTAAATGGCGCGGCAACCCTCGCTTCGAGCCTGGACTTCAAGGTTTCGGCACGCTTGGTCGTACAAGCGACTTCGGACATCTGACCGAGAACCGTATCGGTCCAGCGTTCTTCGGGTACGTGATCACCAGTCCTCGTCATAAGCTCAAGTACGACGCGGCGGTCTTGTTTGGTCTCACTAACAATACCGCCAACACGACGGTGCGATTCCAGATCGAATACGAGATGAACTGACGACGAGGCTCTTGCGTCTCCACCTAGACACCCCAGGGCAAGCCATTCGCGCCATGGCGCGATGCAGGGGAGCCGCTCAGTTTTGATCTTTTCGAACACGATGGCGGGAACGACACAAATATTCCGTTTCCTCTTGGGTGGTAGTGCCCATGTCCTCGGAAGCACGCACCTCGCCGTCCGAGGTACGAAGCACCTGCACCAAGCCCGAAGCGCCCTGTATTGACGGCGCGTACGGCGCACCTGGATTCGGCAGAGTACCGTCGCCGACACGACGAAAGGTTAAGCAGCCCGAAGAACGGTGCCACGGCTCTGCCGGGCGATCTTTATACTCATTGCATGCGCGCACAGCGCGATCACGATGGTCAGCACTTCGTCCCGGACGAGCGATGACTAAACCTCGCGTCCGCTATTTCGCCTATGGCTCCAATATGCTGACGGCTCGGCTGCGCGAGCGCGCACCCTCCGTCACGGCGATCGACATCGGCCAACTCGAGGGCCATGCGCTGCGTTGGGACAAGCGCAGTTGGCGGGATGGATCCGGCAAGTGCGACGCTGAATTTACTGGCCAACAGTCCGATGTCGTTTGGGGAGTTGTCTTCGAGCTCGACCCGGAGGACAAGCCGGCGCTCGATCAAGCCGAAGGTCTCGGCAACGGGTACATGGAGAAGGCGGTGAACATATTGACGGAGGCCGGACCGATCACCGCCGTCACGTACTTGGCGACCGACAAGGACGCCTCGCTTCGTCCTTACCATTGGTACAAAGCACTGGTGATTGCTGGCGCACGCGAGCATGGTCTGCCACCGAGTTACCGCAGCCGCCTGGAGCTTGTCATCACAGTTTCCGACCCCGATCCCATGCGGGCCAGCATTCACAACGCGCTCGAGGCGCGAGCAACCCCGCGCTGAGGCGCCACGCGCGCGACACAGTACGGAGAACAAAGCCCGTCGCACGGCGTACCTGGATTCGGTTGCTCGAGCGTCGTGCTCGGTTCGACGCGCCAGTGCTGAGGACTTCGTTCGTCGTACTTAGCGTCGCTGGGGCGGAGTTCGGCCCGGTGTGGCGTGTGCAGCGTCGTGCAATGGCTCAAAAGCTTAACCACACTTTACTTGCTGAACGTACCCATGATGAATGTGGGCAGCGCAAGTTTGCGGAGGAAAAACGAAGGCGCGCGCTTTTAGTCGCGGGCGCCTTCGTCACCTGCAATCCCGGGGATTAGTGCCCTAATGGATGGCAAGCCGCCGTACTTCGGTACCCGGTGCCTTCGGCAACATCAGCGTCAGCACCCCTCCTTCGTACGAGGCCTCGGCCTTGGCCGGATTGACGTCGAACGGCAACGTCAACATCCGGGAGACCATCCCATAGTAGCGCTCATTGCACAGGGACTTCTCGGCTTCCTTCACTTCCCTTTCGCGCTTCACTTCGGCGGTGATAGACACTGTCTTGCCGTCGATGGAAACCGCGATGTCTTCCTTCTTCATCCCGGGAATTTCGGCCTCGACCGTGTAAGCGGCCTCATTCTCAGTTACGTCCACCCGCATCATCGGCGCGGGCTCATAGCCCGTCGCCAGCGGCCGAAACGGAAATTCGGCAAAATAGCTTCCCACTTCGGGAAACGACACGAACGGCGCCAATTCGCGGAACGGATCCCAACGCGCCAGGGTTCTCATAATGCCCTCCTTTCGGAGCCTGCCAATCGGGCCGACCCGGATCGCCCGAGTCGGGCGGAGCCGATTCATTATCAATATAGGCCAATGTGCGCCGCGTGCATTGATGGCCGTCAACAAACTTGTGTTTTTTGGCTTGCGGCCTGTGGAGGTTATGCGACAAAACGTCGCAAGCACTGCTCAATCGTCAGCGATTAATCAAAAGCGTACTCTTCGGAGAAGTTCGAGACTCTGACCATCGGGTATTGACGGCTTGCGCGCGTGGCGAGGACACCCAAGTTGCCCTCGCATCCCTGTGCCTTGCACGGAGCCCGAAGCACTTGGTTCGAAGCGCGGAGAATTTTGTTCGACGTCCAAGGCGCTCAGTGCGCCGTGGTCAGGTGCGAGTTAAGTGTCTGCGGACTCCGGTTGGCTCACTGTTCTTTTGACTGATCTGGTAAAGCCGTACTTCGACCCTTTGCCGACCTCCGCTCTATCGGATGAGACTGCTACGGAAGATGCGTGTCGGTGGCAGGCTAGGCGCCTGGCTTAAGGGCCAGAAGCGTCTTCCCCTGGCCGGGCTTGAGCATCGCCACCGGGTGTCTCATCGGCGTGTAGCACCGAACGCTCGAGCAGCACCGCCCTCAGCGCATCAACCAACGGCTGCAGGCGCACGCCGCAAGCACCGACCCACTGCGCCAGCGTCGAGCGGGGTAGGGCAAGGCCGGCTCGTTCGAAGACGCCTTCCTGCCGATACAGCGGTTGGTGATCCGCGTATTTCGCCACCAGTACCTGGGCCAGCAGCCCCGCGGTCGGCAGCCCCTTATCGATCACCTGTGCCGGCACCGGCGCCTGCATCAGCGTCTGGCACTTCGCACAGGCCCATTTGCCGCGAATGTGTCGCTCAACTTGGAACACGCCGGGGGTGTAGTCGAGCTTCTCGCTCACGTCCTCGCCGATGCGCTTCATCGCGCAGCCGCAGCTGCACACGGTTCGTTCCGGTTCATGACGCACTTCGACCCGCGGCAGGTGCGCCGGCAGCGGGCTACGCTTGGGTTTGTCCTTCGCCGGTGGCGTGCGCTCCGGCGATCTCAGCGTCGCCAGCTCGGCAGCAATCGCTTCGAGATCGGCATCGATCGTCTCATCGAGGAGGCTGCGCTGTTCGCCGTGCAACTGTTCGCTAACGTATGTCGAGGCAAAGCGGGCTGCGGACGAAGGATCGAAGGTCTTGGTTGTGGCCAAGGAGCGGCTGATCTCGCTCGCCAGCCATTACCAGCGAGAACGGGGCCGGGGTCAGCGTCACGAGGTACTGGAAAGTTGGCTCGATCGACTATAGGAAGATCCCGGAGTTGGCCCGCGGGGATCTCGACTTGTATCGCGGAACTTCCAGGGAGGAGGTTCGCGTCTCAGTTAACGGCGCGTAGGGGGGTGGGGGCGGGCGTCGTTGTCCGCCTCTGACCTCTGGTTCACGACACGGAAGTAAATGGACTTAACTTGGACTTACAAACAACAAGGCCGACCAACGCAGGCGGCCTTAAGACGCGGAAACCCGCGTGGATCCTGGTGGAGACGAGGAGGATCGAACTCCCGACCTCCGCATTGCGAACGCGGCGCCATCGCTCGCTCGCAAGCCCTTGATCTTTCTAATTCTCCAGTATGTCGCTCGTCGTGGCCCGCCATTGCTTCCAGCAATCTCCACTGATTTGGGTACACCATTTGGGTACACCTCGTGGCACTGCTTTGAGTAATGCTGCGCTTGGGCCTCAAAGCCGTCAAATCAAAAAGACGCTGGAGCAGCTAGGGACGCAGCCGATAATGTGAGACGGCGCGCTTGTAGACGACTAGCGCTAGATGTGTGCTGCGGACCAGCTCCGCGCCGATCGCGTCAGCCATCAGTCGAGATAAGAGGAATTTGGCTCGGCATGTCCATAACTCTTGTCATCAGATCAGCGCCTGAAACGTCGTCATAGCGTGTAGGAATCTTCTCCCTCAGCTTAAAGAAGCGTTGGTTCGCAGACCGGATAAGCTGCCCGTAGGTGGTGGCAACGATACGCGCCCGAAGAACGCCCTGGTCGCTCCTAGCGCCGTTTGCCGAGCTTTTTGAAAGCCCCTCAATGGACGTACGGTTTCGCGCGCCTCGCCGTGCTTGCTACCGTACGGCAAGCTCCTATGCTGACTACACATTGGACGCGCGTCCTATGGTGTAGCCACTAAAGGGAACCCATGTCGAACGGAAGTTTCGTCGCGTACTACCGGGTAAGCACGCAGCAACAGGGACGCAGCGGACTCGGGCTTGAAGCGCAGCGCACAGCGGTGTCCACATACTTGGGTGATAAAGCGAAGTTGGTCGCGGAGTTCGTCGAAATAGAGACAGGAAAGGGTACGAACGCACTTGAAGAACGACCGATGCTGCGGGCGGCGCTAGACAGTTGCAAGAAACACGGAGCGACGTTGCTTATAGCTAAGCTCGACCGCCTCGCCCGCAACGTGCATTTCGTGTCGGGCCTGCTGGAGGTGGGATGTGACTTCGTCGCCGCAGACATGCCGCACGCGACGAAGACCATGATCCACATCTACGCTGCCATGAGCGAATGGGAGCGTGATCAAATTAGCAGCCGCACCAAGGCCGCGCTCGCTGCAGCAAAAGCTCGCGGGGTTAGGCTAGGCGTGACCGGACCAGCCAACCTTCGTCGAAACATCGAGGGCCGCATCACTGCGGCCGATGTGTTTGCACTAAAGCTGGGGCCGACAATCGCTGGATTCCAATCGATGGGCCGGTCACAACGCCAAATCGCCGACGACCTAAATCAACTCGGCGTACAAGCGGCGAATGGCGGCGAATGGTCGTTGATACAGATTCAGCGGATCATGAAGCGACTGGCAAGATCGACAGCGATACAAGTCCCTCCGCACGTGTCGTAGAAATCGGCTGCGCTGCATCGGCCTGTCGGATTGACAGTGGGCCCTCCGGTTGAGCGGGCCTTAGCTGTCTTAACCGCGATTTGATCGTGCAGACAGTGTTAGATGGCCTCTGACCTTGACGGGCCGAGTTCGGCCATCAGTTATCGTTGACGGGAGCCGACTGGCTGACCGTTTCAGGCGGGAAGGAGCCGTTCGCTACCGTCGGGCGAAATGGAGCTATCGACCCTCTCCGGCCATTCGCCGTACTCGAAACCAGACAGTCGGGTGACGCGGTGACAGGGCGCCGCGCGCTCATCTGTTAGCCGCCCGATCGTTCTCATGCGAAGCGCAAGATGGGATCGAGGCATTGCGCATTGACGACCCCCCAATTCGGATGTCCGCACCGCACGGTTCTCTGTCCCCTGCTGAATATTTCATCCTTGACGAGCATAAAAGTCCGGCGCAGCCT
>CAWHIS010000034.1:0-41685 GCA_963829375.1 uncultured beta proteobacterium | reverse complement strand
CGTCATTCATTCGCGACGCACTTGCTCGAATCGGGTTACGACATCCGCACGGTGCAGGAGCTGCTCGGGCACTCCAACGTTGCCACGACCATGATCTACACCCACGTCCTCAATCGCGGCGGTCGCGGGGTCGTCAGCCCGCTCGACGCGTGAGTCGCATTTATTCGCCTTGCCGCGTGTCGTGGTCTACAACGTCGGCGGATTGCCGATGCCCGAATAGCGACATGGCGATCGGTATCGTCGACAGGGCGCCGATGGCGAGCAGCGTCCAACCCAGCGTGCGCCGCGTTTCCGGTCGCAGGTACCTGGCGAGCAGCAGCCCGGCTCCGGCACCGGCCATCCCGCGCGTCGCTGCCAGGATCGCCATTTCGGGAAGTGCAACGTTGTACGTCTTCATCGGTAACCTTTCTTGTCAGATTTACAATGCAGGCATGGTTTCCGCCCGCAATCCCCGCAATCCGGCTGGCAAAAAGCACCGTTTCAACAAGACTTGGATGCAGGAGCACGTTCTGGACCACTACGTCAACGAGGCCCAGCGTTTTGGTTATCGCTCCCGCGCCGCGTTCAAGCTGATAGAAATTGCGGAAAAAGACCGGCTGTTCCGTCCGGGCATGACCGTAGTCGATCTGGGTGCGGCGCCGGGCAGCTGGTCCCAGGTCCTTCGCGAGAAATTGGGTCCGGGGAGCCGGATCGTGGCCATCGACCTGCTGCCGATGGACGGAATCTCTGGCGTCAGCGTCATCCAGGCCGACTTTCGCGAGGACAGCGGTATTCGATTGCTGACGGAAGCACTCGCCGGCCAAAAGGCCGATCTTGTGCTGTCGGACCTCGCCCCCAACCTTAGTGGAGTGGCATCCGCCGACCAGGCCCGGAGCGTATATCTGGGCGAGCTGGCGCTGGATTTCGCGGGTAGATGGTTGAAACCTGGGGGTGATTTGGTGGTCAAGGCGTTCCAGGGAGCAGGTTTTCCCGAGTTTCAGCGCACCATGCAGGCGCATTTCGACAAGGTTTACGCGCGCAAACCGAAGGCGTCGCGGGATCGGAGCCGCGAGGTATATCTTGTAGGGAAGGGTTTGTCGTTACCTAGCGACAGCAGCGCCATGGCGCAGGGTGGCAACAAGGCATAGAATTGCAAGTTCACGGCAAGCATAGGGTTACCGAGGAAACACGTTGAATAATCTGGTTAAGAACGTCGGCATCTGGCTCGTCATCGGCCTCGTGGTGCTCATGGTCGTCAAGCAATTCGACGCGCGGCAGACGACGCGCGAGGCGGTGCCCTATTCCGAGTTCATGGATCAGGCCAAGCAGGGCCGCGTCGAGTCCGCCGTGATCGAAGGCCGTACGATCAAGTGGGTCGGCACCGACAAGAAGAACAACATGACCTACAGCCCCGGCGACCTGTGGATGGTCGGAGATCTTATCAAGGACGGCGTCAAGGTTCAGGCCAAGCCGGAAGAGGAGCAGAGTTTCCTCGCGCAGGTATTCATCTCGTGGTTCCCGATGCTGTTGCTCATCGGCGTGTGGATCTTCTTCATGCGGCAGATGCAGGGCGGCGGTCGCGGTGGCGCGTTCTCGTTTGGCAAGAGCAAGGCGCGGATGCTGGACGAAGCCAACAATACGATCACGTTCGCCGACGTCGCGGGCTGCGATGAGGCCAAGGAAGAGGTCGGCGAGCTGGTCGAGTTCCTGCGTGACCCGTCCAAGTTCCAGAAGCTGGGCGGGCGCATCCCGCGCGGCGTGCTGATGGTCGGCAACCCGGGTACGGGCAAGACGCTGCTCGCCAAGGCGATCGCCGGCGAAGCGAAGGTTCCTTTCTTCTCGATCTCCGGTTCGGACTTCGTCGAAATGTTTGTCGGCGTCGGCGCGGCACGCGTGCGCGACATGTTCGAGCAGGCGAAAAAGAACGCCCCGTGCATCGTGTTCATCGACGAAATCGACGCGGTCGGCCGCCAGCGCGGCGCAGGCCTCGGCGGCGGCAACGACGAGCGCGAGCAGACGCTCAACCAGTTGCTGGTCGAAATGGACGGCTTCGAGGGCAACTCGGGGGTGATCGTCATCGCGGCGACCAACCGCCCGGATGTGCTCGACCCGGCGCTGATGCGCCCGGGCCGGTTCGACCGTCAGGTCGTCGTGCCGCTGCCCGACATTCGCGGCCGCGAGCAGATCCTCCTGGTGCACATGCGCAAGGTGCCCCTCGCGCCGGACGTCAAGGCCGAGGTCATTGCGCGCGGCACGCCAGGCTTTTCCGGTGCGGACCTCGCGAACCTCGTCAACGAAGCCGCACTGTTCGCCGCGCGCCGCAGCAAGCGTTTGGTCGACATGCACGATTTCGAAATGGCCAAGGACAAGATCATGATGGGCGCCGAGCGCAAATCGATGGTCATGTCCGAGGAAGAGAAAAGGAACACCGCGTATCACGAGTCCGGGCACACCGTGGTGGCCAAGCTGCTACCCAAGTCCGATCCCGTGCACAAAGTGACGATCATTCCGCGCGGCCGTGCGCTGGGCGTCACGATGCAGCTCCCCGAGCAGGATCGCTATTCGTACGATCGCGATTACCTGTTGCAGCGCATCGCCGTCCTCTTCGGCGGCCGCATCGCCGAGGAAATCTTCATGCACCAGATGACCACGGGCGCGGGCAACGACTTCGAGCGGGCGACGCAGATGGCACGTGACATGGTCACGCGCTACGGCATGTCCGATATCCTCGGGCCGATGGTCTACGCCGAAAACGAAGGCGAGGTCTTCCTCGGGCGTTCGATCGCGACGCAAAAGAATGTCTCCGAGGCGACCATGCAAAAGGTCGATCTCGAGATCAGGCGCATCATCGACGAGCAGTACGCGCTCGCGCGGAAACTGATCGAAGACAACCGCGACAAGGTGGAAATGATGGCCAAGATGCTGCTCGAGTGGGAGACGCTCGACAGCGAGCAGGTCGAGGACATCATGCAGGGCCGTCCGCCACGCGCCCCCAAGCCGCAGCCGAACGCCAGCCCCGGCACCACCTATGGCCCGGGCGCCGGCCCCGACGCCGCGCCGTCGCCGACGATCAACCCCGCCTGAGCAGTGTAGGCGCGAATTCATTCGCGCGCGGTGCATCGAGGATTGATTGGGGCGCCTTCGGGTGCCCCAATTGCTGTGCAGTCCAATGTCCATGCCACGGTCCACCCTATGTTGATCTGCGGCCGTCATAGCCTGTCGTTGGACCGCCCGCGGGTCATGGGCATCGTCAACGTCACGCCGGATTCCTTCGCTGACGGCGGTCGTTACGCGGCCCGGGGATCCGTACTCGCACACGCCCGCGCGCTGCTCGCCGACGGTGCCGATATCGTGGACATCGGCGGCGAATCGACGCGGCCGGGCGCCGAACCGGTTTCCGAACAGCAGGAACTCGACCGCTTGCTGCCCATCGTGGAAAAGTTGCGCGCCGAATGCGATGAGCGCGCAGTGCCGATCTCAGTGGACACCCGCAAGCCTGCGGTGATGCGCGCCGCCATCGCGGCCGGCGCCGGCATGATCAATGACGTCGGTGCACTGCAGGCGCAAGGTGCATTACAAGTCGTGCGCGACAGCACGGTGCCGGTAGCAATTTGCCTGATGCACATGCGTGGCGAGCCGGCGACGATGCAACAAACCGCCATCTATGATGATGTTGTAGTCGACGTGACCGCATTCCTGCGTTCGCGCGTTACGGCCTGCATGACAGCCGGCATCGACCGCGAGCGCATCGTCGTCGATCCGGGCTTTGGCTTCGGCAAGACTGTGGAACATAATCTCGAATTGCTGCGCCGATTGCCGGAGATCGTGGCGTTGGGTTATCCGGTACTCGTCGGGCTGTCGCGCAAGTCGACTATCGGCGCACTCACGGGGCGCGACGTCGGGGAGCGCATGGCAGGCAGCGTTGCCGCGGCCCTGGCTGCGGCGGCACGAGGTGCGGCGATCGTGCGCGTACACGACGTGCGCGAAACCGTTGATGCGCTGAAAATATGGCGGGCGATTTGAGCAAAAAATACTTTGGGACGGATGGCGTACGCGGTCGCGTGGGCGACCCGCCGATCACGCCTGAACTGATCTTGCGTCTCGGCCACGCTGCGGGGCGTGTGCTCGCGGCGCAGTCTGCGGAGCGTCCGGGCGAAACACCCGCGGTATTGATCGGAAAGGACACGCGCATCTCCGGCTACCTGATGGAGGCGGCGCTGGAGTCCGGGTTGTCGGCGGCGGGTGTCGACGTCTATCTTTCGGGGCCATTGCCTACCCCCGCGGTCGCTTATCTGACCCGCGCGCTGCGACTTTCGGCAGGCATCGTCATCAGCGCGTCGCACAATCCGTTCGAAGACAATGGCATCAAGTTCTTTTCCGCCGCGGGCACCAAGCTGCCCGACGTCGTCGAGGAGGCGATCGAACGTGCCATGGGCGAGCCAGTCACCTGCGCGCCGTCGAAGGACCTGGGCAAGGCGTTTCGGGTGGGCGACGCCGCCGGCCGCTACATCGAATTCTGCAAGAGCACGTTCCCCAACGAACTCGACCTTAAAGGGCTCAAAATCGTCGTCGATTGCGCGCACGGCGCCGGGTATCACGTCGCGCCGCCGGTTTTCCATGAACTCGGTGCCGAAGTGATCGCAGTCGGCAACGACCCCGATGGGATCAACATCAATGCAGGTGTCGGTGCGACGCATCCGCGCTACCTGCAAACGGCCGTGCTCCAGCGTGGGGCGGACATCGGCATCGCGCTCGATGGCGACGGCGACCGCCTGGTGATGGTCGATGCGGAAGGCCGCGCGTACGACGGCGACCAGCTGCTTTATGTCATCGCCCTCGACTACGCGCGGCGTGGCGCGATGGCGGGCGGTCTCGTCGGCACGCAGATGAGCAACCTCGGCTTCGAGCAGGCGCTCGGCCGTCGTGACATCGCGTTCGCACGCGCGCCTGTCGGCGACCGTTACGTGCTCGAGTTGATGCAGGAGAAGAAATGGATCCTGGGCGGAGAGAATTCCGGCCACATCATCTGCCTCGATAAGCACACCACCGGCGATGCGATCGTCGCGTCCCTCGCCGTGTTGCGCGCGTTGCGCGAACAGAAGACCACGCTCGCGGTGGCAACGGCCGACGTGCCGCTGTTTCCGCAGCGCCTGATCAATGTTCCGATCCGCCGCGGCTTCGAGTGGGGCACGAGTGACGCGATTCAGCGCGCCCAGCGTGAAGCCGTGGCCGCGCTCGACGGTTCCGGACGGGTGCTGCTGCGGCCGTCCGGCACCGAATCGGTTTTGCGCGTCATGGTCGAAGCGCGCGATGCTGACGTCGCGGAACGTTGCGCAAAGGGTATTGCTGAAGTCGTAGCGAAGGCCGCGGCGTGAGCCCGCAGCGAGGGGCCCCACGCTGCGCGTGGGCATAGGACGCCGAAGGGCGGAGGAGGGGCCCCGCGAGAGCAACGAGCGGGGATCTGACCCCGTAGGTGGAAACGCCGGCGACTGCGCGGTGTATTGAAATCGCGTGAATGATTCGGACGCCGCGTGGCGAATCGACGCTGGGCGGCGGACCCGCCTTCTTAGCTTGACGCAAACGGCGCAAGGAGGCCGCGATTTAGGCTGTCGCGAGTTGCAAATTAGTACGTCGTCCCCGCGTAGGCGGGGACCCCAACTTGACTTTCGCCGCACGAAAATGGATTCCCGCTTTCGCGGGAATGACGATCTTAGTCCATCGGACCGATCGGTATAATCGCCGCATGGTCGCTGTTCTGCATTCCGCTCCCGTTACCGCCGCACCTGCGGCGCTCGCCGCCTGGCTCGAGCAGGCGGGCGCCGCCTACGCGTCCGACGAGCGCGCGGCCATCGCGGATGCCGTCGCGTATGCACGCACGTGTTACGGCGATCTTTGCGCGGGCGATGGCGAGCCCTGGCTGGACCGCGCGCTCGGCACCGCCGCGATCGTCTCCGGGTTGAAGCTCGATGCCATCTCCGTGCGCGCTTCCGTCTTGCATGGCGCGCCGTTCTGTCCCGGGTTCGACGCCGAGTTGTTCAAGACACGCGTCGGCGCCGAGGTCGCCGACCTCGTCGTTGGCGTCGCGCGCATGGGCGCGATTCGCGCCATGCAGGAAGGCGGCGACAAGAATTCGCGCGAGGCCCAGGCGGAGAACCTGCGCAAGATGCTGCTGGCGATGGTCGGCGACATCCGCATCGTGCTGATCAAGCTCGCGGAACGCACGCAGGCGCTGCGCTTTCTCATCAGCGCCGATACCGACGCGCGGACGCAGGCGGCGCGCGAAACGCAGGATCTGTTCGCACCGCTCGCCAACCGGCTCGGCGTTTGGCAACTCAAGTGGGAACTCGAAGACCTCGCGTTGCGTGCGCTCGAGCCCGAAACCTACAAGCAGATCGCAAGGCTGCTCGATGAACGCCGCCTCGATCGCCAGCACTACATCGAGGACGTCAAAGCCACGCTCAAGCGCGAGCTCGCCGCGGCGGGTATCAAGGCCGAGGTCAGCGGGCGGCCGAAGCACATCTATAGCATCTGGAACAAGATGCGCCGCAAGCAAAGCGGCATTGATTCGGTCTACGACATTCGCGCGCTGCGCATTCTGGTCGAAGAGGTGCAGGATTGCTACGCCGCGCTCGGCGTCGTGCACAATCTGTGGACACCGCTCGCCAAGGAATTCGACGACTACATTGCCAAGCCCAAGGCGAACAACTATCGCTCGCTCCACACCGCCGTCAGCGGGCCCGAGGACAAGCCGCTGGAAGTGCAGATCCGCACCCACGAAATGCACCGCCATTCCGAATACGGTGTGGCCGCGCACTGGCGCTACAAGGAGGGCGGGGGCGCGGGTCGGCGCGATCCCGGTTACGACGAAAAGATCGCGTGGCTGCGGCAGGTCCTCGACTGGAAGGATGCCGTCGCTGATGCCGGCGAGTGGCTGCAGCAGTTCAAGTCAAGCCTGTTCACCGAGACGATCTACGTGCTCACGCCACAGGGTCGGGTCGTCGACCTGCCGCGCGGCGCGACTCCGGTCGATTTCGCGTACGCCGTGCACACCTCGCTGGGCCACCGGTGCCGAGGCGCGCGCGTCGACGGCGCGATGGTGCCGCTCAATTACGCACTGCAAAGCGGACAGCGGGTCGAGATCATCGCCGTCAAGGATGGCCCGTCGGTGGGACCCAGCCGCGACTGGCTCAATCCGGACCTTGGCTACGTGCACAGCCGCCACGCGCGCGCCAAGGTGCGCCAGTGGTTCAAGGCGCAGCAGCTCGAAACGACGATCGCGCAAGGTCGAGCGGTCGTCGAACGCGAGCTCGCGCGCGCAGGGATGACTGCGCTCAACCTCGAAGCCGTGGCGCACGAGGCCGGGTTCGCCAAGCTCGACGATTTCTTCGCGGCCGTCGGTCACAGCGAAATCAATACGCGGCAGGTGCAGACCGCGATTCAGACACTCGCCAAGCCAGCCGCCGCACCAGTGGTCGACGAGCCCGTGCTGCCAAAGCAGAGCAAGGCGGCGGGCGCGGGGAGCGGCATCCTGATCGTGGGTGTCGATCGCCTTATGACGGGGCTTGCGCGGTGCTGCAAACCGGCGCCGCCCGATCCGATCGTCGGCTTCGTCACGCGCGGCAAGGGCATCTCGATCCATCGCCAAAGCTGCAGCAACGTCGTGCGCATGCGCGAGCAGCAGCCCGAACGCCTCATCACCGCCGACTGGGGTGCCCGGCGCGAGGAGGTCTTTCCGGTCGATGTCATCGTCGAAGCCATGGACCGGCAGGGCCTGTTGCGCGACGTTTCCGAAGTCTTTTCGCGCGAAAAGATCAACGTCACCGCGGTCAATACGTTGTCGAGAAACCTGCAGGCGCGCATGTCCTTCACGCTCGAAGTGCCCGACCTCGAGCAGCTGAAGCGTGCGCTGCTGCTCGTGCGCGACGTGAACGGCGTGTTGTCGGCAGGACGGCGCTAGGTCCGTGGGTCCGACTTCGCTCGGGCCACCGCGCGCAAACTAGGACTCATCCTGACAGCCGCGCGATCGCCGCCGCATAACCTGCTTCCAGCGACGCCTGGTCTTCCGCCTGCATTCCCAGGTCGCTGATCAAGCCATCGGTCAGTTGGTAGATCCAGGCGTGCAGTGAGAGAGGTTGTCGGCGCTGCCACGCGTCCTGCACGATCGTTGTGCGCGCTACGTGCACGACCTGTTCCACCACGTTGAGCGCGCACAGGCGGTCTTCGCGCGTGCCGTCGTCCGGCAGACGCTCCAGCAGTGCCGCGTGCTTGCCCGCAACGTCCTGCACGTGGCGCAGCCAGTTGTCGATCAACCCCAACGGCCTCGCCTGGTATGCCGCGTGTACGCCACCGCAACCGTAGTGGCCGACGACGAGCACGTGTTCGACCTTGAGCACATCGACCGCGAACTGGAGCACCGAGAGGCAATTGAGATCCGTGTGGACGACGACGTTGGCGACGTTCCGGTGAACGAAGATTCCGCCGGGCGGCAAGTCGACGATCTCGTTCGCGGGCACACGGCTGTCGGAGCAGCCGATCCACAGATAGCGCGGCGTCTGCTGGTTCGCGAGGACTGCAAAAAACTCCGGATTGCGGGCACGGACCGTCGCGGCCCAGGCGCGGTTGCGTTCGAGCAGGTGCTTGATGGTAGCCATGGCAGTAGGGTTGGAATTCCTCTATCGCGTCAATCATCTACGATCCATAGACGCGCTTATGGTGTCGATCGGAAACAACGATTGGAAAAGCCGTCCCAGCGCTCCTATCTTGTTGTTGTCTGCGGCGCCAAAAGCGCACGCAACGGGGTATCGAAGTCTACCCGACCGAAAGGAGTCTGCAATGGCGAATCAAGAGTATCCGATGTTTGCACTGCAACGCGGGGCCACGCTGCTCGGCGACGCTTTGATGCCGCGGATCCACCGCCGCGGGCACGACGGACCCGATCCGTTACGCGCTGCGCCTGCAAGCGCGCCCCATCGCAGTCTGATGGACCGGCTCGATGCGTGGTTCTGGCGGCAACGGCAGCGCGCCGACGAAGCCTATCTCGCGCGGTCGCACGATGTGTTCGAGCTCGAACGCCGGATGCGCGAACTCGAACGCAGCGTCGGCAGTTGCTACTATTAGATCAGTCCCTCGAGCAGCTGCACATCGACCAGCGTACCGGCGGCAACGTCGCCGGTGGCGCTGTCGAGCACGATGAAGCAGTTCGCCAGCGACATCGACGACAGGATGCCCGAGCCTTGATCGCCGGTCGTGCGCGCCGTGAAACCGCCCGTCCTGTCGTGCGTCAGGATGCCGCGTTGGAATTCGGTGCGACCCGGCACTTTCCTGATCGGCGATGAGAGTGGCACTTTGAACATGGGCAGCGGTGCCACGTCGCGCTGGCCTTGCATGGTGAGCAGCGCGTCGCGCACGAACTGATAGAACGTCACCATCACCGATACCGGGTTGCCCGGCAGGCCGAAGAAATGTGCCCCGCCGAGCTTGCCGTATGCAAGCGGTCGGCCTGGCTTCATTGCGATTTTCCAGAACAGCACTTCGCCGAGCTTGTCCAGCAGCTGCTTCACGTAGTCCGCCTCGCCCACCGACACGCCGCCCGAGGTGATCACGACGTCGGCGCTCTGCGCGGCCGTGGCGAAGGCGCGCTCGAGTTTCGCGGGCGCGTCCTCGACTACGCCCATGTCGAGGATCTCGCAGCCCAGGCGCGTGAGCATGCCGTAGAGCGTGTAGCGATTGCTGTCGTAGATTTCGCCGGGGCCCAGCGGCGTGCCGATCGACTTCAATTCGTCGCCCGTCGAGAAGAACGCGACGCGGAGGCGGCGGTAAACACCGACTTCGCCGATTCCCAGCGATGCAATCATCCCGAGTTCGGCTGGATGGATGCGCTGACCGGCGCGAAACACGACCTGACCCGCCTTCAGATCTTCGCCGCCGAAGCGACGGTTCTGGCCGGCTTTGCTCAGCGCGCCCTGCGCAATCGTTACCTGACCCGACGATTCGGTCGTGTGTTCCTGCATCACGACCGAATCCGCTCCCTGCGGCATCACCCCGCCGGTGAAAATGCGCACGCACTCCCCGGCGCCGATTGCTCCCGCCCACGGTTTGCCGGCAAATGATTCGCCGACGCGCTTGAGCTTTGTTTCGCCACTCCGATTCAAGTCCGCGAAACGCACCGCGTAGCCATCCATCGCCGAGTTGTCGTGTCCGGGCACCGCGAGCGGCGAGACGATATCTGTCGCGAGCACTCGCCCGAGCGCAGCGCGGATGTGGACGCGCTCGATCGCGGTGACCGGCGTGAGGAACGTGCGGATCAACTCGCGCGCCTTGGTCACAGGCATCGAGTTCGGATCGTAGTCGTCGGCGCAGGACGCTTCGCGCAGGGTCTTGGGTTGGCTCATGACAGAATCAGTGAAAACGTGATTTTAATCCGAGTAGGGGTCGTTCGAGGAAGTGCCACGAAACCGCCGCGAGCAGCAGCGTCGCGAGGAGCGATTGAACGAACAGCTCGACTGACGTGAGTCGCGTCGCGTGAAACACGATGGTCTGCTGCACGGGGAAGGCATACACATACAGTCCGTACGAGTAGTCGCCGCCGCGATTGAGCCGAGGCAACCGCACAACTGGATGATAGGCGAATACCAGCACGCCGTACGCCATGAGCGGCGCGAACCAGATCCCGCGCATCAGGTCACCCGGATTCCAGAGGTACGCCGCGCCGCCGGCCATCAGGACCACGAGCGACAACGGAATGCGGTCGCGCCAAACGTACGCGAACGAACCGAGTGCGAACAGCAGCGCAAGTTCGAACACCGCCTTGTCTCGGGTCGGCAGCGGAAGCGACTGTGGCTTGACGATGAACAGGGCTACCAGCGCCCCTAGCGCGATCGCGTGGGCATTCCGGCGCGCGAGCACGCCGCAGACACCCAAAATGGCGACGGCGACGTACAGCCGCAGTTCCACGGGCAGCGTCCAGAGCGAGCCGTTGACCGCGTTCGGAAACGGATTGGTCTTGAAGGCGCCCGGCAGCAGATATTCGACGCGCCACCCGAATGCATTGTGGCGGGCAAAGGCGGATGTCACCGGATCCGTGAGGAAACGGCCCCACGGCAGCGCGCTCGACAACCCGGCGAGCAGGATCGACAGGGCAACAGCCACGAACAGCGCGGGATAGATGCGCAACATCCGTGCGGCGAGAAAGGCCGGCAGATGCGGGCGCCGCAGCCAGCTTTGCGTGACCAGGAATCCCGACAATACGAAAAAGCAATTGAGCCCGAGCGCACCGAGGTTGAGGTCGCCACTCGAGGAAAACAGCGGAGCGTCGTTCCAGTGACCGGAGAGCGCGCGGCTGTGGAATGCGATGACACCGGTCGCGGCGAGCAGCCGCAATAGCTGCGTGTTGTTGTCGCGCCCGGCCGTGTGGTCGCCGAGACGAATCAACGCGGGCGCCCTTGCGCACCCGCGGCCGACAGCTCGTCGACGGTATTGATGTTGCGAAATGCATCGGCTTCGTCGTCGAACGCGACTTCGATCGTCGCGAGCGTCGCGTACCATGCATCAATCTTGCGCCCGCCGCCTTCGAGAAAGCGCGTCAGGTGAGGCAATACCCGCGTCCGCACGAGCGCAAACACCGGATGCGGCTGCTCGAAAGTGCGCGCGACCGCCAGGTCGGCGTCGTGCGCGTCGAGCGCAGCGTGCAGGCGGGTGATCAGATCCGGCGGCAGAAACGGCGAATCGCAGGGCACCGTGGCGACGAGCTGGTGCGTCGCTTGCCCCAGTCCCACATGCAGCCCGGCGAGCGGACCGGCGAATCCGCCGATGGCATCGGGAATGACTCGATGGCCAAGCGCCGCGTAGTCGTCGAGATGCTGATTGGCATTGATGAGGATCTCGTCGACCTGTGGCGACAGGCGCTCCAGCACGTGGCTCACCATCGGCCGGCCGTCGAGCGGCACCAGACCTTTGTCGACCGTGCCCATGCGCCGGCCCTGGCCGCCGGCCAGAACCACGCCCGTGACCGCCGCGCTTCGCGTCACGCGTCGGCGCGGAAGCGTTCACCGCCCGCGAACAGCAGGAAGTGCTTGCCCGTGGCGCGTCCGATCATGGTGATGCCGACGGTCTGCGCGATCTCGAATCCCATCTGCGTCAGTCCCGAGCGCGAGACCAGGAACGGAATGCCCATCTGCGCGGCCTTGATCACCATCTCGGAGGTGAGCCGCCCGGTGGTGTAGAAAATCTTGTCGCCGCCGTCGACGCGATCGAGCCACATCTTGCCGGCGATCGCATCGACCGCGTTGTGACGGCCCACGTCCTCGACGAAGTACAGGATCTCGCTCGCGCCGTGTCCGTTGGTGGCGAGCGCGCAACCGTGGACCGCACCCGCCTGCTTGTAGATGGTCTCGTGCACGCGGACGCGATCGAGCAGCGCGTACAGCGTGCCGCGCGTGAGCACCGCATCGACAGGGAGCCGAACCGAGCCGATGTCGGCCATCAAATCGCCGAACACCGTGCCCTGGCCGCAGCCGCTGGTCGTCGTGCGCTTGCCGAGCTTGGCGTCGAGGTCCTTGAGGCCGCTGCGGGTGTTGACGACGACCGAGTTCACTTCCCAGTCGACCTGGACCGACACGATGTCCTCGATCCGGTCGAGCAGCCGTTGGTTGCGCAGGTAGCCGATGGCCAATGCCTCCGGCGCGGCGCCGAGTGTCATCAGGGTCAGGATCTCGCGCTTATCGACATACAGCGTCAGCGGATGCTCGCCGGCAATGGGCGTTTCGCGCGTCTGGCCGTTCTCGTCGATGGCGGCGACGTTGAACGTCGACGGCCGCGCCGCGTCGGTAAGCACCGGGCGGTAAGGTGTATTGGGGGCGTTCACTTTTCCGCCGCCGCCTTGCGCAGCCACACCATCAGCGGCAGGAGATCTTCGAAGTAGCCCGCGAGGCAGCGCGCAAGGTCCTTCGGCGGACGCTTTTTCAAATTAGCCTCGGCGAGCCCGAAGTAATGCCGCAGCTTGATGGCCTCGATGTGCGGCGTGTCGGCGCTGAATCCTTTGGGTGGCCGCACCAGCGAGTCCTCCTCCATCAGCCCGCCATAGGTCTTGGCAAAACGGGGATTACGAAGGAGTGCCGTCAAGCTTCCCGGTCTGCTCGCGATGTGGCGGCGAATCCGCATCAGGATCCCGGGCTCGGGCCGATAGATCCCGCCGCCGACCATCAGCACGCCCCGATGGTCGATCTCGAAGTAGTAACCCGGCTCGAGTCCGCGCTTCGCACGGTCGCGAATCGCCGCGCTGAAATGCGTCTTGTACGGCGTCTTGTCCTTGTAGAAACGCGTATCGCGATAGATGCGGAACATCGCCTTGCGCGCATCGACCGGACCGAGCGCGCGGTCGAACTTCGCGACGCGCGCAATAACGTCGATGAGCAGTGCCTCGAATTCCTCGCGCAGCACATCGTACGCGGGCTTGTTCCAGGCGAACCAGGGTCGGTTGTTGTTCTGCTCCAGGCCGCTCAGGAATTCGATCAGGGCGTTGAGGTGCATGGGTGGGGTCGGTAATGCGTTGTAGGCGCGAATTCATTCGCGCGCGGTGGCGGGACGCGCCGCAGTAGTCCGCTCAACCGCCGATGTAGCTCATCTCGATCTTCGGCAGCGCCACCGTGTTCTCCGACCGGATCTCCGAGTAACGGTCCGCGCGTTGCAGCCATATCGCCGCGAGGTAGTTGCCGATTTCGGCATCGGAGCTGCCGCCGCGCACCAGCGCTCGCAAGTCGTAGCCCGTCGTCGCGAACAGGCAGGTGTAGAGTTTGCCGTCGGTGGCGAGTCGCGCTCGCGTGCACTCGCTGCAAAACGCCTGCGTCACCGACGAGATGACGCCGATCTCGCCGCTGCCATCGAGATAGCGCCAACGCTCGGCGACTTCCCCGCGGTAGTTCGCGTCGACCGGCGCGAGAGGGAACTCCCGTCCGATGATCCGGACGATTTCGGCGGAAGGCACGACATCGTCCATGCCCCAGCCGTTGGTATGGCCGACGTCCATGTACTCGATGAAGCGCAGGATATGTCCGCTGCCTTTGAAGTGACGTGCCATCGGCAGGATCTCGTGCTCGTTGACGCCGCGTTTCACGACCATGTTGATCTTGACGGGTGCGAGTCCCGCGGCCGCGGCGGCATCGATGCCTTCGAGCACCTTTGCGACCGGGAAATCGACATCGTTCATCGCCCGGAATACACCGTCGTCGAGCGCGTCGAGGCTTACGGTGATGCGGTCGAGACCCGCGGACTTGAGCGCAGCGGCCTTCGCGGCAAGCGCAGCACCGTTGGTCGTCAGGGTGAGGTCCAGGCCGCCGATATCGGCCAGCATCGCCACGAGGCGTTCCAGGTTCCTGCGCAGGAGCGGCTCGCCGCCGGTCAGCCGGATTTTCTCGATGCCGTGCAGCTTGAAGATTCCGGCGAGCCGGGCGATTTCCTCGAAGCTCAGCAATTCGGCGTGCCCGAGAAACGGATAGTCGTGACCGAACACGTCCTTCGGCATGCAATAGACGCAGCGGAAATTGCAGCGGTCTGTGACTGAGATGCGCAGATCACGCAGCAACCTGCCGCGGGTATCGGCGAGCAGGCCCGTCGGTGTCACGTGGGGCGCCGTGACCGCGGATCGAACGGTTCCCGCGATCGCGGCACGGGCGTCTTGGAGCGGAATTACCCTGGCCATCTTCTGGAGTTTGAGCTAGTGAGTCAATAATCTTAGCAGACCCCTCGCTGGAGTATGATCCGCCGATTCACGTATTGTTTCCGACGATTGTCCATGCCGGCACCACGGTTTTCGGTATCAGTTGTAGTCGAGCGCGTCCCGCTGGCCAATCGGTGGACGAGCGAACAATGGCGCGTCATCGCGGTCGAACCCGACGATGCCCCGGCAGCACAGCCGCACAAGCAATTCGAGGATGCGACAAGCACGCGCTGGCGGTTCGCCGGGCATGCGCTCGAATTGCACCGCTCCGAGGCTGAAGGCTACTTCCTCAACATCACGTCACCCGAGCCGAAGGTTTTCGTGATGTGGCGCGGACCGGAGGCCGACGGCAGGGAAGAAAACGAAATCAAGGTGTATCCCAAGCTGGTCACCGTCAGCTATGACGAGGCCGGCCGCCTGCTCGACGGTGGCGAGCAGGTCGATGCCGTGCCCCTGCCACCGGAAATACTGGCATGGATGCGGCCCTTCGTCGCCGAGAACTATCGGCCCGAGCCCAAGCGCAAGTCGCGCCGCAACCAACTCTACGAGCGGGACCGTAATGGCGGTTCCACGGAGAAATCCGGGCAATGAGCTCCAAGCCGGATCCAAACGCCGCGCAACCGGAACGTCTCTCGCTCGAGCGCTGGTCGCGGCGCAAACTCGACGCGACCCGCGTTCCACAGCAGAAATTGCCAGCCGAGGCGGCGGAACCGCCACCAGCCGTGACCGCTACGCCGGCACCGGTCGCAGGCGCGGCCCAGTCCGTGCCGGCAGAGCTGCCGCCAATCGAATCACTGTCCCCCGAGTCGGATTTCACGGCATTTTTTCAACGACAGGGCAAGGTCGACGAGGCGCTCAAGCGTGCCGCGCTAAAGCAGCTATTGCGCGATCCGCGATTCAACGTGATGGACGGGCTCGACACCTACGTCGGTGATTACACGCAGTCCGATCCCATTCCCGACGAAGTGCTGAAGCGGCTGGTGCAGGCGCGCGCAATCTTCAATCCGCCCAAGACGATGGTGACGCCGGAGGGTCATGTCATCGACGTTCCTCCCGATGCTGACGCGGCTCCGCCGGAGGCGGCGCCCATCGAGCACACGCCGCTGGAAACGGCTGCGCAGATCACCATCCAGCTACCGGTCGCCGAGGATTCCGGCAAGACCGGCGAAGGCACTGGATGAGCCTGCGCGACAGCACACTCCATCTGTGCAACTGCAACGGCACCATGCCGCTCGATGCCGCGGCACTCGCTCGCGCGCTGGAGCTTGCGGGGCCGTTGCCGATACATCGCCAGCTTTGCCAAAAGGAACTGGCTGCCTTCGTCGATGGTGCGGCGGGCGATGTCATCGTCGCTTGCACTCAGGAAGCGCGTCTGTTCGGCGACGTTGCGGAGGAGGGCGGGAAGACACGGACCATTCGCTTCGTCAATATCCGCGAAGCCGGCGGCTGGTCGGCTGAAGCCGTCGCCGCCACGCCGAAAGTCGCGGCGTTGCTCGCCGCCGCTGCTTTGCCCGAACCCGACCCGGTGCCGCGGGTCGCATTCAAGTCGGAGGGACAGCTCCTCATCGTCGGTTCGGCGGCCGCGGCGCTGAACTGGGCGCAGCGACTGCACGAGCAGCTTGCGGTTACCGTGCTCATCACCGGACGGGCAGCGGGCAGCGAATTGCCGCTGGAGCGCGATTACCCGGTCTACAGCGGGCGGCTCGCACGCGCGAGCGGGTGGCTCGGTGCGTTCGAAGTGGAGTGGACACAGGAGAACCCGATCGATCTCGACGTGTGCACGCGCTGCAATGCCTGCATCAAGGCGTGTCCCGAGCACGCGATCGACTGGAGTTACCAGATCGACCTTGACCTTTGCCGTGCCCATCGCCAATGCGTCGTCGCGTGCGGCGCTATTCAGGCGATCGATTTCGACCGGCGTGACCGCGCGCGCACAGAACACTTCGACCTTGTGCTCGATCTCGGGCACGAACCGTTGTTTCGCATGCATCAACCGCCGCAAGGGTATTGGCGACCGGGCCCGGACCCAGCCGCACAAGCCGCGGCCGTCGCGGAAATCGCGCTCGCGGTCGGCGAATTCGAGAAACCGAAATTCTTCAACTACAAGGCATCGATCTGCGCGCACAGTCGTTCCAGGCAGAAGGGTTGCGACCTGTGCATCGACGTGTGCTCGACGGCGGCGATCGCGGCGGACGGCGACCATATCCGCGTCGAGCCGCACCTTTGCATGGGTTGCGGTGCGTGTACCGCAGTGTGTCCCTCAGGCGCGCTGAGTTACGCCTACCCGAGCGTGCCCGACCTGGGCACGCGCATTCGCGCATTGCTGGCGACCTATCGCGCCGGAGGTGGCCGCGATGCCTGTCTGCTGTTCCACGACGAGGGCGGCCGCGCGTTGGTCGAGCGGCTGGGTCGCCGTGGCAAGGGTTTGCCCGCCCGCGTCATCCCGGTCGAGTTGCATCACATGGCGGCGGCGGGTATCGACGTATGGCTTGGCGCGCTGGCCTATGGGGCAAGCGACGTCGCGGTGCTCGCCACTGGCGTCGAGGCACCGCAGTACCCCGAAGCGCTTGCGCGCCAGATGGGCTTTGCCGAGACGATCGTCGGCGCCTTGGGGTACCAGGGTCCGCACCTGCACCTGCTGCGCGCGGCCGATGCCGCGGCGCTGGAGAAGGTCGTCTGGGCGATTACACCGGCACTGGCAGTGCGCACACCCGCGACTTTCCGATGGACAGCCGACAAGCGAACCACTGTCGGCCTGGCACTCGAGCACTTGCTCGCGCACGCGCCGACGCCGGTCACTAACGTCGTGCTCCCGGCGGGCGCGCCTTTCGGTCGGATCGAAGTCGACCGTGACGCCTGCACCCTTTGCCTTGCGTGTGTCGGTGCATGCCCGGAGGGCGCAATTCTCGATCATCCGCAATCTGAAGTTCCGCAGCTGCGCTTCATCGAGTCCAAGTGCGTGCAATGCGGGCTGTGCGCCATGACCTGTCCCGAAGATGCCATCACCCTCGTGCCGCGGCTGTCACTCGCGCCGGAGGCGAAGCAGCCACAGGTCGTGAACGAAGCTATCGTCTTCAACTGCACGCGCTGTGGCAAGCCGCTGGGGACCGACAAGATGATCGGCAACATGCTGACGCGTTTGGCCGGTCACTCGATGTTCGCGGAGCCCGGCGCGCTCGACCGGCTGAAGATGTGCGCTGACTGCAGAGTGATCGACAAACTGCAGAAGGACCTGGGCGCATCGAAGCGCGAATGAATTCGCGCCTACAAGGGTTGCCGCCTTTTGTAGGTCCGAGTTTATTCGGACCGCACCCGCCAAATTGCAGGTAGGAATGGAAACAGCGCCAGTGGTGTTTGCCCGACAAGTCGCCCCTGAAGATCAGGCGCGCGCGGATTTCTATGCGCTCCTGTCCCGGCTGTATGCGTCAGCACCGGATGCCCCGCTGCTGGCCGCGATCGCCGCGGCCGACGAGCTTGAGGTCCCGGCGGGCGACGGACCCGCCGCTCATCTCGCCGATGCGTGGCACGCTTTGATCGCTGCGAGCGCCGTCGTAGACCCCGCGGCGGCCGCGGTCGAATACCAGGAACTGTTCGTCGGCGTCGGCCGAGAGCGAGGTCAGCCTCCACGGGTCAGCCTACGCGAGAGCCGCCAAAGGTGGGCCCTTGCTGGTGCAGATCCGCGACTCGCTGACTCAGCTTAAACTCGTGCGCCAGCTGGGGGTTACCATGTTCGAAGATCACCTGGGGGCGGTTTTTGAAACCATGCGGGTCCTCATTACCGGGTTTGGCGAACCCAACGCTTTTGCGTTCGACGTGCAGCGCGAGTTTTTCAAGACCAACATCGACCCCTGGGTGTCCGCTTGCTGCAATGCAATATCATCGAAATCCCTTGCTAATTATTACTCTCGAGTTGCACAATTAACTGCATTGTTTCATGGCGGTTGAACGTGACTCGTTCGCCATGGAATAGACAAGACCGCGCGGTAAAACTACAACGTCACGAAGTTTTATTTACGGAGGTGCGTATGCGCCAGCTTAAGCAAGACAAAGAGCCCAACTCAGCCGTATCCGCAACACATCCTTCCTCTCATACCAATCTTAGGCGCCGTGGTTTTCTGCTGACGCTGGGTGTCGGCGGTGCCGGCGCGGCCGCCATTGCGGCACGGTCGCTCTCAGCGGGATCCGTGACGGCAACTGCTGCTGCCGCCGGCAGCGATGACGGTGGCTATACCGCAACCGCTCACGTGCAAACGTATTACAAGACGGCGAAGGTCTGATAGTTGGAACGTAAAATCTTAGCGAGTAGTTGCCACTCAAATCGTAGCGAGCAGCCACGAATGCCTCATTTGACAAATGCGGGCCCGCAGCGAGCCCCGAGGCAGTACATGGAAGTGCGGCGAGGGGCGAGCGAGGACACGACAAAGCAGTCGAGGCGCGCAGCAGATTTGAAAACGGATTCATAGGAGGAGGAAGGACCATGCTGCTTACCAAGATCCGTGACGGTGAAAGTGCAGCGCGTCCACGTCTCCGCCGCCTCTCGGGAGCCACACTCCCGACGATGGACCGGCGGGCGTTTCTGAAGCGTTCGGGTCTCGTTGCCGGGGCCGGGGCGTTCGCCAGTCAGCTGCCGTACAATCTCATCGGCAAGGCCGATGCGGCGGCCGAGGGCGATGCGAAGAAAATCGAAACCAAACGTACAGTCTGCAGCCATTGCTCGGTGGGCTGCTCGGTCGATGCCATCGTCGAAAACGGCGTCTGGGTGCGGCAGGAACCAGTTTTCGACTCGCCGCTGAATCTCGGTGCGCATTGCGCCAAGGGCGCTGCGCTGCGCGACCACGGCATGCATGAGAATTCGCATCGGCTCAAGACGCCGATGAAGCTCGTGAACGGCAAGTGGCAGCAGATCACCTGGGACCAGGCGATCAACGAAGTCGGCGACCGCCTGCTCGCATTGCGCAAGGAGTCGGGTCCCGACGCGGTGTTCTGGGTCGGCAGCTCGAAGCACAACAACGAGCAGGCGTACCTGATGCGCAAGTTCGTGTCGTTCTTCGGCACCAACAACATGGACCATCAGGCGCGAATCTGCCACTCGACCACGGTTGCCGGCGTAGCCAACACCTGGGGCTACGGCGCGATGACCAATTCGTACAACGACATGCAGAACACCAAGTGCGCGCATGTACATCGGCTCGAACGCGGCCGAGGCGCACCCGGTGTCGATGCTGCACATGCTGCATGCCAAGGAGACGGGCGCGCGCTGGATCGTCGTCGATCCGCGCTTTACGCGCACCGCGGCCAAGGCGGACGATGTACGTCCGGATCCGCTCGGGCACCGACATCCCGTTCGTGTTCGGGATGCTGTACCACGTCTTCAAGAACGGCTGGGAGGACAAGCAGTACATCCACGATCGTGTCTACGGCATGGACAAGGTCAGGGAAGAAATCATGACCAAATGGACGCCGGACAAGGTCGAGGAAGTCACCGGCGTTCCCGAAGCGCAGGTGTACCAGGTCGCCGAGCTCATGGCCAAGAACCGGCCATCGACGGTGGTATGGTGCATGGGACAGACGCAGCACACCACCGGCAACGCGATCGTGCGCGCGTCGTGCATCCTGCAGCTCGCGCTGGGCAACGTCGGCGATTTCCGGCGGCGGTACCAACATCTTCCGCGGCCACGACAACGTGCAGGGCGCAACGGACGTCGGCCCGAATCCGGATTCGCTACCCGGCTACTACGGTCTCGCCACCGGTGCGTGGAAACATTTCGCGGCGGTTTGGGGCGTCGACTACGAGTGGATCAAGAAACAGTTCGCCTCGCAGGCGATGATGGAAAAATCGGGCATGACCGTGTCGCGCTGGATCGACGGCGTGCTCGAGAAGAACGACCTCATCGACCAGGACTCCAATCTGCGTGCCATGGTGTTCTGGGGGCATGCGCCGAACAGCCAGACGCGCGGCAAGGAAATGATCGAGGCGATGAAGAAGCTCGATCTGCTCGTGGTCATCGATCCGCATCCGTCGGCCACCGCGGCGATGGCGGCGATGGTGCGCAAGGATGGCGTGTATCTGTTGCCGGCCGCGACGCAATTCGAAACCTCGGGCTCCGTCACGGCATCGAATCGCTCGCTGCAGTGGCGCGAGAAGGTGATCGAGCCGCTGTTCGAGTCCAAGCCCGATCACACGCTGATGCTCGCGTTCGCGAAGAAGTTCGGCTACGCCGACCAGCTCGTCGGCAAGCAGGCCGACGGCTCGCAAAAAATCAAGACCATCAAGGACAAGGACGGCTGGGACGAGCCGATGCCGGAGGAGATCCTGCGCGAGATCAATCGCGGCATGTGGACGATCGGCTATACCGGCCAGTCGCCCGAGCGGCTCAAGCTGCACATGAAGAACATGGCGACGTTCGACGTGAAAACGCTGCGCGCCAAGGGCGGGCCTTGCGACGGCGACTACTACGGCTTGCCGTGGCCATGCTACGGGACAGCAGAAATCAAGCACCCGGGCTCGCCGAACCTCTACGACGAGTCGCGCACCCTGATGAACGGTGGCGGATGCTTCCGCGCCAATTTCGGCGTCGAGCGGGACGGAGTCAACCTGCTGGCTGAAGACGGCTCCTATCCCAAAGGCTCGGAACTCACGACGGGGTATCCCGAATTCGATCATGTCCTGCTGAAGAAGTTGGGCTGGTGGGACGATTTGACCGACGCCGAGAAAAAGGCGGCCGAAGGCAAGAACTGGAAGACCGATCTGTCGGGTGGATATCCGCGGGTTCGTGATGAAGCACGGGTGTCACCCCTTCGGTAACGCCAAGGCGCGGGCCATCGTCTGGAATTTCCCCGACGGCATTCCGATACACCGCGAGCCGCTTTACTCACCGCGGCCGGACATGGTGGCCAAGTATCCAGCCGGCGCGGACAAGACGGCATTCTGGCGGCTGCCGACGCTGTTCAAGACCGTGCAGCAGGACAACGTCGCCAAGGACATCTCGAAGAACTTCCCGCTGATTCTTACCAGCGGCCGCCTGGTCGAGTACGAGGGCGGCGGCGAGGAGACGCGGTCGAATCCGTGGCTGGCCGAGTTGCAGCAGGAGAACTTCATCGAGATCAATCCGAAGGACGCCAACGATCGCGGTGTCAAGGACGGCGAATACGTCTGGGTGAAGTCGCCGACCGGAGCGCAGATCAAGGTCAAGGCGCAGGTGACCGAACGGGTGGGAGCGGGAACGACGTTCATTCCCTTCCATTTCTCCGGCTGGTGGCATGGGCAAGGACATGCTCGAGTACTACCCCGAGGGCGCGCACCCGATCGTGCGGGCGGAGGCTGTCAACACGGCGACGACCTACGGCTACGACGCGGTGACGATGATGCAGGAAACCAAGACGACGCTGTGCCAGGTCGAAAAGCAGCCGGCCTGACGACGAGGGGGATGCCATGGCCCGAATGAAATTCATCTGCGACGCCGAACGCTGCATCGAGTGCAACGGCTGCGTGACCGCGTGCAAGCAGGAGAACGACGTTCCCGTGGGGCGTCAACCGGCGCCGTGTGGTGACCATCAACGACGGCGTACCCGGCGAGCGCTCGGTCTCGGTCGCATGCATGCACTGCTCCGATGCGCCCTGCATGGCGGTGTGTCCGGTCGACTGCTTCTATCGCAGCCCCGACGGCGTCGTGCTTGCACGACAAGGATCTGTGCATCGGCTGCGGCTACTGCTTCTACGCATGCCCGTTCGGCGCGCCGCAGTTTCCGCAGACGGGTGCGTTCGGCGTGCGCGGCAAGATGGACAAGTGCACCTTCTGCGCTGGCGGACCCGAACCGAACAATTCCGAAGCCGAGTTCAAGAAGTACGGCCGCAATCGGCTCGCCGAGGGCAAGCTGCCGGCGTGCGCGGAAATGTGCTCGACCAAGGCGCTGCTCGCGGGCGACGCCGATGTCCTGTCGGATATCTACCGCGAGCGCGTGATCAACCGCGCCGCACGCGGCACGCCGAGCATGCCGCCGTGGGGGTGGGACACCGCGTACGGCCGGCCCGATGCGCCCAAACAGCCGGGCACGCCGGCACCGCAAACCGCGCCGGCGTCGAAGTCATGATCGCGCGCGCAGCGTTTGTCTTCGTCGGCGTCGTCGTGGCGGTTGGTGTTGCCGCTTGCGGCGAGCGCCCGCAGGTCATCGAATACAAGCAGGGCAAGTACCAGGGCAAGCCCGACCAACCGCCGTGGGACAGCGCCAAATTCAACGGCAACCAGAACGAGTGGGAGCTTGCCATCAAGCAGCGCAACCAGAATCAGAACGAATACAAACGGACTAACTAGGGCCACGGCGCGCGACGATGAAGGCATCGATGGGTTGCGCGGTTGCCGCGCTCGCGGTTGCGTGTGTACTGGCCGTCGGCATGGCCGGTGCGCAGTCGCCGGCGGTGAATCCGACGGAAGCGAAGGAGGCGGCGCAGCAGGCCGCGCGGCAGCGGTCCAGCCGCTCAACAATGAACCCGTGTGGGGCGAAGTCCGCTCCGGGGCGCCGCAAGTCACCTCTGTCACTGGGCGCGAAACCAACGTGCTGATTCAGCCGCAGGGCCAGACGTGGCGGGCGGCGCACGCAACCCTCGTCACTTGGGGCGGATGGCTGTTTGTGCTCGCCGTGGGCGGGCTCGTCGTGTTCTACCTGATCCGCGGCCCGTTCACCTGGGAGAAAAAGCGAGGCGACCGCGTCATCGAGCGCTTTGCTCCTGGCGACCGCTACGCGCATTGGTTGCTGGCCATCGTCTGGTCCGCCTTGGCCATCACCGGCCTCGTTCTCTCGCTTGGAAAGATGGTGCTGCTCCCGCTCATCGGTCCTACGCTGTTTTCGTGGCTGGCGACGCTGGCCAAGACCATGCATAACTTCATCGGCCCGATCCTGATCATCGCCATCCCCTGGCTGTTCATTCGCTTCATCCGCGACAACGGTATCGGCATCGACGACCTGAAGTGGTTCTTCAACATCATCGGCTACTTCAAGGGCCACGAATATCCCTCCGGCCGCTTCAACGCCGGCGAAAAACTCGTCTTCTGGTTCGTGCTGGTCTTTTTCTCGACCATCCTGGTGGCGAGCGGGCTCGTGCTCGTCTTCCCGAACTTCAACCAGACGCGCGCGACGATGCAGGTCGCCAACGTAGTGCATATCGTCGCGGCTTATCTGGCGATCGCGCTTGCATGCGTTCACACCTATCTCGGCACGGTCGGCTCGGCCGGCGCGTATCGGGCGATGCGCGACGGCTACGTCGATGCGAGCTGGGCAGAGCACCACCACCTGCGCTGGTACCAGGAAATCGTGGCTGGCAAGTCGCGGCAGAAGTTCGTGCAACCCGACGCTGCACCTTCCGGGACGCCGGTGGCCCGATCGAAGCTGGCATGACAGTCGAACGGATCCGGTAACGGAGGACATGGAAATGACGACGTTGCGTGCGCTACTCGCTGCTGCGCTGGTGATTGTTGGGTTCGGGTTCGCCGTGGCCAAATTGCCGCCCGCGCCGCCGATGGACGACAAGGCCAAGGCCGCCGCCGAGGAAAAGAAGGCCAAGGACGCGGCGGCAGCTGAGGTGGTGAAACAGCAGCAGGCGCGCGCCGAGGATCGCGTCGCGGCGCGTTACATCGCCGAACAGAAGGCGAAGGGCGTCGTCGTCACGCCGCAGCTCGGTCCCACAGCGCAGGTCGCTGCGGCGACCCCGGCCAAGGCTGGTGCGGCCCCCGCGAAAGGCGCTGCGCCTGCGAAATCGGCCGCCGCGCCGGCGATGACTGCGCCCAAGAAATAGCTTTCAGCGGTACATTCAATGGAAGCGGGGGCCGCGGCCTCCGTTTGCAATTGTGGCGCCGCTACGAAGCGAACACCATCATCAGCCGCAGGCGGTTGTACCCTTCCTCGTAGGCATAGCTGGAACGCTCGACCAACCGGGTGACAAGATAGACGCCAAGGCCGCCGATCGGTCGCGATTCGACCGGGCGCCCGACGCCTGCCGCGGCGCTTAACAGTCCGGCCAGCGGATCATAACGAGGCGCCGCGTCCTCGTAGAGCAAGCCGATGCCGCCGCTTTCGACGGACAGCGCAATGCGGATCGGGGCGTCGCTTTCCCCGCGATAACCGTGCTCCACGGAATTCGTGAACAGTTCCTCGATGATCATCGTGAGGCGCATGGCATCGTCATGCAGGATGCCGTGACGGTGACAAAAGGCCCGCGCAAAAGCCGCAGTGTCGTGAAGCATTGTCAGCCTTGCCGGAAACTCCATCTGCTCGCGGATGGTCATGAAGCGCTGCGATCTCTCGTGTAAGCTAGTGCTGTGGCGTCGCCGCTGCCAGGCAATCCGCGACAGCACCAGATCTCGTATTCTAAGGCGTTAGCTTCGTGCCGGCCGAGGGAGGATCGACATGACAATTTCTTCCATGCATTGTCGGCATGCGCTGGCGATCGTGCTCCTGTTCGGGCTTGCGACCGCCGCCGATGCAGCCGAAATCGGACAGATCAAGGTCGCGAAGGGTCAGGTCGAGATCGAACGCCAGGGTAAGACGGCGCCCGCGACCGTGGGCGCGCGCCTGGAAACGTCCGACATCGTCAAGACCGGCACCGATGGTTCGGTCGGCATCACCATGGACGATGACTCGCTGCTGTCAGCGGGGCCCAACAGCGTCTTGTCGCTCGATCGTTATGCATTCGACGCCACGACCAACCAGGGGCGCTTCGACACCTCGCTCAACAAAGGAACGCTAGCGGTCATTTCGGGACGCATTGCGAAGCAGTCTGCGGACGCAATGACCGTGCGCACGCCGACCGCGATACTCGGCGTTCGCGGCACCGAGTTCGTGGTCAGCGCTGGTGACTGAATTGTCGCGTCCCGCGCGCCGAAGCGCAGTCATAGCAGCGCTGTGCGTGTTGCTTGGCGGCTGCGCCAGCGGCACCGTTGTCCTGTTACCGGAAAAAGACGGCCGCCCGACGGCGGTAACGATAAAGCAGGGCGACAAGGAAGTGGTGCTCGACCAACCCTACGCCGCGGCCAAGGCGACGCCGCTCGGACCACGTGCGTACCAGTCGACTCCGCAGGAAGTGGATGCGCAGTTCAAGGTGGCGCGCGACGCGCTGCCCGCACGGGCGTTGTCATTCACGCTGTATTTCGTCGAAGGGAAGGACGAGTTCACCGAAGAATCCAAGCAAGTCGTTTATCAGATCCTCACCGAGATCGCCAAGCGCCCCGTGCCGGACGTGCTGGTCGTGGGGCACACGGATACGGTCGGCAGTGATCAAACCAACGATGTGCTCGGTCAACAGCGAGCTGAGATCGTCCGTACTGCGCTGCTGCGCCTCGGCATTCCGCCCGATGATGTGCACGCCATTTCGCGTGGCAAGCGCGCGCTTGCAGTGCCGACAGCCGACGGCGTGGCGGAGCCGCGCAACCGGCGCGTCGAAATCATCGTGCGTTAGGTTCCTCTGGTCCGAGCCACCGCAGCGCCAGCACCGTGACGTCGTCCGCCGGCTCGGCAGCACCCACAAACGAACGCACATCGGCAAGCACTGCATCGACCGTCATTTGCGCGGTCGTCTTGCCGGTTGGGAGCTGCTCGAGGACGCGCCGAAGACGCTCACTGCGGTAGCGCTCTCCCGCGGGGTTCTGCGCGTCAGCGACGCCGTCGGTGACGAGACAAAGCAACTCGCCTCGGTGCATGAGGTACCTGCCGGCACCGTACGCAAATCCCTCGACAGTACACAACGGTGGTCCGGCCCCGACGTCGAGACGTGCGAGTCCGGAGTATTTCGGATCGAGCACGTATGGATTCTCGTGGCCCGCGTTGCAGTATGCGAGCTCACCGGAATCGAGATCGATGACGCCCGCGAAAACGGTGACGAAAAACATTTCCGGGTTGTCGCGCGACACTTCGTCGTTGGCCGCGCGCATCAGCTCGCCGACCGTCGCCTCCGGCTGCCTGAGCGTCGTGCTCTTGTAGAGCGCCTTGCTGATCGCCATGAAAATGCTGGCGGACAGCCCCTTCCCCGCGACGTCGCCAATCATGAAGAACAGGCGATCCGCGTCCAGTAGAAAGAAATCGTAGAGGTCGCCGCCGACTTCGCGTGCAGGAATCATTATCGCCGCGAGGTCGATGCGGTGCTCGTCACGCAGCGATTCGACGCGCGGCAGGATGCCGGTCTGAATACGTTGCGCCGCCCGCAGCTCGCCGGATATGTACGCGGCCTCCACACGTTGTTTCTGCACCACGAGCTCGAGCGCCTTTCGGCGTCGGGTGACTTCGGCGAGCGTAAGGACGAGCAGCACGGAAAACAGGACCAGCAGTCCCACCCCCGGCGTAGCCGCGTCGAACAGCTGCCTCTGCGATCGAAACGCTGCGTACGACGCGAGCGCCGGCAGCACGACGCACGCGGTGGCCAGAAAGAATGCGTTAAGCGGTTTCCACCGCGGCGTAGCCCAGATCAGAAGCAGCCCCATCAGGAAGAACGACACGAGCTCGAAGGTGCCGGCCCAGGTCGGCCGCCGCAGCCACGTCTGGTCTTTGAGGTTCTCGAGCAGCTGCGCCTGGATTTCGCTGCCCGGCATCGGCTCGCCAAGCGGCGTGTTCTGATAATCGGTGGCGCCTTTTCCGGTCATGGCGACCAGGACCCATTTGTCGCGCAGGTCCTGTGGGTCGACCTTGTTTTCGAGCACGTCGATTGCCGAGACGTAGCGCCGTGGGTCGCGCTTGGAATAGTAGATGCGCACCGCACCGTCTTCCTCGGTCGGCACAGTGAAATCGCCCACCGACACCGCCTGTACCGTGCTGCCCTCGACGTGCAGCCGGAGCGGCGCCTGCAGCGCGACGCGCAGCATTTCGATGGGCAGCGCGGGGACCAAGGTATTGTTGATGTCGTTCACCAGCGGCATGCGCCGGATAACGCCTTTCTCCGGATCGCCCACCGACAACAGGCCGTGTCCGGTCGCCGCGCGATCGAGTTCGTCGATGCTCGGGAGCACGCCTGCGAAGTGACCCAGCTTGAGCGACGCGATCGATGTGTCGTGCCGTTTGTCGGCATCGAAAATTCGAAACGTCGGTGCGCGAAGAGTCTTGCCGGTGGCATCGGCGTTGGTGATCAATCCGAGGACCACCGGACCGGCGCCGATGGCGGAGGCAAGTTCGGTATCGTTGGACGGCATTGCCGCCAGCCGTGCAGCGAGCGCGGGGTCTTCCTTACGCGCACGCTCCAGGAGCTGCTGCGGTGAGAGGCGATCGGGCTCGGGCATCCATATGTCGATCCCGATGGACGCTGGCCGGTAGCTTTCGATGTCGCGGATCAGCTCGGCCAGCAGCGTTCGTGGCCACGGCCACTGGCCGAGCGCCTGCAGGCTGGGCTCGTCGATTTCGACCACCATCGCCGGCGTGCTCTCGACCGTGCGCGACGGGTAGCGCTGGAATGCGTCGAACCAGAAGGCCTGCAGGCGTGGAGTCCATTCGCGCTCGAAACCAATCAACGCCGCAAGCAGGCCCAGCGTCAGCAGTCCAACGATCCAGATTCGGCGCGTCCCGAGCGATCCCGACTCGTCGGTTGCCGGATCGCTCACAAGTCGATTTCCATCCCGTCGCGGGCCGCCGTCACGAGTAACGGCGTTCCGGTGCGCGTGATCTCTTCGTAGCGCTGTGTCTCCGCGAGTATTCGGGCGATCGCGTCATCGCCATGGATGGGTTCATGATGAAACAGACACAGGTGTCGAGCACCCGCCATCTGGCACAGTTCCACGCCGACGATGTTGCTCGAGTGGCCCCAATCGGCTTTGACCGAGATCGCGTCGGCCAGCGAATACATGGCGTCGAAGATAACGACGTCGGCGCCGCGAAAGAAATCGACGTAGGTACCGGTTTCCTCGAGGTCCTCCAGCGTGTGCTCGGAGTCGGTGGTATAGATGACGGTGCGGCCGCCGGACGTGAATCGATATCCGTACGACTCACCCGAATGGCGCTGCAGCATGAGGTCTACACGCATGCCGGCAATGTCGTACGACTGGCCGGCATGCATGCGGATGAACTCGATGTTCGCGTGCAGCGCCGAGAAATCCACGGGGAACGACGGGGCGGCCTGCTGCCGGCGAAAAGCCTCTTCCAGTATCGCATGTCCGCCATATACGTAGATGCGGTTCCCGGGAATGTACGCCGGGGTGAAGAATGGAAACCCCATGATGTGGTCCCAGTGCACGTGCGACATGAAGATGTGATACGTCTGCGGAGAGCCAGGACCATGGCGCGCCATCGCTTTCTGGCCGAAGGGTCGCACGCCCGTACCCAGGTCGCACAACACGTACTCCGCGCCGCCGGTCTCGATCTCGACGCACGAGGTATGTCCGCCGTAGGTTCCAGACACGGCGGGACCAAGGCTGTCGACGAAGTTGTTGAGCTCTTCATCCGACGTGAAGACTTGCCCGGATGCGGCGTGCAGCGCGCGAATCAGCTTGTCACGAACCCCGGATGCGGTCAGCGCGACTGGAAGCGAACCGCGCGTGCCCCAGAACCGGATGCGCTTCATTTAGGCCTGCTAACGCTATGGGCGCAAACGCGAACGGGTGGCATGGGGCGCCAATCGCGGCAGCCGACGAAGCCAAGACTAGCGGTCTTGGCGAGGAGAGCAACAAAGAGTGGCGCCCCATGCCACCCGTTCCCTTCGGGTTGCTGCCGAAAACGCCCATCGCTGCGTTGCGAAGGCTCGCCGGGTTCCCAACCCACCTTCGCCTCCGCGCCTTGCCCTGAGCGTTTTCGGCCGTGCAACGCGTCTGTGTCCATAGCGTTAACAGGCCCTAGCCGCGGCGTCGTACGCAGCGAGCGCGGGTGCCGAGAATTGCTGCAGCGCCTCGCGTACGCTGGCAAACATTTCAAGAACGTGGTTGAAGCGCGCAATGTCGAAGATCTCCTTGACCACCGGTTGCAGGGCGGCCACCGCGATCCTCGCGTTCCGGGCGCGCAACTGCTTGGCCGCCATCAACAGAACCCGAAGGCCGACACTGCTGATGTACTCCACTCCGGAGAAATCGAACACGAGCGCGCTCTTGCTCAGCTCGGCGGCTTGCAGAACCGGCGCCATCGCCTGCTGCAGTTGCTGCGCGTTGGGGTGATCGATCTGACCGACGGGGATGACCACGAAGACGTCGCCCAGCTGCTGGCTCGAGAATTGCACATCGTCTCCGAGCTGTGAGCTGTGTCTTGTTGATCGAAAGCGCGGACTGGAGTGTGTTTGGCGGAGAGAGAGGGATTCGAACCCCCGAACAGTTGCCCGTTACGTGATTTCGAGTTAGTAAAAGTGCCTCGTTGAATCAAGCGATAAGCATATTTTCTCTCCCGCAAAAACACTATAGCACAAGTGTTTTTTGCCTATAGAGCATTGGGAATTGCGGGAGAGTTTTTATCGGTTCGACTTGATGTCGCGCATGACGGGCTGCGCAACTTCGCCAACGCGATCGCGGCGGTAGGCTGTCGTCGTCGACTCGTTGGAGTGTCCCAGGAGCTTCTGTGCGGATCGGATCGAATCCACGTCAGAACCCGCCTTCGCTCGAATGTCGCGGAGCTGGTACGTTATCCCGGCCGCCTTGCGCGCGTTCCAAAAGCGACGCCGGATCGTTGCAAGTGACATCCGAGAGCCGGTCTCGTCGAGCACCAGATGCAACGTCAGGTAGCGCTTGCAGTCCACCGCTTTGTAGAACACGCGCCCGCCTCGTAGTACCGGTTTGGGCCATAGCGGATCGATGCGTTCGTGCCGGTACGCGCTGATCTTCGAGCGGCCGGTCAGTTGGCAAAAATACGAGCGCGTCACTTCCGCATCCGGATGATCGAGAGGATTGATAGGCAAGGTCATGGTCACGATTCCTTTGGTCACAGTTGTGTTAACGATCCTGAGTATCTGTGACCACAATTGACTTGAAAACGTGGCACGGCGTACTGGGGCGAACTGGGGCGCAATCAACGCAAGTATTCTTGCGACGTGTGTGAAATGCACGCATTTGAAACGTACGCCGCATTTGATGAGAGCGATAAACAACGGGCACCATCACATCACCTGTGGGAAACGAAGGTGTTTCGTCGCGATCTAATGATCGGCGAAGACAGGTGAACGCGCAGATGCAAGGCGACGATCGATGATGGACGGCGCGCGAATGACGATACGTGCGGTTCATCTGCGAGACGCGCAGCTTCTCCGTTCAATGTGCAGACCATCAATGCCCTTCGGTTTGGCGCCGTGCAAGTGACCGAGAAGCAATTCAAAGGGACGAGGACGGAAGGCGAGGACGGAAGGCAAGATGAAAGGAAGCGTGCCGCTTCTGTACGAGAAGCGCGTCTGCACAGGGTTTGCGACGGCACCGACATCAAAAGCGCGTGCCGTTATGTGGACAGGGTCCGCGCTGGCGTTGGGCGTCGCACGTGCTGCCTATGGACGACGCCGGTCTAGGCTGGAGGAGCGCAATGAATCGCCGCGACGATAACGAGTTTCGAGCCAAGCCCGCGCCGCCGAGGAATAAGCAATCACGCGCCGGTGAACGGTTTACGACGAGAGTTCTACGAGCGGCTAATCAGCTGGGCCCGATGCCGTCACGAGAGAGCAAGGGTAGGCCACGGGCGAGCCTGGCGCGCCTCGGCCGCGGCGCCGGCCCCGCGGCCTTCGCCGGATCCAAGCTTGGCCCAAGATCACCTCGGGTGATCATCAAGTCGCGGATCGTCAACCTGAAGCACGTCAGCCCGCAGGCGGTCGGCGCGCACCTGCGCTACATCACCCGTGATGGTATCAGCCACGACGGTCGACCCTCACAACCGTACGGTGCCGGAACCGACGCCGCCGACTGGCACGACTTCGCCGAGAAAGGGCGCCAGGACCGCCACCAGTTTCGTTTCATCGTCGCCCCCGAGGACGGCGTCGACATCAACGATCTGCGCGCCTTCACTCGGCAGCTGATGTCGACCATGCAGGCGGACCTCGCGACGAAGCTCGATTGGATCGCGGTGGACCACTGGGATACCGACAACCCGCACACCCACATAGTATTGCGGGGTCGGGACGACCAGGGCAAAGACCTCATCATTGCTCGCAAATATATGACCGACGGCATGCGGCTGCGTGCGTGCGAACTGTCGACGGACTGGCTGGGGCCGCGGGCGGAGCGCGAGATCCAGGAGAGCCTGCAGTGGGACGTAGGCCAGGAGGCATGGACGGGGCTGGACCGGCAGTTGCAAGCCTTGGCGCGTGGCGGCGCCATCAATCTAGCCCAGCCCAAAGCCGATCGGGAGGCGCTGCACCAGCGCAGCTTGCTCATCGGTCGTCTTCAAGCGCTCGGCCGGATGGGATTGGCCAGGGGGCAAGGTAAAGGGCTATGGCAATTGGCGCCCGCGGCCGAGACGACGCTCAGGGCGCTCGGGGAGCGCGGCGACATCATCAAGGCCATGCACAGGTCGCTGCGCGGGCAGCAACGCGAAATGGTGTTGTTCGATGCGGATACCAGCGCGTCGCCCATCGTCGGCCGCATCGTGGCGACCGGATACCTCGACGAACTCGATGAACGGGCCTGCGTCATCGTCGATGGCATGGATGGGCGGGCTCACCACGTGCCGATAGGGCAAGCGAATCTAGGCGAGTACCCGATCGGTGGCATTGTCGAAATACGGCCCACCCCGCAGCGGACCGTGGACCGCAATATCGCGGCCATAAGCCGAGATGGGATTTATCGAACTGCGGAGCATCGCGCGCGCCTCCGGGTGCGTGATGATCTACGCCACCATCCCGACGAAATCGTCGACGGCCACGTGCGGCGACTGGAGTCGCTGCGCCGTGTGGGTATTGTTGAACGGCAGGCGGATGGCATCTGGCGGATTCCCGCGGACGTGGTGGCCCGTGGTCACGCCTACGACCGGCAGCGCACGGGCGGCATCGATGTCCAATTGCATTCGCGCCTGCCCATCGACAAGCAAATCACGACAATTGGAGCAACGTGGCTGATCGAACCCTGGTGGGCGCCGACACACCCACGGCCAATGTCGGCTTCGGTGCAACTGTAAAGGAGGCCTTACGGAAACGCGTAGATTTCCTGGTCGAGCAGGGCTTCGCGCAACGCGATGGCGAGCGCCTGAAGGCACCGTCCAACCTGCTGACGGCGCTGCGGCAGCGCGATCTCGACGCCGTAGCCAAGGCACTGGCGGCCGAGACGGGCATGACGCATCAACCGCTGATCGACGGCGTGTGCACGAGCGGCGTCTATCGGCGCCTGGTAGTCACAGCAAGTGGCCGCTTTGCGATGCTGGATCATGGCGTCGGCTTTAGTTTGGTCCCTTGGCGTCCGGTGTTAGGGCAACGTATTGGCCAACAGCTGAGTGCGACGCTACGCGGTGATCACGTTACCTGGAGCTTTGGTCGTCAGCGAGGTATTTCGAGATAGTCATCGGATCGCCAGTTGTGCATCGCGGTGCGATGGGTGTGCTCGGTGCACGAACGTCAAGGGTCGCGGCGACCGTCTCGGTCCGGCCACCTTCGGAAGTTCGCCGGCAGAAATTCTCACGTCGGGAATGGCCGGTCTCAGAGTACAGCGGACGTAAGTGGACGCCGCAATCGCCACGAGGAATTCCCCAAAGCAGACGTGCAAAGATCAGGGCCGCCAAAAGGTACGAAAGCCTGAGCGAACGGCCGCTGTCCAACGGATCGAACCAGCGCTTTCGACCTCAACGGGCCTTCGCACCTGACCGCTATCTGGCAAGCCAGTGCAGGCTCCGAATGCAGCGGCGCGCCTTCATGTGTCTGAAAAAGACGCGGCGTGCGCTGCCTACGGCGTTACGCGACTCTATCGCCAGCGCGCTCGGGGGCGATGCTCATCGGGTTGCACGCGCGCCTTGATCCGACGCTGTCAGCGATGGGGTCCGGTCGCTCAATCGAGCGCGAAGATTTCCCCTCCGATGCAAAAAGCGGCGTGGCCAAAAGGCCACACCGCTGCGGAAGGGTCCAGCTAAGTTATTAATCGGGACTGGAATCGGTATTGGCCTTCGTGCTCGTTTCGAACTGTTTTCCGATATCCAGTGTGTCGATCAGGTCGTCTTTCTTTTGCTCTTCGCACTGGAAGTTCGCCTGATCGTCCGTGCTGCCGCTGTGGTTATAGACCGGCACGTTTGGATACATGCAGATCTTCCGGGTGCGTGCGGGGCTAGCCTGCGATGCCAGGACATAATCCGGTTCGATCCCGTTCTCGACCCAGTTCACGAGTGTCGAGAACAGCGCTTCCGCGTCGATTTGGGGACCGGTTCCGCCGCCGCAGTGGCCATTACCAGGATACGGGAAGAAGCGGTAGAACTTCTGCGTTTCCTTATAGTTACCTTGCAGCACGCTGTTGTAGTAATGATAGGTCCCACGGGGGAAGATCACGACGTCACTGAGGCCGTGATACGTGATCATCTTCCCGCCGGCGTTGCGGAAGCCCTTGAGATTGTCGTCCGTGCCGATCACGTCGTTGAACTTCGCGATCGACGTCAGCATGTCGTTAAGGAACGAGGCTTCCGTCACCGTGTGCCAGTCGAAACTCGGGTTCTGGTGAATCCAATATCTGAAGTGATCCACTGCGATAGTGAATGGGATCGTCCCCGCCAAGGCAAAGAAGCCACTCAGCGGCGTACCACGCTCGAGGCCATACCAGGCACGGTTGCCCTTGGCGTCCCTGGGGCCATCCCAAATCTTGTTCACCGCTGAAGCTTCCGCCGGTGTCAGACAGTTCGGGTCGGAGGAGGGGCCCCCGTTTGCACTACAGACAAACGCGGTGGCGCTGTAAGTGCACGCGCGAGGATCCTGAATGAGACCGTCGGATATTCCGTCCTGAAGGTCGCATGCCGCGATCGCCGCGTTCGTGACCGCATCGAGTTTGGCCGAGGCGATCGGCGCGCCAACTTCCTGGTTCATCACAATCTGCGGCCATAGCTCAGCCGTAATGAACCGATCCCAGTTGAAGGCATTCGCGCCGGCAAGAATGCCATCGAAGTCCTGCGGGAAGTTCTGCGCCTGATAATGGCCCTGGCGACCGCCGGTCGAGCAGCCCATCCAATACTTGCGGAGTGGCGCCGTGCCGTAATACACCTCCGCCAGCTTTACGCCCCAGACGTGCTGCTCATGGATTCCATCCGAGGCGAAATCCTCGATCAGTCCGAAGTTGAGTGTGTTGTCCGGATTTAGCGCGAAACTCCCACCGAGCGCGGCGGAATGACCGGTGTCGGTCGATGTGCCGACGTAGCCGAGATTTGTGGAAGAGGTAACGGGACCGACTGCGCCGGCGTAGCCGCCGCCACCAAGATCCCGGTTCTTGCTGTTCCACGCCACTGCGCCTCCGGCAATGGGGTTCGCCATATCGACGCTGTTTGGCGGCAAGCCGACGCGGATCTTGAGCTGCTGGCTCTGACCGGGCAGGTATCCGGCCGACGGACCCGATTCACCCGAAAAAGTGAAATCCACTCGACAGTAACTTGTAAACGGGCTACCCGGGAAACCGGGAAATGGCGGAGGCTCAACGCCAGTGGGGAGCATCACCGCTGTGACCCCGCTTACCTGGGGATTCCCCGCCAAGCCATATGCGGGATTGGTTGCAAGCTCCGCGCATGTCGGCAGCGCGACCGCTGCCCCCGGCACAGCCGCGAAGATCGACGCTATAGCTGCGCAAAACGCAAAGCCTCGATATCTCATGGGTGACTCCTCCTTAGACGCTTAGACTTCCAAGCCACAGCCTCCGCCGAAGCTGCAGTAAAGTTTGCCGTTCCAACCTAGGCCCGGCTTACATGGGCTCGGCAGAAGCAGCGTGATCGTCGAGAATTCCTCTAAGCACCTTTAGTATGTCCTGCAGTTTGGTGCCTGTTCGTGTCATGCACCATAGTGCATATTTTTTTGAGTGTCAACCCCCCGCGATCGATTCGTCCGCCAGTGCGGATTCGATCGCATCACGCAAGCCTGAAAGACTCTGGTCCAGCGACTGGCCCGATGTATCGAAGGCTAAATCGGCCTTTGCATAGAAGGGGCCGCGGCCGGCGAGGATTCGACGAAGGTCGTCCATTGCTTCTGCGTTGCCCGCCATCGGCCGGTTGTCGCCCTGCGCGATCACGCGGCCCATGTGCTCCTCCGGCGACGCCTTGAGCCACACGGTGAAGCAGTGTTCGAGCAACCGATTAAACGTGCCCGCGTCAGACACAAGGCCGCCGGGCGTGGCGATCACGAGTGGTGAAGGATGCTGGATAAGGTTGTCAAGGGCGCGCCGTTCATACCGGCGGTAGGCGGACAGGCCGTACAGTGCGTGAATCTCCGTGACGCTACACCCAGCCACCCGCTCGATTTCCCGGTTGAGCTCAATGAAGGAAACCCCGAGTTGGTCGGCAAGCATCCGACCAAGCGTCGACTTGCCGGCGCCGCGAAGGCCGATGAGCGCAATGCGCTTTCGTCGCTCGGGTTCGGTGGATTGGGCACCAAAGAGTCGTGCAAGGGCGATGCGCGCGCGCTGCAGTTCAGTCTCGCTACGATCGCGCAGCAAATCTCGCAACAGCGCTGCCTCTGGAGATGAACCCTCCTTTGCATCGACCAATTCGGCAAGCGGGCAACCGAGCGCTCGCGCGACCTGTCGCAGCACTATGATGGACGCATTGCCGAGGCCGGATTCGAGATTTGCCAGGTGCCGCTCGGAAACGCCGGCTTCAGTCGCCAGCATCCGTCGCGTCATGCCACGGCGAGCACGGACAGTGCGAATCGTCTCACCGAGCGCCATTAGAAAGCTGTCGCGCGCGGGCACGGGCGAAGTAGGGTTCATCCATCGGTCCCTGAGGTAACCTGCATTATAGTGCTTATTGGGCGCAAGCGGGCGGGTTTTCTCTGTCGGCCGGGGTCGGCTGGCTCGCGGCAACGACGATCGGCCCGCATACTGTACTGAATGCTCACGCCACTGAATGCTCACGGTGCCGATGCGAGGTTACGCGAAACCTACGCCTCTACGACTGCAAGTGAAGCTGGTCGGTGCGATGCTTCGCTGACGCGCACCTTACAGAGCCGAAGCGTGGCGCAGGCCCTGAGAACATCAGAAGCGCAATCGGCATTCTCAGAGCCGCTCGCTGGACGGCGACCAGACGTCGTCGATGCGCGCATGTTAGGTTCGACGTTATCAGATTCCGCTTGGGTAAAAGGCTTCGGAGTGCATGCGATCCGAGTGCATGCCCAGCTGTTTTGCGAGTATGGTGGTTGCTTCGACCGCCGACGGGACGCCGAAGAAATATCCCCGCCACTCGGAAAGGTCGCGATGGTCCGCGGCGATTATCTCGGTCACCGGTCCCGTTCGCGCGTCGGCCGCGCGGGGGTCTCCAAGCGCGACGATGTTCGCCCGGACGTTCGGATATTGCGTGGCAAGAGCCCTGACGCCGGCCGCACCGTAGAGTTCTGCGCTCGAGCGCGCGGCGAAATAGACGTGAATGGTGTTTCTGCATGCCGGCCAGTAGCGCTTCGCGAACGATGGATAGCACTGGCGCAAGGCCCGTCCCGACGCCAACGCAAAGCATGCCGCCTCGTTCGCTTCGCCGCAGGAACGACGTACCGAACGGACCGCTCAGCCGCACGCTGTCGCCCGCCCGGAGCGCGTTTGCAACATAGGAGCTGGCGCGTCCGCCGGGTATCAGCGCAACATGAATCTCGAGGTTCCTCTCGCACCGAGCTTTGGTGCTCGAAGTTGATTGCTGGGTCGCGAAGCTCATGCCCCTGCTGCAGCACTTCCCCTTCGATGACCTCGCACCGGCACAAACCGCACCGGCCCGAGTCGCAGCTGTAGGAAATGGGCAGGGCATTGCGGCGCAGCACCGACAACAAATTCGCGCCGCGCTCCACGTGCAACCTGCTCTGAAGGGGTTCCACTCGTAGTTCCATAGTGCACGCTCAGTGCGTCTCCGATATATCGCGGTGAGACGAATGATGGTGCACCCCCCAAAATCAGTCGATAGAATATCGGTGATGTTTCCAATCAGCACCATGAATGTAGCCGACCATGGAACTCCGCGACGTCGATCTCAACCTCCTTGTGGTCTTTAATCAACTCCTCGCCGAACGACGAGTGAACGCGGTCGCTCAGTCACTCGGCATCACGCAACCTGCCGTGAGTAACGCGCTCGGCCGCCTGCGCCGACTCCTTGGCGACGAGCTGTTTCTCCGCACGTCCCGCGGAATGGAACCCACCCCATTCGCCGAGCAGCTTGCCGAGCCGGTCGCCTACGCGCTCGGTACCTTGCACAGTGCGCTTAACCAGCGCGTGTCCTTCGACCCCGGATCAAGCACCCGGTCATTCGCGTTGGCCATGACGGATATAGGAGAGATCTATTTCCTTCCGCCACTCATGGAGATTCTGGAACGGGTTGCGCCGAAAGTGTCGATCAGCACGGTTCGCAACGCGAGTGCGAACCTGAAAGAGGACATGGAAGCGGGCCGCGTCGACCTTGCCCTTGGCCTCCTGCCCGATCTAAAGGCCGGCTTCTTCCAGCGCCGCCTTTTTCGCCACCGTTATGTGTGCATGTTTCGCAAGGGCCATCCGCTCGACAAAGGCCGAGTTACCCTGCAGGAGTTCTCCAACGCCGATCACATTATTGTCGTAGCCGCCGGCACTGGGCACAGCCGGGTGGACGCGATGCTCGAGGATTCCGTCCCAAGGCGCGTGCGGCTGCGCGTTCCACACTTCGTCGCCGTAGGCCATCTGCTGAGCGAGACCGACATGATTGCTACGGTGCCGGAACGCTTTGCTTCGCGTTGTGTGGAACCGTTCGGACTGACCTATGTAACCCATCCGGCGAAGTTGCCGGAAATCGCGATAAACGTATTCTGGCACGCAAAGTTTCACCGCGAGCCCGGCAATCAATGGCTGCGCACGCTCATCTTCAACACGTTCTCCAGTCCAACCGTCGTTCCTGATACGACCCCGCCTCGGGACAAACGCAGTGCCGTCAATCGGCACGGCGACGCGCCATCCCGCCGAAGATAACCAAGGTCCGGTTCCGCGCTTGCACCTGAGCACGACCTAGCGTAGCGCGAAGTGATGCAACTTGGGACCACGACCTGTCCTAGGCTCAGGCACGTTCACCAATATTCACGATGGTGATTTGATATGTTCATCGCATTCTATAGACTGATGTCTAGAACGTCGGCACACTGCGCTCATTCAACGTGCATGAGCGTTTCGGAAATCAGCCAAGGTTGCTCTCGTACGCGGCGAACGCATTTGCCTGCGCTGCACATTTGTGCGCTGGCAATACAAATGTAGTTGGTGACGACAGGAGGCTTGTATGGCAGATCAGGGATGGAAAATCGCTATTGTCGGCGGCGGTATCGGCGGCTTGACGCTGGGATTGGCGCTGCGTGAGCAAGGGCTCGAGGCCGACATCTACGAGCAGGCGGACGAACTTCGCGAAGTGGGCGCAGCAGTTGCGCTGTCTGCGAATGCGACCCGCTTCTACGAGCATATTGGGCTCCGCGAAAAGTTCGCCGGTCTGGCGTTCGAAATCGAAAGCCTGATCTACCGCGACGGCCGCAACGGCAAGGTGATCGGCAAGCACAGCGGCAAGCCGAGCTATCGCGCGCAATTCGGGGCGCCGTACTGGGGAGTCCATCGCGCCGATCTCCAGATGATCCTGTCGAAGACGCTCGGGATGGAGCGCATTCACCTCAACAAGCGCCTTGCCGATCTGCAGGATAACGGCGACGAGGTCACGCTCCGGTTCAAGGATGGCAGCACCGCAAAGGCTAACTTCGTGGTCGGCGGCGATGGCGCGCGCTCGACGGTGCGGGAATGGATGCTCGGGTACGACGACGCGTTGTACTCGGGATGCTCGGCGTTTCGCGGCATCGTCGCCCCCGAGCTTCTGGACAAGCTGCCGGACCCGGCGGCCATCCAGTTCTGGATGGGGCCGGGTGGCCATCTGCTGCACTACCCCATCGGCAACGGCGATCAAAACTTCTTTCTGGTCGAGCGCCACCCGTCACCGTGGCCCGCGCGGGAATGGACGATTCCCGCCAACGAGGGCGATCAGCTGACGCGGTTCAAGGATTGGCACCCGGCCATCACGCAGATGATCAAGGCGGTGCCGATCAGCCCGCGCTGGGGGCTGTTCCACCGTCCGCCGTTGAGCCGCTGGAGCAAAGGTCGAGTGACGCTGATCGGCGACGCGGCGCATGCGCTGGTGCCGCACCACGGGCAAGGCGCCAACCAGTCGATCGAGGACGTCGTGGTGCTGGCGCGCTGCCTGGCGGAAACGAGCGCCGAGGACTATGCCCAGGCGCAGGACCGCTACGAGCGCCTGCGACGCGGGCGCACACGCAAGGTTCAATACGCGTCGATTTCCACGGCAGATGTGCTGCATTTGCCGGACGGACCGGCGGCGGAGAAGCGCAATGCACGCCTCGCGACCTACGAGGGGATGAACCACCATCTCGCGTGGATACACGAGTTCGACCCGGCCACTCAAGTACCCACGGATCGGCAAGGCGGAACCTGGCTGTAACCGATAAACGCGGACAATGGGGCATTGATCGCGACACGCAATCCACAACATCTCCGTACCCACCCGCGCAGGAGGAGACCCAATGCGGCAAATCGATGTCCACAAACTCGCGGACGAGGCCAAATTCAACAGCTTCCACGGCCTGGTCCTGTTCTGGTGCGCGCTGATCATCATTTTCGACGGTTACGATCTCGCGGTGGCGGGCATCGCACTCCCTTCGATCATGAAAGACATGGGCGTCGATCCGACCAAGGCGGGATTCATGGTCAGTTCCGCGCTCTTCGGGATGGTGTTCGGCGCGATCTTCCTGGGCACCCTTGCCGACAGAATCGGCCGACGCTGGGCAATCGCGATATGCATAACCCTTTTCAGCGTCTTCACCGCAGCAGCGGGTTTGACCAAGGACCCGCTCACGTTCGGAATCATCCGCTTTTTCGCTGGACTGGGTATCGGCGGCGTGATGCCGACCGTGGTGGCGCAGATGACCGAGTACGCACCCAAGAAGATTCGCGCGACACTGGTGACGCTGATGTTCAGTGGCTACGCAGTCGGCGGCATCGTCGCGGCGATCCTGGGTAAAGGACTCATCGAGACTTACGGTTGGCAATCGGTATTCCTCGCAGCAGGGCTTCCACTGCTCCTTATACCTTTCATCCTGAAGTGGCTTCCCGAATCGATGCCGTTCCTGTTGGCCAAGGGACGTGACGAGGACCTGAAGCAGATCGCGGCCAGGATCGAGCCGAGTTACATTCCCGTCGCCACCGATCACTTTGCCGTGCCGCCCGAAGATAAGGCGGACAGTGCGCCAATCATGCATCTGTTCCACGAGGGGCGTGGGTTCAGCACGGTCATGTTCTGGGTCGCGTTCTTCATGTGTCTGTTCATGGTTTACGCGCTGAGCTCGTGGTTGACCAGGCTCATGGCGAGTGCAGGCTACAGTCTCGGCTCCGCCTTGACCTTCGCGCTGGTTCTGAACGTTGGCGCAATGATCGGTGCCGTCGGCGGTGGCTGGCTCGCCGACAAATTCCATATCAAATACGTGCTCGCAGGCATGTACGCGCTGGCGGCGATCTCGATCACGCTGCTGGGTTACAAGATGCCCACCGAGTTGCTATTCACTATCGTCGCCCTTGCAGGCGCATCGACGATCGGCACACAGATCGTTGCCAATGCGTATACGGGTCAGTTCTACCCGATGGCGGTGCGCGCGACGGGACTCGGGTGGGCATTGGGCATCGGCCGGAGCGGCGCAATCCTCGCACCCATCGTGATCGGAGTTCTGGTAGGCATGAACCTTCCGCTACAGCAGAATTTCATTGCCATCGCTGTTCCTGCCGTCATCGGGATGATTGCTGTATTGCTCATCAACCACAGCCGCTCGGCATCCACGCATCATGAAGACGTCAGCGCGGAACTGCCCGATACGGCATCGACATCCCTACCGGCAATGGCGCGCAGGTAGCGTCCAGGACTGA
>CAWHIS010000033.1:0-329262 GCA_963829375.1 uncultured beta proteobacterium | reverse complement strand
AACCACTTGAAAGAGTGGGACGCAAAACCGTGGGCCTAAATCCCCTGAGGGACAAGGCAGCCTGGTTGCCGAGAATGGGCGTGGTGCCTCCTGGCCGTAGATCGGTGGAGGCATCCATCGCCAAGGCACCTGCTCTGTACCTGGTCCGGAGCGTTGGCCACCGCAGCCAATTCGGTGGCTGTTTTCCTATTGCTGCTCTTCGTGGCAGCGCGCGCTTTTGCGGGCGGGGCCACATTGGGGTGGGATCCGGAAGCTAGCCCCCCGGCAGTTGGCTACGCGCTCTATTACGGACCGGCTGCGGGCAACTATCCGTCGCGGATCGACGTCGGCAACACTACGACTTACGCCGTTTCCGGACTGGTGGAGGGAGCGACGTATCACTTTGCTGTCACGGCTTATGACGCCTCGCATACGGAGAGTGGATTTTCCAACGATGTGAGCACGACGGTGCCGTACAGCGTGCCGGTGGCGCAGTTCACCGGCAGCCCCGTCTCCGGGACCTTCCCGCTGATGGTCAACTTCAGCAACACCTCGACCGGCAGCATCACCAGCTACGCCTGGACCTTCGGTGACGGCGGCACCAGCACGCTGGCGGCACCGAGCCACAGCTATGCGGCGGCCGGAATCTACACGGTGAGCCTGACGGTCACCGGTCCGGGCGGCAGCAACACCCAGACGCGCAGCAACTACGTGACGGTGACCACCGCCGCACCGGTGGCGCAGTTCACCGGCAGCCCCGTCTCCGGGACCTTCCCGCTGATGGTCAACTTCAGCAACACCTCGACCGGCAGCATCACCAGCTACGCCTGGACCTTCGGTGACGGCGGCACCAGTACGCTGGCGGCACCGAGCCACAGCTATGCGGCGGCCGGAATCTACACGGTGAGCCTGACGGTCACCGGTCCGGGCGGCAGCAACACCCAGACGCGCAGCAACTACGTGACGGTGACCACCGCCGCACCGGTGGCGCAGTTCACCGGCAGCCCCGTCTCCGGGACCTTCCCGCTGATGGTCAACTTCAGCAACACCTCGACCGGCAGCATCACCAGCTACGCCTGGACCTTCGGTGACGGCGGCACCAGCACGCTGGCGGCACCGAGCCACAGCTATGCGGCGGCCGGAATCTACACGGTGAGCCTGACGGTCACCGGTCCGGGCGGCAGCAACACCCAGACGCGCAGCAACTACGTGACGGTGACCACCGCCGCACCGGTGGCGCAGTTCACCGGCAGCCCCATCTCCGGGACCTTCCCGCTGATGGTCAACTTCAGCAACACCTCGACCGGCAGCATCACCAGCTACGCCTGGACCTTCGGTGACGGCGGCACCAGTACGCTGGCGGCACCGAGCCACAGCTATGCGGCGGCCGGAATCTACACGGTGAGCCTGACGGTCACCGGTCCGGGCGGCAGCAACACCCAGACGCGCAGCAACTACGTGACGGTGACCACCGCCGCACCGGTGGCGCAATTCACCGGCAGCCCCATCTCCGGGACCTTCCCGCTGATGGTCAACTTCAGCAACACCTCGACCGGCAGCATCACCAGCTACGCCTGGACCTTCGGTGACGGCGGCACCAGTACGCTGGCGGCACCGAGCCACAGCTATGCGGCGGCCGGAATCTACACGGTGAGCCTGACGGTCACCGGTCCGGGCGGCAGCAACACCCAGACGCGCAGCAACTACGTGACGGTGACCACCGCCGCCCCGGTGGCGCAGTTCACCGGCAGTCCCATCTCCGGGACCTTCCCGCTGATGGTCAACTTCAGCAACACCTCGACCGGCAGCATCACCAGCTACGCCTGGACCTTCGGTGACGGCGGCACCAGTACGCTGGCGGCACCGAGCCACAGCTATGCGGCGGCCGGAATCTACACGGTGAGCCTGACGGTCACCGGTCCGGGCGGCAGCAACACCCAGACGCGCAGCAACTACGTGACGGTGACCACCGCCGCACCGGTCGCGCAGTTCACCGGCAGTCCCACCTCCGGGACCTTCCCGCTGATGGTGAACTTCACCAACACCTCGACCGGCAGCATCACCAGCTACGCCTGGACCTTCGGTGACGGCGGCACCAGTACGCTGCCAGCCCCGAGCCACACGTATGCGGCGGCCGGCGTCTACACGGTGAGCCTCACCGTCACCGGACCGGGCGGCAGCAACACCCAGACCCGCAGCAACTACGTGACGGTCACCGCCCCCGCCCCGGTCGCGCAATTCACCGGCAGTCCCACCTCCGGCGCCTCCCCGCTCACGGTGGCGTTCACCAACACCTCCACCGGCAGCATCACCAGCTACGCCTGGACCTTCGGTGACGGCGGCACCAGTACGCTCGCGAGCCCCAGCCACATGCTATGCGGCCGCCGGCGTCTACACGGTGAGCCTCACCGTCACCGGACCGGGCGGCAGCAACACCCAGACGCGCAGCAACTACGTGACGGTCACCACCGCCGCCCCGGTCGCGCAATTCACCGGCAGTCCCACCTCCGGCGCTGCCCCGCTCACGGTCAGCGTTCACCAACACCTCCACCGGCAGCATCACCAGCTACGCCTGGACCTTCGGTGACGGCGGCACCAGTACCGCTGGCGAGCCCCAGCTACACGTATGCGGCTGCCGGTGTCTACACGGTGAGCCTCACCGTCACCGGACCGGGCGGCAGCAACACCCAGACCCGCAGCAACTACGTGACGGTCACCACCGCCGCCCCGGTCGCGCAATTCACCGGCAGTCCCACCTCCGGCGACCTTCCGCTGATGGTGGACTTCACCAACACCTCCACCGGCAGCATCACCAGCTACGCCTGGACCTTCGGTGACGGCGGCACCAGCACGGTGCGCGAGCCCCGAGCCACAGCTACGCGGCCGCCGGTATCTACACGGTGAGCCTCACCGTCACCGGACCGGGCGGCAGCAACACGCAGACCCGCAGCAACTACGTGACGGTCGACCACCGCCGCACCGGTGGCGCAGTTCACCGGCAGCCCCGACCTCCGGCGACCTCCCCGCTGATGGTCAACTTCAGCAACACCTCGACCGGCAGCATCACCAGCTACGCCTGGACCTTCGGTGACGGCGGCACCAGTACGCTGGCGGCACCGAGCCACAGCTATGCGGCGGCCGGAATCTACACGGTGAGCCTGACCGTCACCGGTCCGGGCGGCAGCAACACGCAGACGCGCAGCAACTACGTGACGGTCGACCACCGCCGCACCGGTGGCGCAGTTCACCGGCAGCCCCGTCTCCGGGACCTTCCCGCTGATGGTCAACTTCAGCAACACCTCGACCGGCAGCATCACCAGCTACGCCTGGACCTTCGGTGACGGCGGCACCAGTACGCTGGTGGCACCGAGCCACAGCTATGCGGCGGCCGGAATCTACACGGTGAGCCTGACGGTCACCGGTCCGGGCGGCAGCAACACGCTAACCCGCAGCAACTATGTGACGGTGGCGCCGATTCTAGATAACGGCGTGTACCGGAAGCTGGTCCCCGGAGTGGGCACACCGTACTACAGCTTCATCTTGCACGAGAATGGCGCCGAGGTGAGGGTTCCATTCGGCATAGTGGGGGACGTGCCGCTCGTTGGATACATGAGCCCCGGCGGCAAGTCGAGCCTCATCCTCTACCGGAATGGCCTTTGGTACCTTGATACGAACCGCGACGGCGTTGTTGACGTGGTCGCGGGACTCGGTGGCGTTCCAGGCGACATTCCCCTTACCGCAAACTTTTCCGGGCCGGGTGGCCTCGACGACCTCGTCATCTACCGCGCCGGCGTCTGGTACGTGGACCGGGATCTGAACGGGACGGTCGACTTGGCATATAGCTTTGGCGGGGTGCCCGGCGACGTGCCGCTGGCGGGGGACGTCGACGGAGACGGCATGGCGGATCTGGTCATTTACCGCAACGGCATCTGGTATATCGACACGCATCGCAACGGCACCGTCGCCATGACGGTCAACTTTGGCGGGATGCCGCAGGACATTCCGCTGCTGTTTGATTGGGATGGCGACGGCAAGGCCGACCTCTGTATCTTCCGCGATGGCGTGTGGTACGTGAACACGAAACGCGACGGCGTGGTGGACGTGATCTTCGGCTACGGTACGGCCGGAGATTTGCCCATGCCAGGGATATTCCAATGACCGGCTGCGTGCGGAGTTCCTAAGTCGGTTGCAGCGCCCTGCTCATAGTGCCGCGCCCTTCAACTTACGACCCAAAGCGGTCCCTCGTCCCATACGCTCAGCGGACATTCATAACAAAGGTCACCTGAACATATCGCAGCTTTGTGCCCACCCGCGGTCGACTCGTTGCGTAGATATTTCGCCACAACCCCGCAAGCTGGGAAAAGGTCACGCGAGCAGAATCACCAATCTGCTCGCGTGCTCAAGCGCGAATACAACGCTAGTCTGGCTCGGAACCTTAGAAGAAGCGGCCGTGAGGCAGGTGTGCCTTACCCTGCGGTTGATGCGGCTTATTGCACAACCCCGCGCTCGGAATTGGAATGATCGAGCCCAGGAATTGCGGTTGTTGCCGCGTGTGTAACGCTTGCTCGAGATCGTAGGCCATCGCGAGCAACTGTGGTTCCTCCAGGAAGGTGCTGTACATCAGCATGCCCGCGGGTCTGCCTGAGGATCGAATGCCGACAGGCATCGAAAAATTCGGATAACCGGCTACGGCGGGCCCGGTCGAATTCGTCAGATGGGGAGCGACGATTGCGTCCAGATTGTCACGCTCCAGCGCGCCATCGATGCCGGCGCGCGCGGTGTCCGTCGCGTGGCTACGCGCAGCGATGTAGGCCGGATCACTGAGATCGCCCAGCGGCTCGGCCGCCTCGAAGATTTCCTGACCGTAGTAGACCAACTCCTGGACGCAATGCGCGTTGTCGAACGCGATCAAGTCCGCGAGAGTGCGGAGGTTGGTGTGCGATAACGTTTGCAAATATTGCGCGATTTGCGTTTTGAACTCGAACAGCAATGCGGTGAACTCGTCGTCGGTGTAAGCGAACACGTCGCCGGTGTCGGTGTTGACGATGGTCGCGCCCAGACTTGCCATCACGGCCAACGCGTTTTCCGCAAAAGCGACCGTCTCTTCGTCGCCCGGAATGCCGCTGCCGAAGTAGTTGTAATCGAAAAAGCGTACATCACGCCCGATCCGCTTACCCTGAAGCGAACCGGGCTGCAGAAATTGCGTGTAATCGCTTGGCAGCGGCTCCCCGACAACGGCGCCGAACGGTGTCTGCATGACGCTAAGCAGAATCGCGACGTCCGTCACACTACGCGCCATTGGACCGGCGGTGTCCTGTTGATGACTGATCGGAACGATTCCGTCCTGCGAGATGAGCCCGAGCGTCGGCTTCAGGCCAAAGATGTTTTCGACGGCTGACGGACCGGTGATCGAACCGTCGGTCTCGGTGCCAACCGCCGCCGCGCACAGATTTGCCGCCGTTGCTGCACCCGAACCGGAGCTTGAACCCCATGAGGTGTAGCTCAGGTCGTAAGCATTTTTCGTGTCTCCGCCGCGCGCGCTCCAACCGACGGCCAGAGGATAAACATTGTCGTTGCCGCGGAAGTTTGCCCACTCGCCGAGATTCGATTTGCCCAGAATGATGGCTCCCGCGGCACGAAGTCTTTGAATCAGCGGCGAGTCGGCGGGAACGTTGCTTCCGTAGAGTGCAAGCGAGCCCGCGGTGGTCTGTAGGTTGTCGAGGGTCGCGATGTTGTCTTTGACCAGAAGCGGAATTCCGTGCAGCGGTCCGCGGACGTAACCCTTCTTCCGCTCGTTATCAAGTTGAAACAGCAGTTTACGAGCTAGCTGGACATTCCTGGCGGCATCATTGTCGCTCATGGCAGCGGCGCGCTGTTCCAATTCGTTGGCACTGATGTCGGGCGTGAGGTATTGCTCATAGCCGGGGATGGTCTGTAAGCGATCCCAAGGCGTCATGATCTGGTCGTGTGGATAGGTTTTGCGGATCTTGCCCTTGGCGTCGATGCTGTCGACCGCGAAGTAGCATGGGCGGTGGAAGTTGAGATAGGGATTGAGCGCTTCGGTATAGAAGTGATTGATGGCGGTGGCATGTTTTTGCGGGATATGGCTGTAGCCCATGAGCTTGCGGATGACGGCGCCGTTCTTGCATTCGGCGAGCGCGTTATCGTTGGTTTGGCGAGGCCGCGACTTGGTGAACTCGACGCGCAGTTTGTCCAGAAGTTGGGCGATTTCGTGGTTGACGTACTCGGAGCCGCAATCGGAATGGAAGCCGCGAATCGCGAACGGGAAGCCGTCGAGCAGCAAGGCGATCACCGGCAGCAGGTAGGCTTCGCTGATGCGCTCCACCGCGGCCACCAGCTCCCACTGGGTGACGATATCGACGGCGTTGATATGGTAGACGCCCTTGAGGCCATCCTGATCGCCCTGGTGCACGGTATCGATGCGGATATAGCCGGGCAGGCCGTGCGGGAGCGGGCGCTTTGCGCACCCCGATGGCGCACCGGGGTGGGGCGGGTACCGGGTCCAGACGAGGCGCTGCTTGCGATAGCGCTCGCTGGCGCGCAGGTTGTAGAGGTGCGACACCGAGATCCGCGCCAGTCGGGCATAGCGCGCATCGCCGAACAGTGTCGAGGCGCGCGGATCAACAACACCTTGGTCGCCGGGCCCGAGAGCGTGTCGTGCAGGCTGTCGAGTCTCAGCCAGCAACGCCACGTCCTCGGGGCCATACTGGCGGGCAAAGCTGGTGCGGCTGGCCCGACTGCCCGGGGCATGAGCGACTTCGGGTGTCGATACTGGGCCAGCAGCCGCGACAGATGCTGCCGCGAATAGCCCGTCAACCGTTGCAAGTAAACGAAGAGCACCCCGCGCTGCCCTTTGGGCAGGCGGAAATACCGGAATCGCTTCAGCACCGCCGCGACAAAGGCGTGAAGCCGGGATGCGTCGGTCGGACGCGCCAAAGGTGACATCGGTCGTGCCGGCCAAGAATTCCCGGATTTGCTCGATCGTCTCGAGCTTTGCGTCGTTCATATCGATCACCATGCAAGATGATCGATCCAAAACCCTCATTTCAGCCTCATATGCCGTTGGAAACACGGACCCGTTTCAGCCTCCTATGCCATTGGAAGAGACTCCGCATAGCGGCGCCCGGCGGACTCCCGTATAATTAGTTTTTTTCAGGCGCGTAGCTCAGCTGGTTAGAGCACCACCTTGACATGGTGGGGGTCGTTGGTTCGAGTCCAATCGCGCCTACCACGTTTTACACAGGGGACGAGTTGGTCCCCTTGTTCATTTTGGGGTATGGGTGCGCTGGCATCCCGTCATCGCGCCCTTTGTCTGCGCCGTAAGTCAGTGCGCGCACATTGTGAGTCACAGGGGCCCCAATGATCCATTCGCCCCCGGCAGCATTGCAATAAACATCACAAGAACAAGAGCGCGCATTTGAGCACGGGCACGGTCCGAACCTCGTTCGCGCAGGGCTGTGTCCCACAGAGCATACCGAAGGCAAACCCACTTCGCGCGAGCTTGACATTAGCTTGCAAAGGGCTTCAATATTGATCGCAATTGGTGACGCGTTAGGCAGGTGGCAGTAGTGCAGCTTCCCCTTGCTCTTGAAACGTAACGCCGCCGAGGATTGTTGAGTTGTCTCGAGGTCGTTATCACGCCAAATCGTAAGTGCCTAGCGGAGGAACATATGGATTCGAGCCAGCAGCCAACGCAAATGCCGATGCAGAGAACACGCCGCAACATTCTGGCGATGGCGGTCCTTGTAACTGCTGCCGTTGGCGCGAATCTGGCCCGAGCAGGTGGTGGAAACGGCAACGGCAACGGTAATGGCAACAGCGGATAACGGCAATGGCAACGGGAATGGCAACAACGGGAATGGCAATGGCAACGGCAATGGTAATGGCAACAGCGGCAATGGAAACGGTAACGGCAACAATCAGCACTCTTGTTTTCTGCGCGGCACAGCGATTCGTACCGTAGAAGGCGATCGCAAGGTCGAAGACCTCGCGGTCGGCGATCTGGTGCCTACGATCTTCGGTGGAACGCGCGCTATCGAAAGTATCCAGCGCTATCGCTATACGAAGAGCGATGCAAACACGCCTTGGGCGAAGGATGTGCGGCCGGTCCGAATTGCCCCTTCGGCTCTCGGTCCCGACATGCCGCGTGCAGATCTGTACCTGACGCAGCAGCACGCCCTGTTCGTCGATGGCGTCCTGGTGCGCGCAGGCACTCTAATAAACGGTACAACGATCACGCTCGATGCTGCGGATAAATTCGACGAACTCGAGTTCTTCCACGTTAAGCTCGAGACCCATGACGTGATCTATGCCGAAGGCGCTGCATGCGAGACGCTGTTGAAGGCGGAAGAGACCCCCTGCGCCCCGCTTCTTTCCTTCAATGTCCCACGCGCTAGATTGAAATCGAGGTTCCGCAGCGCGATCTCGCCCTGGATCGATCGCCGAGAGAAACTCGACGTCGTTCGCGACTTCTTGGAAGAGCGTGGAATTGCTCTTTGCAAGCAGTCGGCACTGACGGCCTGATCGTTCACGCCGCAAGCAAGCTTCCCCTCGCAGTAGAAAACCGAAGTTGGGTTTTTCTGGCGAGGGGAGCGCACCGGTGGCGCGCACTAGCGCGGCCACTTGTCGTGGTGCATAATTCCCCCTAGCGCGTTGGTTCGAGTCCAATCGCGCCTACCAATTTACCGACGAGGACAGAAAGCATGGTTATGACACCGCGAACGCGTACGGAGACCGATTGACCGGGGACCGAGTTCGCACGCGGCTGTCCAGCGAAAAAGTGCGGCTCGTCCGCACTTTTTTCGTTTATGGGGTCAGACCCCGTTTTCACGTGACCCCGAAGGGAAACAACCATGCCTGATATCCGCTTGCCCGACGGCGCCGTCAAACATTTCGACGCGCCCGTCACCGTGGCCCAGGTTGCCGCCGCGATCGGCCCCGGACTCGCCAAAGCCGCGCTTGCCGGCAAGGTCGACGGCAAGCTCGTCGACACGTCGTTTACGATCGATCGCGACGCAAGTGTTGCGATCGTCACCGACAAAGATCCCGCTGGTCTGGACCTGCTGCGTCATTCGACCGCGCACCTGCTCGCCTATGCGGTCAAGGAACTTTTTCCGGACGCGCAGGTGACGATCGGACCGGTGATCGAAGATGGTTTCTACTACGACTTCTCGTACAAGCGGCCGTTCACACCCGAAGACCTTGTCGCCATCGAGCAAAAGATGGCCGAGCTCGCCAAGAAAGACGAACCCGTTTCGCGCACGGTCATGTCGCGCGACGACGCGGTCAAATACTTCGAATCGCTGGGCGAGCATTACAAGGCCGAAATCATCGCGTCGATTCCTTCCAACGAAGATATCTCGCTCTATTCCGAAGGCAAGTTCACCGATCTTTGCCGCGGCCCGCACGTGCCGTCGACCGGCAAACTGCGCGTGTTCAAGCTGACCAAGCTCGCCGGCGCGTATTGGCGCGGCGACTCGAAGAACGAAATGCTGCAGCGGATTTACGGCACTGCATGGGCGAAGAAGGACGATCTCGACGCCTACCTGCACCGCATCGAAGAGGCGGAGAAGCGCGACCATCGCAAACTCGGCCGAGTCCTCGACCTCTTCCACCAGCAGGAGGAAGCGCCTGGCATGGTGTTCTGGCATCCGAAGGGCTGGACCGTGTGGCAACAGGTCGAGCAATACATGCGCCGCATCTACCAGGACAACGGCTACCAGGAAGTGCGCGGACCGCAGATCATCGATCGCTCGCTATGGGAGCGGTCGGGACACTGGCAGAACTTCAAGGACAACATGTTCACGACCGAGTCCGAGAAGCGCGATTTCGCCATCAAGCCGATGAATTGTCCGGGGCACGTCCTCATCTTCAACTCGGACATGAGGAGCTATCGCGACCTTCCGCTGCGCTACGGGGAGTTCGGTGCCTGCCATCGCAACGAGCCGTCGGGCGCACTGCACGGCATCATGCGCGTGCGCGCATTCACGCAAGACGACGGTCATATCTTCTGCACTCCCGAACAGATCCAGTCCGAATGCACTGCGTTCAACACGCTCGCCATGAATGTCTACCGTGACTTCGGTTTCACCGACATCGTCATCAAGATCGCGCTTCGACCCGCACAGCGGCTCGGCGACGATGCGAGCTGGGACTTGGCCGAAGAGGCGTTGCGCAGCGCACTCAAGGCCTGCGGCGCGACCTGGACCGAACTGCCCGGCGAGGGCGCGTTCTACGGCCCCAAGATCGAGTACCACCTCAAGGACTCGATCGGGCGCTCATGGCAATGCGGGACGATGCAGGTCGATTTTCAGATGCCCGGACGGCTGGGTGCCGAATTCGTCGACGACGACAACGCCCGCAAGACACCCGTGATGCTCCATCGGGCGATCGTCGGTTCGCTCGAGCGCTTCATCGGCATCCTGATCGAACACTATGCGGGCGCCCTGCCCGCGTGGCTGGCCCCGGTCCAAGCGGTCGTTTTGACGATCACCGACCGGCAAACCGAATACGCGCAAGGGGTTACAGCGCGCCTGAAGGCCGCCGGAATCCGGGCCTTCGCAGATTTGCGCAATGAGAAAATAACCTATAAAATTCGAGAACATAGCTTGCAGAAGTTGCCGTACCAGATAATTGTGGGCGACAAGGAACTGCAAACTGGTCAGGTGGCCGTGCGTACCCGCACCGGCGAGGACCTGGGGGCGATGCCTCTGGAGTCCTTCATCGAACGTCTCCAGCGCGAGACGGCGTTACGTCACTGAAGCGACGAGCGCACGATGGGCAGCGGGCGGCACGGCTTATTTTTCACGGACGAGGAGTAACGCGATAGCCCAGGACAAAGCACAGCGGGTCAACGGAGAGATCAACGCTCCGGAGGTCCGGCTGGTAGGTGCAGACAGTGAGCAACTTGGCATCGTGCCGATTGCAGATGCGATTGCACGAGCGGAAGCAGCGGAACTCGATCTGGTTGAGATCGCGCCGCTGGCCGAGCCCCCGGTATGCCGGATCATGGATTTCGGCAAATTCAAGTACCGCGAGGCGAAGCGCGCGCACGAAGCGAAGCTCAAGCTCAAGCAGATTCAGGTCAAGGAAGTGAAGTTTCGCCCCAGTACCGACGAGGGCGATTACAAGATCAAGCTGCGTAATCTGATCCGGTTCCTTGGCGAAGGTGACAAGGCGAAGGTGACGTTGCGGTTCCGTGGCCGGGAAATGGCGCACCAGGAATTCGGTATCCGCCTGCTCGAGCGCATCCGTGGCGACCTGGAACCGTATTGCGTCGTCGAACAGTTTCCAAGGCTCGAAGGCCGGCAAATGGTGATGCTGCTGGCCCCGAAAAAGACCGTTGTAACGAAGCATCACCCGAACAAGCCCGAAGCCGGTAAGCCCGCGACCAAACAGGCCGCGAGCAAACAAGCCTCTCCCCCGGAGAGCACCGCCGTGGGCAGCAAATAAGACGAAGGAACAGTTGTCATGCCAAAGATGAAAACCAAGAGCGGCGCAAAAAAGCGTTTCCGCGTGCGCGGGAGCGGCAGCGTCAAGCGCTCGCAGGCGTTCAAACGCCACATCCTCACCAAGAAGACCACCAAGAACAAGCGCCATCTGCGCGGGTCCACCGGAATCCACAGCACCAATGCGGATTCGGTGAAGGCCATGCTGCCGTACGCCTAAGGGGGCCGAACCATGCCAAGAGTCAAGCGTGGGGTGACCGCCAAGGCGCGGCACAAGAAAGTCCTGACCCTCTCGAAGGGGTACCGCGGCCGTCGCGGCAACGTCTATCGCGTTGCCAAGGAAGCGGTGATGAAGGCCGGCCAGTATCAGTATCGGGACCGCCGCAACAAGAAGCGCGAGTTCCGTGGCCTGTGGATCGCGCGGATCAACGCCGCCGTAAGAGAGCTGGGTCTCAGCTACAGCGCATTCATGAACGGATTGAAGAAGGCGTCGATCGACATCGACCGCAAAGTGCTTGCCGACCTCGCCATTCACGACAAGGCGGCGTTTGGCAAGATCGCAGAACAGGCCAAAGCCTCTCTGGCCTGAGCGTCCGACACCAGCGAGGGAGGCGCTAAAACGCCTCCCTTTTTTTGTCTCTAGAAAATGAACGAGCTCGAGACCATCGTCGCGGGTGCCCTCGCCGACTTCGCTGCCTGCGGCGATCCGGTTGCGCTCGAGAACGTCAAGGCACGTTATGTCGGCAAAGCTGGGAAGCTGACGGAGCTGCTCAAGTCGCTGGGCAAGCTTGCCGCCGTCGACCGACCCGCCGCCGGCGCGCGCATCAACGCGGCGAAGGAGCAGCTCGAAGCCGCGCTCACCCGCCGGCGCGAGGAACTCTCCGACCAGAAACTGGCGCGGCAGCTGGCGCACGAGGCGCTGGACGTGTCCTTGCCTGGACGCGGCAGAGGCGTCGGCAGCCTGCACCCGATCACGCGCACGATCGATCGCATCGAAGCACTGTTTCACTCGCTCGGGTTTGCAGTCGCTGACGGGCCCGAAATCGAGGACGACTTCCACAATTTCACCGCCCTCAATACGCCGGAAGACCACCCTGCCCGTTCCATGCATGACACGTTCTATGTCGAGAACGGCATGGTGCTACGCACGCACACTTCGCCGATTCAGGTGCGGTACATGGAAACGCACCGGCCACCGATCAAGATCATCGCGCCGGGGCGGGTGTATCGCGTCGACAGCGATGCGACGCATTCCCCCATGTTCCATCAGGTCGAAGGGCTGTGGATCGACGAGCATGTCACGTTCGCCGACTTGAAGGCCGTGTTCACCGATTTCCTCCGCCGCTTCTTTGAACGGGACGACCTGAAAGTGCGGTTCCGGCCGTCGTTCTTCCCGTTCACCGAGCCTTCCGCTGAAATCGACATGAGCTTCGGCGAAGGATGGCTCGAAATATCCGGCGCAGGCCAGGTTCACCCCAACGTTCTGCTCGCGGTCGGCATCGACCCCGAGCGCTACCAGGGCTTCGCCTTCGGGATGGGACCCGACCGCCTTGCAATGCTTCGTTACGGCGTGAACGATCTGCGGCTGTTCTACGAGAACGACCTGCGCTTCCTGAAGCAATTCTCCTGACGCAGTGCGCCGAACATGAAATTCTCCGAACACTGGCTGCGCACTCTGGTCGATCCGCCGCTCGACAGCGAGGCACTCGCGCAGGCACTGACGATGGCGGGCCTCGAAGTTGAAGAGCGTACAAGCGCTGCGCCGAAGTTCACGCACGTCGTCGTCGCCAAAGTGCTCAGCGTCGAGCGGCATCCGAACGCGGAGCGCCTGACGGTCTGCGACGTCGATGCAGGGCGCGGCAGGCGATTGTCGATCGTGTGCGGCGCGCCCAATGTCGCGCCAGGAATGCTGGTGCCCTGCGCGCTGGTTGGTGCCGAATTGCCCGGTGGCCTCGTGATCCGCAACGCCGCGGTGCGCGGTGTCGAATCGCAAGGCATGCTTTGCTCGGCCGCGGAACTCGGCATCTCGGACGATGCATCGGGTCTGCTGCCGCTCGACCAGAAATTGACAATCGGGGCCGACCTGCGCCAAGCGCTCGATCTCGACGACTCGTTGCTGACCCTGAAGTTGACGCCGAACCGAGCCGATTGCCTTTCGCTCGCCGGCATCGCGCGCGAGGTCGGTGCGATCACCGCGTCCCCGGTGACTCCCCCGCCACGCGCGCGGATCGCGAGCACGGCTGAGGCAGCGCGGGGCGTGCGCGTCGAAGCCCCGCTGGCGTGCCCGCGCTTTTGCGCCCGCGTGATCGAAGGTATCGATGCTCGCTCGCCGACACCGTCGTGGATGAAGCAGCGTCTCGAGCGCAGCGGCATCCGCCCGATCTCGGCGGTCGTGGATGTCACGAACTACGTGATGCTGGAACTCGGTCAACCGCTGCACGCGTACGACAACGCGCTGCTCGAAGGCGACATCGTCGTGCGCTTCCCGCGCGACGGCGAAAAGCTTACGCTGCTCAACGGCCAGGAACTCGACCTGGACGCATCGCTCCTGTTGGTAGCGGACGAGAAAAAGCCGCTTGGGTTGGCGGGCATCATGGGTGGCGAGCACAGCGGCATCAGCGACGCGACAACCACCGTGTTTCTGGAAGGGGCGTTCTGGAATCCCGCGGTGATTCAGGGCAAGGCGCGACGTCTTGGTTTCGTCACGGATGCAGGCTATCGCTTCGAGCGCGGGGTCGATTTTCAGGCGTCGGCAGACGCCGTTGATCGCGCCACGGCACTGATTCTCGAGTTATGTGGTGGACGCGCGGGCGCGCTCGTCGACATCTGCGGAAATCTGCCGCGACGCGACCCGATTCGCGTGCGCGGCGCACGCATCGCACGAATTCTCGGTGTCACCATCCCCACCGAAGAAGTGGCCGCGATATTCACCCGGCTGGGGCTCGAGCCCCGGCGCGATGGGGATGATTTTGTCGTGACGCCGCCATCATATCGTTTCGACCTAGCCATCGAGGCGGACCTGATCGAAGAAGCAGCGCGCCTGTACGGCTACGAAAAGATTCACACCACCGCCCCGCTCCACGCGCAGACAATGTTGCCCGCACCGGAGGCCTCGCGCCCGGTGGCACTCTTGCGGCAGCGCATGGTCGATCGCGATTACCAGGAAGTCATCACCTTCAGTTTCGTGAGCTCGGCCTGGGAACATGCCCTGCGCGCCGACCCACCGCCGATCAAGGTACTCAATCCCATTGCGGGTCACCTCGACGTGATGCGCACGAGTCTGCTCGGCGGCCTGCTCGACACGCTGCGTATCAACGTGAACCGGAAAGCGGAGCGCGTACGGATCTTCGAGACCGGGCGTTGCTTCCTGCGCGAAGGCGAACGCTTTGCGCAGCCGCTGCGCATCGGCGGACTCGCGTTCGGACCCGCTGATCCGCCGCAGTGGGACAGCGGCAAGCGCGACGCCGACTTCTTCGACGTCAAGGGTGATGTCGAGGCGCTGGCCGCTCCGCTGGCCATAACTACGGTGGCCGCCACGCATGCAGCCCTGCACCCGGGGCGCTCGGCACGCATTCTCGTCGCCGGACGACCCATCGGATGGTTGGGGGAATTGCACCCCAGGCTGACCCGCGAATTCGAGTTGCCGAAATCGCCAATCGTCTTCGAACTTGACTCTGAATCCCTATCCCTGTTGTCGATGCCATTCGCGCGTGCAATCTCCAAAGTGCCGGTTGTCCGGCGCGACTTGGCTGTTGTGGTTGACGAGGAATTGCCGGCCCAGGAAGTGCTGGCCGCGCTGGAGGCAGTTAAACCGGTCCAAGTCGAGCAGATTTCGCTGTTTGACGTCTACAAAGGACCAGGCATTGGGCGCGGTAAGAAAAGCCTTGCAATTCTGGTGCTTATGCAAGATACTGCACGTACTTTGACGGACGCAGAGATCGACGCCGCGGTAGCGGTTTTACTGCGGGAATTGAAGAATCGATTCGGCGGCACGCTACGCCAGTAGGGATTTCCGATGACGCTCACCAAAGCTGAACTAGCCGACCTCCTGTTCGAGCAGCTCGGCCTCAATAAACGAGAAGCCAAGGACATGGTCGAGCGGTTTTTCGAGGAAATCCGCATTGCGCTCGAGTCCGGCGATAGCGTCAAGCTTTCCGGTTTCGGCAACTTCCAGCTCCGCGAAAAGCCGCAGCGGCCTGGGCGTAATCCCAAGACCGGCGAGGAAATCCCGATTACCGCGCGGCGCGTCGTCACATTCCACGCCAGCCAGAAACTGAAGGCAATGGTCGAAGCCGCGAACCATGGCCGAGCACAGGCAGACTAACTTCGCACTTCCGCCGATCCCCGCCAAGCGCTACTTCACCATCGGCGAGGTCAGCGATCTGTGTGCGGTCAAGCCGCATGTGCTGCGCTACTGGGAGCAGGAGTTCACGCAACTCAAGCCAGTCAAGCGCCGGGGTAACCGTCGCTACTACCAGCACCACGAGGTCCTGCTCATCCGGCGTATCCGCGACCTCCTTTACGAGCAAGGTTTCACGATCAATGGCGCGCGCCACCGACTCGAGTCCGACGCGTTGGCCGCCCCCCCTCCTGCCGAGACGGCCTCCAAGCCGGACGATCGCCGGTCGACGTCACTTTCCTCCGCCGAATTGCGGCAGGTAATAGAAGAAATTCGGGCGCTGCTCCGCCCCAACCCATGAAGCCGGTATAATCCATGGTCTCGCGTCGGGGCGTAGCGCAGCCTGGTAGCGCACCTGCATGGGGTGCAGGGGGTCGGAGGTTCAAATCCTCTCGCCCCGACCATTTTCCCTTGGATGGACGTATGTACGGCCCCAGGAGCCGTGCTTACGTTCGTTTCCTGGCCACCTGCCATAGGTGCGATGGAGATTGCCATTTCATATGAATCGGCGCAGCCTACCGGTTGCTTGTATGCCACAAATTTATATGTGCGGCACACGTTTTGCTTGCGTCGTCCAAGTACATGTTTTGTGAACAGGTGGAAGCAGTGAGCGCAACCCCAGTCACGCACGCCGGGCAAGAACGCCGTCATCTCCGAACTGGCGATGGCGCGTGCGCAACGCAATACCGTTCTGATCATCGACGACCTGTTCAGCAGCCGGCTGCTGCTCGCCGAAATCGTTCGCCAGATCGACGGCAAGCTCAATCTCGAACTGTTCGACACGCCGAGCCGCGCGCTGGAGTTTGCGCGGAACAACCGTGTCGATATGGTCCTGACCGATTACAAATTGCCTGAATTCGACGGAGTGCAGCTGGTGCGTCAGATTCGCACGCTGCCGCACTGCATCGATGTGCCGATCGTCGTGATCACCGTGGTCGACGACCGCCGGGTGCGCTATGAAGCCCTTGAGGCGGGCGCCACGGACTTCCTGATCAAACCGCTGGATGAGCATGAAACGCGTGCGCGCTGCGCCAACCTGCTCGACCTGCGCCGGCACAAGATCGTCCTCTCCGACCAGGCGCGGGTGTTGCAATACCAGGTCGACAAGTCAGTGGCGGAGATCCACGAGCGCGAGCTCGAAACGCTTTCCAAGCTGGCCAAGGCAGGCGAATTCAGAGATCGCACTACCGGCAACCACCTCGTGCGCATGGCCCGATATTCGGGGTTGATCGGTTCCAACCTGGGGCTTGCTCCGGAGACAGTGCACGTACTGGAAGTCGCGGCGCCGATGCACGATATCGGAAAGATCGGTATTCCCGACTCGATCCTCCTCAAGGAGGGGCCGCTCACCCCGGAAGAAGACGGCATGATGAAAACGCACCCGCGGATCGGGTACGACATCCTGAAAGGAAGCCCGTCGAAATACCTGAGCATGGGCGCCATCATTGCGCTTGGCCACCACGAAAAGTATGACGGATCGGGCTACCCTAACGGACTACACGGCGAGGACATCCCGATCGTGGGACGCGTTGTCGCCGTAGCTGACGTATTCGATGCGCTGGTGAGCGAACGCCCTTATAAGCACGCTTGGACCGTTGAAGAGGGCCTGGCTTATCTGCAAGGCCAGAAAGGCAGGCACTTCGATCCGCACTGCGTTGAAGCGTTTGTAAGCGGAGAGGTGAAGATCAGGGAAATTAGAGAGAAGTTTGCGGATCAGTAGCAATAACAATTAGTAACTGTAGTTGATCTTGATCTTATGGTGAGCGTCGCTACCTGCGTACGCGTACAAATTGGGCATTTCTGCGACTCCGCTTTGTTCTTGGCGAGGAACGAGCCGCAAAACACGAATTCGGAAAAGCATCCGGTACGTGCTAAGTGACCGAACTCGATTTCTCGCCGTTGCTAAGCGACAGTTGGTCGTTGCAAACGAAATCCCCCGACCTTGGCCCTACGAATTGGCTCCGCGTTGCTTTTGGCGATCTGCGTGTAAATGGCATCCATTTGTTCAGGTCATAGTCATACAGTTGACATTGACGAGCGATTTTCATCAAGTATCCAATGCCCATCCGTTCGACAACGACGTCTGAACCAAGTAGTGGAGTCAGATTGCGCTGTGCTGCCTTCAGGCGAAACCATGGGATTCTTGCACTGATATGGTGGGCTTGGTGTTGCATTATGTTGTGGGACAGCACGTCATACCATGCGGGATACTGCACGAGAACGGTTAACTCAACTTGAGACGTCGTTGCCCCTGTTTCTTCGCGGCTGCGAAACCATGGGACCCTCGGGTGAGTGTGTTGCAGAAACGCTGTGGTTCCCATCAGCTGATTCCAAACGAGGAACGGCGCAACGAATCCCCAGACTATCGCCCATAGGGAATTCGCATCGCTAAACTTACCGCCAATTTGCGTAAGCACCCAAATAAGAACAGTCCCCCAAATAAGCAGGATTGAGAAATCCAACCATCCACGCGCGCGCTGCTTCGGGGTGAGCGCAGCCCTTGGCAAGAACTTGTGCTTCCACCATCGTTCGACAAGGTAGTAGACCCCGAACCCAGCAGGCGATCTGTAGGCACGTTCCAATATGCGGCGACCACGCGATGCTCTCGAGAATTCCTCGGGAGAAAGCGGTGAGTACGAGTTGAGCCCCCTGACGTTATTAAATTGGTGGTGCAAACGATTATGCTCGATGACCCAGAGGGTGTAATTGTGTAAACAGGGAAGAAAAACGAGTCGGGCCAAGACTGCGTTCAACTTCTTGCCAGAAACCAAGCTTCTATGTGCGGCGTCATGTCCCAAAACGAAGAGCATGGAAATCGCGGTTCCTGCAACCACGATTGCAATCAGCTTTACCCAGATTGCGCTAGCAACGACCGCGGTAACAACTGACGAGGCATAAAGCGCTAAGTCGACTATCAGTGCGGTAAGAGAGACCCAATTGTTTGCCTTCGTGAAGCCCTCGGCCGCCTGCGAAAGACTTCGTTGCTTACGGTCTTCCATGTTGATTGCGCGGCATGGCAAGCCCGCCCGCTCGTAGTTGAAGTGTACTAAGTGTAATGCTCCTCTCAAACGACCGCCATACCCCAAGCCATACCTTGGACGGGTGTCTGTGTCGCATCTACGAAAAAGCGGCCAAAATCCGCTACCGGCCCCGAAATCGGCGTTTCTCTACCCTTTGTGTTTATTTTGGCACGCGCTTTGCTTACACCGACGTCATTATGTGGCTAGTAAGCAAATTCGCGCATAGAATGCGCTTGGTTGAACCGACTCCGGGGACGCGAATTGCTTTATCTGCTCGTCAAGGCGAAACATCGAGTTCGCGCGCTTATTAAGGTGCTGTACGCCCGCACGGATCCCCCGGAGCTTGAGCAAGGGTTTATCCGAATGGCGTTCGCGGCGCTTGTCCTCGTCTGTTTCGTGAGGTACGCGAATCGCGATGGGTTAATGGATTCAGTCGAGAAGCAGGTTCTCGCTGCAACTCTGCTCTATCTCTTCGCTTCAATTGCAATTCTAATAAGGATCGTCTGGGCTGGCGACGTTTCGGTTTTTCGCCGATATGTAGGAATGGTGGTTGATAACGCGGGAATTACCTACTTCATGGCGATGATGGGGGAAGCCGGTTCTGTCATGTTCGGGCTCTACCTGTTCATCATATTTGGGAATGGGTTCAGATATGGAAGAACCTATCTTCATGCTTGTCAGGCTATGGGGGTCGTCGGGTTTGGGTTTGTCTTACTACTGGATACGCACTGGTCCAACAGTCTCAGTGTTGGGATGGCATGCTTCTTTGCAATCCTAGTCCTCCCGTTCTACGTCAGCGTGCTTGCGCAACGGATCACCGACGCAAAAAAGCGAGCTGACGAAGCGAATCAAGCAAAGGGAAGATTTCTTGCAAACGTAAGCCATGAGATGCGCACGCCCTTAAATGGCGTTATCGCAATGGCTGATGTCCTTCGTGAATCTAATCTTACCGAATCACAGCGTGAGATTGTCGAAACACTTGGAACATCCGCGGACCTGCTGCTAGCACAGATAGAAGATGTGTTAGACATGGCCAAGATTGAAGCTGGTCGTGTACAGATAGAGCACCGACCGTTTGATTTGGGCAAGCTACTGACTAGCAGCGTCAAGGTTGTGCTTCCTCAGGCTCGCTACAAAGGCATTGCCGTCAATACGGAGATTTCACCGCAAGCTGCACGTTGGTTTTCCGGTGACAGCCATCACCTACGCCAAGTACTTCTCAACCTCTTGGCCAATGCGGTCAAATTTACTGAACGCGGCGAGATAACGCTGCGTGTTGTCGCCATTGCCCACGGTCCCGCCGAGGAGCATCTTCGATTCGAGGTACGGGACACTGGAATAGGAATACCAGAAGCAAAGCTGGCTGCGATCTTCGAACCCTTTGCCCAAGCAGACGATTCGATCACGAGAGTTTATGGAGGAACTGGGCTAGGCACATCAATCGCTCGCCAACTTGTAACCCTTATGGGGGGACAGATCGGTGTCTCCAGTACCGTCGATGTAGGCAGTCTGTTTTGGTTTGAGCTCCCGCTTCCACATGCTGAGCCGGTCGGCATCGACTTTACACAAGATCGGGCATCAAACGCGCGGCTGTCATCGGCTGCAGCAGTGCTCGCCGCGCAACAGCCACCTAAGGTCACAAGGATTCGCGGCGCCCGTGTACTCGTTGCAGAGGACAACCCTACAAATCAACGGGTCACACAGCTTATCTTGGAAAGCGGCGGCCACGTCGCAACAATCGTCGACAACGGCGAGGCTGCGCTTGATGCACTAGAACGCGGGGCATTCGATGTTGCACTTTTCGATCTTTCAATGCCTGTGGTAAGCGGGCTTGAAGCGCTGAAACTGTATCAATATACAACCCAAAAACCGATTCCCGTACTAATCCTTTCTGCAAATGTCACGACAGAGGTAATCGAGGAATGCCAGCGAGCAGGATGCGCCGAATTTCTTCCGAAACCCATTCGACCTACAACGTTGCTAGATGCGATTGAGTTCCACGTTGCGACCGCCGCCGGCGGCGAAGCTACGACGATCGCGCCCCCCGCCACGCGCAGACAATCGGCCATCGCTGACCGTTATCGATACGCCCGCAGTCGACTCGAATATTCTTGCTGATTTGGTTCGACTCTCGGCCGATCCAACATTTGTCGAAAGGCTGCTCCGAGGGTTCCGGTCGGACACTGAGCGATTAGTAAAGGCAATCGGCGACGCTTTGGCCGCACGAAACTATGAAGGTGTAAAAGATTCAGCTCATGCGCTGAAAGGTGGGGCTGGAAGCGTCGGTGCTGTCCAGCTTGTACAGCAAGCTATACGATTCGAAAAAGCAAGCCACGAGCTACTGCGAATAAAAGCTGCGATGTGGATGGAGGAATTGGTTCGTGCCGAAAAAACCGCACTGGCCGCCCTCGACAAATTCATCGAGGAGCGGCGACGCAGCCTGTCACAAAACTAGCCTAGGACACGCGCTGCAGGGTTGTCACGGAGGCCGGGCGAGTATCAAATTCGCCCATTCCGCTCTTGTCTTGTGCTCGAACCAGTCGTTCCATAAGTCGCAAATCGCGTTCTGTCAAACGCAGTGCTGCATCAGCCCAAATACCAACAACACGCATGAGTTCCTCATGTGTTACGGGCTCAACTTCGCGCCGAACCATTTCAATAGCTCGGCGACCATTTGCTGACTTTGCATGTTTTCTGATGAAGCTGTAAACCGAAGCCTCGCCCTCATTGTCGGGCGCTAACACGTCGACCACGCCCATATCGTACAACTGCCTAGCGGTATAGAGGCTCCCGCTGGTGATGAGCTCCTCCGTGGTCCGTCGACCAACTTTGCGAGCAAGAAAACTATAAGCCCCCATCCCTGGGAACAGGTTGAAGAGGATTTCAGGGAAACCCATTCTGGCTGACTCCTCCGCGATCAAAACTGATGCGGATAGCGCACATTCGAATCCGCCACCAAGGGCGTCGCCCTGAACCAACGCGATGGTAGTCAACGGCAGGTCACAGTTGCGGGACCACGGATAGAGATTGTCGATACATTTCCGACCGTACTGAAGCAACATATTGCGATCACGCGCTGCAATTGCTTCGCGGAAGAGCAGAAGGTCTCCTCCGAGATTGAATACGCCGGGAACCTTGGATGCAATTACCGCGTAATTGATCGCGTGCTCAACCCCACCTGTCCAAATTACGCCACTGGGTTGAATTATGCTGTCGACAAAACCTCTGAGTTCTGCGAGGAGTTGCGGGTTAAACGTCGGTCGGGGCCTCGGATTCATCAGCCCCCAAAGGACGCCGAACTCAGGATCAAAGCGGGTTTCAAGCTGTTCGGATTGTATTTTTGCGAAAAACCGGACTTCGGCGACAGCGTTCATACGCACTCCCTGGTCGTTGTGACGAACGAGATGACTCAGCGGCATTGTGGCAAACAAACTGGAGAGCTGCCAAATGGTTTTTTGATACTAAGGTGATCTATGTCATCAGTTGGACCTTTAATCCACGATAACCTGTAGCCGACACAATTAGACTTGCTAGGATTTAGGACCGACACGACAAAAGGCAAATGGGTCTACCAGATCGTTTTTTTGTATTTGCAATCAGACAGATAAGCTAACGTCCCAGGTATCCCAGGGCATCCCAAGACCGCTAGAAAAGTTGTACAGTGCTCGGCTTTTCTCGACCAAGTTTGAGTCGAGACATTCGGGGCGAAATGATCCGTTGAACGCGTCGATATGTCCTTTGTCGATAAGTTTACCGGCTCGTGAGAAGTCGATTCTGACCTCATGTTGCAGCATCGTTTTATCAAGCGTCAGTTCGGCCATCAACCGCTTCAGCTTCCCATTCTCGTCTGTCCTCGAGTTGCCGTCTCGTCCGCCGGGTTGCAGCCCACCGTATCCCTTTTTCCAGCGATAGAACGTATTCTTGGTATCCCGACCTGCCGGCAAAGCTCGTCGCCAGGAACCGCGAGCTCATGCTCCTTCAATACCGCAACAATCTGCTCAACACTTGAATCCTGAATCGCTTTCTTTTCACGGTTTCCTACCCTCCTTGCGTTAGGTTAGTCCGCCGGGAAACTCACTTCAACTATGGCCTACCTCTCGATGAGCCGCGCCCAATACCCACTCAGAGACGCGGCGCCAGAAATACTCGCCCGATCCCTTGCGTACGAAACCGAAATGCCCGAGTCGACGGCGTCCGAGGCTTGCTGGCGTCACCGTCTCGCGAACGGCTGCGAGAGTTGGATACATCGCAAGCAGGCGATCTGCAGCTTCCGGCGGGGCGAACGCGTCGTCGCTGATCGAGACCGCAAGCGTCTCGGCCCGGAACTCCGCAAAGCGATGAAGGTGCGGTCCGAATCGGCGTCTGTCTCGTTGCGTTCTCAAAAGGCCCGGTTGCCGCCGCCCAGCCCAATCGTATGCCACCTGGCGCGGCAGGTCCTCCCCGAGGCGAAGTGCCCGTCCGGGAAAGAAGCCGACCAAGCAGGTAACGGCCGGCACGAATGCGTGCCAGACGATAAAGAGCGGCCAGCGCCACCTCGCTCGGTAATCGCGCCAATAGCCCGTGTGCGCGCCCAGAAACACCGCCCGAGACAACCGCGCTGCGCCGGGCGCGGCCCCCAACAGCAACGCGCCAACGCTATGCGCGACGGCGGTCAACGGTAGCTCAGGATAGGTCGCCTGTGCAACTGCCAGTGCGGCACCAATATCGCGAACCGCCCAATCGTCCATTCCGCTCGACAGTTTACGCAAGTTGCCGACGCGCGATGTGCCCACACCGCGGTAATCGAACGTCAATACCGCAGCACCACGCTCGGCGAGGTAGCGCGCGAGTCTGTAATAAGCCTTTGCGGGAATGCCCGCGCCGCACACAATAACGACAGCGATCGACGCCGTCTGCTGCACGCGCCCGGGCCCAAGCCATAATCCCGCTAGCCGTACGCCGTCGTCTGCCGCGAACTCGACGGAATGCTCATCGATCATGAAGGTGTGATTTGTTCTGGACCATAGGCCTCGCCAAGTTGCACGCGGCGAGTCGCCCCGCTCGCGAATAGTTTCGAGGCGTCGTCACTTGCCACGAGCCGCTAGAATCATAACAGCGCATGTGGGAAGTGGAGTTGCTCCTATATCTCCGGACACACCGCAGTGCCTAATCCGGCGGTGCGCCGTCTGAACAATCCCGGCGATAGCATCTTCAGCGCCTGGTGCGGATGCAGTTGGCGCAGACAGTGACCGCGTTGCGGCGAGGGCGATCGATGCAGATGATGGACAGGGGGTACGTGCCAGACTGCTGGCAAGCTCAATTGTCGTCGCTACGCTTTAGGTCGTAAGGCTCCGCCCTCTAGCAGCCCGTCGGACTTGAGGTCCGCGGTTTTCGGTTGATTGGCCCGCGTCGACTCATTTTGACGGCTGCGTCGGGATGAAACGTGGAAATTGCGTTACGAAGGGGTGGTAGAGAGCGTTGTGATGCGATTCAGTCCGGGTTCGACGAGCGAAATTTGCCGCGCTTCACGCGCAGAGGGCGTTCATGCGCTTCATATTCCACGCCAGGCACACCAAACTCCATTCGCCACGCACAGCGGTGATACCGCGCAACAGGAATTGCCGGAATTTCATCACGTGCTTGATCAATCCGAACACCGGCTCAACCGTGCATTTGCGCAACGCATACCACTTGCGCCCGCGTCGGGTTTGCAGGCGATGGCGCATGGCCGCCAACGGTGTTGGCTTACCTGGCAGTGGCGCAGGCTCGGCGAAGCGATCGAAGGGCGAGCCGTGATGGGCTTCGCGGCCGAGCGCGATCAAGGGCTGGATCTTGGCTTGCGCACAGGCGTTGACGTTGTCCTCGCTGGCATACCCGGTATCGGCCAGCAGCCGCTTGACTCGGCCCAGATCCTCCGGCAAGGCTTGCAGTTGTTCGAGCATCGGCACCACTTGCTGCTTGTCGTTCGTCGCTTGCGTCAGCGTGGCCGCCACCACCAACATGCTGTCGGTGTCGACGGCGGCTTGGGCGTTGTAGGCTTGCTCGAAGCCGCCCCCGGGCACCGGCATGATGCGCGAGTCCTCATCGGTGAAGTTCACTTGATCGGTGTCCTTGGGCGTGCCACTGGGCGGCGCCGGCGGCCGACCACCGGGTCGCTTGCCGCGCTGCTTCGCCCGTTGCTCGCGCGCCGCCAGCTTGGCGGCGTAGGCGGCCTCGGCTTCGGCCTTGACCCGTGCCTCGATCTTCGCCTTGGCTGCGGCTATCGCCGCCAGGCGCGCTTCTCTGCGGCTCAACTCTTCGGGCAGGTTCATGCCCTCCGGCAAGTCACGCGCGTTGGCCGCCTCCGCTCGCTTCATCAGTTCCGCCACCTCGGCCTTGAGCTTGGCCTCCAGTTTCTTGGCGTGGCCATAACTCATCGCGCTGTGACGCGAGGCGTTGGCATGCACCTTGGTCCCGTCCAGACTCACCGTACCCAACTTCAGCATGCCCACTTCTTGGGCGTAGCCCAGCACCTGGACGAAGATCGCTTCGATCTGCTTCAGGAAGCGCTTGCGGAAACTGTTGATCGTGTCGTGATCCGGATGCGTGTTCGCCGTGACGTAGCGAAAAGCGATCGAGTCATAGCTCGCCCGCTCCAACGCCCGGCTGGAGAAGGTGCCGGTAGCGTAGCCATAAAGCAGCAGCGCCACCAGCATCGCTGGGTGGTGCGCATCGCTGCCACGACCGGCATAGCTTTGCTCGAGACCCGACAAATCCAGTTGCTCGACCACGTCGACCACGAACCGCGCCAGATGATCTTTCGGCAGCCACTCCTGCACGCTCGGCGGAAACATGAATTCCGTATCGCGATCAACCGAAACAAAGCGCGCCATGGATTCACTCACGAAAGGGCATCAATGCAATCCAGTCTAGTCAAGATTTACAGGAATGAAAGCCCGACAGCCTGCTAGACGGCAATAGTCCCGTCCACAATTGCTTTCGCGATTGCCTCCTGACGATTCGCAGCGCCTAACTTGCTCCTAATGCAGTCAAAGTGAAACTGCGCGGTTCGCTGCGTAATTCCGAGTTCTACTGCTATGTCCTCGGTGGTTAGTCCGCGTGCAGCGAGAACCAAGCACTCGCGCTGTCGCGGGCTCAGCGGCGCCCCACGCGCAGCGGGCGGAACACCGCGCTCGACGACTCCGGTACAAAATAGTTCGTGAAGTGTCGTAAACACATAGGCCTGACATTCTCTAGGCGGACTCGCCCGAGTTATCTGCGGGTCGACGCTCATCGCGTACATAAAGCTGTCAAACCCGAAATTTCGGACAATTAAAGTCAGCGCGGGCTCAAGAGGTTCTCCCGCCTCCGCTGCGACGACAAGCGGCCGCAACGCGGGAGGCATGTACTGCGCACGCTCCAAAATGACCTTCCCGATCGCTAGATTCCGCAACATTCTCCACCCCTCCCTTACGTCGGACGCATGCTTGCATTGGTGTGCGTCGTACTTAGCCTTCCAACCGCCTCCACCCCCCCAGCACCAATCCCTCAATCGGTCGGAATGTCGCCTTGTAGGCCATTTTCTTGCTCCCCGCGATCCAGTAGCCCAGATAGAGGTAAGGCAGGCCAAGCTCCAGGCATCTCTGGATCTGCCACAAAATGCTGTAGGTGCCGTAGCTTGCCGCGGATGGCTCCACGTCATAGAACGTATAGACGGACGATAGGCCGTCATGCAGCCGGTCGACCAGGCTGACCATCCGCAGGCGCTCTCCCTCCCGGAATTCGTACAAATCGGTACCGACGTTGCTATGAAGCAGGAAGTGCTGGTACTGCTCCCGGCTATCCTGATCCATGCCCCCGCCCGGATGTCGGTACCGTTGATAGCGCAGATACAGCGCGTAATGTTCGCTATCAAACGCTAAAATACGTCTAATTGTCGTTAACTTTCCGTGGCGCCGAGCCGAGCGACGCTGACTTCGGCTCATCACAAAGTCTGCGACCGGCACCCGGACCGGCACGCACTCACGGCAATGGTCGCAATACGGGCGATACGTGAAGGCTCCGCTCCGTCTGAAACCTAAGCGGACCAACTCGCCATAGACGCGGCTGTCGATCAGGTGGCTCGGGGTCGCAACCTGTGATCGGGCCAGCCGGTCCGGCAGGTAGCTGCACGGGTACGGAGCGGTCGCATAGAACTGCAATGCGGCGAGCGGCAGGTCATTGAGCTTGGTCATGGCGATTCCGCAGCGGCCGCAGTCTCATTCCACATGCCGGCGGCTGGAGAAGAGTGTACCAACCGCGTCACGGCATCGGCAAACACATCGCGCGATATCGGTCGCGCGCCAAGGCGCGCCAGATGGGAGGTGTCCTGCTGGCAGTCAACGAGCGGCATCTCGTGCCGCTTGAGCATGGCGACGAGATGGACGAGCGCAATCTTTGAGGCGTCGGTTTCGCGGGCGAACATCGACTCGCCGAAGAACATGCGTCCGATCGAGACACCGTACAGGCCTCCCGCTAGCTTGTCGCCCTCCCACGCTTCAACCGAATGAGCATGTCCCAGTCTGTGCAATCGGACGTACGCATCGACCATTTCCCCCGTGATCCACGTTCCCCGGTGCCCCGAGCGTGGCGCGGCGCAGGCCGCGATGACCGCATCGAACGCGGTGTCAACTCGAATCTCGAACCGTCGCTTTGCGACGGCGCGACGCAACGAACGCGACACCCTGAGTTCATCGACGAACAGCACCATGCGGGGGTCCGGGGACCACCACAGGATGGGTTGCCCGTCGCTGTACCATGGGAAAATGGCGTGGCGGTAGGCATCCAGCAGTCGCCCCGGCGACAGATCGCCGCCGGCGGCGAGCAAGCCACCAGGCTCGTCGAGCGCGCGTTCGATCGGCGGAAAAGGAGCGTCGCCGCGGAGCCAGGGGATCACCGTATCATTTTGACGTCGGCCGCTGTCGGGAACAAGGCGGCCAGTTATCGGCAGAGGCTTCGATGAATGAAAAATCGCGGTGTCCCTGGGCCGGCACCGACCCGCGCATGATCGCTTATCACGACACCGAATGGGGAGTGCCGGTTCACGACGATAAGCTGCTGTTCGAGTTCCTGACCCTTGAGGGCGCGCAGGCCGGTCTGTCCTGGCAGACCATCCTCAACAAGCGCGATGCGTATCGCGAGGCATTTGCAGGATTCGATCCGGCGCGCGTGGCGCGATTCGACAAACGCCGCATCGAAACACTGCTTGCCAATCCAGGCATCGTGCGCAACCGCCTCAAGGTCGAAAGCACCGTCAGCAACGCGCGCGCGGTGCTCGATGTGCAGCGCGAATTCGGCAGCTTGGATCGGTACATCTGGGAGTTCGTCGACGGCACCCCGACAATTAACCGCCGCAGGCGCATGACCTCGGTTCCGGCGAAAACGCCCGCATCGGACGCGCTGTCCAAAGCGCTCGGGAAACGCGGCTTCCGCTTCGTAGGCTCGACGATCTGTTATGCGTTCATGCAAGCCACCGGCATGGTCAACGACCATCTCGTGTCGTGTTTCCGCCACCCGGACGCGCCCGACTGACTGACGCACTCAACCGGCTTGCGCCAGCGCGCGCCCTTCTCCGATGCCCGGCGCGCTGTCCAGACCAAACTGAAGCGATGCCAATCGACGATACAGCGGATCGTCGCGGACCAGCGTTGCATGGGTGCCTTGCGCAATCGCCGTGCCGCGGTCCAGCACGATGATGCGATCCGCACTGACGACGGTCGCCAGGCGATGCGCGATGATCAGTGTGGTGCGGCCGGCCATCAGCCGGTCCAGGGCCAACTGGACCATGCGTTCGCTTTCGGCGTCGAGCGCACTGGTCGCCTCGTCCAGCAACAGTATCGGCCGTCGCGCGAGCACGGCACGCGCGATCGCCAACCGTTGCCGCTGTCCTCCCGAAAGTTTGACGCCGCGTTCGCCCAGCTGGGTATCGAACCCGTGCGGCAGCCGCGCGAGAAATTCGCTGGCGTATGCGGCTTCGCACGCATCGCGGACGTCGGCATCGCTCGCGTCGGGCCGCCCGTAACGCACGTTGTCCCACACGGTTGCAGCGAATATCACCGGCTCCTGCGGCACCACGGCAATCCTGCCGCGCACGTCTCGTGGATCGGCAGTGCGTACATCGACCCCGTCGATCAGCACCTGCCCGGCCTGGGGATCGTAGAAGCGCAGCAGCAGCTGGAACACGGTGGTCTTGCCGGCACCGGAAGGACCCACCAGCGCCACGCGCTCACCGATAGCCACCTTGAACGTCAGTGCGCGCAACGCCGGGTCGGCGAGGCGTGACGGATAGGCAAACGTCACCGCATCCAGTGCCACCGTGCCAAGCGGCGGCTCAGGTAAGACAGCAGGCACCGCCGGCGCCGCAATCTCCGTCGGTGTGTCGAGAATCTCGAACAGGCGCTCCGTCGCCCCTGCTGCGCGCTGCAGTTCGCCTGTAACTTCGCTGATTGCACCGACCGATGTCGCGACGACGACCGCATAGAAGACAAAAGCCGAAAGCTGACCGGCAGAAAGCCGGCCTGCAAGCACGTCGTGACCGCCGATCCAGAGGATGATGCCGACAGCAACGAACACGAGGAAGATCACCGCAGCAATAAGCAACGCGCGCTGGCGTATACGCTGCACACCGGCCGCGAACGCCTGTTCCACGCGTTGTGAATACGCCTCGCGATCGAGCCGTTCGTGAGCGTAGGCCTGTACCGTGCGAATCTCGTGAATGGCTTCGTCGACGTATGCGCCGGTGTCAGCGACCCGATCCTGGCTCGCGCGCGAAAGCCGCCGCACGCGGCGGCCAAACAGAATGATCGGCAGCAACACCACCGGCAGACCTGCGAGCACCAGCAATGTCAATTTGAGGCTGGTCAGCATCAGCAGAACCAGCGCGCCGATACCAAGCACGATGTTGCGCAGCGCCATCGACAGACTGGAACCGATTGCCGACTCCAGCATGGTGGTATCGTTGGTCAGGCGTGAAATCACCTCTCCCGTGCGCGTGATTTCGAAAAAACCCGGCGACAACGTCAGCAGATGGTCGAACACGCGCTTGCGCAGATCGGCGGTGACGCGCTCGCCGATCCACGAGACACTGTAAAAGCGCGTGTACGTAGCGATGGACATCACTGCGATGATCGCCAGCACGCCAAAAAGCGCGCGGTCGAGCTCGCCGCCGTCGCCTGCCGCAAAACCGCGATCCACGACGATCTTCAGCCCCTGCCCGATTGCCAGCGCGCAACCGGCGGCGACGAGCAACGAGACGCCAGCAATCGCGAAGCGCGTACGGTAGGGCGAGAGAAAGCTCCCCAGCCGTGCCAGGGTTCGCCCGATCGGCGGGCGGGCGGGGGGCGCAGATTGGGAATCCATCGTCACGGGCCGGGTCACAGACGGCATTGTAGACGCTCCGCTTGTGCCTTCGCGCCCTGCAACGGCCATCGGTTAGAATCCGCTCGCCGCCCTCGTAGCTCAGTGGATAGAGCGGTCCCCTCCTAAGGGACAGGTCACACGTTCGATTCGTGTCGAGGGCGCCAGCCGATCCGTCGATCGTTTTCACCCACGCGGCCTGGGCCGCTACCGAAATAGCGGCCCGCACGCGTACGTCGCAGGGCTCTGGCTCAGCCGCTAGAGGCGGATTGCAGGATTGAGCGTATACACGCCGGTGACGGCATCCTGCGCGAGGATGTGGCCCTTGAGGGCCGCAACGGCATCACTACCCTTGAAGTTGCCATGCAAAGCGAGCCGCGGGACGTCTAGCGCATAGAGCGTAAAGACGTAGCGGTGCCGCAGGGCGTCGTTCCACGGCGGACAGGGACCGTCGTAACCGAAATAATTGCCCGCCATGTCCTTGTCGCTCGCGAACCAGCCGGTGTAATCGTTGAGGCCCTGCCGAGCCGCACGCGGTGCTGCCGGTCCCGGTTTGCCACGTGCGGTGACACCTCGCGAGAACTCTCCCCGCCCGATCGGCATCGTATCCGGCGGCAAGTCGACGAGCACCCAGTGATAAAAGTCGACCCGCGGCAAAGTCACGGGCACGGTGCGGCCTTCCTTGTTCACGTCATCGCCGCGTGACGGCACGTCAGGGTCCGTGCAAATCAACGCGAGCGACTGCGTCCCCGCGGGCAGCTCGCTCCACGCAAAATCCGGATTCAAGTTGCCGGACAGCCGCACATGCGTCTGTGCATCGATGGTGCCGAATGCGAATTCCGGAGAGATGCGCTGCCCGTCCGCGAACGCTGTCGTCATGAGGCGCATGGTTTCCTCCGGTAGAACCTACTGTGCCTTCCAGTGCGGTGGCACTGTTTTATCGAAAAACGGCAACGCTTCGACACGCACCCTCCACGCCCGAAGCTCAGGGGTCAGCATTCCGTCTGCGTCGAGATCGGGCAGTTTCACTTTCTGGGCGCGATAGAGGAACGCAACGAGGGGATAGAACGCGAAATCGGCAGCCGAGAGTGGGCCCGCCAGATACTCTCCGCGCATCGCCTTGCTGAACATTGCGAGTTCGTCGACAACGCCTTTGCGTGCGTCGGCAATTATTTTTTTGTCGCGTTCCTCGGGCTTTTTCCAAAACGCCTGATCGAGCAACGGGTCAGCGGCCTTGGTGAAGTAGTTGTCGACCTCCAGCACCAGCCTGCGGATGATCGCGCGCGAGCGCGCGTCGCCGGGAAACAAGGGCGCCCCACGACCGGGGTACCCTTCCTCGAGGTATTCGACGATTGCACTCGACTCGTAGAGCACAAAATCGCCGTCGACAAGCGTCGGCACCTGATGCCGCGGGTTCAGTGCAACGAATTCCGGCTTGCGCGTGTCGCCCGCCGAGAATGAAAGCACTTTCAGTTCATACGGAAGTGCCTTGTGCTCGAGCGCAAGTTGCGCCCGCCAGGCATACGGAGAGCCGGAACCATAGTAGAGCGTCAGTGCCATTTATTTGTCCGCGCCGCCGGCCACCCCGCCACGCATGGCCTCAAGCGATGCCTTTTGCAGTTCCAGGGTCTTGATGCTCATATGAATGAAGTTCTGACTCATGCCAAGCCAGTTTTCGATGATCGTGAGCTCGCCGATTTTCCTGTCGATCTCGGCCGGGTCCAGCGTCGCGAACATCGCCGCCGGATTCGGGAACGGCATCCCGGCCGGCGCAGCGCCCGCAGTGGCAGGGGGCGTGAAGCCCGGGATCGGCATGCCGAACGGATTCCACATCCGTTGCATGAACTCGAGCGCTTGCTGCGGGGTGAAGGACGCATCTGACATTGGTAACTCCTCCGGGGATGCAGGCTACGGGATGCTTGTCTTTTCCGCTATTATGCTACGGAACTTCTGAGACTACCTGATGGCGGAATCCGCTGGTCTATTGCTTACTGCACTGAAAGCCATTGTCGGCGACCCCCACGTGCTTACTGCCGCCGCTGACGTTGCGCCGTATCTCACCGACTGGCGCGGCCGCTACCACGGGCGGGCGCGAGCGGTCGTGCGGCCCGGTGCGACCGCCGAAGTCGCCGCCGTTGTTCGCTGTTGTGCCGAAAATGGGGTACCTGTAGTTCCACAAGGCGGCAATACCAGCCTGTGCGGCGGCGCCACACCGCATGCCGCAGGCGACGAACTGCTCGTTTCCTTGACGCGACTCAATCGCGTTCGATCGATCGACGCCGATAATGCGACCATGACTGTCGACGCGGGGGTGCCACTTGCAGGTGTGCAGGATGCCGCGGCGCAAGCGGGGCTCCTGTTCCCGCTGTCGCTCGCCGCGGAAGGAAGCTGCCTCATCGGCGGCAACCTGTCGACGAACGCAGGCGGCACTGCGGTGTTGCGTTACGGCAATGCGCGCGACCTCGTGCTTGGACTCGAGGTTGTGCTCGCCGATGGACGCGTGTGGGACGGACTCAAGGGTCTGCGCAAGGACAATACAGGCTACGATCTCAAGCAGTTGTTTCTCGGAAGCGAGGGCACGCTCGGCATCATCACGGCGGCGGTGCTGAAGCTTTTCCCGCGTCCGCGCACGTCGGTCACCGCGTGGGTAGCCGTCGCCGACGTCGTGGCCGCGGTCAAACTGCTGCGCACGATGCGCTCGGCGCTGGGCGATCGGCTGACGGGGTTTGAATTGATCTCGGCCGATTGCGTCGCACTGACGCGAACGCAGTTCCCGACGCTGCCTGAGCCGCTACGGGACCATCCCTGGTACGTATTGGTTCAGGCCGATGACGTCGCCGCCAGTTCGCCCCTCAGGAGCGAAGTCGAAAGCGCGCTCGCCGATGCCATCAGCGACGAGATCGCGCGCGACGCGACGATTGCTCAGTCCGAGGCACAGGGTACCGCATTGTGGGCGTTGCGCGAGCATATCCCGGAGGCGCAGCGTCTCGAAGGCCCGAACATCAAGCATGACATCAGCGTGCCGGTTTCGCGCATCCCCGAGTTTCTGGACCAGGCGCGCGCCGCTCTCGATGCCGCGTTCCCCGGCGTACGCTACGTTGTTTTCGGCCATCTCGGCGACGGCAACCTGCACTACAATCTTTCCGCCCCGACGGGCGCGAATCCCGTCGAGTTCAATGCGACGACGCCGCGCGCCAATCGCATCGTCTACGACCTCACTGTCAAATACGGGGGTAGCTTCAGCGCGGAACACGGCATCGGGCAGATGAAACGGGAAGAGGTCATCCATTACAAGCCGGCGATCGAGGTCGAGTTGATGCGCCGCGTCAAGCGCGCGCTCGATCCCGCAGGGTTGCTCAACCCGGGCAAGGTTGTTTAGGCCCTGATGTCCAAGATCGTTGCATGGCTGATCCTGATTTTCGTGGTCCTCCTGGCGCTGCGGATGATCAGCATGCGCAATAATCGCGTGCGGCGTCGCGCGGCGGAGGCCAGCAAATCGGTCAAGACCGGTGACCCGATGGTCCGCTGCGTGAACTGTGGCGTGTTCCTGCCGCGCGCCGAGGCACGCGTGGTAGATAACGGGTTTGCCTGCGCCGACGGGCAGTGCGCCAAGCGTTGACCATGGACACCCAGACCCAGCCCGTGGCCCCCCCGTTCGAGCCGCCCCAACGGCCGGTCATGATCGACGAATCCTGGCGGCGCATCCTCTGGATCGTCGGCATTTATCGGGCTACGTGCGGCACGCTGCTCCTGGGCACAGCGCTGTTTCTCGACCTGCACGGTGCGGGCGTGGGCCTGCCGAATGCGTTTCTGACGGCGACCGGTTTGTATTTCGCGTTCGGTTTGTTGTCTTTCCTTTGGATCCAGCGCGAATCATTGATTGTTCCGCTGCCCGCGCTGTTGCTGACGCTGCTGGTCGGCGACATCTTCTTCATCGCGATGCTGATGTACTCCGGTGGAAGTGCGAGCGGCCCGTTGCCGATCCTGCTGTTTCCCCAGCTCGCCGCAAGCGGCTGGATGATGCGATCGCGCATCGCGCTCTTTCATGCAGCACTGGCGAGTTCCGTGCTCATCGCAGTCGACAGCTGGCGCCTCATCGACGGGCTGATTCCCGGTCCGCAAATTCTGCAGACCGGACTGATCGGTTTCGGCTACTTCGCGACGGTTGGCGTGGCACTTTTGCTTGGGCGCTACACCAAGGCCAGCGAAGAGCTCGCGGTGCAGCGCGGCATCGACATTGCGAATCTCGAGCAGGTCAACCGTCTGATCATCCAGGACATGCAGGATGGCGTCCTGGTAGTGGACCTCAACGGCGTCGTGCGCGGTCACAACGCGCAAGTGACGCGGCTGCTGGGCGGATTCGGACGCATGCGCGGTGGCATGCGGTTGTCCGAATTTAGCTCCATACTCCATGACTATTGGCGGCGGTGGCAGGAGGACTTCGCAGAGCCGCTGCCTCCGTTCAAGGTGGAGTCGACACAGCGGTTGTTGCGAGTGCGCCTGGTGCGCATCGGCTTCGGCATCAACGGGGGCACGCTTATTTACCTCGAGGATCTCGGCCGCGCTCAGGGCGAAGCGCAGCAGATCAAGCTGGCCGCCATGGGCCGGCTGACGGCGAGCATCGCGCACGAGGTGCGCAATCCCCTCTCGGCGATCAACCAGGCCGCGCAACTGCTGGAGGAGGACGGCGCAGTCGCGCCCGAGGGGCAGCGCCTGCTGACAATGATCCGTAACAATGCCAAGCGCATCGACCGCATCGTCGGCGAGGTGCTGCAGCTCAATCGTCGCGATCGCCAGCAGCCCGAGATCATCACCTGCCACGATTTCGTCGACTCGCTCATCGAGGAAATCACCCAGGCCGAGCATATTCCGAGCGGCGGCATCATCATTCAGTGTCCGAAGGACCTGCAAGTGCTGTTCGACCGTGGCCATTTGAACCAGATCCTCTGGAACCTCGTACGTAATGCGTGGCAGCATTGCCAGAAAAAAAGTGGCAGCATCCATATCGTCGCCCGTGCCGGGTACATGGGCGATGCCGTAATATGCGAGCTCAACGACGACGGACCGGGGATTCCGGCGGAGTTGCGCCCCCAGATCTTCGAGCCGTTTTTTACGACCCGGCCGGGGGGAACAGGCCTGGGCTTGTACATCGCCCGCGAACTCGCCGATGCGAATGGCGCTGCGCTGGAGCTGCTGCCCAAGGGGCCGGGCGCGCACTTCCGGCTTACGTTGAAGCGCGCAACGGGCCAATCGATCGGTAGGTAAAGACTAAAGGGAGCATCATGACTCGAAGAATCCGCGATCGCGGACAACCGAAGGTGCTGGTCGTCGACGACGAGCCCGACCTCCTCGAACTGCTCGAGCTCACTCTGTCGCGGATGGGACTGGACACCACTCGTGCGCAAACGGTGGGCGAAGCCATCAAACTGCTCGACACGCAAGGATTCGATCTGTGCCTCACCGACATGCGCCTGCCCGACGGGGAAGGTCTTGCCGTGGTCGAGCACATCACCGACAAGGGACTCGACGTCCCGGTAGCGGTCATCACCGCCTTTGGCAGCGCCGAAAACGCCGTCGCTGCACTGAAAGCAGGCGCCTTCGACTACCTGGCCAAGCCGGTCGCACTGGAACAGCTCCGGGCACTGGTCAAGCAGGCGCTGAAAGTCCCCGAGAAGCCAGCGGCGCCCTCCTCGTATCAATTGCTCGGCGAATCGCAGGCCGTCATGCTGGTGCGGACGATGATCGAGCGGCTGTCGAAGAGCCAAGCGCCCGTGTTCATTACCGGCGAGTCGGGCAGCGGCAAGGAACTCGCCGCCCGAATGATCCACTCCGGCGGTCCGCGCACTGAACTTCCGTTCGTTCCGGTGAACTGCGGCGCGATTCCCGAGAATCTCATGGAGTCGGAGTTTTTCGGCTACAAGAAGGGCGCGTTCACGGGCGCCGAAGGCGACCGCGACGGTTTTTTCCAGGCCGCTAACGGCGGCACCCTGTTTCTCGACGAGGTGGCCGATCTGCCGTTGCCGATGCAGGTGAAGCTGCTGCGCGCGATCCAGGAGAAAAAAGTGCGGAAGGTGGGCGCGACGACCGAGGAGCCGGTCGATGTGCGGATCATCAGCGCGACGCATAAGCGGCTGCCGGCATTGGTCGATGCCGGCGAATTCCGCCAGGATCTGTTCTATCGCTTGCACGTGATCGAACTGGCGATGCCCAGTCTGCGCGAAATGCGGGAGGACATCGCCACGATCGCCGACGCGATCCTGAAAAAACTCACGCGCGGCCAGGTCGCGCGGCTCGACGCGGAGGCCGTCTCGGCATTGGAGGCGTATCCGTTCCCGGGCAACGTACGCGAGCTCGAAAATATTCTGGAGCGGGGGCTCTCGCTTGCTGCCGATCCCCAAAAAATCACCGCGGCGGATCTGCACCTGACGCCGCCACCGGAGGAAGCGGACGCGACGATGCCTGCCGGCGACAAGTGGCCGCTGCAGGATTACCTCGATCGCGTGGAGCGAACCGCCATCAACGAAGCGTTGGAGAAGACCCGGTACAACCGTACGGCAGCCGCCAAACTGCTCGGGATAACTTTTCGGGCCATGCGCTACCGGATGGAGCGGCTTGGGATTAAATAGGGCCACACTCCCGTTTCCCTATGATAGCCCCACAAATCGTCACGTTCGATATATCGGCCATGAGCCGCCCCAGGGACTAACTGGCCGAGCGTCAACAACAGACGGCAATGTATAGATGCGAACTATGTATAGTTTGACCGCACCGCATCGAGCGCGTCCCCTGCGCCAGCGGGCAAAGGGCCGTCTGCGCTCTATACATACATAGTTACTGCGTCTGAAGGAACTGCATCAGCATTACGCGCGGGCGATAGCGGTGACCGCAGGACGCAATTTGAATCTGAATCGCGAAAAGCCAGTCACTCGGGTCGCTGTGAAGTCGTTTCGGCGATTCCATAACGCTCTCGTGAAGAGCAAGTGCAGTTCAGAACCCGGAAAACTATGTCTAGCTCCCGCTCGACCAACCTCGCTGCAAGGCAGGCCAGACAGGGCTCACGACGATCGCGCGTTCGCCACCTATACATAGTTCGCATCTATACATAGAGACGGATTGCAGCCTTTCAGATTCGTGCAGTGGATGCCTCAGACCGGCCATGAGCAGTCCTACGCCACTCTCCTCCAATTTGCTCCAAGGTCGTGCGCTTGAGTGTCGACTTATTTTACAATTGGCTAACGTAACAGGGAGCGGACGCCCAAATACCCTTCAAGAACAGATACTTTGCAAATCTGGCACGTGGATTGCGGCGTTTTGTGTGGAGAAGATGTTAGACACCCGTTGGCGTTTAAACACACAAGCGCGGCATGCTGCTCATGCGTGCGCAGGTCCTTAATAGCGATCAGTCACGGTGCCAGTAGCGCCGTCCAGCGTCTGCTTCCTGAAGAGCCGCCCATGCGTCGGATCATCGACACCGTTACGCGACTTCCTGGTGTCCATTTGATTAACCTGCAATTGAGTCCGCGCTTCACGTCGAGCGGCGGATTATCCAGTCAGGAGATGTAATGCGCTGCTTCTACTTTGCAGGCTTCCTTCGCTGGCTCATTATTGGCGCCCTGTCCGGCATGGGAGCCGCCGCCCACGCCGCCCCGTTCGCCTATATCTCAAACGCTGGTAGCAACACCGTGTCGGTGATCGATATCGCCACCAACGCGGTCGTCGCGACCGTGCCCGTTGGAACGTTCCCTGCCGGTGTCGCCGTCAATCCGGCGGGCGCGTTCGTCTATGTGACGAATCGAGACAGCAACAATGTTTCGGCGATCGATGTCCACACCAACACAGTCGTCGCGACCGTGCCGGTGGGGACACAGCCGATCGGCGTCGCGGTCAACGTGGCGGGCACCTTTGCCTATGTGGCAAACAGCGGCAGCAACACTGTTTCGGTGATTGATACAACCAGCGCCACCGTGGTCGCGTCCGTCCCCGTTGGAACAACGCCGGTGGGAATCGCGGTGAACCCGACGGGCACCTTCGCCTATGTGACGAACTTTGGCAGCAACGTGGTGTCGGTGATCGACACCGGTATCCGCACCGTGGTCGCCACCGTGCCGGTGGGAATATCGCCGCATGGCGTCGCGGTCAATCCAGCCGGCACGTTCGCCTACGTCACAAACGCCAACAGCGCTAGCGTGTCCGTGATCGACACCGCCATCAATGCCGTGGTTGCGACCGTGCCGATGGCAGGGTACCCGGTCAGCGTTGCAGTCAACCCAGCAGGCACCTTGGCTTATGTGGCTGCAGCGGGTACCGACACGATCTCGGCAATTGATACCGCTACCAACACTGTTGCCATGACGGCGCCAGTAGGATCGAACGTCTTCGGCATCGCGCTCAACTCCGCGGGTACCTTCGCCTATGTCGCGAGTCGAGCAAGCAACAGCGTCTCAGTGTTCAATACCGCGACCAATGTCGTGGCCACGGGCGTGCCGGTGGGAACAGGTCCACTGGCGTTCGGTAACTTCATTGGCGGGCCAGGGGTGCCAGGCGCGCCGACGGGTGCCACTGCGACTGCGGGCAATGCGCAGGCGACGGTGACATTTACCGCCCCCGCTTGGAACGGCGACTCGGCCATCACCGGCTACACGGTAGCTTCGAATCCGGCCGGGGGCGTCGACAGCAATGCGGGCACGACAGCGCTGAGTCACCTCGTTACGGGATTGACCAACGGCACGGCCTATACCTTCACAGTGACGGCGACTAATGCGATTGGGACTGGACCTCCCTCAGCGCCTTCCAATAGCGTCACGCCGACGACAACAGGCGGACTCGCGCCGACAATCACGAGCACCAACAATGCGACCTTCACGCAGGTTGCATTCGGCACGTTTGCGGTAACTACGACGGGCTCACCGGCGGCGGCGATCAGTTCCACCGGCGCGCTGCCGACCGGCGTCACGTTCGTCGACAACGGAAATGGCACCGCCACACTTTCCGGTACTCCGACGGTGGCAGGCAGCTATCCGTTCACGATCACGGCGAACAACGGCGTGGCGCCCAATGCCACGCAGGCGTTTACGCTCACGGTGACTGCTGTGGGTCCGGGTGTCCCGACGAGCGTGACACTGAGTAACGGCTCGAACCAGAGCACGCGTGTCGGCACGGCGTTCGCGCAGGCACTGGTCGCTCTCGTGAAGGACAGTCTCGGCAATCCAGTGCCCAATGTGACAGTGACGTGGACTGCGCCAGCGCTCGGGGCGAGCGCCTCGTTCAACGTTCCTCCGAGCACGGTGACCAACGGCAGCGGCCTCGCGACGATTGCGGCGACCGCCAACGCGATTTCCGGCGCGTATACCGTGGTGGCACAGGTCGGTGCACTGAGCGCAAGCTTCAATCTCACCAACACCGCAACGATCTCCGGCGGCACCACCTGCGCCGACAATACCGCGACGAATTCCGATCTGGTGGAGCAGTACTACGCGGTGATCCTACGTCGGCCAAGCGACGCCGGTGGTAAAGCCTTTTGGCTGAGCGAAGCAGACAGGCTGTGCGCGCTGGGCGTCGATCCGAAGCAGACGTTCTTCCTGCTGGCGAACTACTTCTACAACAGTCCCGAATACGTCGCCTTCAACCGCGACAACAATGGTTTCGTGGCCGACCTGTACATCACGTTCTTCGGCCGGCTGGCCGATGCCGGCGGTCAAAGCTTCTGGCTCGGCCAACTGACCGCCGGGATGACGCGCAACAATGTGATGGCTTCGTTCATGTTCTCGCCTGAGTTCACGGCGACGATGACTGGCCTATTCCCGGGAAGGACGGCGCGGGCCGAGACCTATCTCGCCATGAATCTATACGGTGGTTTGCTGCGACGCTTGGCCGATTCAGGCGGCTACACGTTCTGGGATGGCCAGTTCCGGTCGGCGGAGTGCAATGCGAGTCCAGCCGGCGCGGTGACGGCGATCATCAACACCGTGAGCAGCCAATTCCTGACAAGCGGCGAGTACGTAGCGCGAGCCACCAGTAACAGCCAGTTCGTGGACGATCTGTATTACGCGATGCTGCAGCGCGGCGGTGATCTGGTCGGCTTCAATTTCTGGGTGGCTCAGTTGAATGCCGGGGTCACACGCGACCAGCTGCGGCAGCAGTTCCTGACGAGTCCGGAGATGACGGCGCTGAGCGCGGCAATCGCTGCACAGGGATGCCTACCGTAGGTGCGACCTGCTGTTACCGGTCGTCATACAGAGGTACTTGCCGCTATTTGAACGGCAGCTTCCTTAGGTTTCAACGGCGGGTTCGGAGCACGCTGGTCGTCGGCTTAGGCTCGTTCAGCGACGCCCACGAACGTCCGCCTCTGCAAATCTGCACTCATCTCGAGCGAAGCGCCGGCCACGCCACCGCGGCGATGGCATACAGCGCGACTGCGAGCACGATTACTACGCCGAACCCGAGGTGGATCGCAAGCACCGTGGCGAGGACTGCCGCGATCACCGACGCGTTGGCGTTGACGCCCCAGGCCCATGGAATCAGCGCGTCGGTACGGCGGGCGAGACGAGTGAGACCCAGCGGAAACGGCATCCCCATTGCAAAGGCGAGCGGGGCAATCAGCGCGATCGAGATTGCGATCCGCGCGAGATCGGTAAGCGGCATCAAGTGCCGGAAGATCGCCGGCAGCGAAAAGAGATAGACGAGCGCAATGCCGGCAATGCCTGCAGTCAGCCAGACCAGCGGATGTTGCGCCCATCGTCTTCCCTTTGCCGTGAAGCGCCGCGAATAGCGGCTTCCCAATCCGCCAAACACCAGGAACGCACACAGTACGACGGCCACCGCGTAGAGCGGGTGCGCGAGGAACAGGAGGAACTTCTGAATGAACGCAATCTCGATGAACATGAACGCGAAGCCGATTGCCGTGAAATAGACGGCCACCGCGACGCGCGGCTGGTGAGCAGCCACGGCGTCCCGGATGCCGCGTCGGCCAACCCACAGCGGCAGAACGACCAGCACCAGGCTCGCAATGATTGCCTGCAGCAGCGTCGCGATCAGGACCGGATAGCCCCATTCGAGCAGTGGCAATCCACCCTGTTCTTTGAGTGCCAGCAATTCCGGCAGTGTGCCCCAGCGAAAGAAGTGGAAGAAGTGCGGCCGGTCATCAGTGGCTGGCGCAATGACAAACTTGTAATGGTCGACAAACGCTTTTCGATCCGGCCCAAGCAGCGCCATGGCGCCGTCGTAGAAGTAGGACTCGTCAAGTATGTTGTATTGGTTAGCATGATCCTGTGCGATACCAGGGTAATAGTCGGCATCGAAGGAGCGGGCACGACAAAACGCCTCCAATGAGGCGACCTCGCCCGCGGTGAAGGCGCCGTTCTTCACGACAACCGTCGCGGTCTTCCAGCCCCGTATCAGCGCCAGCCGACGGCCGGGCTCCGCGACACCTCGACGTTCGAGCGCCACGGCGGCAGTGGCAAACAGCTTCAGCACGTCGCGTGGCGGCAGGCTGATCCAGCGCGTTATCGCGAGCATCCCGCCCGACTCAAGGCGATCGAGGTAGGCCGCCATACCCTCGATAGTGTAAAGATAGCTTTCGGACAGCGCATAGAGCCCCGCCGACGACGCGGCAAACGCATCGAGCAACGCAACCTCGATGAGATCGAAGCGCTCCTCATGCCGCGCGACGAAGCCGCGCGCCTCGCCGATATGCACGCGCACGCCGGGTAGGCTGTATGGCCTTCCTGAATAGTCACCGAATTGGTGTTGAACGAGATCGACTACCAGCGGATCCAGTTCGACCGCATCGACGGCGCGCGCGCCAAGCGCAATCGCCTGCAGCACGTCGGCGCCCGCGCCTGCGCCAAGCACTAGCACGCGCGGTCGCGCCAGGAGGTGGTAGGGCAGTGCGGAGGTCAGGTAATCGAGGTACGCCAGTGGTTCCTGTCGGCCGTCGTAGCGGACAAGCGCGCTTGGCCCATCGCCATCGACGAACACGCCGAGTTGCGGCGGCGGCTCCGCCGGCGCATTGAGACTCAACCCCGGTGCGTACCGGAACGGAACCCGCAGGCTCTCGACCGCGGTTAGCATGCCCAACGGGCTCGACCGCTCGGCGACAACGCGGGTGCCACCGATCTGCAACGTCTGGCTCAGGTCCTTGAATTCGGAAGCATTGAGGCGTGCCCAATCGGACGGGATGCCGAATGGCAGGGCGATGGCGCTGCCTAACAACGCCAAGCCGATCGCGCGTGGCCGCTTTGCGAAATGGAAATCCGCCACGGCAGCCGCGGCGAGCCCCAGCGCGCCGATGAGCTTCAGCGCGTCGGTTGGCGTGACCACGAACAGCGCGAGTAAAATCGCCAAACAGCCGGCGCCGGCGCCGAGCATGTCGAAGCTGTAGATGCGGTGCGAGGCTTCACCGAAGCGCGTAAACGTGAGGCAAAGCGCGGACGCGGCGCATAAGAACGGCACGAACAGCAGCACGTAGATGGCGAAAAGGCGTAACGGCTGCTGCGGATCCCAAGCCAATTCCAGCGGATTGAACTTGACCCCCTGCGCCAGCAAGAAACTCGTCACGGCGAAGATGCCGAATGCTGCAGCGCCCGCGACAAACGCCTGCGCGTACCGGGCGAGCAGTACACCGCGGGCCAAAGCAACAAACGTTCCCGCCGCACCGTAACCCAGCAGCGCTACACTAATCATCATGTACGCGAAGTGATGCCACTGGATAATAGAAAACAGTCGCATCAGCAGGATCTCGTAGCTGAGCGTGGCGGTGGACAGCATGGCGATGGCCAGGAGCGGCGGGCTATCGGTGCGTTCGGCGCGATGCGATTGCACCGAGCGCTCGGAAACGGAACCTGCTGCAGGATCTGCGGACGCCATTGTCGCGTCGCAAGGGATTAGTGTTTTCCCGTCAGCGGCACGAACGCCACAGGGAGAATCTGGCGCGTCAGGATCGTCCCATCCGTGCGCTTTTCAACGAGCATGAGATGCTGCGCGAGGAAGGGCGGGCCGACGGGAATCACCATCCGGCCGCCCGGCTTGAGCTGTCGCACGAGCGATGGCGGAACGTGGCTTACCGCCGCGGTGACAATGATCGCATCGAACGGACCGCAGTCCTCCCACCCATAATAGCCATCGGCGGTGCGGGTTCGCACCTTCGCATAACCCAGCATGCGCAGGCGCTCCGCTGCCTCCCGCGCGAGCGGCTCGACGATTTCGACGCTACACACGGTCGCCCCGAGCTCGGCGAGGATCGCCGCCTGGTAGCCAGAACCGGTTCCAATCTCAAGCACGACATCGTGCGCCTGCAGGCGCATGAGGTCGGTCATCAGCGCGACGATGTAGGGCTGCGAGATGGTCTGGCCGTACCCGATCGGCAGCGGGCGGTTCCGATAGGCGGCACGTACCTCGCCCGCGGGTACGAACCGGTGCCGCGGCACGGTGGCGAGCGCCGACATCACACGCGGATCGAACGCGGGCCGGCCGGTTTCGGCCGCCGTATCGCGCGCGAGCGCAGCAATCTCTTGGGTCAGCGTCTTGCGCTCCGCCGCGAACTCGTCATCGGCGAGCGCGGCTGACAAGCCCAGCGCGACGAGGGCGAGTACGACCAGAACCCGAACGGAGCCGAACATGTGCCAGGACGCTCTGACTTCGCGATGCGCAAGACGCACCGCATCCCGGCCATCATAGTGTGTGCCGGCTCAATCGGGCAACGCAATGGCACCCGCACCTCCGGCGAGCGGCCACCCTCGTCGCGTATAGGACTTTCAATGCTGGCGACTAGCCGCTACTTGTCACTGCCTTTTTCGAACATAATGAAACTGGGGAGTGGGTGAGTGGCCGCTCCCATCATTTTCGACGGCTGCTTCGGAGCGACTTGACCGAATAGAAGGGACTTCCCCTACTCGCAGCGGTTGAACCGCACGGCATCGAAGTGCCAAGATTGAAGTGCTGTTGTCCATCAATCTGAAACGAGAGGGGAAGTCATGAACGAGATTACTACCGTTGGTGTGGATCTGGCAAAGGATGTGATCGCCGTGTGTGGTGCCGACCGGTCTGGCAAGCGCGCTGCCGACCTTGGCAATCGTGAGACGCTATCTGCCTTCGGCGTTCCTAAAGGCCGGGCGGCCCAGGAATGGGTATCGGGTAGTAATCGAGGACGCAACCCGTGTCGCTGTACTGCGAAAACGCGATGAGATTGCCGGTCGCGTCGCTGCGCCACCGCAAGGACGAGGGCGGCCCGAGATCGGAGACCTGCGGCGCGCCGTAGATACTGAACAAGAGGGAACGCACATTCGGACAGTCTGCGGCGTACTGTGTGCCAAGACTAACCCGGGCCAACCTCGGCTCGCCCACGGCGAACCAGAAATGAACGACGAACAGGATGTTATCCGTCGCGTAGGGGGCAGTGAGCAATCCCCGCTCGCCGTTCCGCGCAATGGCGGGATTCTCCGCGCGCACGGCAACGCCCTTCGACGCGGCAATGACGTGCTGCGGGGACATGCCCCATGTCGCATATTGCCAGTCCGCGTGAGCGGATATTGGTACGATCACCATGCAAAGGCAAAGGGTCATGCGTGAGAGCATCGCGATCTCCAAGACGACGAGCGTCGAGTTTCGACGAAGTTGAATGCGTAGGTGACGAAGCGGGCGCGCAGAACATTCGTGCGTTCCTATACGGTCACCGGACGGGTTATTCTCCGCCGCCGGACATACGTCGGCAATCGGCCAGCCGGTCAGCGTCGCGACGCAACTTTCCATGAAGCGGACACTCGCCCCGGGCGACGGAAAGCCTTTGCTGACCCGTCTCGACGCTGGCGGTTATGTGGTGGGGACGTGCGACTTCAAGTACAACCTAGCTGCGCGTTCTGACGGAGCGAGCCGGGAAGCGATGACGAGTAGCGGAAGCCGCTTACGCCGCCGCGTTCACTACGGCCCGTTCCCGCCTAGCCAATCGGAAGTAGCGCCTCGACTGCTACCGGAGTAGCCTCGCGCTGCGGGCCTAGCTAACAAGAGCGCGGGCTCGCCACCACAAGGGAGGTGCCATGCGTAAGATTTTCGCGATGCTTGCGCTCGCGTTTGCAACCAGCGCGCCTGCCCAGATCGCGCCGACAATCACGAGCGCCAACAGTGCGCTCTTCACGCAAGCTACGTTCGGCACGTTTACGGTAACGACGACGGGCACACCTGTTCCAGCGATCATTTTATCTTTGACCCGCGTCGACGGCCTCACGTTCGACGACAACGGAAACGGCACCGCCACGCTTGCCGGTGCTCTGCCGGTAGCGGGCAGCTATCGGTTCACGATCACGGCGACCAACGGCGTGGCGCCCTATGCGATGCAGGCGTTTATGCTCACCGTGAATGCTGCGGGTCCGGGTGTCCCGACGACGGTGACAATCAGTAGCGGCTCCGGCCAGAGCACGCGCGTCGGCACGGCGTTCGCGCAGCCGCTGGTCGCACTGGTGACTGACAATCTTGGCAATCCAGTGCCCAATGTGACGGTCACCTGGACGGCTGGGGGATTCGCGCCGAGCGCAAGGTTTGCCGGGCCACCGACTACGGTGACTAATGGCAGCGGCCTCGCCACGATTGCGGCGACCGCCAACGCGATTTCCGGCGCGTATACCGCGTTCGCAAACGTCGGTCCAGTGTACGCAAGCTTCAATTTGACCAACACCGTAACGATCTCCGGTGGCACCACCTGCGCCGACAACGTCGCGACGAATTCCGATCTGGTGGAGCTGTACTACGCGGCCATCCTTCGCCGGCCGAGCGATGCCGGTGGCAAAGCCTACTGGCTCGGAGAAGCGGACCGATTGTGCGCGTTGGGCGTCGACCCGAAGCAGACATTCTTCGTACTGGCGAACGCCTTCTACAACAGTCCCGAATATCTCGCCTTCAACCGCGACGACGCGACCTTCGAGGAGGACCTGTACATCACGTTCTTCGGCCGGCCACCGGAAGCCGGTGGGGTAGGCTACTGGCTTGGCCAACTGAGCGCCGGGATGACGCGCAACAATATGATGGCTTCGTTCATGTTCTCGCCTGAGTTCACGGCGACGATGAATGGCGTGTTCCCTGGGAGGACCGCTCGGGCCGAGACCTACCTCGCCATGAATCTATACGGTGGTTTCCTGCGACGCTTGGCCGATTCAGCCGGCTACACGTACTGGGATGGCCAGTTTCGGTCGGCGGAGTGCAGTGCGAGCCCAGCCAGCGCGGTGACGGCGACAATCAATACCGTTAGCAGCCAGTTCCTGACCAGCGGCGAGTCCGTGGCGCGAGCCACCAGTATCAGCCAGTTCGTGGACGAACTGTATTACGCGATGCTGCAGCGGGGTGGCGATCTGGCTGGCTTCAATTACTGGGTGGGGCAGTTGACTGCGGGGATGACGCGTGACCAGCTGAGGCAGCAGTTCCTGACGAGTCCGGAGATGACAGCGCAGAGCACGGCGATCGCGGCGCAGGGGTGTTTGCCGTAGGGGCGATGACGTGTGGTGCGGTTATCCTGGTGGCGGCCACGTACGATCGCAAGCGCATCTTGGCTGCGCGCACTGCCCGCGCGAGCCGGGAAGCGATGACGCGTGAGTTGAGATATTGAGGCGAATGCGAGCGTCGCTGGACTCCTACTCGGAGAGCGATGTGGTCGCCGCAATAGGGAGGACAACTTGAAAAGAACTAATACACGGCAATCTTGGTTGCCTACTTTCGTTGTAGTGGTTATGGGGCTAGCTTCGTGGACCGAAGCGACGCCGGTAGCCGCTGTCACGTACTACACCGCAACTCCGTTAGGCGGTCCGGGAACTGGCATCTACAGCTTGGGCTACGGTATCAATGCCAACGGGGACGTTACGGGCGGAGCGACGACGGGGCGATACGACCTACAACAGTTTCCCTTCGTCTACTCCGGCGGCACGATGACCAACCTGGGGCAGCTACCGGGCGCGTATTCTAGCCGCGGCTCCGCGATCAATGACAGCGGGCAGGTTACAGGCTTCTCCGGTGACCCATACGGTGGGTATGTTCACGCTTTTTTCTACTCCGGCGGCACGATGATCGACCTGGGGACCCTTGGCGGCGACGGAAGCTCCGGCGCGGCTATCGACAATAACGGACGGGTTACAGGCACTTCGTTTATCACTGGCAACTTGGGAGAACACGCTTTCCTCTACTCGGGTGGCGCGATGATCGATCTGGGTGTGGCTAATCCCTACGTCAGCTTGGGATACGGAATGAACGACGGCGGCCAGATCACTGGTGAATCGGCCGCCGCCAGCAATATTCACGAAACCCACGCGTTCCTTTATTCCGGCGGCACAGCGACAGACCTGGGCACGCTTGGTGGCACCTATAGCGGCGGCAAGGCGATTAACAACAGCGGACAGGTGACGGGCTTCTCGTATACGGCCAACACAAGCGTTCGACACGCCTTCCTCTATTCGGGCGGCACAATGAGCGATATAGGAACGCTCGGAGGCGCGGAAAGTATCGGCTACGGCATCAACGACCAGGGCCAGATTGTTGGCGGTGCGGCGACCACCGGCAATGCGGCTTGGCACGCCTTCCTCTACTCGGGCGGCATGATGCTCGATTTGAACACCCTGGTTATCGGGGATCTTGGCGGCGCTTATCTGCAGGAAGCAAGGGGCATCAACGAAAACGGGCAAATCGTTGCCAACGGAAGCGACGGTGTCTCCTATCGCCTCGAACCCGTGGCCGACCCTGGGGTGACATTGACACCGATCGGCGGTAGTGGCCAAAGCACGCGCGTCGGCACAGCGTTCTCTCAACCAATGGTCGTGCTGGTGAAGGACCGCAGCGGTAATCCGGTGCCCGGCGCGATGGTGATGTGGACAGGACCGGCGCTCGCGGCGAGCGCAACTTTTAGCGGGTCGCCGAGCGGGGTCACCGACAGCAGTGGCGTCGCGACAATTGCGGCGGGCGCCAACGCGATTTCCGGCGCCTATATGATGACCGCGCAGTTTCGTGGGGTCACCGCCCATTTCAACCTCACCAACACGGCCACGGTTTCCGTCGGCAATACGTGCGGCGCCAATGGCGCGACGAATTCCGATCTGGTGGAGCAATACTACGCGGCTATCCTTCGTCGACCGAGCGATGCCGGTGGCAAAGCCTACTGGCTCGGAGAAGCAGACCGATTGTGCGCACTTGGCGTCGACCCGAAAGAGACATTCTTCCTGCTGGCGGATACGTTCTACAACAGTCCCGAATATCTCGCCTTCAACCGCGACAACAGTGGATTCGTGACCGATCTCTACATCACGTTCTTCGGCCGGCTGCCAGACTATGGCGGGCTAAGCTACTGGATGTACGAGCTGACCATCGGGATGACGCGCAACAATGTGATGGCTTCGTTCCTGTTCTCGCCCGAGTTCAAGGCGACGATGAATGGTCTATTCCCGGGGAGGACCGCGCGCGCCGAGACCTATCTCACCATGAATCTATACGGTGGCCTCCTGCGGCGGCTAGCCGATTCAGCTGGCTACACGTACTGGGATGGCCAGTTTCGGTTGGCGGAGTGCGGTACGAATCCAGCCAGCGCAGTGACGGCGACCATCGACGCCGTGAGCAGCCAGTTCCTGAGCAGTGCCGAGTATGTAGCGCGGGCGACCAGTAACAGCCAGTTCGTGGACGACTTGTATTACGCGATGCTGCAGCGGGGCGGTGATCTGGAAGGGTTCAATTTCTGGGTGGGGCAGTTGATCGCCGGAGTGACGCGCGATCAGCTGCGGCAGCAGTTCCTGACGAGCCCGGAAATGCAGGCGCAAAGCGCGGCGATCGCGGCGCAGGGTTGCCTGCACTAGTTACAGTAAGCGGGTGCCATTTCCCCTTTTTCTGCTATCGGCACCAACCATTTCGCCATTCGCCGCAAATTCTGCGCAGCCGCTGCCAGCAGAAACTCATCATGTGCGCCAGTGAGCCCCCGCAATCGCAGTCGATCCAATCTCAGAATCCGCTTGAGATGCGCGAAGAGCATTTCGACCTTCTTACGATCCTTGCGCGATTGTTTGTAAGCATCTGTCTTGGCAATGTCGCGAGCGACATCGCGTGCGGATTCATGAACGCTGCGAGCGATCTTGCGCATCGGCGTGTTCGGACAGCAGCGGGCCTTCATCGGGCACGTCGCACAATCGGATTGGCTAGATCGATAGAAATGATGGTGCCGGCCTTGGTGATGTGGGTCCGTAGGTTCTTGAATGGGCGCCATTGGCTGCGCAGCACATGGCCCTGCGGACAGCGGTATTGGTCGCCCCTTTCATCCCACTGGAAGTCGCTGCTGGATAGCGTTTCGTCGTTGTGTTGCGTCCTGTCGCACACCGGCACATGCGGTTCGATGGCTTTCTCGTTGACCATCCAGCCCAGCAGCTCGGCCGCACCGTAGGCCGTGTCACCGATCAGACGCTCGGGCTTCAAATCGAACCGTTGCTCGATTCGTTCGATCATCGTCCGGGTCGCGTTGATTTCAGCGGTCCGCCAGGCGGGTGTCGCTTCAACATCGACAATGATGCCGGCCTGCACATCGATCAAATAGTTGGTCGAATAGGCGTAAAGCGCCGGGCCATCCACTGCCGTCCAACGCGCGGCCGGATCAGTCGGCGAGATCGACGCGGGGAACGGTGCCCGGTTCACCCTGCTCATCAAGTGCCGCCAGATACTCGTGCACCGCCCGTGTCGCGTGTTGCGGATCAGGCAAGCCCTCCGGTTCCTCGCGCGTCGTATTGCGGCTGCGATTGGCGTCGGCCTTGATCACACTGGCATCGATCGCAAAGCCTTCGCCACCGACCAATCCTTCCTTCATGCATCGCTCAACCACGCTCTCGAACAGATGTCGAAACGCGTCGCTCTCACGAAAGCGGAGGTGACGGTTCTTCGAGAATGTCGAATGGTCCGGCACGGTGTCCTCCAGACCCAGTCGACAGAACCAGCGATAGGCCAGATTGAGGTGCACCTCTTCGCACAGCCGGCGCTCGGAACGAATGCCGAAGCTGTAACCGACGATCAGCATCCGCACGATCAGCTCCGGATCGACCGACGGCCACCCAGTGTGGCTATAGAACGGAGCGAGGTGGCGACGTAGATCGCCGAGGTCGAGACAGCGATTAATCCCACGCAGCAGGTGATTGGCAGGAACGTGATCGTCGAGATTGAATGCGTAGAACAGCTGCCGATGTCCACCAGACCCTTGTCCTATCATTCCCGCTTCTCGCGCTCAACACCTTGGCTTCAGCATAGCCACCAAGCGTGCGCTTTCAAGGGAGTTTTCAACAGTATTGGCCGAGACCACCAGTTGACCGGTGCCGGCTCAATGACCGCCATCGCGGCATTGCGGCCGTTGGCATCGCAAAGCTCAACGGCAGCAAGGGGTCGATAGCGCGCCGTCCAGGTCTTGAAATGCAGGCACTCGGCTGCAGATCTTTCGCCCGCTAGATACCCGGCAACGACCGCTTGCACCGACCTATGCGTTGGTCGGCGAATGCAGCGATAGGGGGCCTGCCCTCGCGCCGCGCTCGGTGATGTCCTGACCGAGACTCAGCCAACGGACTCGATGATCTTTCGGTACTGGTCCTCGCCGAACGCCTTGAGGGTCGTGGTTCGGATGTTTCCGCCCTTGGCGATCGAAATGGCGAGTTTGGCGAACTCCTCATCGTTCGGCGCGTCGATGATGACCACCATGTCGTAGGCGCCCATCGTCATGTAGAACTCGGTCATCTCCGCGCCGTGCTGGCGGCACAATTGCCGAGCAGCGTCCAGGCGATCCGGGGAATCCTTGACGTGGCGGATACCCTGATCCGTCCAGTTGCAGAGCATGATGTGGGTGGACATGGGTTCCTCCTCTCATTGAAGATATTGAATCTTCATAGCCCCATCCAGCCTGCCGGTGTTTGACCCAGATCATACTAATTAATATCTGACGCAGATCGGGCACCGGGTGCCGGCAACCCGGTGTACCGCGGTGATTGCGGCGCTGTTCTACGTGGAGCGCTCTCGCGCCCCCAGTGCGACGCCTAGTCGCCGCACACGACCGTCTCAGTCCGGCCGAGGGTGTGTAAAAACCCGTCGCTATTTCAGTTTCGGGGGTCATCCGACCCCTCCGCGATCAAAAAGAATTGAATGTAGCGCGATCTGAGAGGTCGAGTTTTCGGAACAGATCACACCAACGCGTTTTTACACAGGCTCGGCCAACTCCGGACGTAGCACATTGCGCTCCATTGCATTGATTGGCGCTTGTCGACCTGGTCAGTCCCGGCGATCCTCTGCTACGAGTCAACGATTGAGCGCGACCAGCTCTCAGGGAGACGTAGTATTTCTTAACCGCTGTCGGTCGGCGAGGCGACGTGAGTGACCACACCGATCGGCGACGAACCAAATCCTCGTACGAGATTGGGTATTGTCGTATCTGTGGTCCCTCCAGGTTAGACGCTCAACGCTAGAAATTGAAATGCGCCCACGAAAGACGGCGTGGTCTATTTTGTCAGACGGAAGGTACCGTACGCCGGATATTCATTTGAAAAGGTTCCCGTCGTATCGATTGCGAATAGCGTATCGAATTGAACAAGCCCGGATGCAATGGTCGGTTCACTATGACCGAGCCGCACCCGAACCCGGTTGAGCACTTTCGGGCCCTTCCGTCTTTCGTACGTTGTTTCGATCACCGCGGTTGAAAGCTTGACGATATCTTCGGAAACGAAACGGACTGTTCCGTCCGGCATGACGACATTTCCGACCGACATCGGACGGTCGGCCTCGAAGCAAATCGATATGGTTCGCGGCTTTGCCGGTGTTCGTTTCATGTCAATTGCCTTCCACTCGCGGGCGAGCTTCTTTGCCTCCGCAATGTGATGCAGGCGGTGCGCCACCGCCAGCCGTTCGCACCTGTCATGGCGTTAACAGCGGACCGACTTACCCTCATTTGTTCTTAATGTAGCGGTACGTGGTTTCGTTGTCCAAATCGGCGGTGTGTGGACCCTCACGCACATAAAATTTTTCGAGTCCTGCCAGCGGATGAATGCCGGCTCCAACGCTCGCTGCACGGAATCAATCCAATAGACATTATCCAGCACTGCTTCTCGTGATCGGTAATGCAATGTCCAGATTGTTGACCGACTCGGGAAGCGATTACGTAAGTGGACGAGGTCGCCTCGCAGCTTGTCCATGTTGCCAGCAACGGCCTCGAGGAAATTGCGCAAATCCTCGCCTAAGACGCACGTTCGATTTCTATGCGGGCGACGCTTGCACCAGGATGGAGGTTAGCACCGAGGTCGCGCTGTTTCCATGCGATTGAAGGCAGCTCACCGGCGTGAGCGGACGCCGACCTACATATGTTCGTTGGGGTTGTTACAATCACGCTTCCGGTACCACCCGGTGGGGGACTTACATGGCACGGCTGTGGCACCGAAGATACGCAACCAATTGTTATATCGAAAAAGAAACTGCCATGCGTTACAGGATGGAGCGGCTGGGCATCAAATAGCAGAGTGCGGCGGTGAGCATCCCCACCCTGAAGCTCCATGTCGATCGCGGCGGAATTGTCCGGGCCGCGGCTCAGATTGCCTCACCCAACTGCGATGCCCGCCCTGCCGGGGCCGGGATTTCGCTGCTGGTGATCCACGGCATATCGCTGCCCCCGGGCGAGTTTGGAGGTCCGTGGATCGTGGAGCTGTTCACCAACCGTCTCAAGTCAAAGGTGCACCCTTACTTCGCCCAGCTCGCCGATCAGAAAGTGTCGGCCCATTTTCTGATCCGTCGCGAAGGTTCGCTTGCCCAATTCGTGCCCTGCGCGCTGCGTGCGTGGCACGCCGGCGTGTCGACTTGGCGCGGGCGGGAGCGCTGCAATGATTTCTCGATCGGCGTCGAACTCGAAGGTACCGACGACGTCCCCTACACCGACGCGCAATACACGATGCTCGCCGCGCTGACCCGAGCCGTTCGGCGCCGATACCGGATCCGCGATGTCGTCGGCCATTGCGACATCGCCCCCGGCCGCAAAACCGATCCCGGTTCCGCCTTCGACTGGAAGCGCTTTCGGCAGCTGACGCTGCCGCGAACCCGGCATCCCCTGGGCGACTAGCCGGAACGTCACGACCGCCGGGAGCGCGCCAGCACCCGGCCCCAACCCTCGTTGCCGTCTTGAACTCCGGGCATATTCCGATGTAAAATAGCAGGTTATGCACTTTCTGGCCGAATACTTTCCGCTCATATTATTTTTCGCAGCATTCAAGCTGTCGGACATCTATACGGCGACCGCGGTCGCAATCGTCGCTTCGGTGGCGCAAATTGCGTATTTCAAGTGGCGCCGCGGCAAGGTGGCGACGATGCATTGGCTGAGCCTGGCGATTATCGTTACCTTCGGTGGCGCGACACTTCTGCTCCACGACGAGACTTTCATCAAATGGAAACCCACCGTTCTGTACTGGCTGTTCGGGTTGGTGCTCCTGGTGGGCCGTGTGGCGTTTCGGCGCAACCTAATCGCCGCATTGCTGCCCGATTTGACCTTGCCCGAGCCGGTCTGGGCACGCATTACCTGGGCGTGGGTCGCCTTTCTAGGCGCGATGGGGGCGGCCAACCTGTACATCGCGTCCCGTTTTCCGACCGACGTCTGGGTGAATTTCAAATTCTGGGGAGGCATCGGGTTGTTCATGCTTGCCGCTGTGGGCACCGTGGCATCGGTGGCACGGTATCTCCCCGAGAAATCGTGACCGATATACCGTCCACGCTGCGCACGCGACTGGCCGACCTCGCCCCAACAGCCCTCGAAATCCGGGACGATAGCGCTGATCATGCAGGCCATGCCGGCGCCGCTGGCGGTGCCGGGCACTTTTCCCTGTTGATCGTGTCGAATGCGTTTTCCGGAATACCGCGGCTGCAGCGCCATCAACAGGTGCTGGCCCGCGTTAACGATCTGCTTCCTTTTCCGATCCACGCCCTGCAGATCAAGGCGCTGGCCCCAGACGAAATTTCCTGATTCGCTCCACTTCATGCAAGCACTCCATCAAAAAGGACCGTTATCCATGCACAAGATCCAAAGACTTCTTATCGCGGTTGTCGCTTCGACCGCGGTATTCGCGGCGCCCGTAGCGCTCGCCCAGGACGCCCCCAAGGCGAAAGCTGCGGCCCCAGCCCCGGCCCCGAAGGCCGACGCACCGGCGGCCAAGGGCAAGGACTTGTACCCGCAAGGCTTCTACGACTTCATGCTCAAGCAGCGCTTGGCGCAGGGTCAGCAGGATTCGCCCGAATTGCACGCCGCAGTCCGCGATGAGCTCAACACCCGCGAGTTGCTGGTCCGCGAAGCCAAAAAGCAGGGGGTGGACAAGAATCCCGCAGTCAAGACCGAGATGGACTTGGCCGCGCAGACGGTCGTGGTGCGCTCATACATGGCGGATTACCTGAAGGCGCACCCGGTCTCCGATGCCGCGTTGCACCAAGAGTACGACAAGATCAAGAGCCAGATCGGCGACAAGGAATACAAAGTGCGCCACATCCTGGTCGAGAATGAGGCCGACGCGAAGGACATCATCGCCCAGCTGCAGAAGGGCGAAAAATTCGAAAAGCTCGCCGAGCGTTCGAAGGACACCGGTTCCAAGATCAACGGCGGCGACCTCGACTGGAACGCGCCCGCGAACTTCGTCAAGCCGTTCAGCGATGCGATGATCGCGCTGCCGAAGGGCAAATTCACGACGACCCCTGTACAGACGCAGTTTGGCTGGCACGTCATCGAAGTCGATGACATCCGTGATGCGAAGGTTCCCCCGTTCGACGAAGTCAAGCCGCAGCTCGCGCAGCGCATGCAGGGACAGGTCGTCGACGCCTACCTCAAGGAACTCAGGGCGAAGAACGGTTTGTAAGACTCACAGTGATCTGACAAGAGCAGGCGGTATCACACCGCCTGCTTTTTTTTCGCCCGGCGCCCGGCTTGGCCGGGGTCCACCCTGCCATGCTTCGATGTTATTCTTACGCGGCCAAAATCGTCGCTCGAAGCGAGCTGGATCTGGAGGAGTCGCAGTGTCGTTCATCCGCCATCCCAAGGATTTCTATTCCGGTCTGATTTTCATCGCGTTCGGTGTCGCAGCGATCGCAATCGGCAGCAACTATGCACTCGGCACCGCGGCGCGCATGGGTCCTGGTTACTTCCCACGCATCCTCGGCATCTTGCTCATCGTGCTCGGCGCAGCGCTCTCTTTGCGCGCCCTGCGCTTGCAGGGCAGCCCGGTTCCAGCCTGGAAGTGGCGTCCCACCTTGATCGTGCTGGGCAGCGTCATTCTGTTCGGCCTGATCGTCAATTATGTGGGAATGGTGCTTTCGACGATCATTCTTATCGTCCTGTCGAGCGCAGCAAGTCACGAATTTCGACCCAAGGAAGCGCTGATCAGCGGCGTACTCCTCGCCGCTCTTGCCGTGGGCGTTTTCGTCATCGGTCTCAAGCTGCAGTTGCCGATCTGGCCCGGCTCCAGCTGAGGGCACCATGGAACTGTTCCAGCATCTCGCGCTTGGATTCAGCGTTGCCATAACGCCCATCAACCTGCTGTACGCATTTATCGGCTCGATGGTCGGCACTCTGATCGGCGTGCTGCCCGGCATCGGCCCGGTCGCCACCATCGCGATGCTGCTGCCGACCACCTACGCGCTGCAGCCGGTGTCCGCGCTGATCATGCTGGCCGGCATCTACTACGGCGCGCAATACGGCGGCTCGACGACGTCGATCCTGCTCAACATGCCCGGCGAAACCTCATCGGCGGTCACGTGTCTGGATGGCCACCAGATGGCCCTCAAAGGCGAAGCCGGCGCCGCCCTCGCCACGGCAGCGTTGGGATCGTTCTTTGCCGGATGCGTTTCCACTGTTTTCGTTGCCACCGTTGCGATTCCGTTGTCGGAACTCGCGCTCAAGTTCGGTCCCGCCGAGTATTGCTCATTGATGATTCTCGGCCTCATCGGTGCCGTCGTGCTGGCGCACGGTTCGCTGCTCAAGGCGATCGCGATGATCGTCCTCGGACTCCTGCTCGGCATCGTCGGCACGGACGTAAACTCCGGTACGGCGCGCTTTGCCTTCGGTGTTCCCGAGCTGATCGATGGCCTTGGCATCGTGAGTGTCGCCATGGGCTTGTTCGGATTTGCCGAGATCGTCACCAACCTTGAAAGCACCGAGAAGCGCGAGCTCGTCACGGGCAAGGTCGGTGGCTTGTGGATCACGAAGGAGCAGTTCAAGAAAGCGTGGCCTGCGGTGCTGCGCGGCACAGGCATCGGCTCCATTCTCGGTTTGCTGCCGGGGGGCGGCGCGATGCTGGCATCTTTCGCGTCGTATGCTCTCGAGAAAAAGGTCTCGAAGAATCCCGGAGAATTCGGCAGGGGCGCAATTCAGGGCGTCGCGGGGCCGGAATCCGCCAATAACGCAGGTGCGCAAACTTCGTTTATTCCGTTGCTGACGCTCGGCATACCGGAAAACGCCGTGATGGCGCTGATGGTCGGCGCGATGACCATCCACAACATCCAGCCGGGGCCGCAGGTCATGACCTCCAACCCAGGGCTCTTCTGGGGCCTGGTCACGTCGATGTGGATAGGCAATCTGATGCTGGTGGTGCTCAATCTGCCGTTGATCGGGATGTGGATCAAGTTGCTCAAGGTTCCCTACCGCGTGCTCTATCCGGCGATCCTACTGTTCTGCGCGATCGGCGTGTACTCGATCAACAACACCAGCTTCGACGTTTCGCAGACCGCGGTGTTCGGCGCGCTCGGCGTCCTATTCTTCAAGCTCGAGTGCGAACCCGCGCCGCTGCTGCTCGGCTTCGTGCTCGGCCCGATGATGGAAGAGAATCTGCGCCGCGCCATGCTGCTGTCGCGCGGGGATCCGATGACGTTTCTCACACGGCCGCTTTCTGCGGCGATGCTGGCGGCCGCCGCCCTGTTGCTGATCCTGATCGTGCTTCCGAACCTGCGCAAGAAACGCGAAGAAGTGTTCGAAGAAGGCGAGAGCTGATCCGCACCATGAGCTTCGACTGGAGCCTCCCGTACGCGTCGCGCCGTTCACCGATTCTCGCCCGTAACGTCGTCGCGACATCGCAACCCCTGGCGACGCAGGCCGGGATCGGCATGTTGCAGCGAGGCGGCAATGCCCTCGACGCTGCGCTCGCCACGGCAATGGCGCTCACGATTGTCGAACCGTGCAGCAACGGCCTCGGCAGCGACCTGTTTGCGCTGGTTTGGAATGGTGGCGAGCTCGTTGGCCTGAACGCTTCCGGGCGCGCACCCGCGGCGTGGAGCCCAGAGCGCTACGCCGGGCTCCCGTCGATGCCCCGTTCGGGATGGGATACCGTGACCATTCCCGGCGCGGTGTCCGGCTGGGTGGCGCTCTCGCGCCGCTTCGGAAAATTGCCGTTCGTCGATCTGTTCGCGCCCGCGATTCGCTACGCGCGAGATGGTTACGCCGTCAGTCCGATCGTCGCGGAAAAATGGAGCAAGGCGGTCCCTGTCCTCAGCGCAGTACCCGGGTTCGCCGAGCACTTCATGCCGCGCGGACGCGCACTCGCTCCGGGCGAGGTCTTTTCATGCCCGGCGATGGCAAATTCGCTGGAGCGCATCGCGGCCACCGCCGGCGAGGCGTTCTATCGCGGCGAACTCGCGGAAAAAATGGTTGCACATGCGCGCTCGCTCGATGCGGCGCACACGCTCGACGATTTCGCGGCTCACACGTGCGACTGGGTAACACCGCTGGCGCACGAGCATCGCGGTTACACCGTGCACGAAATCCCGCCCAACGGCCAGGGCATTGCTGCGCTGATGGCGCTGGGGATCGTCGAGAATTTCGACTACGCGAGCTACGCGGTCGATTCCGTCGAAGTACAGCATCTGCTGATCGAAGCGATGAAACTCGCGTTCGCCGACGCGTATCGCTATGTAAGCGATCCGCGCACGATGACGGTTACGCCCGCGCAACTGCTCGACCGCGGCTACCTGGCGGCGCGCGCGCGTCGCATCGATCGCCAGCGGGCGCAGGATTTTCAGTACGGCACACCGCCAAATGCAGGCACTGTCTATCTGACCGCCGCTGACGAAAGCGGGATGATGGTGTCGCTGATCCAGTCAAACTACATGGGCTTCGGCTCGGGCATCGTCGTCCCTGGGACCGGCATCAGCCTGCAGAACCGCGGCACCGGCTTTTCGCTCGAGCCGGGCCACCCCAATCTCGTCGGTGGTGGCAAGCGGCCGTATCACACGATCATTCCAGGATTCATCACGAAGGACGGCGCAGCGTACGCGTCCTTCGGCGTCATGGGCGGTGCGATCCAGCCGCAGGCACATCTGCAGACTCTCGTGCGCCTCATCGATTACCTTGGCAACCCCCAGGCGGTCCTCGACGCGCCGCGCTGGAAAGTCAATGGCGGTCTGTCACTCGATCTCGAGGCCGAAGCGTCGTCAAACCTTCGAGAGGGGCTGACCGCGCTTGGTCACGAGTTTGCCTCGATCCCGGACTCCTACATGGACTTCGGTGCGGGGCAATTCATCGTGCGCAGCGACGGCGGCTACGTCGTGGGCTCGGATCCGCGGCGCGACGGGCAAGCCGCGGGGTTTTGACGAACCTAGGCGTCGCGTTCCTTCAGCGCCGACAGCGGTAGCAGTTCGGGCAACTCGATGCGCTTGCGGTCCGCTTCGACCCTGGTCAGAGGGGCGGTCTCGATCATCGTCGCCAGGCTTCGCCGCGTCAGCTCCTGGTAGCTCTGCGTCCCTTCGACCTTCCACGCCATTTCCTGCTCTGACAATTCGCGCATTATCTTCGCCGGCACACCAGCGACAAGTGTCCGCGGCGGTACGACCATGCCGGCCTTGACGAAGGCCATCGCCGCGACGATCGCGGATTCGCCCACGACCGCGTTGTCGTTCACCACCGCGTTCATCCCGACCAGCGCATTACGCTTGACGATGCAGCCGTGAAGGATCGCGCCGTGGCCAATGTGACCGTCTTCCTCGACGATCGTGTCGGTGCCGGGAAAGCCATGCATGATGCAGCTGTCCTGGATGTTGGCGCCGGCACGCAGTTCGAGCCGGCCGAAATCGCCGCGAAGCGACGCTAGCGGTCCGACATAGCAGCCTGCACCGACGACAACGTCGCCGATCAGTACCGCCGACGAATGGACGAAGGCGCTCGGATCGATCACCGGTGTAACGCCATTGATGGCCCAGACTCTGACTGCCAAAGTGTGCCTCCTTTATGACCGCGAATCCCGTGGCTGCGTTTCGCTGGACTCGACGCGACGGAATTGGATCAGGCGCATGCCCAGACGACACCTGATGATGCCGCGCGCGTCAGCCGACGCCGGAATGCGCGCCCGCACTTCGCGCAGCAGCGGCTCGCGCAACGCGGGCTCCGCCAGAGCGGGAATGTAGGTACCGAACAAGAATGCCTCGACTTGCGGCCAGGGGCCGTCGAGGTTGAGATCGAATTCTTCGATCGCAATCTCGGTCCAGCCAGCAGTCGCAGCGAAGACGTCGCGAATGCCTGCTGCCATGCGCATGCGAGCATCGCCGAGGGCAATAATTGGCGCCGCACCGAGTTCGCGGGCAATATCGATGAACTCCGCCCATGCGCCCGGCGGTCGCCGGTCGCTGCCGATCACCGCCGCGAGCGCGCCACCCGGCCGCAGGATCCGTCGGATCTCCCGGACGATCTCGTCGATTGGAGCCATCAGCATCAACGCCATGTGCGACACCACCATATCGATCGATCCACTCTCCGCTGTCATCGCCTGCGCCCGTTCGCAACGCAAATCGACAGTCGAGCCCAGTCGCGCGCGCGCCACGGCTAGTTCGTCCGGACTCATGTCGACGCCGATCAACCGTGCCACTGGACCGAGATGCTCGCGCAACAGCGCCAGGAGGTAGCCGTCGCCGCACGCAAGATCGAGTACCGTCACGCTTCCTGGCGTGCTGGTTACCGTCTGCGCGAGGCGTTGATAACTCGAAACGTCGAACTCATCGCTACCGCCAGCGAAAGCCCGTGTCGATCCGCCGGGGTTCCGGGCGTGGAAGCCTCGCAGAAATGTCTCGGCCGCGTCGCTCACGGCACACTCAGCCGAGCCATACCCGTGCATTACGAAACATGCGGATCCACGGTGAATCCTCGCCCCAGTGCGCCGGGTGCCACGACATCTGGACGCTGCGAAAGACCCGTTCCGGATGTGGCATGAGGATGGAAAAGCGTCCGTCGGCGGTCGTCAGTCCGGCGATGCCACGCGGGGATCCGTTCGGATTGCACGGATAGCGCTGGGTGATTTCGCCGCGGTGGTCGACGAAGCGCAGCGCCGCGAAAGGCTCTGCCGCGGCCAGCTGCGCAGCGTCGCTAAATTCGGCGAAGCCCTCGCCGTGCGCCACGGCGACCGGAATGCGGCTGCCTTCCATGCCGGCGAAGAACAACGAAGGCGAAGGCCGCACTTCCAGCATCGCAAGGCGTGCCTCGAACTGTTCGCTTCGATTGCGCACGAAGTGTGGCCAGTGCGCGGTCCCTGGAATGATTTCTCGAAGGTTGCTCATCATCTGGCAGCCGTTGCACACCCCGAGGGCGAATGTGGCACCGCGCGCAAAGAACGCGGAGAACTCGTCGCGCGCACGTGCGTTGAACAGGATGGATTTCGCCCAGCCCTCGCCGGCCCCGAGGACGTCTCCGTAGGAAAAGCCACCGCCTGCGGCTATACCCGCGAACGATGCCAACCGGGTGCGGCCCGCGATGATGTCCGTCATGTGCACATCGTAGGCGGCAAACCCGGCGCGATCGAACGCGGCGGCCAGCTCCACTTGTCCGTTGACCCCCTGCTCGCGCAGGATCGCGACCGCGGGGCGCTGGCCGGTCGCGATAAACGGTGCCGCGATGTCCGCGGCAGGATCGAAACCAAGCCGCGGTGAAAGACCAGGATCCTCGGCATCGAGAATGGCGTCATATTCCTCGTCTGCGGCGTCGGGGTCGTCGCGCATGCGCTGCAACGCATGCGTCGTCGCCGACCACACTCGATGCAGTTCGATACGGCCAGCGTCGAGCAGCGTCGCACCGTCGCGGACGAAGCGCAGGCGATCGCCCTGCACCGGCTTGCCGATCGCGACGCAACACACGCCCGAGGCTTCGAACACCGCCACGACCCTGGACCGGTCGGCCGCAGCGATCTGCAGCACTACGCCAAGTTCTTCGTTGAACAGCGCCGACAGCGGGTCGCCGGGAAGTTCGTCGAGTTCGACCTCGAGCCCGCAGCGCGATGCAAACGCCATTTCTGCGAGCGTCACGAACAATCCGCCGTCGGAGCGGTCGTGGTACGCGAGCAGCGTGCGCTGCGCATGCAGCACATGCACCGTGTCGAAAAATGCCGCGAATCCCTGCGCATCATCGAGGTCCGGCGGGGTGTCGCCGAGTTGTCCGTAGACCTGCGCGAGCACCGAGCCACCCATGCGGGTCTGACCGTTGGCGAGATCGACCAGCACCAACAACGTGTCTTCGCGATCGACCTGCAATTGCGGTGTCAGCACCTGACGCGCGTCGTCGATCCGGGCAAATGCCGTGACGACAAGAGACACCGGCGCGGTGACCGCCTTGTCGATGCCGCCTTCGCTCCACGTCGTGCGCATCGACAGCGAATCCTTGCCAACCGGAATGCTGATACCCAGCGCCGGGCATAGGTCCAATGCGACGGCGCGCACGGTGTCGTATAACGCAGCGTCCTCTCCGGGGTGACCGGCAGCGGCCATCCAGTTGGCAGAGAGCTTCACGTCACCCAATTTCCCGACGGCAGCGGCCGCCAGGTTGGTCAACGCTTCGCCCACCGCCATGCGGCCGGATGCGGGCGCATTGATCAGCGCGAGTGGCGATCGCTCGCCGATCGCCATCGCCTCGCCGGCGTAGCCGTCGAAGTCGGCGAGCGTGACCGCGACGTCGGCAACCGGTACCTGCCAGGGACCCACCATCGGATCGCGCGCGCACAAACCACCGACGGTGCGATCGCCGATCGAGATTAGAAAGGTCTTGTCGGCAACCGCCGGAAATTGCAGCACACGCTTCGCAGCCTCCATGAGATCGATCCCCTCGGGCAGGAAGGCCGGCAGCGTGCGCGGACGACGCACGACGTCGCGCGTCATCTTCGGCGGCTTGCCCAGCAACGTGGCCAGCTCCATGTCAACCGGGACGTTGTCGAAGACCGGGTCATCGACGATCAATTGCTCAACAGCGGTCGTTTCGCCGACAACCGCAAACGGACAACGCTCGCGCTCGCAGATCGCGCGGAAACGATCCAGCGCCTCCGTATCGATCGCGAGGACGTAACGCTCCTGTGCCTCGTTGCACCAGATCTCTCGCGGCGACATACCCGGTTCTTCGCTCGGAATCGCACGCAGATCGAAACGCGCGCCCCTGTGCCCGCCGTGAACGATTTCCGGCAGGGCGTTGGACAGCCCCCCTGCCCCGACGTCATGGATCGAACGGATCGGATTGGCGTCGCCAAGCTGCCAGCAGCGATCGATGACTTCCTGCGCCCGGCGCTGGATTTCCGCGTTGCCGCGCTGCACTGAATCGAAATCGAGGTCCGCTGTGTTCGCACCCGTAGTCATGGACGACGCCGCCCCACCACCGAGGCCGATGAGCATGCCGGGGCCGCCGATGTGCACGATCAGCGCACCATCCCCGATCGCGCGTTTGTGCGCCTCGCGCGCTGCGACATTGCCGACGCCGCCGGCGATCATGATCGGCTTGTGGTATCCGCGCACTTCCTCCGCAACCCGCTGCTCGAAGGTCCGGAAATACCCGAGCAGATTGGGGCGACCGAATTCATTGTTGAACGATGCAGCGCCGATGGGTCCGTCCAGCATGATGGTGAGCGCCGAGGCGATGCGATTCGGCTTGCCGTAATCGATCTCCCACGGCTGGAGCAAGCCGGGAATGCGCAGGTGCGACACGGTGAATCCGGTCAGTCCGGCCTTGGGTTTCGCACCGATGCCGGTCGCACCTTCATCGCGAATCTCACCACCCGAACCCGTCGCCGCGCCCGGGAACGGCGCAATCGCGGTCGGATGGTTGTGTGTCTCGACTTTCATCAGGATGTGCGTAGTCTCATCATGCGCGGAATACAATCCGTTGGAGCCGGCGTAGAAGCGGCGGGCCTTGCCGCCCTCCATGATGGCGGCGTTGTCGGCGTAGGCAACGATGGTTCGCTGCGGATTGAGGGCATGCGTGTGCCGGATCATCCCGAAGAGCGACTGCGGTTGCCGCTCGCCGTCGATGATCCAATCCGCATTGAAAATCTTGTGCCGGCAATGCTCCGAATTCGCCTGTGCGAACATCATCAGCTCGACGTCGGTCGGATTGCGGCGGGCGCGACGAAAGTTCGCCTCCAGGTAGTCGATTTCGTCATCCGACAACGCGAGCCCGAGCGTCGTATTGGCAGTGATCAGTGCGTCTCGACCATCGCCGAGGAGCTCGATCATCGACATCGGCTGCGGCTTCACATGCTTGAACAACCGCCGTGCGTCGTCCAGCGTCGGATAGACCGCTTCCGTCATCCGATCGTGGATTCTCGGCAGCAAGAGAGCGCGCTCGGAATCGCTCGGGGGCAGTCTGTCGTATGTCGACACGCGGTACGCGATGCCGCGCTCGATGCGCGCGATGGCGTCAAGGGCACAACTGTGCGCAATGTCGGTAGCCTTCGAGGACCACGGGGAAATCGTTCCGGGGCGCGGGATGACCAGCAGCATTTCGCCGCTATCGGCGTGCAGGTCGCCGTGCGGCCCGTATGTCAGCAGCCGATCGAGCGTCGCGCGCTCATCCGCCGTCAACGGCCGCGTGAGTTCGACGAAATGCCAGAATTCGGCAGCGAGGCCGGTGATCCGGGTTCCCGCGAACTGAGCAAGCAGGTTTTTGACGCGAAACGGCGAAAGGGCATTGCGCCCGCACAGCGTGAGGAACTCTGCCATCGATCCGGGAGGGGCGTAAAAGCGAATTATCGCATGCGGCGGCCGATTCAGACCTAACGTTCAAAGACTTGCGCTTTGCACATCTCTACAAAAGCAGGGCGAATTCCAAAGATCGATGCCCCTTCTTGGAAGGAATTGTAGAGAATCGCGGCCGGTGGCTCAGTCTGACCCAAGGCGGCGATAGGGCGGCGTGTCACGCGCCGCATCCCTCGCTCTAGGAGAACGCTCCGACATCGCTAAGAAAGCCTCAGAGAAGCACAAGCGGAATCCATAGCCCCCACCCAGCAGTTAATAGACAAAGCCAAGAGTGGGATTCGAACCCGTGCCCGCTCACTGGCTACAGAGTGAAACGAGGGGCTACACCCTCCCCTAGAACACCCTCAAACCTCCGGATTTGTGCGCAGATTTGTGCACAAATCTTGAGCTGTCCAGCCCCGCTTTTATGTCGCGCCATCATGTCCGAGTCTCAGTACGGAATCGCGAGACACTGTTGACTTTCTACTGTCACATGCGCGATCTCCGCGGGCACCGCGAGCGCTTCGCGAACGCGACCAGCGGTGAGCCCGTGTCGTGCGTGACCCTGCTCGGGATCAGACCTGACGCACACTCCCCTCGGATTGAACCCCTCAGCGACGCGGAAAGCGGTCACCTCTTTGTGAATCGTGGGTGGGCGCTTCTATGAGGGCGTTTGTCAAGCCCCCCTTGAATTCAGATGTTCAGTGGTTCAGTGAAGTGTCTCCTTCGGATGCGGTTGTCGTTACGTCGTCGTTACGTCGTTATCCATGATTCGGTTGCAGGTGCTTGCTTGTCGTTGACGCGAGCCAATGCATCTTGAGATTCAAGGTCGGGGTGTCTAGAGCGACCGAGCCCATTGCTCGGTCTAACTTCTATCCGTGCCGGCACCAGGCCGGTCACCACATACCACATGCGCGTGAAGCGCTGGGTCCAAACCCCGGTTACCAACGCGCCCCATCTATGCGGACGGTCGCTGGCAGGCGACCCGCGCCCACCTCGGGCGCGTTGACCTTCAATGTTCACGATGCATCATTTTCCGCTATGTTCAACAATGTGCTCTGCCTACCCGCCGATGGGTTTGAGCTGCGCCCCGCCGGGGATCAACCCGTCCTCTAGGTAGCGCCACAGCGCAATCGCCAGACGCCGGGCCAGCGCCACAATGCCGATGCGTCGCATGCGCTTGCCGCCACCGGCGAAGCGGCGGTTAAACCATTGGCTCAATTCACTCTCGCGTTGGTATCGCAGCCAGCTCCAAGCGAGCTCCACCATCAAAGTACGCACCCGTCGATTGCCGGCTTTCGAAATGCCCTGCTCGGTTTCGCTCTCCCCGCTCGCGTAAGGCGAGGGCGTCAGCCCGAGACAGCCCGCCACCTCGCGCCGGTTGCGAAAGCACCGCCAGCCGAAGAGCTCCTTCGCCAACACCCAGCCGCTGGTTATACCGATCCCGCGTAGCTGCGCCAGCCCAGCGACTTGCGGTTCGCTGCCAGCGGCCACCGCCTGGCGTTGCGCAGCCTCAATCATTTCCATTTGCTTCTTGACCAGCAACAACCGCTCGCTCTCGCGCTCGATCTCGGTACGCACCCCAGGCGCAAGCTCCTGCGCATGGCCCGTCCACCAGCGCTGCCACAGCCGCCCGCCGACATGCTTCACCCGCAGATTGTGTAACACCAGCAACGCACGAATCCGATTGCTGTGCGCGGTGCGCTCGTGCCCCAGCCGCCCCAGTTCCCGATGCGCTCGCCGCGCGTCTTCTTCTTCCGGCGTGGGCACCCGCACCACCGACCACACCCGAGACTCGTCCGCGTGGTAGCGAAGCAACATCGAGAGCAGCTTGTCAGCGTCCAGCCGGTCGGTCTTGGCGCGCCGTGCGCGGCGGTTGACTTCAATGCTCGCCGAATCCACCACGACGTTGTCGATACCCTGCGCGAGGAGCCAGCGGTGCAGCCAGAAGCCGTCGCGTCCGGCTTCATAACAGCTGTGCACTCTCGCCTCCGGCGCCAGCGCGCAGCGTGCCTTGGCCTTGGCGATGCACTCGAGCAGCTTCGCAGTGTCCCCTGCCGCCACCGTATAGCGGCTCGGGCTGCGCACCCCGTCGCTCAGCGCCAGCTTCCAGTTCTTCTCACTCAGTTCGAACGCCATGTACAGCTCGCTCGCTTCTGCCGTATGCTTTCCTTGAAGGGCTGTTCCAGACGCATTCATTTCGCTCTCCTTCCGTTAAATCGAGTTCGTCGAACTCTCGTTTTAACTCAAGGGGGCAAGTCACGAACAGTCCTTCATAGTATCTAACGGTAGAGTCGACGACTGGCGCGGTGGCGATAGGTGTGGCATCTCTGTTGCCGCGCCTTTCGGTTCGCGGTGCCCCACTAGCAACACCATGGCTCCGTTTCCAGTCGCCGCTCATCGAACCGGACATGCGGATTTCCCGCATCCGGCTCTCGGACAAGACATTATGCTTTCGCCCACGGAAAGTCGCGTGTGCCAAGGTCGATTGTAAATCTGCCGAGTGCGCGTTTCCCAAGCTCCATCGATCATGACAATAGCCCGCAACTACCTGCGCCGCCCGTCTCCGGCCGGCGGGTTCCTCGAACCACGTTCGAGTTCTCCCTTCGCTTCCACATGGTATGCATTTCGCAACCCCTGGAGACTCCCGAGTTTCGTAGGGTTGCCCCAATCTCGACTCCCTCGTCGCTTCCTGCATCCGCCTTGAACCAAGGCTCCTTTCCTCCATCGGCGTTACCCGACTTCGTCGGTAATACGAGCCTCTCCGCCACCCCGCCACGCCCGAACTGTCCCTCACGGGCTTCCGGTTGATCGTGCGCTCGACCACGTAGTTGGGTTTCCCGTGTTGCGCGCGCTTTCCGTGTGTACATGCTGTCGCCACTACCCCGGCGCAGCGACTGGGCTTACTGCTTCGCTCGTTCACCCAGTCGTGTCAGCCTTCCCCGATATGGCTGTCGGGTGGGCCTGCGCATCGACCTTTTCGAGGATTGCTCAGCGTTCACTCACGTTACGGCCTGCACACTCGCGCTGTCACCGTATTTCGTGACACCTTTACCCGAAGGCTTCAGCCATTTCGTTACCTCCATGACTGCTCCGGTGCTTCCGGCTGGAGCATTCGCCGGGTGGGATTTGCACCCACTGGAAAGCGCCGCCTTATCACGGCGCACGCCATGACCAGCCATTGAGCCCTGCGCCGCGAAGCGGTCGTTTGCCGTGTACTGCGACATATTGCGCGAGCGTTCGGCGTTTACGCTGTGCGTGCAAAGCAGAATTGACATGCCCCAATGATCTGGCGTTTCATTCCGCAGATGACGCAGGAGGGTGCGATGAACAAACCCGGGGATCTCGCCATTGCGCTCGGGAGTACTATCGCCCAAAGGGTGGCTACACGCGGATGAGGTAATCGAATGATCGATCGCAGGCAATTCGTCCTTGCAGTCGTGGTTACTGCGCTCGTGGCACCGCTCGTGTCGCTGGCTCAGCAGCCGAAGGTCCCGCGGGTCGGGATTCTGATTTCCGAAACTGTTTCCGGGCAGGCCAGCCGAGTCGACGCTTTGCGCGCGGGCCTGCATGACCATGGCTATATCGAAGGCAAGAACATCGCAATCGAAATTCGATCAGCCGACGGGAACTATGATCGGCTGCCTGAGCTGGCAGCGGAACTTACTAGGCTCAAGGTCGACGTGATTGTGGCCGTTGGAACAAAAGCGGTGTTGGCAGCCATGCACGCCACCACGACGATTCCTATTGTTGATCCTGTCATGTCTGACCCAGTTGCACTTGGCCTTAGTAACAGTCTCGCGCGGCCGGGAGGGAACGTCACCGGATCCGCCTCGTTCGGGCCGGAAGCCTATGCCAAACGGCTGCAGTTCCTTAAGGAAGCAGTCCCACGTATTACGCGGGTCGGGGTGCTCGTCAACCCAGCAAACACAGCGAGCGCGATGCAAGTCGAGGCCGTGCGTGCCGCCGCGAAGGCATTGAACTTGCAACTGCAGGTTCTCGAGTTAAGGGCCGCTAGCGAGTTCGAGAGTGGCTTTGCAGCGATGGCGCGAGGGCGCATCGAGGGGATCATGGTGGCGACGGACACTCTCTTTCGGGCCAACTACAACGAGATTGCAGACCTTGCCGGAAAGCAAAAGCTTCCCTCGACGGGGACGAAGGAGTTTGCGGCGGCGGGCGGCCTTTTCGGTTACGGGGTCGATGATGCCGTGATGTATCGTCACGCGGCATACTTTGTGGACAGGATTCTCAAAGGCGCGAAACCCGGTGACTTGCCGATCGAGCAGGCGACCAAGTTGATCCTCGTGGTGAATCTCAAGACAGCCAAGGAGCTCGGCATCACGATCCCGCAATCGGTGCTGCAGCGCGCGGACGAGGTGATCGAGTAATCGGAGTTAATCAAGGATTCGCGGAGGTTGGCGATTCATGCGATGCCCGGCCCCGCCGCCGCGCAACTGATGCGTCGGATGGCTGCTTTGGTGAAGATCGACCGGCCGATGAGGGTCGACTGCGGGCGAACACAACTTGCGGCCAGAAGCCGGGGCCACGGGCGGTCAGCGCGGCAGGTCGCGCAGCGGGCAGTACGCGTTGAGCACTAGCGCCGCCCCCCCGTCGTACTCGGGTGTGTAGGGCCCGGACGGATCGCGCGTCTGCCGGTTGACGACGTTGCCGTTGAGGTCCATCGAGATGCGGTCGAAGGGCGCGGCCCAGCGCGGTGCGCAGGTGAACACGTAGTAGATGCGCTGCTTGTACGCATAGCAGCCGGCCGGTGGCGAGCAGTCCACGGACAGCCCAGGAGCGTAATCCAGCCACACGCCGGTGGCGCCAGGGTACTGCGTCGAGGGCCCGACCGTGTTGAGGTCGATCGACAGGCTCGGCGAGGGCAGGAGTTGCCACCCCGCGCCGTGGGCCCACGTCCCGGCCAGCGCGAGTGCTGCAGAGGCCGCGGCGCGCGCGATGCGCTGGGCGGGGGCGGCGATTTCAGGCTTCGTCATACGTCGACACCTCGATGAGGTTGCTCTCGGGATCGCGAAAGTAGGCGGAGCGGATAGTCTTGCCGCGCCGCGCTTACTCTCGCCAAGTCTTTAGTGACAAGCCCAGTCCGGCCGGCTGCGGGCGCGGCCGGGGTTCATGCCAATTCTCCCACACCGAAGCGTGTTTGAATGTCCGCGCACGCCAGATTGGCAAGGTTGCTGAACGTCCGCTTCCAAAACGGCGACGGGCAGCAACGGGTCGATACCGCCTGTTCGATCCGCCGCCGGCAATGGCTGCAATCCGTCTGAGCGGCCAGCCAGTCGGCGCGCGTCAACGATAGCTGATGGCCGAACTTGGCCCGTCAACGTCAGAGGCCATCTAACACTGTCTGCACGATCAAATCGCGGTTAAGACACTTCATTCAAAGCTCCATCAGCCTGAGATCGGACAGCAGGCCCCAGACGCCACGCTGCGCTCGATTGGCGATTGCCGTACCGATGCGCTCGTTCCAGAAGCGCTCGTTGCCACTCTCTTCGCGCCATGCCCACAGACGTCGCGTAAGTTGCTGCAGCGGAAATTCGACGGTGAAGCCCATCGCGCCACAGACTTGATGTGCGGCATCCGTCACCAATGCGACAGCATCGCTCGCGCGTGATTTGGCGATGGCAGCCGTGAAGCTCGAGAACTCGCTCGCGGCCAGATCGACAGCAGCCCCGGCCGCCGCTGCATGCGCAGCTAGCGATGCAAGCATCTGCTGCACCGCCTGGAACTGTGCGATAGGTCGGCCGAATTGCACCCGCTGCGCTGCATGTTCGGCAGCGAGCTCGAGCGCTTTCTCCATCGCTCCAACCATCAGTGCGCCTTTGCAAAGCGCACTCATCCCGAGCAACTCCTCGCCAGATAACGCGACGTCGGAGATCTCCGCAGGTGTCGCAGGCGGGGCAAGCTCATCACGCGGCTCACCAGCGATGTTGGCGCCCTCGCGGATGATTTCGAACGGTGCGACATGCTTGGCAATCATTCCGTCGTGCAGAAAATAAACTGCCGTCGCGAAGCGGCCCCAGGGCACGGCGCTCCAGGTATCGATTGACGTGAGGACGGCCGGGAGCACGCTGGATTCTTCCCAGCCCGCGCGGCTTGCCAGCCACTGCACTAACACCGATTCTGCCGCAGGAATGCGCGGCGCCACGCGACCCGCTGCACGCAACACGACAGTGGCATCGCAAATGCTTGTCGTCTCCTCCGACGCCAACACCAGATCGAGACCCGTGGACCGGAACGTCGACCACATCTCCTGATCCAACGCCTCAGTCGAATAGCGTGACGGCGCTGCGAAAACTTGACACGCAAGATCTTCGATGAGCTTCGTGCCAGATTCCATGACACTCAAGCCCTGGTCAATTGCTTGGCGACGATACCGCGCAGGATTTCACGCGTACCGCCACGGAGTGTGAACGAAGGTGCGGCAAGCATCGACTCGGCAAGAATTCGGCGATAACGATCGGCGGAACTCAGTTCGGGTGCGTCACTTACCGCCTGGCGGGCAATCTCGATGACCTCGCGCTCGAACGTGGTCCCAAGATCCTTGACCAGCGCGGCTTCAACGTCCGGTGATCGACCTTGCTCCAGCAAACCCGCCACCGCGCTCGACATGCGGCGCAAGGAAACGAAATGCGTAACGACTCGCCCTAGTGCGATGCTGGCGCGTTCATCCGGAGCTGGACCGATGCGCTCCACCAAAGCATCGATGAGAGTGAACGTACTCATGAACCGCTCCGGACCGCTGCGTTCGTAGGCGAGCTCACCGGTCACAAGCTTCCAGCCCTCGCCGGGGGAACCGAGCACGAAGGAGTCCGGGACGAATACGTCCTCGAGTGCAACTTCATTGAATTCGCGGCCGCCCGTCATATCGTCGATCGGACTGACTCGAAGTCCTGGACTGCGCATGTCGACCAACACTTGCGTCAAGCCCGCATGCTTTTGCGGCTGCGGCTCGCCCGTCCTGATGAGGGCGATGATGTAGTCCGCATGATGCGCATGCGACGTCCATAGCTTCGAGCCCGTGACTCGCCAGCCTCCCTCGACTCGCGTTCCTTTGGTGCGTACGGCTGCGAGATCGGAACCAGCGCCTGGCTCGCTCATGCCGATACCGATGCAACACCGTCCGGCGCCGATCTCGGACAGGATCTTCCGTTTGGCTGTTTCCGACCCATGGCGCAGGATCTGCGGCCCGCTCTGGCGATCCGCAATCCAATGCATGCCCACCGGCGCACCTGCCGCGAGCATTTCCTCGCAGACGATGTAGCGCTCGTATGCCGAGCCCCCTCGTCCGCCGTATTCCGTTGGAAAAGTGATGCCGATGAATCCACGCTCACCGCAGCGGCGGGAAAACTCCGCGTCGTAATGCATCCAGCAATTGGGACGCGGGGAAAAACTCCCGGCGCTCAGCTCTTGCTGCAGGAACGCACGAACCGACGCCCGGAACTCGGGATACGCTTGCGACGCATCGAGACTGAAATCAAAACGCAAGAAAATCTCCTAGGAACCGTGACTACGTGCGGCATTGGCAGTGGAGTACGGGTGTGGCGTTCGTGCTTCCGGAAGCAGCTTCTGCCGTTTCAGTACGCGTCACCGCGATGCTCACGATGCCTGCCCAATTTATGACTTCACACCCACAATGCCCTGCGCGCGTAGCTCATCAATTCGCCTATCGCTCAGACCGAGCCTCTCGCGCAACACCTCGTCCGTGTGCTCGCCCAGCAGGGGCGGCGTACGCGGCTCCACCACAGGTGTGTCGGACAGTTTAAGTGGGGAAGCAACCAGCTCGATGGCGCCGAGCACCGGATGGAGCACGCTGCGCACCATGTTGCGCGCGGTGACTTCCGGTGCCCGCAAGGCTTCGCCGACGCTGCGAACGCTGCCGTGCGGTATGCTGGCCTCTTCCAGTCGGCGCAGCCACTCCGCTGAGTCGCGCTGCGCGAGTGCGTCGGACAGGAAGGGAATCAATGCATCGCGATGTGTCACACGATCCGCGTTGCGGACAAAGCGCGGGTCGGTCGCGAGTTCGGGACATTCGATCACTGTTTCGCAGAGTGTCCGGAACTGACTATCGTTACCCACGGCAACCACGATGCTGCCGTCGCGGGTAGGAAAAAGCTGATACGGCACGACAGAGGCATGAGCGTTTCCGTACCGCTGCGTCTCCTGCCCCGTCATGAGATAAGCGCTTGCCACGTTAGCCAACGCCGCGACCTGGCTGTCGAACAGAGCAATGTCGATGTGCTGACCGCGTCCTGTGTGTGAGCGCGCCAGCAGCGCGGCGAGCACGGCCTGGGTGGCATTCATCCCGGCGAAGAGGTCGGCGACAGCCACGCCAACCTTCATCGGTTCGCCATTTTTCTCTCCCGTCACCGACATGAGGCCGGCTTCAGCCTGGATGACGTAGTCGTATCCGGGGCGATCGGCCAGCGGCGACTGCCGTCCGTAGCCGGAGATCGAGCAGTACACCAGCCGCGGGTTGATCGTGGAAAGAGAGATGTAGTCCAGCCCATAGCGCTCCAGGGCGCCCAGACGGAAGTTCTCCACGACCACGTCTGCCTGCCGCGCGAGGTCGCGCACCAGCGCTTGGCCGTCGGGCCGGCTGATGTCGATGGCGACACTGCGCTTGTTGCGGTTGGTGCATTGATAGTAGGTGGACTCGCCATCGACGAACGGCGCCCAGCTGCGCGTGTCATCGCCACCTTTGGGCTGCTCGACCTTGATCACGTCGGCACCGAGGTCGCCCAGCGTCATGGTGCACCAAGGCCCGGCGAGCACACGCGAGAGGTCGAGCACGGTGATCCCGGCCAGCGGAGTGGTCGTGTTGGCGGTCATGGCCGCATGAGTGTGCGGGCGGTCACATCGGTCCATAGATTGGTCAGAGGACTTCGGCCGTTCCAGGCAGCGGCCTTTGAAGGTGAGGTATGAAGTTAGCAGCGAACGGGTGTAGACCGTCCCAATCTTGACTCCACGGTGTTCGTGTACTGCGGTCTGGACTTCATGTTCGAGAAAAACCAGAGCCAAAAGCGCAGTCTAAACCTGCCGGCACATATTGGTTGGGCGCGGACTTCTCTGAACCCCGAATTACCATTCGGACCCGCACTCAGCCTACCCTACTGGGCGCGTTTCCGAGAGAAACGACCTGGCCACGGTCACATGGACCAAGCCCGTGCAGAACGGCCCTGTCGGCTTCATTCACCATGATCTGGACGGAAATTGCACCCACATTGAGTTATCCGGTCAGCGATTGGAGCGAGTCGGCAACGAGTCAGAAGAAGCGATGCGCGCTCGTGCCATCGAGACCACCGGCCCATTCGACACGTTGTTGATATGGGTGTCGTGGGTGCGTCCGGGAAAACAAACCACATAGCCAGCAACGGAGCGCATCGAGCGTCCGCAACAGACGGGGACCAGCCATTCGGCGGGCGCGGGTCAGTGGCGGTCACAGGCCGAGCCTGTGTAAAAACGCGTTGGTGTGATCTGTTCCGAAAACTCGACCTATCAGATCGCGCTACATTCAATTCTTTTTGATCGCGGAGGGGTCGGATGACCCCCGAAACTGAAATAGCGAAGGGTTTTTACACACCCTCGGCCAATTTGAGACATTCGGTGGCGACGAGAAACGCTCCCGAAAGCGGACAGTCGCCGACGCGGGTGACAATCCGCTTGGGGGCGTAGTATGGTTGCACTTCCATTTATCGACGAGGGGATCGGTGATGGATCGGCGAACGTTCATCGGCAGTGTTGCGTTTGGACTCCTTGTCGTGCCGCTCGCTTCACTTGCCCAGCAAGTGGGGAAGGTCTATCGCGTGGGCATGCTGGAGACGACACCCATGGCAATGAATGCCGCCAACCTCGCCGCGTTCCGCCAAGGATTGCGCGACCTCGGGTACGTCGAGGGGTCCAACCTCATCATCGAGTATCGCTCGACCGACGGCCACATTGAGCGCTTCGTGGACTTGGCGGCCGAACTGGTTGGCATGAAGGTCGATGTGATCGTGGCACGCCAGTCGGCGGCAGCGATCGCCGCCAAGAATGCCTCTCGAACAATCCCGGTGGTCATGACGGCAACGGGCGACCCGCTTTTAGTCGTCGAGAGCCTCGCGCATCCGGGCGGGAATATCACGGGGCTGAGCAGTGTAACCGTCGACATCGAGTCGAAACGGCTTGGGCTGCTCCGAGAACTGGTGCCGAGTAGCACCCGTATCGCGGCCCTGTACAACATGCGTAGCCCTACTAACCCGGGACAGTGGCAACAGATCGAGACCGCAGCACGGTCCATGGGTATCCAGGCGCTGCTCCTCGACGTGCGCAAACCCGAGGACTTGGGGCCAGCTTTCGAGGCCGCCATCAAGCAGCGAACTGACGGCCTCATCGTGGGACAAGACGGTCTCTTACAAGCGAACCGAAAACTGATCGTTGACCTCGCCGCGAACCATCGGCTTCCAGCGATCTATCGATCGATGGATTGGGTGGAGGCCGGTGGCCTGATGGCCTACGGACCGAACTATCCCGACCTTTATCGACGCGCGGCGACCTACGTCGACAAGATTCTTAAGGGCGCGAAGCCCGGCGACCTGCCGATCGAGCAACCGACGAGGTTCGAGTTGATCATCAATCTCAAGGCCGCGAAGGCGCTCGGGTTGACGATCCCGCCATCGCTGCTGCTGCGCGCGGACGAGGTGATTCAGTGATGGCTCTTTCCCGATTGTTGGCCGCATTCGCGCTGCTCGCCGCGTTCGCCGGCTAACGTGATTCGTTGACCGTCTGCTTCTGAGAAGTCCGACCGGCTGGTCAGGGTCGTTCTGCGTCACTAAGGCAAACGCAGTTCGAAGCCATCAGAGCCGGCGTGAAGTCGAATCTCGCCAAGGAAATTTCAGGCTGCGGTGAGTCCGGAGTCTTCGATACTTGCCATATCAAGCCGGCGCCAGATACCGAACCCGCGGCAAACTCTCGCTGGGCTACTTTGCCATCCAGTACTCGATTTCCGTTTGCGTCTCGTTGAAGCCCGCTTTGCCCTCGGATGAGCCCGTTGACCGCACTAACCCCTTCATCGCGGCGAATTTTCCGGTGCCACCCAGGATCTTTCCGACGGCTACGGTCGTACGCTTTCCCGCCGCATCGGCCTGGCCCATTGTGCTCGAATGGCTATAGAACTTGTCGCCGTTGTCGAGCATATAGACGGTGTAGTTGGTGCTGAGGCCGTTGCTGTTGATGTAGTCGGCGTAGCCACGGGTCCACGTTTCCTTGAGCTTGACGCCGTTGATCACGGGCGCGTTGCTCGGAAACGTCCGGTGAATCTCGAACAGCGACAATAGATGGCCAGATTCGTCTCCCACATCGATCGTGTTGCGTTGCGTGTACTTGGAGTTTTCTGCGGTCACCTTGTAGGAGATTTTCTGTTTGTCCTGTGCCCATGCGGTCGGCCCGCTGGACAACACGAGCGCGGCCGTGAAACTCATCGCTGAATTAATGATTCTGGTCCTGAGGCGGGCTGTTTGCATGATGCTTCTCCCTAGGTTTGTGAAAGGACAGCGCCCCCGAGGGGGCTGCGCTACTTGACGGGGACAGAGATGTGCCAGAAAGGATGGGCCCGTGGACCCGGAAGTGAAACAGCTGCCGGCTCACCGACCGGCTCTAGGCAGTCAAGTTTACGTCTCGGCGACCCGTGTGTGTAGTTGTAATTATTCGTGGTCAGCCTCGCCATCCACGCTCGGGCTGTTCGTGATTATCGCGCGGCTCGCCGTTTCACCAACGTCTGCTTTAGCAAAGACCCAACGGCGACTGTGGGTCGGGCACGGCCGCCCGGTCGCCAGCGATGAGCGGCGGTTCTACGATCTACACCGGCCGTTCACGCCTCGATGGCCGGTGTGAGTTGTGCAGCGGCCGTTCGTATTGGGACAATGAAAGTCTCTGACCGACCGAGCAGCCATACGCATATCTCAGAAGCAGCCGGTGGGATCGCGTCAGTCGTCGGTGCCGGCCATACGCGGGGTGATCGCGCACCAAGGCAACCGAAGAGTATAGCTGCAGCTTGCAACGACACTGAGCGGCCCGGTGCGGGCTGCTCCGTATCTCCAGAGTTAAGGCGCGGGTAGCGGCGCGGGCGGGACGGCCCGCACTTTTAGGCTTGCGAGGAGGGATCGGCTTTCAGTCACCATCTCGAGCGGTGGTTCGATGCCCTCGAGACGGTCGAGCTCGATCAGTGAGAGCATGGTCAGCGCTGCCTCGAAGAGATTGCGTCGCTCTCTTGCTGCAGCGAGGCCTGCCTCCAATGCCTGCCGACTGCCGGAAACGTCGCCCCGCTGCAACAGCACTTGAGCGCGGACGCGTTTCAATAGGGGCGCTACCGTCGCCACGGCGTTCGATGAGCCGGCGCAGCCGAGCAAGCCATCCACCAGCGCCAGGGCCGCATCGAGATCATTCATGCGAACGCGGCACTCGGCAATTCGAGCATCGACGGAGGGCACTTCGTTCTCCGCTCCCACCTGTACGAAGATCGCTCTCGCCTCTTCGAGGCGTTTGAGCGCTTCGTCGAGGCGCCCGGCGCGCAGCGATGCCCTCCCGAGGAACGAGAGGCAATACCCGAGGAAGTAGCGATGCCGCGATGCCTTCCATAGCGGCAACGTTTCCTGCAAAAGCTCTTCGGCCTCGGCCGGTTCGCCACGGTCGATCAGAATCTCGGCGATGTTGAGGCGCGCCACGCCGGCGTTGATCGTACTCCCGATCTTCAAGGACTCGTCACGACCGCGCTCGTAGTAGGACAAGGCCTCGTCCCAGCGGCCTTCGATCTGGCACACGGCGCCGAGGTTCGACAGAATGCCGGCCTGCCTTACCAGATTGCCCGACCGTTGATAGGCTTCGAGCGAACGGTGATAGAACTGTCGCGCTCCCTCTTTGCCGAGCACACCGAATGCCCATCCCATCACGTGACATGCTTGCCCGAGCGCATCCGGGTCGTCGGCAATCTCAGCCGCAACCATCGCCCGCTTGGCCCAGCGAAGCGCCTCGCGCTGCCGGCCCTTGACCTGCAGCACCACAGCGTACCAGGCGCTCGCCCGGGCGGCCTGGCGAGCGGCCTCCGGATCATCCAATCCATCGACAGCCTTGCGCGCCCGCGCTGCCCACCGCAACGCGTGGTGGTACTTCCCGAGCTTCTCCTCTACCCACGACCGCTTGAGCAGCAGCTTCGCTTCCGCGATCGGATTTCCTTTGACAAGGCGATAGGCGGCTGCGTAGCCATCGGCCGCTTTGTCGAACTCGGCAGCTCGATACCAGCACTCGGCCTGCGCTGTGTACATCGCCGCGACGTCGTCGTTGGCGACGTCGGCGAGCCGGCGGCCAGCCTCGACCGCGCGGGCGTACATACCAGCGGCTTCGACGTACGCGTACGCGCCCTGAGCGCGTTTGGCCGCGACCGACGCATATCTCCATGCCGGGTGATACTCGCCAGCCACAAGGTAATGCAGCGAGAGCATGTCGGCGGCTTCCTCCGGCTGGTCCAACTCCTCCTCTATCTGACCGGCAACGATGCCGTGGAGTCGGCGGCGAAGCCCGTAGGGCAGGCCTTCGTACGCGGCGTCGCGCAGCAGCGAACGTCGGAACCGCAAGTAACCGTCGGGCTCCTGATCGAAGAACTCGTGCAGCCTGGCCCAGGTTGCTTGCGCCGGGGGTGGGCCGTCGCTATCGTCGGCGAACCAGGACAGCATCCGCGGATGGAACGTCAGCCCGAACACGGCCGCCCGCCGGACCAGCGTGCGATCCTCAGGAGCCAAGGCGTCGATGCGCGCCATCGCGGCGGCTTCGGCGGAGTCGGGCAAGCCGGCGATGCCATCGGATTCGATCGCGGAGCGCAACAAGTCGCGCAGGAACTGCGGGTTTCCGCCTGAACGCTGTGCGATAACTTCCAGGACGTGTCTTGGCAATGCATCATCGGTAGTAGCAAGCTGCGTCAGCCTGAACGCGTCGCTTGCGGCAAGCGGTTCCAGCGTGAGTCGAGCGACCGCAGGTATTTCCGGTGCCTTGAAGCGCGTACCGGCCTCACGACGAGCAATACCAAACAACCAGGGGCGTCCGCCAAGCTGTCCGCACAGGTAAGTGAGTAGCTCTGCAGAGGCCGGGTCCGCGTGATGTGCGTTCTCGATCACGATCAGCGTGGGCTCCAACATCATTGCCCTGAGGAACCTGTCGACGACTTCATGTAATTTCGGTCGGCGGTTATTTTCGGCCAGCATTTCGATCTCGGGGGTCGGCGCGAGCTTGAGGCCGAATACAATGGCTATCAGCGGCAGCCACGGTGCCAGGTTGGGGACCCGCGTTGCCACTGCCTCGCGCAAGCGGTCTTCGACGACCGTGTCGAGAGCGTCCCGCCCGAAATCCATGAACTCGCGCAGGAGCTCGGTCCAGACCGCATACGGGGTGGACACCGTATAGGCCTCGCACACCGCGTGCTGCACGCGCAGCCCTGTCGCGTCGTCTTCCAGCGCCTGCAGGAGGCGCGTTTTGCCCACGCCGGCTTCGCCCACGATCTCGATCAGCCGCCCTGTTCCCGCGCGCGCAGCAGCGAGCGCCTCGCGGATGACCGCAAGCTCTGCGTCGCGTCCGATCAGTGGTAATCGCTTGAGCCCCACGTGCCGCGTGCGTGAGCCCTTGGCGCGGCCGATCGACCACGCCTGCACCGGCTGCGCCTTGCCCTTTACCGTAATTGGCGCCAGCTCGGTGGTCTCGAATAGCGTGTCCGAGTGGTCGAGCACTGACGCCGTTACGTAAATGTGGCCCGGTTCGGCCGCCGCCATCAGCCGTGCCGTGAGATTCACGGCGTCGCCCATCACGGTATACGTGCGCCGGTAGAAAGGGCCGATGTCGCCAGCAAACACCGAGCCGCGATGGACGCCGATCCGGATGGGCAGCGGGAGATCGGTCTCGACGATCCTGCGCAACGCGAGCAGCATGTGCTCCTCGTCGTCGCCGGTAATCCTCGGCGCACCCGCGGTCAGGATCAGCTTGCCGCCATCGGCATCGACGTCGGAGCCCAGGAACGTGACCTCTTGTTCCTCGGCGGCAGCCTCGACAACGCTCACGAGGCGATGCAGCGCCTCGGCGGCGGCGTGGGAGCCGCTGCGCAGGATCAGCGCGTCTGTCCCCTCGAAGCGGATGAAAGCAATCGTCACGGCGCGATGTTCCGACATACCGCCACCGGCCAGCACATGCGCGCGGACGGCAGGCGACAGGCACCGCACGACGGTTTCGTACGACATTGCGGGACGGGGCCTCAGCGGCAGTTTTTCGGTATGGCCCGGCGGCGCGCGCCGAAGAAGCGTGCCGGGACCCTTGCTGTCTCCTGTGCAACGGCCGGGCAGCAGCGCGGCGGTTTCGGTGCTCAGCAAGATCTCGCCGGCGTCTGCCGCCTGTTCCATTGCGACAAGCCGGCTCCATCCGGGCCCGGTGGGCAGCAACTCGATGTGCGCTGTGCCGACCGCAAAAAAATGGAATTCGCCGGAGTGCACAGCCTGCGCCATCCGCAGCATGACCCGCGCGCCTGGAACTTCGATGCGGCCAACATCGCGCAGTACCCGGCGCATCTGCATCGCCGCGCGGCAGGTGCGCTCGACGTGGCCCTCTGTGGCGAACCAGAGCAGCAACGCGTCGCCCCCGAACTTGAGCAAGCTGCCGCCATTGCCATAGGCGATTTGCAGGATCGATTCAAAACTGTTCCCGATCGCCTCCGAGATTTGTTCCGCGCCTTCGCGGCCCTTGCGCGCGAGCCGTTCCGACAGCTTGGTGAACCCGGAGATGTCGACGAACACTGCGCTGCCGTGGCTCGTCCAAAAGCGTGTGTCGGCGTTGTCGGCCAGATGCTGCTGAAGCATCCACGCGACGTACCGGCTGGCATGTTCGGTGGCAGGCTGGTCGCCCGAAGCCGTGGAATCGCTTGATGCTGGTGCGTCGGGGCGGTCGGTCACGGGGACATTTCGGAGCAGCAGCGCGGGAGATTCTGGGCGCGACGATGCGCGATCAAGTTTCCCAGTCGAACGTCACCGTGCCGGTCGCCAGCGGGGTATCGGCGCGATGTGGCTCCGGCATGGAAGGAAGTATCGAGATCAGTCCAAACGGGAGGACTCATTCTGAATATCGCTATCGCTTTTCGCAACAGGGCCGGCACACTTGGCCGAAGGGCGGACCGCCACCCACCCCGCATTGCTCGCACTGGTATGGCACCGCCTTGGGCGGCCGCTTTGGAGCGAATTGGGAAGCAGTGACGACGGACTGCTCCTGGCCGACTGCCGCAGTTCAAGCGAATCGATCGAGCGGCCGCTGAACAAACTATAGTTGCCGTCCGCGCGCGAAGGGCAGTTCTGGAACGTAGAGCCGCCAGTCATCGCGAGGGATCGGCCGGCCGTACCCGACCTGTTGCTGCCTGTCGAGTTTTAGTGGAGCGGACGTTCACGAAGGTTGCTTTGCACCAGGAAACGGACATTCGAGATCGAAGTCGCCCGGGCTCCTGCCCCTAACCACGCATTGCGCCTCGACGTTGGGCCATGCGCTTGCGATGATTTATGGGGCGGTCACTGAGCTGCACGCGCATTCAGCGCATATCTACGCAGTCTCCGGCACAGTGGAGAGGCCCGCAATGCATTGGCGCACAAGTACAGTACCGCACGTTTGCTATGTAACTAGTGCTGAACCAACTTAATATGCCTAATTCGTTGTATCCTGTCCTGCGTCAGGAGGTGCAGGATGCCCCGATCTCTACAGCTTCGATCTTTATCGCGGTCCGAACGCCGACTTCTGGATCGCAAGCTCAAGGACTTGTCGCTGGCGGTGCGGGTACACCAGCGATACCGAGTCGTCAACGAGGTGGCCAAGGGAAGAACGATTGCCGAGGCCGCCGATCGGATCGGCTGCCACTTTACGGTCGCATACGATTGGGTACACCGATTCAACGACAGCGGTTTTGCGACCTTCGAACAGGTTGCGAACCCGAAAGGCCGCCCGGCCATCCTGCGCGCGGAGCAGTTGCGCGATCTGGTCGATGTCGCGCTGTCGAACCCTGGCGAACGGGGGCTGCCGTTTTCCAATTGGTCGGTCCCGAAGCTGGCCGCGTACTGCCGCAGCAAAGGGCTGTTGCCCGAGGTCACCGATGAATGGGTCCGTCGGCTACTGCGCCGTGAAGGGCTCAGCGCGCAACGCATCCGGACCTGGAAGACGTCGAAGGATCCGCACTTCGACAGTAAAAAAAACGCATCCGCCGGCTCTACCGCACGTGCCCGAAGCGCGCTGCGGTAGTGTGTTTCGACGAATGGGGGCCGCTCGAGTTGCGGCCCATCGGCGGCGTGGCCTGGGCCCGCCGCAAGCGCCCCTTGCGCCAGCGCGCCACCTATCGACGGTTGCAGGGCACCGAGCAGTTCTTGGGCTTCTACGACGTGCACGCCGATTGCCTGGAGGGGCTGTTTTCCAAGCACAAGCGCGTGGTCGACATCTGCCAAGCCTTCGAGCGACTGCGCAAGTGCTATCCGCGCCGGCGGCTGTTCGTCGTTTTGGACAACCTGCATAACGTTCACGACCACCCCACCGTCCTCGCCCTGATGCGCAAGCTGCACATCCACCCGGTATGGACTCCCACCGAGGCCTCGTGGCTGAACTTGATCGAAGCGCAATTCGGCATCCTGAAGCGCTTCACCGTGGCCAATACCGACGATCCAGCTCACGCGATCAGGCGGCGTCGAATCTACCGCTACCTGAACTACCGGCATCGCAACGTAGCCACGCAAGATCATCCGCTTCGACGCATTAGGATGGTTAAGTTGGAACGACACTAGCAGGGCCTCAGTCTAGAGCGCTGTAGACACCAGTCCGGAACTGACGCAAGTAATACGTCGCGTTTCCGGTAAAGTTGGGCCGTTGCATCATATAGATGCCAATGAGCCTCCCAGTCTTCACAAAGGAGCGTTCGACATGCAGTTTCCGATTGACTGCGACTATCAAGGTCCGAAATACTCCCCGATGTCGCGTCGGAACTTCTATCCTCCGCGGCGTGGAGGGCGATTGAGATGAAAGACAAGGTCGAGAACATCGGTGGTAACCTCGTCGTGAACATCGGCGGCGCGGAGTCGGTCACGGTTGGTACCAACCGGACGGTAACGGTCGGCAGCGGGGAGACCGTGCGGGTTGGCGGCGACCAGCGCACTACCATTGGCAGCAACCGAAGCGAACTGGTGGCGCTCTCGCACGCGCTCACGGTCGGCAAATCGCTGCGTATTGAGGTTGGCGACGAGGTGGCGATCGTCGTCGGCCAGTCGTCGATCGTAATGAGGAAAGACGGCACGATCTTGATCAAGGGCCGCGACATCATCATCGAGGCGTCTGACAAAGTGACCGTGAATGCGACTGGCGATATCACGCTCAAGGGCAGCAGAGTGCTGCAGAACTGAAGCCAGTTCCGGCCGGCGCTCAACCTCGCAGGCCGCGCCCGACGTGTTCTGCGCGGCTTCTTCCACTTGGACGATTGGCGCAAAGCCTCGAATCCACTCGGGCACCCGAGCCGTTCTGGCCCAGACTTCATCCGACGAGCAATGTCTGAGGAGGTTCGCTTCGAGCCCAAGTCGAACGGCAACAGTCGGCCTGCTGCAGCCGGTCAGTGTCGCCGCTGAAATTGCCAAGAAGCGGTCATTGGCCTTGGTTCAGTTTCGATGGAAACATCGCGGTCTTGGCGGCTAGCGCACGCCCTGTTGACCAGGTGTACGCGTGCTCCACAACGCTTGACCGTTCAAGTTTCGACAGCTACTCGTCAGTGAATCGACAGGTGACAGACGTAAATTAGACATTTGCCGCACGAATTGTGCGTGGAGGCGCAAAAGCATCCGATCTTGCCATAACCGTTGTGCGCGTGACCAGGAGCTCCTGTTGTTGCCCTGCAGGCCTAACTCTTAGGAGGCATGAGATGAGAATACCGGGATTTACGGCAGATGCAGCACTTCTTTCGCCACATCAAGGCTCGAAGGCCGAAGGTGGGGATCGAAAGATCGTTCAACAGGCACTATCGACTCGGCATTTGCTGACCGTAACTCCCCAGTTCTTTGGTGGTGGTCACTTCTGCTACTGGAGATGCTATCCAGGATCCGGCTGTGAATATGTTTGTCGGGACTTCCCATATTGAGGTATGCCGCTAACTTGCCGCTGGAATTGCGCGGCTGCTGCGCGCGACGGGCATGCGACCTGCGTATGCTTTAGTGTCCGCAAGGAGACCTCGGCAAACGGATAGGTGATCGGCTCCTTGGTGTACCAGATCAGAGACGGCAACCATGACGATCGGTGTGCCGTCGCGCGGTGTCGGTCACATCGATCTCCCAGGTGTGGCAGGGAGCGTCTCGTTCATTCAACGTTGACCCTCCGAAGGCAACGGCGTAGCGTCGTCTGCTCATGCTTGGACATTCCCTCAGGAGCCAGCATACTGCGACAAGGGGTCTAATGCCCGGACTCCTCCCGAGCCTCTGTTTAGCAACGGTGTAGCGGGCCGCCGAGGCGCGGCAAGCCGAGCATTCTCCGTCTATTGCAACGACGTGATCGAATGAAACGGCGCGATTTCATAAACCTGCTAGGAAGCACGGCGCTCGCGTGGCCGTTGGCCTCTCGCGCGCAAAGCTCGGCCAAACGCTGGCGCATCGGGATGTTGGAATACAGCCGCCCCGATGTCGAGCGGGTGCGCCTTTGGGGCGTGTTCCGTCAACGGTTGCGCGAACTCGGTTACGTCGAAGGCGACAACATTACCTTCGAGTCGCGCTGGGCAGATGGCAGGGCCGACCGCCTCCCGACTCTCGCAGCAGAGCTGGTCAAGTCAAAGGTGGATGTGATAGCTACCGGCGGAGCACCCTCCGCTGAAGCCGCCAAGCGTGCGACGAACACGATCCCGATCGTTATGGCAACAGGCAGCGATCCGGTGGCTCTCGGACTTGTTAGCAGCCTTTCCCGGCCAGGCGGGAACGTGACGGGAGTAGCGACGCTGGTATCGGAGTTGGCCCCCAAGCGCCTTCAGCTTCTCCGAGAGATGATCCCGCAGGTGTCTCGCGTTGCCACGCTGGTTGATCCAGTCGCGTGGGGCAGCACGCTTAGTGAGCGCGAGACCGAGCGGACGGCCCCGGCATTTGGAATGTCTCTTCACGTTCTGACAGCACGCGGCCCTGAAGAGTTCGACAACGCCTTTAAGGCGATGCTCCAAGCGCATGTTGCTGCTCTTATCATTCAACCGAGCGGTATGTTCTTTGGCGAGCGCATTCGGCTTGGCGATTTGGCGATGAAGCACGGTATCCCGACGCTAGCCAGTGAAAGGGCCTATGCCGAGGCCGGGTGCCTCATGTCATATGGCCCCGACTTTACCGATACCTTCCAGCGCGCCGCAGAATATGTTGAGAAAATCCTCAAGGGTGCGAAACCCGCCGACCTCCCGGTCGAGCAGCCGACTAAATTCGAGCTGGTCATCAACCTCAAAACCGGCAAAACACTTGGCTTGACGATTCCTCAATCGCTGCTGCTGCGCGCGGACGAGGTGATTCAGTGAAAAGGACACCTGCTTGTTGGGAACCGGAACTGAAAGCGGCAAGCTCGGCGGGGAGAAAGGAGGGAACGCATGTGTAAGAGGATGCTCGTTCCTTGTTTGGCCGCCCTTGCTCTCGCTTCTATTCATCTCGCCCAAGCCCAACAAACCAAGGCATATCGCGTCGGAGTTATTTTCGAAGGCGGTAACTTCTCTGTGGTGGTTGACGGCCTCAAGGACGGCCTTCAGGAATTAGGATTCGATGCGGGCAAGCAATATGTGCTGGAGATACGCGATCTAAAGGGCGACCTGAAGGCAGCCGACGACGCAGCAAGGAGTCTGGAACGAGAGAAAGTTGACCTCATCTACACGGTAGCCACGTCCATCACTGCCGCGGTGAAACGTGTGACAACAAAGGTTCCGATCGTATTTGCCGTCGGCCGTGATCCGGTTAGCTCTGGGCTGGTCGAGAGCTTCGCGAAACCGGGCGGCCGGCTAACGGGGGTCCACTATTTCTCGACTGAACTCACGGCAAAGCGTCTGGAGATTCTAAAGGAGATATTTCCGAAACTTCGCAGAGTCGTGGTGTTCTACGATCCTAGCAACCAGAACGCGTTGAACGGCGCGAAGCTGACGCGGGAGGCAGCGCGGCAGCTAAATGTTGAGATTGTCGAGCGACAGGTCTCCTCGGTGGAGGAACTCCGACGGGACGTGATGGCGTTCAAGGCTCAGACAGGGGATGCGTACTTCTTTACACCAGATGCGATGGTAGGGAGCCAGGCGGAATTCATAATTGAGACAGCGAAGGCCAAGAAGCTACCGACGATGTTTCACAATCCCAGCCTCATTGCGCAGGGAGCGCTGGTTTGTTATGGCGTGAGCTACCACGAAATTGGTCGCCTGTCGGCAAAATATGTGCAACTTGTTCTGACTGGAACCACGCCTGCAAATCTGCCGGTCGAATCGTTCAGTACGTTAGAGTTGGGGCTGAACCTTAGTACGGCACGCGAACTGGGTATAACAATTCCGCAGTCGGTACTGTTTCGCGCGGACAATGTAATCCAGTAAGCGAGCATCCGCGTTCGCGGGAATGGCCGGTTGACCTGTTCGTTGAATGGCTGCTCTTGAGAACGTCGACAGGCTGGAGTCGGTCGGGCACGGTCAAACGCTCTGCCGCCCCGAACGGCGGCACTGCGAGCGACCCCGGCGTTCGCGTATCGGTGACCGATGTGCGCTAATCAGCGGCCGCCCAGTCGAATCGCATCAATGCCGGCCAGTTGCAGACGGTGAGCGTCACCCTACAATTTACCCGGAACCAGCCATTCGCGAGCGAGAGTGAGGCACCGTTGGGGCACATGGTATGTTTGAACTTCGTAGTGTCAACCAGATAATTCAGTGATGGATCGGCGAACGTTCATTGGAACCGTTGCGAGTGGTGTCCTCGGCATACCACTCGGTGCTCTCGCGCAACAGCAGAGCAGAGTCTGGCGCGTCGGGTTTTTCTACTTCGCGTCGCGCCAATCGTCGTTGGATAGTGGCCGTTACAATGCGTTCGTGCAGGGGATGCGCGCACTCGGTTATGTCGAGGGGAAGAATCTCATCATCGAGACGCGCTATGGGGACGGGAAAATCGATCGTCTGCCTGGCCTTGCGGCAGAACTGGTGCAGCTGAAAGTTGACGCTATCGTGGCGTCAGGAAGCCCCACTTACAACGCGTTACGGCACGCCACCACGACCATTCCTGTCATCGTGACCGTCACCGCCGATCCGGTGATCGAAGGTCTGGCCGCAACATTGTCGCGGCCCGGTGGAAACTTCACCGGCCTGACCAACACCGCCGTCGATCTCGGCCCGAAGCATCTCGAATTGCTTGTTTCCGTGCTGCCTCAATTGTCCCGGTTGGGCGTGCTGTTAAATCCGGATAACGCGTCGCATCCAGCCCAAGTGACGAAGGTAATGTTGGCAGCGCAGAATGTCGGGGTGCAGGTCGTGCTAGCGGAGGCCGGTACGGTTGCGGACATCGACTCCGGTATCGCCTCGCTGGCACGGCAGCGAGCCGATGCGGTCATCCTGTTCGGTGACACGGTTTTCGTGCAACAGTTTCAACAAATTGCGGAGGCAACGCTCAAACTCCGGATCGCATCTATTTACGTGATCCACGAGTATGCGCGGGCGGGCGGCCTGATGAGCTATGGAGCCGATCTAGTCGATAATTTTCGACGTGCGGCGACTTATGTCGACAAGATTCTCAAAGGTGCGAAACCAGGTGAGCTGCCGTTCGAGCGACCAGCGAGATACTTCCTTGCCATCAACCTCAAGACCGCCAAGGCACTCGGCCTCACCATCCCACAGTCGCTATTGCTGCGCGCGGATGAGGTGATTCAGTAGTAAAGGACCGGCGGTTCACGGCCGCTCCGGACGGTCAGTGTCGCCGTCCAAGTTGCCCGAAAGCGGTCATCGTCGTTGGTTCGGTGAGAAAACAGCGTCTGCGCCATGTGCTCGCGGTTTGGTTGGATGGGTTAGAACTTGCACTGCGGAGCCAGAGCCGGGAGCTCGCCACGGAACGGGAGACCCACCGGCGCAATGAAGACCGTCACGTCCTTGGCCGGCGCTCCCGATTCGTTGCGCCCGATATGCCCGCGGCCAGTGTCCACGTATCCCTCGCCCTTCGAGACGACCTTCGGCGTACAGGTCGGATCGTCGTTCTCGTAGAATGTCACCTTGCCTTCAAGAACGGTGATGAAGACTGGACCCGGATGCGAATGCCATCCAGTCGAACTTCCCGGCGCGTAGTCATGGGTTCGCACGACGATGTCGACCGGGCGCTTGGCCTCCGCCGAGAACTCGAGGAAGTGGGGGTCTGCCTTTAAGTCAAAAGCACCGTAGGTGGCCCGGCCGATGAGGGTTGGCGTGACCCCCGTCGGCGACTCCGCCCTCGTCGTTGCGACCATCCCAAAGACAAGCATGCAGACTGCAGTTAGCGTTGCAAAGTTTGTTTTCACGTTCTCTTCTCCAAATTGTGTCCGGTGACCTCGACGGCGCGGTCGTCCTGGTTCCCCACGAGTCCGCCTGGACCGCCCTTTCCTTGATAGATGCAGCCATGCACCGCGAGTATTCGTACGCGCGCCGAATCGGTCTGTGCGCCATCCCACACACTGCTTCCGCTTCTGGAACCAAAAATCTGCATCAGGCCGCACCGCGACCTTCAACGATCAGGCTGTTCGCGGCCAGTTCCAAGACTGTCAGCGTTGCCACTCAATTTTCCATGGTGCGGCCGTTCCGGATCTGCGCAACGCCAACCGGCATAGTCATGTTCACGGACGGCGCGACCGCGAGCAGCGCTAGTGCATTGGGGCAAGTACGCAAATATCGGGCGCGGCGGCCGCAAGCAGTATCATTCCGATCCGTAGGTCCCCTTCATTCACCTCTGACGTAGGCTCCCCATGGCAGGGTATTTCGAACTCAAGCCCGCAGCAGGCGGGCAATTCATGTTCGACCTCAAGGCAGGAAACCACGAGGTCATTCTCACGAGCGAGCGCTATACCGCGTGATGCTCCCGCTGTTGAAGCTCGCCGGTGACGGTGAGCAGCGCACCCTTACCGAGGCAGTCGAGCGGCTGGCCCAAGAGTCGCCCGAACGCAAGCGGATCGACGTCGCGCGCGCCATGGTTCAACATTGGTGTACCTGCGTGATGCGCTCCAAGGTCGAGCCGATGAAGGGGGTCTCCGCGCTGGCGTGTAACCACCTGGAAGGCATCGTGGCTCGGACGCAAACCCGGCAAACCACCGGCTCCCTGGAGCCGCTTAATGGCTTGTTCACAGGCCACCAAGCGCCGAGCCCGAGGCTGCACTCGGGCGTCCACCTCCGCACCGTCATCTTCCTGATCGCCGGCAAGCTCGATGTCCGCGTGATCAACCCTCATGCTCCGCAACCCGCTTGAAATTCAACAGAGCCCCATAACAAGAGCTAACCGTGGCTGGTTTAAGCAAGGCATCCGGTATTGCAGCTATTCGCATTCAGCCGGTCGATAATGACGCAGTCGCAATGGTGTTGACCGATACCAAAGGCCACGACTCAGCGTTCCTGGTTAATCCAGAGACACTAAACGTGGTTCTTGCTCCTCTGCTCGGGCTTGCCACTCAATGGGCAGAGAAACCGGTTCTCGAAATCGGTAATTTGATTGGCCCTCTGCGGGCGCTTCCCGCAACGCAACTCGACATAACCAGAGGCCGAACCGCAGACGAGTGTGCGTTGCACGTATTTGTAGGTCGTGTAGAGGTAACATTTTTGGTTCCTGTACCTATGGTACTTGCCGCAATGGGCGCTCTACTAAAGAGGATTGACCCCGGAATAGGGCCGCATTAGATGGGATACGTCGCCAAAACGCGTCCGCATTTTTTTGCGTGCGTTGGGCGTTGATCTGCCGATGCCAGAGTCGGACGCTTCCCGGTGCCAACGGCAGCAATGCCGCAATAGTGTTGAAAAACTCGCTTCGCGGGACGAAGAATCACAGCTGCCAAAATTCGACCTCATAGAACGGCCGCTGTTGAACGCTACGCGCGTCGGTGATGGTTTATGACCCCCTGCTAGACCGCGTTGACCAAGTCTTGAACAGTTTTTCAACAGAATACCGCGATTGCGGTCATTCGGATTGGCCCCGTGGGCGGCCGCGGACTGGCCAAACCCGATGGGTCGGGTTGGTCTCCCCAAGATCGGACACAGCTGCATCGTGCTCGGAGAAATTTGGGCGCTGGGCTACATAGTGGCATGCTTCAAAGGCCATTCCTCGCCTTCGCATGCGCCCATTTGACCGACGAGCGCCTGCACGCTGCGCAGGTCGCCGCGCTCAAGGCCGACTCCGAGTGCACCGGGTTCGCCTTCCGCGACCATGACTCGTTAGGAGGGATGGCGGAGTGCTCATAAAGACGCCAGCGCGCTTTACGTTGATTGGCCTCTCGCTTGGGTATCTCGCCTTCGAGATCATTCGACGGGAGCTGCAGCGCCTGGAGCGTCTCATTTTGATGGCATGGCGGGGGAATCGGGAGCCGCAGCTCAGTCGCACCACCGAGGATCGACCCCCGGCTTCGTTGTTGCGAAAGGCTGCGCTCGATCCCGGAATAATCGGTGGCCTTCCAGTCGCGATCGGCGGCTTTCTTCACGAACACGTGCGGCCCCTTCGGGTCGAGAACCCCGAGATTGGACGCTTGATCGACATCTGCAGCAAGCGACCGCGGCCCCCGGTACGGGCGGCGTCGCTGAACGACTCAAAAAAATGAACGCCGACCACGGCCGGCGCGAAAGAGGCGCGGTCGCCGGATCCTCTCGTGCTAGAGGACCCGGCATACATGGGCCGCTAGGGATTGTTGGGAACGGTAACCGTTACCACCTTATTCGCAGTCCGGTTCGTCGCGGGATCCGAGCACATCATCGCAAGCTTGTACACGCGGCCACCCGGCGATGCTCCGGAGGTGCTGGCGCGCAGATTGGCGCTCATGGGTCCGGTGATTTGCCAATCGGCCGGAGTGGCCCCGTCGGAACCCCCGATCGCTGTCAGGCTGCAATTGACGTTGCACGTGTCCGGCGCGTTCAAAGACAGCGTCACCGGCACCATGCTGCCGTTCACGGGCGTAAGCGACGTCCTGGATGGCACGGCCGTCGAAACCCCAAGCGCGAACGAGTACGGCGCGAACGATGCGGGCGGATTCGGAACGCCCCGGGCCGCACCCAGCGTGCGCATGCGGAGCAGTTCGGCGTTGCTGTCCTCGCACAGCTCCGTACGTTGCTTGATCATCGAGGCTATCGCGGTCTTCACCTGGACGTCGTAGGTGTCGAACGTCGGATAGCGCTCGGCCACCGACGGACGAGGATCGCCCGTGGCGGCGCGTGCTTCTGCCGTCGTGGCGAAGGGAATGAACTGCCCGGTCGACTCGCAGCCGTCGTTGGCCTGTGCGCCGCTCCGGAGTCCCCAACCCGTATACGTGGCGATAGGCACGGTGACATCGGGCAGCCGCACGCCCGCGATGTCGTTGCCATCGCTGTCCGTCGCCGGAGCGAAGCTCGGATAGACGGGGCCGTTCACATTGCCGGGAAGCGGCACGCTCGTGTCGATCTCGATCGGAGGCGTGATCACCGGCGGGAAGATGCTCGGGATGCCGAGAGTGTAGAAGTCCGGCCCGAAATCGAAACGGTGGCGGGTCGTCTTGAGACCGGTGTAGGTCACCTTGCCGTTGGGCGTTTGCACGAAAGGATCGGGAATATTGGTGGGGAAACCGGTATTGGCCGGCAGCTTCAGCGTGCCGTTGTCCAGCCTCGGGCACCATGCTTGGCGGCGGCGCGACGCCAAGAACGCTCCACTTGTCGAGCGCGAGCCACAGCGCGCGCTGCACCGGGTTCGAGCTCAGCGGATTCCCGAACTGCTGGCAACTCCCCCTGCTCGTGGCGTTGCCTGTGCCGTGCTGCATGCTGGACACGAAGTAGTTGCGGCTAAACGGCGAATCCGGGAGATCCACCGCGCCGTCCGGCGACGTGTGCAGCAGCGAGGCCGTCTTCACCCAGTACTCGTTGCCCGAGTAGATCTCCACGCCGAGCGGGCACGTGTTGGTCGTCTGGCACTTCGCATACCGGCTGTCCGTGATGCCGGTGAACGGATCGGTCGTCGACACGTTGGCGAACGGGAACACGTTCTCCCGAAACAGGTGATCCTGACGGTTGCGCTCGGTGCGGCCGGATTGCGAGAACCGGAAGTTCATGCCGATGCCGCTGCCCGCTGATATCCAATTCATGATGCCGTCGAGGACCTTCCTGCCGCTTTCGTCCTCGTTGAACCCGAGATGCCGGAAGTCGTTCAGCATCCGTCCCGGCTGCGACGAAATCTCGGTGTAGATCCGCGTGATGTAGTTCGCGAGCGGATTGGCAGTGCCCTGGTCGTCGGTGACCGCATACTTGATCCACGAGTTCCAGTCGCGTACGGCCGCGAAGCCGAGACCGGCAATCGTCGGATCCTTGGCGACGTACGAGAACTCGTAGATGTCGTTGGCGACGGATGTTCCTGCCCCGAGCGGACTGACCGCCGTTCCGGTCGCGTTGTACTGCCAATTCGCCGTGGGGACTGTCTGAGGCGGGTCGTCCAAGTGAACGCGGTGAGTCAACGTCGCCAGACTCTTGTCCAGCGTGGCCGCCGGATAGCTCAAACTGAATGAAGCGGACGTGTTGTATTCGTAGCCCGGGCCGGTGAACGACGAGCCAGTCGCCGGATTGATCGCGAGGGGCAACGCCACTGCCTGGAGGGGGTTGGTGCCGAGGGTGGCGAGGGTCGTCAAGGGTTCCCACCCGCTCCACACCAGCGTGTACCCACGCGGCATCAGGAACGCGTTTGCGAGCGGGTTCGCAGCGGTGTCCACAATCGTCGCCGGATCGTTACCGCCGCCGCTGACGCGGCCCAGCGAGGTCCACGTCTTGCCGCCGCGGTTCGGCGGCTCGTACATCACCTTGCCGTAGCCGTTGAGGGTGGGGTCGACCGCCGCCAGATTGGCCGGCCTCAGAATGTAGAAATTCAGCAGGTACCCGACCTTGCCCGCGGGGGTCTTACCGGGCTGCGGGAGATTGTTGACGAGACCGGCGGGCTGCGTCTGGGCAAAGGTGATGTCGGCAATGACCGCGTTCCTCGGATCGCCAGGATCCACTTCGGCGTAGGCGACGCCGGTGATCTTCACGTATTGTCCGACGCCCGGCCACGAATAGCCGCCGAAGGCGATCGTCGGCGCGCTCATCGTTACGCTGACGATACGCGCATCCACGGCGGAGGCGGCGATCAGTGCGCCCGCCGCAAGGGCCCCTGCGATCGCATGCCGGAGCAAATGGCGTTTGTTTAATTCCGGTGTCCGCGCGAACGAGGCACCGTTCTTCCCGTCGTTCATGGTACTGCTGCTTTCAAGGCGCCGGCGCCGCCCCGTCGGCCGAAACCGGCTGTACATGATTGAAGATCCGACCAACGCCTTTGCGTGCCGGCACCTGCCGCCGGCATGCAATTCCTACATCGATCACTTTGAATTTACGACGGACCAGACGTGACGCCAACCTGAAGCCGAGGACCCTCGGCACCGGTGCACCTGCCTGCGCGTGCCACGCCAAACAGACCGCGCCGCTGACGGTCGTTGGCAAGCAACCGACCGCGCGGACGCCGCGCTGAGTGGTGGACATCGGGTGTTCCTCCGTGCGGATGCAGCCGCCCGCGTTGCAGCAACCTCGAGTATCGAGGCAACTGCCCGGGGAGCCTACGTCGATGCGTCCGACATGAATCGTCGCGCACCCGCCTATACAACTCGATGGAGGTTAGTCCTGCGTTTTCGGCTTGTCAAACGTCGGCAGAGGCCCCGCCCAGGCTGCGACCGGCAGGGTGATTCCTGTGACCGGTTCGGGGGACCGTGGCGGACAGCTACGGGTCGAAACACTATTTCCGCCGACGGCGATGACCGGCTCCTTCCCGTCTTAACCGGTCATACAATGGCGTTGGTCGATTGGCTCCGCCTGGCCGGTCGCCGGCATTTATGCGATTCGACTGAGCGGCCGCTGATTAGCGCATATCGGTCACCGATGCGCGAACGGCCGGGTTCGCTCGCATGCTCTTGCAGGTCGTTGCTTCGGGGTATCGTTGGTTGTTGTACAGGTCGATTCTGTCCGGCCTGCAGGAGGGAATGCCATGACCACGGTTGCCGTGTTTGGCGGTACGGGGTTCCTCGGCCAGCGTCTCGTGCGGCGGCTCGCTACCACGGGAACTGCCGTGCGCGTCGCCGTCCGGCACCCCGACCAGGCGCGAGATGTGTTGGGTGCCCCGGGCATGGAACGGGTCACAGTCTTCGGCGCTGACGTGCGTGACCGAGGCATGGTCGCCGGCGCTGTTGCCGGAGCGGACGCGGTCGTCGATGCCGTCTCGGCCTACGTCGAGACGGGCGGTGTAACTTTCGCGGCCGTGCACGAGCAAGGTGCCGAGACGCTTGCGCGCGCGGCGGCTGCCGCCGCGGTCACACGCTTCGTGCTCGTTTCCGGCATCGGCGCCGATCCCGAGTCCGGGTCGGCGTACATCCGCGCGCGCGGGCGCGGCGAACGCATGGTCCAGGAAGCGTTTCCAGGTGTGACGATCGTCCGCCCGAGTGCCATGTTCGGACCCGGCGATGCTCTGTTCGGTACGCTCGCCCAACTAGCGCGGCTACTCCCGGTGGTGCCGCTGATCGGCGGCGGCCACACGCGGCTGCAACCTGTCTTTGTGGAGGACGTTGCAGAAGCTATTGCCGCCATTCTCGCCGATCCCGCGACCGCCGGTCGCACCTACGAACTTGCCGGCCCCGAGGTTTACACAATGCGCGAGCTGGTCATGATCGTGCTGCGCATCATCGACAAGCAGCGAGCGCTCGTGTCGGTACCCTTCGCAGTCGCCGAGCTGCAAGCGCGGTTGTTCGAGCTCCTGCCAAGCCCGCCGCTCACCAGCGGCCAGGTTGACTTGCTCAAGGTGGACAATGTCGCGAGCGGGACCTTGCCCGGTCTGCGTGAGCTCAACGTCGTGCCGAAGACGGTCGAGGAGATCGTGCCGACCTATCTGGGGCCGGCTCACTAAATGGAAGAGACCGTGCGCTAACTTCTTCTCAAGCAGAATCGGATGCCAAGCTTGGTAGCTCCGACTAAATATGACATCTACACTATGAGCGCGAATTTATGGACACGACTCCACATCGTAGACGCATGCAATACTAAGGATGAGGGTGCCGATGGACTGGTGGACGTTGGCGGATGTCGTGGCTAGCGCTCTCCTTCGTGACGCGCCCCTGGCCAGCGGGCAACCGGCTTTCGGTCCTCTTTCAGTAAAAAAGGAACGGCGGCAGGTGCCCACAGTAGCACTGTCGAACCCGCGAAGAGGGTTGACGGTGAATGTCCTGTTTTCTGCTTTGGTGTCGATTCTATTGCTTTCTGACACGGTAGTGCATGCGCAGGCGCAGCCGCTCAGTCGGGAACAGGCTGTACAAGCGCTCGCCAAAGCCGATACGCAGACGCGCCGCGATGCCGCAAGCCGGCTCGGCGAAGTCGGCACGATGGCGGACGCGACGCTGCTCGTGAACGCGCTGCGCGATGCGGACAAGGACGTACGCGATCGTGCCGAGCAGGCAATGTGGCATATCTGGGCACGCTCCGGCGATCCGGAAGTGGACCGGCTCTACCAGAGGGGCGTCGAGCAGATGAGTGCGGGCGACCTGCGGCAAAGTATCGCCACGTTTACCCGCATTATTGAACTCAAGCCCGATTTCGCCGAAGGTTGGAACAAGCGCGCAACGTTGTATTTTCTGGTCGGCGATTTACGCAAGTCCCTTGCCGATTGCGACGAGGTCATGAAGCGCAATCCGTACCACTTCGGCGCGCTCGCTGGCTACGCCCAGATTTACGTCCGTCTCCAGTATTACGATCGCGCGCTCGAGTATTCGCGTCGCGCGCTGAAGATCAATCCCAACATGGACGGGGTCAGGCGCAACATCGACCTGATTGAGCGTTTGCTCGAGCAGCGGCGCAGGCAAATGATCTGACGCGTCAAGATCATTTCGCGACTACACCCCTATCTCGAAGCACACTTCGTAGCTGTAAAGTCTTGCGTTCTGCAACCTTGCAAACGGCGCAGTCCGACCCGGAGCCGTCGGTCGAATTTTCCGTAAGCCGACATTGGTGGACCTCCTGGCCTGCGAAGTGGTGCGTTAATCATCGATCCACGCATGCATGCTCGCGACGTTCGCGGCGATCGCAGCTCCAATAGCCAGAACAATCACGTGAAGAATCGACGTTGTCGGAGGCGAATATTCATGTGCCGAACTCTTCATGTACCGCGAAACGCGAGTTATGCTGGGATCGCGACGTGAATCTTCGATCGCGAGCGCGGTGGAGAATTGGAAAAGAGCCCTCAAGAATCTATGACGTTTGGCTTGTTCGGGTTCGCTCATAGGCTGATGGAAGCTTAGGACTCTGAATGCCACATTACCCTCGTCTCGGTAGCGACTCTGGAGTGACCCCGTTTTCCAAGAACTATGAAATCGGGCCGTTCCGGCTCGACTGCAACGCCGGTGTTCTCACCGAGGCGGGCGTTCCAGTCGCGCTGGGCTCGCGCGCAGTCGCGGTCCTAGCCACGCTCGTCAAATTCAGCAACGAGTATGTCCAGAAGAGCAGCATCATCGATGCGGTGTGGCCAGACGTCATCGTCGAGGAAGGCAACCTCGCCGTGCAGATCTCCGCCATCCGGCGCGTGCTGGCGCAGGCACCCGGAGGCGAGCGCTGGATCGAGACGCTGGCAAGACGAGGCTATCGCTTTGTCGGGCCGGTCGTCGAGCGCCCCGGCGACCGCGCCTTGGGCGATAAGCGCACGAATCTGCCCGAGCCATTGACGTCGTTCATCGGCCGCGGGCGCCAGCTCGCGGAGATCAAGCGGCTGTTATCGGGTAACCGCTTGTTGACCCTTGTGGGCGTCGGTGGCATTGGCAAGACTCGGCTCGCTCTGCAGGTGGCGGCTGAAGTGATCGATGCCTACCGTGATGGCGTGTGGCTGATCGAGCTTGGCTCGATCTCCGATCCGTTGCAGGTGCCGACGTCGGTGGCGCAAGTGCTTGGCGTGCAGGAACGGACGGGTACGCCGCTAACCGAGACGCTGTGCGCGCATCTCAAGGCGCGCCGGTTATTGCTGATACTGGACAACTGCGAGCATCTGCTCGATGCGTGTGCGACGTTGACGGACGCGATGCTCCGCGGCGCCGCAGAGCCGACGATCATCGCCACCAGTCGCGAGCCGCTGCACGTCGAGGGTGAGCAAACCTATCCGCTGCAAACGCTGTCGCTGGCTGAGCCGTCGGCGAGTGCAGAGGTCATGGCACGCTCCGAGGCGGTGCAGCTCTTCGTCGAGCGCGCTCGGCGTCAGCTGCCAGACTTCGAATTGACCGCAGCACGCGTTTCCGCGGTGGTCGAGCTATGCATCCACCTCGACGGCATTCCCCTGGCGCTGGAGTTGGCGGCCGCGCGTATTCCCTCGTTATCGATCGAGCAGATCAATGCCCGTCTGCAAGACCGCTTCAAGCTACTCACTGGCGGATCTCGCACCGCGCTGCCTCACCAGCAGACGCTGCGCGCGACACTCGACTGGAGCTTTGATCTTCTCGCCGAGCAGGAGCGCGCGGTGTTGCGGCGGCTGGCGATCTTCTCCGGAGGCTTCACGCTCGAAGCGGCATCGTCGGTCGCGTCGGACGAGGCGATCGACGAATCCGCCGTGATCGATTTGCTTTCGCAACTGGTCGCGCGCTCGCTCGTGGTAGCTGATACGAGCGATGCGGGGCCGCGCTATCGGCTGCTCGAGACCACCCGCGCTTACGCCGCGGAGAAGCTCGTCGAAGCCGAAGAGGTCGACGCCATCCGACGACGACATACACAATATTTCCGAAAGTTTTTCGAGCGTGCGCCCGACGACTGGCTGTGCTTGCCAGAAGCGGAGTGGCGCGTCACCTACCTGCCGGAACTCGACAACGTTCGAGCTGCGCTAGACTGGGCACTCGGCACCGGTGCCGACACCGCGATCGGCATTGGACTGTGCAGCGCGTCCGGACCGGTTTGGATGGAGGTGGCACTCGTTGGCGAGGGGCGGCAGCGGCTCGAGGCCGCCATCGCGCGGCTCGGGCAGACGCCGGAGTTGGACCAGGCGCGGTTATGGCTCTGGCTGGGGTTCCTCCGGGGAGAGGCAACGCCCCCGCTGGCGGTGGCTGCCTTAGAGCGCGCGGTCCACCTGTACCGTCGGCTGGATGACGCATCCGGACTCGGCTATGCGCTCGTGCTACTTGGCGGCGTATTAGTGTTCATGGGCCGGCACGATCAGGCGGCGCCCGTTCTTGCGGAAGCATTTCCGGTGCTGGAACGGGCGGGCCTGCGGAAAGCGATCGCCCACTATTTCGAAGTTTTAGGTTCTCTGAAGCTGCGGACCGCCGACCCGGCCAATGCCCGTGTGCAGATGGAAAAAGCTCTGTCGCTCTACCGCAGAACGGGCGCTGAACGCGGGGCCTTTCGAATGCTCGGCAGCATTGCGGACCTCGCCTGGGTGTCAGGTGACCTTGACGCCGCGTTGGCCGGCTTTCGCGAAACGGTTGCGCTGTATCGCAAGTCGCGGTTGACCGACAGATGGGTGCTTGGACCCAGCCTTGCAAACCTCGCGGGCGTGCTCACCGAACGCGGGGATCTCGACGAAGCGCTCGTCGCTGCGCGCGAGGGCCTGCCATTGCTCAGCGACAAGGGATATACCTGGATCTTCGTGGATCATGTTGCTCTGCGAGCTGCCCTGGCGGGCAAGATGGCGACCGCCGCGCGTGTTGCCGGCTACGCGGATTCGACATTCGCGGCAAAGGAGACTTCGCGCCAGCCGAATGAAGCACGCGCCCGCGCTAGGCTGCAGGCGCTGCTGCACGAAAAGTTCGCCGCGGACGAGCTCGAGCGCCTGCGCACCGAAGGCGCGACGATGAGCGAAGACGAAGCCTGGCGGATGGCGCTGGAGGAGTAGTCGTCCGCCCAACATTCCCGATGCAGCCGAGTGTTGTATGGGTTTCTGACGCCCTCCGACAACAGCGGAATACGATGATCGTACGCTCACAAGAGTAAGCAATGCGTCGCGATACTCACTGGAGTCGTCGGGTGGACGGCGATTGGGTTGAGGTCTCACTAACCGGCCTCCGCCAGGAGACCGATCTTTCGAAGGCGGGTCAAACTTTCGCGGTGATGAGCGCCAAGTCCTCGAGCAGCAGTGTCATCGCGATGGAGAATCTGACACCGGCCGCGAGATCAATCTGGGTTACGACAGACTATGCGATGCGTAATTGCGCAACCGATGCTCGGGCGTCGCCTCCACTGATGTCCGGAACGATTCTTAGTTCCAATGCCGTCACGCCGGCGAGGTCGACCGCGTAATCTTCAGACTCACGCGTCAAACCTGGCGGACTGAAGTTATATTGCTGACGCACAATCTCCCGGTAAGATTGACCGCCATCTTGCGACCAGCGCAGCACGAACTCTTGCGTGCGCGCCTGTTGATCTTCGTGAAACAAAAGTTGAATACGCTTCACCCTGCGCGACTCGTCAAACAATAGGCGGATCGTTTGTTCCCCGGCTTGTGCTGCCCGCCAACCCAAACCGGCGCCGGGTACCAGTGCAGCCTCGATCGGTTTGGCGGCGTCCTCGGAAGTCAGTTCAACTTGCGCCAGGCTTTGCAAGTCTAGCCACCCTTGATCAACGGCTACGACATTTTGAGGGTCTTGATCAATTATCCGCTTGCGCATTCGCCTTCCTCTTACAACCTTTCTATCTTACGCAGCCCGAGCAGTCTCACGGAAGTGATCGGCGACCGGCCGGGCAAAGCTCGCCGGCGGGCGTCCGTGAACGAAAGCTATGCGCTCACGTAGCTGTTGTCGATGCCCTTAAGTCTAGCGATTCTCGTCCCGAGGCCCGCTGTCGAAGCGTAGTAACGGAGTTTCAAACTCAAATTCCGCGGCGACCAATCGCTTGCGTTAACGCACTGGCAGACAGTGACGCACGGATTGGCCGAGGCCCACGCGTCCATATAACGCCACATCGCTCTTCAGTTCGATTTGAACACCACTCGCATCACTCTCTTGTCGTATTCGGCCTCGGTCTGCTTGGTGATCTCGACACCGTTGGCCGCATAGACGCGTCCGTTACTGCGGCGGCAAATGTCACGCTCGTATTTGCATGGGCCCATCTCCGGATGCTTCCGGCAAAGGGCGGCAACCTTCGTGGAAAACTCGATCGACGTCTGCTGACGCACGCCGTTTGTTTCCGAGACGCAGACGTACTGCGTGTTCGGAGGGACGACGATGGCTGCCAGCGGAGCGTAGGTGTCGGGTGTTTTCGTCGCCTCGCCTCCAACCGCAGGTGGCGCCGTCTCCTGGATCGGGCGCCTGACGACTGCAGCGCCGCGAGTCTCGTTGGTCGACGTGGTCTGTAGCGCCTGCTTTTCGGCGGGTGACATCGTACAGGCCGATGACGCGATTGCGACTGCGAGCAAAGAAAAAGCGCGCTTCATGTTCGCCTCCAAGGCCCGGCCCAGATCGGGAAAAAATAATTTGGCAGGTAGCGGGCCAAACGCACAGTCGGCGGTGCCAGTGCCGGCAACAAAAATGGGCCGGTAGCCGGCCCATTCATTTCCTCTGCCGACCCCGCGAGGAGCCGATCGAAGAAGAAACCGTCTTATCGTTTTTGGTATCGTTGCCCTCTTTGCAAAAGCCGTAGGAACGAGATCGCCAGTCAGCTCCAGTCTATTCACAGTTGCTGTCGCTGAAGTTGCCGCTTTCTCTTCCCTACTTAGTACGCACTCTGTTCCACCGACGGCGGCGGCGAAATCGGCGTTCGTCTGATTTTGATGTAGGACCTGCGCGAAGCGGTGCGATCTGCCGCCCTCAACTGCATCAATCTGCGTTTGCCGACGCATGGCGGGCTCTACGCCTGGCAGTTCGAGAAAGGCGGCCGCGAACTCCGGGTTCGGGTCGAGGGCCAATTCATCGTGAATGGCACGCCCCCGATGCTCGCCGCCGCGTTGGCAGGAATGGGAGCGGCGTACGTGCCTAAGGATCTGGTGCGGCCGTACCTCGAGCGCGGCCAACTCAAACGGGTGCTGGAGGATTGGTGCCCGCCAAATTCGGTCTACCACCTTTAATCCGCCTTCACACTGCTGGTCGACGCGCTGCGCTATCGGAACTGACGGCGCAGCTTTGGAGATCTTGCAAGCAGTATGCGATTTCGGTTCCTGCTTGGCGCCGCAGACCCCTCTTGGCCAACGGTGGTGACTACCAGATACTCCCTTTCGGCCGTTCAAGTTCACCGTCTCGATGACCGCTTGGCCGGTGACCGCCACTGACTCGCGCCCGCCGAATGACCGCTCCCCGTCTTTTGCGGACGCTCAACCGGATTTCTCTAGGACAGCTCATGGCCGGACTGAGACCGTCGCCGCGAGCGTTCAGTGCGCCGATGGACACTCATTGCACCCGCTGCGCTGGTGGCGACCCGAAGACTATCTCGAAAGACCGCGCTGACGGCCAAAGCTCCAGGTAACGTGCTCACCGCGTATGGTCGCGCTCAACTGCTGGCCAACGCGGTGCTCGAGCACCGGACGCCAAGGCACCAAGCTGAATCCTAGGCCATCATCGAGCATCGCAAAACGTCCGCTCGCCGTGACAACCATCTGCCGATAGACGCCTGTGATGCGCCCTCCGTTGACCAGCGGTCGATGAACCATACCCGTCTCGCCCGCCAATGCCTTGGCGACCCCATCGAGATCGCGCTGCCGAAGCGCCGTCAGCAGATTAGACGGCAATTTCAGGCGGTCGCCATCGCGTTGCGCGAAGCCATGCTCGATGAGGAAATCTACGCGCTTACGTAGAGCCTCTTTTACGCTCGCGCCAAAGCCACTGCTGGCGATCGTCTCGTCGCCACTAACCAACCTTTGATCTAGCCACGTTGCACCAACCGTCGTCACTTGTCTTTCAATGGGTAGGTGCGAATGCAATTGGACGTCGATGCCACCGGTGCGCTGCCGGTCGTACGCGCGACCCCGCGCCACCAGATCCTTGGAAATCCGCCAGATGCCTTCGGCTTCCCGTTCCACGATTCCCGCGCGGCGCAGTGCCTCCAGGCGCCGGACATGAGCGTCAACGATCTCGTCGGGAGGGTGGTGCGAATCGCCATGCGCCCGAAGGTGCGCGCGATGCTCCGCGGTCAGGTACACACCGTTTTGACTTAGTGCCGCAACATTGCGATCCGCGGCCCTTGGTGGCGTGGGTCGTACTTCGATGATGCCACCGACCGGAAATTCGCTCGGGTCGGCCTGTCCAAGTGGTACATGGTGAGCCCGTCCGTCGATGCCGTCGACGATGACACAGGCCCGCTCGTCGAGCTCGTCCAGGTATCCAGTCGCCACGATGCGGCCAACGATCGGAGCCGCCCCGGAATCCGCAGCAAACAGCGCCAGATCACGCTGCTGGCCGCGCAGCGCCCGGTGCATCGCTTTGATGATGTCGCCACGCTCACCAAGTGCTCTTAACGCTGCCTCGGCCTTGGGCGCCAGCTCCCATACACCGCCGCCTTGTTCGCGGGTCAATCCCATGCCGGCGAGTACCTGGAGGCGACCGAGCAGCAGGTTACGGTGCTGTAGCGCCTCCCGATCGGCGTTGGGCCGGGCCAGGTTGATGGCGCCGTCTCGCGCAAGGGCTTGCAACTGCCGGTCCAGTCCCGTCCACGCCTCCTGGCTCACGTCCCGCCGCAGGCTCGTCTGAATTTCGCGTTCGGTGCGTAAGCCCAGCCACTCGGTCGACAGTTCGCAGGCGCGCAGCCGCATGCCGTCGGTCAAGTAGTGGCGGGCAATGATCAGGTCTTTGCCCCGGTCATCCCTACCTCGCAGAACGACGTGGGTGTGCGGATTATCGGTGTCCCAGTGGTCAACGGCGATCCATTCCAGCTTGGTCCCCAGATCGCGCTCCATGGTCGCCATGAGTTCGCGCGTGAAGTCACGCAGGTCGCCAAGCTCGACACCGTCCTCCGGGGCGACGATGAGCCGAAACTGATGGCGATCCTTGCGCCCCGCCGCCGCGAATGCATGGCGGTCGGCGGTGTCTGTTTCCGGTCCGTACGGCTGCGTTGGCTCACCGTCGTGCCCAACCCCTGCACGCGCGATGTAGCGCAGGTGGGCATCGACCGCCTGTGGGCTGACCCGCTTGAGATTGACAATCCGGGACTTGATTACCGCCCGGCGGGAGCGAGGGCCAAGCTTAGATCCGGCAAAGGCCGCCGCAGCGGCGCCCCGGCCGAGCCGCGCCAGGCTCGCTCGCGGCTTCGTCGATCTGCTGCGCAACGGCATTCCGCCAACGCGATTGACGCCGCGTAGCACACGTGTCGTAAACCGTTCGCCTGCGCGTGACTGCTGGCCCCTCGGCGCTGCGGGCTTCAGACAAAACTCGTTATCGTCGCGTCGATTCATGGGCCTCCTGGTGGCATAGACCAGCGTGCAACAGCGCAATAGGCACGTCCAATGCCAAACGCATTCATCGATTTAGCTCGCCTGACGGCACGCGCTCTTGTGTCGGTGCCGTCTCAAACCTTGTGCAGACGCGCTTCTCGGCACGAGAAGCACCACTCATTTCATCTCGCCCTCCGTCCTGATCCCTGTGGATCGTCTTCGTGGTTAGCATGCGGGCTCAGGCCGAAGGGCGGCGATGGTCTGCACGTTGGAAGAAGATGGCCAACGTTTGCGAGAGAAGGCAGGCAGATCGTCAACGCGCAGCACCAGGCCGTAACGATGCTCGAACGCAGACCGTACTGATGAGCCCAACGTCGGATTGGATCGCAACGACATCCCTTCATTGACTGCAGACGAATTGATGATGCGCGCGTCGCATCGCTCTCAGCAAGTGCCGCAAACGTTTCAAATTCGTTCATTGCGCACAAAGCGCAAAAAATATTTTTCATCCGACTACGCTTCGGTACGCCCCAGTACGTCACCCCTATTTGCAAATCAAAAGAAGTCACACACACTCGGCATCGTTAACTTTGATACGACGAAGGAGATTGAAACCATGAATCTCTCGATCAATCCGCTCGATCATCCCGACGCCGAGGTCACACGTGCCTATTTCTGTCAGCTGACCGGCCGTTCCAAGATCACTGCGTATCGACACGAGCGTGAAGATCCCGATTGGCCGAAGCCAGTGAAGCGCGGCAAGCGCGTGTTCTACAAAGCCGTCGACTGCAAACGCTATTTGACGTCGGCGCATGCGCAGGATCCCGTCACTCGTATTCACGCGGCCAATGGCTCCGGTCAGCGCTTTTGACGGCGATTTTGTGAAGTTCTACGCTGCGGCCACTCGTGGCTTCAATGACCCCGAAACCGTCGTGACATCGGGCACTCTCGTGTCGCGAATGACCCCCGACAGCCCGACACATCAACGAGAGCTTCGCGGGTCGGATACCCGTGTCATGGTGGCTTGCGTCTGCTTCCGCACGGTCGATATCCATGCGCACTGACCGTACTGCTCATCGCACGTACGCGGTCTCGGAGCAGCTCCACCGCGCGCGGAATCTGCGCGCTCATTACCCGCGAGCAAAACGACACAATGCGCTCGCCTAGGCACAAGGGCCCATCTTCGGACGCGGGTTTGGTACTACCCACGATCGCCCATGGCGAGCGTTACAGCGACGCCGGTAACGCGCGCCGCCTCGTTCGGCTGTTCGGTGATTCAATCCGTTGGGTGCCCTCCGTGGACTGGTTTTGGTTCGATGGCACGCGCTGGCTGCGCGACAGGAACGGCGAACTCATGCGCCGTGCCAAGGACGTTACACAAGCCATTATCGACGGCTCGAAGTACTTCCCGCCCGACGCGCGGACCGATGCCATCAAGTTTGCACTGCGTTCCGAACAAGCCCCGCGCCTTGCCGCCATGATCGAACTCGCCAAGTCGGAGCAAGGCATTTGCCTGCCCTACTCTGCGTTCGATCGGGATCCCTGGCTGGCGGGTGTCGAGCGTGGCGCCATTGACCTTCGGACAGGCGAATTCCTGCTGCCGGCTGCTACCGAATATGTGTCGCGAAGGCTAGGAACTGAGTTTAATCCGCATGCGAATTGCCCGACCTGGTGCGCCTTTCTCGATCGGATTACCGCCGGCGACATCGCGCTCATCGACTTCCTGCAGCGCGCGATCGGCTACACGCTGACGGGTAGCACCGGCGAGCAGGTTATCTTCGTTTTGCACGGCCCTGGCGCCAACGGCAAGAGCGTTCTCCTGCGCATCATCCGCGAGCTTGCCGGCGAATACGGTGCTGACGCTCCTATCCAAACCTTCGTCGATCGTGCGCGCCGAGAAGCCTCGAACGACCTGGCGCGCCTAGCCCAGTTGCGCTTCGTGTGCGCCTCGGAGCTCGAAGAAGAACGCCCACTCGCCGAGTCGCTGGTCAAGACCGTCACGGGAGGAGAAGCCATTTCCGCGCGGTTCCTCTATGGCGAATATTTCGAGTTTCAGCCCACCTTCAAAGTCTGGATCGCCTGCAACCACAAGCCGCGTATCTCCGGCGACGACCATGGCATCTTGCGCCGGATCCGCCTCACCCCGCTGCGCGTGACCATCCCACCTGAAGAGCAGGACCGTGAGCTGCTTGCGAAACTTCGCCGCGAGCTCCCGGGGATTCTCAACTGGGCCATCGCTGGCGCCCTGGCGTGGCAGCGCGATGGCCTCGGGGCGCCAGCGGCGGTGTTGGATGCCACTCGGACCTACCGTGACGAGTCGGACAGCATCGGCGAGTGGATCCGCGAACGCTGCGTCATCGAGCCCGGTGCGGCTATCCAGGCCAAGCCGCTGTATCAGGACTATGCCAAGTACATCGAAGAGCGCGGTGCGCGTCCACTCTCGATGAAACGCTGGGCCCAGCGAATGATCGACCGCGGCTTCGAGAAGGATGACGGTCGCGTCATTACCTATCGCGGAATCGCACTTTGCGACCTTGCGACCATTGCCGACCATTATTCGGGAACTTCTTCATATTTTTCTACACAAGGCGATTTCCCAGAAAAAGGTCGCGAAGGTCGCAATGGTCGCAACGATCAAGCTTTAGAAGCGCACTTATAACAAGTCGGGGACGCTCATGAACCTTAAAACGAGGACGATATCGAGTACGGCCAGCGTCGAGAATGCAGGCCTACTAGGCAAACAAAGCTGGCGCTCCGAAGTAGGAACTCATACGCGACACGCGGCTACCGACCATGCCGATCAAGATTGACTCGGACAACGTGAGTCGCGCCTATGCAGCGACGCCGTCGATGGAAACCGGGCGCGTTTTTCCGCCGGAGTCGGAGACGTGGTTCGCGGATTACGTCGATAGCATGGCAAATTTTACGAGCGAAGTTAACGGTGACGACGTCGACAGCACGACGCAGGCACTCAATTACATGATTGGTCGCGCCGGCGGTCTTGGTGTGTTCGACAACTACTGCCAGCTAGCGGCGGAAAAGGCGCCCGAACCAGAAACGGTGCGCCTGCGCGCGACAAGTAAGATCGGCGCCTGCTCGCTCGAAGATGGCCACATGGTGCACGCGGATGCCGATGGCCTGGTCACGGCGCAGGCGGATCGCGCGCATCGGCTCGTCAAGGCGGGGTGCGCGCGCGTGGCGCACGACGAGGCGAAGGTCGGGCTATGAGCGTGTTTCTGTCCGCAAATGAGGTGCTCGAGCTCACCGGCTACCGCCGCTACAGCAAGCAGCGCGAAGCCCTTGACCGCAATGCCGTTCCCTATTTCACCGCCGCCAGCGGGCGGCCAGTCGTGTTGAAGGAAGCCTTGCATGAGCGCAAAATCGTCCGTCCCAATGGGCCGAAAACGCATCCGCGACTTCGACTTGCCGCCCAGGCTGCACCGGCGCGGCGCTAGGTTCTATTACGTCACGCACGAGCGGCGTTGGATTCCGCTCGGTGACAACCTGGCACTCGCCAAGCGTAAGTGGGCCGACCTTGAGTGCCTCGGCGTTGGCAATACCGTCCGCGAGCTCGTGTGGGCCTATTTCGACGCCAAGGTCGCGCGCGGCAAGCCGGCGACGGTGAAGCAATACCGCGCCTTCGCGAATACCATAGAAGCCGAATGGGGCAAGCTGGCAGCGGATCGGCTCACGCGCGCGCAGATCGCCTCCTGGCGCGATCGCGCCGGCATCAGTCGCGGCTGGGCGAACGGCGTCATATCGCTGCTACGCGTCGCCTATCGGTGGGCCGGCGAGCGCAACGAGTCGATCGGCAACCCTGCCGCGGAAGTCGCGTTCAATCCCATGCCGGTGCGCGAGCGCTACATCACGGACGAAGAGTTCAAGGCGATATGGCAAGCCGCGCCGAGCTGGATGCGCACGGCGATGGATCTGTCCTACCTCACCGCTCTGCGGCCGTCCGACATCCTGGCGCTGCGTTGGGAGCACGTTGGCGAGACACTGTCGACGCGCACCAGAAAGACCGGCGTGCGCCTCGCCTTCGCGATCACGCCAGAAGTGCAGGCCATTCTCGCGGAAGCGCGCCAGCGGCCGATCCTAGGCCTCTACGTAGTCGCGAACGACAAGGGCAGGCCGGTGAGCCTGCGCCGCTGGCAAAATGTCATGCGGTCAGCCTGTGCCGATCTAAGGATTGAAGACGCGACGCCTCGAGACTTGCGGGCGAAGGCCCGCCACGGACGCGGCGGCCGAGGGGCTCGATTACCAGGCGTTGCTCGGTCACTCGAGCAAGCGGATGTCAGACCGCTATCTGAAGCTGCGGCGCACGATCAGCGCTCCAACGCTCGGCCGGAATATTAGATGAATAGCAGACATTCGCACGCGAGCCATTGAATGCAAAGGACACTCGCGTAAAAGCGAATTATACGCCGGCGCAGATCCGGCCACGACGGCGGCCAGGCCACGGGCGCGCGGGGAAATAGGGTCCGAATGAATTCGGACCTACCGACCCTCGCTGACTTGTAGGCGCGAATTCATTCGCGCGCATTGTTCAGTGATGCAGAATCTTGGACAGGAACTGTTGCGCGCGCTCGGAACGCGTCTTCCCGAAGAAGTCATCCTTCGTCGCATCTTCGACGATGCTTCCCTGATCCATGAAAATCACGCGGTGCGCGACTTTGCGCGCGAAGCCCATCTCATGCGTGACGACCATCATCGTCATGCCTTCCTTCGCGAGGGCGACCATGACGTCGAGCACCTCGTTCACCATCTCCGGATCCAGTGCCGACGTCGGTTCGTCGAAGAGCATGCAGATCGGATCCATCGACAGCGCACGTGCAATTGCGACCCGCTGCTGCTGCCCCCCGGAGAGCTGACCCGGGAACTTGTCCTTCTGCGCCATCAGACCGACGCGGTCGAGCAGCTTCAAGCCGCGCGTGATGGCCTCGTCAGTGCCGCGGCCCAGGACCTTGACTTGCGCCAGCGTCAGGTTCTGGGTTATGGACAGATGCGGGAACAATTCGAAATTCTGGAAGACCATGCCGACGCGTGCGCGCAACTTCGGCAGGTCAGTCTTGGGATCGTTGACCTTGATTCCATCGACCGTGATGTCGCCCTTCTGGAAGGGTTCGAGCGCATTGACGACCTTGATCAGCGTCGATTTGCCGGAGCCGGAGGGACCGCACACGACGATCACCTCGCCCCGTTCGACGCTGGTGGTGCAGTTCGTCAGCACCTGAAAACTGCCGTACCACTTCGATACGTCCTTGAGTTCGATCATCGGCATGGCAGGCCGCTCCTAACGAATGATGGCAATTTTTTGCTGCAGCCTCTTTACCAGGACAGACAGGCCGAAGCTCATGATGAAATACACCAGCGCGGCGAAAAGATACATCTCGACCAGCCTCCCGTCGCGTTGCGCAATTTTCGACGCGGCACCCAGGAAATCGGTGATCGAAAGCACATAGACCAGCGACGTATCCTGAAACAGGATGATCGTCTGCGTGAGCAGAATGGGGAGCATGTTTCGGAACGCCTGCGGCAGCACGACCTCCTTCATCGACTGCCAGTAATTCAGTCCCAGCGCGTAACCCGCCCAAACCTGCCCGCGGGGAATCGACTGGATGCCCGCGCGCATGATCTCCGAGTAGTACGCCGCCTCGAACATCATGAATGTGATCACCGACGAGGCGAACGCACCGACTTGTATCGGTCGCGAAGCACCGACGATCCATGCGCCAATGAACGGCACGAGGAAGTAGAACCAGAAGATGACCAGCAGCAGCGGGATCGACCGCATCAGGTTGACGTACCCGGTTGCGGGCAAGGACAGCCACTTGTGCGACGACAAACGCATCATCGCGAGCAGCGTTCCAAAGAAGATACCTCCAAGCGCCGCTAGGGCGGTCAGCGTCAGCGTGAAAGTCATCCCCTCCTTGAACAGGTAACCCAGTGAGCGTTCGATGACGCCGAAATCGAATCCGCCCATGTCAGTGCGCTCCGCCTTCGACATGCGGGCCGATGAAGCCTGGGATCGCAACACTTTTTTCCAGCCAGCGCATCAGATTGACGACGATGAGATTGACCACGATGTAGATGACTGTCGCAGCGGTGAAGGCTTCGAACACCTGGAACGTGAATTCCTGCATCGATCGCGCTGCGGCGGTGAGTTCGACCAGGCCGATGGTCAAACCCACCGAGGTATTCTTGATCAGGTTCATCGTCTCCGACGTCAGCGGCGGCAAGATGATGCGGAATGCGATCGGCAGCAGGATGTAGCGATAAGTCTGCGGCTGCGTCAGTCCCATCGCGGTGGCGGCCATGCGCTGTCCGCGAGACATCGCCTGGATGCCCGCGCGGACCTGCTCCGCGACGCGTGCCGCCGTGAACAATCCGAGGCCGATGACCGCCGGCACGAACGAGGCCCAGGGCGGAGACATCTGCTTGATCGAGGTCCCTAGCGCCTTCGGCAACAACTCGGGAACCACGAAAAACCACAGGAACAACTGCACGAGCAGCGGAATATTACGGAACAGCTCGACATACGCATTGCCGATCCGGCCCGCCCATTTGTTCGGAGTGGTGCGGATGACGCCGATGAACGATCCGAGCAGCAGCGCGATGATCCCCGCGCAGAACGCGGTAGCCAGCGTCCAACCCAGCCCCATGACCAGCGTCATGGCCCAGGTATGGCGGCCATCGGCGGACATCTCCCAGAAGATGCCCCAGTTCCAGTGGTAGTTCATCGCTAGTTCGCCGATCCCCCCGCTTGCGCGGCGACGTGACTGCTCGGTTACAAAATCGTGAACGAAAACGGGGAGCCGCAGCCCCCCGTTTTATGCTTTGTCGATTGCTATGTTCCTACTTGTATACGGCCGGATCGCCGCTGTTCGTCGGATTGGCGAAGGCGGCCTTCAATTGCGGGCTCACTGGCACATTCATGGTGATGCCCTTCGGAGGAATGGGCTTCAGGAACCATTTTTCGTAGATTGGCATGATCTGACCGCTCTTGTAGAGGTTCGCGGTAGCCGTGTTGATCACCTTGGCGAACTCCGCATCATCCTTCGGCATCATCGCGCCATAGGGCTCGACGCTGTAGGCTTCGCTGCCGACGGCATAGTCGGCCGGCGACTTCGAACTGGCGACCAAGCTGTAGAGCAGGATGTCGTCCATGAAGAACGCCACCGCGCGATCGGTTTCGACCATCAGGAACGCTTCGGCGTGATCCTTGGCGGCCAGGATGTTCATGCCGAGGTTCTGCTTGCCGTTTTCCTCGGTCAGCCATTTGATGTTCGTCGTGCCCGACGTCGACACGACGGTCTTGCCCTTGAGGTCCGCCAGCGTTTTGATGTTCGACGACTTCTTCGCGACGTAGCGATTGGCCGTCACGAAGTAGGTGTTCGTGAAGGCGACCTGCTTCTGGCGCTCCAGGCTGTTGGTCGTCGAGCCGCATTCGAGGTCGATCGTGCCGTTGGCGATCAGCGGGATGCGCGTCGCCGACGTCACCGGGTTCAGCACAACCTTGAGGTTGGGCATCTTCAGTTCGGCCTTGACCGCGTCGACGGCTTTCATGCAAATGTCCATCGCGTAACCGACCGTTTGCTGCTTGTCATCGACGTACGAGAACGGAATCGAGGAGTCGCGAGTGCCGATGGTGATCGTGCCCGAATCCTTGATCTTCTTGAGCGTACCCGTTTGCGCCGATGCACCGACGGCGAAGCAGATCGCCAACGCGCCCAGCAAAACCTTGGGGAACAACTTCATGCATACCTCCCAACAGATTAGAAACAGAAGACTACCGTGTCATCCTGGATGGACCGGAGCAGCCCACTACGGGCCGGGCATCGGCGAGCCGGCGCGTGGGCACCGGCTAGTGGACGCAGTGTATCCACAGCCCCGGGGAATGTCCAACGCGACCATACGGACGGGACCCCATGGCCGCCGGCCCTATAATCTCCGCATGCCCCACGACCCGATTTACTGCCTGGCCGATCTGCGGACGCTGGAAGCGAGCGCGGCGCAGCACCCCTTGATGCAGCGCGCCGGACTTGCGGCAGCAGAGGTCGCGCGTGACCTCTTGGCCGGGCGGCCATCGCGCGTGCTGGTGCTCGCCGGCCCTGGTAACAACGGCGGGGACGCCTTCGTCGTCGCCCACTGGCTCAGGTCATGGTTTTTCGAGGTCGTCGTCGCGTTTCGCGGCGATGCCGCCAAGCTCGCAAGCGATGCTGCGATGGCCCATGGCAATTGGGTTGCCGGCGGCGGCAAGACAGTTAACGATTGGAGCGACGCTGCGCGTTGGGGATTGGTCGTCGACGGGTTGTTCGGCATCGGTCTCACGCGTGCCGTCGAAGGCGAATACGCCAGGTGGATCGAACGTGCCAACTGCGCTGATGCACCCGTTCTCGCGCTTGACGTGCCAAGTGGTCTGGACGCCGAAACCGGAGTCGCGCACGGGGCGACGATTTACGCAGACGCGACCGCCACATTCATTGCGCTCAAACCCGGTTTGCTTACCGCCGATGGCCCGGATCATTGCGGCGCGATCAGCGTCCATACGCTCGATCTCGACGCGCAATCCGTGGTACCCGCAAGCGGTGAGCGCCTGACGTGGCGACCGCTCGCCGCAGCCCTGCCGCCAACACTGCTGCGCGCGCGGCAGAATGTACACAAAGGCAGCTTCGGCACGCTTGCCGTTGTCGGTGGCAGCGACGGTATGGTCGGCGCTGCCATTCTTGCCGGCCGCTCTGCACTGCACCTCGGTGCCGGCAAGGTATGGGTCGGCCTCGCAGCGCAGGCCGCGCCCGCGGTCGACTGGGGACAGCCCGAACTCATGTTGCGCTTCGCGGAAGATGTTCTTGCGGACGCGCCTGACGCTGTGGTCGTTGGCCCGGGCCTCGGCAAGCACACGCACGCACGCGATTTGCTCGCCCTCGCGCTTGCACGCGATGTGCCTGTGGTTCTCGACGCCGACGCGCTCAATCTGGTCGCCGGCGACACGGCGCTTGCCGCCGCCGTGGCCGCACGTCGAGCCGCTACCGCCATCACGCCGCATCCTGCGGAAGCGGCCAGGTTGGCCGGTGCGAGTACGTCCGCCATTCAGGCCGACCGGCTGGGTGCTGCGCTGGCGCTAGCCTCGAGATTCAACGCCGCTACGGTGCTCAAAGGGGCCGGCAGCGTGCTCGCGTTCCCCGATGGTACGTGGGCAATCAACGCCAGCGGCAACGCGGGTCTCGCGAGCGGCGGGACCGGCGACGTGCTGGCGGGAATGCTGGGAGCGTTGCTGGCTCAGGGCCTGCCGGTCAAGGAGGCGCTCAAGCTCGCGGTCTGCCTCCACGGCGCGGCCGCCGATACCCTGGTCGCGGGCGGGATCGGCCCGCTTGGCTTATGCGCGTCTGAGCTCGCAGCGGCGGCGCGTCGCCTCGTCAACCGCCGCTAGGGGATCAGCAGCGTCGAGCCGGTCGTCTTGCGCGATTCGAGATCGCGATGCGCTTGCGCGGCATCCTTCAGGGCATACGTCTGCCGTGCGTCGTTCTTGAGCTTGCCCGTCTGCACCAGCGCGAACACTTCCTCCGCCATCTTGAGCATGTCGGGGCGCTTGGCCGTATACGTGACAAGCGTAGGCCGGGTTGCGTAGAGAGAACCTTTTTGCGACAAGAGCAGCAATTCGAAAGGAGGAACCGGGCCCGACGAACTGCCGAAGCTCACGAACAATCCGCGCGGTGACAGGCAATCGAGCGAACCGGGAAAGGTGTCCTTACCGACCGAGTCGTAGACCACAGGTACGCCCTTCCCTCCCGTGAGTTCCTTGACCCTCTCCACGAAGTTCTCGCGCGTATAGACGATGGTATGCGTGCAGCCATTGGCTTTGGCGAGTTCGGCCTTGGCGTCCGAGCCCACGGTCCCGATCACGGTCGCGCCGAGCGCGCGTGCCCATTGACACGCGATAAGCCCGACCCCGCCCGCGGCGGCGTGCAGCAGGATCGTCTCACCGGCCTTGACCGCGTAGGTCTGGCGCAGCAGGTATTGCGCCGTCAGGCCCTTTAGCATCAGCGTCGCAGCCGCGCGATCGCTCACCCCATCGGGAAGCTTGACCAGGCGGTCCATCGTCATCACGCGCACTTCGGCATAGGAGCCGGGCGCACCGCCGCAGTACGCAACCCGATCGCCTGTCTTCAGCTCGCTGACCCCGGCCCCGACGGCCTCCACGACACCAGCGGCCTCGCTGCCGAGACCGGACGGCAACGGCAGCTTGTAGAGGCCGGAGCGCTGATAGGTATCGATGTAATTCAATCCGATGGCGGTGTGCCGGATACGGACTTCGCCGGGACCGGGGTCGCCGACATTGACACTTTCGAACTGCAGGACTTCCGGACCGCCGACCTGATGGAAACGAATTGCATGAGGCATCGTCTGCTCCAATGATTAAATTTTTCAGAATCTACCAAACGATCATGCCAGTACCTGTGCGTCCATCAGCGCTCGACTTACTGCAACGCTGCGAACGCGAAGATGTGGGTCATCCCGTTTCACATCAGCGGTCACCCTCGATTGCTCCGAACTCCGCAGGGACCCGGGCATAGAATATGCTAATCCGCTCGCTACGGAGCAGTGCGAGCAATTTCTCTGCCTCCTCATCCGTGACGACGAATTCGACTTCGACGGTCGCATCGGCAGCCAGCTCGAAAAAGTGTTGCTCATGCAGAATCCCGTGGCGCCCGAACCCGGCAATCGCGCGAAACGCCGATCCGCCGTGAATGCCCAGTCGCTTGGCCTGCTCGAGCAGCCATTCGAACAATGCGATGTGATGGTGGATCCGGTTTTCGTGAACGTAGAACCGGATGATCGTGCCGGTCATGGTGCCCCCCATGCATAGAGCGCACGAATCAGCAGGATGCCCAGGAAGGTCATCGCCAGCGACCCGATCAAGTGCGCGCCGATCGCGATCGATCCCCACAGATATTCCTTGCGTGTCAACAGCGTGACGACCTCGGCGGAGAACGTGGAGAACGTGGTCAGTCCGCCGAGAAAACCGGTGGTGACAAGCAGGCGCACCTCCGGCGCCATTACGGCGTGCCGGTCGAGGAGTTCCATCGCAAAGCCCATCATGAGGCCGCCTAGCAAGTTTGACACGAGCGTGCCCAATGGCACCGTGGGAAAGAGCGGATTGAGCACCATTCCGAATCCCCAGCGCAGCCAGGCACCGAGTGCAGCGCCGCCGCCTACCGCAACAATGCCGCTCCAGGGCATACGCATTCCTTTCTCGCGCGACAAGACGATCGGTCGACAATCAGGATGACGACATTTTCAGCGAACGAATTGATCGACATAGCCCGCGCCCAGTCCCGAAGCCGCATAGTGCGCCCTGCACATCTCGATTTTCGAGAACACGTCTTCGTAGCCGACCTGCCGCCCTGCATCGTCGAGATAGATCATCGCTCCGCTGATATTGAAAAACGTGATCATTTCCGCGCAGTCGTCGGGCACGACCAGGGTATGGATCTCCCCCGGCGGCTCGTACACGAAGCTGCCTTCGTCTGCGATCCAGTCGTGCTCGAGGTAGCGCCACTTGCCCCTGATCACGTAGCCGACTACGACCATCGGATGACGATGGCGACTCAGCACGCCGGACTTGCGCACCCGGAGCAGATTGCACCAGCCGCCCGTCACGGTATTGAGCAGCAGCGGACGAAACCAGACGTCTTTCGCCTGCGGCACCCAAACGCGCTCGTCGTCGGGAATCGCGCGCAGCGCCAGTTCGGGGACGATCCCCGCCGACGGCAGAATAAGAGGCGCATTCATTGCATCGCCTTGAGCGCCTTGGTCAACTCCGCCACTTCGCGATCGACGTCGCGGTCCTTGGGAAACGGTCGGCTCGCGCGCCGATACCAGTAGCGCGCGTTGCCGAGGTCGCCTTCGACCAGATGCACGATCCCGTGCGCCCAGCAGCCCAATTTCGACTCGTCGTGCTGGACGATGTCGTGCGCCCGCTCCCAGTCGCCTTTTTTCAGATGACGAATCGCCGTTCCAAGTGGCATGGTTCCCCCTCTGCGCGCGAATGAATTCGCGCCTGCCAAGGCATATGTTTTGTAGGTCCGAATTCATTCGGATCATCGATTGAATGACTATGAACTTATGCGACGCGATAGCCTCCGTCAACCGGCACGATTGCACCCGTCATGAAGGCGGCGGCTGGTGAACACAGAAAACGAGACGACATTGGCGACCTCGGCCGGTTCGCCCCACCGCCCCAACGGGGTGCGTGCAAGTATGGTCGCGCTTTGCTGTGCGTCATTGCGTACGATCTCGGTCAGTGGCGTCGCGATCCAGCTCGGCGCGACCGCGTAGACACCGTCGCGGAATGCCGCATCGTTCACGATGCGGTTGCAAGGAACGCGACTACGTCGGCATGCCGGGGCAACGGTGCCACCGCTCCGTAGCCGGTCGTTGCCAGGGCCGCCGCAGCATTGGCGTAGCGCGCCGCGGCAACCGGAGCATCGCCGGCGACGATGCGCACCGCAAACGCACCGTCGAAACAATCGCCTGCCCCGGTCGCGTCCACCGCGTCAACGTCGTGACCGGCAATGTGATCACGACCTGTGTTTGTGGATACCCAGCAACCGCCGGCTCCCATCTTCAGCGCCACCATCGGCGCGCCGCGTGCGTGACACCAATCGAGGATCGCCTGCGGGTCGGTCGCGCGGGAAAGCTGGGCCGCCTCGTCCAAGCTCGGCAGAAACCAATCGCACAGCGCAATCGTTGCCGTGATCACCGCCCGTGCGCGCTCCAGGGGCCACAGCTTGAGCCGCAGATTCGAATCGTAAGAAATCCTTGCGCCGGCAACGCGCGCGGCGTCGATCGCCGCGAATACGGTATCGCACGCGCTGGGGCTGATGGCCTGACTGATACCCGAGACGTGCAGAACCTTCGTGGCGCGAATCACGTCCAGCGGCAAGTCGCCGGGTCGCATGCCGGCAGCCGCCGAGCCGGCGCGCAGATAGCTGAACTCGTGCCCGTGCGCGCCGTGAGTGACGAAATAGATGCCGGTGGGTGCGTCGGCGGAACGACCGACACCGCTGACGTCGACGCTTTCCTGTCCCCACAGATCGATGAACATTCGCCCGAACGCGTCATCTCCGAGGCGCGTGACATAGGCCGTACGCGCTCCCAGGCGCGCTGCGGCGATCGCGCAATTCGAGGTGTCGCCACCGAATCCCTGGCGATAGATTGCGGTGTCGTCCTGCCTTACCTGATTGAACTCGAGCAACGGTTCGCCGAGCGCCACGAGGTCGAAACGCGTGGCAGGCATCAAGGAGCCTTCAACGCCGCGAAGCTGGCCGCGTAGGCGGCAGCGACGGTGCGCACCCGACTCGCGGGGGCGCCGGGCTTATAGAGATTGGAGCCGGTGCCAAAACCATCCGCGCCAACTTCCCAATACGGCGCCATGTTGTCGGGACGAATTCCGCCGACCGCAAATACGAGCACGTCCCTGGGCAGGACCGCACGCCATGCCTTGAGCACCGCGGGCGAGAGCTGGTCTGCGGGAAACATCTTCAGGCCGTCGGCGCCGGCATCCAGCGCCGCGAACGCTTCGGTCATGGTCGCCACGCCGGGTGCACAGACGAGACCCAGCCGTTTGGCTTCGCGAATGATGGCGACATCGGCGTGCGGCATCACGATCAGGCGGCCGCCCGCTTCCGCAACACGCGCGACGTCGGCGACCTTGAGCACGGTTCCGGCGCCGGTCAGGCAGCGATCACCGAGCGTATCGGCGAGCAATCGGATGCTGGCGAAGGGATCGGGAGAGTTGAGCGGCACCTCGAGAATGCGAAATCCGTTGTCGGTCAGAGCCGCGGCGATCGACGGAATCTCAGGAGGCGAAATGCCACGCAGTACTGCGATCAGCGGCAGTGGCGACAGATACGAACGCAACGAGGGCGAAGTCATCAATCCAATAATCCTGCGTGAGTCGCGATTCGCCACAAGCCGCGCGCCGCCGCGTCGGCGGGACCGAGCAGCGCGTTCGTGCCCGCCAGGTGCAACGCGCGCTGGTAACGCTCGCACAGAAGAGCGTCGCCAATGAGCGTTACCGTGACCGGGTCGAGCTGATGCTTTGCCAGCCACTTGTGCGCCGCGGCGATTTCGGCACCGAGCAGCAAACCCGAAAGGTAATCGGCGACGCCCGCCGACGCAAGCCTGCCGGTCAGGGCGAGCGTCCGCGCCGAGAACAAATCGTGACTCAGTGCGGCGTTGTCGCGCAGGCTCAAGCGCACACCGCGGGCCAACGCCTCGGGATCAGAACTTCTGGCGTCCGCGCTGGCAAGGCGCCCCAGAATGCTATGTTCGCGCAGCACTGCGTACATCTCGCCGGTCATGAACGTCATGAAACGCTCGATGCCATTCTCGCCGACGATTGCCCACTTGCTGTGGGTGCCTGGCAGTACGACGACATTCCGATTTCGCCCGGGATCGACGATCGCGCCGAAGATCTGGGTTTCCTCGCCGCGCATCACGTCCGGAACGTCGCCGGTATCGCGACACAGAAGCCCCGGCACGATGCGCAGCGTCGCCCCAGGTACCGGTGTCAAGCTAGCAGCGATCGCGTCGAATCCAGCGGGGCACTCGCAGTACGGCGCGTCGACCCAGCCCTGCCGGCTCCCGATCATCCCGCTCGCGAGCAGCGGAACACTCGGTGGAAGATCGTTGCCGCACAGCGCCGCAAGCGCCTCGGCAAATTTCCCGTCCGCGATGCGCTGGATGCCGAGCGGCAGGCTGCGTTCCGCGACCACCGCGCCCCGCGCGTCAAGCATGTATGCGCGAGCGGCGCTCGTACCCCAATCGATCGCGACCAGACGAATGTCGTCGCTCATCACCGTCTTCTTTTTATCCGGCGTATCGCCGGCAATGACAACGCATCCACCGCCGCGATGTTCGCGTCGGCAGATGCCCCCACCTGTTCAGCGCTGCCAGCGCGCAGCCGCGTCGTCGTCGCTGGTCCTTGCCTCGACCCAGCGTTCGCCGGCAGGCGTATCTTCCTTTTTCCAGAATGGCGCTTTGGTCTTCAGGTAATCCATGATGAATTCGCAGGCAGAGAACGCATCGCCGCGATGGGCGCTGCTGACGGCGACGAGGACGATCTGGTCGGCGGGTTCGAGCTTGCCCACCCGGTGCACGATCAGCGCATCGTAGATGTCCCAGCGCTGCGTGGCTTCTGCGATGATGGCGGCCAATGCCTTCTCGGTCATGCCCGGATAGTGTTCGAGAGTCATCGCCCTTACGTCTGCCTCGTCGTTGAGGTCGCGAACAACGCCGATGAACGCCGCGACCGCACCGACCTTCGCATTGCCAGCGCGCAACTGCGCAATCTCGCGCGAGACATCGAAATCCTCGGCCTGGACCCGGACGGTCATAGCAGTACCTTAGACGTCCCAGGGCGGTCCGTCGGGCTTGTAGACGCGAATTCATTCGCGCGCGGTGGCAATTCAGCCCATGGTCCGAATGAATTCGGACCTACGGCGTCACGGTATCTCATGCGTCAGCCTCCGGTCACGGGGGGGAACAGGGCAACCTCGTCACCGGGACGTATAGGCGTGTCGGCGCGCGCAACGTCGTGATTGACCGCAACGCGAATGGCGCGTCCCGGCGCCAATTCCTGACTCCACGCGCCTCCGCGCTCCGACAGCCATGCGAGCAACGAGCGCACCGTCGAGACCTCGCGGGGGAGATCTACGCTTTCTGCCGCGGTGCCGAGCGCATCGCGCAGACGCGCAAGGTAGACAAGACGGATCATGAGGCAATGTTAGCGCAACCTGGCTAAGCAGGATAAAAAACGCCGGCGAGCAGCGCTGGCCGGCGTCGAATGATGGAACTGACGTTTCAGAACTTGAACTGTACGCCGATCATCACTTGATCCGATTCCGGCAAAGGTCCGGCGCCCGGGCCCTCGCCGACAAAACGGCCGAAGCGAGCGTATTCGACGCGCAGACCCAGCGACTGAGTCATGTCGTAGCGCAGGCCGAGACCATAATTGACGCCTTCGCGCTGGCGGCGCAGATCGCCAGGAACCAGCGACGCACCTGCGAACAACGGCCGTGTTTCCGTCTGTGCGTACCCCAGGCGCCCGTACAGTGAAACGCTACGCACGAATTCCCAACTCGTGTAGACGTCCGCGTTCCAGGTATGTGCAGATGGGTCGGGCGCGTTCAGCCCTACGCCGCCCGCGGAGCTGCCCAGTCGCGGCTGCAGCGAGTATTTGTCGCCGGTAATGAACGCGGCTTCGACCGCGACATCATTGCGCCAGCGATAACCGCCGAACGCCATCGTCCGCTGTACCGTGTCTTCCGCGACAGGAACCGCAAATCGGGTCCATGTCAGTGGCAGGTCGCCCTTCAAACCACCATTTGCACTGGTATCAGGGTCGCGTAACGACACCCCGCCGTAGAAAGCGGTCTGGGCGCTCGCCGGCAGGATTGCACCGATTGCGAGCAAGCCGGCCACAAGCATCTTAAGAGGTTGTTTTATCAACGTTTTCACTGCCGCTGATCGATACCTATACAGGCTTGACGCACAGGAAGCCTCACAATTCCAACTTACCCTGCAGGGGTGGGCAAGTCAATTCGGCCGGACGGGTGGACGTCGGCAAACTGCTGGGGGTGTCGCAAAACAGCGACAGTATCAGGGCCTTTCTGCCGTGACCCCCGCGCTCGCCTGTCCGAGACCATGTCGCATCAGGTTCGAACCGCCAAACGTCACCGAGTTCCGGATGCCGTTGCGACTTGCGACCCACGATGCCCTACGCATCGACCGACCGATCAGGTCAACGCGCCGGCGCTCCGATCCTCCTGCCGTTGGCCTGGATGAACGCCGCAATGCCCCTTACGTCACCTAGTGCAAATTGGGGCAGCGCCGTCGTCAGCGCCGAGTCGGTGGCGACCGCAAGGATATTCGGATCGCTTTTGTGAAGCAATGCCTTGCCCACGCTCTCACGGTAAACCTCGAGCTTCGGGATCGGTGCGGTCTTGAAACCTTCCACGAGCACGATATCGCAGGGCGAAAGGCGCCGGAGCGCGGCCTCGAGCGTCAATTCGACCTCGCCGCGCAACTCGTGGAGCAGTGCCCAGCGTACCGCTGACGTGATCAGCACTTCCGTACATCCTGCTTCACGATGCCGGTACGAATCCTTGCCCGGACGGTCGATATCGAATTCGTGGTGCGCGTGCTTGACCACTGAAACCGTGAAACCACCGGCGACAAAATGCGGGATCAACCGCTCGATGAGCGTGGTCTTGCCACTGCCGGACCAGCCTGCGAATCCGAATAGCTGCACCTCGTTTCCTTTGTTTGTATGGCAGCGAAGCGCGTTACTTTAGCGCCTGCAAGCGACGCCGCGATGCGCACGTGTACGGAAGCTTGGTATCCGCCGCCAGACCTCCATGTGTGACGGCACCATCCCGTATCTGCAAACCCGCCCGCAGCCCTGCATCGCTGGCCAGCGCGCTGTCGATACCTGCATCCGCGAGTGCGCGCACATAAGGCAATGTCGCGCGTGTCAGCGCGAGCGTGGCCGTGCGCGCCACGAGCGCCGGCATGTTCGGCACGCAGTAGTGGACTACACCTTCCTCGACGTAGGTCGGGTCCGACAGCGATGTCATGCGCGACGTCTCGGCAATGCCGCCCTGGTCGATGCCGACGTCGATCAATACCGAGCCCTGTCGCATGGAATGCAAAATCGTGCGCGACACCAGTTTCGGCGACAACTTGCCCGGGTCGAGGACGGCGCCGATGACGACGTCGGCGGCGGCTATGCTCGTCGTGAGGGCGGAAGGTTCACAGAGTGCGACCTCCACATCTCCGGCGCATCGCTCCCGCAAGGCAGCGAGCCGCCGCTCCGATCGCGCGAATACTCGCACCTGGCAGCCGAGGCCGGCAGCGACGCACGCAGCCTCGCCACCGACATTGCCCGCCCCGATGATGACTATCCGTCCAGGCGCGACGCCGTCGAGTCCGGGCAACAGGACACCGCTGCCGCCGCGATCGTTCATCAGCAGGGAGGCCGCAACGAGCGGTGCGAGACGGCCCGCGATCCGCGACATCGGTGCAAGCAGCGGCAGCGTACCGTCACCGGCACTGACGGTCTCGTAAGCGATGCAGCCGATGCCCGCGCCGAGCGTGGCATCGAGCAATTCGCGATCACGTCCCAGCTGCGCGAAGCCGAAAATGACCGTTCCTCTTCGCAACAACGGCCACTCGCTGCGTTGGAGTTCTTTGACCTTGACGATGAGCTCGGTGCCGAAAATCTCCGCGGCGTCCTGCACCACATGCGCACCTGCGCCGACGTATGCCGCGTCGTCGAAGCCGACCCGTTCGCCCGCACCGCGTTCGACCAGCACGACATGCCCCGACGCAATCAGCGCAGTGACGCCCTCCGGCAGAAGTCCGACGCGTCGCTCACCATCCTTGCGCTCGCGCGGAACGCCGATGCGCATTCTTAGACGGATCCGCCGAGCACGGCGCTGATGAACTCGCCTTTTTCCTTCGTGTAGCCCACCGGTTCGCTCAGCCCGGATTGCAATATGGCGCGCTTTTTTGCCTGGTATGCCGCGCTGAGCGCGTGATCCTTGCGCAGGACGTCGCGAAAACGCCGCAGATCGGCGGCTTCGGCACTGTTCCGGGCGACCACATGCACGTGCAGGCGAAAAACCTCACCCTCATGGTCGATGGCGCCTACCCGCATGGGGCGATCTTCGGGGAACTTGTGCCCTGCGCTCTGGTGCTGGAAGCCAAGCGCATCCAGCGTAGTGCGCGTCTGCGCCAACTTGCCGTCCTCGTAAAACGCGGCCAGGTCGACGATACCCTTGCCGGAACAATTCGGAACCGCCGTGCTCCCGATGTGCTCGGCATTCACCCAGGGCGCCGCGGCGTCGATCAAGGCGATGACGCGCTTGGCAACGTCGACGACTTTGTGGTCGTATTCGATGTATGCCGGCGGCAATACTTCGTACGTAAGAATGGGCGACTTCGCCACCGCCGCGCTCCTCCCGATCAGCCTGTTCTTGCCGCGATTGTAACCCTTATACTTCGATCTTCACGAACAGCCGCGCTTGCCATGTCCACCACGACGTCGCTATCCGCACCGATCATAGGAACGCTTGTGGACGCGCTGGAAAACGTCGTGTCCGGTGTTCCCCCGTCGCGCCAGCGCGCCGTCGACGCGCCTGCTGCGGCGGCGCGCGCACTTGCGCGCAAGGCGGCGATGCGCGCCGCGAGCCTCTCGGGTGCGTTGGCGCTCCCACCCGGGGTCCTGGGCATGCTGACCGTTTTGCCGGATCTGATGGCGATCTGGCGTATTCAGGCGCAGTTGGTTTCCGATATCGCCGGACTCTACGGCAAAGATCTTCAGCTGACGCGCTCGCACATGGTCTACTGCCTGTTTCGACATGCCGCGACTCAGTTCACGCGCGATGTGGTAGTGCGCACCGGCCAGCGCCTGGTCGTGCGCCAACTTTCAGGGGGCGCGCTGAAAAGCGTGCTGACCAGCATCGGCATGACGGTGACGCAACGCGTTGCGGGCACGACCGCGAGCCGATGGGTTCCCGTCATCGGCGCGGCCGCGGTTGCCGGCTATGCTTACTACGACACGCTTCAGGTCGCCAAGACCGCCGTCAGCCTGCTCGAGACGCCGGCCCTCGTCGAAACGGAGTAACTGCGCACAAAAGGTCACGCACCTCCGCGGAAGAGTGAAAATCCCCACGGGGTGATCTTGAGCGGCAGGTGGTAGTGCTGGATCGGGTCGGCGATGCCGAAGTGAAACGGCACGATGTCGAGAAACGGTGGCATAGGAAGCGCGATGCCCTGTGCGCGATACCAGTCGGCGACGTAAAAAATGGCTTCATAGCGCCCGGCGGACATCGGTCGGCTCGCGAGATCCGGCAGCGGCAACGCGCCGCCAGCGCTTACCAAAGCATCGGCGAGGATTGTCCCCGAAGCGTCCAGCGCGCGCAGCTCGACCCGCATGCCCGCGGCGGGTACGCCGCGAGAGACATCGATGACGTGGATCGATATTCCGGGCATCGTCGTCGGCTCCCGTCACCGGCCCAGTTGTCGTGTCAGCCCGGCGAAACGCTCGGCCAGGAGCATCAGGACGATCGTGAACGCCACGAGCACACCTGAAACGGCCGCCGTGCGCACGTCGAGATCGTTGTCGATGATCTGCCACATGTGAATCGGCAGGACTTCGGTCCGTGCATCCGCGAGAAATAGCGACACCGGAACGTTGTCGAACGAGGACATGAACGCGATGAACGCACCGGCGCCGATGCCCTTGCCGATCAACGGCAGGATGACGCGACGAAATGTCATCCATGGTCCACCGCCAAGACTCTCCGACGCCTCCAGCAGCCCCGGGTCGAGTTGCGCCAGGCTTGCAACGGTCGTGCGCATGACAAAGGGAAAACAGACGATGGTGTGGCCAATGATCAGCAACGGTACCGACGGCGTGAGCCCGATCATGCTGAAATACATGAGACAGGCAAAACCAAACGCCAACGCCGGCAGGACCAGGGGTGAAAGCAGCAAGGCGTCGAGCGCGCGCGCCCAGGCGGCGCGACTGCGTGACACGACCAGCGCACCAGCGGTGCCGATGAGCACCGACAGCACTGTCGTCGCGGCGGCAACGACGAAGCTGTTCCATGCGGCGTTCTGGATCTGGGCGGCGTCGGCCAGCGCCGCATACCAGCGCAACGAAAAACCCTCCGGCGGAAACTTGAGCGACGCGGAGTTGGTGAAAGACGTGAGGAGCACGATGATCGTCGGCGCCAACAGGAAAAAGATCGCGACTGCAGCAATGCTGCCAAATACGAGCTTCAGCGACCACGAGTCGAAATCGATGCGGCGTGTCGCATCGTCAGCCATAGATCTGCCCGCGGCTGGTCTTCGCCACTAGATTGAGCACGTAGACCACCAACAATACGGCAACCATGAATATGACCGAGATCGCCGCGGCGAACGGCCAGTTATTGGCCCCGGTGGCCTGCTGATAGATGAACAGCGGCATGTACACCAGCCGGGCGCCGCCTATCAGCGTCTGCGTCACGAAGGCGGTGACGCACGCGGCGAACGCGAGGATGCAACCGGCGATCATTCCGGGCACCGACAGCGGCAACGTTACCTTGAAGAAGGTGCGCCACTCACCGGCGCCCAGCGCTGCGGACGCATTCGAGAGGTTGGGATCGATGCGCGAGAGCGTAGTCAACAGAGGTAATACGATCAGCGGCAGCTGCACTTGCGCCAGCACCATCACGACGCCGGTCTCGCTGAACAGCAGCCTGAGCGGCTCGTCGATCACTCCGACGGCGAGGAGTGCTTTGTTCAGGACGCCCTGCTTGCCCAGGATCACGATCCACGAGAACGTGCGCACGACCACACTGGTGAGAATCGGAAGGACGATGAGGAACAACAGCAGCGAGCGCACGCGCGGCGACGCACGCGCGGCGAGCCACGCCAGCGGATAGCCGAAAAACAGGCACAGGAGCGTCGCCTTGGCGCCGAGCCAGAGCGTATCGCCGAGAATGCGCAGGTTGAACGTGTCGCCGAGGAACTTCACGTACTGCGCCAGCGACCACGTCGAGCGATCGCCGTCGCCGTGCAGGCTCATCGCGATCAGGACCACCAAGGGCGCGACGAAGAACGCCATCATGAACGCCGCGAGGGGCAGCGCGAGTTTCCACTCGGACGCTGCCTTGGCGGCGGGCACCGCGCCGCTCATTTACTGTTCAGACCTTGATTTCGCGGTTGAAACGGTCGATCGCCGAACTGCGGACCTCATTGAGCTTCTTCCAGTCGAGGAAGACCAGCTTCGAGAGGTCCGCCGGGGTCTTGGCGATCTTCGCGGTCATGACGGGCGTCATCTGTACTTTCGTGTTGGTCGGGATGACGTCGTACGGCGGCTTGCTCTCGTCCGTTTGCACTTCCGGCGTGATCGCACCTTCGATCCATTGAAACGCCAGATCAGGTCGCGCGGCGCCCTTGACGACATGCAGGCTCGTGCGCCACGCCACGGGTCCGCTGTCCGGCACCACGAACTCCACGTCGACCCCCTTGCCTTTGAGCGTCTCGACAAAATTGAAGTTGTACGGCGCGATGTCGATCTGCTCCTGCTGAAACAGCGTCGCGTGCGCGCCGAGGTTGGCCGAGATCGCGCCCACGTTCGGCAGCAATTCCTTGAGCGCCCTGAAGGCCGGTTCGAGGTTGGACTCGCTGCCTCCGTTCAGGCGTGCGATTTCCGCCATGAAGGCCATGCCGAGCGTGCTGTTCAGCGCAGTCAGGCCGACGCGCCCTTTATAAATCGGATTCCACAGATCTTTCCAGGACTTGGGCGGCGTCTTGATCTTCTTCGGGTTGTACCCGATGCCGATGACCTGGATCGATATCGATGGCCCCCATTCGTTCTGGAACATCGGATAGAGCAGCTTGTAGTTTGCCGACTTGTCTACCGGATACTTGACGAGCAGGTCCTGCTTCAGTGCATCGAGCAGCGGGCCTTCGTCCATGATCGATACGTCGAACGGAGGCTTGCCGCCGGACGCGGCGAGCTTCGCCACTTGATCGGTGGCAAGTTGAATCGTCAGCGTCGCGTCGGCCTTGGTCGCGTTCTTGAACCAGGGGACGAGGATCTTGCTTTGCGCGTCGTTCCAGGTGCCCGGAAAGGTTGCGGCGACGAGGGTATCTGCCGCCCACGCCACGCGCGGCAACGCTGCCGCCGCACCAAGACCCAGGCCCGCGGTCAGTACATCCCTGCGTTTCCATCCGCTCATTTCGAAGTCTCCGTTGTGTTACTGCAATCGGGGAAAGACCTGGCCGGCTTCCGGGTCCGTCGGTTCCACAAAAATGCGATCGCCGGCGCGCAACAGGATTGACGTTTCATCGCGCGGCTGATTGATCTTGAACGAGGTGCTTCCAGTCTCGGCCTCGTAAACCGTGATGGGTCCCATGGGCAGCACCACGCGTACGGTGGCCGGGATACGGCCGCTGCCGCTTTCCAATGCGATGCGCAGCCGCTCCGGCCGGATCGCCCAGATCGCATCGACGCCCGGGGTGAGCTTGGATGCCATCGCCAAGGCTCCGCCGCAAACCACGTCCACGTCACGGAAGCGGACCATCGCGCGCCCCTGCTCGAGCGCGGTAAGGCGCACCGGAAGCAGGTTGGTCGTGCCGACGAACTGGTTCACGAACAGCGTCGTTGGCCGGTCGTAAATGTCGGTCGGCGGTGCGCACTGTTCCACGTTGCCGCGATTGAGCACCGCGATGCGGTCCGCCATGCTCATGGCCTCCTCCTGGTCGTGCGTCACGAGGATCGTCGTAATGCCGTAGTCGCGCTGCAATCGCTTCACCTCGATTTGCATATCGAGGCGCAAGTTCTTGTCCAGCGCGCCAAAGGGTTCGTCGAGCAGCAGGATTTTTGGATCGACGGCGAGCGCGCGAGCCAACGCGATGCGCTGCTGTTGTCCGCCCGAGAGCTGGCGCGGCAGCCGTCCGGCAAAATCCTGCATGCGCACCAACTCGAGCATTTCGAGCACCTTCTCGCTCGCTTCACCGCGCGGCACGTGCCGTGCCTCGAGCCCGTACGCGACATTTTGCGCGACGGTCATGTGGGGAAACAGCGCGTAATTCTGGAATACGATGCCGACGCCACGCTGTGTGGTGGAAAGGTGGTCGATCGAAACGCCATCGAACAGGACGCTGCCAGCGGTCTGCGCCTGGAACCCGGCGATGATGCGCAGAAGCGTCGTCTTACCGCATCCGCTCGGTCCGAGCAACGCGACGAGTTCCCCTGCCGCAACGTCCAGCGTGATGTTGTTCGCAGCGACCACCGTTCCGAACTGCTGCGTGATGCCACGCAGCGTCAGAGTGTGCCCGCGCCCGCTGCCGCGTGCACCGGCGTCACTTCGCGGCCGTCCGGTCTCAGTGCCCGATGCCATGATCCTTCTCCTGCAAACTCGAATGCACCGGCGCCCAGAGCAGGCAGCGGTTCATTTGGTCGGGGCCCCGGCGGCGATCCAGGCCGCGAGCGTTGCGCGCTCGTCGTCGGTCATCCCGGTAAGGTTGCCGATAGGCATCGCCTTGGTAACGACAGCTTGCTCGTAGATCTTCTGCGTGTTGGCTGCGATCAGATCGGGCGTATTGAGCATCACGTTCTTGGGCGCCACCACAAAACCATCCTGCGTAGGCCTCTCCGCGTGGCAGCTTGCGCAACGCTGGGTGACGATCGCCTGGATCTTGGCGAACGGCGGCGGACCATCCGCCGCGGGTTGCGGCCTGTTCGGCGCGATCAGGATCGCAAGCACGAACGTCGCAAGCAGTGCGCTGACCGGTATCGCCCAGACCGTGCGTCCACGATGACGCAGGTTGAAAAAGTGGCGCACGTACGCTGAAAGCAACATGATGGCCACGAGCACGGCCCACCCGTGCGTGGCGCCGTAGGTCATGGGGTAGTGATTGCTGATCATGATGAACAGCACGGGAAGCGTGAAATAGTTGTTGTGGATCGAGCGCTGCTTTCCGCGCAGCCCGTAAACGGGATCGGGTGCGATGCCCTGTTCTTTCGCCTCGACCAGTTTGCGCTGCGACGGAATGATGACGTGTGCCACATTGGCTGCCATGATCGTCCCCAGCATCGCACCGATCTGGATGTAGACAGCGCGGCCGCTCAGGACGTGCGACAGCCGCCAGGCGACGAAGGCGATGAAGGCGGTCATGATCCCGGCGATCCACGCATCGCGATCGAGGCCAAGACGCTTGCACAATTGGTCGTACAGCAGCCAGCCTGCGATCAGCAGGAAGATGCTCAAGCCCACGGCCTGAAGCGGGCTGATGTCGGCAACGCTTTTGTCGATCATGTACACGTTCGCGTGGAGGTAGTACATGACCACCATCAGAACAAAGCCACTGATCCACGTCGTGTAGGCCTCCCACTTGAACCAATGCAGCGGTTCAGGCAGCACCTCCGGCGCCACCCTGAATTTGCGCACGACATAGAAGCCGCCGCCATGCACCGCCCACAATTCGCCGCCGATGCCCTTGTCGGCATCTTCCTGCGCCTTCGGCGCCAGCAGGTGATTGTCGAGCCAGACAAAGTAGAACGACGAGCCGATCCAGGCGATGCCCGTGATCAGATGGATCCAGCGCAGCAAAAGCTGCAGCCAATCGCTCGCGTAGGCTTCCATTGAAGAGTCCTGGCGTTCAGCTGCCGCGATACGTGGAATAACTCCACGGCGAAACGAGCAGCGGAACGTGGTAGTGGGCGTCGACGCTGGCGATTCCGAAATCAAGCGACACTTCGTCGACGAACGGGGGATCTGCCAGCGGCGTGCCGATGCGCCGGAAATAAGCGCCCGCGCCAAACACCAGCCTGTAGCGGCCGGCGACCATTGCCGCGCCTTCGAGCAGCGGCAGGTCGCCGCGACCGTCGGCATTAGTTACCATGCTCTTGACGATCTCGTACCCCCGCGGCCCGGCGCGGTAAAGGCGCACTTCAATGCCGGAGCCGGGCGTGCCGTGCGCGGTATCGAGAACGTGCGTCGTCAGTCGCCCCATCGATGGCTCCATTCAGGGCGCTTGCGCAGCGCCTACCGCGAGCGCGGCGCGCAGGTCGACAACCCCGCGCGTCGGCGCACTCAGTAGCAAGCCGGCTTCGACATGCCGTAAATGGTGATCCATGAGCCGCGCGATGACCCGGGCCGGGCGCTCGCCCAGCGCATCGACAAGCTCGCCATGCTCATCCGGCGCGCAGTCGACCGTCGCCGCGCGCTGGTAGAGCGCGATGATCAGCGACGAGCGCGCGATCAGTCCCCGCACAATGTCCGTGACGACGGCGTTCCCAGCCATTTCGGCCAGCAAGAGATGGAACTCCCCCGACAGCTTGATCCCTTCGTGCCGATCGCGCGCGTTGCGTGCACTCGACTCCGCCGCGACATGGCGCCTCAGGCGTTGAAGTTGCACCGTACCCAGACGCCCGACGAGCGATCCGGCCAGAGGCGGCTCGACCAGGCGACGCGCGGCGAAGACGGCGCGTGCCTCCTTGATGCTCGGCTCGGCAACGAACGCTCCGCGATTGCGATGCAACGTCACGATATGCATCAACGACAAGTGATGCAACGCCTGGCGCACGCGCGCGCGGCTTACGCCGAACAGTTCGGCGAGCAGCTCCTCGCCGAGCTTGGTGCCCGGCGGCAGACGGTGTTCTTCGACCGCGCGAACGATGTGTTCGTAGATTCGCTGTGCCGCCTCGGGCGTGGATGCGGCATGCGTCCCGTCCTGCGGTCTGCGTGCGCGAGCCGCACCTCGAACACGCCGGCGGCGCAGAGGAACAGGGGTGGTGAGCATGGGGTCAGGCAAATCGGGGAAATGATCCGCAAAAGGCGTTTATTGTAGACAAACGCGCGTTGACGGTGTAAACAATTTTTGGCACGATTGTAAACAAAACATTCGGGTACGAGCTCCTCGCCCATACCACCGCCGCCCATGTCCGCGCTCAATCCCGCCTCCTACCCCCGCGACCTCGTCGGTTACGGCGAGCACGTCCCGCACGCGCGATGGCCCGGAGCGGCGCGCATCGCGCTGCAGTTCGTGGTGAACTATGAGGAAGGCGCCGAAAGCTCCGTGTTGCATGGCGATCCCGCGTCGGAGACCTTCCTGTCCGACATCGTCGGGGCCCAGCCATTTGCCCAACGGCACATGAGCATGGAATCCCTGTACGAGTATGGGGCACGAGCGGGGGTCTGGCGGCTGCTCCGCTGCCTGCGCGAGCGGCGGGTGCCGGTAACGGTCTTCGGCGTCGGTATGGCGTTGGAGCGCAATCCACGCGTGGTCGATGCGATGCTCAGGGACGGGCACGAGATTGCGAGTCATGGCTGGCGCTGGATCTCCTATCAACAGACTGACGAACTCATCGAACGCGCGGACATGGCACGCGCGGTCGACGCGATCACACGCTTGAGCGGCAAGCGGCCCGAAGGCTGGTATACCGGCCGCGACAGTCCCAACACACGGCGTTTGCTCGTGGAACATGGCGGGTTTACCTATAGCGCCGACGGATATGGCGACGACCTTCCGCACTGGGTGCCCGTTCGCACGCGTCTGGGAACGACCCCGTTGCTGATCGTCCCCTATACGCTCGATACCAACGACATGCGATTCGCCACACCGCAGGGATTCAACAGCGGCGAGCAGTTTTACGCATATCTCAAGGACGCGTTCGACGTGCTGTATGCGGAGGGCGATCCGCATGGACTCGATGCGCCGAAGATGCTATCGGTCGGCCTGCATTGCCGCCTGATCGGCCGTCCCGCACGGATCGCCGCCCTCGCCCGATTCATCGACTACGTCCAGAAGCACGACAACGTCTGGATCGCGCGTCGCATCGATATCGCGCGCCACTGGATCGCCACCCATCCTTTTCCCGAGGGCGAATGAGCACCGCGGGCGCAGCCGAGACCCGTAGACGATTGCATGAGCGGCGGCGAAGCCAAGGCCCGAAGGGCGCGTCCGCGAGTGCGAGCGGCGGCCGACACGCCGACGTTGCACAATGGGCTGCCGGTCAAAGAGGCCGCGGCGCGGCGCGATTGAGCGCGGCCGACGCGCAGCGGATTGTCCTACGCGGTGGGTACAAGGAGGCCGCGGAATGACGCTGGCCGACATCAACGTGCTCGACCGCCCGGTTTTCGTCGAACGCCTGGGAGGCATCGTGGAGCACTCGCCGTGGATCGCGCATGAGGCATGGTTGCGGCGGCCCTTCGCCAGCGTCGACGCGTTGCATTCGGCGCTTGTCGCGGCGCTGATGGCGGCGCCCGTCGAGACGCAACTCACGGTGATCCGCGCGCATCCGGAGCTTGCGGGTAAGGCCGCCATCCGCGGTGAGATGACCCCGGACTCGAAGCTCGAGCAGGGCGGTGCGGGGCTCACCCAGTGCTCCCCGCAGGAATTCGCGCGGCTGTCCGCGCTCAACCGCGCCTACAAGGCGAAATTCGGCTTTCCATTCATCATCGCAGTAAAAGGACTCGATCGTGCAGCCATCATCGAGCGCTTCGCAGCACGACTCGAACACGATCGTGCCACCGAGTTCGAAGAGGCGTTGGCGCAAATCGCGCGGATATCCAGATTTCGGCTGGCGACGATGCTCGAGAGCTGAATCCGGCACGACGATTCGGGCCGGAGGCTACGAAAACCTGCACCACGTTAGCCATCTCATGCAGGCGCGGACAGCGGTTGCACATTCCTGATCGGCACGCGTTGATCTCGACGGCGCAACAACAGGTAGGCTGCCGGGATCACGAACATCGACAAGATGGGTGCGGTAATCATGCCGCCGACCATCGGCGCCGCGATCCGCTGCATCATTTCCGAACCCGTTCCCGACGACAGCATGATAGGCGCGAGGCCTCCAAGAATGACCGACACCGTCATAGCCTTAGGCCGCACGCGCAACACGGCGCCATCGGTGATGGCCGCACGGACGAGCGCTGGCCCATAGGCCTCGCCCGTGAGCGCCCGTCGTTCCAGCGCCTGTTTCAGATACAGCAGCATGACGACGCCGAACTCTGCCGCGACACCGGCCAGCGCGATAAAGCCGACGGCCGATGCGATCGAGAAGTCGTAGTTCAGAGCCCACATCAACCACAAGCCGCCGATGAGCGAGAACGGCACTGCCACCATGATCAACAACGCCTCGTCGACACGCCGGAAAGTGAGGTACAGCAGCACAAAAGTGATCAGCAGGGCAAAGGGCACGACGACCTTGAGGCGTTCGCTTGCGCGTTCGAGATACTCGAACTGTCCTGACCAGGAGACCGAATAGCCGGGTGGAAGTTTGACATCGCGGGCAACGGCAACCTGCGCATCCCGGACGACCGACAGCAGATCCCGGTCCCGGATGTCGATGTAGACCCACCCCGACGGACGCGCGTTCTCGGAGCGAATCATCGGCGGCCCGTCGCTGATGCCAATCGTCGCCAGACTGCCAAGGCTGAGCTGGGCGCCGCGCTCGGTGACAATCGGCAGCGCACGCAGCTTCTCGACCGAATCGCGCAGTTCGCGCGGATAGCGCACGTTGATCGGAAACCTTTGCAGGCCCTCGACGCTCTCGGCCACATTCTCGCCGCCGATTGCCGATGCAATGATCTGTTGCACGTCGGCGACGTTGAGTCCGTAACGCGCCGCACCGGCACGATCCACGCGAATGTCGACGTAGCGCCCCCCGGACAGGCGCTCAGCGAGCGCTGACGTCACGCCGGGGACCGTACGCACCGCTGCTTCGATTGCCTGCGCGATTCGGTCGATGGTCGCCAGGTCAGCGCCCGCCACCTTGATTCCCAACGGGCTCTTGATGCCCGTGGCGAGCATGTCGATCCGGTTTCTGATGGGCGGCACCCAGATGTTCGACAGTCCCGGCACGCGTACAGCCTGATCGAGCGCCTCGACCAGCTTCCGCGGCGTCATGCCAGGTCTCCATTCGTCACGCGGTCGGAAGCGGATGGTCGTCTCGACCATTTCCAGCGGCGCGGGGTCGGTCGCAGTCTCGGCGCGACCGATCTTCCCGAACACCTGCGCGACCTCCGGTACCGAGCGGATCATCCGGTCGGTTTGCTGCAGGATTTCGGCGGCCTTCGCCGCGGAGAGACCCGGCAATGCACTCGGCATGTACAGCAGGTCGCCCTCGTCGAGCGGCGGAATGAATTCGCCGCCAAGTCGCATTGCCGGCCACGCGCTCGCCGCGAGCAGCAGAATTGCGACGACGAGTGTCGTCTTCGGATAATCGAGCACACGGGTGAGCAGCGGCCGGTAGATTGCGATCAGCACGCGGCTCACCGGATTCTTGCGCTCGTCGGGAATGCGGCCGCGAATGAGGTAACCCATCAGCACAGGCACGAGAGTCACCGACAAGCCCGCAGCCGCCGCCATAGCATAGGTCTTGGTGAACGCCAGTGGCGCGAACAGCCGCCCTTCCTGTGCCTCCAGCGCGAAGACCGGGATGAACGACAGCGTGATCACCAGCAGGCTCACGAACAGCGCGGGCCCGACCTCCACGGAAGCGTCCGCGACAATCTGCCATCGCTCTGTCGCCGAAGGCTCGGCCGAGGCCGAAGCGGACGCGTGCTTATGTCGCCACGTTTCCAGATGTTTATGGGCGTTCTCGATCATCACGATCGCGGCGTCGACCATGGCACCGATGGCGATGGCAATTCCGCCGAGCGACATGATGTTGGCGTTGATGCCCTGCCAGCGCATCACGATGAACGCGGTCAGGATACCCAGTGGCAGGGTGACGACGGCCACGATACTCGAACGCAGATGCAGGAGGAACACCAGGCACACGGCCGCGACGACGATGAACTCTTCGACCAATTTGTCGCGCAGATTGGCGACTGCGCGAAGGATCAATCCGGATCGATCGTAGGTCGGCACGATTTCCACGCCGGCGGGCAGGCCCGGTTTCAGCGCGTCGATCTTCGCTTTCACGGCAGCGATCGTGGCAAGGGCGTTCTTGCCGGAACGCATGACGATCACGCCGCCGACCACCTCACCCTCGCCATCGAGTTCCGCGACGCCACGGCGCATCTCCGGGCCCACCTGGATATGCGCGACATCCCTGAGCTGCACCGGCGTGCCCGCGTCGCCAACGTTGAGCGCGATCTTGCGAAAGTCGTCCAGCGACTTCAGGTAGCCGGTCGCCCGGACCATGTACTCCGCTTCGCCGAGTTCAAGAACCGATCCACCAGTCGCCTGATTCGCGCTGCGGATCGCATCGACGACGCGGGATATCGGCAAGCCGTAGGCGCGCAAGCGGTCGGGATCGACGATGACCTGGTACTGGCGCACCATGCCGCCGACGGTCGCGACTTCGGCGACGTTCGGCACGGATTTCAGCTCGTACTTCAGAAACCAGTCCTGCAACGCGCGCAGTTGGCCGAGATCATGCGTACCGGTGCGATCGACGAGCGCGTATTCGTAGACCCAGCCGACACCCGTCGCATCGGGCCCGAGCGACGGCTTGGCGCCGGCCGGCAATCTCCCCTGTGCCTGGTTGAGGTATTCGAGCACTCGCGAACGGGCCCAGTACAGATCGGTACCATCCTCGAACAGCACGTAGACAAACGAGTCACCGAAAAAGGAATAGCCACGGACGGTTCTGGCACCCGGCACCGACATCATCGTCGTTGTGAGCGGATAGGTGACCTGGTCCTCGACGATCTGCGGCGCCTGCCCGGGAAACGCGGTGCGGATGATCACCTGTACATCGGACAAGTCGGGAATCGCGTCGATCGGCGTCGTCCGTGCGGACCACAGACCGGCGGCAGCGAGAAGCGCGCTTGCCAGAAGCACGACGACGCGATTGGCGATCGACCACCGAATCAGCAGCGCGATCATGGCTTGTCCCCCATCTTCGGGCCTAGCGCTCGCTCGACCGGCGGGCTCGATGTGGTCGCGGCATGAGATCGATTCCCGTCGTCCTCATCGGCCATTCGCTTGAGCGCGGACTTGAGACTCGCTTCGGAATCGATCAGGAATTGCCCCGACACAACGACTTTCTGCCCGGCATCGAGTCCCTTGCGGATCTCCGTGCGGTCGCCGGCTTCGCGTCCGACCTCGACCTCCGCCGGGCGCAACCCGCCATCCCTGGCGGCGACGATGACGACGCTGCGCCGGCCGGTCCGAATTACCGCTTCGGTAGGCACCAGCACCACGTCTCGCGCATTCGACGCGTTCGCATGGAATGTCAGGTTCGCAAACATTCCCGGCCTCAGTTGTCCGCCGGGATTGGCGACGACGATGCGAGCCTTCAGCGTGCGTGTCTGCGTGTTCACGTCGGGCAGGATCGCCGCGACAACCCCTTTGAGCACGCGTTCAGAGAATGCGTTCGTGCGCACCTCGACCGGAGCGCCGATGCTGACGAGTCCCGCTTGCGCCTCCGGAATTTCGGCATTGACCCATACGCTGCCGAGACTGACGATGCGAAAGATCGTCACGCCGGGGCCGACGGAAGCGCCTTCGCGCGCGCCGATCTCCCAGACGACGCCCGACTCGGGCGCCAGCAGCGTGACGCGCGGGCTGGGTTTGCCTTCCTCTTCGATCCGGCGGATCTGCGCTTCCGGCACTCCGAGCCATCCCAGCCGCTGGCGCGCCGCGTCTGCAAGTGCCGTCTCGGTCTTTGTCGTATTGCGCTTCAGCGCCAGGTATTCCTCCTGTGCAGCGAGCCACTCCGCAGAATAGATCGCGGCCAGCGGCGCTCCACGCGCGACCGGATCGTACTGCGCCCGGACATAGAGCTGCTCGATGACGCCGTTGACCCGGGGCTGCACCGTGACCAGCGAGCGCTCGTCGACGGCGATGGCGCCGACCGCGTTGAACGTGAGATCGAGCGGACCGCGCGCGACCTCCGCCGTCCGCAGGCCGAGGCTCTGCATGGTGCGCGAATTGGTCGAGGCAGCGCCTTCGTTTCGAGTCTCCTCGGCATAGACAGGTACCAGTTCCATGTCCATGAAGGGCGACTTGCCCGGCTTGTCGAATTTAACTTCCGGCTTCATCGGGTCGTGCCAATAGAGAACCCTGCGCTCGCCGGTGTCGGCCTTGCTTGCCGGCCGTTCCGCAACCACCGCTGCCGGTGCCGATGTGGGCACGTGGGTGCCGGCGAACCAGTAGCCCGCAACGCCGCCTGCGGCCAGCGCCGCGACGACGATCATCGTCATCTTCGTGCTCATGACTGCTCCTCGCTCGGCAGAACGAACTGCAGCTGCACCCAGCTCTTCGCCGCCGCTTTCTCCTGCTCCAACTGGGCCACTTGCGCCTCGATCGTACCGCGTCGCGCCTCGAGGACCGTCATCAGGGACCCATTCCCGCCGCGGTAAGCAGCCAGCGCCGCATCGACGCGCTGTGCGGCGATAGGTACGAGCTCGTTCGCGATGCGAATCGCTTGCGCACGGCTCGACTCCCATTCGGCCACTATCGCCGCGATCTCCGCGACGTGCTGGCGCCGCATTTCCTCGCGCTGGGCGCGGACGCTATCGAGCTGTTTGAGCTTCGCCAGCTGCTGCGCATCCTGGCGCCGATCGGGAAATAGCGGAATATCAATCGAAACGAGAACCGTCACCATGTTCGAATATGCCGAACCGCGGATACCGTAGGACACGCCAATGTTCCAATCCGGATGCTTCGCAACACGCGCGAGCTCGACGTCCGTCGCGGCGATCGCTTCCTGCTGCGCGAGCAGCCGCAGTTCGGGATGCGTCTCGACATCGGCAGTCAGATGTACGCGTGTGTGCGGCAGCGTATCCATCGCCGGAATGCCGCCGAGCGTACGGTCGGCGCTGTCACCGACGTAACGGGCCAGGGTGATCGTTGCCCGTCGCACCTGGGCGGCTGCGTCGATGCGGCGATTTTCGAGCTCGATCGCCGCTGCGCGCGCAGCAAGCACGTCCGCCTGCGTCCCCCTGCCGCCTCGGTAGGCGGCGGCGGTTGTCTCGGCGGATAGCCGTGCTTCACCCAGCAACTGCTCCGCGAGCCGCAGCGCCGCTTCCGCATACCACCGTGAAACCCACGCCAGCGCGGCGTCGCGCTGCACGGTGAGTTGCTGAACCGTCAGCAGCGCGGCTTCACGTGCCGATTCGTCCTCGGCGCGCTGGGTGCGCAGTGCGCGCTTCCCGGCGCCAGGAACATCCTGCATGAAACCGATCGTGCGTTGGGTCATGAAGTCCCGGCTCACGCTCCAGCGATCGGGTCCGTTGGTCGGCAGGTTTTCGATGCCGATGACGGCTTTGGGATCGGGAAGTTCTCCGGCGCTGATAGACGCCGCCTCGGCCGCGCTCACTAGGGCGCGTTGCGATTCGAGTTGAGGCGAGCGCTGCGCCGCGATGCGAGCTGCCTCGGCCAGCGACAAGGGCGGGTCGACGGCGAGCGCCGCTGACGATGACAACGCAGTCAGCGCAGCCGCGACGCACCACGCCACGCTGTGAACGGCTGCTCGTGCAGCCAGTTGTACTTGCATACGACCTCCACGCACATGTCGATCGAATCGGCGCCCAACAAGCTCGCGCCGGACTCAACGGAACGAGGAGGTCAGATCAGGAAATGGCCGAACAGCAGCGACAGAGGAGGTGCAGCGCCCAGGGACGAGAACCAGATCGTCGCAAGTGCGTCGGGAATGCCGAGCTCAACGACGCGAATCGTCAGCGGTAGCTGCAGAGCGATTGGCGCGGCCAGTGCGGCCGACTGTACGTCGATCTGCTGGCCGGCATTGCAATGCAACGCACAGGCGTTCGCGGTGGACGTCGAATCCGGCTGCGCGGTCATGGCGGGACAATCAGCTGGCATCGACGCGCGATCCGCAGCCGCGATTTGCGTCGCCACGTCGGCCTGCGGCGCAAGCAGAGGACAGGCGTGCGCCGTCGCGACGATCTGGGCGAAGAGGAAACCCAGCATCATCAGGACCACTACAAATCGGCGATGAATGCGCATGGAATGAGCCGGTACATGTCCAGCATACCTGACTTCACGGTCATGGCGACATGACGCAGATCAAACCGCAAGCTTTGCGGTGGCGTCGTGACTAAGGGCGAAAAAGGCGTCCGAGCACCTTGCCCAGGTCATTGGTCGCGGGCGCGGACCTGCTCCCGGCGGTCGACGACGCAGCGCTCGATTCGGCGGCAGGGCTGACATGTCCGAGTGCGATCTGGCACGGTGCGCCGGTGTCGGCCGTCGCACTCTTGAGCAACACCTGGCCGAGCAGCGACGTTCCCCCGGTGGCAACCGCGGCCCCGAGCGTCGCGACTGTTTCCGCCGATGCCTTGGCGTCCACCCCGACGGCAGGCGATCTGAATGGCCCCGAAAAGTGAACCAGCGAGGCGAACTGATCGATATTGAGCGTGATGCCCTTGCGCAGTTGCGGCTTGATCGAGAGATCAAGCGTTTCGTTGCGAAAATCCACCGTTCCGCTTGCGGTCGCGCCGATCTTGTTGGTCTCGATCCCGATGCTGCGGTCGACCTTGGCAATGCCTCCGGCGAGCGGAAGGCGAATCACTGCACATTGCAACTCCGTCGACGGGTCGACCTTGCGGAATGGATTGACGGCTTCGGCGAGCTTGTTGAAAGCGGCGTCTGCATTATCGGCGGCGTGGCCGATCGACGCAGGCCCGACGATCACGGTGGCAGTGCCGCTCGCGCTGCTTGCCCATTGATGCAAGGATCCGCCGCGCGCAGCGATATCGGCGTTGACGGAGGTCTTGCCGCCACGAATCTCGCGCTTGATTCCGCCGTCGGCCAAAATTGCCGGCAGCTCCAGACCGCTGCCGTCGACGTGCAGGTTGAGCGCGGCGTCCTTATCGCGGTTGGCGTCGAGTTTCAAGCGCGCCGACACGTTGCCGCCGAAGATCCCCGCCTGGACGATCGGCGCATCGAGCACGCCTTTCTGCAGCGCGAGTTGCAGGTGAACACGATCGAGTTTGCGCCCGTCGGCCAGAACCAGCGCGTCGATCGCGACGTCGCCGTTGGCATCGACCGATTTCAGCGCTGACAAGTCGATCGGTTCCTCGCTGAAGATGAACCTGGATTTGGGGGCAACCTTGGCCGCAGGCGGCGCAGCCCCCTTGACGGGTAAGGCGAGCCCGGCAAGCGTCAATGTCGGTGCCGCGAGGTTGAACACGAGTTTCGGCCGCGGCTTGCCGGTCGTGACGGCCAACCGTCCGGTGACCTTGCCCTTGCCGACGCCGAGCTCCAGTGGATCGAGAGTGATCGTGGCTTCCTCGACGCGTAACTTGGTATCGGCGGCAACCTCCTGACCGTTCACCTGGCCCTTGAGCGTTACGGGGTATGGCCAGCGGCGTTGCACCAGGGATGCCAGTGGTCCGAGGTCGCCTTCGAGCGCAAGGGCAATGTCGTCCACGCTGCCACGAAAACGCGCGTTTACCGCGGATTGGGCATCGCGCGCTTTCAACGCGAAGTCCGTAATCGCGACAGTTGTCACCTTGCCGCTTTCGCCATCGCGAAACGTCAGCACGCCGTCATTGATCGACAGCTCGCCCACGAAGAACCCGCCGATCGCCCCTGGCCCGGCGGATGCCGGAGCCGCTGCCGCGCCCGGCTGCGCGCTGCCGAACTCCCAGTTCCCCGCCCCCTTGGGATCGGTTTCGAGTGCGATCTGCGGCTCGATCAATGCCAGGCTCCGCACCTGGAAATCGCGGTGGAGCAGTGGCAACAAGGCGACTTGCACATCGACCCTCTTCGCCGTCAGCATCTGCGGCGACTTCGCCCAGGACGCATTGCTCAGGGAGACGTCCCGAACGACCAGCTTGGGTTCCAGCGCGAGCTTGAGATCGATGCCGCCGACGGCCAGGTCGCGGCCGGTAGCCGCCTTGACTCGCGCCTGAACGGGGCCTATGAACGTCTTGACGTCAACGGTGCTGATTGCGATCGCAACGGCAATCAGCACCAGCAGCACCAGGCCGCCGATGCCCGCGAGGATTCGCAAGAACAGGCGCATCGCCGGATTGTAGCGCAGCGCCGGGGCCAGGGCCTACGTCAGCGCAGCGAAGCGTTGAACCTTTCGAGAGCGGCCGCGCCTGGAATCAGATCGCGCTCGCCAAGTTGGGCGAGCGGCGTGTCGACCGTATTGAGTGCAACGTGGAGATCGGTCGCTTCGGAATCCAGATACAGCAACCCGGTAACTATTTCTCCGGCGGCATGGCGCTGCAGCAAATAGTTCATCGCCGCGATGCGATCGCTCGGATCGTAATTTTCATGGAGCTTGCGCAGGCGCAGGGTCGATCCGTCATGCTGGCGTACTTCCTGCAGGCTTCCCGGCGCATAGTCCGCGGTGATCTCGCTGTGCACAGGCATGAAATCGAGGCGGTTGACCGCCTCGTTGTGCTCGCGCACGAAGTCGTAGCTCTTGGTCGAGCCCGCGTGGTTGTTGAAGGCGACGCAGGGGCTGATGACATCGATGAACGCGGCACCCTGGTGTCGCACCGCGGCCTTGATCAGCGGGACCAGTTGTTCCTTGTCGCCCGAGAAGCTGCGAGCGACGAAACTGGCGCCCAGTTGCAGCGCCAGCATCACCATATCGATCGGTTCGTCGCTGTTGACCACCCCGCGCTTGCTCTTCGAACCGCGGTCCGCCGTCGCCGAGAACTGCCCCTTGGTCAACCCATACACGCCATTGTTCTCGACGATGTACACCATGTTCACGGCGCGGCGCATCGAGTGCGCGAATTGGCCGAGCCCGATCGACGCGGAATCGCCGTCCCCGGATACGCCGAGATAGATGAGGTCGCGATTGGCGAGGTTGGCGCCGGTGAGCACCGACGGCATGCGGCCGTGGACACTGTTGAAGCCATGCGAGTTGCCGAGGAAGTACGTCGGCGTCTTCGACGAACAGCCGATGCCGGACAGCTTGGCGACGCGATGCGGTGCCAGGTCGAGATCGAAGAAGGCCTGGATGATCGCGCTCGAAATCGAGTCGTGGCCGCAACCGGCGCACAGCGTGGACACTGTGCCCTCGTAGTCGCGATGCGTGAAGCCGAGCGCATTCTTGGGCAATTCGGGGTGATGCAGCTTTGGCTTGGCGATATAGGTCATGGCGCGACCTTCCGCAGCGGGGTCACGTTGAACATCGACAACTTCTCGCCGATCTCGCGCATGATGAAGCGCGCGGTGATGGGCGTGCCGTCATAGTGCAGCACTGGAACGAGTTTCATCGGATCGACCGCCAGTTCGTTGACGAGCAACGCGCGCAATTGAGCGTCACGGTTCTGCTCCACGACGAAGATCTGGTCGTGGTTGGCGATGAAATCCGCGACCGAGTCATGGAAGGGAAACGAACGAATGCGCAACGTATCGAGATGCATGTTATGCGCCGTCAACGCGGCGAGGGTTTCGTCCATGACCGGTCCGGTCGAGCCAAAGAAGATCGCGCCGTGGCGCGTCGGAATTGACGCATCGCGGCGCACGGGCTCGGGCAGATATTGCTTCGCCGTCTCGAACTTGCGCAGCAGGCGCTGCATGTTGTCGACGTAAGTCGCGCCATCCTCCGTGTAACGGGCGTAGCGATCCTTGGTCGTGCCGCGCGTGAAGTAGGAACCGCGCTTCGGATGCGTGCCCGGGTAAGTGCGATACGGGATGCCGTCTCCGTCGACGTCGAGATACCGGCCGAAGTCCTTGCCCGCTTCGAGTTGCTCGTAGGTCATGACTTTGCCTCGATCGTGTTGCCGCCGGTCGTCCCAGTTCAGCGGCTCGCACACCCAGTCCTGCATCCCGATGTCGAGATCGAGCATGACGAAAATCGGTGTCTGCAAGCGATCGGCAAGATCGAAAGAGAGCGCGGCAAACTCGAAGGCTTCCTTTGGATCCTCCGGCATCAGCAGCACGTGCTTGGTATCGCCGTGCGAGGCGTACGCACACGACAGGAGGTCAGCCTGTTGCGTACGCGTCGGCATGCCGGTCGACGGGCTTCCTCGCTGCACATCGAACAGTACCGCGGGAATTTCCGCGAAGTACGCGAGCCCGATGAATTCCTGCATCAGCGAAATGCCCGGGCCGGACGTGCACGTGAACGCACGCGCGCCATTCCACGCTGCGCCGATGACCATGCCGATCGACGCCAGTTCGTCCTCGGCCTGCACGATCGCGTAACGCGCCTTGCCGGTCTGCGGTTCGGTGCGAAACCTCTTGCAGTGCCGGGTAAACGCTTCCGCCAACGACGACGACGGCGTGATCGGATACCACGCAGCCACGGTCGCGCCCCCATAGACGCAACCGAGCGCTGCCGCGCTGTTGCCCTCGATGAAAATGCGATTGCCGACCGCGTTGGCGCGCCTGACCTTGATGCCAAGCGGATAGTCGAGGCTGTTCTGTGCGTGTGCGCGCCCCATCCGCATGGCCTCTACATTGGGCTTGAGCAGCGCTTCCTTGCCCTTGTATTGCTCACCGATCAACTCCGCGATAACTTCCGGCTCGATCTCGAGCAGGGCAGACAGAGCGCCGACGTAGACGATGTTCTTGAACAGCTGCCGCTGGCGCGAATCGGTGTATTCGCGATTGCAGATTTCGGTCAGCGGCATGCCCACGACAGTGATGTCGTCACGGAACTTCGATGCCGGCAATGGCCGCGTCGAGTCGTAGAACAGGTACCCGCCCGGCTCGATTTCCTTCAGGTCCTGGTCCCACGTCTGCGGATTCATCGCGACCATCAGGTCGACACCTCCGCGGCGTCCGCGCCAGCCGGCTTCGTTGATGCGCACTTCGAACCAAGTGGGCAGGCCCTGGATATTGGACGGGAAGATGTTGCGCGGAGCCACCGGGACGCCCATGCGCAATATCGCCTTCGCGAACAGCAGGTTTGCCGATGCCGAACCCGACCCGTTGACGTTCGCGAACTTGACCACGAAATCGTTGATGCGCTCGATCGGCGGTGTCGGCGACTTCACTTTGCGACTCGCTTTGCGGCAGCCGGCTTGATGTTCGGCAGATATCGATCGCGTTTGCCACGATCGCAGGCCAGCGCGGGCTCGAGGAAGAACTTCTGCATGTCCCAGGCCCCGGTCGGACAACGCTCGGCGCACAGGCCGCAGTGCAGGCAGACATCCTCGTCCTTGGCCATGATCCGTCCGGTCTTGAGGCCGCCCGCGATGTACAGGTCCTGCGTAAGGTTGCGGGCCGGCGCATTCAACCGTGCGCGCAGTTCGGTTTCGTCGCCGTCACGTGTGAATGTGATGCAATCCATCGGGCAAATGTCGACGCAGGCGTCGCATTCGATGCATAGCCTCGGCGCAAATACCGTCTCCACGTCGCAGTTCAAGCAGCGTTGCGCTTCAGCGAACGCCTGCGCGGCGTCAAAGCCCAGTTCGACTTCGACCTTGATGTTCTTGAGGGCGATCGCGACGTCCTTGAGGGGTACCTTGAAACGCGCGTCGTTCGACACGGCGTTATCGTAGCTCCACTCGTGGATCCCCATTTTCTGCGACACGAGATTGTAAATGGGGGGTGGCCGCTGGCGCAGGTCTTGGCCTTGGCAGTAGCGGTCGATGGAAATCGCCGCTTCGTGACCGTGGGCGACCGACCAGATGATGTTTTTCGGACCGAACGCGGCGTCACCGCCGAAGAACACGTTCTTGAGCGTCGACTGCAACGTCTTGGGATCGAGTACGGGAAGCCCGTGCTTGTCGAACTCGAGACCGGTGTCGTGTTCGATCCACGGGAAGGCGTTTTCCTGGCCGACGGCAACGAGCACGTCGTCACATTCGAAATGCACGTCGGGTTCACCCGTCGGGAGCAACTGACGGCGTCCGTCGTCATCGTATCTGGCGGCGACCTTCTCGAAGGTAACGCCCGTGAGCCTGCCGTTGTCGTGCGTGAACACCTTGGGCACGTGGAAATTGATGATCGGGATGCCTTCGTGCATCGCGTCTTCCTTCTCCCACGGCGAGGCCTTCATCTCGTCAAAGCCGGAGCGCACGATGACCTTGACGTCGTCTCCCCCCAGCCTGCGCGAACTGCGGCAACAGTCCATCGCGGTGTTGCCGCCGCCGAGCACGATCACGCGCTTGCCGATACGATCGATGTGACCGAAGGAGACGCTGGACAGCCAGTCGATGCCGATGTGAATGTTCTTGGCCGCTTCCTTGCGACCGGGAATATCGAGATCACGTCCGCGCGGCGCACCGCTGCCGACGAACACGGCGTCATACTTGCTGCCATTGCCGGCAAGCAAGGCCTTGAGGCTGTCGACGCGCGTACCACCACGGAATTCGATGCCGAGGTCCAGAACGTAGCCGACCTCCTCGTCGATCACCGATTCGGGCAGACGGAATTTCGGAATCTGGCTGCGGATCATGCCGCCGGCCCGCTCGTCGCTGTCGTAGACGACGCACTCGTAACCAAGCGGGGCGAGGTCGCGTGCCACTGTGAGCGATGCGGGACCCGCGCCGACGAGAGCGACGCGCTTGCCATTGGGGCGCGCCCGTTTGGGCAGCAGGCCGCGGATGTCGTCCTTGTGGTCGGCGGCGACGCGTTTGAGACGGCAAATCGCCACAGGTTCGGGCTTGCCGGTGGCAGCCCTGTTCTCGCCATCCTCGACGCGGCCGCGCCGACAGGCGGGCTCGCACGGCCGATCGCAAGTACGGCCCAGAATGCCGGGAAAGACGTTCGATTCCCAGTTGATCATGTAGGCGTCGTCATAGCGCCCGGCAGCAATCAAGCGGATATATTCAGGTACGGGTGTATGGGCGGGACAGGCCCACTGGCAATCGACAACCTTGTGAAAGTAATCGGGCGCAGCAATATCCGTCGGCTTCAATACACTTCCTCCGTGTCGGGCGCACCGGGCGGCATGTTAGTAACTTTAGATAGCTCGGCTCCCTGCACGTTCATTCCGAGCTCGCGGCCCGTTGTGATACCACGCGATTGGCGCTGATACTACGCTTCCGGCAAGGCGGTGAAAAGCCTTTTGCTTTCAACTACTAGCCGCATGGTTTTTAAGGTGCTCCGCAAACAACAAATGTCCCGGAAATCGATCAAGTTCCTGCCAAATTGTGCACGACAGGGAAAAAGAACTCCTTCCACGAGCCTGGCCTGACCTTGATCAGCCCTGTCTTGAACATGAAATCTGCGAAAACCATCGTGCCGTTGGGCGTGGTGGAATAGACGACATTGGGCGCCTTGACCATGGCGACGATCTCTTCGACCGTGAATTTCTCCTTGGTCGCATCGAGGTAGATTTTCGCCGCGGCGGCCGGATCCTGGGCGATGAGCTGATTGGCTTCTTCCAGCGCAGCCATGAACGCGGCCATCGTTTTCGGATTCGCCTGGTAGAACTTCTTCGTACCGAACACCACCGCATTGCTCGCCGGACCACCGAACACGACGCTCGAGTCGAGCACCAGATGCACACCCGGTGTCTTGAGCTCCTGCGCCTGGTAGGGCGGCGCGGAGAAATGGCTATTGACCTCGCTCGAGCCGCCGACAACGGCCAGCATCGCATCGGGGTGGCCCAGCTGAACCGTCATCGGATCGAGCGAATCGCGCGCCGTAGGACCGTACATTTTTTCGAGGGCCATCTTGAGGACCATCGCCTGGCTCGACACCTTGATGGTCGGGACCGCGATCTTGTCCTTGTCGGTGAAATCCTTCAGCGTTTTCACGTTCGGGTCGCGCGTCACCAGAAGCATCGGCAGTCCGCCGACGCTGGTCACCCCATTCACTTCGCCCTTGGTGCGCTCCCAGAGGAGCAACAGGTTCGATACGCCGCTGGTGACCAGATCGACGCTGCCTGACAACAGTGCATCGGTTGCCGCGCCACCGCTGTTGAACGTAATCCACTGCACCTTGAGATCGCCCAGGCCCAGCGCCTTCGCCTGCTTCTCGACCAACTTGGTCTGTTCCATCACCACCAGTGGCAGATAGATGATCGACGGTTGCTTCGTGATGCGCAATTCCGAGGTTTCCGCGGCTACCGTCGCACTGAACGCCAGCGCGACGACGAAGGCCGCAATGCAAGCTGCGAACCACGAAAAGCTGCATCCGTTCGTATTTTTTCTGCCGCTATCCATCGCCGGCATGATTACCTCCTGAGGGTGATTCATTTCTTCTCGTGTTGCGCGCGCCATTGCCGGTAGCGCTCGAGGGTGTCCGCGTTCGGCGGATACGTTCCGGGCAACGGCCGGCCACCGGTCACTTCTTGCAGGACGAACACCTCCAGCCGCTCCTGCTCGGACGCATCGCGCGCGACCTCCGCCGCCAGATGAGCCGGCACGACGACCACGCCTTCGGCATCGCCGACGACGATGTCGCCGGGAAACACCGCTACACCGCCGCAGCCGATCGGCACGTTGAAATCGACGGCATGATGGATCGCGAGATTCAGCGGTGCGCTTGGTCCGGCACCAAAAACCGGAAAATCCATTCCGGCGATGGTGTCGCTGTCGCGCAAGCCGCCGTCGGTGACCACGCCGGCAGCGCCACGCACCTGCATGCGCGTGAGCAGGATGCTGCCGCCGGATGCGGCGCGCGTGTCGCGCCGGCAATCCATCACCAGCACCTGTCCCGGCGGGACGACCTCGACCGCCTTGCGCTGCGGATGCTCCGGATTCTCGAACACGCCGACGTGGTCGAGGTCCTCGCGTGCGGGGATATAGCGCAGCGTGAATGCTTCGCCCACAAGGTTGTCGCCCGCCTTGCTCATGCGGCGCACGCCCTGCAGATAGGCGTTGCGCAACCCGCGCTTGAACAATTGGGTCGTCAGCGTGGCGGTGCTGGCGCGTTTGAATTGCTGCAATGTCTCGTCGGAAAGGGCCATGGCGTTCCAATCTTCGGCGCCGTCGGATGCCGGCGGCCGCAATGATAGCGCGAGCGACCTTCAAGAGCCGTGCGCAGCCCTGCGCGCGGTTTGGCGCTAGAATGCGATCAAGCAGCTCTCCTTGCCCGTGAACGCACCCGACGCCACATCGCTACGTCTGACCCAATTCAGTCACGGGGGCGGTTGCGGCTGCAAGATCGCGCCTGCGACCTTGCGGGAGATCATTGCAAAGTCGACGCCGGGCATTGTCCCGAAGCAGTTGCTCGTCGGCATCGAAACCGCCGACGATGCCGCGGTGTATCAGCTCAACGACACGCAAGCGATCGTCGCAACGACTGACTTCTTCATGCCCATCGTCGACGACCCCTGCGACTTCGGTGCTATCGCCGCCACCAATGCACTCTCCGATGTCTACGCGATGGGCGCCCGGCCCCTGTTTGCGCTGGCCTTGGTCGGGATGCCGATCGACCGGCTCCCCCTCGACACGATCCGCAGGATTCTCGGCGGCGGCGAGGCCATCTGCGCGAAAGCCGGCATCCCCGTCGCCGGCGGCCACACCATCGACTCGATCGAGCCGATCTACGGCCTGGTGGCGATCGGGCAAGTCGATCCACGCCGCGTCAAGCGCAACATCGGCGCGCGTGCCGGCGACGCGATCGTGCTCGGCAAGCCCCTCGGCGTCGGCATTTACAGCGCTGCGCTCAAGAAGGAGCGACTCGATCCGGACGCCTACGCGATGCTGATCGCGAGCACGACCCAGCTCAACACGCCCGGTATTGCGCTCGGGCAACTCGACGCGGTGCACGCGATGACCGACGTCACCGGCTTCGGGCTGCTGGGCCATCTGCTCGAAGTGTGCCGCGGCTCTGGCGTCAGCGCGCGCATCGATTTCGATACGCTGCCGCTGTTGCCGGGCGTGCTGGATTTGGCTCGCTCCGGCGTGATCACTGGGGCCTCGCCGCGAAACATGGCGAGCTACGGTGCGGAAGTAAGTTGCGTTGAGCGGATCGACGCGGGAATGCGCGCCCTGCTGTCCGATCCGCAGACCTCCGGCGGACTTCTGGTCGCGTGCGCGAGCGATGCAGTCTGCAAAATCATGGACATCTTTAGGGCCGAAGGGTTTGCGCGGGCCGCGGTTATCGGAGAGTTCGTCGAGGGCGACCCCCGCGTCCACGTGGTGTGAGCCGGCTGCCTCAGGGGTGACCGCAGGCGCCGTGGCTCTCAAAGCCCTCCGAACGGCCCCCATCTCTGAATGTCGAATGTGAGCGACCTTACCGAAGCGGATACACGACCATGAAAAATTTACAACGCCTGCGACCGATAACCTCCGGCGGAGCGAGCCATTCCGTTCTTCTTTCCACGGTACCAGATCGCTACGCGTCCGTTCGCGCTGCGACTCTTGCGCTTGCCGCCCCGCTTTCCGACGAGGATTGCGCGATCCAGTCGATGCCTGATGCGAGTCCGGTCAAGTGGCATCTCGCGCATACGAGCTGGTTCTTCGAAACGTTCGTACTCGAACCGCATCTGCGCGGTTATCGCGCGTTCAATCCCGCGTTCCGGGTCTTGTTCAACTCTTACTACAACGCAGTCGGCGACAGGCACCCGCGGCCGCAACGCGGATTGATATCGCGCCCCTCCCGCGCCGAAGTGGTCGCGTACCGCCAGCACGTGGATACCAGCATGCAGGCGTTGTTGCAGCGACCCGAAGCCATCAACGACGCCACGATGGCGCTGGTCTCCCTGGGTCTAAATCACGAACAGCAGCATCAGGAGCTGATCCTGACCGACACATTGCACATGCTGTCCTGCAATCCCCTGGAGCCCGCATACGCTCGCGCCGGCGCCAGCCGCGGGGACGCGGCGCCACCGCTCGCGTGGGTGGGGTACGACGCGGGGCTCGTCGAGATCGGTCATGCGGGCGAAGGCTTCGCGTTCGACAACGAAACGCCGCGGCATCGCCAATATCTGCACGGCTACGAACTGGCAACCCGCCCGGTCACCAACGGCGAGTATCTCGGTTTCATCGCCGATGGCGGCTATCGGCGTCCCGAATTGTGGCTGTCCGAAGGCTGGGACTGGGTCAATGCGAACCGCATCGAGGCGCCGTTCTATTGGCGGCGCGACGGCGGCGGATGGCGGCAGTTCACGTTGCACGGCACGCGCGCTCTCGAACTCGCAGCACCCGTATGCCATGCGAGTCTGTTCGAAGCCGACGCTTGCGCGCGGTGGGCGGGCGCGCGGCTGCCAACCGAGGCCGAATGGGAAAGCGCAGCGGCACCCTATCCCGTCGACGGGAATTTCATCGATGATGGGGCATTGCAGCCGCTGCGGGCAACCAGCGATGGTGGCCCGCTGCTGCAACTGTTCGGCGACGTGTGGGAGTGGACGCAGAGCGCGTACGCACCGTATCCCGGCTACCGGCCAGCAGCGGGCGCGGTCGGCGAATACAACGGCAAATTCATGGCCAATCAGTACGTACTGCGCGGCGGGTCCTTTGCCACGCCGAAGACGCACATTCGCGCGACATATCGCAATTTCTTCCCGGCTGCCGCGCGCTGGCAGTTCACGGGATTCAGGTTGGCGCGGGATGCTTGAGTGCCGAGGCGCACACATCAGGGGGTCGGTGCCGACGCCGGCTGTCGTGTCAAACGCGGTCTTTTTTTTCGCTAGGCGCTCCCGTGCCCGCCATTCTCCCCAGCTATCTCCAGGTCGTGGACGCCCTGACGCCGACCATGCGAACATCGCCGGGCGCGATCGTTACGATCGATGGTCGAAGCGGTGTCGGGAAGACCACGCTCGGTCGGTACCTGGCGTGGCATTTCAACGTGACGTTGATCGAAACCGATCTCTTTCTCATTCCCGCGCAGGATTACCTGATTCACCTCGACGATCAGGTCAACCGCATCATCGAACGTCGGGTTACGTCGCACCTTTCAGTGATCGTCGAAGGCGTTTCGATACTCCAATTGATGAAACGGATTGATCGCGTTCCGGCGTTCTCCATTTACGTTACGAATCCGCGGCATTCGAGTAATGAACTCCTGGAGCGGCGGCTCGTTGCCTATGAGGCGGCCTTCGTTCCCTCCGCGAAGGCGAACTTGGTGATCAAGATCGAGCCCCAGTGACGCTCGGCCGCGTGCCAATCTTCAGCACCCAATGAACGCGACCGCCCCTGATCGTTGCGAGCACTTCGACGAGATCCGGAACATCCGGCCTCGCACCAGCGGCTGCGAGGAATGCACGGCGCTTGGTGCAGCATGGAACGAGCTCCGGGTATGCCTCACCTGTGGCCACGTGGGGTGCTGCGAGGATTCCGAACACGCTCACGCCCTCGCCCACTTCAAGTCGACAGGCCACCCGATGATCTGCTCGCTGGAGCGTGCCGAAGGTTGGGGCTGGTGCTATGTCCACAGGCGATACTTCGAGCCGATGCCCAGCAAGCTGCCGCAGCGGCAGTCGGCGCTGGTCTCGCTTCTCGACCGAATTTTCAAACGATGATTCCGCCCTGCGCCGTCCCCGCATGGGTCGCGGTCGTCTCCCTTGCGCATTGCGCCAACGCAATGGCGGCCGGGGAACGTGCCAACTACTTCGACGACCCGTTCCTGCAAGTGACCAGCGCGATCGCGGACTGCCCGGCTCCGCCGGGGCCACTGATCACCCAGGCCGAAATGCGCGCCCAGGCTCACGTGCGCGCGGAAAGGGGAACGAGTTGCTATCAGTCCGGGCGCTGTCGCTTGCCGAACGCCTACCTCTACGACAAGGAAATCATCCCACGCGTCAAAAAGGCCATACTCGCCGATGGCCACTTTGCGCAGACGAGCATCTGGGTCGAAGGTCAGCGCCGCTGGGTGTGGTTGCAGGGTTGCGTTCGCACGCGGAGCGAAGCCACCGCATTGGAGCGGCTCGTGCGCAACATCGACGACGTCGAGTCCGTCATCAACGAGCTTGTCGTCAAGCAGCGTTGAGACCGCAACATGCGTGGGAGCGGACGGCGGTGTCGGTGTGCCGGGTCACAGGAACCTGCGATGAGACTCGAACGCAATTTGCGCGCTGTCGTCAAATTCGGGTAGTGCTGACTCATGGACGCACCTGATCATTCGCCCGACCCGGAGCTCCGGTCGACGGACGACAGACACGCCATTCATACCGTCCTGATCTGCGGCTATGGCGTCATGGGCCAGGGCGTGGCGAGGACGTTCGCAGCGGCGGGATTTCGCACGTTGATATACAGCCGGCGGGCGGACGCGCTGGTCGATCTGCCACGCGGCACCCGCGCAGTTGCGAGCCTCGATGAGTTGGGTGACGAACGGCCCGACCTTGCCGTCGAATTCGTCGCCGAAGATCTCGACGCCAAAGTTGCCGTCTGTCGTCAATTGGAGGTCGCGTTCCCGGACGGGGAACTCGTCATCGCGACCGGGACGTCGGGCCTCGATCTGGTGCAACTTGCGGCCTCGCTGGTCCGACCGGAGCGCTTTCTCGGCATGCATTACTTCATGCCGGCCGACACGAGCCCGGTCGTGGAAGTCATGGCCGGTCCGCAGACACCGCCGGCGCTCGTCGACCGCGCGTCACGCGCCGTCGAAGCCACCGGCAAGGATGCGCTGCGACTGTACAAGCCGACAGTCGGCTTTGTCGTGAATCGCTTGCAGCACGCGATCCTCCACGAAGCCTACTACCTGATCGAGGCAGGCGTCGCGAGCGCGGCGGAGATCGATCGTGCCGCACGCACGCTGCTGGCTCCGCGCATGTGCCTCAACGGGCTCATCCGGCAGAAGGACCTGAGCGGCCTCAGGATTCACGCCGATGCACAGCGTTCGATCGTCCCGGCGCTTTGTCATAACGGCGTTCCCAACCCGATGTTGCAGGCGATGGTTGCACGCGGCGAAACCGGACTCGACGCCGGACGAGGATTCTACGACTGGACGGGAGCCGACCCCGCACAGGAACGCGCTCGCGCCTCGCGCGATTTCGCATTGCTGCAAGCATTCCTCGCCACGCTCGGGGGGCAACCATGAGCAACGCCCCGGCCCGCATCGAGTCCGCCCGGCTATGCGATTTCATCGGCACCACCCTGCGCAGACTTGGCATGCCGGATGACGATGCGACTATCGTTGCCGCGTTGATGACGGAAGCCGATCTCCAGGGTTCGGACGGACATGGTGTCATCCGTCTGCCGCACTACGCGCGCCGCATTCGTGCCGGCGGACTCAATCTGCATCCTGCCATCCGCGTGCTGCAGGAGCGCGCGGGCATGGCGCTCATCGACGGCGACAATGGCATGGGCCACCTGGTCATGACGCGTGCCGCCGAACTCGCTATCGAAAAAGCACGCGGCGCCGGTGTCGCCTGGGTCGGCGCGCGCATGAGCAACCATGCAGGCCCGGCATCCCTGTATGCACGCAAGGTGCTCGCAGCCGACATGATCGGGATGTACTTCGCCGTGGGCAATGCCAATCACCTGCCCCCGTGGGGTGGACTCGATATGCTGCTCTCGACCAATCCAATCGCCGTCGCCGTTCCCGCCGGCAAGTACGACCCGATCGTTCTCGACATGGCGACCACGGTCGCGGCCTTCGGCAAGGTGAAGGCGAAGGCGCAACGGGGCGAGCCTATGCCGGAAGGCTGGATGATAGATCGCCAGGGCAAGCCGCTCACCGACCCCCGCCGTGCGGACGAGGGCTTTCTTCTGCCCATCGGCGGCTACAAGGGTTACGGCCTCGCGCTTATCGTCGGCTTGCTCGCCGGGACGCTGAATGGCGCCGCGATGGGAAAGGACGTCGTCGACTTCAATCACGATGATACGAGCACGACGAACACCGGCCAGGCGATCGTTGCCATTGACATTGCCGCGTTCGGCGACGCGAACGCCTTCAAGGACCGTGTGGACACACTGATCGAGGATTTGCGCGGCAGCAGTCGCCTGCCGAACGTCGACAGGATCTGGCTGCCGGGAGAGCAGAGCAGCGCCAAACGCGCCCAATATTCGCGTGACGGCGTCCCGATACCCGCGACTTTGCGGCAGAATCTCGATCGGCTTGCCGACGAACTCGGCATCGCGCGACTCGCGTAAACGTTGCCGATTCCAGCCACCGATTCGCCCCTTCGGGAAACAGGAGGATTCATGGCAACTGCTGTTCGCACCGCGAAACACGTCCTTCTCGCGGCATGGCTGATTACAGGTGCAGCCGCGGCCTGGGCGCAATCGCCGTATCCGAACAGAACGATACAGATGATCGTGCCGCTCGCCGCCGCGAGCGCCGTCGACAATGCCGCGCGGATTCTCGCGCAGCGCATGGCGCAAAACATGGGGCAGGCGATCGTCATCGAGAATCAGCCCGGGGCTGCGGGCCTGATCGGCGCCGAGCGGGTGGCCAAAGCCGCACCCGACGGCTATGTCATCGGGGGCTTCAACGACAGCATCATGACGATGCTGCCGAATCTTCACACCACCATGCCGTGGGACATCCTCAAGGACTTCGAGCCTATATCGCTGGTCGCCACGGTGGAATGGGGACTTGTCGTGAACAACGACACGCCCTACAGATCGGTCGCGGACCTGATCGCCGCCGCCAAGGCGAATCCGGGCAAGATCAACTACGGTTCGGGCGGCAACGGCAGCCCGCAGCATGTCGCGATGGAGGTGTTTGCGACGACGGCCGGCATTTCGTTGACGCACGTGCCATACAAAGGCGCGACGCAGGCGGCGCTCGACGTGGCATCGGGCCAGGTGAGCGTCGCGTTCCAAGGTCTCGCCACCGTGACCTCTCTGGTTCGCGGCGGCAAGCTGCGTCTGCTCGCCGTAACGACCCGCAACCGCCTGCCCCAATTCCCCGACGTGCCGACAGTATCGGAGTCGGGGCTATCCGGCTTCGAGTTCAACTCGTGGTTTGCGCTGATGGCGCCTGCCCGCACGCCCAAGCCCGTCATCGCGCGCCTGAACGAAGAGGTCCTCAAGGCGCTGGCTGATCCCGATGTCCGCGAGCGCCTGAACGCGCAGGGACTGACGATACGCGGTTCGTCGCCCGAAGAACTGGGAACGGCGACGCGCGCGCAGCTCGCGAAATATGCACGGGTGATGAAAGAAGCCAACATCAAGAACGATTGAGCCGGATGCGTTGGCTGCGCGCGCTCGGCACCCTGGCACCAGGTTGCTAGCGGCGCCGTTTTCTCATTGACCGTGCGCCTTGCGCGAATCTTCCGGCGCCTCGGCGCGTTCGTTCATCCCGTAGTCTCGAAGGACGCTCGCAACACGCAACCGGTAGTCGGCGAAGATCGACTGCCGGCCTGCGTGCTGAATCCGGCGGTGCGCTTCGACATTGCGCCACTGGCGGACCGCTTCTTCATCTCGCCAGAACGACAGGGAAAGCAGCTTGCCTGGCTGCGTCAGGCTCTCGAAGCGCTCGATCGAGATGAAGCCGTCCATCTGGGCGAGCAGCGGCCGCAGGGTTTCCGCCGCGTCGAGATAAGTTTCCTTGCGGCCGGGATGAGGTTGCGCTTCGAAGATCACGGCAATCATGAGTGCTCCTCCGTCGCCGCAATGCGATAGGTCCCTGCGACTGTTTCCAGGAATGTACGCTCCTCGCGCAGGATCAGCCGCTGCTGCTGCGCAAATTCGAAGTTGGCGCGACCCTCCGGATCGGATTTCAGCCGCGATCGATACGCCTCGTACGCGGCCAGGCTGTCGAACGCGATCAAGCCCCAGGCGACATTGTTGGTCCCCTCGTGCGGCAGAAAATATCCCACGAGATCGCCGCCACAACGCGGAATGATCCGCCCCCAGCGCTCGGCATACTCGCTGAAGGCGTCGCGTTGGAACGGATCGATCTCGTAGCGGATGAAGCAGGTGATGGTCATGTTGGCCCTCGCTTGAAGTTCACGCCGCTACGATAACCCATTGCACGGCCGCAATGGTTCGATTAAGATCGAACCATGAAAGACGGGCCGAATATCGTTGGTATTGCCGCGCTTATCGGGGATCATGCCCGCGCCGAGATTCTTACCGCCCTGATGACCGGCCAGGCGCTCACGCCGACCGAGCTCGCGCAGGTGGCGGGCGTCACCAAGCAGACGGTCAGCGCCCACCTCGCCAAGCTGGTCGACGGCCGCCTGCTAGCCATGGAAAGCCAGGGGCGACATCGCTACTTCCGTCTCGCGGATCGCGACGTGGCGCAGCTGCTCGAAAGTCTGATGGGTGTGGCATATCGCGCCGGCGCAGTGCGCGTTCGATCCAGCCCGCGTGAACCGGCGCTACGGAAGGCGCGCGTCTGCTACGACCATCTGGCAGGCGAACTGGGCGTGCTTGCGTTCGACAGCCTGGAACAGCGGCGCCTCCTGCGATCCGGCGCCGAAGGGCCGGAACTCACTCGGCAGGGGCAGCAATTCTTCCTGGGAATCGGGATCGACACCGAAGCGCTCGCGCGCCAGCGACGCATCCTGTGCCGCACGTGCCTGGACTGGAGCATGCGCCGCAACCATCTCGCCGGCGCCGTTGGCGCCGCTCTTCTGAGCCGCTGTCTGGCCCTAGGCTGGGCGCGCCGCACCAAAGGCTCGCGCGTGGTGAACTTCACTGCCGGCGGCGAAGAGGCGTTCCGCGAACGGTTCAGCCTGCAGGAGAAAGCCAGCGGAGCGATCGCCCGATGACGGGATTCGCCGAGAGCGACGGCAGCGTCACGATGATTGGCCGCCGGTCGAGCACTACCCGTCGCCCCGCGGCGCGACGTTGATCTAGCGCAAAGCGGCCGCCCTCGCCAGCCGGCACGATGGAGGCATGGCAAAGTCCCTCACCAAGCCGTTCGACGCCGTCGCAGGCGTCTCCTTCGACCCCGCTTCGATTCGCAAGTACGATGGCTTCGGGCCTCGATACACCTCGTATCCCACCGCCGATCGGTTCACTGAAGTCTTCGGCGCCGAGCAGTTCACCAATGCGTTGCTTGCCCGGGAGATCGGTTCGGCGCAGCCACTATCGGTCTACGTGCACCTGCCCTTCTGCGACACGATCTGTTACTACTGTGCCTGCAACAAGGTGACGACCCGTGATCACGGCCGCTCGGCGAAGTACCTTCGCTATCTCGCCAAAGAAATCGAAATCGTGGCAGGGCTGGTTGATTCCGCTTCCCCGGTGACGCAATTGCATTGGGGTGGCGGCACTCCGACGTTTCTGTCGACCGAGGAGATGACGCAGCTGATGCGCGTGCTGCGTGAAAACTTCACGTTTGCCTCCGGAGCGGAGTGTTCCATCGAAATCGATCCGCGCAAAGTGGATGCCAGCACCGTCGCGCTGCTCGCCGAACTCGGTTTCAACCGCATGAGCGTCGGCGTGCAGGATTTCGACCCCGCTGTCCAAGTCGGGGTGAACCGGATCCAGAGCGAGGTCGAGACAATGGCGGTACTCGACGCCGCCCGTGCAAACGGATTCCGCTCGCTCAACATCGACTTGATCTACGGACTGCCCCGGCAGACCTTCAGCGGATTCGATGTGACTCTGGACAAGGTGCTAGCGGCGGCTCCGGACAGGATCTCGCTCTACAGCTATGCGCACGTGCCGCACCTGTTCAAGCCCCAGCGACGCATCAACGAAGCTGAACTGCCGTCGCCCGACATCAAGCTGAGGATTTTGGGGAGGGCGATCGAAAAACTGACGGGCGCCGGGTACGTCTACATCGGGATGGATCATTTCGCACGCCCCGACGACGAGCTCGCCCGGGCGCAACGCGAGGGCAAGCTGCATCGCAACTTCCAGGGCTACTCGACGCAGGCCGATTGCGATCTCCTGGCATTCGGCATCTCGGCGATCGGCAAGGTCGGTCCGACCTACAGCCAGAACGTACGCACGCTGGATGACTACTACGCCAGGCTCGATGCCAATATGCTGCCGCGCTTTCGCGGCTGGCAGCTCTCGGCGGACGATGTCTTGCGGCGCGACGTGATCCAGGCGCTCATGTGCGACTTCAGGGTTGCGTTCCGGTCGCTCGAGGATCGGTATGCGATCAAGTTCGATGAATACTTCGCCACCGAGCTCGAGGCCCTTGTGCCGCTGGGCGGCGACGGTTTGGTCGAGTTTGCGCCGGACGCGATCGTCGTAACCCCGCGCGGCCGCCTCCTGGTTCGCGCAATCGCGATGATATTCGACCGTTACCTGCGCGAGCAGCGCGAGCAGGCTCGCTACTCGCGCGTCATCTGACGGAGCTCTTCGGACTCAAGGCCACAGCGGAGTTTTGCGGGCGCAGCACGATGCGTCTGACCGCGCTGCCCGCCCATCGTCAGCGGAGCACCAAGGCGGCAAGCGCCGGTCTCGCGTAAACTGTCCGGCAAGGCTTTCGCACGACGCGCCAAGAACGGTACTGTCAACGGTACTGTCATATGCACCGGCATCGAGGCTCCTCGGCGTTGCTGCATGGACAATGCGTTGGGCTTGCCGAATCGGACATTACCCCGAACGGTTCAGGACTGAACGTCGTGCAAACATCCACCATCCCCATCGACCTGCGCTCGGATACCGTCACGCGGCCGTCGCCTGAAATGCGCGAGGCAATCGCCACCGCCCCGGTCGGCGATGATCAGTACGGCGAAGATCCCACAGTCAATCACCTCCAGGAAAAGGTCGCGACGTTGCTCGGCAAGGAGGCAGCGCTGTTCGTGCCAACCGGAACGATGGCGAATCAAGTCGCGCTACGCGCACTGACCCGACCCGGCGACGACGTCATCGTCAGCCGCGAGTCGCATGCAGTGTGGCATGAAGCAGGCGCCGGGGCGGCGAACGCGGGGGTGCAGTTCACGGACATCGGCGCGCGCGGCACATTCAGCGCCGACGATGTTGTCGCGGCGATCAAGCCGCGGGGCCACGCGCTGTATCCGCCGACCACGCTGGTCGAGATCGAGAACACGCACAACCGCAGCGGCGGCATCATTTTTCCGCAGGATGAAGTCGATCGCATCTGCGCCGCCGCGCGCGAACGCAAGATCGCGACGTTTCTCGATGGTGCGCGCTTGTGGAACGTCGCAGTCGCAAGCAAGCGTTCGCTCGCCGACCTCGCGGCACCCTTCGATCTCGTCTCGGTGGCGCTGTCGAAAGGCTTGGGCGCCCCCGCCGGCTCGGTCCTCGCTGCGTCACGCGACGTGATCGGCGCCGCAACCCGGCATCGGCGCATGCTCGGAGGCGCCATGCGCCAATCCGGAATTCTGGCTGCAGCCGGCATCTACGCGCTCGATCACAATCTGCGAGCGGCTCGCGGACGATCACGCCAACGCCCGGCGCATCGGCGAGCGGCTCGCGCGGTGCCCGCACATCGATATCGATATCGCAACCGTGCAGACCAACATACTCGTTTTCAGACTGCGGCCCGAGGCGCCCGACGCGGCAAGCGTGGTCAACCAGGCGCGCGAACGAGGTCTGCTGATCTTCGCCTTCGGGCCGCGGACCATCCGCGCGGTCACGCACCTGGACGTCGGCGCCGAACAGTGTGCGCACGCGGCGGAGATCCTGGTCGCGATCGTCGAGCGTCGCGCGGATTGACAGCTATTGAGCGTAGTAGACGGCGAAGTCCCCGCGCTCGTCCTGCCACTGTGCGACATCCAGAAATCCGGCGCGACGCAGCAGCGCCTGAAATTCGGTGGGCGCGTATTTGTACGAACTTTCGGTATGGATCCGTTCGCCCGCGGCGAAGTCACGCGGCCCGCCCGGGGTGCGCACCCGCTGCGCCGTGCGTGCCTCAAGATGCATCTCGATGCGCCCCAGCGCTTCATTGTAGAACGCGACGTGATCAAAGGCGGACGCGTCGAAGTCACAACCGGCAATGTCGTTCAGATGCCGCAGGATATTGCGATTGAACGCCGCGGTGACGCCGAGTGCGTCATCGTAAGCCGCCTGCAATCGCGAGGGGTCCTTCTTCGTATCCACACCGATAAGCAGGCCACTGCCCAGCCTGCACTGCCCTCGCACGCGGCGCAAGAACGCAAGAGCATCATCGTGAGCGAAGTTGCCGATGCTGGAACCGGGATAGAAGAACGTCACCGCCCCCGCGTCAATTGCATCGTCCAGATCCAGTCGCTGCGAAAAATCGGTGACCAGTCCGATAAGTTCCGTTTCTGGAAACCTCGGTGTCAGCCGCGCCAGCGCCGGCCCGATCGCCTCCGCGGCGATGTCGACCGCGACATAGCGCCGCGGTGCCAGCGCTGGCAGCAACAATGCTGCCTTGGCGCAATCGCCGGCGCCGAGGTCGACGAACTGCTTGCGCCGGCCGGCAACACGGGCGATTTCCTCGCGCCGCGCAGTGAGAATCGCCCGTTCGGTGCGTGTCGGGTAGTACTCGGGCAGCGCGCAAATTGCCTCGAACAGGGCGCATCCCTGCGCGTCGTAGAAATATTTCGGTGCAATTGTTGCCGGCGTCGCGAACAGGCCGGCCAGCATGGCTGCTCGCTCTTCCGGCAGATCGAGATCTAGCCGGTCGAGCAGCGTGACGCCATGCGGCGTCGAGCGTTCCTTGATCCAGTGCAGATTGGTGGCGGGTGCACGCATGGCTTGGTCCCGTGTCTTGCGATTAACTGTTGTCGGTGACGCGCAGGGAAACTTACGTTATTGTGGTTTTTGCACGCGCCCCACGCTGGCCATGCTGCTGCGTGGGCTGTCGCCCAATGCGCTATCTTCGCACGCTGGCCGCTGGGTGGGTGAGAGCAGTTGAGTGGGAACCACGCAAAATCGATGCCTGCCCGACCGCGCCAGCACGCTTCACCCCGTCGTGACCACGCCTTCCCCGCTGCGTAGGGTTCCAGCCGATGGTCGGCTCGGACCGTATCCGGCGGAAAATTTTGTAATTTCTACCGGTGACGGTGCCAACATTGGGACTATCCCACAAGCGCTATGGTATTTCCGGGACGAAGTCATTGCCGTCGCAAAGGCCGACCAGCCGCGCGCCGGGTTCACGCCCGGCGTGACCGCGCAGGAGGACGTCGCGGCGTGGGCGGCTCTGCATGTCCCCGGCGAGCCTATCCGCTATCCCCCCTTGATCTGGGTCGCGGCCCCTGACGTGATCCACGGCGCGCGCTTGAGCGCCGATGCGTCGCGCCTGTCCGCGGGACACGACGCATGGGCCTTCGACCTCGTTCCGAAGATTCCGCTCAACCGGTCATACTTCGACGCGTCGTCGGCCGCTTTTCTCGCCGCGCGGACGATGACCGTTCGCGGTCGCGCCCACGCGGACCGGTTCGTCTCCCGCACGCTATGGCCTGAGGACTTTCGCGTCGACGCGACCGGTCCGCTACGCCAAGTGGCCGCAACACCCCGCGCGATTCGCCGGCTGGTTCGGGAGGAGCCGCACGGAGGCGCACAAAGCGAGTACTCGGCATTCCCCTTGTGGGAACGGACGCCGGGAACCCGCGCGTGGCGCGGGAAGGCCGTGCTCGCAGTCATGCTCAATGGCGCACAAGGGGACGACGACGAAGCGCACGGCGGACACTACGCCATCGTCACGGGGCGCGTCGGCGACGACGGTGCCATGGGCAACTGGCTGGCCAACAACTTCTACACGCTCGACGCGTACAGCGAGAAGGGCATCATCGCGGCACCGACACCGCTGGACAACTACCTGACCGATCTGAATAGCGGACAAGCCTGGTATAGGCCCTCGTATCTTTTGGTGGCAATCCTGTCGGACGATCGCGCTGCGGCCCACGTGCAGAGCGCGCTCGCACGCGTCTACAACCAGTTGTACCGCCATCAGCTCGTGTACCAACACGCCACGATGAACTGCGCGAGCATCAGCGTCGACGCGCTGCGTGCACTTGGCTGGAAGGTGCCCGCCAGGGGCCCCACAAGCCGTCTGCTGGCGGCGATAAGCCTGCCCTATTTCGCTGCTCAGGAACGCAGCATCGACAAAGCCGTGCAGACATACGATTACCTTACCGAGGACCGGACGCGTCTGTTTCCCGCCGCAGCATTCGAAGACAGCGCCGCCGATCTATTGCGCCTGGCGCGCGGACGCCGACGGGCCCGCCATCCCTTCGAGCGGACGCTCGCCCAGGACCTCGAAGCGTTGGTATTCCTCCGCGTGCCGCAAATCCCATCGTCGCGAGCCTGGGGCGATTATCCGATCGTCACGGCCTGGGAATACACCGCACGCATACCCTCCGACCCGAAGGCGCAGCAGATCATTCCCGTACCGCCGCGACCCTTTCCACGACGGCTGCGCGACCCGGACCTGCTGCCGTCGGCGCCCCGACGCGGCGAATGGGCGCTGACCGTTTGGGCCGTACTCAGTGTGGTGGGCATCCCATGGCTGCTGTGGCGCTGGTGGCGTGCACGGGCCGTGCAGTAACGCGATGAAAATAAAAGATATTTTATTATGAAGCGCTGGGACACAAGAAGGGATCTCTCTACGCGGCATTGTTTGACCCTGCTCAACATAAGGACTTGCACCTTTCGCCAAACGAGTCATATAATGCGAACTATTCTCATTCATATTAGCGCCGTGATCCACGACGGCGATTGGCGGAGGCCGCGATGCTGCAAATTCTGATCGTCACCATGCGCGAAGGGATCGAGGCGTTTTTGATTGTCGCGATCACCGCCGGCATTCTGCGCCAGACCGGCCGCGGGGCCTTGCTCCCTGCGCTGTACTGGGGGACGGGTATTGCCGTCGTCGCGAGCTTTATCGCGAGCATGTTCTTCGCACAAGCCGAGAACAAGCCGCTCTGGGAAGGCGTCCTCGCGGCCGCGGCGACCGTTATGGTCGCGACGATGACCATCTACATGTGGAGGCGCGCACGGACGATGCGCGCAAGCATCGGCGCGAAGATCGATGAAGCCACGCTGAACAAGCCGAGCCGCAGCGCATGGTGGGCGGTGTTCTTTTTCGTGCTGCTGATGATCGTCCGCGAAGGCATGGAGACGGCGCTGCTCCTGTCCACACTGTTCCTGCAGCAAGGCGATCGCGATCTTCTGGTCGGCGGCCTGCTGGGCGTCGCCGGCGCGGCCTTGCTGGCGTGGGCGTGGATCCGCTACGGAAGGCGCATCAATCTGGGCCGCTTTTTCCAGGTCACTGCGATCTTCCTGCTGGTGTTCACACTACAGCTCGTGATTTACACCATGCACGAGTTCTTCGAAGCCGGCGTCGTGCCGCTCGTCGACAACGAATTCTGGCACCTCGCAACCGAGCCCTACGGCCCGGAAGGCGTGTACGGCGAATGGCTGACTTATCTCATGGTGCTGATCCCCGCGGGGTGGCTCGCATTCGTCTGGTTCAAAGACCGGAGCGCACAGCTGTCCACGGCGCATTGACCTGACCTTACCGACGCGGCCGACCTTATGTACATCTGTCTGTGCAACGCGATTACCGAGCGCCAGATCATCCAGGCGGCGGAGCTCGGCGCGCGCTCGCCCGAGGATCTCGCGAACGGCCTCGGCGTCGGGTTGGGCTGCGGTCGCTGCACCTCCTGCGCGAAAACGCTGCTCGTGGAAACCGTGGCGCGCATCACGTGCGCACCCGCCAGTTGCACGGCAGCAGCGCAGGGAAACGCAGCATGAAAGGCAACGCCAAGGTCATCGGGCACCTCAACGCGGTCCTGACCAACGAATTGACCGCGATCGACCAGTATTTCCTGCACGCCAGGATGTTCGACCACTGGGGACTGGTCAGGTTGGGTGCGTACGAGCGCAAGGAATCGATCGACGAAATGAAGCACGCCGATCGCCTCATCGAGCGCATCCTGTTTCTCGAAGGCCTGCCGAATCTGCAGAACCTGCACAAGCTCCTGATCGGTGAGAATGTGGAAGAGGCGCTTGGCTGCGATCTCAAGCTGGAGCTCGCCGCCCATCCCGACCTCAAGTCCGCGATCGCGGACTGCGAGACTGCCGGCGACTACGTCAGCCGCGACCTCTTTCGCAGCATCCTGACGTCGGAAGAAGAGCACATCGACTGGCTCGAGACGCAACTCGATCTGATCGGAAAGATCGGCATCGCGAACTATCAGCAATCGCAAATGGACACAGATGAGTAGCTCCGGCGAGCGCGATTGCGACAGCGACGCCGGGCCACTGATGAGTACGTGTCCGCGGCGATGCGATGATCCGGTGTCTCCGCGAGTCATCGACAGCGCCGCGCTGCTCGATGGTCGGTCGCAGCTTGCGATCTTGCACAACGAAACGGTGTATTTCCTGCGTCAGACGCGCTTCGGAAAGCTGATTCTCACCAAGTAATCGCAACACCCGCTCCGCCAGCCATCGGGTGCGAATCACCTCGGTTCGCCTACCCGCCAGCCAGCCCTGATTGTCGAGTGCCGCAGCAATGCTGCGGCGTCTCAACCACTGGCACGACCGACTGGCGATGCAACAAGAATTCAAGCGGGTGCTCCACGCGCCGCGATCGAGCCGGATCCAGACTCGTGCGGCGTCGCTCGCGCTGGGTTTGGCGATCGTCGCTTTATTCGTGCGCACGAGCGTCGTCGCAGCGCCCGGAGATCCGAAACGCCCCAACCCGGTCACGCTCGGCGAAAAGATTTTTGCCGATGCGAGCCTGTCCGCTTCCGGGGCCATGTCGTGCGCGACCTGTCACGACCCTGAGCACGCACACGCACAGAGCAACGACCTGTCTGTGCAGCTTGGCGGTGCGAACTTCGACGTACCGGGCTTTCGTGCTGTGCCGTCGTTGCAATACATCAGTCTTATGCCGGCTTTCGGTTTCGCGAGCGACGGCACGCCCTCCGGCGGTTTCAATCGCGACGGGCGGGCCAAGGACCTGCTGGTACAGGCGCTGCGCCCCCTTTTCGCCGCACACGAAATGGCGAATGCGTCACCTGCCGACCTGGTCGCGCGCATGATGAGGACTCCGTATGCCGATGAGCTTCGGCAGGTGTTCGGAGACGCGATCTTCGATGATGAGCAAGGCACGTTACTCGCCGTAGCCTTCGCGCTGGCGCAGTACCAGAGACTCGATCCCGATTTCCGTCCGTTCAATTCCAAATACGATCTCTTTCTCGCCGGCAAGCTGCGATTGGCGCCGGAGGAGTTGCGCGGACTCGCCCTCTTCAATCGCACCGACAAAGGCAACTGCGCCGCGTGTCACCTCAGCGGACGCGGCCCCGATGGCTCGCCGCCTATGTTCACCGACTTCACGTATGACAACCTGGGGGTGCCGCGTAATCCGCAGATCCCTGCCAACCTCGACCCGGATTACCGTGACATGGGGCTGTGCGGGCCCGAGCGCACCGATCTCGCCGATCGCACGGATCTCTGCGGCTCCTTCAAGGTACCCACACTACGCAACGTCGCCACGCGCAAGGTGTTCTTCCACAATGGTCAATTCAAGACACTGCGGGACGCACTGCGTTTCTACGTTCGCCGCGATACCAATCCCGAGGAGTTCTATCCGCACGATGAGAACGGTGTTGCGCAGAAATTCAACGATCTCCCATCTGACCTGAGCGGCAATGTCAACACGGCCGAGGTTCCGTACGACCGCCTCCTCGGAGAGGCACCGCGGCTCACCGACGCCGAGCTGGACGATCTCGAGGCGTTCCTGAACACGCTGACTGACAACTATCAGCCAGCCGTCGCGGCGACCCGGTAGATCGCGCGGCGCACCGACGCATTGCACCCCGGTCCCTTATCCACGTAGGAGTTCCTTTATGCAACGCGTGATAATGTCGAACGCGGTCAGGCCGGGTCACGGCCTTTTTCGTCGCGTTCCCCTTGTCTTGGCGATCGCGGCGACGCTGGCATCCCCCGCCGCGGTTGCGGATGAGGCGTCGCTCAAAGCGGAAATCGCGGAGTTGCGCGCGCAGATCGAGCAGATGCAAGCGCAGATGAAGGAACTGGCGGCGCAGTCCAAACCGGCAGCGCAGCCCGTGGCCTCCCAACCGGCCGCCGGAACCGCGCCAACCACCGCCGCCGCACCGAAACCGGAGCAGCCACCGGCAGCGCAGACCGAGCTTGCCGCGCGCGTCGATAAACTGGAGCAGCAAGTCAGCGCGCAAGCAGAAGAGCAAAGCGCAACGACGCTCTGGGGTTACGGCGAGATTGCCTACGCACGGCCCGTGCACAATTCGAGCGAGGCGCAGGCCGATCTCGCGCGCGCGGTGCTCGGCTGGGGCCACCGCTTCGACGATCGCACACGCATGGCGGCCGAGCTCGAGGTCGAGCACGCCGTCGCTTCGTCTACGGACCAAGGCGAAGTCGAAATCGAGCAGTTCTATGCCGAACGCGATTTCACCGACCGCGTCGGCGGACGCGCTGGACTGTTCCTGATCCCGATCGGATTTCTCAACGAACATCACGAACCGACGCAGTATTACAGCGTCTTTCGCAATTTCGTGGAGACCTCGATCATTCCGACCACATGGCGCGAAGGCGGATTGGCGGTCTACGGGGGGACCGAATCGGGGCTGAAATGGAACGTCGGGCTCACCACTGGATTCAACCTGGCCAGCTGGGATCCGTCGTCGACAGATGGCCGCGATTCGCCGCTCGGCAGCATACATCAGGAATTGTCGCTCGCCGCGGCGAAGGATCTCTCCGGTTATCTGTCGCTGAACTACGTGGGCATTCCCGGCTGGACTTTCGGCGGAACGTACTTTACCGGCAAGGCCGGCCAGGGCGTGCAGGACTTTCCTGCGCAAAACGCACGCGTGACGCTGTGGGAAGCGCATGCGCGCTGGCAACCGGGCCCCTTCGACTTCACCGCCCTGTACTCTCGCGGCACGATCAGCGATACCGAAGCGCTCAACCTGACCTTCATCGGCCAGCCTACCCCTGTTCCCCAGTTGTTCTACGGCGGCTACGTGCAGGGCGCGTGGCGCGATGTATGGCAGTACAAGGACTATTCGCTCACGCCGTTCACGAGGTACGAATGGGTCAACACGGCGGCAGCCTACGCGTCGGTTCCCCAGGGGCTCGGCGTGCCGACGACGCCGACCGAGCAGATCTGGACCATCGGTGCGAATTTCTTCATCACCCCGAGTATCGTGTTCAAGGCCGACTACCAGCAATTCCGGATCGACTCCTCCCGCAACAGCTTTCAGGTCGGATTCGGCCTGAACTTCTGACCGACGTGCCTGCGCTGCGCTATCGATGGCTGATCACCTCCGCCGTGACGGGCGCGCTGGCGCCTGCTGCACACTTCGCGTATGCCGCCACGTACGTCGGTGTCGAGGCGGCACAGCGCGCAGCGTTTCCCGATGCCACTGCATTCGAACCGTTTGTTGTCGGCGCCGACATCAAAGCCGAGATCGCGCGCGATTCGGGACGTTTCGTCGTCTCGCCGCAGATCTGGCGCGTGCGAGCCATCGACCGGGTGCTCGGCTGGTTCATCATCGACGAAGTCATCGGCAAGGTGGAACTGATCACCTATGGCCTGGCACTCGATGCGACCGGGGCGATCAAATCGATCGACGTGCTCGCCTATCGGGAATCGCATGGCGATGCGATCAAACTCGCTGCATGGCGCGCGCAATTCACCGGCAAGCGTGCGGCCGATCCGGTCAAAATCGACGCCGACATCCGCAATATTTCCGGCGCTACGCTTTCGTGCCGGCACGTCACCGAAGGCGTGCACCGCTTGCTGCAACTCTACGAGAAGGCCCTTGCGCACGCCTGAGCCACCCGTCGCGACACGACGCGTACAGCTGTGGCTCGGCACGCTGGTCGAGATCAGCGTGCGTGCTCCATCGCAACACGTGCTCGACGCCGGCGTCGCGGCGGCGTTTGCCGCCATCGCGCGCGTGCATCACGCGTTGTCTGGACACGACCAGGGCAGCGAACTGTCGCGGCTCAATTGCCAGGCAGCGACCGGGTGCCAGGCGGTCTCGGACGACCTGCGCTCGGTGCTCGCATGCGCGCTCGACCTCGCAGCGCGGTCCGGTGGGACCTTCGATCCCACCGTCGGCGGACAGGTCACGGCGCTGGGCTTTCTGCCGCGGCACGCCGCCGCTGCCGGTGACGTGAGCTGGCGCGACATCGAACTCACGCGGCGTGGTGTGCGCTTTCGGCAACCGCTCGTGCTCGATTTCGGCGGCATCGCGAAAGGCTACGCCGTCGATCGCGCGGTCGAGGCATTGCGCGATCACGGCGTCACTTCCGGACAGGTCAACGCCGGCGGCGATCTGCGCGTGTTCGGATGTGACCGCGAGCCGATCCATGTGCGTACAGGCGGTCCGCAGGCTGTCATCCTGCCCCTGGCCGAGATCAGCGACGGCGCGGTGGCAACCAGCGCGTACGGCGGCGACCGGCGCCGGATCGCGGGGCGACGCTGGGCGGCACCACTGATCGATCCACGCGCCGGCTTGCCGATCATGAGCACACGCACGGTCTCGGTGATCGCCGGGACATGCATGCTTGCCGACGCCCTTACCAAGGTCGTCGCACTGCGCGGCCGTGCGGCCTCGAGCGTGCTGCGCAGCTGCGACGCCAGCGCCATCGTATTGTCACCTGCGGCGGGCCGCTGGCGCTGTACGCAGCTACCCTGTCCGGTGTCCGCGCGCGTCGCACACGCACACTAGAACCATCTCAAAGTGTCCCGCACCCACGAACGCGCATACCACCTCCTCGCGGAACGCGTACGGCTCGGAACGCCTGCGCGACGCGCGCTGTATGTGACCATCGCGGCGCTGGTCCTCAGCGGCGTCTGGTGGATCGGCGTGCATTTCGCGGGTGCATGGCTTGCCACGCGCGAAGACGAGCTGCAGCGCTTGGCGCAGGAGTCGCTGGCGCTCAAGATCCACGGCGCCGCGGCATTCGCGATCCTGCTCGCGTTGGGCGCCATGGGCGCCTATCACGTTCGTCGTGGCTGGGGCCTCGGGCGTAACCGCGGTAGCGGTTCGGTCGTTGTCTTCGTCCTCGCAGTGCTGATTGTCTCACCGGCTACGCGCTGTATTACCTGGTCACCGATGCGAGCCGCACGCAGATTTCGATCCTGCACTGGGGACTCGGGCTGGGATTGGTGCCGCTGCTGATCGCACACATCGCGCTCGGGCGCCGCAGCCGCGGCGCTCCATTCAGCGGCCACGACGCGCATCGCCGCGACATCCCTGCGCCGCACCATCATCCTTGACGCTATTTCGGGTGGGCAGTGAGCAGATCGTATAGCGACAGCGCGACGACCTCGGTCGCCTTGTACAGATCGTCGAGCTTGAGGTTCTCGTCGGCGCGATGGCCGTTGGCTTCGACGAGAGTGCGTGGTCCAGCGCCGTAAAGCACCGTTGGCACGCCCGCAGCGCTGTAGTGGCGGGCGTCGGTGTATAGCGGCACGCCGTGCGCCTCGATCCGTTCACCGAGCACGATCTGCGCATTCTTCTGGATGGTCGCGACCAATACCTCCTGGCCGGGAATGGGCACAAAAGGCTCCGCCAGCAGAATGCGGCGCACATTCAGTATCACGCCAGGCCATTTCGCCGCCGAAGCATTGAGCGCGCGGGTCAACGTCGCTTCGACCTGCGTCGTATTCTCTTCGGGGATGATGCGCCGGTCGAGCCGGAACACGACGCGATCCGGCACGACGTTCGTGTTGACGCCGCCCTCGATGAGACCGACCACGAGCGTGGGCGCTGTGATTCCCGGCGTCCGCGAGCGTATCGCCGGGTATGTCTTGCGCAACGCGTAGAGGTCCGCAAGCACGCCATTGGCCGCCTCCAGGGCGTCGATGCCCTTGTCAGGTTCCGCAGCATGGCCTGACTTGCCGATTACCTCGACCTCGAGATGCAGGCAACCGTTATGCGCGGTCGTGATGCCGTACGCGAAGCCGGCCGAAAGTGCGTAATCGGGTGTGCTCAGGCCCTGCTGGAGCAGCCATGCCGGTCCGATCGCCCCGCCGGCTTCTTCATCGTAGGTGAAATGCAATTCGATTGCGCCTCCAAGTCTGGCGCCGCTCGCGACCGCAGCCTTGAGCGCAAGCAGCGCGTAGGTGTAGGTGGCGAAGTCGGACTTCGACACCGCCACGCCGCGGCCGTACATCCTGCCATCGCGCACGTCGGCGCCATAGGGATCCATGGTCCAACCGGTGCCCGGCGGAACGACGTCGCCGTGCGCATTGCAGGCAATCGTTGGGCCAGGACCGAACGCCGTGCGAATGACGAGATTGACGCAACTGATCATGCCGTTGGCGCGCACGAGCTCATCGGGAACCGGGTGGCGGTCAACCGCGAATCCGAGCTGCTCGAGCAACGTGGCCGCGCGCGCCGCGTGCGCCGCACAGTCACCTGGAGGATTGTCCGACGGGACCTTGACCAGCTCGGCGAGGAACTGCGCTTCCTCCGGCCGGTGCTTCACGAGGTAGTCGTGGATCGTCCCGCGCGGATCGGCCATCGTCACTGCCTGGGCCGGAAGTTCTGGATGAAGCGCAGGAACGCGCGTGCGGCCACGTCCGCATCCTCGCGCGTGATCGCCTCGGCGGGATTGTGGCTGATGCCGCCCTTGCAACGCACGAACAGCATGCCGATATCGGCGATCGCGATCATCGCCATGCCGTCGTGACCCGCACCCGAGGGAAGGTACCGCACCGGCAGGCGCTCGCCTTCGATCGCCGCCGCGAATTGCGCTTGCAACCACGGCGCGCAAGGCGTGGTCGAGGCACCCCACACGGGAGGGAAGTCGATCGTGACTTTGCGTCTTGACGCGACACCGGCGAAGGCTTCACGCATCGCCGCAATCGCGCGCTCGCGCTGGCCATCGGTGGGCGCACGCACGTCAAGCGAAAACCGGGCACGCCCGGGAATGACGTTGATCGCTCCAGGCAGCGCTTCGATCTTGCCTACGGTGCCAACGAGCTCGGGCTCGGCACCTGCGATGCACTCCACTGCAAGCACGCACTCGGCGGCGGCGGCGAGTGCATCGCGGCGAAGATGCATCGGCACGGTACCCGCGTGCCCTGCCATTCCCGCCACCTCGACCATGAAGCGATTGCTGCCGTTGATGGCCGTGACCACACCGAGCGCTAGCCCTTCCGCCTCGAGGACCGGCCCTTGCTCGATGTGAAGCTCGGCGTAAGCGAGGACCTCGTCACGGCGCCGCGCAGCGGTACCGATCGCCGCCGGATCGAGTCCGAATTCGCTCATCGCGTCGCGCATCGTCGTGCCGCCCGCGTCGATACGGTCGAGATTGGCGAGATCGAACGTCCCGGCCACAGCGCGGCTGCCGAGCAGCGTCGCGTTGAAACGCACCCCCTCCTCGTCCGCGAAGCCGACGACTTCGACTGCGAATGGCAGCCTGATTCCACTGTCATTCAGGCTCCCGACGCACTCGATACCCGCGACCACGCCGAGCATGCCGTCGTATTTGCCCGCATCGCGCACCGTATCGAGATGTGAACCCAGCATCAGGCACGGCAAGCCGGGGCGTTCGCCTTCGTAGCGGCCGACGGCGTTGCCCGCGGCATCGAGGCGGGCAGTCATGCCCGCCTCGCGCATCCACGGCAGGACGAGATCATTGGCCGCGCGTTGCTCCGCCGAGAGGTATACGCGGGTGAGCGCATCGACCTGTTCCGAGCATCGGGCCAGCACATCGCAACGTTCGAGGATGCGCGCGGCAGATGGGAGAACTGAGGGGAGAACTGAGGGGAGCGCTGAAGTCGTCATCGGCTAAGCGCAATGATAACGGAATTCTCCACGTGCTCCGACTTCGCCGGTTTTAAGTAGAATGCCGCGTGCCGCTCTTTCTGCAGGATCCGGCGTTCTGGCTGAACGTATTCATCACTGCCGAATGGGCGGTGCGGCTGGCCATGGTCGTGATCGTCCCGTTCCGTCGTTCGCCGGAGGCGGCGAAGGGCTGGTTGCTGCTGATATTTTTCGAACCCACCGCGGGCCTGCTGCTGTATCTGCTCATCGGCAGGCCGTCGCTGCCCGAGTGGCGGACGCAGCGCAGCGCAGAGTTCGATGAGTTGTCCAAGCCGACGCTCGAGCGACTCGCGCGCGACCCCAACATATTCCATCCCGATCTGGGCGGCGGACTCGACCATTGCGTAAAGCTGGCCGAGAACCTCGGCGAACTCCCCATCCTCGGCGGGAACGCAGCAGATGTCGTGGCGGACTACGACGGAACCATCGACCGGCTGATCGCCGACATCGACGCCGCGCGCGATCACGTTCATCTTCTGTACTATATCATCGGCAACGACGACACCGCGGACCGCGTTGTCGCTGCGCTCGCCCGCGCGGTCGACCGCGGGCTGGTGTGCCGCGTTCTTGCGGACTCGCTCGGGTCTCGGCCAGCGTTCGACAAGTTGCGGCCGCGACTGCAGAAGCACGGCATCCTCGCCGAAGAAACGATGCGCGTCGGCATCTTCCGGCGCAAGACCGGCCGCATCGATCTGCGCAACCATCGCAAGATTGCGGTCATCGACGGCGCCATCGGCTACACGGGATCGCAGAACCTCGTCGACTCGACCTTCAAGCCCGGCCTCGACTACGAGGAGCTCAACGTCCGTCTCGCGGGACCGATCGTGCTCGAGCTGCAGGCGGTGTTCGCCGAGGACTGGTACCTGGAGACCGGCGAGCTACTCGGGGAAGGTCGATACTTCCCGGACCCTCGCATAGTAGGCAAAATCGCCGCGCAGGCGTTGCCCAGCGGCCCCGGTTATCCGCGCGAGAACAACCAACGGCTGATCGTGTCGCTGATCCATGCGGCGAACAGGCGCATCGTCATCACCATGCCGTACCTGATCCCCGACGATGCGCTGATGCAGGCGTTGCAGACCGCGGTGCTTCGCGGCGTTGCCGTGACGCTGGTGGTGCCGCTGCAGATGGATCAGATTCTGGTGTGCCTGGCGCAACGCTCCTACTACGAGGACATGATCGACAACGGCATCCGCATCTGCTGCTACGGGAAACGCTTCCTGCACGCCAAGCACGTGACCATCGATGACAGCATCGCATGGATCGGATCGTCCAATCTCGACATACGCTCGTTCGCGCTGAACGCCGAGATCGTCGTCCTGCTCTATGATCGCGGCGTGTGCGCACGCCTGACCGAGGAACAGGCGCGTTATTTCCGCGAAGGCGAATTCATCGATCCGGCGACTTGGCGGCAGCGGCCCCTGCGCCGGAAGGTCGCCGAGAACCTCGCGCGGCTGTTCAGCCCCTTGCTGTAGATCGGCAGGCAGCGCGCGACCGCGGCGCTTCCACTCCCGATCAGGCTTGGTTGACTCCGGGTTTTGCCAGCTTCGTCGCATATCGGCGTCCGCGTACCTGCGCTAGACTATGCTGGTCGGGATATGGGGCCCGCGCCGTGACTACCGCGCACGCATCGTCGTCGCCAAATTCGCCGTCGTCCTTTGCGCCTGGCGCCGTGGTCGCCCGCACCTTCAAGGGACTGACTCCGCGGCGCTTCGGCATCGTATGCCTGCTGGTCTTCGTCGAGGCAGTGTGCCGTATTCCCCTGGATCTGTCGCTCGGAAAAAGCGCCTCCTACATCGGGCTGCACGTGCTGTTGGATTTCCGCGCCATGCTGATCGTCTTCACTCCGGCCCTGTTGGCGGTGATCGCCGCCGCCAACCTTGCGTCCAAGGACCGCCGCGGATGGAGCCTGGCGCTGGCCATCGCGTTGGGCGTTGCCGTCGGCATGGCGTTCAATTTTTATGCCCACACCCTGTCCAGCGATGGGCACCTCTGGAAAACGCCGGTGGCCATGATCGGCGCCTGGTTCAACAACTGCTTCATGGCCGGCATTGCCACGACGATTTATTTCTTTGTCATCCGTGAGAACGAAGCCCACGACACGCTGCACCGGGAGGACATGGTCCGGCTCGGCCTCGAGCGCGAGATGACCGAAGCCCGCCTCCAGGTCATGCAGGCACAAATAGAACCGCATTTCCTCTTCAATACGCTCGCCAACGTGCGCCGGCTATATCAAGTCGATCGGCCCATGGGCCAGGCAATGTTGCAGCATCTGTCGCGGTATCTGGGCGCCGCCCTGCCGCAAATGCGCGAGTCCCGGTCGACGCTCGGTCGCGAACTCGCGCTGACCGTGGCATACCTCAACATCCAGAAGATCCGCATGGGCGACCGGCTTGCTTTTGACGTCGACATCCCGGAGGCGCTGAAGGCGTGTGCCGTTCCGCCCATGATGCTATTGACGCTCGCGGAGAATGCGATCCGGCACGGACTCGTCCCAATGCCCGAAGGCGGCCGCGTGCAGGTGCGCGCGCGCGCCGAGGCCGGCATCCTGACGCTGGAGGTCGCCGATACCGGCCGCGGGCTGCAGGAGAGTTCAGGCTCGGGCATCGGCCTCGCCAATATTCGCGCTCGTCTCAAGTCGCTCTATGACGCCGACGCCCGGCTGCTCTTGGCGAATAATTCGCCCCGGGGCGTAACGGCAACGCTCGAGTTGCCCGTTGCAACAACAATTGCTCCGCTGACCCCGGTATTACCATGACGACTCTGGTCACGACATCCATCGCACGCGATCGGCTCTTGCAGCAGCTTGCGTTTGTCGGGCGCGCCTGGCAACAGATGTCGGGTACGTTGGTGCGCTATGCCGTACTGTTCTGGCTCGGATGGGGTTTGTCCCTCGGCGTCAAGATGGTGACAGCCTTTCCCGATTACGCTCCCTGGGAACCCATCGTGACCGGCTTCTACGACACTTTTCTGGTCACTTGTGTGCTGTTGCTCGGCATCGCGGTGGCGGACAGCGTTGCGCCGGCGCAAGCGCCGCGGTGGCCGCCGTATGCGACGGCCGCGGTGGTCGCCACCATCGTGGGCTCGATTCTGCTTGTGTATACCGAACCGATGGTGGGTCTGAATTGCTGCTGCGAGGGGCCGCGTCCACCTGACTGGGTGTTCGTCGGCCATTCGCTGGGATTCAATCTGATCGTCTGTTCTCTTGCATCGTTCGGCTATTTCCATCATCGCCGAGCACTGCGCCGGATGGCCGCCCTGCACAAGACGCAATTCGAGCGTGCACGACTGGCACGGCAGGCGTTTGAGGCGCGATTGCAGGCCATGCAGGCGCGAGTCGAACCGCAATTCCTGTTCAACACGCTGACGCAGGTCGAGCGCTTGTACGAATCCGATGCAAGGCTCGCCGACCGGATGCTCGATGATCTGATCGTGTACCTGCGGGCCGCACTCCCGCAATTGCGCGAGGCCGCGTCGACGGTAGCCAGGGAGATCGAGTTGGCGAGGGCCTACCTCAACGTCGTGCAGGCACGCAGGAATGACCCCCTTGCGTTAAAGGTCGTCATGGCACGCGATGCCTGCGACGTGCGATTTCCGCCGATGATCCTGCTGCCGCTGATCGAGCGCTCGATCATCCATCGGTTGGAGCTATTGAAGGCCGGCGACACGATCGGCATCGACACGCGCATAGAAAACGACAAGCTTCGCATGACCGTGACCGATTCCGGTGCCCGATCGCTCTACCATGATCCTGGCGACGCCGCGCTCCAGGGTATTCGTGAGCGCCTGCGCGCCCTCTACGGCGCCGCCGCCAGTCTGAGCCTCGACCCGGATGTACGCCGTGGTCTGCGCGCCGTGATACAGATCCCGCATGAGCGCATCGACGACCGCAATCATCGCTGAAGACGAGCCGGTGCTGCGCGCCGAGCTCAAGGAAACGCTGTCAGCACTGTGGCCGGATCTGGTCATCACCGCCGAAACCGGCGATGGCATCGAAGCCCTGCACGCGCTGGATCGCTACGCGCCTGACATCCTTTTTCTCGACATCCAGATGCCGGGTTTGAACGGGCTCGAGGTCGCGCAACAAGCGAACGGCAGATGCCACATCGTGTTCGTCACTGCCTACGACAGGCACGCCGTCGAGGCCTTCGAACAGGGCGCGGTGGATTACGTCATGAAGCCGTTTTCGTCGGCGCGACTTGCCACCACCGTCTCGCGGCTGAAGGCAAAGCTGGGCAGCGCGCCGGCAAATCTGGACGGCATCCTGAAGGCGCTCGCGGCCAAACGTGAAAACGGCAAGGAATATCTGCGCTGGATCACGGCTTCACAGAGCAATGAGTTGCGGCTCATCACCGTCGAGGAGATCTGCTACTTCCAGGCCGACAACAAGTACACGTTGGTCGTTACTTCGGACCAGGAGTCGTTGATCCGCCGACCGATCAAGGAGTTGATCGACGAACTGGACCCGAATACCTTCTGGCAGATTCATCGCTCAACGCTGGTCAACGTCACCGCGATCGCTGGCGTGAATCGCGACTTCAAGGGACACCTGCAGGTACGGCTGAAGCAGCGCAAGGAGACGCTCCCCGTCAGCGAATCCTTCGTGCATTTGTTCAAACAGATGTGACGCGGACCACGCCTACCGCCCGGCCTTGCCGGGGTCGAACTGTTTCGGCAGGCCCTCCCAGCAGCGGAAGTATTCGTGCTGCAGCTGCGCCGATTCGAGTGCGAACTTCGTAGGCCGAATCACGGCGAGCGTTTCGAACATGAACGCCATCGTATCGGTTATGCGCGTTGGTTCGGAGCTGTCGGCAGCACTTGCCTTGGCAAACGTGTCGGCGTCGGGCCCATGCCCGGACATGCAATTGTGCAGGCTCGCTCCGCCGGGCACGAAGCCCTCGGCCTTCGCGTCGTAGGCGCCGTGCACCAGCCCCATGAACTCGCTGGCCACGTTGCGATGGAACCAGGGCGGACGGAACGTGTGTTCCATTGCGAGAATGCGCGGCGGAAAGATCACGAAGTCGATCGCGTCGACCCCCGGCGTGTCAGTAGGTGCGCGCAACACCAGAAAGATCGATGGATCCGGATGATCGTAACTGATCGATCCAATGGTGTTGAAGCGGCGCAGGTCGTACTTGTACGGCGCGTAATTGCCGTGCCAGGCGACGACGTCGAGCGGTGAGTGATCGATCGGTGCCGACCACAGCTTGCCCATGAACTTCGCGACCAGCTCGAATTCGCCTTCCCGATCCTCGTGCCACGCGTGCGGCGTCAGGAAGTCGCGTGGATTGGCCAACCCGTTGGATCCTATGGGACCGAGGTCGGGCAAGCGCAGGAACGCGCCGAAGTTTTCGCAGACATAGCCGCGCGCAGTCCCTTCGGCAAGTTCCACGCGGAAACGCACGCCACGCGGGATGACGGCGATCTCCTGCGGTTCGACTGCGATGCGCCCGAACTCGGTCGCGATGCGCAAGAGGCCTTGCTGCGGGACGATCAGCAGCTCGCCGTCAGCGTCGTAGAAAAATCGATCTTCCATCGATCGGTTGGCGGCGTAGATGTGAATGCCGCAGCCGGTCATCGAAGCGGGATCGCCGTTGCCCGCCATCGTCGTGAGGCCTTCGACGAAATCAGTCGGTGTCGCAGGTATCGGCAGCGGATCCCAGCGCAACTGGTTGGGCGGTGTCGGCACCGCGTCGAAGGTACTTTCGATGCGACCGCTGGCGATCATCCGAAAGGGCCGATGCATGGCCGCCGGGCGAATGCGATACAGCCACGAGCGGCGATTGACCGCGCGCGGCGCGGTGAATGCGGTACCCGAGAGCTGCTCGGCGTAAAGTCCGTAAGGCGCGCGCTGCGGGGAGTTCTGACCGACCGGCAGCGCGCCGGCGAGCGCTTCGGTCGCGAACTCGTTGCCGAATCCCGATTGATAGGTTAGGGCCTCGTCCGTCGCCGGCCGCGGCGAAAGCGGAGCCGCGCGGGTCTTGGTCGGAATGGTCATGGGATCAGGCCCTAGCCGGCGCAGCAGGCGACACCGTCCGCGTGATGTCCTGTGCGGCAGCCATCATGGCTTCGCGCAGCACTTGCGCGTCGCCGACGTGGTTGGCAAGCAGCAGAACGAGCTTCGCGTTCACGAGCGCGCTTTGCTCGTCGCTAAGATCACGATGCAGGTCGATCAGCGCCTCATAGAATTCATCGGGCGCGGCGATGTTCGCGTTCGTATTGAGGGTCATTGGAGTCCTTTCGCGCTTATTGAAGTACCTTTGCACCGCGCGCTCCGGCGTTCGCGGTCGTCAGTCTACGCTTGCGCGAAGCGCAGCGCTGCCCCTTCGGTCGTCATCCACGTTCGCGGCCCCGCGCTGCGCCGAATCGACGGCGCCGCTCGCCCGCGCAATCGCCGCCCGCACTTTCGCAAGATCGAAGCTCCGCCATCGCGCGCAAATGTGCTGATCGGGCCGCAGCAGATAGCACGTGTTCGGCTTGGCATCATAGCGCCGCGCGAGCAGACCGTCCTTGTCGTCGAGTCGGCACGTACCTGCGACGGGTTCCCCCCCGACCTGTACTACCGCACACGCGATGGAGGTGCCGGCCAGCTCCGCGACCGCCGCAGGCGTTGGCGCAGCATCGAAGGTCAGCAAGTTGAACTCGCCGTTCAGATGGGCAAGCAACCAGTCGCCCAGTGGACCTGCGACCGGCGCGTCGGCTGCGCACGCACCGGGCACCATCGCACAGGCGAACGAATCACCGGGGGTATCCGCAGTGTTGAGCGTCGAGTGCGTCAGCACGGCAGGCATCGACAGTCTCCCGCTATTGACCAGCGCCCGCGCGAATGCGTGATGCTTCGCGAGGCTCAGCGCTGCATTCCGAAATGTGCGGCTGGCATTGCCCTTGGGCGTAATGAAATCCGTGCTGCGCGTTGTAGCCTGGATGTTCTCGTCGGCCGCGAAGATGCGCTCGCTGTCGTAGGTGTCGAGCAATGCCTGCGGCGCAAGATCCTCCATCGCCAATTCCAGTTTCCAAACCAGGTTGTCGACGTCCTGGATGCCGCTGTTCGCCCCGCGCGCGCCGAACGGCGATACCAGATGCGCCGCGTCGCCGACGAACAACGCACGGCCGTGCCGGAACCTCCGCATGCGCCGGCATTGGAATGTGTATACGCTCGCCCATTCGATTTCGAATTGCGCCTTCGCGCCCAGCATCGCCCGCAAACGGGGCACGATGTTTTCGGGTTTCTTCTCCTCCTCCGGGTCAGCATCCCAGCCGAGCTGGAAATCGACACGCCAGACATTGTCGGCCTGGCGATGCAACAGCGCCGATTGGTTGTGGTGAAACGGAGGATCGAACCAGAACCAACGCTCGGCGGGAAAATCCGAGGTCATGTGGATGTCTGCGATCAGGAAGCGATCATGAAAGGCGTGGCCTTCGCTCTCCAACCCGAGCATGCCGCGGATCGGGCTGCGCGCGCCATCGGCGACGATCAGCCAATCGGCACGGACCCGATATTCGCCGTCGGGCGTGGTCACATGCACTGTAACGCGATCGCTCTGCTGCTCGACGCCGATGACCTTGTTTTGCCATCGAAGGTCGGCCTGCGGCAATTCGGCGATGCGTTCGACCAGTATCTGCTCGACCCAATACTGCTGCAGATTGATGAATGCCGGACGACGATGTCCCGATTCGGGCAGCAGATCGAACGCGTAGATTTCTTCGTCCTGGAAAAACACGCGGCCGACGCTCCAGCGTACGCCCCTTTGCACGACCTTTTCGCCGCAACCGAGGCGGTCGAGGATCTCGAGCGTGCGCTTCGACCAGCAGATAGCGCGCGACCCGACGCTGACAGTGTTGTCCTCGTCGAGCAGCAGCACGTCGATACCGCGCTGCGCCAGATCGATCGCCGCCGCCAATCCGACGGGACCCGCCCCAGCGACGATCACCGGCCAATGCCTTGGCGACCCGTCCAGATCGACGGGCTTGGTATAGGGATAGACCGGATGTGTGTAGGTTTTCAATTGAAATCAAGCTTGCCGTTGCTCCAGCCTGTCCACCGGAGAACGGGCGCGCGCCAGTGCGGCCGAAGGCGTCTAGCCTTCCAGCGCTTGCCACATCTCCTTGTCCCGCTGCGCCGTCCAGATGCGCGGATCGCGGTGCGCGGTCGCTTCGTCATAAGCGCGCGTGACATCGAACGGGAGGCAGTGGTCGAAGATCACCCATCCGCCGAACTTCGGCTTCAACGTGGCATAGGTCTCCTTGTATACGGTGCGCAGGTCCTTGCCGGCGGCCGCGCCGCGCTTCACGCTGCTGAACATCTCCGTGATGAATGCGCGCGTGCCGTCGAGTCCCGCTTTGACGTCTTGCGGCGTCATCAGCGACGCACCACGTCCAGGCACGAGCTTTTCAGGCTTGAGCGCAGCGACGGCATCCAATGTCGCCGGCCAGTCGGTCAGATACGCATCCCCCGTGTACGGCGTCGCGCCGTACTCCACCAGATCACCCGAAAACAGAATCTTTTCCTGCGGTAGCCATACCACCGTATCCCCTTTGGTGTGGCCGCGGCCGAGCTGCATGATGTCGACTCGCAATTTACCCAGCCACAGCGTCAAGTGCTGTTCGAAGACGATGGTCGGCCACGTCAGGCCGGGCACCGACTCGACCGCGCGGAACAGCCGCGGGAAGCGCTCGATCTCGCTCTTCATGTCGGCCTCGCCGCGTTCGACGATCAGATCGTAGGTGTCGCGGCTGGCGATGACGTGTTCGGGCTTGTATCCCGATGCGCCGAGGACACGCACGGCATGGTAGTGGGAAAGCACGACGTATTTGATCGGCTTGTCGGTGACCGCGCGAATGCGACGAATCACGTCCTGCGCCATCACGGGGGTCGCCTGAGTATCGATGACCATCGCCGCATCGTCGCCGATGACGATGCCAGTATTCGGATCGCCCTCGGCGGTATATGCATAGGCGTGGTCGGATAGACGGTCGAAGCTGATCTGCTTCTCTTCGAGATCAGCATGAGATGCAAATTTCTTTTCGGTCATGGATTGGACCCGAGGGTTGGCATTTCGGGAGCGACGTTGGCGAAATTCTACGCCGATCGCCACACGGTGAGTCGAGACGCAGCCGTGAATGCTGGCAGGCTGCATCCGAATTCATTGCGCTAGCGCGGATACAGCCCGCGCATCTGTGCGTGCAATCGAGCGAGTCCGAGCAATGCGTCCAGGTACGGCGTAGAAAGGCCCAGCGCAGCGCCGATTTCACGCGGCGCGGCGAGCAGTACGTCGATTTCCACCGGCCGCCCAGCCTCGACGTCCTGCAGCATCGAGGGCCTGAATGCCCCGAGCTTGCGCGTCACTGCGTTGCGCTGCTCCGGGGTCTCGGTGATGGCGCAGCCGATGCGCGCACCGATCGTCTTGGCCTCCGCCATGACCCCTTGGCAGAAGCCGTTCACCAATGCATCGTCGAGCACTCGGTCCGCGGTCGCGCCCGTCAGAGCGGTGACCGGGTTCATGGTCATATTGCCCCACAGCTTGTACCAGATATCGCGCTGGATGCAGTCCGACAGGTCTACCTCGAAACCGGCAGCACGGAACAATTCGCCCACCGCGGTCAATCGCGGCGAGCTCCCGCCGCGCGGTTCACCGAAGATCAGCCGTTTGCCGGCAACGTTGGCCGCGAGACCCGGCTCCGGGGTCATGCAGCTCGCATGGACGACGCAGCCGATCACGGAAGGCGCCGCAATCGCTGCGCTGATTTTCCCCTCCGGGTCTACCGACCCGAGCTGCATGCCTTCGGAACCGCCACCGAAGCCCTGGAAAAACCACCAGGGAACGCCATTCATCGCGGTCAAGACCGTCGTCTGCGCGCCCAGCAGCGGCGCGATCGACGCCGCGACACTCGCAAGTGCGGGCCCCTTGACCGCAATCACGACCAGATCCTGTACGCCCAATTCCACCGGCGCTTCGGCCACGCGCACCGGGGTGGTGATCAACGCACCGCCGGATTCCAGTCGCCAACCGTGCTTGCGCAACGCCTGCGCCGTCGCACCACGCGCAACCGTCGTGACCTCGCTATCGGTGACAGCGAGCCGCGTGCCGAGGAAGCCGCCGATCGCGCCTGCGCCGACGATGCAGATCTTCACGTCGAAGGCTCGAGTCTCACGCCGCGTCACCGACGACGGTATTGACGAGGCGGCCGATGCCGCCGATCTCGGCCACGACTTCGTCGCCGGGATGCACGCCGGAAAGCCCTTCGGGGGCACCCGTCAGGATGACGTCCCCCGGCGATAATGTCATAAAGCCTGAAAGATGGGCGATCAGGAACGCGATGTCGAACACCATATCGCCGGTGTTGCTCCGCTGCACCAGAGTCCCGTTGACCGTCGTCGTCATGCGCAGATTCATGGGATGTCTCACGTCGGCGGCGTCGACCAGCCAGGGCCCTATCGGCGTGCACGCATCCCGACTTTTCGCGCGAAAGTTCGGACGGTAATAGTTCTCGAGATAGTCGCGAATCGCATAGTCGTTGGCCACGGTATATCCGGCGACGTATTCGTAGGCGTCCGCACGCGTGACGCGCCGCGCGGTGCGCCCGATCACGACTGCCAGCGTGCATTCGTGGTGCATGTACGTGGCGTCCGCCGGGCGGCGCGTCTGCCCGCGATGACCGACGAGTGAATTGACACCCTTGAGAAAAATCAGCGGCTCGTTCTGGGCCTTGGGCGCGATATCCTTGGCGCGGTCCGCGTAATTCCGGTCCAGCGCGAAGATCGTGCGCGGTCGTTCGGTCGGCGGCAGCGGCGGTAGCCAGACGACTTCGGTTTCGGCGACGATGCGGCCATCGGCGAGTTGCAAAGCACCGTCCGCCTCGGACGCATCATGCACCGCGCCCATCCACGCGACTCGGGCGCGTTTCATAGGCCCCGCACCCCGGCGACGAGCAGATTCTCGAGCACGCCGACGCGGTCGATCTCGACGCGCACCCGATCGCCGGCACGGGCCAGTGGCGAATTTGCGGCTGTTCCCATCAACAGCACGTCGCCCGCTGACAACGTCATGAATTCGCTCACGTCGGCGATCAGCTTTGCCACCGGTCGAACGCAATTCGCAGTCGAACGCGTAGCGCGCAATTCGCTGTTGATGAACACCCGCATCTCGAGCGCATCGGGGGTGTCGACTTCCTGCCGGGCGATGATCCATGGCCCGATCGCGCAAAAGCCGTCGCGGCAGCGCTGACGGATCGCCGGCCGAAGAACACTGGCGTGTGGCTCGCTGATATCGTTTACGACGGTGTAACCGGCAACGAAGTCGAGCGCATGTGCCTCGTCCACGCGGCACGTCGTGGCACCGATGACGATCCCCAGCGTCGCTCCGATTTCTACTTGCTTAAGGTTTGCGGGCACCGTTACGGGAGCGCCGCATGCGGTCCACGTATTTTGCGGTTTGATGTAGAGCACGACCGACTGCGGCGGCGCTTCATAGGGTGCGGCATTCACGGCCTCGCCGAGTGCCGCCAGTGCGCTGCGGTCGTTGAGCAGCGTTCCGATCACGGTGCCGTGCGTCGGTACTTCCCAGTCGACCGCGGCGACGCTCGACGTGCTGCCGGGCAAGCGTAGGGTCCCTGCCGCAGCGTCGACATCGACGCGATCGAGCCGAGACACGCCGCGTATTCTCGCCCAGGCTAGCGCCACGAAAAGTTCATCTCCGGCATCGTTTGCAGTACCGAGGAATCCACAGCAAACCATATGCGTGGGTCGAAGCAAGATATCTTAGTGCCACTGACGCACGCGACCGAAAGGTTCTAGTAAGCCACCCAGCTATTTGCCTGTGGATCAGCTTACGGAAAACTGACGGAAAGCTTACGAAACGTCGCCAAATTTTACAGACCGACTGCATCGGTAAGTTTAACTGGTTGATTGTCAGTGGTGGCCTTCAAATTGCTTGCTACAAAACGTCACGTTTGAATTAGCGGCGGTTCTTCGGAGGATTCATGATGATGCGCAAGACCATTATTCACTCCTGCATGTTCACGGCAGCCGTCCTCGGCATGGCAACGTCGAATGCTATCTCAGCACCCACGACATATAGTCTGCTCACAACGATACCTGTGCCCTCGGATGCCGCCAATGTCCAACCGGGCGGGGCATTCACGTCCTTCGACATCAGCTTCTTCGACCCGGTGACGCGGATGGACTATGTAGCCGACCGGTCCAACGCCAGTGTCGACATCTTCTCTGGAGCGAGCCTCTCCTTCGTTGGGCGAGCGACCGGCTTTACTGGGCAGGGGGCGACCACATCGGTATCTGGCGCTGATGGCGTCCTGACGGTCACATCTGGTGGAGTAACCACGCTCTACGCCGGTGACGGCAACAGCACGCTCAAGGTCTTCAATGCAACCAATCCGGCGGCACCGACCCTTCTGCAATCAATTCCGAGCGGCGGCACTTTACGGGTCGACGAGATGGCATATTCGCCGCTGACCCATCAGGTTCTGGCGGCGAACAATGCCGATGCTCCGGCGTTCGGTACCCTCTTTGCAACCACCAACGGTACTTCGCCGGTCTCCATCGCGCACAGCCCCATCATCATTCCCGGCGCTGCGAACACTGATGGTCTGGAACAGCCGGTGTGGAACCCCAACACCGGGACCTTCTTCATCTCCGTCCCGCAGTTTGGCGGGGTCGGTGCTGGCGGGGTGGCGGAGATTCGTACCGACGGCACGGTCGGACGGCTCTACAATTTCTCGTCCCTCGGTATCGCCGCCTGCTCACCCACTGGCCTCGCGCTTGGCGCAAGCGGCAATCTCATGGTCGGCTGTGGCACAGCAGGCACCCAGACGGTCGTGCTCAACCCGACCGGTACCGGCTCAATCGTCACAACATTCTCGCAGATCAGCGGCTCCGACGAACTTTGGTACGACCCGGCGCTAGGGGATTTCTTCGTCACTGGCGTGAGTGGCGGTGGACGGGTCTTCGACGTAATCAGCGACATGTCTCTGCAACTATTACAGTCCGTCGCATTGGGACCCTTAGGAGTATCGAGTTTATCGAACCCGCATTCGATCTCGGTTGACCCGGTGAGCGGCGATGTCTTCCTGCCGCTTGCAGGCAGCACGGCAGGCGTCCCGAACACGCTATGCCCACTCGGCTGCGTTGCCGTGTTTGCGCAGAAGGTACCCGAACCCGCCACACTTGCATTGCTGGGCATAAGCCTCGCCAGTCTCGGCTTCTCGCGCCGCAAGCGGTAACGATTGTCACGCCCACTGCCCCGAGTATTGCCAGCAATGGGACGCTTTGTGCTTCGGCTGCTGGCGCTCATTTGCAGCCTTCAGCTTTCGAGCGCCGGACACGCATCGTCAATAACCGTCGATTTCGCCGTGCTCGCGGACCCGAGCGACCCTGTATTTGTCGGGCAGACGGCGAGCGGTTCGTTCTCCTTCGACAGTAGCCTCGCCCCGCCCGGAGGTGGTCAGATTTTCAACACGACGACGGGGCTTGGCGCATCGTCGCTCTTGCTTGTATGGGCTGGCACTACATGGACTCGCGCCAACGCAGATGCCTACAGGCTCATCTTTGACGCCAGCGGAAACTTGACAGGTTGGGGAATAGAAGGCGTTCCTCTCGCAGGGATTACAGCCACCATTTTCCCGGATTTCGACGTAAATACTCTAACGGGTATTCCTTCTTCATTCGGTTTCTCTTACGACTACGCGGGTCGCATATTTGACCGAGGGACGCTGACAACGGCGTCGGTAAGAACCCCGGTTCCCGCACCTGCTACGCTCGCGCTGCTCGGCGTCGGTCTTGCCGGTCTCGGCTTCTGGCGCCGCAAGCACAACAAACGCGCGCCTTTAACATCAGCCCCGCTTCGGCGGGGTTTTCGTTTCCAGTGTCGGCTATCGTCCGGACCAAATCCGAAGTGCACGAACTGCTTGCACCTGCTCGCGCAGCGTCCGCCATGACGACCCGTCGGCATTACCGGTCATTACCACCTTCCGCTCTATAAAGCGGTGGTAAGGTAATCGCACTGGCGCAGATGAGGAGGTCGCCGCGAAAATCAGTTACCCACGAACGAACCTCGATTACTTTTTCGCCAGAGGCGATCAAATTCGCTCACGGTTGACGCACGGACAAGCCGCGAAACAGTTTCCCCCCTGTGTAATTGACCCTCCAGCGCCATTGTAGCGGGGCACCAGGCTCACCGTCCGGTTGAGCGTGTGGCCCGGTCCCGTGGGACGAAAGTGGGATGACACGACACCCAGCCGCAACCCGACGCCCGACGCGGAGTCAGGCCCACATTCAGAAATCGATCAGGAAGGGAGCGGCGAGCAGCGGCACGCCGATGACGATCAGCCAGAGCCAATCATCGACGAAATAAGGGTAGATGCAAAGCACGACACCGGCGATCACGGGGGCAAATCTGGCTTGACGCCGTCCGTACATCATGTATCCGACACCGACCGTGCTGATGATCATGCCGATGAAAAGAAGGCTCATTGGAGTACCTTCGCGCTACGCGCTCCGGTATTCGCGGCCGTCAGTCTGTGCTCGCGCGAATCGCAACGTTGCCCGTTCGGCCGCCGTCCACGTTCGCGGACGCGCGCTTCGCGCCTCGGCTTCGCCCCGCTCACGTAGACGTCCCGGGGCGGCCCGTCGCGCTCATAGGAGACCTTCGCGCTGCGCGCTCCGGTATTCGCGCTCGGGGCGGCCCGTCGCGCTCATGCGTCCGCTTGCAGTGCGCCAATCGCGACCAACGAGCGACGGACTTCGTCGATCCCCTCGGACGTCAGCGGCATCTGGGGAGCCAGCGGCGCGCCGACGGCGTATCCCTGGAGCTGCAGGCCGCCCTTGATGCACGCGGCGAGATTGTACTTTGCGAACGCCTGATTCAGGTTCCAAAGCGCGCGTTGCTTCGCCATTGCACCTGTCCAGTCGCCGCGGCGGCACAGCTCGTAGAGTTCGACGCTCTGTCGTGGCGCGACGCATGCCGGGCCAGCCATCCAGCCAACGCCGCCGATCAACATGACGCATGCGGGAATATGCGCCGAAGCAGCAAACACCTGCATGCGACCTTCTACCTGATTGATAATCGAAAGCAGGCGACCGGTGTTGTTGGAGGCATCCTTGATGTAACGAATGTTCGGAATGCGGCTGAGTCGGTTGATGACGGGCAGGGTCAGATCCGAGCGCTGGAAGTTCGGATTGGTGTAGAGCACGATCGGCAGCGATACCGCCTCGGCGATTCCCTTGAAGTAGGCATATACCCCCTCGTCGGAAATCGGAAAGTAGGCCTCGAGAATGGCCAGGATCCCATCGCAACCCATCCGCTCGTATTCGCGTGCCTGCGACACGGCGTCGACAATCGTTGTCGACGCCACGCCGGCGACGACCGGGACGCGTGCTTTCGCCGCTGCGAGCACGACTTCGACGACGCGACGCCGCTGCAGCCACGACAGGTAGGCGAATTCACCGGTCGAGCCGAGCGGTGCCAGGCCGTGCACGCCGGCATCGATCAGGTCGTTGCACAGACGGTAAAGGACCTCTCCGTCGACCTCCCCCGCCGCATCGAGCGGAGAGACCAGGTACGGGAATACGCCATGAAAATCCGCCGCCCCCATCGTCGATGGCTACGTCTTCGGACGCTTGTCGATGACGCGCTTGGCCTTGCCGAGCGAGCGCTCGATCCCGCCGACCTGTACCACGCGCACCAGTGCGGTAACGCCAATCAGGCTCTTGATCTGGTGCGCTAGCCGTTCGCCCGCCATATCCCCGTCTTTGCCACCCGCGGCAGGTGCGCGTTCGACGACCACCGTCAACTCATCCATGATGTTGGGCCGCGTGACTTCGAGTTGATAGTGCGGCGCCAGTGCGGGCTGCTTGAGAATGAGTTCCTCCACCTGCGTGGGAAATACATTCACTCCGCGGATGATCAGCATGTCATCGGAGCGTCCGGTGATCTTTTCCATCCTGCGCATCGTGCGCGCGGTGGGCGGCAGAAGACGCGTCAAGTCGCGTGTGCGGTAGCGGATGATCGGCAGCGCCTCCTTGGTCAGCGACGTGAACACCAGCTCGCCCTTCTCACCTTCGGGCAGCACTTTTCCGGATTCCGGATCGATGATCTCGGGATAGAAATGATCTTCCCAAATGGTCAAGCCATCCTTGGTTTCGATGCATTCCTGCGCCACGCCCGGCCCCATGACCTCCGACAGTCCGAAGATGTCGATGGCATCGATGCCGAGTCGCGTCTCGATGGTTTCCCGCATCGTCGGTGTCCACGGCTCCGCGCCGAAGATGCCGATCTCCAGCGACGTCTCCCGCGGATCGATGCCTTGTCTTTCCATTTCTTCCGCGATCGCCAGCATGTACGACGGTGTCACCATGATTACGCGCGGCTTGAAGTCCTGGATCAACTGGACCTGTCTTTCCGTCTGGCCTCCGGACATGGGGATCACGGTGCAACCGAGTTTTTCCGCGCCGTAGTGCGCCCCGAGTCCGCCGGTGAACAAGCCGTAGCCGTAGGCGACGTGTACCAGGTCGCCCGGGCGGCCGCCGGCGGCGCGAATCGACCGCGCCATGACGGTCGCCCATGTCTCGATATCGTTCCTCGTATAACCGACGACCGTCGGCTTGCCCGTGGTGCCGGATGAGGCGTGAATGCGTGCTACCTGTTCGCGCGGCACGGCGAACATGCCGAAAGGATAGTTGTCGCGAAGGTCGGTCTTGACGGTGAAGGGAAACTTCGCGATGTCGTCGAGCGTCCGACAATCGGCCGGCGTTACGCCCGCCGCGTCGAACGCCTTGCGATAGTGTGCAACGTTGTCGTACGCGTGCTTGAGCGTCCATCGGAGTCGCTCCAGTTGCAGCGCACCGAGGTCCGCGCGGCTAGCGGTTTCGATCGCCTCGAGTCCCGCCGGTGGAGCCTTCCGTGGGGCCATGGCTAGTTCTCCCGCGCCTGCGGTCCATCGACGACGTGACCCTTGAGCCGATATGACCTGCCGCGAAACAATGCGATCGTCTCGCCGCGCTGATTGTGAACGTCGATGTCGTAAACCCCCGTGCGTCCGCTCACGCTGCGCTCCTGGGCTACCGCGGTCAGCACGTCGCCTTCGCGCGCCGGCGCGACGAAGTCGATGGTGCAGCCGGAAGCGACCGTTGTCTGATTGCCGCTGTTGCAGGCGAACGCGAAGGCGCTATCCGCCAGTGTGAAGATGAAGCCGCCGTGGCACGTCGCGTGACCGTTGAGCATGTCCGCGCGCACCACCATCACCAGTTCGGCATGGCCTGGCCCTACTTTTGCCACCTTCATGCCCATCATCTGCGAGGCCCGATCGCGCGCGTACATTTCTCCGGCGACAAGTTCGGCAAGGGCCTGCGCATCGGCCGCAGAGAGCGACGGCGGGTCGGTCGGCATCCGCCTATTTGCCCGTGAATTTGGGCGCGCGCTTGGCGCCGAAAGCGCTGACACCTTCGCGGAAGTCATCGCTCCATCCCAGCTCGCGCTGAGCGTCGCGCTCGACGTCGAGCTGGGCCTCGAGCGTGTTTACCGCGGAGAGCTGCAATGCGCGTTTGGTCGCGGCGAGGGCGCGCGTCGGCGCTGTGGCGAAATGTTGCAACAATGCGTCGACGGTCGGTGTCAATTCGACATCGTCGACGCACTTCCAGATCAAGCCCCATTCCGCTGCTTGTTCCGCAGGGAGTTTTTCGCCCAGCAATGCGAGTCCCATCGCGCGGGCGCCCCCGGCGAGGCGCGGCAGGAAGAACGTGCCGCCGGCATCTGGCAGCAGTCCGATCTTGGCGAACGCCTGGATAAAGCTCGCGGACTTGGCCGCGATGACGATGTCGCAGGCCAGTGCAACATTGGCGCCGGCGCCCGCCGCGACACCATTGACCGCGCAGACAACGGGGATCGGTAGCGAGCGCAAGGCAAGCACCAGCGGCTTGTAATTGCGTTCGATCGATGCGCCTACGTCCACCGGCTCGGACCCCGGTGCGACGGCGCGATCGGCGAGATCCTGCCCGGCGCAGAATCCGCGCCCCGCGCCCGTAAGGAGCAGCACGCGTGCCGAGGCGTCGGCCCTGACCTTGGCGAGGGCATCGCGCACTTCGGCGTGCATCGCGTCGTTGAAACTGTTGAGGCGCTCGGGCCGATTGAGCGTCAGGCGGGCGATGCCGGCTTCGTTGGTGAAAAGAATCGACTCGTATCTCATGGCTTGGCAGTTACACATGCATCCGATGCTGCACCACGCGGAAACGACCGGCCACGAATGCCGCGTCGGTCAAGGCCGCGTTGGCTGCAGGATTGGCGCCCGTGCCATGGTAGTCCGAGAACGCCGCCGATTGGTTCACGAACACGCCACCGGTCAGGTTGATCGAGAGCGCGACGCCCGTATCCTCCGCGACCGCGATCGCCTCGTCGACGACTTGCGCATTCCTCGAGTACAAGGACAACGTCAGCGCGCCGTGCTGCTTGACCGCGCGGCGGGCGATGTCGAGGCTTTGCGCAGTGCTGTCGGTGGCGATGATGAAGGCGATCGGCCCGAACCACTCCTTGAGATACTTCGCCTCATCCTTCGCATCGAGCCTGACGATGAGCGGCGTGCGAATGCGCGCCTCAGGAAACTGCGGATGAGTGATCACCTGGCTGTCGATCACGATCGGCCCAAGCGCACGCGCCGCATCGATGCGTGCAGCCACGCCATCGTTGACGACGGCGCCGAGAATCTCCACCGCACGGGCCGGGTCGCCCAGCAGTTTCTGCACCGCGTCGCTCAAGCCCTGCGCGACCTCATCGAATGAGAGGCGGCCCTCCGCAGTGTCGATCCCGCCGCTCGGAACGTAGAGATTCTGCGGTGCGGTGCACATCTGCCCCGTATACAGAGCGAGCGAGAAAGCGACATTGCGTGCCGTGCTCTTGAAGTCGTCCACGGAGTCGAGCACGATCTGATTCACGCCCGCTTTCTCGGTGTAGACCTGGGCTTGCCGGGCGTGCTCCTCCAGCCAGTCGCCATTGGCCGTGCTGCCGGTAAAGTCGATGAGCTTGACCTCCGGCCGCAACGCTAGCCTTTGGGCCGTGTCGTCGCCGGCGGCGTGCGCGATGAGCGTCACGACATTCGGATCGAGTCCGGCCTCGCTCAGTACCTCGCGTGCTATCTGCACCGTGATTGCCAGCGGCAGGATCGCATTCGGATGCGGCTTGACCACCACTGCGTTGCCCGTGGCCAGACTCGCGAACATGCCGGGATATCCGTTCCATGTGGGAAATGTATTGCAGCCAATCACCAGCCCGATGCCGCGCGGGACGATGCGGTAGTGCTTTTCCATCTTCAGCGGCTCGTTCTTGCCCTGCGGCTTCTCCCAGTATGCCTTGGCGGGGATGCGGCGCATTTCGTCCCACGCGTAGGCGATCGCTTCGAGCGCACGATCCTGCGCGTGCGGGCAACCGGCCTGAAATGACATTACGAACGCCTGGCCCGTGGTGTGCATCACGGCATGAGCGATTTCGAAGCTGCGCTTGTTGATGCGCGTCAGGATCTCAAGAGACACCCCAACCCATGCCTCCGGCCCGGCTTTGCGCCACGCGCCTTCGGCTTTGGCGATCGCGGTGAAGAGGGCATCGATGTCGACTTTGGGGTAGGTCACACCCAGCGGCATGCCATAGGGCGAAACCTCACCACCCACCGTGCCGATCGTTCCCGCCTGAGTGAGCGGAAACGGCCTGTTCAGCAGGGCGTCGAAGGCGGCCTTGCCCGCTTCCGCCGCACCCTCACCATATACCTTCGGGCTGGGGCTCTCGGGAAATGCGCTCCAATAGCCACGCTCGGCCACGGCTTGCAGCGCACGATCGAGGAGCGCCTTGTGGCGCTCGAACAGGGGATGGGACACGTCGTTCCTCCGGATGCAGATAGTGCAAGCTTAGCAGGTGGGCTTACGCCGTCTGGTCGAAATCAACGACCACCTTGTCGGTAACAGGATAGCTCTGGCAGCACAGGACAAAGCCGCGCGCAATCTCGTAGTCCTCAAGGGCAAAATTGACGTCCATGTCGACCTCGCCTTCGATCAGCTTCGCGCGGCATGTCGAGCACACCCCGCCCTTGCAGGAGTACGGCAGCTCGATGCCCTGTCGCAACGCTGCGTCGAGAATGTTCTCCTTCGTCTTTTCCAGCGTATATTGCCGCGCCGCGCCGTCCATGATGACGGTGACAGCGCATTCCGTGTGGCCCGGCGACGGCGCTGGCTGCGGTTTGCGCTCGTGCTTCGGGATGCTTGCCGCGAACAGCTCCACCTTGATGCGCGGCTTCGGCACGCCATGGGCTTCCAGGGACGCGGCGACCACCTGCATCATGCCGTCGGGGCCGCACACGAAGGCCGTGTCGATGTCTGCGACGTCGATCCAATGTGCGAGGAGCGCATCCGCCTTCTTGCGGTCGATGCGGCCGTTCAGGACCTCGATGTCCTGCGGCTCGCGACTCATCACATAGACAAGATTGAGGCGACCGAGATAGCTGTCCTTGAGGTCCGCCAGCTCTTCCTTGAACATCACGGTACTCGACGAGCGATTGCCGTAGAACAATGTGAAGCGGCTGTGGGGCTCGACCCGCAGTGTCGTCTTGATGATCGACAGCAGGGGCGTGATCCCGCTACCGGCGGCAAATCCCACGTAGTGCCTGCGGTTGCCCGCGTCCAGCGGCACGTTGAAATGGCCCATCGGCGGCATGACGTCGAGCGTTTGGCCCGGCTTGATGCCCTCGTTGGCCCAGGTCGAGAACATGCCGCCCAGCGCCTTCTTGACTGCAACGCGCAGCACGTTGTCCTGCACCGCGGAACAGATCGAGTACGAGCGGCGGACGTCTTCGCCGTCGATGTCCGCGCGCAGGGTCAGATGCTGACCCTGGACGAAGCGAAAGGCCTCGCGCAGCTCGGGCGGAACCTCGAAGGTCAAGGCGATCGCGTCACGCGTCTCTCGCGTGACTGTGGCCACCGTCAGTGGATGGAACTTGCTCATCGATCCAATGCGCGGCCCGGCGCGCCGCTCAATGGGGCTTGAAATAATCGAACGGCTCGCGGCATTCGTTGCAGCGATACTGTGCCTTGCACGGCGTGGAACCGAAGCGCGACAGCTCTTGCGTGCGCGTCGATCCGCAGCGCGGGCATGCGACGGTGACGACTTCTCGCTTGCGCAGACCCGTTATGTCGATCCGGTGCTTCGCAGCGCGTTCGCCCGGCGGGACGATCCCATAGGCGCGCAGCCGTGCGCGCGCCTCGGAGCCTATCCAGTCCGTGGTCCACGCCGGCGACAACTGCGTCCGGATGCGGCAGTTCCGCACCCCCGCCTCGGTCAGAGCTCGACGGATGTCGGTGGCGATCATCACCGTTGCCGGACAACCCGAGTACGTCGGCGTCACGGTGACGACCACTTCATCGTCCTCGCGCGCGACGTTGCGCACGATGCCCAGCTCGACGATCGAGATCACCGGTATCTCAGGGTCGGGAATGGCCCCGAGCATCGCCCAGATTGCATCGAGCGCTGGCTCAGGTATCGGATCGGCAGCGGACATCACCATTGCGCAGCCGGATACGCACGCTGCAACGACTGCATCTCCGCAAGCAGGTGCCCAAGATGCTCGCTGTGCACGCCGCGCCTGCCGCCGCTTTGCATCCACGCCGATGCGGGGACGATCAGCGTCGCCTCTTCCAGTACGGCGCCGATCTGATCGTGCCACGCCCCCTCCAGCGCAGGAGCATCACAGGCAATCCCTTCGGCGATGAGCGTTCGTTCTGTCGCATCCGCCTCGAACATTTCCCCGGTGTACATCCAAAGGTCGTCGATCGCCAGCTGCATTTTGGCGTGACTCTCGTCTGTGCCATCACCGAGACGAATCACCCAGTCGGCGCTGCGCTCCACGTGGTAGCGGACCTCCTTCCATCCCTTCGTGGCGATCTCGGCAACGCGCGGGTCGCGCGAATGCGCCAGTTGCGCGAGCAGGAGCTCGTGCCAGACGTCGAAATAGAATTGGCGCGCGATCGTTTGCGCATAGTCGCCGTTGGGTTGCTCGACCAGCAGCAGATTACGATATCCGGAGGCATCGCGCAGGAACGCCAGCTCGTCTTCATCTCGGCCGCGCCCGGCAAAGCGCGACTCAACCTCACCGGCGTATCCGAACCACATTCGCGCTTGCCCGAGCAGATCAAGGCCGACGTTGGTCAGCGCGATGTCCTCCTCGAGCACCGGGCCATGACCGATCCATTCACCGAGGTGCTGCGCGAGGATCAAATCGCTGTCGGCGAGGCGGAGCAGGTAGTCGAAGATGAGCGCGTCGCAATTCATCGGACGTTGTAGGTCCGAATTCATTCGGACCGTGGGTGAGAGAATCGCCGTGCGCGAATGAATTCGCGCCTTCATGTTTGACGTGCGGATCGATCCGAATTCAATTCAGATATGCTTCACTTCATCGGGCATCGGGAAGAACGTCGGATGCCGGTAGACCTTGCTGTTCGCCGGCTCGAACAGCGGTTCCTTTTCACCTGGCGCGCTTGCGGTGACATCCGCCGACGCGACTACCCAGATGCTCACCCCTTCGTTACGCCGCGTGTAGACGTCGCGCGCATTCTTCATCGCCATTTCGGCGTCGGCCGCATGCAGGCTGCCCACATGCTTGTGCGCGAGCCCGTGCTGGCTGCGAATGAAGATTTCCCACAGCGGCCACTCCGCGCTCATCAGCGTCTCCTCAGGCGGCCTTTCGCGCCCGTGCTGCCTGCTTCTCCGCGTGCGCCATCGCGGCGTCACGTACCCATGCGCCGTCGTCCCATGCCGTCACGCGTGTACGCAGCCGATCGCGGTTGCACGGCCCGTTGCCCTTGACCACGTTGTAGAGCTCGTCGAAGTCGATCGGGCCGAAATCGTAGTGGCCGCGCTCCTCGTTCCATTTGAGCAATGGATCGGGCATGGTGATGCCGAGATACTCGGCCTGCGGCACCGTCTGGTCGACGAAGCGTTGTCGCAATTCGTCGTTGGACAATATCTTGATCTTCCACGCCGCCGATTGCGCGCTGTGTACGGAATCGGCATCGGGCGGCCCGAACATCATCAGCGATGGCCACCACCAGCGATTGAGCGCGTCCTGCGCCATCGCTTTCTGCTCCGGGGTGCCATGACACAGTTTGATCAGGATGTCGTAGCCCTGGCGCTGATGAAAGCTCTCTTCCTTGCACACGCGAACCATCGCCCGCGCGTACGGCCCGTACGAGCACCGGCACAGTGGAATCTGGTTCATGATTGCCGCGCCGTCGACCAGCCAGCCGATCGCTCCGATGTCCGCCCAGGTCAGCGTCGGGTAATTGAAGATGCTCGAGTACTTGGCTTTGCCTGTGTGTAGATCGGCGATGAGCTCATCGCGCGATACACCCAGTGTTTCCGCGGCGGAGTACAGATACAACCCATGACCGGCCTCGTCCTGCACCTTGGCCATGAGGATCGCCTTGCGCTGCAGGGTCGGCGCACGCGTGATCCAATTGCCCTCCGGCAACATGCCGACGACCTCGGAATGTGCATGCTGGGAGATCTGGCGGATCAGCGTCTTGCGATAACCGTCCGGCATCCAATCCTTCGGCTCGATTTTGATGTCGGCGTCGATGCGTTCCTGGAACGCCCGTTCCTCGGGCGACATTTCCTCCAGCGCGCGCAGCCGCTTCGCACCGGTATCGACCATCTGCGCATACATTGGGGATGCTCCTTGCTCGCGATCGCGGTCAACTCACGAAAACGATACTCTTTTTCGCGAACCGGCGCACGGCGTCGTCGGCCGACTCAGCGCGCGCCGCTGAACTTCCGATCCGGCCAGCCGGTCTTGTGCGCCTCCGCGGCACCGTCGCGTCGTTTCCCTGCCCATGCCGCACCCGGACGACGTTGCGCCGGCCGCGACGCCATCGCGCTCATGCGACGCCGTGGTTCGAGGCCGGGAATTTCATGCATCGTGATGGCCGCGCCGGTATAGCGTTCGATCTGGCGGACCTGCGCTCGCTCGCTGTGCGCCGCGAGCGATACCGCGACTCCGCTTGCGCCCGCACGGCCCGTGCGGCCGATGCGATGCACGTAGTCGCCCGCCTGCCGTGGAAGATCGAAATTGATCACATGGCTGATGCCGGCGACGTCGAGGCCGCGCGCGGCAACGTCGGTCGCAACCAGCGTGCGCACGCTGCCACGACGCATGTCGGAGAGCGTGCGCGTACGCTCGCGCTGATCCATGTCGCCGTGCAGCGCAGCCGCGGCGTGACCCTCGCCGCGCAGGCGAATGGCCAGCGATTCGGCATCGCGCTTGGTCGCGATGAATACGATGCTCTGGGTCATTTCGATGTCAGCCAGAAGGTGATCGAGGATCCGATGCTTGTGTGCATGATCGTCGGTGAAGTGGACGCGCTGGTCGATTGCCGCGGGCGGCCTCTTGTCCCCTTCGATTTCGATGCGCACGGGATCGCGCAGCAGGCGCGCAGCAAGGCGGGCGATCGCGGTTTCGAAGGTCGCCGAAAACAGCACCGTCTGCCGCGTCTTGGGCGTACGTGCGGCGATGCGCTCGACGTCCTCGATGAAGCCCATGTCCAGCATGCGATCGGCTTCGTCGAGCACGAGCATTTCAAGCTGCGACAGATCGATGCGGCCGCGCTCGAGATGATCAATCAGGCGCCCAGGCGTCGCGACGAGCAGGTCGACGCCGCGCGCGAGTTCGCGATTCTGCACCGGGTATGGCGCGCCGCCGTAGATGCAGACGACACGAACGCGCAAATATTGTCCGTATTGCACCGCCTGCGTCGCCACCTGTTGCGCGAGCTCGCGCGTGGGAGCCAACACCAGAATGCGGGGCCGGCTGACGGCATGATGACCCGACGAGCGAACTACGGCGGCCGTGGCGGCCAGGCGTTGCAGCGCGGGCAGTACGAAGGCGGCGGTCTTGCCGGTTCCAGTCCGGGCCGAGCCGATGACGTCGCGGCCGGCAAGCAATGCAGGAATCGTCTGCTGCTGGACCGGCGTCGGTGCCGTATAACCGCAGGCGGCCAGGGCGCGCATGAGTGCCGGCGCGAGTTGCAGCGATGCGAAGTTCAAGCTCGGTTCCATAAAATCCTCAGCCGCACGGGCGCGGCGCATGCACATAAGGACCCGGCGTCCGTTCGTGGAGAACCGGCCGAGTCAAAAATTCCGGACCTGTGGAGACGAATCGGGCGTAGCGCCTGAAACTCGGTGTTGATTCGCCGAATTCAGGCGTCCAGGCGCGCTAAACAGCCACAACCGGGTCGACTACTGGACACCTCTGCGTCGGTGCCCTGTGCCATCGTCGCTAACCGGTGCTGCTGCCGAGGCGTTTGCCTGTGCGGGAGATTAGAAGCCGATGATCCAGTTGCCCTGGTGTATTCACCTGCGGCGGGCAACCGTCAGACTGATATCCGCAGATCACCGCAATAGCGCGATGATACCACATTTTCGCGGCTGCCCGTCGCCATTGCTGGCATCAGTCAGACAGCCGCCCACATTAAGCGGTTTCCTCTGGTTCTGTCGAAAAACTTTACAAAGCGTCGGACTGGCCAAGCTTTCAAAAACGCAAGTTATTGTACCTACTTATGAAAGCTCCTGCTGGCACTCGTTTTGCTATGTTGTGCATGGCATGTTGTGACACACAATTATGTCACTTGTGTTACATCTGATGGAGGCGCGCTATGCAGATCATGTTTTCTTATATGCGAACAATCCTGAGACTTGCGACAGGCGGGACCCTGCTCCTGATCACAGGCGCCTGTTACGCGTCGCCGTTCTTCTTCAGCACGGGAAACGCCAATAACTTGATTGCGACTGCGGCGCGACCCGAGTCGGCCGGGAAGTTCGAGATCGAAGCGGCAGACGACTTTGTTCTGACCGGCCCCACCAGCCTGACCAGCGCAACGTTTACAGGCCTTCTGACCGGTGCTGCGCCTACGGTCGGGCAAGTCAGGGTCGAGATCTACCGGGTCTTTCCCAGCGATTCGGACGTCGGGCGAACCTCTGGCCCACCGGTGTTCTCCACCCCACAGGTGCCGACGCGAGTCAATTCACCGTCGGACGTTGCGCTCGATGACCGGGACTCGACTGCCGGCGGTGGGCTCACATTCTCGACGACGGTCCTGAACGCGACGTTCGCGGCCCTGAATTCAATCCAGCCCGGCGGCATCCATCCCCTTCCCGGCCAGACGACAGGGGGCAATGGGCCGGTCACCGGCCAAGAAGTCCAGTTCAACATCACCTTCACCGATCCGTTCGGTTTACTCCCCGATCACTATTTCTTCGTCCCGCAAGTACAGGTCAACGGCGGTGAATTTCTCTGGCTGTCGGGCTCCAGGCCGATCGTTGCGCCCGGGACACCTTTTCCGCCGGGCTTCACCGACCTGCAAGAGTGGACGCGTGACGCGATGCTCGATCCCGATTGGCTTCGCGTAGGTGCTGACATCGTGGGTCCAACCCCGGCCACAGCGCCGACGTTCAACGGCGCCTTTTCGCTGACCGGAGTCGTCCCCGAGCCCGGAACGCTGCTGCTCCTGGGCGCGGGGATGCTCGCGTTGTGGTGGCGCCGCAAGCGGAGCGCCTGAGCAATCAATCATCTGCGCCTGCCGGCCACGCTTCATAGCGTTTGCGTCGGCAGGCACCGAGATTTCATGGTCTACGACGACCGCGCCGTTGGGGTTCGTAGCGGCGGCCGAGACATTCCGGCAGCGATCACGCCCACTCGGCTAACTACTTGAGTTTCGCGCACCACCTGGCCCCGCCCCGGGTCCACAGCCTGTCCTCCTCGTCGTCCTCGTCCTCTGTCCGTCCATCGCGGGTCGTCAGATTTCGGCTTTATAAACGACCGGACCTCGCACGCGGAGTCCTGCGCTGACCCTCCTACTTGTCGTACGACGGCTTTGTCTCTATTGTCTCTGGCCATCCTAGCCATTCTGGGCTCGTGGCGCATTTGGCTGTCGCACGCATCACGGTTGCGCTGCTGATCGCCGTGTTTCTGGGCGGTCCGGGTGTTTTTTGTCCGTCGTCGCGTTTGCCACATCTCCAGGCGCCGTAGCAAGCGACGGCACCGGTCGCAACGGACTCTATACGCAGCACCTGATTGACAACGTGCAGCGAAGCGGACTGACGATCGAGGACGTATTCAAACAGGTGCGCGCTGGGGTTCGGCGAGACTCCGGCGGCAAGCAGACGCCGTGGGAGTCGACGTCACTGGAGGGGGATTTCTATTTTCATCCCCCGGACACGTCCGCAACCGACGCCGCCAGCGCACCGCAGGAGCAGGAGCGACTGAATGCCGCCGTGCATGAGGCGATCGCAAGAGAACGTGAACGGCTGCGCAAGGAACTGCAGACCATCAAGTAGCACCGACTACCTGCGAAGCGCAGCACCGTTTGTGCGCTGCTTTGCCCAGAGCGTGTCCTCTTCGTCGTCCTCGTCATCGTCATCGGATCCTTCGTCGTCGTCCGGATCGATATCGCCACCGCCCGAACCACCGCCACGCTTGTCGTCCTCGTCATCATCGTCGTCGTCATCGACCGGAGGCGTGGGCTGCGGCGTGTGCAGTCGCACTCCGAAGGCTGTCGTCGGCCATGCGAAGGCGATGGCGTCCAACAGCGTGCGGACGTGGCTATCGAGCAAGGCACCCATGCGAACAGCGTACACCGTTCCCGCGCTGTGTGGACGAGGTATCATTCGGCTGCTAAGACCGGTGGCGCCGTTACGTCAGATCGGCGCCGCGCACCTCCGTTCCCAAGTCATCGCATCATGATCCGATCTCCTGTATTGTCCGCCCTGCCATCCGACTGGACGGCGGCCACGCTGCTGGGGCGCGCCTGGATTCCGGGCAAGCACGCAGGACCTTCGCCGATCACCGTGAGGCCCGATGGCAGTGTCATCGACATCGCCAGCACCTCGCCGACGATCAGTGCGTGGCTGGAACGCGACGACGTCGCGGCGACGGTCCGCGCGGCCGCCGGTCCCGTGATCGGCACGATCGAGGCGTTGCTCGCGAACAGCCGTCCGGACTTCGATGCCGGCCAGCCGCGCTTGCTTGCGCCCTGCGACTTGCAGGCGATAAAGGCCGCGGGCGTAACGTTTGTCGAGAGCATGCTCGAGCGTGTCATCGAGGAGCAGGCTCGCGGCGACGCCAGCAAGGCCGATGCGATCCGCGAGCGCATCGCCGGCATTCTCGGCGGCAGTCTGTCCTCGATTCGCCCGGGATCGGATGACGCCGCACGGATCAAGCAGGTTCTGGTCGAACAGGGTGCGTGGTCGCAGTATCTCGAAGTCGGCATCGGGCCTGATGCGGAAATATTCACCAAGACGCAGCCCATGGCGAGCGTCGGTCACGGCGCGCTCATCGGCCTGCACCCGAAGTCGGCATGGAACAACCCAGAGCCGGAGATCGTGCTCGCGGTGAATTCGCGTGGCCTCATCCAGGGTGCAACGCTGGGCAACGACGTCAACCTGCGCGACTTCGAGGGTCGCAGCGCGTTGCTGCTGTCCAAGGCGAAGGACAACAACGGGTCGTGCGCGATCGGGCCTTTCATCCGCGTATTCGACGGCCGGTTCACCCTTGACGACGTGCGCAATTGTGAACTCGCGCTCGACGTGTTCGGCGAAGACGGTTTTCACCTCGCCGGGCGCAGTTCGATGAAGAAGATCAGCCGCGATCCGACAGACCTGGTCGCGCAAGCGCTCAACGAGAATCATCAGTACCCGGACGGCTTCGTGCTGTTCCAGGGAACCATGTTTGCGCCGGTCAAGGACCGCGATGCGCCCGGCGCCGGCTTCACGCATCATCTGGGCGATCGCGTCGTCATCGCCACCGAGCGGCTGGGCGCGCTCCAGAACATCGTCACAACCAGCGACAGGGCGCCGCCGTGGACATTCGGCGTCGGCGAGCTGTTCCGCAATCTCGCGCAGCGCGGGCTTCTGTCCGCACACTGAATACAGGATCGACATCATGGCGGAACTGCACCGCAATTTCATCGCCGGCGAATGGGTCGCCGGCGCCGACGCTTCACGGAACATCAATCCTTCGGACCTTAGCGACGTCGTCGGCGAGTATGCGCGATCCGATCGCGGGCAGGCAGATGCCGCGATTGCCGCCGCACGTTCGGCGTTTCCTGCGTGGTCGATGTCCTCGGTGCAGGATCGCGCCAACCTGCTCGATGCGGTTGGCACAGCAATCCTCGCACGCAAGGATGAGCTTGGCCGCCTGCTGGCGCGGGAGGAAGGCAAGACGTTGCCGGAAGGCGTGGGCGAAGTCGCCCGGGCCGGGCAGATTTTCAAGTTCTTCGGTGGCGAAGCCCTGCGCCTCGCAGGCGAAAAGATCGCATCGGTTCGTCCCGGCGTCGACGTCGAGGTGACGCGCGAGCCGCTGGGCGTGATCGGCATCATCACGCCGTGGAATTTTCCGATCGCGATACCCGCCTGGAAAATCGCGCCCGCGCTTTGCTACGGGAATTGCGTCGTGTTCAAGCCCGCGGACCTCGTGCCGGGGTCCGCGTGGGCGCTCGCCGACATCATCGTCAAGGCCGGCGTGCCGCCCGGCGTGTTCAACCTGGTGATGGGCCGCGGCAGCGTCGTGGGCGAAACGATGATCGGTGACAGGCGCATCGATGCGATCAGCTTTACAGGTTCGGTGGCGACCGGTCGCTCCATCGCGGCGAAAGCCATCGCGCGCATGGCCAAGATCCAGCTGGAAATGGGAGGCAAGAATCCACTCGTCGTGCTCGACGACGCGGATCTGCCCACCGCCGTGAATTGCGCCGTCAACGGCGCGTTCTTTTCGACGGGGCAGCGCTGCACGGCGTCGTCGCGCCTGATCGTCGGCGCCGGCATTCACGATCGCTTCGTCGCTGCGCTGGGTGAGCGGCTTGCAAAGCTTAAGATCGACGATGCGCTGGCTGCGGGTACCGACATCGGACCGGTCGTCGACGAAACTCAGCTGAAACAGGATCTCGAGTACATCGGCATCGGCAAGAGCGAGGGTGCCAGGCTAGCGTATGGCGGCGAGGTCCTCGAGCGGCCGAAGAAAGGGTACTACCTCTCCCCCGCGTTGCTGACCGGCGCGACCAACGCAATGCGCACATCGCGCGAGGAGATTTTCGGGCCAGTCGCGAGCGTGATCCGCGTGAAGGACTACGAAGAAGCATTGGCCGTTGCCAACGATACCGACTTCGGGCTCTCGGCCGGCATTGTCACCACATCGCTGAAGTACGCCTCGCACTTCAAGCGTGCGAGCCAGGCCGGGATGATCATGGTCAACCTGCCCACCGCCGGTGTGGACTATCACGTGCCATTCGGCGGGCGCAAGGGATCGAGTTACGGCCCGCGCGAACAAGGGCGCTACGCGCAGGAGTTCTTCACTGTCGTCAAGACCGCGTACACGCTGCCTTGAGCCTGTCCGCGGATGTATCGGGGAATACCGAGCAAACGGAAATGGAGCGTGGCGATGTCGATGACAGGAATGGTGGAATACGCCGATGCATCGGCCGAGGTACGCGCGGTCTACGACGAAATCATGGCGGTGCGCAAGTCGGACTGGGTCAACAACTTCTGGAAGGTGCTCGCCAGTCACCCGCCGACATTGCGGCGGGTGTGGGACAACGTGAAGCAGGTGATGGCGCCGGGCGCCCTCGATCCGCTGACCAAGGAACTCATCTACATCGCGGTGAGCGTGACCAACAATTGCGAATACTGCATTCATTCGCATACCGCAGGCGCAAGGGGCAAGGGCATGACAGAGGCCCAGTTCCACGAAATGCTGGCCGTCGCTGCGCTCGCCAACGAGACCAATCGGTTGGCCAACGGCTATCGCATTGCGGTCGATCCCCAGTTCAAGCCCGCGGCTCCAGGCTGAGCGCCAGCTTCGCCGGTCCGGTTTGAGCGTTGCTGCGTGCTTTGCGCTCGGCTCTCGCTAGTACGACTTCGTTGGACCTGCGATACCGAGTTGATCGACTATGAAGGTGTAGATGTCGGTCGTCTCCTCGATCTGCGTCGAGAGTGCGGTGCCGATGCCATGTCCCGCGTCGGTTTGCGTCCGCAGCAGCACCGGATAGCCTGAAGCGCTTGCCGTCTGCAATCGCGCCGCCATCTTGCGCGACTCGTACGGTGCGACCCGGCCGTCGTTGTCGCCGCTGGTAAGGAGTACCGCCGGGTACTTCACGCCGTCCTTGATGCGCAACAAAGGCGAAGAATCGTAGAGGGCCTTGAACTGCGCCGGGTCTTTGGTGCTGCCGAATTCAGTGACGTTGAACTCGCCGTTGGGCTGTGTTTCCCAACGCAGCGTGTCGTAGATGCCGACTTCGCTCACCACGGCGCGCATCGCCTCCGGGTGTTGCGTCAATGCGGCACCCATGGTCAAGCCGCCGTTGCTTCCCCCCATGATGGCGAGTCGGCCCGGGCTCGTGAACTTGCGATCGACGAGAAACTGCATCGATGCCGCGAAGTCGTCGAATACATTCTGTTTGTGGGTGAGCATGCCGGCCAGGTGCCACGCTTCGCCGTATTCGCCGCCGCCACGGATTCCAGCTAACGCATAGACGCCGCCATAGTCCAACCAGAGTCGGCGCATGGGGCTGAAGTGGGGGGGTACCGTGAGGCCGTAGCCACCATATCCGTACAGAATTGTCGGATGCGTGCCGTCGAGCTTGATCCCCTTGGCATGAAGAATCAGCACGGGCACGCGGGTGCCATCCTTGGACACGGCGTATTCACGATCGACGATGGCATCGTCGAAATTGAACGTCGGCTTGCCGTCGAGCCCGGTCTCGACCAGTCGGTTCCTCCCCGACTCGTAGAGGTAGCATGTAGAAGGCGTGACGAAGCTCATCACGTGCACGATCGCGTTGTCGCCATCGAGAATGGCCGTCACCGAGGTCTCGGACAGCGGCGGGCCCGGTAGCGCACCGATGGGCTTGCCGCGCAGGTCGTACATCTTCACCAGCGATGGGCCACCATCGCGATACTGCACGTACACCCGCGAACGTCCGACCGCGAGACTTTCGATCGACAGGGTAGCCTCCGGCACGACTACATGCGCCCGCGCAAGGCGCGCATCGGCCAGCGGGATCGCGAGCACGCGCCCGAGGAGCGCGCCCTTGACCGAGCGTGCGTAGAGATTTCCGTCCTGACCAAAACGCATTTGCTTGACGCCGTCAGTGAAGGCGGCGACCTGCTGCCATGATCCTCGCCCGCGCCGCAGGTAGTAGGCGATCTCGCCACCGTCGCCATTCTTCACCTGCGCAAGGAGGTCGCGGCCGTCGCGGCTTCCCCGCAACTCGATCTCGGCGATGCGCTGGAAATCGCGACCGAGCACGTACCGGTCGGCGGTGGTCGGGGTGCCGAGACTGTGGAACCAGACCGTCTGATAGAACTGCCGGTCCGCCTCGGGACGTTCATCTGCATTCGGATAGCGTGTGTAGTAGAACCCTTTGCCATCGCCGGTCCACTCGATGCTGCCGCCTGCGGTGGGATACATAACGCGCGGCACCACGTCGTCGAGCCGTTTGCCGGTAGCAACTTCGACAACGTAGGCGGTACCCGCTTCGCTGCCGTTCGCGGACAATGACAGTGCGACGTACTTTCCATCATAGGATGGCGTGTAGAAATCGATGGTGGTATGCCCGCTGGGATCCAGGAGCGTAGGGTCGAGCACCACCCGTTCCTTGTCCGGGTCGGCCGTGCGCGGCATCACGACGAGCACCGCCTGATTTTTTGGCGGAGCATCCTTCATCGCGAACACGAGGCCAGCTCGATACTGGAAGTCGTACCGTGAGACGACCCGCGTGCCTAGCAGGTCACCGACGCGACGCGCGATTTCCGGCCGTTGAGGAACAGCATCCAGAATCTTGCGCGTCAGCGCGTTTTCCTCCCGCACCCAGTCCTTGACCTCGGGCGCGGCGTCGTTCTCCATCCAGCGGTAGTCGTCGACGACCGTGACGCCGTGGAACGTCTCTGCGACCGGATGTTTCGCTGCCGGCGGGTAGCTCGGAGGACTCTCCGCAGCCGCGGCCATGACGGCGAGCGCGGAAAACGGAGTGAACAACAAGCAGAGCAGGCGGTGAACGTTCATTTCGAAGTCAGCCTCGTGAATCCGTCGGGACTCCAATCTTCGCTGCCGACGCCATGATGCACGAAGAACAAGCCATCGGGGTCGTATTTCTTCTTCACGGCTCGCAGCCGTGCGTAGTTGGAGCCCCAATACGACTGCCGCCAGTCACCGTCGAAATAGTTCGCTTCCGAGAGATAGGATCCGCGCCGCGCGACCAGTGGAAGCATCGCTTTCATTGCCTGGTCGATCTGGCGCGCCTCCTTGCGCGCCACCATCAGATCAGGCTCGTGGCCCGGAATGTCCGGGAACGCCGGCGGACCTTCACCCGCTGTGATTGCCAGCGCGAAGGCATCCAGCACCGCCGGATTCATCGCGGTATTTTTCGCCGCCGCGACGTCGTCCGCCGCAGCGCCGGCCAGACCCTTGTTGAAGTGCAGCGACATGCGCCATTGCCGGCTGCTCGCGAACAAGGCATCGACCAGCTTCGCTTCCTTCTCCGCTCGCAGCAATGCCGCAGGCAACCAGAGCGACTGGTAACCGTGCAGGAACCACCCTGTTTCACCGAGGCTCCCCGTCCAGAACACGTTCCCGGCCGGTGCGCCTGGCCGGTCGTCCGCAATCACGATCCCGGGTATCTTCTGCAGGGTCGCGGGATCCCAGAAATTCTGCGCAGGCAGCGCCACGATGACGGGGGCCGATGCGAGGGTGAAATCGTCCGGCGATGCGGTGATCCAATCGAAGAACGGCTTCCACACCACACTCGCCTGCTGCTGGCTCAGTCCCTGGAAGACCATGGCGATCCGCAATGTGTTGTCCGGGCTGAAGCTCGCCTGCTCGCCCCAATGCGCGTTGAACAGGTCGTCGCGGTAGAAACGGATGAACCGGGCGATCAGCCGGCGGTATGCCGCGTCGGTCCTGGCTTTGATGGCGGCGCTCGCGCCACCGAAAGAATTCGGCAGCGCCCGAGTTCGGAGCGTGACTCGCGTGACGATGCCGAGACTGCCGCCGCCACCACCCTTGAGTCCCCAGAACAGCTCGGGATCGGTGCATGCATTGGCGATCCGCACGGCACCATCGGCGGTGACGACTTCGGCTTCGATCAGTCCCGCTGCGGCCATGCCGTAGTTTTTCGAGAAGCTGCCGAAACCGCCGCTTTGAATAAGCCCGGCAACACCGACGGTGGCGCACCCGCCGCCCTGGACGTAACGGCCAGCCTTGGTCGTCACCGCACCGTAGACGCGCATCCAGATCGCGCCCGCGCCGATCGAGACTGCAGGTTGCGGCGATTGCGTGCCTGTGCAGCCGGTGCCCACGAATGCGTCGTGCAGCGTGATGTCGTTCATCGCGCGTGTCCATACCAGCAGCGAATCCGGTGCGCTGGACGTGCCCTGATAGCTGTGGCCACCGCCCTTGACCACCAACCGCAACCTGTTCTCCCGTGCGAAGTTGACCGCAGCGACGACGTGTGCGGCATTGCGCGCCTCGACTGCGTAGACGCTCGGCATCGAGGTCCACGCATCGACCCAGCCTGAAGTCTGAGTCAGCCCCGCGTGGTCGCCGATGTAATAAGGATTTTTCAGTTCCCTGAAGACGTCATTGCAGGCCGCGCTGTCCGCCGCACCAGCACAGGCAGCGAGGGGTGATTGCACCTTGATCAGGTTGCCATCGAGTGCTTGCCCAAGTTTTTCCCAACTCGATGCGGACGGCCACGACGGATCAGACGGGCGGTAGCGGCGAAAAGGCGTCGCCGCTTCCGCCACATTGGCAAGCCCCGGGATCGTCCCCGGTGACACAAGCGCTGGAACCAGCGGCAGCACCGCTGCCCGCTGCAGAAATTGTCTTCGTTTGATCGAAGTCACGATGGGTTTCTGTGCTGCGGACTTTCACCACGCGTTCAGTTGAGCCAAGAATGCACTACGGTACTGGAACGAGTTCGATCCGCTTTTCCGTCGCCTTCTCGATCTTCCCTCGCGTATACAGCAAAGGAAAGTAATCGCCCTTCAGCCACAATGGCGCCAGGTCCCGATAGTGCGGGCTCATCGGGTCCCCCGACTGGCCAGGCATGTTGACGGCGCGCGAGTTGTCCCAGTTGCCAACGTCGACGATCACGCGGAACGAAGGACCATTCGTGCGCAGGAAATCGCTCGTCGCGTAAGCGGACTGGTTCGGCGTATACGTGCTGCCGCCGTCGGGCAGCGGACCCACGGTAAGCTTGAGACGCATCACATCATCGACAGCTGCAGCCAACGGATGCGGCGGCTGGCTATGGTGCAATCGGCCCCACTGCCACTTGGACGGGTCTGGACCTTGCAGTTTTTCCATTTCTGCGTACGCGGCGGCGAGGCTCGTCAACAAGAGCTGGTCACGCTTGACTGGATCGCCGAAAGATTTCGCCGGGTCTTCTAGCATCGCAAGCATGACCGCCATGTCTGGTGTCGGGATCGCTTCGGCAGCGGAATCTTGCAGCACCGCCTTCTTGAACGCGTTGCCGAGGTGGCGCGAGATCCACACTTCCATCAGCGCGGCCTCGCCCGACTCGGCACTTTCGACGTAGTCCCAGCGCGACAATTGCACAAGCGCTGCGTTGGTCTTCGCATCGGACGCCGAGAGAGGCTGCAGCAGTGCACCGAGGCGACGCGCAGGGATCGACAAATAGTCGTTTTGCATGCGCATCGAATCCTCGATGGAAATTCTGGATTTCTGCTGCATCAGTTCGACCAGCCGCATGTGGCGCGACGGGTTGGTCCACTCGAAGCCGATCTTTCGCTCCTTGTACGGGTAGCCGGCAGGCAGATTCATTTCGTTGGACGTCGTGATCCACCCTGGCGCGGGGTTGTACGCCGAAGGGAGCTCGTCGCGGTCCCAGAAACCGGCCCATTCGTAGCGTCCGTCCCCCGGCACAGGCAACAGGCCGTCCCAATTCGGTCGCTTGGGCGCAAGACCGCCAGGTACCCAGCCGATGTTGCCGGATTTGTCCGCGTACACCTGGTTTTCGGTCGGCGCGCCCCAGCGGTTCATTGCCGCGAGGAACTGATCCCAGTTTTTCGCACGCATGTAGTCGATGCTGCCGAAATACGGTGCCATCCCTGGCTCCATCCACGCCGAGCGGACGGCGTAGGCGCGATTCTTTTCCGCATCGATGTAGATTACCGGACCATGACGCGTGAACTTCAACTCGAGACTGGCGTTCGGCGCGCCTTTTACTTGCGCATCTTCGTGCAGCACCGTCATCGGTTCCCATCGATTCTGGTAGCGATACTCGTTCGGATTGGCAGGATTGAGGTCGTACGCGTACAGGTCTTCCTGGTCGAGATTGAAAATAGTGAGACCAAACGCGATTGTGCCGTTATGGCCAATAGAAATGCCGGGAAGACCCGGCTCACCCGCGCCGACGACGTTCATGTCGGGTGTGACAAGGTGAGCGATGTAGCGGAGCGATGGCGTGGAGTATGCACGGTGCGGATCGTTGGCGAGAATGGCACGTCCCGTCGTCGATCGAGCGGGCGCGACCGCCCAGTTGTTGCTGCCTTCCCCCGCCTCGACGCCGTCCTGTAATGTCGCAACCGGGATGCCGTCGCTCGAGCCCGTCTTGAGCGCTTCCTTCGTAATACGGACGGCCTGGGTTGCCAGCGTAAACACTCTCAGAACATCCTTGGGCAGGCACGGATCGAGCCCCTCGGGAACCTGCGATTCCCATGGCGGTTCCAGACCGACACGTATGGCATCGTCCTTCAGGCTCGCGTTGCACACGACGTTGGCGCGTGCGACTTCGCTCGTGAGGTTACGCGTGAGGCCGTGGCTGCGGATGCGCACGACGTCCTCGGGTTGCCATTTCGCGGGGCTGTAGCCGAGCAGCGTGAATTCCAGCGGCACCAGCGCGGCGTCGCGTTGCACCTGGTCGATGTACGCGTTGATGCCGGCGACGAAGGAACCGGCAATTCGCTTGGCGTCCGCGCCGTACGCGAGCCATTCGCGATACATGTCGCCGCGGTAGAGGAAGAGCCGCGTGGCACGGTCCTGTTCAATGTAGGCTGGACCGAAAACCGCGGACAATTGCCCCAGCCCGCGGCGGCGCCACAGATCGATCTGGAACAGTCGATCGCGCGCTGCGTTAAATCCTTGCGCAAAGAACAGATCGTCCTGCGAACTCGCATAGATGTGAGGCACGCCCCACTTGTCGACCAGAATCTCGACCGGCCGGGCGAGGCCCACCACGGAAAAGTGCTGTGTCGGAATCACCGCGCTCACGGCGGGTGCAAGCCCGAGCAGCGAGACGAAAAACAGCGACGTGAGCGGCGGTGCGTGCATTGGCCGTCCTTTTCTGTAGCTCTATTCTGAAGATGTCATTGCCACCGCGAGTTAAGCGCTGAACAGTTCGAACTCGCCAGTCCCAAGCCTACCGCCCCACCATCGCCAGCACGTCGGCCTTCAGGAATCGCTCGACGACGAGCATGAAACCGATCGACGGGATGAGCAGCAGCAGGGCGGTGATCGAGGAAATCTGGTAGTTGCCGCCCATGGTTGCGTTGAACATCAGCAGCGGCAGCGTGGTGACATCGGGAACGCCGACAAAGTACGTTCCGGTGAATTCGTCGAGTGATTCGAGGAACACGAAAATCGCGCTGGCGATCAGTCCCGGCGTAGCAAGTGGCAGCGTCACCGTACGAAAGCAGGTCCATGGCGAGGCACCGAGGTTGCGCGAGGCCTCCTCTAGCGAAACGTCGACCGACGCGAACGCCGCCGATGCTATCCAGACCGCGAGCACCAACCCATGCGAGGCATGGACCAGCACCACGCCGAGAATTGTTCCGTTCAGCCCGATCTGATAGAAGACCTGCGCGATGTTCACGTACACCGGCAGATTCGGCACGGCTTGCGGCAACAGGAACAGCAGCAGGATGCCGCCCCGCCACGGCAATTTCAAGCGCGCGAGCGCGTAGCCGGCCGGGATCGCCACCGCGAGGCTGAATGCAACCGTAAGCAGCGCGATCCACACGCTGGTGCCAAGCGAAGCCAGTGCATTGCCGCGCGGCTGGAACACGCGGTACCAGTACGTCAGTCCGAACTCCAGCGGCAGCTTGCTGGGAAAGTACCAGCGTTCGGCAAACGCCCACAGCATCAAATTCAGCAACGGGCCGAAGATCGCGAACGCGATGAGCGCGAGGATCGCCGCACGCAAGACCGCGGCAATCGGGACCGGGAGCGCAAAGCCGCGCATCGCTAGGACGTCGCCGCCGATGTCCGGGACGCGTGCCGCAGATAGAACGCTGCACCGATCGCCGACAAGCCTAGCGAGAGCAGGCACAGCGCGTTGGCGACAGGGTAGTCGCCGTGCGTGCTGATCCGGTAGGCGACGTCGACGGTCACCATGGTAGGAGAGTTCGGATTGATCATCAGTGGCACCGACAGCACTGAGAGCATGGTGACGAACGACAACACCAGCCCGACCAGCAGCGTCCCGCGCACCTGCGGCAGGATAATGTCGATGAGCACTCGCATGCTTCGTGCGCCCAGATTGCGCGCCGCTTCGATGTGCTGCGTCTCCAGTGCCGCCATCGCGCCCGCCAGAAGCAAGGTCACGAACGGCGCCTGCTTCCACACGAAGGCGATCACGATCCCGCGCCAGTCGAGCAGGCTTTGCGCCGACAGCGGGTCGATCAACCCGCTGCCGATGAGCACATGGTTGAGCATGCCGTTCTTGGCGAGGAACGTGCGCATTACCTGCCCGGCGACGACGAACGGAATGAACAGCGGCCAGCGATAGAGCCAGCGGAGAATCGCGACCGAACGCGGATGCCCGCCGAGCGTGAGATAGCCGGCGATGGCGATGGCGACAACACCGATGAGCACGGTCGAGACCACCACGATCGCCAACGTGAACAGCAGGTCAGTCGTATAGAAATCGAACGCCTTGGCGAAATGCTCGAGCGTGAAGCCGCCATTCTTACCGCGGAACGCCACCACCATCGACATTGCGAGCGGCGCCACGAAGAACAACGCGACAACCACCAGCGCCGGCGCGATCAACACCAGCGCGACGCGGCGCCCGCGTTGTAGGCGCGAATTCATTCGCGCGCGGTGGCCAACCGGCCCGCAGTCCGAATCAATTCGGACCTACAACCGATCGACGGGTCGCTCGCCGGGTAGCTCACGCGCCTATTTCAGCACCACGCGTTCATAGCCCTCGACGATCTCCTTGAAGTAAGGCGACAGCGGGAACGGGCGGCCATACTTGGACAGATCGGCGGGCGAGATGTCGGTAAACAGCTTGTTCCACGACGCCTGGTCCATCTTCGCCTGCACGAACTGCGGGTCGATCCCCGGATACCAGTTGAACTGCTTGACGATGCCTTCCGCCTGCACATCCGGACTCTCGGCGAGGTCGATAAATTTCTTCGCCAGCGCAGCATGCGCCGCCTTCGCCGGAATCACGTAATACATTGGCTGTCCCGGCAATCCCGGCGACGGCAGCGACAGCTTCACCTTGGGACTCATGCGCCCGTCGGCCTGCCAGGTGTAGAACATGTCGACCCACACCGGACCCATGGCGATCTCGCCGCGGTTGAGCATGTCTAGCGTTCCGGCATTGCCCGGGGTCATCACGACGTACTGGTTGAACTCCTTCAGACCGCCCAGGGCCTTGTCGATGGCCGCCTGTGAGGACGTGTCGTAAGGACCCTTTTCCAGCTTGTCGGCTAAACCGCTGTACGCCGATACCCAGCCGGTGACGAAGCCGACCCCCGACATGCCGCCCTTGACGCCGTTGTAGCCGAACTGCTTCGGATTCTTCTTGACCCATTCGTTCAATTCGACAAACGATTTCGGCGGGGCCTTGACCAGGTCAGGATTGTATGCAAACGCGATCTGGCTGTGGAACATCGGCAGCACGTACCCGTCGACGTTGGCACCCAGCGCGTTCTTGGCGGTGTCGCGCGACACGAGCTTGCCGGCGCTGATGTCACTGCGATACGGCAGCAGCAGCTTTTCATTCACCATCGTCGCCGACGCGAGCTGGTGAATCACGGCCACGTCGACATCCCATTCGTTGTTGCCGGCCTTCTGTTGCGCCGAGAGTTTCTCGTAGATTTTCTGCGATCCCGCGTCGCCGGGGCCGGTCCCCACGGCGCGCACCTTGACGCCGGGGTTCATGGCCTCGAACTTGGGGGCGAGATAGTTGTTGACGTAGTCGACCATGTTCTGGTCGCCGGCGGTGATGACATTGAGCGTCGTCTGGGCAAATACGGTCCCGGCGAACGCCAGCAGGGCAACGGGGAACACGTGGCGAAGTTTCATTTGGTACCTCCTCAGTATGGCTTGGTGGTCTACGACGTGGTTGATTGTAAGGCAGGAAACAACAGCAGGGCATCGCGTGGAACGACGACTCGCGTCGGCGTGCCTTCGGCGACGCGGTCCGGGGCATGAACCCAGATATCGGCATCGCCGGTGCGCACCCGGTACCGATATCCGACTCCCACGTAGACCGACTGCGCAACGGTGCCGTTGAGGACAAGATCGGTGCCTGTCGGTGTCGCGTCCGCACCTGCAACGGAGAGTCGCGCGGCGTCGCTTCGAAAATGGGCACGAACGCGCTGCGACCCGCCATCGTCGCTGCCGACCGCAGCCAGCGCGCCGGTCGCGGTGCGTACCAGGTCGATGGCGTTGTCGGCGCCCATGAAGCCGGCGACAAACGCCGATGTCGGATGGTGAAAGATGTCTTCAGGCACGCCGATCTGCACGACGCGTCCGGCGTCGATGACAGCAATGCGGTCTGCAAGCGTCAGCGCCTCCTCGCGATCGTGCGTCACGTACACCGCGGTGATTCCGATGCGCTTCTGCAGCGCGCGCAGCTCGTGGCGCAACTCCAGCCGCACCTTGTAGTCGAGATTCGACATCGGCTCGTCCAACAGCAGCAGCCGCGGATCGACCGCCAGCGCGCGGCCCAAGGCGACACGCTGGCGCTGGCCGCCCGAAAGTTGGGTCACCGACCGCGATCCGAAGCCGTCAAGTTGCAGCAGCTTCAGCATATCCTCGACGCGCGCCGCCATCGCCTCCTTTTTCCAGCCGCGCATGCGCAAGCCGTACGCGATGTTGTCGGCGACGCTCATATGCGGCCACAGCGCGTACGACTGGAACATCATTGCGGTCTCGCGCGCCTCGGGCGGAAGGCGCGTGATGTCCTTGCCGTCGATGCTGATCGTACCCGACTCGGGCAGCACGAAACCGGCGATCGAGCGCAACAGCGTCGTCTTGCCACAGCCGCTGCTCCCTAGCAGAGCGATCATCTCGCCGCGCTCGACGCCGAGGCTGACGCGGTCGAGCACGCGCGTGCCGCCGTAGGAAACGCTGATCGATTCGATCGCTAGATAGGGTGGCATCGGCTTCGCAGTCGACATGGCCAGTGAGTATGCCGCGGATGTGAACTCGGAGCCACCGTTCCGGCTCATGCACCGCACAATGGCCTTGCATCACCCTGCCGCCGACGGCATGGCGGACTCCACCCCCCGGCTCGGTGCGCCGCTCTCTCATCCCGCTATGCTATTCTGTGGCCAACAACAAAATCCTTTCCTTTTCCCTTGCAGAGTCACGATGCAGCGTCTGATTCGCTTCTTTTTTCCAGCCCTGCTGGCGCTTGTGCTTGCCTCGCCCATCGCCAGCGCCGCCGATTTTGTCCTTTCGATCACTGAAGGCATCACCTACTTCCAGACGAACAAGGAGATCCAGGCGAAATTCGCGCCGCTGGCGGATTTGATCTCCAAGGCCATCAAGCGGCCCGTAAAAGTCGTGATCGTCAGCGCCTACGCTGACGAGCGCGAAGGTCTCGAAAAGCAGGAATATGACCTCGCTTTTATCCATCCCGCGCAGATTGCCCTCGGCGCGATCAAATCGGGCAAGTATCGATCGGTCGCGTGGACCACGGGCTACACCGACTACTCGGTCATGTTGCTCGCCAACAAGGATCAACCGTTCACCAGGCTCGAAGACCTGCGTGGGCGCACGATCGTGAGCCCGGATCCCGACTCGATCACTGCGTGGATGCTTCGCGCGATGCTGCGCGACGAAAAGCTCAAGCCCGGGGAGGACGTGAAAGTCATCACGACGCGTTACCAGGATGCGGTTCCGTTTTATGTGCAGTACGGTTTCGCACAGGTCGGTGCCACTGCGGCCAAGTCGGTCGCCAAGGACTGGACCGACAAGGGCGGCAAGGTCGTATTGACGTCGCGCCCGGTGCCGATCAAACAGTGGATCGTATCGACCAAGGTGCCGGCCGATGACGTCGAGAAAATCCGCAGCGTGCTGCTTGGAGCTGCGCAAAACGACCCCGGCAAGCAGGCCCTAAACACTTTGGGCTACAAGGGCTTCGTCCCGACGAGCCACGACGACGAAGTCAAGGTAATCGCCTGGCTCGGGTTGTAGCCCTGCGCGCGAATGAATTCGCGCCTGCCAACCCCCGTCGTATGTAGGTCCGAATTCATTCGGACCGCAGTGGCGATTGCAGCGCCGGCGTGCGAATGAATTCGCGCCTACAAACTCCTGTCGAACTCAGGAAGTCGTAATTCGTGCCTACGAGACTTCGTGGTTCTGGATGAAGTAATCGGGCGGCGGTGGTCCCCAGACGTAGAAGGAATCCTCGGGCGGGTGATCGGCGGCTGGCCAGTCGACGTCGGCGGCGATGAAGTCGATGTCGTACGAATACTCGGCGAAGCTTCCCCAGGGATCCTGGACGTAGTAGAAGTAGTTGGAGCCGATCACGTGTCGGCCGATGCCCCATCCCCGCAGGTAGCCGCACCCGACCATGTGTTGCATCCCCAGGCCGATATCGTCGATGCTCGCGACATCCCAGCTCGAATGGTGGTATCCCGGCCCCTCCGACTTGGCGAAAGCAAGCATGTGGTGATCGCTCGAATGGGCGCCATGCATGAAGGCGATGATGTCGCCGGAACGGTCGGACAGCCGCAATCCCAGAGCATCGCTGTAGAATTTCACCGAGCGCGGGACATCCGAGCTGAACAGCAGCACGTGCGACAAGCGCCGCGGATGTACCCTGCCGGCCTGCGAGCGCGCCGGTGCCGCGCCACGATCGCGCGGATGCGGTACCGCTGGCGCCCGGAGCGCCGGTTCGTTCGGCGAGACCTTGCCGGCAGTGACAAGCTGCACGGCGTTGCCGTCAGGGTCGCGCAACCACACGCCGGCACCGTCCGAAAGCGGATGTGGTGCTGTTTGCGCGATACCGCGTTGCTCGAGTTGCTGCAGCAAGGGGCCGAAGTCATCTTCGTAGACACCGAAGCTCAGGTACTGGAGCTTTTTGGGTCCGGGCAACTCGAAGACCGACCCCCAGCAATGGGCGTTGCCGAAGGTATGTAAATCGATGCGCGTGGCCTGGCGATGCACGTCGAGGCCGAACTCGGAGTAGAAGCGTTCGGCGACGTCCAGCTCCGGAACGCTGAACACGAAACGATCCAGCGAATGCGCGGCAATGGCACCATTGCGGCGCGAAGCTCCGTTGCCCGACTTGTCCATCCTTCCTCCTTCAATCCCGGCTTACCGACCCTTGCCCGTTGTCCAAGGCGAGAGGGTCCATTCTATCGCCTCTCTCGTGCGGAAACGAGTTCGCTCCGCATGTCTCCCGGGAGACAGGCCGGCGAGCTAGGCCGGAGACTCCACCGGAATCGTCCGCACCGACAGGACGCCGTCGATCGCGGCGATCGCGCTGATGGCCGCCGGGCTGATCGGGCTGTCGATATCCACCAGCGTATACGCCAGCTCGCCGCGCGACTTGTTCACCATGGTGTGGATGTTCAAACCGGCGCTCGCCATGGCCGTCGAGATCTGTCCGAGCATGTTGGGAACATTGGCATTCGCGATCGCAACGCGATATGGCGATTCGCGCTGCATCTCGACATCGGGGAAATTGACGGAGTTCGTGATCGTTCCATGGTCGAGGAATTCGCGGACCTGATCGACGACCATGATCGCACAATTCTGTTCCGCTTCCTCGGTCGACGCACCCAGATGCGGAAGCGCGGCGACGCCAGGCTCGCCCAGCAGCGCCGCGCTGGGAAAATCGCACAGGTAGTACTTGAGCCGATGTGAGCGCAGAGCGGCGACCACGGCAAGGTCGTCGACGATTGCATCGCGCGCGAAATTGAGCAGCACAGCGCCCGGCTTCATCAACGCGAGCCGTTTGGCGTCGACGAGATGGCGCGTGGCTGCAATCAGCGGTAGGTGCAGCGTCACGAAATCGGCGTGCTTGAGCAGCTCCTCAACCGAGTTCGCCTTGCGCACGCTCGACGGCAGCCGCCACGCGCCCTCGACAGTGATTTCGGGATCGAAGCCCGTGACCTTCATGCCCAGCTTGATCGCGGTGTCCGCGACCAAACCTCCGATCGCGCCGAGGCCGACGATGCCGAGTGTGCGCCCCGGCAATTCCGTACCGGCGAATTGCTTCTTGCCGTCCTCGACCTGGCGCTCGAGGTCGGGTGTGCCCCGCTCGAGGCCGCCGACGTAACGGATCGCCGGAACGATATTGCGCGCTGCCATCAGCAACGCCGCGAGCACGAGCTCTTTCACCGCGTTGGCGTTGGCGCCCGGTGCATTGAATACCGGCACGCCGCGCCGCGACATCTCGGCTACTGGAATATTGTTGGTCCCGGCGCCGGCGCGGCCGATCGCCTTGACGCTTCCCGGGATGGCCATGTCGAACATGTTGTGCGAGCGGACCAGGATCGCGTCCGGATGTTCGACCGCCTTGCCCACGGCATAGCGCGCGCCCGGAAACCGATGCAGCCCTTGGCTGGAGATCTGGTTGAGCGTAAGGATGTGGAATTTGGTCATCAGGTTCCTTAGGTCATCCGTGCTGCTTTTCGAATTCGCGCATGTAGTCGGCCAGTTCCTGCACCCCTTCGATCGGCATGGCGTTGTAGATCGATGCGCGAATACCGCCAACCGCACGATGGCCCTTCAACTGCACCATACCTTGCGCTTCCGCCCCTTGGAGGAACGTCTTGTCGAGCGTCTCGTTCGGAAGTCGGAACACCACGTTCATGCGCGAGCGGTCCTCGCGGCGCACCTTGTGCACGTAGAAGCCGGACTGGTCGAGGCATTCGTAGAGCAATTGTGCCTTGGCGATGTTGGCGCGCTCGATCGCTGGCAGGCCGCCCTTGGCCAACAACCATTCGAACACCAGGCCGGCGATGTAGATGGCGTAGGTCGGCGGTGTATTGAGCATGGAATCGGCGGCCGCCTGTTCCTGCCAGTGGAACGCCGACGGCGTGATCGGCAGCGCCCGGTCGAGCAGGTCGTCGCGCACGATCACCAGCGTCAGGCCTGCCGGACCCATATTCTTCTGCGCACCGCCGTACATCACGCCATATTTCGAGACGTCGACCACGCGCGACAGGATGTGCGACGACACGTCCGCCACCAGCGGCACGTCGCCCACATCCGGGGTCCATTGATACTCGACTCCGCCGATGGTTTCGTTGGTGCAGACATGGACATACGCGGCACCAGGGGTGAGTTGCCACGTGTCGCGTGGCGGCACGTAGGTGAATTGCCGATCCTCGGCCGACGCCGCGATGTGCGCGGTGCAGTACTTGCCGGCCTCCTTGATCGACTTCTTCGACCACTCGCCGGTGTGGATGTAGTCCGCGACCGTACGCCCGCGGAGCAGGTTCATCGGCACGATCGCGTTTTCGGCGATCGCGCCGCCCTGGAGGAAGAGCACTTTGTAATTGGCCGGGATCGCGAGCAGCGTGCGCAGGTCGGCTTCCGCCTTGTCGGCGATCGAAATGAATTCCTTGCCGCGATGGCTCATTTCCATGACCGACATGCCGCTGCCGTGCCAATCGAGCATTTCGGCGGCGGCCTGTTGCAACACTGCTTCCGGCAGCACCGCGGGGCCGGCGCTGAAATTGAAAACTCGCATGCAATGGTTCCCTGGTTGGTTTCGACGTCTGGCAGGCTGCGCATTTTACGCGATGGCGCCAAGCTCCGCCGCCGTCAAGCGATCTGCCCATCCACCGACCGTGCGACGACGGCATAATGACCATCTGCGAGGCGTGGTCAGCCGTGGCGACGACCGCCAACAAGTCCGGAGACTCGAGAGGGAAACATGAAATTAGCGATCATCAAACGCACGTTGTTGCTGTTATGCGGTCTTTGCGCGCTGGCAACCGCTTGGGCCGAGGACACGCTGAAACTCGCGATCGGCCAGCGCGGTAACTGGGAGAACGCGGCCCCTGAACTGGGGCAGAAAGCGGGTTTCTTCAAAAAGCGCGGCCTCACCCTCGAGTTGCTCTACACGCAGGGTGCCGGCGAGACGTTGCAGGCGGTGATTTCGAGTAGCGTCGATATCGGCGTCGGCGTGGGGACCGCCGGCGTACTCGGCGCGTTTGCCAAAGGCGCGCCGGTACGCGCCATCGCGAACTCGATGACGGGCGCTGACGACCTTTTCTGGTATGTGCCCGCCGCGTCGCCGATCAAGTCCATCAAGGACGCGAGTGGCAAGACCATCGCGTATTCAACTAACGGCTCGTCGACGAATCTCGCGGTGCTGGCGTTCAATCGCGAATTCGGCGTGCAGGCCAAGCCGGTGGCAACCGGCAGTCCGTCGGCGACGTTCACCCAGACGATGACAGGCCAGGTCGACATCGGCTGGTCGTCACCGCCGTTCGGGGTGGCCGACCTGCAGCAGGGCCGAATCCGCATCATCGTGCGTGAAAGCGACGTGCCAGCGTTTCGCAACCAGACCGTTCGCCTGATGATCGCCAACACGGCGACCGCGGAGCAACGTCGTGATGCGATCGATCGTTATGTGCTGGCGTACCGGGAAACGCTGGACTGGATGTACTCGGACCCGGCGGCGCTGAAGGCCTACGCGGAATGGGTCGGCATTTCCGAGGCGCTCGCGAAAGACGTCCGCGATCAGTTCTATCCGAAGGAAAACCTTCGCCTCGACCGCCTTTCGGGACTCGACGAGGCGATGGCGGATGCAGTTAGTCTCAAATTTCTGCCGGCGCCGCTGAGCAAGGCACAAACCGACGAGCTGTTCAAATACTACGCCCGCGGTGCGAAGTGAATTGATTACTGCGGATCGGAGCCCTGCCCACCACGCACACACCAAACGGCCGGGACGACGAGGCTGTTTATCTGGTCCTTCTCGATCTCGCGCGGGAAGCCGTCCTTGAGCGATGTGACCCAGGCGAGGTCTTTATCATTGTCGCCCCGGGTGCCAGTCGTTGCCGACCAGTACTGACCCACTACGCCGGTGAACGGATGGCCGGCGGGCAATGTCGGGCCGGGAGCGGCGACCGTGGGATCCACGAGGCTCTGCAATTCTTGAATCGTAGGCAGTCGCCACCCGCTCCGAGCACCCACAACCTTCGGGTTGCATTCTTGCTGCGCGAAAGCCCACAAGTGAATCTCGACTGCGTTGGGACCCTTCTCCCACACCAGCCCCGTCTCCTGATCCAATATTGCCTCGCCGTTCAAGGCCGGCACAAACCGAACGTCCGCCGGCAGGATCTCGTTCCATGCGGGCTGGATTTGGCCCAAATTGGACTGGATGCTGCGCGTATCCGCCCGGACATTGTTCACGGTGCTCTGAAGGTTGTTTACGGTGCCCTGTAGGTTGTTCACGGTAGTCTGGAGGGCGCCCACGGCGTCCAGGATACGCGCGGCGAAGGGTGGATCGGCACTCGGCGGATCCGCTTCCGCGGTGCCAGCCATGACGGCGCCAAGGAGAGCAACTACTCCGAATGCGAGACGACCTGAAGCGGCAGGGTTCATGGCAATACCTCTCTCGAAATATTTGTTCGTCGACGATCGCGTCTGGCTATCGCGCTCGAAGCTCTGCGAAGCCGACTCCTGCGCACTCTAGCGGGCAAACGTATCGGGAGGACTTCACCGGGCGGCTCGATTCGTTTCGTTTGTAGCCACGAAGGCGCAGCGACAATCAATCGCAAGCACAGACAAACAGAAAGGCGTAGTCGACGATCGGGTTGCCGCATTCCCGCCCGAAACCCGCAAGCCTGTCCGGACCGATCGATTTGTGCGAGGACCCGCATCGGCAATGGACAGAATAAAGTCCGCGCGCCCTGAGAATGCGATGACCGGATCGGCCGGCTTCGCGGTCACGACAGCCAATTGCGAGAGCCAAGACGTTTCTGCGGAGGTGCAGGCGATGGCCGATGCGGTGGTCGAGACGTCCTGATTGAATCACCTATCGTCGCACAGCGGATCCCTGGCCCGATCGATGCCGCGGTTAATACTTCTTGTTTGCGGCGGTGGTAACCTGCGCCAGCAACTTGTCGGCGGCCTCGTTGTGGACCGACGCCCGCACCAGGATGTCGGGTGGAAGCACGCTTTTTCCGTAGAACGAAGCATTCCAATCGTCGGAGGCCGTGACGATCGTACCGTCGAGATTCAGCCCGCCGTACAGGCCCTTGGCGCGGTTGAAGGTGATGAGGTCGGCCACGATGTCGCTGCGGGCACCCGTGCCGACCGGGCCCGCGGCGACGCTGGCGTCGCCTCCGATCTTGAACGAGGTCGCCAACAACGAGTTGAAGCCCTTGTCCGTCATTACCAGAGTGACGCCTTCCGCCACGGAGATGCCGACCTGGAAACCTACGCTCGCCGTCGCGACGGCGTAGAACGCGGGGCCTAGCCATTTGCCGCTCTTCGGGTCGCGCGCGACGACGAGCGCACGTCCTCCCGAGCCGCCGAAGATGAAACCCGCCTTGACGATCTCCGGGGTGATGATCACCGCTTTGGCGCGGCCGAAATTTCGCTGCAGCCAGTCCATGTTGGGATCGTGGAGGAAGTTGGACAGGGTAACCTCCGACGCGGCGATGTGTGCCTGCGGGTTCGCCTGTGCGCATGCGTCAGGCACGACGAACGCCGCGGTCGCTGCGACGAGCGCGGCGAATCCGGTGGAAGATAGTAATCTGGATAACATCGGTATCTCCTTGGCGCCGACTCAGGATGACTATCGATCGGCATCCATCGGCAGTATGCCAGCGCCCCGAGGCCGCCGGCACCAAGCCGTCAGACCCCCGATCGCGGAACTCTGTCCGGCCTTGAGGCGTAGCACCAACCCTCAAAGGACACGATGCCAGAGCTTAAAGTATGTGCTATTAAACGTCACACGGTGCCGCGAATCGTCACGTCTGCAAAAAAAGACCCCGAGCACTCGGGGTGGGGTGCTCGGGGCTACGATCCGGCATCGAGGAGAGGAAGGCCGGATGATGCTTCCGCAGCAAAGCACGTGCCAGCGGCTCCTGCTGCGGTAAGAAACCGCCGAGCTCGTCGCTGGTGTCCTGGACTCTTGCTCCCGGTACTTTGAACTCGAGGGATGCCAGGAGCCGACCGGTGCTGCCGAGCAGCGCCCGGGGGCCTCGAAGCGGGAACGGCGCCCTGCCGCGGTTGCGCCACTGGCGCCGCGCTACGACGGTTACCCTAGTGGTGCCTCAAGGCTCGCCATATCTCGAGGTGGCGACGAATCCGACATGGAATTGCCGCCGCCATTTGAGCGCTGTAGTGTGGCGTTGTCGAAACCGACCGGGATTCAAGATGCAAACGGACGATCTTCGGATCAGCCGGGTCCGCCCCCTGCTGGCTCCGGCGATCCTCTCAGAAGAAATTCCCGTGACAGGGCGTGGCAGCGAATGCGTGACAAACGCGCGGCGAACGATCGAGGCCATTCTCGAAGGACGCGATCCGCGGCTTCTCGCGATTGTCGGTCCCTGTTCGATCCACGACACGAAGGCCGCGATCGAATATGCGGCGCGTCTGCGGGAGCTCGCGGACAAGGTCCGCGACCGAATAGTCGTCGTCATGCGGGTGTACTTCGAGAAGCCGCGGACGGTCGTAGGCTGGAAAGGTCTCATCAACGACCCGGATTTGGACGGCTCCTATCGCATCAACCACGGGCTGCGTCTCGCGCGTAAGCTCCTGGCGGACCTTGCCGACCTCGGCCTGCCGGCGGGCACCGAATTCCTCGACACCACGTTCGGACAGTTCTTCGCGGATCTCGTGAGCTGGGGCGCGATCGGGGCGCGTACCGTCGAAAGCCAGGTGCACCGTGAGCTTGCGTCGGGGCTATCGATGCCCGTCGGCTTCAAGAACCGCACGGACGGCAACGTGCAGGTTGCGGTCGATGCGATTCTAGCTGCGCGGGAAAAACATCTGTTTCCGTCCCTCACGAAAGAGGGCGCGCCCGCCATTTTCGAAACGACTGGCAACCTATATTGTCATCTGGTCCTTCGTGGCGGATCTGCAAGCGGACCGAACTTTGGCCACGAGGCTGTAACGGCGGCTCTGGCCAAGCTGCGCGCCGTGAATCTTCCGGAAGTCCTGATGATCGATTGCAGCCACGGCAACAGCGAAAAGCGCCCCGAACGCCAACTTGAAGTGATCGAGAACGTACTGGCACAGCGCTTGGCGGGCCAGGTCGCACTCAAGGCGTTGATGATCGAAAGCCATCTCGTAGGGGGGCGACAGGACCTCGGCGCCGGTGCCTTGACGCATGGACAGAGCATCACCGATGCGTGTCTCGGATTCAAGGACACAGAGGGGGCGATCGAGGCGCTGGCAATGCGCCTGGGCTAGGGTTGGGAACGGTCCTCCAATCAGCGCGAGGGTTCCTCCAGGCGGTGCGCAACACCACCTTCCCTATGCGGGGACGATCATTTCATCAGCCGCCAAGCCGGCTCGTGCAGTCGGCGCAGCCCTCAATGACTAACTCGCTTGGCCAATTCGTTTGCTCCACAACTCCCACACACGAGCAAGTTGCGTATCGTTGGTCGCGGCGGCCTTTGCGGCTTCCTGCTCACTGAGATAAGTCACCTCGCCAAGACCTATCGCCTGCATCTGCAGCTTGGCGTTCACTTCCGCGTAGATCGCACGATAGATCGCCTGCTCGATCGACGTACCAACAACCGTCGAGCCGTGTCCCCTCATCAGCACGGTCGAGCGCGAGCCCAGCGCCGTCGCCAGTGCCTTGCCCAGCAGCCCATTGCTGATCAGCATGTCCGTATCGCCCGCGCCGTCGCGAATGTCGAACAGCGCCGTGCCCTGCCCCAGGAATCCGCTCATGTGAAACACGGGGCGCAGCGGCTGCCGTGTCACGCCGAAGGGAATCACGCTCGGGGAGTGGCTGTGCACCACCGCATTCACGTCCGGCCGCGCGCGATAGATCTCACCGTGGATGAACCGCTCCAGGTAAACGCGGCGACCGTTCGCATCGAGTGCTGCACCGTCCAGATCGAAGGTAAGGACATCTTCCCGACATACCAACGCGGGCGCCATGTTGCGCGCGAGCAGGAAATGCGCGGGCGAGCGGTCGTGGCGCACGCTGACGTGGCCGAAGCCGTCGACGACGCCCTGGTCGTACAGGATGCGGTTGGCGACCACGAGCTTGTCGACCAGCGCTGGATCGGGTGCGAATACCGCCGTCATGGACGCCATCATAGGCGAATCACCAGTAGCGCGACAGGGACTCGCCTCGCGCCATCAATGCCCGCTTGCGCTGGTCGAGTAACGGTCGCGCAGCTCACGCTTGAGCACCTTGCCGATCGGGCTGCGCGGCAACGACCCGATCATTTCCACCGCCGCCAGCCGTTGCATCTTGCCTACACGGGCGTTGGTCCAGTGCAGAAGTTCGGCGCCGGTAAGCGTCGCGCCGGAGCGCGACACGACGAACGCCACCGGCGTCTCGCCCCAGCGCTCAGACGGCACGCCGATCACCGCAACATCAGCGACATCCGCATGCTCGCGCAGCACGCCCTCCAGATCGCTCGGATACACGTTGAAGCCGCCGGAGATGATCATGTCCTTCTTGCGATCGAGCAGGATGAGGAAACCGTCCGCGTCGAACCGCCCGACGTCACCGGTGCGGATATACCGCTTGCCGGCTGCGTCGAACCATTCCGCCTGGGCCGTCTGCTCGGGTTGCCGGTGGTAACCGGTCATCATGCCGCCGGAATGGCCGACGACTTCGCCGGTCTCGCCTGCCGGAACTTCGTTACCTTGTTCGTCGATCAGGCGAATGTCGTGGCCAGGCGCCGGCAACCCGACGGTATGCAGCTTGTCCGGGTGGTCGCGCGCTGACAGCACGCAGGTACCGCCGCCTTCGGTCATGCCGTAGAACTCGACCAGCGCGCCCGGCCATCTGCGCAGAATTTCCGCCTTCAGAGTGGCTGCGAACGGCGCGCTCGTCGACAGTTTCATGCGGTACGACGACAGATCGTAACGATCGAAATCCGGCGCCGCCAGCAGCCGCTGATATTGGACGGGAACCAGCATCGTATGCGTCACGCGGTGCCGCTGCGCGAGCGCCAGATAGCGCTGCGCGTCGAATTTATCCATCAGCAACACCGCGCCTCCGGTCGCCAGGGTCGGAAAGAAAGAAACGAGCGTCGTGTTCGAGTACAGCGGCGTCGACAGCAGCGTGACGGCATCCGGCGCATACCCGTACACGGGACCTCGCTGCACGTGCGCCCAGCGCATGGCGTGCGGCTGCACGATGCCTTTCGGCGTAGCCGTGGTGCCGGACGAGTAGATGATATTGAAGGGCCACTCCGGCTGGATGACGACGGGACTCGGCTGCGCGCCGATTGGGGCGAGCCATTCCGCCAAGGGGATGCCTCCGTCGCTGGCGTCGAGCGTGATGCAGCGTGCCGCGATCGCGTCTTTGGCGGATGCCAGCGTGTCGGCGGCAGCAGCATCGAGAAAGAGGTGACTCGCCTGCGCGTCCGCGACCATGTTGGCGAGGCTTGCCGCGGTACTCGAAGGCGACGGCAGCGCGACCGCGATGCCGGCCCGCAACGCGCCGAGGAACGCGATCGCGTATTCAATCGAGTTCGCCGCGCAGATCGCAACGGTTTCCCGCGGCTTGACGCCGTCACGCTGCAGGGCAGCCGCGACGCGATCCATGAGGATATCGAGTGCGCCGTAGTCCAGCCGGCGATCGTCCTGCAGCAACGCCGCATTCGATGGATGGACGGCCGCGTGCATCCGGATCAGTTCCGGAAGGACCCCGAATTCGCAGGCGAGGATGTCAGCGACAGTCGGCGTCAACGCCATGTGCAAGATCTGACCGAATCAGGCGTGCTTCGCAAGTTCCAGCTTGCCGATCTGATTGCGATGGACCTCGTCCGGCCCGTCCACCAGTCGCAACGTGCGCGCGTGCGCATAATCGCGTGCAAGGCCATGGTCGTCGCAGACGCCGCCTGCGCCATGCGCCTGGATCGCCCAGTCGATGACCCTGCACACCATCGCCGGTGCCGCCACCTTGATCATCGCGATTTCCGCGCGCGCCGCCTTGTTGCCGACCGTGTCCATCTTGTAGGCCGCGTTCAGCGTCAGCAATCGGGCCTGATCGATCATGATGCGTGCTTCGGCGATGCGCTCCAGCGTCACCGTCTGCTCGGCGATGGCTTTGCCGAACGCGATGCGCGATTTGACGCGCTTGCACATCTTCTCGAGTGCGCGCTCGGCCAGTCCTATCGCCCGCATGCAATGGTGAATGCGTCCGGGACCCAGTCGCCCCTGCGCGATCTCGAAGCCACGCCCTTCTCCGAGCAGGATGTTCGCGACCGGAACCCGGACGTTCTTGAATTCGATTTCCATATGTCCATGCGGCGCGTCGTCGTAACCGAATACCGGCAGGGGGCGAACGATGCGTACCCCCGGCGTGTCGCGCGGCACCAGGATCATCGACTGCTGCGCATGTTTTGGTGCCGCGGGGTCGGTCTTGCCCATGAAAATGAATATTTTGCTGCGCGGATCCCCCGCCCCGGACGACCACCATTTGCGGCCGTTGATCACATACTCGTCGCCGTCGCGCACGATCGAACTCTGGATGTTGGTGGCATCCGACGAAGCGACGCCCGGCTCGGTCATCGTGAATGCCGAACGAATGCGCCCGTCGAGCAGCGGCTCGAGCCATTGCTTCTTCTGTTCCGGTGTCCCGTAGCGCTCCAACACCTCCATGTTGCCGGTGTCCGGCGCCGAGCAATTGAATACTTCGGCCGCCCACAGCACCCGCCCCATGATTTCGCACAGCGGCGCATATTCGGTGTTGGTCAGCCCGGCACCGTGCCCCGACTCCGGCAAGAACAGATTCCACAAATCCGCAGCCTTGGCCTTGGCCTTGAGTTCTTCGACGACGCGCGTCGGCTGCCAGCGATCGCCCTCCGCCACTTCCGCGTAGAACCGCTCTTCGTTCGGATAGACGTGGTCGTTCATGAACTGCTGCAACCGCTTCTGCAGCGCTTGCACTTTCGGCGAGTAATCGAATTCCATGTCTGTCCTTCAGCGAAGTGGGTGGAGTCAGCGCCCGGCGTGCATCCGTTCGACTTGCCGCCAGCCGAGCTCCGCCATCGGCCGTGCCCGGTTGCCCGCTTCCAGCGCCTGCGCGCTGGCGGCATTGCCGGCAAGCGCGCGCGCTTTCACGCCCTGCAGGATCCCGGCCATGCGAAACATGTTGTACGCCATGTAGAAGCCCCACTCGCTGGCGCTGGGCGCCTGCGTTGCTCCGACGCGCTGCATATACAGGTCGCGGTATTCCTGCTCCGTCGGGATGCCCAGGGCTTCGAAGTCACAACCGCGCATGCCCCGAAATTCGTGCGGTGCCAGCTGCCACGCCATCATGTGATAGGAGAAGTCCGCCATCGGATGACCCAGCGTGGACAGCTCCCAGTCCAGCACGGCCAGCACGCGCGGCTCGGACGGATGAAAGATCATATTGTCCAGGCGATAGTCCCCATGAACGATCGTCGTCTGATCACCTGTCGGAATGTTTCGCGGCAGCCAATCGATCAGGCGATCCATCGCTTCGCATGGCTCCGTTGCCGAAGCCTTGTATTGCCGGGTCCAGCGATCGATCTGGCGGGCAAAATAATTGCCCGGCTTGCCGTAATCAGCGAGTCCAACCGCGGCGTAGTCGACGCGATGCAGCGCGGCGATGACGCGATTCATCTCGTCGAAGATGGCGTGCCGCTGGGCGGCGTCCATGCCCGGCAAGAGCGGGTCCCACAAGACACGCCCGTCGACCAGGTCCATGACATAGAACATCGAGCCCATCACCGATTCGTCGGTGCACAGAACGTAGGTGCGCGGCACCGGCACTGCGCTGCCCGCGAGCGCCGAGATGACCCGGAATTCGCGGTCCACGGCGTGTGCGGAGGGCAGCAGATGGCCCGGTGGTTTGCGCCGGAGCACATACGATTTTGCGGGCGTGCTAAGCGCGAAGGTCGGATTCGACTGGCCACCCTTGAACTGGGCGACAGTGAGCGGGCCCTCGAAACCGTCCACGCTGGAGCGCAGATAACGCTCGAGTGCGCCGACGTCGAAACCGTGCGCAGCAGTGACCGGCCGTGTCCCCACGAAGGCATCGTATTCGCTCACTGGTGTACCCCCACGCTTGCGGCTGGCGCTGCGCTGCCCCCGGCGGGGGAACAATTCCATGCGGCCTCCGCGCGATCGTACCCGACGCGATACATCGCGAGGTCGGCCGCCACCCGCACTCGCGGACGCGCCCTTCGGGCCTTGGCTTCGCCCCACTCGCGCAGGCGTCCTTGGGGCGGCCCGGCGGCGCTCATGCGCAATCAGCCGGGTTTGTGCGCGCGTCGGAGGACGCCCGCGCACGGCGCAGCATGAAGGTCCCGCTCGCGGTGGCAACGAGCCGTCCGCAGCTGTCGCGCACTTCGCCTTCGCAGAACGCGACCGTCTTGCCGCGATGAACGCAGCGCCCGTCGGCGACGAGCGTACCCAGTCCGGGGCCGACGAAATTGACCTTCAATTCCACCGTGATCGCGCCTTTTTCCCCCGGGTCGAGCGAACGAAGCGCAACCGCCAGTGCGATATCGAGCAGTGTCATGGTGACGCCGCCGTGCACCGTGTCCCAGCTGTTCATCAATTCCGGGCGCACATCGAGCTCCAAGCGCGCCCTGCCCTCGCCCTTGCTGACCATGCGAATGCCCAGGTGGCGTGCAAACGGTAATTTGCGGCCGAGGGATGCCTCGATGTCCACTCAGTCTCCCGCCTTCAGATGATCGTGACGCCGCCGTCCACCGCGACGATCTGGCCGGTAATGAACGAGCACGCGTTCGAGGCGAACAATGCGACAAGTCCCTTGAGGTCCTCGGGACCGCCGACGCGATTGAGCGGCGCCTTGGTGGCAACCTTGTCGCCCAGCATTTCCAAGATGCCCTTGGTCATCTTCGTGGGAAAAAATCCCGGCGCGATTGCGTTGACGTTGATGTTGTACTGCGCCCATTCGGCGGCAAGCGAGCGCGTGAAATTGACGACGCCGCCCTTGCTGGTGTTGTACGCGATCGTCGCCGGCCGGCCAGGGTCGCCGCCGCCGACCAGGCCAAGTATCGAGGCGACGTTGATGATCTTCCCCTGCCGGCGCGGCACCATGCAGCGCTTGCCGACTTCCTGACTTACGACGAACATCGACGTCAGGTTGAGGTTGATCACTTTCTGCCAGGCGTCGAGCGGATGCTCGATGGTCGCCGCACCCCAGGTCGTTCCCGCGTTGTTGACGAGGATGTCGATCGGCCCGAGCGCCTCGATTGCGCTCGCAACCGCCGGCGCGATCGCCGTCGGGTCGGACATGTCGCATGGCACTGCGACCGCGTGGATGCCGCGCGCGCCCAAATGCTCCACTGCCTGGTCGAGTTCATCGCGTTTGCGGGCGGTCAGAGCGACCCTGGCCCCTAGTTCGCCAAGCGCCTCCGCCATCTGCAGACCCAGGCCGCGCGATCCGCCAGTTACCAACGCATTCCTGCCCTTGAGGTCAAACAGTTGCTGCACGCTCATCGGGTTCCTCTTCTTTGCGTAGCACGGCACTTGGTGTGGTCGCGGTGCCCTTGGCCAGCATTCTAGGTTAAGATTCCGAGCAACGGGCAACGGAATGCTCTGCGTGCCCGCCGCGCAACGGTTTGTATCCAATCGCTCTGCCGACCTGGTCCATGGACCTCAATTACTCTGGCGAAGAACTGGCCTTTCGCGACGAGGTGAGCGCATGGCTGCGCGACAACCTGCCGGCTGATTTGCGCGAGAAGGTGACGCGCTATCGATCGCTGTCTAAGGACGACCTGCTACGCTGGCACAAGATTCTCGCCACCAAGGGCTGGATCGCTCCGGCGTGGCCGCAGGAATGGGGCGGTACCGGATGGAACGTCGTCAAGCGTTACATCTTCGAGGAGGCGTGCGGCTATGCAGGCACACCTCCGCTGGTCCCCTTCGGTCTGATGATGTGCGCACCGGTGCTGCTGAAGTTCGGAACCGACGACCAGAAGCGCCGGTTCCTGCCGCGCATCTACGATGGTGAAGATTTCTGGTGTCAGGGCTATTCCGAACCGGGCTCCGGCTCCGACCTCGCGTCGCTTGCCACGCGCGCCGTACGCGATGGCGAGCACTACGTCGTCAACGGCCAGAAAACGTGGACCACGCTTGCGCACATGGCCGACTGGATTTTCTGCCTGGTCCGCACGGACCCCGGACTCGAGCGCAAGCAGGATGGCATCTCGTTCCTGCTCGTCGACATGAAAACGCCTGGGATCACCGTGCGTCCCTTGAAGTTGCTGGACGGCGGTCAGGAAGTCAATGAGGTGTTCTTCGACGACGTCGAGGTGCCGATCGGCAACCGCGTCCACGATGAGGGCAAGGGCTGGACCGTGGCCAAGTACCTGCTCGGCCACGAGCGCATGAATACGGCGCGCATCGGCACGTCGCAACGTGAGCTGGAGACGCTGAAAGCCTTCGCCGCGAAGCAACTCAAGGACGGCAAGCCGCTGCTCGACGACCCGCGCTTTCGCGATCGCGTTGCGCGCGTCGAGATCGAGCTGATGGCACTGGCGATCACGAATCTGCGCTTTCTCGACCAGCTGCGCACCGGCAATGCCCCCGGCGCCGAAGTCTCGATGCTGAAGATCAAGGGGACGGAAATCCAGCAGGCACTGACCGAGCTCATGATGCAGGCCGTCGGTCCGCTGGCACAACCCTTTGCGCCGCGCGAGGCCGCACCGGAGTTCGACGCCTTCACAGCCACACTCGCGCCGCGCTACTGCAACTACCGCAAGACGTCGATCTACGCAGGCTCGAACGAGATTCAGCGCAACATCATCGCCAAGATGGCGCTCGGCCTGTAGGTATGAACTTCGACTACAGCGAAGAGCAGCAACTGCTCGCAGCGTCGGTCAGGCGCTTCGTCGAAAAACAATACGACTTCGACACGCGCAAGAAGATCATTGCGTCCGCCGATGGCTACAGCTCGAGCGTGTGGGCGGGATTCGCCGATCTTGGGCTGCTCGGGCTGCCGCTGCCCGTCGATGCGGGTGGCTTTGGCGGCGGCGCGGTCGATCTGATGAGCGTGATGGAAGCATTCGGCGAGGCGCTGGTCGTCGAGCCGTATCTGTCGACCGTGATCGGCGCCCGAATCATCGCGCGTGCGGGCACGACAGCGCAAATTCAGGCGCTGTTGCCCCCGATTGGGTCCGGTCAGCTCAAAACAGCATTCGCGCAGACGGAAAATGGCGCCCGCTACAACCTGGCGCACGTCGCAACGCGAGCCAGGAAGATCGGTGGCGAGTACGTGCTCGATGGCCACAAGCGCGTCGTGCTGCACGCGCCTTGTGCAGACCGACTCATCGTCTCCGCGCGCACCGCCGGCGGCGACGCCGACGCGTCGGGCATCAACTTGTTCATCGTCGATGCGCATGCGACCGGACTCACCCAGACATCGTATCGCACTATCGACGGCATGCTCGCCGCCGACCTTGCGCTGCGCGGCGTGCGTGTCGGCGCTGAGGCGTTGCTTGGCGCCGACGGCGAAGCGCTGCCATTGATCGAGGAAGTTACCGACTTCGCGATCGCGCTGCTCTGCGCGGAAGCCGTCGGAGCGATCAAGTATGCCAACGATGCCACGCTCGAATACCTCAAGACGCGCAAGCAGTTCGGCGTGCCCATCGGCGCGTTCCAGGCGCTGCAGCACCGGATGGTGGACATGGTCATCAGCGGCGAGCAGGCCCGGTCGATGGCGAGCCTCGCCTGTGCCAAGATCGATTCGGAACGCGATCCCGCGCCACGTCAACGCATCGTTTCCGCCGCCAAGATCAGAATCGCCGATGCGTGCCGACATGTCGCCCAGGAAGCGGTGCAGCTCCACGGCGGCATGGGCATGACCGACGAGATGAAAGTGAGCCACACGTTCCGCCGGCTGACGATGATCGCGCAGCAATTCGGCGATGCCGATCACCACCTCGAACGCTTCGGCCGTCTCTAGGAGATCACGCATGGCAAGCATGAACCAGCAGGTCCTGCTCGCGAGCCGCCCGCAAGGCGCTGTGGCGGAGGATAACTTCCGCATCGTCGACGTTCCGGTCCCTGCGCCAGGCGCAGGTGAAGTGCTGGTCCGGAACGAATGGCTCTCGCTCGATCCCTATATGCGCGGGCGCATGAACGACGTCAAATCGTACGTCCCGCCAGCGCAGCTCGACGACGTAATGGTCGGCCAGACCGTTGGCGAAGTCGTCGAATCGAAAGATGCAGCGTTCGCGCCGGGCGACAAGGTGCTCACCCAACTCGGCTGGCAGCTTTATGGCGTGGCCAGGGCCAAGGAGCTGACCAAGATCGACGTCAAGCGCGCGCCCGCGTCGTACTACCTTGGCATGCTCGGCATGCCCGGCATGACCGCCTGGTTCGGCTTGTTCGAGATCGGGCAGCCCAAATCCGCTGAAACGGTCGTCGTCTCGGCGGCGTCAGGCGCGGTGGGCAGCGTCGTCGGTCAGCTCGCGAAGATCAAGGGATGCCATGTCGTCGGTATCGCCGGGGGCAGGGCCAAGTGCGATTACGTCGTGCATGAACTCGGCTTCGATGCGTGCGTCGATCACAAGGCTGGCAATCTGCTCCAGGATTTGCGGACGCATTGCCCCAGGGGCGTCGATGTCCACTTCGAGAACGTCGGCGGTGTCGTCCTCGATACGCTGCTGCGCATCATGAATTTGCGTTCACGGATCATCATCTGCGGCCTGATCGCGGAGTACAACGCGAGCGAGCCCTACGGCTACAAGATGCTGCGTTCGGTCCTTGTCAATCGCATCCGGATGCAAGGCATGATCGTCTTCGACTGGAAGGACCGTTACGGCGAAGCGCTCAAGGGCCTCGGTGGCTACCTCGCAGAGGGCAAGCTCAAGTACCGTGAGTCGGTCGTCGACGGCCTGGCCAGCGCTCCCAAGGGACTCATCGCGCTGCTCAAGGGGGAAAACTTCGGCAAGCAGCTGGTCAAGCTTGCTTAGAAACCTACTGACGTTTTCGCAAACACGTGACGCAGTGCGTATCAAAATACTCGAGTCATCCCGGCGCAGGCCGGGATCCAATTTCGGCGATTACTTGGGCCCCGGCCTCCGCCGAGGCGACCACTACCGTGTCATTGACTTGCGTCGACCCCAATAGGCGCCTGGCGCGCTACGCGGGCGGATGCCAGCCGGCGTCTGCCCACAATTCCCCGCTCACGGCCGAGTTGACGAGCATGAAGCAGATCGCATCGGCGATCTCGTCGGAACGTATCAGCCGCCCCAACTGCGTGAACGGCAAGATGTGCTTGTTGATGTAATCATCGCCCATCGTGCGCACCATCGGCGTATCGGTGAATCCTGGATGGATGAGGCCGCACCGGACGCCGTGATAAATGGCCTCCTTCATGATCGTCGCGGCTGCTCCCTCGAGACCCGCCTTGGTGCTGGCGTAGGAAATCTGGCCGCGGTTGCCCTGCGAGGAGACGGAGCCGATGAAGACGATGGCCCCTTGCATGCCCTCGGCCGGCAGCCACCGCCCGAGGCCGCGCGCCGCACGGTTTTCGGCGATGCGCGCGATCATCTCGAGCGCCCAGTAGACAGGTGCGACGAGGTTCACATCGACAACCTGCTTGAAGCGCTCTACGGGATAGATCCGCGCCTTGCCCGTGATCTTGTCGATCCGCACGGCGAGATCGTCGCGCGTGATGCCGGCGGCGGGCACACACATGGTAACAGTGTCGAACTGGGCGCTGATCGCGTCGAAAACGTTCGTACGGAATGCATCATTGGTCGTATCGCCCCGGTACGGAAAGGCGACCTGCCTGCCGGCTAGCGCATTGACATCGGCAGCGACTCCCTCGATCGCCTCGCCCACGTCCACCAGCGCCATGGCGCGCACATCGCGGCGTGCCAACGTATCCGCAACCGCTCGCCCGATGCCGCTGGCCGCACCGGTGATCACTGCAACCTTTCCTGTAATTTCCACGCAGACTCCTGTAGGAAGCTAAAATGTAGTGCGGCATTCTATCGGCTCGGCACGCCGGCGTCACAAGAACGAACGCGGTACGAGGCACGGATTGCGCGAATATCTCAGGAATGCTCAACGCAAATCGCGAAGAGCGGACTCATTCGGGACCCGCTCCGAGCAGGCTATAGATTGTCTGTGCGTTGCTGGAGCCGGGAAGCGAGAAGTCGCCGATCGATCGCATCGGAGTGTCGCAGTGGCACGCGAACGCTGCGGAGGCGAGCACGGACTCGCCGAGCTTGCCCGCCAGTTTTTCGAGACGAGCCGCGAAATTCACCGCCGGGCCGATGCAGGTGAAATCCAGGCGGTTTCCGCCTCCAATATTGCCGTACAGCACATCGCCGAGATGAAGCGCCAGCCCGAAGCGCACCTCGTCAACGCCCTCGATGCCCATGGGAGTACCCAAGCCGGCAATGTTCGCTCGCGCATCGATGGCAGCGGCCAGCGCGTTACTGCAAACATTCCGGGTATCCGTCCTGTCCGCTGCGACGGGAAAGATCGCGAGCAGGCCATCCCCAATGAACTTGAGGACCTCGCCCCCGCGATCGACGATGGCGGGAACCTGACAATCGAAGTAGCGGTTGAGCAGATCGGTCAGCGCCTGTGGCGGCAGCCGGTCCGCAAGCGCCGTGAAGCCTCGCATATCGGATAGCCAGATGGCTGCGTGAATGGTCTCGGTGTCGCCACGCTGAATTTTCCCAGAGAGGATCCTTCCCCCGGCATGCCTGCCGACGTACGTATCGAGAAGTGTATTCGCCGTTCGTGTCAGGGCCCGGATTTCGGCGACCCGGGTCAGCGGGGTCACGATCGCTTCGATTCCGGCAACGTGCTCGTCGGCAAACCCATCGGGATGTCGCGTCGCCCAGGTTGCGACGTGAATCGTGCCGTCGGTGAACCTCAACGGCGAAGCCAGGTAGTCCGATACTCCCTCGGCGCGAAGATCGCGAAGGACCGTAAAATCGGCATCGTCGCGATCGCCGACGAATCGCCGGCGAATCGCGGTGCCGCACGCGTAGACGCGCGCGACGGGGCTGTCCTGGAACTCTGGAGTCTGCAGCCGTTCGAACAGCAATTCCGACACCTCGACGCCCTGATCCTTCCGCCACAGGAACCGGCGACCCGTCACCTGCGGATGCAGCGTGCGTACGAACACGGCAGCCCGCCACAGAGGAATTCCACAACCGACGAGGCGATCACACAATGCCGCCATCACATCCTGCGACTTCTCGGCCGAGCGCGCGCCGTCGATCAGCCAGTCCGCGACCGCCGTTGTGCTGATCGTAGCCATGATGGTGCAGGACCTCGGACTCAACTCAGCGGCAGCATGACAACCTTCTTGAAGGCGGGTCGTCGCGCCAGGGAGTCGAACCACCGCTGCAAGTTCGGCAACGCGGGGCGCTCGATCGCGAGTGCCATCCATCGCCAGATTCCGCAACCGAGCGGAATATCACCCATCGTGAACGTGTTTCCCGCAAGATATTCCCGCGTGTTCAGGTGTGCGTCGACGATGCGCAGCACTTCCGCCGTCCGCAGACGCGATTGCTCCTCCGACCGCGGATCACGCTTGTCCGGCTCGGTACGGATCATGCCCAGAAACAGCGCGTGGATCGCAGGCCAGAACGTGGTCACCATCCAGTCCATCCAGCGGTCGGCCTCCGCTCGAGTCTTCGGGTCCTCAGGCCAGAGCGTGCCACCCGCATGAGCGGCAGCAAGATAGCGGACGATGGTGTTCGATTCCCAGAGTACGAAGCCATCGTCCTGGATCGTCGGCACGAGGCCATTGGGGTTGAGGCGGCGGTATTCGGGCGTGTTCACCACGCCGAACGAGCGACCGGCGTCGATGCGTTCGTATCCGAGCGCCATTTCCTCGCAGCACCAGAGCACCTTCTGGACATTGACCGAATTGTTTCTTCCCCAGACCACCAGCATGAGCTACCTCCGGATGCGAACATTGCCGGCATCAGCAAATCGCGTGGCCACCTGGCGCTGAATGGGCGTCGCTTTGCGGGGGAGCAGCATGCCGCGCCTGTTGCGCGGCGCAATGCCGGTTTCACCGGCGATGATACGCGGTTGCGCGTCCGATTATCGTTCCGGGTCCTTTCGGTTTCGCGCAACCATGCAGACGCGCTAGAATTGTGACGGGCACATCAAGGAGAGACTCGATGGAACGGATGAAGGCTACCGATTTTCCTCCGGAAGTTCTGAAGCTGTTCGATGGATATGTTCATGGATGGCTCAACCGCCGCGATTTTCTGGATCGTGCCAGCAAGTACGCGGTGGGCGGTTTCACCGCCGCTGCCATGTTGGAAAGCCTCCGACCGAACTTCGCCCTCGGTCAGCAGATCCTCAAGGACGATGCCCGCATCAAGACCGAATATCTGACTTACCCGTCGCCGCAAGGTTCGGGAACGATGCGCGGATATTTCGCGCGCCCGGCAACCCCCGCCGGCAAATTGCCCGGCGTCGTCGTGATCCACGAGAATCGCGGACTCAACCCGCACATCGAGGACATTACGCGCCGGTTGGCGGTCGCGAATTTCCTGGCCTTTGCGCCGGATGCGCTCACGCCGCTCGGTGGCTATCCCGGTGACGAAGAAAAAGCCGTGCAGCTATTCGGCCAGCTCGATGCGGCCAAGCGCACCGAAGACCTCGTCGCCGCGTACGCCGTACTGAAGTCGCGCCCCGAATGCACGGGCAAAGTGGGCGCCGTGGGCTTCTGCTTCGGCGGCACGACGGTCAACATGTTCGCCGTGCGGCTGCCGGATCTCGCGGCGGCGGTTCCCTTCTACGGCGGCCAGCCCGGCGCCGCCGATGTCGCCAAGATCAAGGCTCCGCTCATGCTCCATTATGCCGGTCTAGATGAACGCATCAACGCCGGCTGGCCCGCGTACGAGGCGGCGCTCAAGGCGAATGGCGTGAAGTACCAGGCGTTCATCTACCCGAACACGAACCACGGATTCAACAACGACACCACGCCGCGCTACGACGAAGCCGCAGCCAAGCTCGCCTGGTCGCGGACCATTGCCTTCCTCAACGAAAACCTGAGGACCTGAGCAGCCGGGCGACGATCCAGTCACCCTACCTTCGATCGCCCGTCCGGAATCAAAGGCGTGTGCCACGCAGTCGCTCGACCTGCCGCGGCGCTGACCATTCAAGCGCGCGGGGCAGTATGATTGTCGGCGCGTTCTGCCCTCGCCCGAACCTGACGCTGCGCGCCTGCGGGCAACGAGAGCCATGAATACCAGGTTCACTCGAGCGATTCCGACCGGCGCCTATGTAGCGCTGGATGAAGATTCGTATCGATCCAGCTCACTGACTCGTGGTCCGTGGCACCCTGATCATCAGCACGCCGGCCCGCCGATTGCGTTGGTATGCCGGGCCATCGAGAAAGCAGCAATTGGGCATCGGCTGGGCCATTTATCGCGCCTGACCGCCAACCTGCTGCGCCCCGTGCCGATCGGAGATCTCGCGGTGCACGTTGCCGTCGACTACGCGGGCAGAAACGCGGGCCATTTCTCCGCGCGGCTGATGGCAGGCGACAAGGAAGTCGCGCGCGTTACGGCACTCATGCAACGTGAGAACGACGTGAAGCTGCCCGATGCCATACCGGGCCATCCGCTACCTCCAGCACCACGAGGGCCGGACGATTCGCCGCCAGCCGTCTTCCCGTTTTCTGGCAAGCATGTCGGCTACGCCGACCTCGTGGATACTCGCATCGCACGCGGGCTCTTCTTCAAGGGTCCCTGCGCAGTCTGGTTTCGGCTGCGCCACCCCCTGGTGGAGGGTGAGGAACCCAGCGAATACCAGCGCGTGGCAGTCGCTGCCGACTCCGGCAACGGCATCAGTGCAATTCTTGATTTCGCCCGTTTCAGTTTCGTCAATCTGGACCTGACCATCAATCTGCTGCGCCGACCCGTGGGAGAATGGATCTGTATCGATGCCCGGACCTTGCTCGGGCCCAACGGCTGCGGCCTCGCCGAATCGATGCTCTACGACACGCATGGTCTCGTTGGCAGGGCCACGCAGAGCCTTTCGATCCGTTCACGCGGGTGATCAGAACGAGGTGATTCGACAATTTAGTTACGAGGCCGCCACAAACCGCCAGTCAGCGCGATCTGGCTGCGTTTTCCATCCTATACGTGAGAGAAATAATGCCTGAACCGCATGCGGACAAACTGAATAGCGTTACCGGCTGGGTGAAGGAAATGGGGATCGTCTTCCTTGCCGCCTCGGCGGATGAAGTCTCCTGCGAGTGGGAAGTCGGCGAGAAGCACCGTCAGCCATATGGGATCGTACACGGAGGTGTGCATTGCGGCGTGGTAGAGACCTTGGCCTCAGTGGGTGCGGCGCTGGTCGCGGCGCCGCGCGGGCAACGCGTGGTCGGCCTGGAAAACAGCACCACGTTCATTCGTGCCGTGCGCGCGGGAAAACTGCATGCTGTCGCGCGCCCGGTCACCCGGGGTCGTTCGAGCCAGGTCTGGGAGGCATGGATTCGCGACGATAAAGACCAACTCGTCGCTCAGGGCCGCGTACGCCTGCTCTGCATTGACGAGAGCAAGGCACTGGGGTAACGCGTGGGGCTATGACCGATCCGGCAGACGTCGGACATAGCAGGCTAGAATGCGGGACTTCAACAACCTGCAGAGGCCCTCTCGTGATCGGTTATGTGACGCTGGATCTCAACAAGCTGAACGTGTTTAACATGGGCTAGCCGCGCCCAGGGAGCGATCATGGATCTCGAGGTCCGGGGAAAACGGGTCGTGGTCGCCGGCGGCAGCCGCGGGATCGGACGCTCGATCGCGTTGGCCTTCGCGGTGAGTGGAGCGCATGTTTCGATTTGTGCACGCGGCGCTCAAGCACTCGAATCCGCGCGGACCGAAATCGCTGCTTTCGGTGGCATCGCACACGCGGAGACCTGCGACCTCGCGAGCGTGGCCGCGATCGCACACTACATTCCGCAGGCGGCAGCCGCGCTGAGTGGCATCGATGTTCTCGTCAACAATGCGACTGGCTACGGGCTTGCCGATGACGAATCGAGTTGGGAGGCAAGCTTGTCGGTCGACCTGCTCGCGGCGGTACGCGCATCGCGCGAAGCACTGCCCTTCCTCGCGGCGGGGCGTGACCCCGCGATCATCAACATTGCCTCCGGTTCCGGTCTCAACCCTTCGGTACGCACACCTGCCTACGGCGCGGCGAAGGCCGCAGTGATCCACTACACGCGAACCCAGGCCGCCGCGCTGGCGATGAAGGGCATCCGTGTCAATTGCGTCGCACCAGGATCGATCGAGTTCTCAGGCGGATTCTGGGATCGGCGCAAACACGATGAACCGGCGCTCTACAACAGCATCCTTGCATCGATGCCCGCGAAGCGCCTGGGCCATCCCGAGGAAGTCGCTAACGTAGTGCTCTTCCTCGCTTCGCCGCTGGCGAGCTGGGTAACGGCCCAGATCATCGGCGTCAACGGTGGTCAGGGTTTCGCCCGCTGACCATGGCGCGGCCAGCCGGACACCACTGATGGACGCGCCGTCACGCCGATCGACGCCGTCATCAAGGGCGTGATGCAATGAAACGAAGGCGGGCGATTGGCGCGTTGATTGCGATCACGTTTGCCGTTCTCGAGAGCCCCCGCTCCGGCGCGCAATCCCGCGCGAAAGAGGTCGTCATCGGGCTGCTCGACGCCGGTGAGCGGTTGGAATGGTGGGATGCGTTTCGGCAGCAGCTACGCGAACTCGGGTATGTCGAAGGTCGCAATGTACGTTTCGAACAGCGTTTCGCGAAAGGAAATCTTGATGCGCTCGCCGGGTTGGCGAAAGAGTTGGTCGAGCTCAAGGTCGCCGTGATTGTCACTGGCGGCGCCGCTGCCGCCGTTGCCGCCGAGCGTGCCACGCGCAAGATTCCCATTGTCATGGCGAGCGGCACGGACCAGGTAAGTCTAGGGCTGGCGAAGAATCTCGCGCGACCCGGAGGCAATGTTACAGGGTTGGCATCCATCAATTCAGACCTCATGGCGAAGCGGTTCGAGCTTTTGCGAGAGATCGTGCCGAAAAGTTCTCGACTGGCCGTACTTTGGCACGCAGACAACGCGCCCTCGATGGCTTCGGTGAGAGACCTTGAAGTTTCTGCGGCGAAGTCGAAGACAGCGTTTCAGAGTTTTGGCATCAGGAGCGCGGATGACTTGGCGGACGCGTTTTCGGCGATGGCGAAGGATCGGTTTGACGCTCTTATCGTCGTTAACAGCCCGTTCATCTTCGCGGAGCGCAGGACCCTGGTCGATCTGGCCTCCAAATATAAGATGCCTACAATGTACGGCGCCGCCGAATACGCGGAGGCCGGCGGCCTGGTGTCCTACGCGCCGTCCTATCCGAAGATGTTCCGTCAGGCGGCTATTTATGTGGACAAGATCTTGAAAGGCGCCAATCCCGGCGATATGCCGATCGAGCAGCCAACCATGATCGAGCTCGTCATCAACGCCGACACCGCGCGAGCGCTCGGCATCACTATTCCAGCGTCGATGATGGCTCGCGCCAATCGCGTGATCCAATGACCGCTCGGAGCATGACGCTAGCGCTGCTCTCGATGATGGCGATCCTCGCGACCGGGGCGCCAGCCGTCGCGCAGGGCACCTACCCGAACCGGCCGGTGAAGATCATCGCACCGCAGGCGCCGGGCGGCGGTGTCGATCTCGTGGCGCGTCTCGTCGCCGACCGGCTGCGCGTTGCCATGGGCCAGCCCTTCGTGATCGAGAACCAGGCAGGCGCAGGAGGGGCGATCGCCACGCAAATGACCGCCCGCGCGCAGCCGGACGGCTACACGCTGATGATCGGCTACGTGGCCACGCACGCCACCAACCCCGCAGTGAAACACAATCTCGGTTACGACGCCGTCAAGGATTTCACGCCGATCGCCATGCTCGGCGGCACGCCCAATCTGCTGGTGGTGGCACGCGCGGTCCCGGTTAACACGCTGCAGGAATTCGTCGCCTACGCCAAGGCCAATCCGGGCAAGGTCAATTATGGTACTTCAGGCGTCGGCACGCTCAACCACCTGGTGATGGAGCAATTCAAGCACGCGTCCGGCACGCCGATTCTTGCGGTGCCCTACCGCAGCATTGGCCAGGCATTCACCGATGCCATGGGCGGACAGATCCAGGTGATATTTCCAGGGCTCGCTGCCGCGCTGCCGCACGTGCGCTCGGGCGCATTCAAGCCACTCGCGGTGACCGGCGACAAGCGCAACCCGCTATTGCCCAATGTGCCGACGTTCAAGGAGTCCGGTTACGAAGGTTTCGATGGCCTCACCTGGTACGGCATCGTCGGACCTGCGAAATTACCCGAACCGATCACCCGGAAGCTCAACGAGGAAATCAACAAGGTGCTGGCATCGCCCGACCTGCGCGACGCTTTCGCCGGCGAAGCGCTGACCGTGATGCCGATGACGCCCGCGCAGTTCGGCAAGTACATCGCCGACGAGATCGCGCACTGGACGGCCGTCGCGCGTGCCAGCAAGATCGAAGCCGAATAGAGCAAAAGAACAGTGACTCTCCCGGAAGTCTCCGTCTCGCAGCGGCTCGCAGCGGCCTTCTCCGGCATGCCACCGACTCTTCCCACCGGCGTGACGTCGACATGCGATGCAGTGCTGATAGACGTTGCCGGACTGTGCGTGGCGGCGCGCAACAGCGGCTATCTTCAGGCCGCCCTGCGCGCGACCGCGGAGCCCGGGGCCTGCACCCTGATCGGCCACGCCGGCAGCTTCAACGTTGCCACGGCCGCACTGTGCAACGGTACCGCCGCGCACGGCGAGGATTTCGACGACACCTTCGAGGGCGGCCCGGTGCACGCGGGCGCTGTGATCATCCCGGCCATGCTCGCCGCGGGCGAGCAACACGGCCTCGCCGGTAGCGCGGTCGCGCGCGGGATCGCCATGGGTTGCGAAGTCATGTGCCGGCTGTGCCTCGTCGCACCCAAACGCGTGCACAAGGCAGGCTTTCATCCCACTGCCGTATTCGGGGCGCTGGGCGCGGCGGCGGGTGTAAGTTCAGCGCTGGGGCTCGATAGCGAGCGGTGGGTCAATGCGGTGGGTATCGCGGGCAGCATGGCTTCAGGCATCATCGAGTACCTCGCCGAGGGCGCCTGGACCAAGCGCATGCATGCGGGCTGGTCCGCGCAGGCAGGCTATCGCGCCGCACGCATGGCGCAGGCAGGCTTCACCGGACCTCGCACGCTGTTCGACGGTGAGCACGGCTTCTTTCACGCCTTCGCCAACAGCGATGGCTGCGATTTCACTGCGATGCTCGATGGTGCCGGCCGCCACTGGCTCTGCGCCGACATCGCATTCAAGGCCTACGCCTGCGGGACCATGGCGCATCCCTACATCGATTGCGCACGCAAGCTCGTCGCCGACGGCGTGCAACCCGGCGACGTGGTGTCGATCGAGTGCAAGACGGCTGAAGGGATCGTGCACCGACTGTGGGAGCCGCTCGCGGCGAAGCAGCACCCGCCGAACGGTTACGCCGCCAAGTTCAGCATTCCCTACGCCATCGCCGTCGGCATGCTGCGCGGCGACGCCGGGCTCGTCGATTACGAAGAAGAGGTGGTGCACGACCCCGCGGTGCGCTCACTGGCGGCCAAGGTGCGCTATATCGTCGATCCGGACAATCCGTACCCGCGCCAGTTCACCGGCCACGTGCGGGTCACGCTCAAGTCCGGTGAAGTGCGCGAGGCGAGCCAGGAATATTTTCGCGGCGGGCGCGATGCACCGATGTCGTCTGAGGCACTCGAAGCAAAGTTCGTCGCCAACTGTGTTTACGGCGGTTGGGACGCGGATCGCGCGCGAAGCGCTCTCGCCACGCTGCGCGCGCTGCGGACCGCGCCGAGGGTCGACCTTACCGCGTTACGCGGCTGACTGGAGCCATGGACACCAAACCACTCAAAGGCAAGGCCGCCCTCGTCACCGGCGCGGGGCGCAACATCGGACGCGCGATTGCGATGGCGCTCGCCGATGCAGGCGCGAAGGTAGTCGTCAACGTGCGCGTGCACCGCGACGAAGGGCAAGCTGTGGTCGACGAGATCGTCGCGCGCGGCGGCGAAGCCTTGCTCGTTGCAGCCGATGTCACGCAGCGCGCCGACGTGGACGCGATGATTTCAGCGATAGCAGAGCGTTTCGGGCGGCTGGACATCGTGGTCAATAATGCCGCTGTACGGCACGAGGCGGCATTCGCCAGCCTGCCCTTCGCCGATTGGCGTGCCGCCCAGGCAGTGTGTGTCGACGGCGCTTTCCATTGCACCCAGGCGGCGTTGCCGTTGTTGCGCGATAGCGATGCCGGTTCGGTGATCAATATCGGCGGGATGACCGCGCACACGGGCGCCTCGAAGCGCGCGCACGTGGTGACGGCCAAGGCAGCGCTGGGCGGCCTCACTCGCGCGCTGGCGCACGAGCTTGCCGAGTTCCGAATCACCGTCAATTGCGTCTCGCCCGGCTTGATCGGTACGGTGCGCAAGAGCGACAGCACGACAGGAACGCCCGCGCATCACGCCATCCACCAGACCCTGCTCGGACGGCGAGGCCGCCCCGACGAAATTGCCAGTGCGGTCGTGTGGCTGGCCGGCCCCGGCGGACGCTACATCACCGGGCAAACACTGCACGTCAACGGCGGAGCGTACCTGGGCGGTTGATCCGGGTGCCGCTTGCGATCGCGCGCATTGATACGATCTCGACCCCACCGTGTTGAGGCGCAGCGCGAAGATACTCCACTAAGATGCCGTGATCCCGTGGGTCCGAATTCATTCGGACCATCGGCTGAACCGCCACCGCGCACGAATGAATTCGCGCCTACAGAGCCGGCACACGACGCGCTGCCGATTCCTGCCGCGCGCCTGTAGGCGACGACTCGTTCGCTGCAAGTCAAATGGCACGGCGCTTGCGTCATGCAGCGCATGGATCGCAAACCGTCTCGCCATAAACCGCTGACGCTTGAGCCTGTCGACGTCTCCACGTCAGGCGGTGGCATGGCTCGCACGCCTGGCGACGCAGGCGGCACTGACGGGAAACGTCACCGTGACCTGCGCCTCACGACCACAGATGAATTCCTCGCCAAGGCGGCCGCGGAGTACGAAAAGGGTCATGTCGACCAGGCTCTCTGGCGCCGGGCCGGCGATCAATGCGGCGGCGATCTATCGTTGGTCGTAGCCACCTATCTGCGCAGCCGCGCAACTGCACTGCAGTTGCAGCACAACCAGGATCATCCCTCGGAAATTCAGGCGCGGGGCGCCAGCTCGATGCGGGGCGCGAACGGCCGGACGATCGATTCCGACCCGCACCAGGAAATTGTTTCGACCAAGTTCGTTGGCGACCGTCCGCGCAGCACGAAACCGAGACTCTGGCATCTGGCAGCGGCGGTGGCGGTTTTCGCGTCGACCGTGGTTGGCGTATACATCATGGTGTCACCACCGGAGAGCGGATCGGTGCGGCACCCTGCCGCGCCCGGCGCGCCGAATCCAAGCAAGCAGACTGCGCCACCCGTCAGTGGGCTACGCATCGACAAGAATGCGACAGGTGGCACGAATCTCGGCAGTGCGCCGTTGACGCTCGCAGCGACGGTGCAGCAACTGAAGAGCGCGGGCAAATGGCAAGTGCTCGTCCTCAACGCAACGGAGTGGACGCGACGCGAACCGGAAAATGCAACCGCATGGAGCGAACTCAGCTTCGGCTACGCCAGACTGGAGCAATTCGGCGACGCCCTCGATGCCGCCAACAGAGCCGTGCAGCTGTCGCCGCGTGACCCGCTCCTTTGGCGCAATCTCGGCCGCCTCAACCTGGATGTGGACCGCTTGCCTGATGCCGCAACCGCGTTCGCGAAAGCGTTGGCGATAAGCCCCGACGATACGGACGCGCTATGTGGAGCGGCGCTCGTCGCGCAGCGACAGGCGCGGCCAAAAGGCGCAGATGCGATCATGATCGCAAAGCGAGTCAAAGCCCCTGACGGAAGCTGCCCCGACGCGGGCGACAGCGCAGGCGCGACGGCGCCCGTTGTCGGTACTAGCCAGCACAGACCCTGATCTTCCGAGGCGCGCCGTCCTGACCGACCCAGGATGGTCAGGCGCGGCTACGTCATGGCGTTCGAGATCGGCACCGAACGTCCGCCGAAACTCACTGGTGCAGCGCCTGCGGCGATTCTTCGACCGACCGAGCGGATCCACGGCGGTTGATCACGACGTAGGAATAGGCAAGCACGGCACCGAACACGCAATGGGACACGACGCTTAACCAGTCGCGATGGTCCACGAACCAGGGCGAGAAGGCATTGAAGCCGTAGAAGTTGATGTAGTAGAGCGCGAGCCCGTAGAAACCGCCGACCAGGACTCCAAACGTGGTGCTCGCAGGCATCACTAACGCCAGGAACGTACCGTAGGCGATTGAAAGCATGATGTGAAGGCAGATCGCGACTGCCACGACCTGCGCGTCGAACGTGTTTGGCGGCGAAAGCGCCGCAGGTCCCATCACGATTGCTCCCATCATGCGCAGCGGAGTCCAGGGCGAAATCCCTTGCAACGCCCAGCCAAGTCCGATGTCGAGCACCGCGAAGACAAACGCGGCGATGATGCTCGCACCGATCGCCGCGCCCCAACTGAACGATTCATGAAACGGCAAACGTGCCCCGCCGCGGTCTTGAGGATGCGATATGGGTCTCGTGTATTCCGACATTTTGTTGCGCCCACCAGTAATACTTCGAACGCCACGCGAACGCAGCCGCAACAAATATAGCGCCAGCCGGTGTCAGCTACAACGCGATTATTCACACCGGCCCCGCGATTTGTGGCCCGAATACAGATGTGAGACTCCGCCTGGACGGACACCCGCTACGGGGCTACAGTATCAGCCGTTGGTTGTGCGGGTGCGTGTTCGTGTCCAGGTCGCTAAGGATGACGTCCCGGAGAGGCAAGGAAGCTACCCCACGGCGAGTCGCGACCGCGCGCGCTGCGCAACGTACAGGTGTCGCGCGGCTGCCGTCGACGCCGACCGAGCCGCGCAAGCAAATGGTGGGGCCGTGCATCGTCGGCATAGGGGCGTCGGCCGGTGGCTTCGATGCGATCCGCGAGCTTTTGCGATTGATGCCCCCGGACAGCGGCATAGCTTTCATTGTCATCCAGCACCTCGATCCGCGCCGCCGGAGCCTCGCCTCGGATCTGTTGGGCAAATGCACATCGATGCCCGTGACGGAGGCAGAAGATGGAGCCCGCGTCAAACCCAACCACGTGTACACCAATCCGCCCGACAAGTACGTCCTGATCCGCCGCGGCACGCTCCACCTCGCGGCGCCCGATGAGCGCCGGGATCGGCGTCTTCCGATCGACCACTTCTTCCGCACGCTTGGCGAAGACCAGCATGAGAAGGCGATCGGCATCATCCTGTCCGGAACCGGAGCCGATGGAGCGGTCGGTTTCAGGTCGATCGTGCAGGAAGGGGGCTTGGTAATCGTGCAGCAGCCGGAGACCGCACAGTTCGATGGCATGCCGCGAAGCGCCATCGATACCGGTTTGGTGAGTGCGGTCCTGCCGGTCGCGGCAATGCCAAAGGTTCTCATCGATTATGCCCGCCATCCCTACGCGGCGGGCAAGCCGCTGTTTACCGGGCCACAAGGTAGCGAGGCTGCCGCATTGGACCGGATCATGCGGGCGCTCCATTCCGGCCATCGATTCAATTTCGCCGGCTACAAGCGCGCGATGGTGCAGCGACGCATTCTGCGCCGGATGGGGCTCAGGGGAATCAAGACGGCGGACGATTACGCCGGTGTGCTCGCGGCCGAGCCGCTGGAGGCCGATGCGCTCTTCAAGGACCTTTTGGTCGGCGTCACCGAATTTTTTCGCGACCCTGCGGCTTGGGAGGCGCTGGACGCGGAGGCCCTGGCGCCACTCGGCGAATCCAAGGCGGCAGGCGAACCAATCCGGGCGTGGGTTGCCGGTGCGGCCACGGGCGAGGAAGCCTACTCACTCGCGATGCTGCTCATGCAACGACTCGAGCTGGCTGGCAAGCAGTGCCCGCTCCAGGTATTCGCGACCGACACCAATGACGACGCGCTCGCGATCGCCCGCCTCGGGACTTATCCCCAGGGGGTTGCCGCCCAGCTATCCGCCGAGCGGCTGCGCCGATTCTTCGTGGAAATTGCGGACGATCATCACTACCAGGTACGAAAGGAATTGCGCGAGTCGGTCGTCTTCGGCACGCACAACCTGCTCGGCGACCCGCCATACACGAAAATGGACGTCGTGACCTGTCGTAATGTGCTCATCTATCTCGAGCCGGAGGTCCAGAAAAAGGTCGTTCTTCTGCTTCATTTCGCGCTTCGCCCCGGTGGCTATCTCTTTCTCGGCCCGGCGGAAACAGTAGGGCAGCGCGATGATCTGTTCGAGCCGATCTCCAAGAAGTGGCGCATCTTCCGACGCATAGGCGCGACGCGGCGCGAGCCGATAGAGTTACCGGCGCAGGCCGGCGGACGACCGACGGTCGCGACGGGTGGTCCCGCGCAGCCACCGGCATCCGGGGCGGCCGATACGGCGGCCCTCGTTCAGCGGCTGATCGTCGACCGTTTCGCGCCGGGCGCGGTGTTGACGAACCGCGAGTTCGAAGCGCTCTATTTCTGTGGACCAACGGATCGCTTCCTGGCCCAACCCAAAGGAGGACCGACGCGAAACTTGCTGTCGCTGGCGCGCGAGGGGCTCCGGTCGCGCCTGCGGAAGGCGATCCGTGACGCCCAAAAGGCTCAATCCACCGTAGTCGTCAGCGATGCGCAGGTGCGCCGCGGTAACGCGTTCGTGCCGGTTAGAATCACAGTCGCGCCTGTCGGGCGCACCAGCGATACGCAGGACCTGCTTCTGGTCGTGTTCGAGGATGCGCAGGAATCGGCCCCGGTGCTGCTTGACGCCCGCACTGGCGCCGCCCGTCTCGTGAAGCGCCTCCAGGAAGAGCTGTGGGCGACCAAGGAGGACCTGAACACCACGATCGAACGGCAGCAAGTCACAGTGGAGGAACTGGCGACGGCGAACGAAGAGACAGTCTCGGTCAACGAGGAGCTGCAATCCGCCAACGAGGAGTTGGAAAGCTCGAAGGAAGAACTGCAGTCGCTCAACGAGGAGCTGAACACAGTCAACCAGCAGTTGCAGGACAAGATCGGCGAACTCGAGGCCGCCAATAGCGACCTGCGGAACCTCCTCGAGAGCAACGAGATCGCAACCTTGTGCCTGGACCGCGAATTGCGTATCAAGTGGTTTTCGCCGGCCGCGCGAACGCTGTTCGAGCTTGTCGCCTCCGACGTGGGCCGCCCGGTCACTGCGTTTGCTCCGAAGCTGTCTGATCGCCAGCTTATCGACGACGCGCGAAAGGCGGTCGACAGGCAGATACGCGTGGAGTCCGAGGTTCACTCGGACGCGCAACGGTGGTACGTCCGCCGCACCTTGCCATTCCGTGCGCCCGATCACACCGTCAATGGGGTCATCATCACCTTCACCGACATCACCGAAATCCGACGCAAGAGCAACGCGGCGATCGAGGCGCGCTCCGCGGTCGCCGAGTCGCTCGAGGGCCAGGTCGAGGCGCGGGTCCGCGCACTGCGGGTCGAGCTGTTCAAACTCGCGATCACCGAGGAGCGCGAACGCCGTGCGATCGCGACGGACCTGCATGACGAGCTTTGTCAACCGCTCGCCGCCGCGAGCCTGCGGCTGACGGCACTCCCCGGGGGGGGTGATATCGCTGCGCACGAACGGCCGCTGCGTGACGTGACCGAACTGGTGGAGCGGGCCGACCGTGCCGCGCGGTCGCTCATGTTCCGGATCAGCCCGCCATTGCTTTTCGATCTCGGGCTGACTCCCGCGCTGGAATGGCTGGCCGAGGATATGCAGCGTACCTATGGCCTGACCGTGAATATCAGCGAATCGGGCAACATCCCGCGCGCGCCCCTCGACGAGACAGTGCGCTCGGTGCTGTTCCGGTGCGTTCGCGAGCTCCTCGCAAACGTCGCCAAGCACGCCAAGGTCGATCGCCGCGGAGGTGTCGATTTTCCGCGATGGCGACAACCTCGCCATATCCGTCAGCGATGCCGGCGTCGGGTTCGATCCGGCACTGCTCGCGCGGCCGCGAGACAGGCGGCCGTTTCGGTCTCGTCAGCGTGCGCGAGCGGATCGGCTTCGTCAATGGCGCGCTCGCCATCGATGCCATACCCGGCGATGGCACGATTGCCACACTCACGGTGCCCCTGAAGAAGCCCGGAGCACTCGACGCGGTGTCGCGATGACGATCCGCGTCGTCTTGGCCGACGATCATCGGCTGGTGCGCGAGGCCTTACGGGTGGCGCTGGAGCGGGAGCCCGGCATCGCTATCGTCGGCGAAGCCACCGACGGCAGAGCCGCGCTCAAGATGGTGCGCAAGACGAAACCCGATGTGGTCGTGCTGGACGTTGCCATGCCCGAATTGAACGGCATCGAGGCCGCCGCACGCATCCACGTCCGTCATCCGCAGGTGAAAATTCTCGCCTTGTCCGCTCACACCGACAAGCGCTACGTGCTCGAAATGCTGAGCGGCGGCGCCGCCGGGTATTTGACCAAGAGCGCGGCGGGACGCGAATTGGTGCAGGCGATCCGGACGGTGGCCGCTGGCGGCTGCTACCTTTCCGCCGAACTCGCAAGTACCGTGGTCGACGGCGTGAGGGACGTGCGCGATGGTACGAAGGGACCGCGACAGCTGGGCCGGCGCGAGCGCGAGGTGCTGCAACTGGTCGCCGAGGGCCATCGCTCGCCAGCCATCGCCGCACGGCTGTTCATATCCGTCGCCACGGTCGAAGCCCACCGCCGCAATATCATGCGCAAGCTCGACCTCCACACGGTGGCAGAGCTGACCAGATTCGCAATTCGCGAAGGGCTGACCTCGCCTTGAGGCGCATGCCAAGGCGTCGCACGCATTCCCTGCGCGAATTGAAAATTACCTGGTTTCCGGTATTTTTCCGCCGACGCCGCTCCCGGCGTGGCGCCTGACATCCGGTTGGTGTACAGGGCGACATGGACCGTGGCCGGGGTAGATGAGAACATCACAGTCAAAGAGCCCGGGAACATCATTCGCAGCGCCGCCGAGGGGCCGCGGCATTACCTGCTTCCTGGTAATCGGCATTCGTCGCTTTCAGCGATATCGGAACTATCGCGACGTCGGCTAATCTACTGCCTGTAGCCCACATATCGATCTAGGTCGTGGCGCGGTGTCGCGTCCGGGAGGTGGCATGGAATTGAATCGTTCAGCGGTCGAGCCGACCGGGGACGGTGCGTTCGGACGGGGTCGGCTCTGCAGTCTGCTCGATGAACTCGTGGCCATGCGCTGGGACCTAAGCGACTGTCTTCGCGATGATTCGGATTTTCCGGCGATATTGGCGGTCCATCTGCGGCGAGTGGGTGATGAACTCGACGTCACGATCGGGGCCGTCAGGGCACTCATTGGACCGCCGTTGTAGTTCCACCCGATTTTCGTCCATCGCTAAGTAAGGAGAAGTTCATGGCACGTCAAGCGTCGAGCAAAGCAACCCAGGACACTCGGCCATCGAAGTTGCCCCCTGCTGATGTGGGCACTCTGCCGGCTGATGCTAGCCAGGGTGAAGCAGAGCGCGCATCCGAGCCGGTGCCTTCAGAAGTCATGCAAGATGACGCGAATCGCCATCTGCGGCATCGGATGATCAGCGAGGCGGCGTATCAAATTTATGCACAACGCGGATACGCCGACGGCTTCGAATTGGCGGACTGGCTCCAGGCTGAGGCGGAGGTCGACCGACTGCTCAGCAATCGCACAACGGTAAATTGACGTGCAGCAGTAGTTCGTCAACCCGCTCGAGCTGCACGAGTAGCAAGGCACCAGTGAATTTGATCACGGGAGGCGAGATATGATCCATAGTGGGGCACTGACCTCGATGCCAAAGGTCGCCCTGGCGCAACCGCTCGGGATGTTCAGACAGCGTTTGACGGACCAGCAGCTTGAATGTCTCAGTCGGTGCGCAAGAGGTATTTCTTTGCGCTTTGAAGCCTATGAGATTGTCGATGCGCTGGTGGCTGGCGGCTATGCCAAGGAAGGCGTCGCCCGCGTCGTCACCGTGACGCCGTTGGGGCGACAGTACCTGCGACTGTATCAGCGTTAGGAAGCGCTGAACGCGTTCCACGCGATACCCCGGGGCAGTGGCAAGGCCCGATGTGCGCGGCCGCGAAGGGGCGGTTGTACCGTTCCCGATTGAGTCGGGATCAGTCGCTATTCACGCGATTTCGAACAATCCTGCGGCACCCATGCCGCCGCCAATACACATCGTCACGACCACGTATTTCGCGCCACGACGCTTGCCCTCGATCAGCGCGTGCCCGGTAAGCCGCGATCCCGATACGCCGTAAGGGTGCCCTACCGCGATCGCACCGCCATCGACGTTCAAGCGATCATCGGGAATCCCGAGCTTGTCGCGGCAATAGATCACTTGCACGGCAAACGCTTCGTTCAGTTCCCACAACCCGATGTCCTCGATTTTCATGCCGGTACGCGCCAGCAGCTTCGGTACTGCGAACGCCGGGCCGATACCCATCTCGTCCGGTTCGCATCCGGCCACCGCGAAACCGCGAAAGATGCCGAGCGGCTGGAGGCCCTTGCGTGATGCGACGTTGGCATCCATCACCACGCACGCCGAGGCTCCGTCCGAGAATTGGCTGGCGTTGCCGGCGGCAATGACGCCGCCGGGAAGCGCGGGCTTTATTTTCGCCACGCCCTCGAGCGTGGTATCGGCGCGAATGCCTTCATCGGCGGCAATCGTCACTTCCTTAGTGAACAAGCGTGACGACGCTGCATCCGCGACACCCATCGTCACCGTGATCGGCACGATTTCGTCGTTGAATCTACCTGCCACCGCCGCGGCCGCGGCGCGTTGCTGGCTCTGCACGCCGTACGCGTCCTGCTTTTCCCGCGGAATGCCGTAGCGCGTAGAAACGTTCTCCGCGGTCTGCAGCATCGTCCAGTAGAGTTGCGGCTTGTGCTCGGTGAGCCAGCTTTCACGCAGCATGTGTTTGTTGGCTTCGTTCTGCACGCAGGAAATCGACTCGACGCCGCCGGCGACATAGATTTCACCTTCGCCCGCGATGATGCGCTGCGCTGCCGACGCAATGGTTTGCAGCCCGGAGGAACAGAAGCGATTCACGGTCATGCCGGCGACCGTTACCGGGCATCCCGCCCGGAGAGCTATCTGGCGTGCGATGTTGGAGCCCGTGGCGCCCTCGGGAAACGCGCACCCCATGATCACGTCCTCGACTTCGCCCGGGTCGAGCTTCGCGCGCTCGACGGCATGCTTGACAGCGTGTCCACCCATCGTCGCGCCATGGGTCATGTTGAACGCGCCGCGCCAGGACTTGGCAAGACCGGTGCGCGCGGTGGAAACGATTACGGCTTCGTTCATGATGGATGGCTTTCGATTTGAAAGTGCGTCGCAGTGTCAGGCGGCGGCGTTGAAAGTCTTGCCTTCGGCAGCGAGCCGCGCCAACAACGCAGCCGGCTGCCAGAAGGCGGCGTCGCCGCCCGGTTGCGTGGCAAAGCGTTCGATACTGCGCACGACGTTGTAGAGCCCGACCATGTCGGCATAGAGCATGGGCCCGCCGCGATAGACCGGAAACCCGTATCCGGCCAGATAGACCATGTCGATGTCGGACGCCCGCGATGCGATGCCTTCTTCGACGATGCGCGCGCCCTCGTTGACCAGCGCATAGATGCAGCGCTCGACGATCTCGTCGTCGGTGATCTTGCGCGGAGCGATCCCGCTCTCCTTGCGATAGTCGGCGATCATCGCGTCGACGGCGGGGTCGGGCACGGCATCACGCTTGCCCGGCGGATATTGATACCAGCCGAGGCCGGTCTTCTGGCCGAAGCGTCCCATTTCGCACAACTTGTCGGCGATTTTCGAGTACACGACGTGCGGTTTCTCGACGTAGCGCCGCTTGCGGATCGCCCAGCCGATGTCGTTGCCGGCGAGATCGCTCATGCGGAAGGGCCCCATTGCCATGCCGAATTTCTCGAGTGCACGATCGACTTGCTGCGGCGACGCGCCCTCCTCGACCAGAAAAAACGCCTGGCGCAGGTACTGCTCGACCATGCGGTTGCCGATGAAGCCGTCGCAGACGCCGGACACGACCGCGGTCTTCCGAATCTTCTTGGCGACTTGCATGACCGTCAGCATCACGTCGGGGGCGGTCTTCTCGCCGCGCACGACTTCGAGCAGCTTCATCACATTGGCCGGGCTGAAAAAATGCAGACCGACAACGTCCTGAGGCCGGTGGGTGAACCCCGCGACGCGGTTGACGTCGAGCGTCGATGTGTTCGTCGCCAGTATGGCGCCTGTTTTCATGGTTGCATCGAGCTTCTCGAACACCGCCTGTTTGACCGCGATGTCTTCGAATACCGCTTCGATGACCAGGTCGGCCTGCGCGATATCATCGTAGGCAAGCGTAGGTGTGAGCAGCGCGAGCGTCTGCTGCAGCTTTTCCGGAGTCAGTTTGCCTTTCTTGACGGTACCCTCGTAATTCTTGCCAATGGTCGCGAGTCCCTTGTCGAGCGCCTCCTGCTTCGTCTCCAGGATGGTCACCGGAATCCCGGCATTGAGGAAATTCATCGCGATGCCACCGCCCATGGTGCCGGCACCGATGACCGCCACGCGTTCGATCCTGCGCGGCACGGTGCCGGGGTCGATGCCGGGAATCTTCGTCGCCGCACGCTCGGCGAAAAACGCATGGCGCAGCGCACGCGATTCCGGCGTCTGCACGAGCTCGATGAACAGCTCGCGCTCGTAGCGCAGCCCTGCATCGAAAGGCATCGAGACAGCGGCGGCGACGGCATCGACGCATTTCAGCGGCGCCGGAAAATTCTTCGCCAGAGCACCGACCGAATTGCGAGCGAACTGGAAAAACGCGTCGGCATCAGGCATCTTGATCTTGATGTCGCGAACGCGTTTGAGCGGCATTTTTTCCGCGGCGGCCCGCTGCGCAAACGCCAGCGCGCCCTCGAGCAGGTCGCCATCGACGATGGCATCGAACAGCGCGGTTCCCTGCAGCTTCTCCGATGCGACCGATGCACCGGAGACGATCATGTTGAGCGCAGCCTCGACTCCGATTACGCGCGGCAGCCGCTGCGTTCCTCCCGCGCCCGGAAGTATGCCGAGCTTGACCTCGGGTAATGCGATCTGCGCTCCGGGTGACGCGACGCGGAAATGACATCCGAGCGCGAGCTCGAGTCCGCCGCCCATGCAGGTACCGCCGATGGCGGCAATGACCGGCTTGTCGCATGCTTCCACAACGCGAATGACCGTACGCAGCGTCGGCTCGGCCGTGGACTTGGGGGTGTTGAATTCCCGGATATCGGCGCCACCGGAAAATATTTTTCCCGACCCGATGATGACGAGGGCGCTCGCCGCGGGATCCGCCTGTGCCCGATCGATGCCTGCGACCAGTTCCGAACGCACTTCGTGGCCAAGGCCATTGACCGGCGGGTTGTCCAGGGTTATGACGGCCACATGACCGTGCAAGCGATATGAAGCGCCGATGATGCCCTCCGTCAGCGAGTTATCTGTAGGTCCGAATTCATTCGGACCATGGCCTTGCGGAATCGCTGCGCGCGAACAAGTTCGCGCCTACAAAACGTCCCGCTTTTTGCAGGTCCCAATTCAGTCGAACCACTCGAATCATACTTCAAGCCAGTCCTTGCGTACGGCCTGGTTCGTTCGCAGATCCTGCGGTGAGCCCTCGAACACGATATGGCCCTGACCCATAACGTACAGGCGTTGCGAAATGTTGAGCGCAATCGTCAGTTTCTGTTCGATGAGCAGAATGGCGATGCCGCGCGCAGCGATTTTCTCGAGCAGCTCGCGCACCAGTTCGACCAGCTTCGGCGCCAGCCCCTCGGTGGGCTCGTCGATCATGATCAGGTCGGGATCACCCATGAGCGTGCGGCAGATGGTCAGCATCTGCTGTTCGCCGCCGGAAAGAACGCCTCCAGGCGCCTCCGCCCGGGCGCGCAGCGCCGGAAACAGGTCGAACATGTCCTTCATCGTCCAGCGCCCGGACGCCTGCGCCGACTTCATCCCCAGCAACAGGTTCTCGTGCACGGTGAGCGATGGAAAAATCGCACGATCTTCGGGCACGTAGCCCAGCCCGCGGCGGGCGATCTGGTGCGGCTTGAGCCCGTCGATACGCTCGTTCTTGAAGCGGATGCTGCCGACAGGAACGACCTCGCCCATGATCGTCTTGATCGTCGTCGACCGGCCTGCGCCGTTGCGTCCGAGCAGGCTGACGATCTCGCCCTCGGCCACTCGGAGCGAAATGCCCTGCAGGATGTGGCTCTTGCCGTAGTACGCGTGCAGGTTGTCGATCTCAAGCATGCGCTTCGGTACCGAGGTACGCGGCCTGCACGGCCTCGTTTTCGCGAACGCGCGCGGGAACGTCGGTGGCGATGATCTCGCCGTAGACGAGTACGGAAATCCGGTCGGCAAGGTCGAAGACCACTCCCATGTCGTGCTCGACCATCACCAGCGTCCTGCCCTGCGTGACCGAGCGGATCAGCTCGACCGCGTTAGCAGTCTCGCTGCGACTCATTCCCGCGGTGGGTTCGTCGAGCAGAATGACCCGCGCGTCGCCGGCGATGGTAATGCCGATCTCGAGCGCGCGCTGCTCGGCGTACGTAAGCACGCCCGCCGATGTATCGCGGCGCGCCGTCAACCGGATCTGCTCCAGCGTCCGATCGGTGCGCTCGTTGGCATCGCGCAGCGTGTAGGCGCTGCGCCAGAAATTGTATTTGTAACCCAGCGACCAGAGCACGCTGCAGCGGATGTTCTCGTACACGCTCAGGCGCGGAAAGATGTTCGTCACCTGAAAGCTGCGCGCCAGACCGCGCCGGTAGATCGTGGATGGGATATCGCCGGCGATTTCCTCGCCGTTGAGTCGAATCGAGCCGCTGGTGGGCGCAAAGCGGCCGCTGACCAGGTTGAACAGCGTCGACTTGCCAGCACCATTGGGGCCGATGATTGCGTGCCGCTCGCCTTGGCGCACGTCGAGCGTCACGCCGCGGATGATCGGCGTCACGCCGAAGCTCTTGTGCACGTCGCGCAGTTCCAGGGCGCATGCGGTTGTCGCGTTCACCATCGTCCGATCGTCATCGCGCAGACCCGGAGCGGTCCAGCATTGCTTCGGCGCCGGCCCGCTGCCACGCCGCCTCGACCAGCGCCGACGTTCTCCGGAACACGACGAACCCACCCACAAGCAACGCCGCTGCGGCCAGCCATGGCACTGGCGTGGCCGTGTCGATCGCGATGCCAAACAGCTTCATCCGCGATCCCGCCTCGGGCTGCGTCGACAATCGATAGTTGATTTCGAGCAGCGCCACCGCGCCGGCGAGCATGGCCAGCGCGGGAAGCAACGCGACGCCATAGCTCCGCAGCACGCCGTAGAAGGCTCGCGTGCGCAGTATGGGCGCGTGCATCATGATCAAGCCGGCGAGTCCCCCCGGCGCGAAGAGCACGATCGCCATGAAGAACAGTCCTAGATAGAGCTGCCACGCGGTCGTGTAATCGCTCAAGCTCACCTGCAACCAGGTGATCGTGATCGCGCCGAGTACGGCCCCGAGGTAATGCGCCTCGCCGCCGATGTAAACCATGAGCAGCACGCTGCCCGAGCGCGCCGCGCCGACGGCGTCGGCCGCGACGATCTCGTAGTTGATCGCGTGCAGGCCGCCGGCCAGCCCTGCGAACATCGCGGCCACCGAAAAAACGATGAAGCGAACACCCTGCGTGCTGTAGCCGACGAACGCGGCGCGCTCGGGGTTGTCGCGGACCGCGTTGCACATGCGTCCGACCGGTGTGCGAGTGAACGCGTACATGAGCGCTGCCGCGACAAAAACCCAGAAAGCGACGATGTAATAGACCTGCAGCTGGGACGCGAAATTCAGGCCGAACACCTGCGGCCCATGCGCACGATTGGCGGTAATGCCCTCCTCGCCGCCGGAAAAACCCTGCAGCATGCGCGAGGCAGCGAACACAAGCTCGCCGATGCCCAGGGAAATGAGCGCGAACACCACGCCGGCGCGGCGCGTGGTGACCGCGCCGAACAGCAGCCCGAACGCCAGGCCGGTCGCAGCACCGACGAGCGGCACCAGCGGCATGGGTATCGGCAGACCCGCGTTGATCGCGCGCATGAAATGGATCGCCGCAAACCCCCCGAGACCGAAATAGACGGCGTGCCCGAACGAGAGCAACCCGGTCTGGCCGAGCAGCAGGTTGTATGACAGCGCGAAGACGATCGCGATGCCCATCTGGCTCAGCAACGAACGACCGAAGTTGCTGCTGAGCCCCGGGACGTGCGGCAATACGAGCAGAAGCAGGAGCACGACCAGCCAGATGCGATAGGTTCGCCATCTGCCGTCGACCGGCGCGGCAAGCGCTGTTCGCGAGGACAGCGCCCCCTCGGCCTGGGCGTTCATGTCTCGCGCGTTCCGAGGATCCCGCGTGGGCGGAAGATCAGCATCAGCACCAGCAGCAGGTAGGGAATGAGGGGCGCGGCCTGCGCGATCTTGACCGCATAAACCTCGTGCAGTGGCGAAGCTCGCGTCACGTCGATGTGCAGCAGGCGGAACAGATCGAGCAACGAATAGTCCAGCGCGACCGCAAAAGTCTGCACGATGCCGATGAGCATCGACGCGATCAGTGCGCCGGGGATCGAGCCCAGGCCACCCACGACGACCACGACGAACACGATGGGGCCGAGTGCCGCCGCCATGTTCGGCTCGGTGAGCAGAGCGAAGCCGCCGATCACGCCGGCCAGTCCCGCCAGTGCGCTGCCGACGGCAAAGACCAGCACGAAGATGCGGGGTACATCGTGTCCGAGCGCGCTCACCATCTGCGGATGAGTAAGCGATGCCTGGATGACGAGTCCGACGCGCGTGCGCTTGAACGCGAGATAGAGGAAAGCGAACATGCTCACCGAAATCGCCATCATCAACGCTTTGTAGAATGGATAGCTCGTGCCGAACAGCACGAAGGCGGGAAAATCGATGACCACGGGAACCCGGTTCTCGATCGGGTTGCGGCCCCAAAGCATGACCACGATTTCGGCGATCAGGTAGGCGAGGCCGAAGGTGAACAGGATCTCCGCGACCGCGCCGTGCTTATGCACGTGCCGCAGCCCGTAACGCTCGATCAGTGCGCCCAGCAGCCCGACGAGCAACGGCGCAACTACCAGTGCCGGCCAGAAGCCGATATAGCGTCCGATCTGATACGAGAAGTACGCGCCGAGCATGAACATGCTGGCATGCGCGAAGTTGAGCACGCCCATCATGCTCCATATCAGCGTCAGGCCGCTGGAGAGCATGAACAGCAGCAGCCCGTAGACCACCCCATTGAGGAGCGAGAACGTGATGAGCTCGAGCACGACCGGTTTGCCCCCGGGAAGGGTTGAGCTATTGCATGTTCGATCGACGCCTCGCCGCCGGGCGTCGGTGGCGAGGCTTCACTGCGCGAATGTCAGGAGGAGGGACGCTGCATTTTGCACACGGTGGGCAACGCCATGTCCTTGCCGTTGATCTTGACGTCGGTCTTGAAACCAAGGCCAGTCTTTTCCACGTCGAACTTCACGTTGTCGGAAAGCGTCGAGACGAACATCGGCATAAGGATCTGGTGATTGTCGGCACGCATTTCGGCATCGCCGACGGTGGTGGTGATTTTCATACCTTCGAGCGCCTTGGCGACCTTGACCGGATCGTTGGACTTGGCTTTCGCGGCCGCGGCCGCGAACATATCGAATGCGGTCTTCAGGCGGTAGTAGCCGAACTCGTCTTCCTTGCCGGTGAAGCGTTTCTTGAATGCCGCCACATCGGGATCGAGCTCGGGCAGCGCGTTGTTGTGGTATTCGCTGATCTGCTTGACCGTGCCGATGCCGTCCTTGCCGATCGCGCTGGGTGCGCCGAGCGCTCCGCCGTAGTACGTGTACCAGGTTACTTTCAGGCCGGCATCCTTGCCGGCTTTGATCAGCAGCAGCATGTCGTTGGACCAGTTGCCAGTGATCACGGTGTCGGCGCCCGACGCCTTGATCTTCGCGACGTAGGGCGAGAAATCCTGAACTTTCTGCAGCGGGTGCAATTCGTCGCCGACGATCTTGATGTCCGGGCGCTTTTCCGACAGCATTTTCCTGGCCGCGGCCGCGACAGCGCGGCCGAACGAGTAATCCTGGTTTATCAGGTAGACGTTCTTGATCTGCGGCTGCTTGGCGATCGCGTCGGTGAGCGCGCCCATTTTCATGTCTGCATCGGCGTCGAAGCGAAAATGCCAGTAATTGCACTTTTCGTTCGTCAGGGCGGGATCGACCGCCGCGTAGTTGAAGTACAGCACTTCCTTGCCGGGATTGCGCTCGTTGTACTTCAGCACCGCATCGGTGATGGCCAGCGCCACGCTGCTGCCGTTACCCTGGAACACGTAGCGCGCGCCGTCGTCGAGCGCTTTTTTCAGCGCGATCAGGGATTCCTGCGGATCGACCTTGTTGTCGAACGAGAGCAATTCGAGCTTCTCGCCATTGAAGCCACCCGCCGCATTGGCGCGATCGATAAGATACGTAAAGTGCTTCTGGGCATTGATGCCCGCGCTGGCCGCACCCCCCGAGAGCGGATCGATAAACGCAATCTTGATTTGGGCCGCGGCGGGCAGGGCGACAGAAAGGCTGGCCAGCGCCAACCACGCGAGGCGACGCGAGTACCTTTGCATGATTCCTCCTTGGACCTCGCCGCCAGGCTCTTCACGAGTGCTGCAGCCCCGGACTGGCCCACGGGCGATGCTACCGGTACGCGTCGGGGATGACAAGCGAGCGGTGAAGGCCGTGCGGGAATCGATCCTCCGTTGCAACGCCTTGCTGCAGCGCGGTCGCACACCGCGACAAGAACGGACCGGCTGCCGGAGCGCGGTGCGCGGCCGCAGAAAACGGGACCGCGGCGACGCCGCCGCTGGCAACGGCTTCGATGCCGTCCATCGGTTTGCGGCTTGGCGGCTGACCCGCGTGAGAGTAGCCTAACGCTGCTCAACCACCTCGCGGCATCGGCCACCCGGTCTCGAACCTATGGAAATCTCTGCCGCACTGGTATTGGTATTGGTCCTTGTTTTGGTCTTCGCTGGAGTGCGCCTCGCTGCGAAGTCACGCCGAAAGAAGCTCCTGCAGGAGCGGGAGCGGCAACGGCGCAGGAAGCCCACGTACAAGCCACGGCCAATGTCCTCTCGAGGGGAAATGCGCGCCTACGACGACCCGTCGACACTAGCCGAAGATATTACGACGATGGGGACTGCGCCCACCACGACCAACAATCCACACGGGGCGGTGGCCGCGACGGCGAGATCGAAATCCGTCTCCACGGGCACCAAGCCCGATTCGACCGGCAGATAATCCCGGCCTGGGGGAAACATGGTGGCCTTGCAGGCGCGAATTCATTCCCCGCCAGCGTTGATTTCGCCACCGCGGTCCGAATGAATTCGGACCTACAACATCGAGCGACCTCGTAGGCGTGAATGCGCCATCGGCAGTGCGCGGACACCCGCGTACGCGGCGTCTGCTCCGAGGTCGCGTTCGATGCGCAGGCATTCATTCCACTTGGCCATGCGCTCCGAGCGGGCGAAGGATCCAACCTTGAGCTGACCCGCATCCCAGCCGACGGCGAGGTGCGCGATCGTCGTATCTTCGGTTTCGCCCGAACGCGCTGACACGATGGTGCCCCAGTGCGCGCCGCGCGCCGCGAGCAGCGCCGCCATCGTTTCGGTGACGGTGCCCGCCTGGTTCGGCTTGAGCAAGGCCGCGTTGCACGCCTTGCGCGCCACGGCGCTCGAAATGCGCGCGGCGTTCGTCACCAGGTAGTCGTCGCCAATGATCTGCACGCGATCGCCAATGGCAGCGGTGATCGCCTCCATGCCCGCATCGTCGTCTTCAGCCAGCGGATCTTCCAGCGATACGATGGGATAGCGCGCCACCCAACCCGACAGGACGTCGATCCATGCTTCGGTCTCGTAGGTCCGTTTACCGGGACGCGGAGCATATCGCCCGTCCTGGCGAAACTCCGTCGCCGCGACGTCGAGCGAAATCAGAACCTCGCCGTTCGCGTAGCCGGCGACGTCGATTGCGCGGGCGAGCATCGCGATCGCGGCTTCATTATCGGAAAAATCGGGCCACCAGCCGCCTTCGTCGGCGACACCGTAGCGGCGCCCGGATTCGGCCATCAGCTCTCCGGCTGTACGATACACCTCGGCCACCATCACCACGGCCTCGTCGAACGACTGCGCCCCGACGGGCATCACCATCAGGTCCTGCAGATCGATGCGTCGCCCCGCGTGTGCGCCACCGCCGAAAATCTGGATCTCCGGCAATGGCAGCCGCACCTTGCGGCCGTTCGCGGCGTAACGCCAGAGCGGCACGCCCGAGTGTCTCGCCGCCGCATCGAGGACGGCCAGCGAGGTCGCGATGGTCGCGTTGCCGCCGAGCCGCGATTTGTTCGGCGTGCCGTCGAGCGCGATGAGCGCGGCATCTAAAGCACTTTGGTCGAGGGCATCGAGGCCGATCAGGGTAGCCGCGATGACGCCGTTGACACTGGCCACAGCGCGTTCAACACCGAATCCGCCGAGCGCGGGCCCGCCGTCGCGCAGATCGACCGCCTCGAAGCTTCCGCGCGACGCACCCGCGGGTGCAATGCCGCGCCCCGCAGTATCGTCGGCCAGCCGCACGACGACTTCGATTGTCGGCCGCCCACGCGAATCCCAGATGCGATACGCCCGCAGCGCCGCAATGGCGGATTTCATGACGACAGATCCTGCACCCAGTGCGTGCGCAAGGTCGCGAGTCGCCGCACGGGCGTGGCAATGTGTCGAAGCGCAAACCGGCGCACGCGATCGCGCTCGGCAGCGTGCGTCAGATATTCCACCGGCGACTTGCCGTCGATGCGTCCAAGCATCAGGCCGGCGAGCAGATGCGCCGTCCTGCGCTCGACGGCGTCGCTCGGCTCCCAATCGACATGGCTCAAGTAGGACTGCGCCAGCGCGTCGAAGCAGGCGAGCAGCGCGTCGGTCGATGCCGGCCGCCAGCGGCATTTCAGCAGCAGGTGGTTGAGACAGAACGCGAGATCGAACGCCGGGTCGCCGTACCACGCGCACTCGGCGTCGAGCAACACCGGTCCGTTCGGCCCAACCAGAATATTCTTGGGACTGACGTCGCCGTGCACCAGGACGTGCTTCGTCGCGGCCGTGGTCGCGATCAATTGGCGCAGGGCCGGCGCGTTATCTGGGTGCGCGCGTGCGCTGGCCTCGAGATACGGTTCCAGCCGGATTGCGTAGAACGCGGCATCGTGCGCGAAGTCGTGAGCGATCCCGGAGTCGCCCGCCGTGGCCTGATGTATCCTGCCCAGAACCTCGCCGACTGCGCGTGCCGTGTGGACGTCGACCACGCCGTCGCGCAATTGCAGCTTCCATATCGGATATCGATCCGGGTCCAGCCACTCCATCGCAAACGCCATGGCCTGCGTGTCTTCGCCAAGGATCCTCGGCACCGATCGCGGCACCACTCTTCCGGCGATGCGCATCCACGCCACCTCGGCGCGATTGCGCTCGACCGGCGCGAACCAGTCCGCGCTGACTTTCAGTTTGGGAAGCGCACGCTTGACGCACAGCGGTCCGCGCGCTGTGTGCGCCAACGCGATAATAGACGACACGCCGCCCGTCAGTGCCGTCAGCGCCGGCATCTCGTCCGGCGCAATCAATTGCATCCGACGCAACGCGGCAATCAGCGCGTCACGCTGCGTTTCGAGGAGCGTGTCGTCCGTCGTTTCTGTGATATTCATGGCGTCGCGCGAACGATAGTGCGAACCGAGCCCCGCAGCGTGCGCGTCGACCGGCGCAGCAGTGTTACGGCAATGGTCATGTTCAGGAGGTTCCATGCGATGCCATTGATGAACGCGGCCTGATAGGAGCCAGTGAGGTCGAAGACCTTGCCCGACATCCAGCCTCCCAGCGCCATGCCGAACAGAGTGAACATCAGCACGGTACCTACGCGGCCGCCGGCTTCGTGCGCCGGAAAATGCTCGCGGACGATGATCGCGTACGATGGGACGATTCCGCCCTGGAACAGGCCGAACAACGCCGAAATGACATAAAGCGAGACGAGTCCATCGAACGGCACGAACAGCAGCAGCGCCAGGCCCTGCAGGATCGAGCCGAGCAACAACGTGCGCAAGCCGCCGATCCGATCGCAGATCGCGCCCGACAGCAGTCGGCTAACGATGCCGAACGCAAGCATCAGCGAGAGCATTTGCGCACCTCGTGCAGCGCCATAGCCCAGGTCGCCACAGTAGGCCACGATGTGCACCTGCGGCATCGACATCGCGACGCAGCACGCTACACCGGCTACGCAGAGCAGCGCTTGCGCCGCAGCCGACGCGAGACCGAAAGGTCGCGACGGCGCCGCGTCCTGGGCCATATGCAGCGTACGGGTTGCCACCTGCGGCGGCCGCCGCCGCATCAGTAACGCCAGCGCCGTCAGCGTCACGAAGGAAAAGAGCGCAATGCCCTCGTGCGTGGCGCGCCAGCCGTAGGCGGCGACAAAATGCTGCACCACGGGTGGCCATATCGTGCCGGCGAGATAGTTGCCGCTGGCGCAGATTGCGACGGCGATACCGCGGCGGCGCACGAACCAGAGCGACGTATCCGCGAGCAGGGGTGCGAACATCGCCGAACTGCCCAGCATGCCGATGAACACCCCGTACACGAGCGCCATGGTCCAGATATTCTCCGCGATGCCCGCGAGCGCGAACCCGAGGCCAACGCTCACGGACCCGACCAGTAACGGCACCATGACGCCGAAGCGATCCGCCAACCGTCCCATCAGGAGGCCGCCGATGCCGAAACCGATCATTTGGAACATGTAGGGCAGAGCGGCATCCGCGCGCGAGATGGCGAATTCCGCCTGCACGGATGGCAATACCACCCCCACGAGGTACATGCTGGCACAGCCGATGGTTCCGAGCAGCACTGCAACGCCCAGGCGCATCCACGCATAGGGCGAGCCATCTTTCTGCATCGCAGTCGGGTCTGTCACGGTATGCAATCGATGGTGTGGGCGCGCGGTCGAAGCGATCGCCAGGAACATCTGGCGCCGAGGGTGAGACTATACAATGGACGCTCAGCACGCCATTGCCACTTTCCCCTGTCACTATCCATGCCGCTGGGCAACGAAGGCACATCAGTCGAATTCGGCCCGTGGAACCCGGGCGTCCGGTCGCAGGTGCCACGCGACTTGCTCCAGCTCGCTACGATTTTCCGACCCGAGAATGTATTCGCCGGCGTCGCGGATACCGAAGAGCTGCGCGATCTGACGGGCTTCGAGCTCAGCGATCTCGTCACCTTCCGACCGCAGCGCCTGGCGCTGCACGAACTCCTGGTGCGCGTGACTGCCGATCTGTCCGTGCCCGACGGGACGAAGATCGAGGACCTCGGAATCAATTTCCGCCAGATGACGCGCGCGATACTCACGGGCTACGTCGATCCGCAGATGAACGCAATCGTGACGGCGTACGACGGGCTAAGACAACAGCTCGCGGCGATCATCACCCGCGAGCTCGCGCTGCTGTTCGCGAAGTCACCCTCGACGCCCATAGTGCGCGCCAAGCGCGGCCTGCTGGGGTTTTTCCAACGGCGGGCGGCGATACGCGACGGCGCCGACCCTGACGAGAACCACGAATCGCGGCTCGTCGCAGGATGGTTGCGAAAGACCGAAGGGGGTCGCTCTGCGCTGGAGAAATCGGCGTGTCGGGCGCTTGCTCGCGTTGTGTCCGCGCTGCTCGTGCGCCACGGTCACGCCTGGGGTGGACCCGAGCTGGTCGCCGCGCTGGCGACGAATCTCGCCTGCAACGACTTCGGCAGCGAGGAAATCGGCCGCATGCTGGACCCGTGGCTCATCGCTGCGGCCGCAAACGAACGCTATACCCTGCTGCCGCGGCAGGAACATCCCGTGGTGATGAACACCAAAGGCGCGTCCGCGTCGGGCAAGAGCACACTGCGTCCATTGCAAAAAACACTTGCCGGCAAGATCGGGGTGCGATGGGACGAATTCGCGCTGATCAGCCCCGACATCTGGCGGAAGCAACTGCTCGACTATTCCAGCCTTGGCGCAGCTTTCAAGTACGGGGGCGCCTTCACCGGCGATGAAGTACGGATCATCGACCAGAAGCTCGACCGCTACATGGCGCGCAAGGCAGCGCGCGGCGACATTTCTCATCTGCTGATCGATCGCTTCCGCTTCGACAGCTTCGCACCAGATTCCGATGAGGCGGGAAGCAATTTGCTGACGCGCTTCGGACACGTGGTCTATCTGTTCTTCATGGTTACGCCTCCCGAAATGCTGGTGGAACGCGCCTGGAACCGCGGTCTGGAGTTTGGCCGGTACAAGGCTGTCGACGATACGCTCGCCCACAGCGTCGACGCCTACTCCGGCATACCGCAGCTGTTTTTCACGTGGATACGGCGCGGCGACAAGCGACTGCATTTCGAATTTCTCGACAATAGCGTGGCGCAGGGACAGCGTCCGCGAACGGTGGCGTTCGGCTCCAACGAAGTGCTGAATGTGCTGGATGTCAAATGCATGCTGGATATCGAGCGCTTTCGCAAAGTGAACGTCGACGCGACGTCACCCGGGTCGCTCTACACGAATCGAGGCTCGCTGGTGCCGGAGAAGAACACCGCTTTCCTCGAGCAGTGCGTGGGCCTTTTTCGCGAAGCCAACTTCGCGGACCAGGCGACGGGCCGGGCTTACCTGCGCATTGTTTCGGGCACTCCGGTCTGGGTGGACACAGAAGCATTGCGGCAAGCCACGTCCGACGCCGACACCCGCGCGGGACTCGCCGCGATTGCGCCTTCCGTCCTCGAGTGGAAGAGCGCCGCCGCTGTCGCGCCGGAGTATCTCGCGGAATCAATGGGCAGCGAGAAGAGTGCCACGCTGGGCCGCTGGGCGGCCATGAATTCGGCTTGAGCAGGCTATGCCGGCAACACCTTTTCGAATTTCTGGAGACTTCGCACCATCGCCGGCACAGGACGGTCCGGGAACAGGTTCGGCCACGCGGTATAAGCAACTTCTCCGACGTAGATGTCGCCGCGCGAGTCCACGGCAATGCCGTGTGGCGACACGAACTGGCCGGGCCCCGTGCCACCCGCGGGTTCCGTCGCGATGCGCGCGAGGAGTTCTCCCTCGTTCGAAAGGATGCTCAATCGCGGCCCGAGGTTCGGCGTACCGCGATTGAATTCGTAGTACGGGCCGATTTCCCCGAACGTAGCAAATCGGGCACCTGCCCGGCGGCATGTACATTCCGCTCGGACGATGCAGATTGTGCCACTGCGTCTCGAATCGGCCGTCCCCATCGAAGACCTGGATGCGGTGATTTTCCCGGTCGGGTACGTACACCCAGCCATCGGCATCGCACGCTATGTTGTGCGGCAGGCGCTGATCTTCCAGCCAGCGATCGAGTCAGCCAATTGCGTTGCCGTCGCCTCCTGAATGGCGTGCGCATCGTCGAGTGTCGCCGGGCGGAGGGCTTGGGGGAGGCCGTCGAGCAGTTGCCGGCGTCGTCGCGACTTGCTCAGCAGTCTTGCGGGGTCATCGATGGCGTTGGGTGTCATTGCGCGCTCCCGGCCTGTGCGACCTCGGTCACGGTTGTTGCTTGGGCATGTGTCGCATGGCGGTGCGCGAGCCGCCACGTGCCACCGTTGCGTATCCAGACGAGGATGAACAGCAAATGGATGAAATCCTTGCGTTGGCCACTCGCGCCGACCCGCATCTCGCAGACGCCATCGATGAGCACCACATCTCCATAAACGCGGACTGTTGCATCGCGCGTAACGATGGATTCGTATTCGTACCATCCCTTGGCGATACCCGCGAGGTATTCCGTCTTGTTCTCCGCTACGGCGGTCGAGTGCACGTACACGAGCTCCGGCGACAGGATTCGCTCGAGCGCCGCAAAATCCTTCGCCATCATCGCCTGATAGAGAGCGCGCTCGGCTTGCAGGATCGCCTGCGCGGTTGCTTCGTCGGACATAGATACGCTCCGCGTCGTCAACCCAGCTCACGAATCGCCAGATCGAGAAATTCCTTGCCGATGGTCGGCTCAAATTGTTTGTAGACCGGTCGCGTCACCTCGATGAAGAGCTTCTTGTTGTCCGGGGTGATGTCGTTGACCGCCAGCAACGTCTTGAGTCTGGCCAGCGCGTTGTGCGATCGCGGCCGGCTGCTCTCGCGCTGCCAGTCGGTCGCGGTCTTCCAGGCTGCGGCGATCATGCCCTGTTCTTCCGCCGACATGCTCTCCCAAAGCTTCTTGTATCCCTCGATCTGCCGCGCCGAGCCGATGCCGACGGGCGGTTGGGCGCGCGCCGTGCCGGCTCCGGCTTTGACTCGTCGCTCGAGCGGATCGACACATTATGTAGATCAGCAACATCGCAAACGCGCGATCACGGCGCATTGCGAGGCGGCCGGAAGCTCGTCTCGTGAATTGCGCTCTTTGCCGACGCCGCAAACTCCCGACGCGCGAGCGTGCGCCCTGAGCATCCGGCGGACAAAAGCCAGCAGGCCGAGACGCAGACGATGAAGCCGATGGTGTCGACGCACGCGCCAGCTATCCGCTCGCGACACTCCGCACATGTGTAGCGGTCTGGCGCTTACCGCACGTCACTCTGCGCTCGCGCACTAGCCGCCCCATCGAGCATGCTCGCGTCGCGATCCACTTCGTAGACCAGATAGTCGTCCTCGTATGGCGATTCGATCGCGATTTGCAGGCGGTGGCGGTCGAACGGAAACGCGCCGGTATCGAACGTTGTGTTGATCACTGCATCGACGCGCGCCACCGCATAGTTCTCGCCGTTGGCAAGCTTGCGGCGATCCTCGAGCGTCACGGTCATCGAGCGGGCGCCGACGACGTGGAGGTTCGCGAGTGGATCGAACGCGTCGCCCCGCCAGCGAAACCAGACTTCGAACGTCGGATGGAACGTGTGCTTCGAGAAATCAAGCTCCTGGACCGAGTAGAGGTAGACACCGATCTTCACCGGCCCCAGGGACTCCGTACCGGGCGCCGGAATGTGGCCGGGCGTCAACGCCTGCGGTGGCGGCGCGGATTGCGCGGAAAACCGACTCGCAGCATCCCCTGCGGGTGCCTGCGCAAGCGCCGCCGGCACGGCGGCGACGCAGAGCGATGCGATCGTCAGAACGCGAACAACGCTATGCAATACCGCTGACCATGATTGCACGCTTGCTCGCCCAACCGTCGCCAAGTATTCGTCGGTCCATTCGCGTGCAATTTTATCCTATCTTCGACCGCATGACGGCGTTTACCCTTCGGAATCAAAAAGTCCAGCGCCGCACATCGTCGATCTCTGCGCCGCGGGATCGAATTGTGGCTGCGCAGCTACATGCGCCAGGAGGTCAATTGATTCGCATCACACTACGCGAGGCATTTGCTACGGCACATCCGCTGGTCACGCCCCTCGCGCACGACGCGCTGTCGGCGCGCCTGATCGCCCGCGCCGGCTTTGGCGCGTTTGCGATTGGCGGATCCGCCATGCTCGCCGCCCGCTATGCGCTACCCGACATCGGTCTCATCGGCCTCGCTGACATGGCGGACGGAATTCGCGAAATCGCCGCAGCGACACCGCTGCCATTCCTCGCCGATGGCGACGATGGTTACGGAGACGTCAAGAGCGTCGTGCGCACCGTCGAGGTCTACGAGCGCCTCGGCGTCGGCGGCATCCTGATCGAAGACCAGCAGCGCGAACATAAGCAGCAGCGCGCCGACCAGGCGAAAGGCGTCGCCGATCTCGCGGTGATCGAGCAGAAACTGCGCGCCGCCATGGCCGCCCGCAGCACACCCGCCACAATGATCATCGGCCGCACCGATGCGCTCGGGGTATTCGGCATGGACGAGGCGTTGCGACGCGCCTCGCGTTTCGTCGAGCTCGGCGTCGACGCCGTGTTTGTCGCGGGCGTCAAGTCCATGACGGACTACGAGCGCGTCGGGCGCGCGCTGCGCGGCGCGCTGCTCTCCGCTGCAATCTTCGAAACACCCGGCATGCCATGGCCGGCGCCGAAAGCACTCGGCGAACTCGGCTTCGGCCACGTCTCCTACCCGGCGTCATTGATTTTCCGGATCACGCAGTCGATGAGTGCGGCGCTCGCACAGCTGCGCGCACACGCCGAAGGCAGGGCGACGATGACGCCGGATCCGCGCGCAGGGGACGCGCGGCAACTGCTCGACCAAGCGCTTCAGCTCGCCGAGTGGCAGCGCATCGAACGTGACTTTGGCGATGGCGCGACTGCAGGGCGACCATCGTGAGCGCCACGCCACGCATCGAGCCTGCGCCGCATGTCGAACCGGGATTCGGCAGCGACGCCATCGCCGACTTGCTGCGGGAGCTCGACTTCGACTACATCGCGCTCACGCCGGGGGCGAGTTTCCGCGGGCTCCACGATAGTCTCGTCAACTATCTCGGCAACCAGAAACCGAAGATCCTGCTGTGTGTGCATGAAGAGCACGCCGTCGCCATTGCGCACGGCTATGCCCGGGTAACAGGACGGCCGATGGCGGTTGCGCTGCACGCCAATGTCGGCCTGATGCACGCGACCATGGCGATCTTCAATGCATGGTGCGATCGCATTCCCATTTTCATGCTGGGCGGCGTCGGGCCGATGGATGCGGTGAAGCGCCGTCCCTGGGTCGACTGGATCCACACCTCACGCGATCTCGGTGCGCTCATTCGCGGCTATACGAAATGGGACGATCAGCCGGCATCGATCGCAGCCGCACTCGAATCGATGGTGCGCGCCTATCGCATCGCGACGACGGCGCCGTGTGGTCCCGTGTTCGTCAACCTCGACGCCACGATCCAGGAGGAATCCGCGCAGCATGTCGTGCAACCTGCGCTCGATCGCTTCCCACCCGCCGTCTCCGGCGACCCTCCTGCGGACGCCGTTACGACGGTCGCGGCGCTGCTGACCCAGGCGAAGCGGCCACTGCTCATGATCGGCCGCGTGTCCAGCGATGCGCGCGATTTTCATCGGCGCGTGCAGCTCGCCGAGCACCTCGACGCGCGTGTCCTGACGGACCTCAAGACCGGCGCGAGTTTCCCGACGCAGCATCGGCTGCATCCGCATGCCCCGGGCCTCTATGTCAGTGGCGACGCCGGCGGCCTGATTCGCGAGGCGGATGTGATCCTGAGTCTGGACTGGATCGACCTCGCCGGGTCGCTGCGGCAGGCCTGCGGCGGAGCGATGCCCGCGGCGAAGATCGTGCAGTGCTCGGTGGACCAATATTCGCACAACGGCTGGAACATGGACTATCAATCCTTGCCGCCGACCGACGTGTCGATTCTGAGCACGCCGGATCGTCTGGTGGCGTGCCTTCTCGCAGCGATCGATGAGCGCGCGCCCCGCCCAACGGCGACGCGGACGACTACAGCGCAACCACCGGCGTGCGTCACGCCTGCTGACGCCGTAAGCACGGAGCATATTTCGATCGACGAGTTGGCCCACACCACGGTGGATATCCTCGAAACGTATCGTCCTTCCTACATCCGCCTGCCGATCGGCTGGCCCGGAGAATATTGTCGTTTCGAGCATCCGCGGGACTACATCGGCTTCGATGGCGGTGGCGGGATCGGCTCGGGGCCGGGGATGGCGGTGGGAGCCGCGCTGGCGCTGCAGGGCAGCGACCGGCTGCCGGTGGCCATTCTGGGCGACGGCGATTACCTGATGGGCCTCACGGCATTGTGGACGGGCGTGCATAATCGAGTCCCGCTGCTGGTAATCGTTGCCAACAATCAGTCGTTCTTCAACGACGAGCTGCACCAGGAGCGCGTCGCCCGCACGCGCGGACGACCCATTGAAAACCGCTCGATCGGATTGCGCATGGACGGCCCACGCATGAATCTCGCCACGCTTGCACAAGGCCAGGGCGCCATCGGCCTCGGCCCCGTGTGCACCGTCAGCGATTTGAAGCAGGCGCTGGAGACAGGCGTAGCGCGAGTACGCGATGGCGCGCTATGCGTGATCGACGTCCACGTCGCGCCGGAATACGCGCGCGCGATTTCCTCGTCGCTGCTGCGCCACATTCCGCTGAATCTGAATGCCTGAGATGACTGACGTGGCAGCCATGACGTCCGGTGCAGCGACAGTGTCGCTGCCGATGCATCGGGATTTGTACTTCGGTGGTCGATGGCATGCCGGAAAGTCCCGGCGATTTCTCGACGTCGTCAATCCCGCCACCGGCGCGTCGCTTGGCAAGGTCGTCGACGCCGATGCGAACGACGTGGACGACGCAGTGACTGCCGCGCGCGCCGCGTTTCCCGCATGGCGCGATGCGCCGGCTCAGGATCGTGCGCAGGCGGTGCGCAAAGCCTCGGCGATTCTGCGCGCTCACGCGCAGGAGCTGGCACTTCTGGAGGCAACCGACGGCGGCAACCCGCTGCAGGCGATGCTGTACGACGTTGCCATCAGCGCCGACTACATGGACTACTTCGCCGGTCTCGTGACCGAGATCAAAGGCAGCACCATCCCGATTGTCGCCGGGGTCCTCAACTACACGGTCCGCGAGCCGCTCGGCGTCGTCGCGCGCATCGGCGCGTTCAACCATCCGCTGCTGTTCGTGGCCGGCAAATGCGGTGCGCCCCTCGTCGCCGGCAACACGCTCATCATCAAGCCTGCCGATCAGACACCGTTGTCGGCGCTGCGAATCGCGGAACTCTGGGCGGACGTGTTTCCACCCGGCGTCTTCAACGTGGTCACCGGCGGCCGCGACGCAGGCGCGGCATTGGTCGCGCATCCACGCGTCGCCAAGATCGGCTTCATCGGCAGCGTCAACGGTGGGCGCGCCGTGATGACTGCGGCGGGCGCCAGCGTCAAGGCACTCACGCTCGAACTGGGCGGCAAGAACGCGCTGATCGCGTGCGCCGATGCAACGCCTGCGGCCGTCGCGGACGGCGTCGTGCGGGGCATGAATTTCCGCTATGTGACAGGCCAGTCCTGCAACTCCACCAGCCGCGTGTATCTGCACGATGCGATCTACGAAGCGACGCTGCCGGAAATCGTCGCTGGCGTCGCCAAAATTAAGGTAGGCCTGCCCACCGACCCCGAAACCGAAATGGGCTGCCTCTCCAGCCAGCCGCAGTTCGACAAGACCATGAGTTACATCAAGATCGGCCAGGAAGAAGGCGCACGCCTGATCTACGGCGGCAAGCGTCCGGCAGACCCGCGTCTTGCGCTCGGCCACTTCATCGAGCCCACGGTCTTCGCCGACGTTCGCGACGACATGCGCATCGCGCGCGAAGAGATCTTCGGCCCCGTCGCGAGCATCCTGCGCTGGTCGGACGAGAAGGACCTGGTGCAGCGCGTGAACGCGCTGGACTACGGGCTGACCGCATCGATCTGGACCCATGATCTGGATCGGGCGCATCGTCTCGCGTCCAGCATCGAAGCCGGCTACATCTGGATCAACAATGCGAGCCAGCACTGGGTCGGGGTTCCGTTCGGCGGCTACAAGCAGTCCGGCATGGGTCGCGAGGAGTCGATCGATGAGCTTCTCGCGTGCACGCAAATCAAGAACGTGAGCGTGACACTCAAGCACGAGTGAAACAGGGATAATCTCGACCGGACCGGAGGCGCGGAGCGTGCCCGTCAGGAAAAACAAGGAGGAGACGTAATGCATCGCTTCATTTCGTTGTTCATCGGCGCGCTGCTCGCGGGACCGGGCGCCGGCGCCGGAGCGGAGGAGCTCGCGATCGGCAATTATGGCGTCTCGGCGAACGGCATGCCCTTCGGCGTAGCCCTCGCCAAGGGCTATTTCAAGGATGAAGGCATCAACGTCACGGGACTGATCTCGTCGGCCGGGGGCGGCACATCGCTGCGCAACATGCTGGCCGGCGGCGGCGTACCCTATGGCGAGGTCAACCCCGGCGTGGTGGTATCTGCGATCCTGGCCGGTGCCGATCTCAGGATCGTCAGCGACAACGTCCTCACCGTCGCCGAGTTCGTATGGGCTGTGAAGCCGGACTCGCCAATCAAGAGCATCAAGGACCTGAAAGGCAAGAAGATCGGTTACACGAACCCCCGCTCGACCAGCCAGGCGCTGGCGATGATGCTGCTGACCAGTGCAGGCTACAAGCCGGACGACGCCGAACTCGTGAAGACGGGCGGCTTCGGCGAAGGCATCGCGGCGCTCGACTCGGGCCAGATCGACGTCGCTCCGATCACCGAGCCGCTGTGGTCGAAGGTCAAGAACAAGTACCGCGCGGTGGTCGTTGCCAACGACGTGCTGCCGCCTTTGGACAATGTCGTCGGCGTGGCCACGGTCGAGATGATGGAGAAGAAAGGCGACTTCATCCGTGCCGTCATCCGCGCTCGGCGCAAGGCAGTCAAATTCTTGAAAGAGCATCCCGACGAAGCCAGCGAGATCGTGGCCAAGGCGTACAACCTCGAGCCCGAAGTCGCCCGCAGCGCGGTCCGCAACCTGACCACGAGCGTCACTAGGGGGGTGCCGTACTGGGGCGAAGGCGAAATCCATCTCGAAGGTCTCAAGCGCATGATCGATGCGCAGCGTTCGGTAGGTGCGATCACCGGTGAGGTCGACTACACCAAGATCATCGATACGCGCTTCCTGCCCGACGACCTGAAGGCGATCAAATAGACGCGACGCCGGGGATCGGGTCGTGACCGCGGATCAGGTCATCCTGCGCAACGTAGGCAAAACCTTTCTGTCCGGTCAGCCGCCGGCGCCGTTGCATGCGCTAGGGCCCATCGATCTCAGTCTCAAGCGCGGAGAATTTTTCGCGATTGTCGGGCCGTCGGGTTGCGGCAAGTCCACCCTGCTCGAGATCATCGCCGGGCTGACGCCGACCACCGAAGGGACCGTCGAATTCGAGGGCAAGGCCATCGCTGGCGAGGCCCCCGACGGCGTCGGCGTCGTTTTTCAGGAAGACGCATCCCTGCCATGGCTCAATGTCCGCGAGAACGTCGCCTTTGGCTTGCGCCGCTCCAGTCTCGCCGACGGAGAAAAGTCGCAACGAATAACCCACGCGCTGCGGCTGGTCGGCTTGTCCGATTTCGCGACTAGCTATCCGGCGCAGCTCTCCGGCGGCATGCGGCAGCGGGTCTGCATCGCGCGCACGCTGGTCATGCAGCCGAGCCTGATCCTCCTCGACGAACCGTTCGGGGCTCTCGATCAGCAGACGCGTCTGCTCATGGGCGACGAACTCCTTCGCATGTGGCGGGAGACCGGAGCGACCGTATTCCTGATCACCCATGCCCTCGACGAAGCGACGATGCTTGCCGATCGCATTGCCGTCATGTCCGCCCGTCCGGGCCGGCTCATCGACATCGTCGAGACCGGCTGGCCACGCGAGCGCGACAGCCGGATCATCGAGCACGCCGAATTCGGCGCAATCACCGCAAGGCTATGGAAGAGCTTGCGCGAGGAATCGCTGAAGACCATCGGGCGCGCTCGCGCCTCACCACTTCCGAACCCATGAGACGCGCGACGCTGTACCGGCTCCTGGTCGTTGTCGCGGCGATCGCGATACTTGAAGTGCTTTGTCTCACCGGTGTCATCGACAAGATCACGATGCAGGCGCCCCACCTCATCGTGCGCGATCTGTACCAGATGCTCGTCTCGGGCCGGATGAATGGCGCGATACTGAAAACATTGACGAACACCCTGCTCGCGCTCGGTCTCGCACTGGGCGCCGGCATTGTCATCGGTGCTCTCCTCCATCGACACCGGGCGGTGCGCGACACGCTCGATCCGTTGTTCGCCACCTACTACGCGGTTCCCGTCTTCGCTTTCTATCCATTTTTCCTCGTCGTATTCGGCCTGGGCGACGTACCGCAAATACTGATCGCGTTCATGCTCGGCGTCGTCGCGGTCATTGTGAACACGCTCAACGGCCTGGATCGTGTTCCAACAGTCCTGCTGAAAACCGCGCGCATCATGCGAATGTCCCCGCTTGACAGCGCGCTGCGCATGACGTTGCCGGCGGCGGCGCCCCACATACTGACCGGCGTCAAACTCGCCGTCGCGTACGCATTCATCGGGGTCATCGGCTCGGAGTTCATCATGTCGCGGGGTGGCATCGGCTACGAGATCAGCTTCGCGTACACGAGCTTCGACAACGCGACGATGTATCCGCTGATCGTGCTGATACTGCTCGCCTCCATCACGATCAATGCGGCCCTCTCGCGGTGGGAAGAACGTCTGCTGGCGCGGCGAGGGCTACGATGATCACATCGATGGGTACTTCGCGCTGGAGCGGGCTGCGCAATGCCCTTATGTTGCTAGGCGCATTGCTCGCGATCTGGCAGGTCCTGTACTGGTGGGTCGGCGACGTCGCACTTGCGTCGCCGCTGGCGACACTTCGGTACACTGCGAAGCTGGTCACGGAAGAGACATTCGCCATGCACGCCTACGATACGCTGCGAGCGTTCACCATCGCCTTCGCACTGTCGGTGGGCATCGGCCTTGCTGTCGGGTTCTGGCTCGGTTTCGCCAAGCTTGCCGGCGACGTCCTTGAGCCGATGGTGGTCGCCGTCTATGCGATTCCCAAACTCACGCTCTATCCAATCCTATTGCTTGCATTCGGGCTTGGCTTGTCGGCCAAGGTAGCGTTTGGCGTTATTCATGGGGTGATTCCCATCATCCTGTTCACGCTCACCGCCGTGCGCAACACCAAGCCGATATTGATCAAGACCGGCAAGGTGCACAGGCTGTCACCCGGCCAGATGGTGCGCTGGATCCTGTTTCCGGCCGCGGTACCGGAAATCTTCACGGGATTGCGCGTGGGTTTCTCGCTGACCCTGATCGGGTCGCTTCTCGCCGAGATGTTCGCGTCGCAGCGAGGCCTGGGTTATCTGCTAATGACGGGCATCGGCCTGCACAACGTCGAGCTGATCATGTCGGTTACGTTGCTCATCGTGGTGTTCGCCGCGGGCGTCAGCACGCTGTTGCTGCATATCGACCACCGCCTGCACCGCCGAGGCTAGCCGCGCCAAGCCGGTATTCGCGCGGTGTCGTGCCGTGGTGCCGCTTGAAGTGCCGGGTGAAGTGCGCCTGGTCGACAAATCCCACGGCGGTCGCAATGCTCGATATCGATTCACCTCCGGCCAGTCGCGACGTTCCTGCCAGCACCCGGATGCGGACGAGATAAGCGTGCGGCGTGATGCCGATCTCACGGCGAAACGCCCGAATGAGCTGAAACGGCGTCCGCGCCGCGATGATCGACAGATCGCTCAGTCGGATGCGCGCTTCGTGGTTGCTGCCGATGTGTTCGACCGCCGCGCGCACTGCGGGTGAAAGATTTCGTGTAGCGGCAACAGGCGGTGTTGCGACAACTTGCGCATCCAATTTGCGGTCCTCCATTTGCCTGAGCTATGCTGTGCGGCGCAGGGTTCTGGACGCGCCAGGTGACTTTCTAAGTCGCGACCGCAATGCTTGACTAGGCATTTTTTCTCAGCCTTGGGCGAAAAAAACTCATCGATGCCTCCTTCGAAGCTGCGGCTGCCGCCGCTGAACGCGCTGAGGGCGTTCGAAGCGGCTGCACGCCACTGCAGTTTTGCGCGCGCGGCTGACGAGCTTTGCGTGACGCCGGGCGCCATCAGCCGGCACGTCCTCAAGCTCGAAGCGTACCTTGGCACGAAACTATTCAGTCGCGGCCATGCCCAGGTCGAGCTGACGCCCTCCGGCCAAGCCTACCTGCTGGAAATCCGAGAAGCCTTCGTGCGCATCTCGCATGCAACGACCACCACGCGCACGACGGGACTCAACGAACGTCTCCTCCGGATCAAGGTGCCCCCGACCTGCGCCGCGCGCTGGCTGGTGCCGCGCCTCGCCCATTTTCACGCCGAGTACCCGGAAATCTCCATCCAGCTCACGACATCGCACGACGCCGTCGACTTCGGTCGCGACGACGTCGATGCGGCAGTTCAATACGGTCGTGATGTGGGACCGGAATTGGCTGCCCAGCGCCTCTTCGACGAAGTGCTGCTGCCGGTCTGCAACGCTGCAGTAGCGGAACAAAAGCCCGCACTGCGGCGGCCGCGCGATGTGGTCCGCCACGTTCTATTGCATTCGATTCGGCGTCCGAATGATTGGCCCGATTGGTTCGCCAGCGCAGGCGTCGACGATCCGCCGCTCGACAAGAGCATGGCATTCGAAAACTCGACCTTGACCTACCAAGGCGCCGTCGACGGTCTTGGCGTAGCGATTGCACAGGTCGCATTCGTCATCGACGAAATCGACTGTGGCCGTTTGGTCGCACCGGTTGACGTGCGGCTGAAGAGCGACCTCGGTTATTTTCTGGTCATTCCGCGCGAGAAGGCACATCTGCGCAAGCTGCGTCTGTTCGACGAGTGGGCGGCGGCGGAGGCCACAACCACGCGCGCCGCGATGGCCTGAACTTCCTGCGGAAGCCTAGCCGGGACCGACCATCTTTTCCGGCTTGACCCAAGCGTCGAATTCGGCTTCGGTGACGTGTCCGAGCGCAAGCGCCGCATGTTTGAGGGTTGTACCTTCGCGGTGCGCTTTCTTCGCGATCGCCGCCGCCTTGTCGTAGCCGATGTGGGGGTTGAGTGCGGTCACCAGCATGAGCGAGCGTTCGAGCAATTCGTCGATGCGTGCCCGATTCGGCTCGATGCCGCGCGCGCAGTGTTCGTCGAAGCTCCTTATGCCATCGGCAAGCAGGCGGATGCTCTGAAGCACGTTGTGGGCGATGAGTGGGCGAAAGACGTTGAGCTCGAAGTTGCCCAATGCGCCGCCGACGTTGACCGCGACGTCGTTGCCGAACACCTGTGCACAGAGCATGGTCAGCGCCTCGCACTGCGTCGGGTTGACCTTGCCCGGCATGATCGAGCTGCCCGGCTCGTTCTCTGGTATCGTGATCTCGCCAAGACCGGAACGCGGACCGCTGGCCAGCCAGCGCACATCGTTGGCTATCTTGAACAACGCCGCAGCCAACGATTTGAGCGCTCCATGCAGGTTGACCTGCGCATCGGCTGCTGCCATCGCCTCGAACTTGTTCGGCGCCGTGACGAAAGGCAGTCCGGTATGGGAGGCGATCGCGGCAGCCACCCGTGCGCCGAATTCCGGATGCGTGTTGAGCCCGGTGCCGACCGCCGTGCCACCCTGCGCGAGTTCAAGCACGTGCGGCAGCGCCGCCTCGATATGCAGTTGCGCGTGGGCGAGTTGCGCAACGTAGCCCGAGAACTCCTGCCCGAGCGTCAGCGGAGTCGCATCCTGCAAGTGCGTGCGGCCGATCTTGACAATGCCCGCAAACGCCGCCGCTTTCTGCGACAGCGTTGAGCCGAGCGCCTGCAGTGCCGGCAGCAGCATTTTTGTCGCCGCTTCGCCGGCAGCGACGTTCATCGCAGTGGGAAACACGTCGTTCGAGGATTGGCCGCGATTGACGTCGTCGTTCGGATGCACGAGGCGCGTTTCGCCGCGCGTACCGCCGAGAATTTCGGACGCGCGATTAGCCAGCACTTCGTTGACATTCATGTTGGTCTGCGTGCCCGAGCCCGTCTGCCACACCGCCAGTGGAAATTCGCCGTCGTGCCGCCCGTCGAGCGCCTCGTCGGTAGCGGCGATGATCGCCTTGGCGGTTTTTTCGGGCAGCGTACCCAGTTCGGCATTGACGCGAGCCGCGGCGCGCTTCACCAGCAGCATCGCGCGTATGAGCTCGCGCGGCATCTTTTCGCCGGAGATGCGAAAGTTCTCCAAAGAGCGCTGCGTCTGCGCGCCCCACAGCCGATCCGCGGGTACTTCGATCGGACCGAAGGTGTCGCGCTCGGTACGGTGGTTTGGTTGGGTCATGGCAATCGGCGCTCTGGCTCCGTCATGATAACTCTTGCCGAAATGCCCGGGCAGTCAGGTGCAGCCGGCTGCCCGGGACGCAGCTATTGCTTACCGCCGGTCGAGGCTTCTCTCATCATCGAAAGCGCATCGTCGATGGTAAACGTATTGGGTTTCTGCACGGGTGGAAATTCCTTGAACGTGTCCGCGAACTTGTCCGCGACGATATAGGCACCATACAGGATATACGCGTGGTAGAGCATCCACTCGTAGTAGGAGTTCGACGTGATGTCGGCATACTCATACGGATCGGTACGGAGATTGAAGATTTTGGGTAGCCGCAGGCGGGTAAACGGCTCGGCCCACACCTGCATGGTGCCTCGGCAACGCTGCTCCATGAAGACGACCTTCCAATTGTCGTAACGCAACGCGAGGATGTCGCCGTCGTCGCTGATGTAAACGAACAGCTTACGCGGGCGCTTTTTTCCTCTCCGGTCAGATACGGCAGCAGGTTGAAGCCGTCGATATGGTTCTTGTAGGTGCGGCCGATAGCCTGATACCCCTTCTTTAACTTCTCCATGACATCCGGATCGCCGGCCATCGCGAGAAAAGTTGGGAACCAGTCGTGATGCTGAATGATCTCGTTCGAAATCGACCCTGCCGCGATCTTCCCCGGCCAGCGCACGACCATCGGAACCCGGAACGCGCCTTCCCAGTTGGTGTTCTTCTCGCTACGGAATGGCGTGGTCGCACCATCGGGCCACGAATTGCGGTGCGGACCATTATCGGTCGAATACATGACGAACGTGTCGTCGGCGATGCCGAGCTCGTCGAGATAGTCGAGCATCTGCCCGACGTTCTTGTCGTGGTCGATCATCGTGTCGTGGTAGGCCGACTGCCAGCGCCCTGCCTGCCCCCTGCTCTTGGGTTTGGTGTGCGGTAAACATGTGCATGTGCGTCGTGTTCAGCCACACGAAGAAGGGTTTGCCCGCTTTGTTCTGGCGCTTGATGAAATCCTTCGCGGCGGTTACGAACTCGTCGTCGCAGGTTTCCATGCGCTTGGTCGTCAGCGGTCCGGTGTCTTCGATCTTCTGCTTGCCGACGCGACCCCAGCGCGGCATCTCGGTCGGATCGTCCTTGTCGGTCGCCCATGAATGAATCACACCGCGAGGGCCAACCATCTTGCGTATGTTGGGAAAGTCCTTCTCCTGGATAGTAGTCTTACATTTCCGGCTCTTCCTCGGCATTCAGGTGATAGAGGTTCCCGAAGAATTCATCGAACCCGTGGCTCGTCGGCAGCATCTCGATTCAGGTCGCCGAGGTGATTCTTGCCGAACTGGCCGGTCGCGTAGCCCTGGTTCTTCAGACACGCGGCGATCGTCACCGTCTTGTCGTTCATGCCAATCGGCGCGCCAGGAATGCCCACCTTCGACAGGCCGGTGCGATACACGCTCTGCCCGGTGATGAACGATGAGCGTCCCGCGGTGCAGGATTGCTCGCCGTACGAGTCGGTGAACATCATCCCTTCCTTGGCGATGCGATCGATGTTCGGCGTCTGGTAGCCCATCAGGCCGTGCGAGTAACAGCTCAGGTTGGAAATGCCGATGTCATCGCCCCAGATGACCAGGATGTTGGGTTGCTTGCTCGATTTCGGCTTGTCTGCCTTCGACTTCTCTTTCTTGGCCATGCCTTTCTCCTTGCGGTTTGCGGTCCCTCGCGACCGCGACTCAAAGTGCGCGACATTGCGCGTAGTTGCTCCGCCTGCTTGCTACCCGAACGGACCCACGCCGTAGAGCATGCTGGCGATGGCAAAGAAGCCGATCACCAGCAGCAGCAGTGCCACCATCAGCGTCAGTGAGAGCGGGAATTGGCTCTCAGCGTGCACGAGCCCATCTGCCTTGAGCTGCATGCGCTCCATGCGCAGTCCGACCATGAAGACGACGTGATAGCCGATGCCGACCACGAGCATCGCGATGCCGAGCAGGACGAGTGCGACACCGAAGTGGCGCGCTGCCATGCTGTCCTTCAGGACGCCATTTTCGTGCAGTTTCTGGAACACCTGGAAGATCGTGAATCCGAAACTGATCAGCGACAGCGAAGTCCGCATCACAGACATGAGTGTGCGATCGGCGCTCATGCGCGTGCGCTGGAACGACATCCCCGTGCGTCGGGACGAGAGCTCCACGGAGATCCGATCCGAGCCCGATGCCGATGTGATCCGCGTACCTGGGTTGCTTTCCATATCCGGACGCCCCACAGCTTGTGTTACGAGTGCAGTATCCCGATTCCCTGCAATCCGCGCACGATCATCTCGACCGCCAGCGCAACCTGCAGCACACCCAGCACGGCGCCGAGGATCTGCAGCGCGATGACCGCCATTCCGGCCATGATCCGACGCACGAACAACTGTGCCAGCAGGTTAAGGATCATCACGCCGAGCAGGATCGCGAGGATGCTCGTCGTCCGTGCCGTGTCTTGGCTGTTGGCGAGAAGGACGATCAGCGCGGCGATGCCGTAGGGCGTGACAACCAGCGGGAAAGCGACGCGCATCGCCGCGGCCATCGGCGCCTCCGGGAGTGGTGCCGGCGCCATATGCTTGGGCTCGTATTGCTCCAGGACCACGCGCAGTCCCACCAGGAAGAAAATGACGCCTCCTGCAAGTTCCATTGCCGCAATCGAAATGTTCCAGTTCTGAGGAGCAGTGCCTGACCTACGAAGCCGCCGACCACCACGGCGACCGCGCGATGACGAACGAGCGTAGGGTGATTGTTCGGAGCGTCGATTCATCGAGGTCATGCGTCAGCTGCGCGAACGGGCCCAGGCTCTTCAGCGGTCCGAGCGTCACGAAAAGCAGCGTGAACACCGCGCCGAGATTCAGCAGATTCGTCGCTTCAGCGTGCGTTTGGCATCGTCGCTCCCGCGTGCAGCATTGCGCTGGAAGTCGCGCACCGTGTCGATGTCGCGATCGAGGAAGAACGTGAGGAACGTGCGGATCGCGGCGATTGCCGCCACGCGGCCGATTTCGTCCCAGGTAGGCGCAACCGTCGTCTGCACGATATCGGCGGCGAGCTGGAAGGTGAGGCCCGCGATCAGCCAGCGTGCGAACTCAAGCCAGACCGCGCGCTTTTCGGCATTGGTTGCGTGTCCCGTCAGCATCACCCGGAGAATGCGGACGAGCGTTTCGATCGCGCCGACGACAATGATCAGTATCGCCACCGCTTCCAGGCCAAGGGAAACATACCCCGCGATGAGCTTGAGGCCGTCCGCCATGTGGAGAGAATATCCGCGCAGTCCGCTCCGGACGGCGTCAACTAATTCTAGGAGATCGCCCCTGTCGACTACAACCATGACGAATATGTGGGATTACAGTGGGCGTTGTACGCGATCTTGGTTCGTTCGCGTCTGGCAGTGTCGCGCGGTACTTCGGAGTCGCGTTGCGTCCGGTCCGCGTGCGTCGCAACAATGATGCGACTCGACGCTACGTGATCTTGACCTATCCTGTGGAAGGGCGCGCGAGGTAGACAAGAACGGCTTGATGTAACATCACAGGCGCGGACTCGGGGAGGGCAACATGTCCATCGCAGGCGGTACGCGGGTTGCGGCGATTGCCGCGGTCGTCCTCTGGATGTGCACGGGTCTCGCCTTCGCCCAGCAGGTGGAAGTCCTTTGGCTCGGCCATGCCACCTTCCGCATTACGAGCACCACGGGCAAGGTGATCGTGATCGATCCCTTTCTCAAGAAGAATTTGCGGACGCCCGCGAAGTACAAGGATCTCGCGGCGCTCGGCAAGGTTGATCTGATCCTGGTCACTCACGGTCATGGCGATCATGTCAGCGGACCTGGGCGAGCTGGCGAGCCTCACGGGCGCAACCGTCGTCGCCAACTACGAGCTGGCCAACAACCTGGTTGCGCTCGGAGTCCTCGACGGGTCGAAGACCATCGCTATGAACAAGGGCGGCACCGTGGCACCGCTTGGGCCCGGCATCAAGGTGCACATGGTGCCGGCCGAGCACAGTTCGGCGGTAGACATGGCCGTGGTAAAACCCGAAGCGACCGTCCCGAGACATATCGACGGCGGAGTCGCGGTCGGCTACGTGATCGAATTCGAAAACGGATTCAAGATCTACCACACCGGCGACACCGACGTCTTTGGAGACATGGCCCTGATCAACCGGTTCTTCAAGCCTGACCTGGCGCTGGTATGCATCGGCGGGCATTTCACGATGGATCCCGAGCACGCCGCCTATGCCATGCGCGAATTGGTTCGTCCGAAGCAGGTGATCCCCATGCATTACGGGACATTTCCGGTCATCAATCGCACGCCGGCCGAGTTCAAATCGGCACTTGGTAATGCCCCGATCAAGGTACTCGACGTTAAACCGGGTGACGCACTCAAATTCTGAAGCCGGAGCATGCCGCTACTCGGGAACGCCCGCCTTGCGCAAACCGTCAGCGAATCGGCTGGCGTCGCTCGGATTGGCGAACGGGTACCAGTACGCGACGGCCCTGATCGTCAGCGGATCCACCGAACGAGCCCGGCCGCCGCGCTGGTCGTTGCGCTTCATTGTCTCGACCAGTCGGGCCGCGTCCTCGCGCCGTCCCAGTAGTCCGTAGGTCGCCAACAGCAGGCGCTGCGACCAGTAGTCGCCGGGACTGATGGCAAGGGCTCGCTCCAACGACGCGGCCGCCTGGCTTAGGCGGTTCGCGCCGAATTGCGCCAAACCGAGCTGATAGACGTAGCTCGATGGGTAATGCGGGTTGAGCCGCATCGCGCGCTCGAGCGCCTCGAGCGCCTCGCCCGTTTGGCCGGTGAAGCTCAGCGCACCGGCCAGCGCAATGTAGCCGTCGGCGTCGTTAGGGTCGCTTGCAATTGCGCGCTTTGCTTCGGCGATGGCCTCTGCGGGTTGCTGAGAGTGCATAGCCATTGCGCTGGCAACCTGATACGCCAGCGGCGTCGGCTGGCGCTTCGCCTTGGCGAGAAATTGCTCGGCCATGTAGAGGGACTCCTCGTCTCTGGGTCCAAGGCCCATGGCCTGTCCCCAAAAACGCGTGTAGCTTTCCCAGTAGGTCGCGGCGAGGGCCGCGTAAGCGCGGCCGTAGTTCGGGTCGAGCTCGGCCGCCTTCTTGAACTCGACGATCGCGGCGCGAAATTCCTCGGGCGTCTGCCGCAGGTAGTGCTCCCAACCTTTGAGGAAGACGTCGTAGGCCTGGACGTTGTCGGTTCCCCTGCTTGCGACACGCTCCTTGTCGTCCTTGGTCAATTCCACTGCCAGAGTCTTGACGACGTTGCGCGTGACCGTGTCCTGCAGGCCGAAGATGTCCTTCAGATTGCCATCGTAGCGCTCGGCCCACACGTGGCCCCCGGTGGAGGCGTCAATCAGCTGCGCATTGACGCGGATGTCGGAGCCGTTTTTGCGCACGCTGCCCTCGAGGACGTAGCGCACGCCAAGCGCCTTGGCGATCTCGCGCACGTCGTGCGCTTTGCCTTTGTACGCGAACGTCGAATTGCGGGCGATGACGAAGAGTCCCGACACTTTGGACAAGTCGGTGATCAGATCCTCCGTCATCCCGTCGGCGAAATACGCCTGCTCGGCGTCGCCGCTCATGTTGTCGAACGGCAGGACGGCGATCGACGGCTTGCCCAGCTGCGACGGCGCGGTCGCGGTGGCGCCCGGACTAGTGACGGCGACCGGAGGAACGGTCCGTGACTGCAAGAGCCACGCCGTCGTACCGATGCCGATCAGGAGCGCCACACCCGATGCTGCCAGCGCTGCCGGTCGGCGGGGCAGCCGTCGCCGCGCGGTTATCAGTGCTGCCGACGGCTGCGATTGCGGCCCTGCCTCGGGCCGGACCGCGAACGCGCGCACGGGATCAGCGATGTTCTTGACGGCTTGCATGCCGCGGTCGTCGAACGCCGCCGCGACCCGGCTCTTGACCGCGCCGCGCACGGCCTCGGAAACGATGATTCCGCCCGGTTCCGCCAGCGCCTGCAGGCGGGCGGCAATGTTGACACCGTCGCCGTACAGGTCGCCGTCTGACTTCTCGATCACGTCGCCGAGATGCACGCCAATCCGAAAGCGCATCCGGCGATCGTCCGGAACGTCGTGCGATGAAGCATCCAACGTGCGCTGCACGGCCAGCGCGGCGGTGACCGCACCCGCCGCGGCATCGAACACGGCGAGGACCGAGTCGCCGGCCATGTTGATGACGTGACCGTGGTTGGACTCGATCTCCCTCTTGAAGACCTCGCGGGCGGCATCCAGCGCAGCCACCGTCGTGCGCTCGTCCATTTCCATGAGGCGCGAATAGCCGACGGCGTCGGCGGCCAATATTGCCGCAAGTCGCTGTCGAACGCCTCCGTCGCTCACAAGCGCCAGTCCTTTTCTCTAGCGTCAGGCCGACAAATAGTACCCTAACGACAACGCCCGGCGTCAAAGGCACCGGCCAACGTAAAAAGGGCGCCGCGAGGGCGCCCTTTTTGATCTAAAACGATGCTGCGACGATCAGGCCGCTGGGGTGACCGGCGCCTCTGCCGAAGCTGCCGGCGCAGCTGCCGCAGCAGCATCTTCCGCAGCCGCTTTCATCGACAGCCGCACGCGACCCTTTTCGTCGGCCTCCAGCACCTTGACCTTGACGATCTGGCCTTCCTTGACGTGGTCAGAGACCTGATTGACGCGCTCCTTCGCAATCTGCGAGATGTGGAGCAGACCATCGCGGCCGGGCAATATCTGCACGATCGCTCCGAAGTCGAGCAGGCGCAGCACCGTGCCCTCGTAGGTCTTGCCGACTTCGACGTCGGCGGTAATCTCCTGAATGCGCTTGCGTGCGGCATCGCACGCGTCGGCGTTGACCGACGCGATCGTGACCGTGCCGTCGTCCTTGATGTCGATGGTACAACCGGTTTCCTCGGTCAGCGCACGGATGACCGCGCCACCCTTGCCGATGACATCGCGGATCTTCTCCGGGTTGATCTTGAAACTGAACATCCGCGGCGCATGCTGCGACAGTTCGGTGCGGGCATGCGGCATCGCGTCCTGCATCAGTTGCAGGATGTGCATGCGGCCTTCGCGCGCCTGAGACAGGGCAACGGCCATGATCTCCTTGGTAATGCCCTGGATCTTGATGTCCATCTGCAGCGCGGTGACGCCGCGGTCGGTACCGGCAACCTTGAAATCCATGTCGCCCAGATGATCTTCATCGCCGAGGATGTCCGTCAGCACGGCGAAGCGGCTGCCGTCCTTGATAAGGCCCATCGCGATGCCCGCGACGTGCGCTTTGGTCGGCACGCCAGCGTCCATGAGCGCAATCGAGCCGCCGCATACCGAAGCCATCGACGAGCTGCCGTTCGACTCGGTGATTTCCGAGACGACCCGGATCGAGTACGCGAATTCTTCGGCGCTGGGGAGCACTGCCATGAGTGCCCGCTTGGCCAGCCGTCCATGGCCGACTTCGCGGCGTTTCGGCGTGCCGACGCGGCCCGTTTCGCCGGTGGCATATGGCGGCATATTGTAGTGAAGCATGAAGCGATCGCGATATTCGCCCTGCAGCGCGTCGATGATCTGCTCGTCGCGAGCCGTGCCGAGCGTCGCCACGACCAGCGCCTGCGTTTCGCCGCGGGTGAACAGTGCCGAACCGTGGGTGCGTGGCAGGACGCTGTTGCGGATCGTGATCGGCCGCACGGTGCGTGTATCGCGGCCGTCGATGCGCGGTTCGCCGGAAAGAATCTGATTGCGGACGATCTTGGATTCCAGCTCGAACAGCATGTTGCCGACGTCGTTTTTCTGGGTGGGCGTCGCGTCAGCCGGCAGACACGTCGCTTCGACCTCGGCGGAAATTTCCTTGAGCCGCTGTTGCCGCGCCTGCTTCTGCCGCAATGCGTACGCTTCGCGCAGCTTGGCCTCAGCGGTGGCCAGCACGCTGGCGACCAATGCATCGTCCTTGGCGGGGGCCTTCCAGTCCCACAACGGCTTGCCGCCCTCCTCGACCAGCTGATGAATGAGGTCGATGACCGGCTGCTGCTGCTGGTGGCCGAAGACGACGGCGCCCAGCATGATCTCCTCAGGCAGTTCCTTGGCTTCCGACTCGACCATCAGCACGGCCGCTTCGGTGCCCGCGACGACGAGATCGAGCTTCGACGTCGTGGTGAGTTCGGTCTTGCTGGGATTGAGGACATATTGACCGTCGACATAGCCGACGCGCGCCGCGCCGATCGGACCGCTGAACGGAATACCCGACAGCGCGATCGCCGCCGACGCGCCGATCATCGCCGGAATGTCCGGATCGATCTCCGGATCCACCGACATGACCGTCGCGATGACCTGCACCTCGTTATAGAAGCCGTCCGGGAACAGCGGCCGGATCGGACGATCGATCAGCCTGCAGGTCAGCGTTTCCTTTTCCGACGGGCGGCCTTCGCGTTTGAAAAAGCCGCCGGGGATGCGTCCGGCGGCGTAAGTTTTTTCCTGATAGTCGACCGTCAGCGGGAAGAAGTCCTGGCCGGGCTTCGCGGTTTTGGCCGCGACGACGGTGACGAGGACCATGCTGTCGCCGAGGCTTGCCATGACGGCGCCTCCTGCCTGGCGGGCGATCTCGCCGGTTTCAAGCGTCAGCGTGTGGCGGCCGTAGGGTATCGATTTCTTGATGATGGGCACGTTTGTCCTTGGAGTCGGAAAGCGACAATGGTCACTCAATTGCCAACCGAGTTGCCTGCTGAGCGACCACCGAAGCGGCCCGCAGAGGCGCGACCATCATCAGGTTATTCAGGCGTTACGCAGCGAAGTGGCATTCATGGAGGTGTCGCTCGATTGCCGCGCCCGCTTCGGTGACGGTTATTTGCGCAGTCCCAGCTTGTCGATCAAACCGCGATAGCTATCAACGTTGCGCGTCTTGAGGTAGTCGAGCAACTTGCGCCGGCGCGAAACCATGCGCAACAGGCCCCGGCGCGAGTGATGATCCTTGACGTTGGCCTTGAAGTGATCGTTGAGGCCGTTGATGCGCGCGGTCAACAGCGCGATCTGGACCTCCGGCGAACCCGTATCGCCTTGCGCACGCTGATGCGTGGCAATGACCTTGGCCTTTTCTTGAACCGTGACAGACATTCTTTGGTGCTCCAGCGAAAGGGTGGGATTCTAACTCGAAAAGTGCTTAGGATTCAAGCGATTCGTGGCGCCGAGCGTGCGGCGAAGCAATCAGGCGTCGCGGGCGGAGCAGGCCCTGCGCCGCATCGGCGACACCCGCGAATACTCCGCCCGCGTAGGTCCGATACGTAGCGTCGGGCAGCTCCGCGCGGTGTACAGCCCGGCCTTCGCGAAGACTCGCCGCTTCCGCAGTCTCCAGGTCGCACCGCGGCAGCGCGGCGCAGGCTGCATCGGCAGGCAGCAACAGCGCTTGGCGTGCCGCTTCCGGCAGCGCCGTCAATGCCTCGAGCGTCACCGCGTCCGCAATGCGGAACCCGCCAGTCGCGGTGCGCCGGAGTGCCGAAACGTGCGCGCCGCAGCCAACGGCCTCGCCGATGTCCTCGGCGAGCGCCCGGATGTACGTCCCCTTGCCACAACGGACCGTGAGCTCGACGAATGGGGGCGCCCATGAATCGATGGCTATGTCACTGATCACGATGTCGCGCGCGACACGTGGAATCTCGACGCCTTTGCGTGCGTATTCGTAATAGTTACGACCCTGGTACTTGAGCGCCGCATGCAGCGGCGGACGTTGCTCAATGTTGCCGATGAAGCGCGGCAGTACCGCCTCGAACGCGGCGCGCGATTCATTGACGGGACGTTCCAGCGTGATTTCGCCTTCCGCGTCTCCGGTCGTCGTCGTGGCGCCCAATCGAATGGTCACCACGTAGGCCTTGTCCGCCTCGAGCAGAAGTTGCGCAAACTTGGTGGCCTCGCCGAAGCAGAGCGGTAACAATCCCGTCGCCAGCGGATCGAGCGTACCGGTGTGGCCCGCCTTGGCCGCATTGAACAGGCGCTTTGCATGCTGCAGCGCTGCGTTCGACGACAGGCCCGCCGACTTGTCGAGCAGCAGTACACCGTCGACATGCCGCCGAGGTGGAGCGCGGCGCTGCGGCGCTTTCATCGCGATGCCCTCTGGCGCGTGGCTATGACGGATGCTTGCCGTCGTCGGCGATCGCGTCGTCGATGAGCTTGGACATCCTGAGTCCCGACTCGATCGAATCGTCATAGACGAAATGCAGTTGGGGCACCGTGTAGAGCTTGAGCCGATGCGCCAGCTCGGAGCGCAGGTAGCCGGCCGTGTGCTGCAACGCTTCGACGGCAGCGCCCTTCTGTTCGGCCCCGGCCAGATGCGAGAAAAAAATCTTGGCGTGCGACAGGTCCGGGGATACCTCGACCGCCGTGATGGTGACCATGCCGATGCGCGGGTCCTTGACGTGCAGGCGCAGCAACTCGGCGAGCTCGCGCTGGATCTGGTCGCCGACGCGATGTGCGCGCTGGGAGTTTTTTTTCATGGTGGCGGGCCTCCTGTCGGACGTCATTCCCGCGCACGCGGGAATCCATTTGGCAATCTGAAGAACTCGACCGCAACCTCGCGATCCCCGCTTGCGCGGGGACGACTACGCTTTCCGACTCCTTGAACGCCTACAACGTCCGGCTGACCTCGACGATCTCATATACTTCCAGCTGATCGCCCTTGTTGACGTCGTTGTAATTCTTCAGCGACAGGCCGCACTCGAACCCTGCCTTCACCTCGCGCACATCATCCTTGAAGCGCTTGAGCGAATCGAGCTCTCCGTCGAAGGTGACGACGTTATCACGCAACAGACGGACCTTCGCGCCGCGCCGCACGATTCCCTCGAGCACGTAGCAGCCCGCAACCGTGCCAACCTTCGAAATCTTGTAAACCTCGCGAACTTCGACGAGGCCGAGACGGTTTTCCTTTCGCTCCGGTGCGAGCATGCCCGACAGTGCGGCCTTCACTTCGTCGACCGCTTCGTAAATGATGTTGTAGTAGCGGATATCGACGCCGGCGTGCTCGGCCAGCTTGCGTGCGGCGACGTCCGCCCGGGTATTGAAACCGATGATGACGGCCTTCGACGCCAAGGCTAGGTTCACGTCGGACTCGGTGATGCCACCCACGGCCGCATGCACGATGTTGACCTTGACTTCGTCGGTCGACAATTTGGTCAGCGCGTTGGCGAGCGCTTCGTAGCTGCCCTGGACGTCGGCCTTGACGATCAGCGCCAGCGACTTGATTTCGCTTTCCGCCAGCTGCTCGAACATGTCCTCGAGCTTCGCCGCCTGCTGCTTGGCGAGCTTGACGTCACGGAACTTGCCCTGGCGGAACAGGGCGATCTCGCGCGCCTTGCGTTCATCGCCGAGCGCCAGTACATCCTCGCCCGCGAGCGGAACGTCGGACAACCCCTGGATTTCCACCGGGATCGCCGGGCCTGCCGATGCGACCGCCTTGCCGGTTTCATCAGTCATGGCGCGCACCCGCCCGAACACTGCACCTGCCAGCACCACGTCGCCGCGCCTGAGCGTTCCCGAATGAACCAGGATCGTCGCGACCGGGCCCTTGCCCTTGTCGAGGCGTGATTCGATGACGATGCCCTTCGCGGGTGCGTCGCGCGGCGCCTTGAGCTCGAGAACCTCGGCCTGGAGCAGGATGGCGTCGAGCAGCTTATCGATGCCCAACCCGGTCTTTGCGGACACCTGAACGAATTGCACGTCGCCGCCGTATTCCTCGGGCAGCACGCTCTCCGAAACAAGCTCCTGCTTGACGCGATCGGGGTTCGCCTCGGGTTTGTCGATCTTGTTGATCGCGACGACGATCGGCACGTTGCCTGCTTTCGCGTGCGCGATCGCTTCCTTGGTTTGCGGCATGACGCCGTCGTCCGCAGCGACGACCAGCACCACGATGTCGGTGACCTTGGCGCCGCGCGCGCGCATCGCCGTAAACGCCTCATGACCCGGGGTGTCGAGGAAAGTGATCACGCCCTTGGAAGTTTCGACGTGGTACGCGCCGATATGCTGCGTGATGCCTCCGGCCTCGCCGCTGGCGACGCGGGTGCGGCGAATGGTATCGAGCAGCGATGTCTTGCCGTGATCGACGTGGCCCATCACGGTCACGACCGGCGGCCGCGGCAGCGATTCGGCCGATGACGCCTGCGCGGTCTCGGCGAGCAACGCATCCGGGTCGTCGAGCTTGGCCGCGATCGCCTTGTGACCCATTTCCTCGACCACGATCATCGCTGTCTCCTGGTCGAGCATCTGGTTGATCGTGACCATGGTGCCGAGTTTCATCATCACCTTGATGATTTCGGCAGCCTTCACCGACATCTTGTGCGCCAGCTCGGCTACGGTGATCGTCTCGGGTACCGCAATCTCGCGCGTCGTTGGTTCCGCCGAGGCATCCTGCGTCAGGTCGCCGGCTTCTTCGCCGTCTTCGTGGCGGTGCTTGCCGGTCTTGGGCTGTTTCCAGCCGGTGGCGGTCGTGCCGCTCGTCACATCGCCGCGCAGCTTGAGCGCGCGCCGACGCGCGGCTTCCTCCTGGAATGCGGTCGCGGACGGCTTGCGCGACGGCTTGTCCTTCTTCGAGCCGGGCTTGGCAACCGGCTTGTGCAGCGTTCCTTCTGTCTTCGCCACCGGTTTCGCATCGGCGACGACGGGCGCGGGCGCGACAGCTTCCTTGGCCGCCGCTGCAGCCGCTTCGGCGGCCGCTTTGGCCGCGGCTTCCTCGGCCTCCTTTTCCTTCTTGGTCTGGCGCTTCTTCGCCTGATCCTGCTTCTGTTGCACGTCTTCCTGCTGCTTCGCGATCAGCGCCGCACCCTTGCGCGCCTCTTCTTCGCGCGCGGCAAGCTCCGTCGCGGTGACGACGGGTTTGGCCGGCACCGCTTCTTCGGCCGGGGGCGGCGATTCCGCGCCGTCACGTTTCACGAATACGCGCTTCTTGCGCACTTCGACCTGAATGGTGCGGGCGCGACCGGTGCTGTCCGCCGACTTGATTTCGGTCGTCTGCTTGCGCGTGAGCGTGATCTTCTTTTTCAGATCGAGTCCGCCGTGCTGCTTGCGCAGGTAATCGAGCAGGCGTGTCTTGTCCTGCTCGGAGAGCTTGTCGCCCTCCCTCTTGCCGCCGACGCCGGCAGCCGTGAGCTGCTCGAGCAGGATGCCGGGCGGCATTTTCAGTTCGGTCGCGAATTTCTCGATTGTCGTCAGGGCCATGTTTTCTCCGGGCGCTCGCTATGCTTGGTGGCCTTGTTCCGCGCTTGCAGCGCTTTCGGTGCCTTCGAACCAGTGTGCGCGCGCCTTCATGATGAGTTCCTGCGCGCGTTCGTTGGACAGTCCGGTCAGTTCGACCAGTTCGTCGCCGGCGAGATCGGCAAGGGCGTCGCGATTGGTGATCCCCTTCTCCGCGAGCAACCCGGCCGTCTCGGTGTCCATCCCTTCGAGGTTGAGCAGATCCTCGGAAACGTGCTCGACCGATTCCTCGCGCACGATGGCCTCGGTCAGCAAGGCGTTGCGGGCGCGGCTGCGCAACTCGTTGACCGTATCCTCGTCGAAGGATTCGATCTCGAGCATCTCGGTCAGCGGCACGTAGGCGATTTCCTCGAGCGTGGAAAAACCCTCCTGGATCAGGATGTCGGCGACTTCCTGGTCGACGTCGAGCTTTGCCATGAACACCGCGCGGATCTTGTCGCTTTCCTGCTGCGTCTTCTGCTGCGATTCTTCGACGCCCATCAGGTTGATCTCCCACCCGGTGAGTTCCGAGGCCAGACGGACATTCTGGCCGCTGCGGCCGATCGCCATCGCCAGGTTGTCTTCGTCGACAACGACGTCCATCGCGTGCTTTTCCTCGTCGACGACGATGCTCGATATCTCCGCCGGGGCGAGCGCGTTGATCACGAACTTGGCCGGATCTTCCGAATACAGGACGATGTCGACTCGTTCGCCGGCGAGCTCGTTGGTCACCGCGGTGACACGCGAGCCGCGCATGCCGATGCAGGTGCCCTGCGGGTCGAGTCGCGGATCGTTCGACTTGACGGCAATCTTGGCGCGGATGCCTGGGTCTCGCGCAGCGGCCTTGATTTCGATCAGCCCTTCCTCGATCTCGGGTACTTCGAGCTCGAACAGGCGCACTACAAGATCCGGCGTGACGCGCGACAGGACCAGCTGAGGTCCCCGCGCCTGCGGTTCGATCTTCACGACGTACGCGCGAACGCGGTCGCCGACGCGCAGATTCTCTTTCGGAATCAGCTGGTCGCGTGGAATCACGCCTTCGATGCGCCCGGATTCGACGATGGTCGCGCCACGTTCGATGCGCTTGACGGTTCCGGTGAGCAGGTTGTCGTCGCGCTCGAGAAAGTCGTTCAGGATCTGCTCGCGCTCGGCATCGCGGATTTTCTGCAGGATCACCTGTTTTGCGGCCTGCGCGCCGATGCGTCCGAATTCGACCGGCTCCAGCGGCTCCTCGATCACGTCGCCCAGCTTGAGCTCCGGGTCGCGATCAGCGGCGTCGGTAATCGCGATCTGGTGCGCGGGCTCCTCGTGCTCCTCGTCGGGCACGACCGTCCAGCGACGGAACGACTCGTAGTCGCCGGTTTCACGGTCGATTTCGACGCGGGCGTCGATGTCCTGGCTGAAACGCTTCTTGGTGGCCGAGGCGAGCGCGGACTCCAGCGCCGTGAAAACGATGTCCTTGGGCACGTTCTTTTCACGCGCCAGCGCATCGACGAGAAGCAATAATTCGCGGTTCATTTGGTTTGTCTCCACTCAATCTTTGGCACCAGACGCGCCTTGTCGATATTCGCAAGCGCGATCGTGCGTCGGCCGGCCTCGGTGTCGATCAGGACGCAACCGTCCTCCACGCCGCGCAGGACCCCTTTGATGCGCCTGGCGTTATCGATGCTCTCGCGCAGCGTCAATTTCGCTTCCTCGCCCGAAAAACGGAGGTAGTCGGCCGCTTTCTTCAAAGGCCGGTCCAACCCGGGCGACGAAACCTCGAGGCGTTCGTACGCGACCTGTTCCACCGCGAACAGGTGTGTCAGGTGGTTCGAGACGCGTGCACAGTCCTCGACGTCGATTCCCGTGGGCTTGTCGATGAAGACGCGTACCAGACCGCCTCGGGCCGCCGACTCAAAGTCGACGAGCTCGTATCCCATCGGAGGCAGCGTACGCTCCAGAAGTTCACCCAAATTCAAAGGCCTATCGCAATGATTCCGAAAAAACCGGAAAAAAAAATGGGCTGTCGAGCCCATTTCCGCACCAAACTAAAACATCGCAACTCCACTCAGGTCACAGCTCAGCCATCTCAGACCCGCACAACGCATAATTATAGCAAAATTTGCCCCGGATTTGTAGGGGCACCTACCAACGCCCTCGTCCCTGCTGCTCGCAGCCGGAACTGCCTATACTTTGGGCCGGCGGGGAAGAATACCAGTGCCGGAGTAGCCTACCGTGACGCAGACAGTGAGATGCACGATGGCAGCGATCGCGGCGGCGTTCGCTTTGGTCTCCTGCCGAGGCCCCGAGGTCGACAAACCGGCTGTCGCGAGGGACGAGAACACTTCGTCGCCGCCGGCGATCCCGGCTACGGTACCCGCGGCTTCTCCGACCGCGCCGCCGAAGATCGTGATTACCGGGGTCGCGGCCGATGCGATCTATATCTGTGTCAAAGAATTGCAGGGCCGGATGCAGCAAACCGCAATCGAGTTGGCACCGCAAGTCGCTACGCTATGCCGAAAGGCCCCCGAAATGGGCCCCTGCCAATACGAGCGCGAGACCTGTCGCCGCAATGGCGGGCGGGTTTTCACCGTTGACGGAACAGAAATCACCTTGCAGACCGAGGCCGAATACGATCGGCGGGTCATGCGCGTGCGCATGAAATCCAACTAGCGATTTCACGCACAACGGGCGGCGCAGATGATCCGACGGCATGTACACTGCATCTCCCCGGGCGCAAACCCCGATGCCGGGCCACGCACCCTCGGCGGCAAACTTTCCCGCGCTGGCGGCGCCTAACCGTTCTGGACACCTCAAGACTTTGGCCTCCGCTCCCTCCGCGATCTTGGTATCCCAGGATGTCATCCCCGGAGTGCGCGCGCTTCCGGCTTGCGATCCCGGGATCGCGTTGTGGATTTGCCAACTCGATCGCATTCCCGCGGGCGCCCCCGCAATTACGCATTGGCTCTCTGCGCCGGAGCAGGAACGGGCTGCGCGCTTCGGAACGGACGCCCTGCGTCAACGCTGGATCGTCGGCCGTGCGACGTTGCGGTTACTGCTGGCCAGTGCATTGGGCATCGATCCGGTAGAGGTGCCTTTGCAGCGCGGCGTGCGCGGACGGCCGGAACTCGCACACCCGCACACGCTCGACTTCAACGTGTCGCACACGCGCAACATCGCTCTGATAGGCATTGCGCACGGCTTGCCGCGGGCGTCGCGCATCGGCGTCGATATCGAACGTGTGGACCGAGCGGTCGACGCCGACAAGCTCGCGCGCAAGTTCTTGACCGAGCGCGAGCGGACCGCACTCGCGCCGCTGGATGCGGATGCGCGACGGCGCGACTTCCTTCGCCTGTGGACGTGCAAGGAAGCAATGAGCAAGGCGACGGGCGACGCGTTGATGGCGCCCTTCCGCGAAATCGACGTAACGACGACGAATGGCCTGCAGTTGTCGGCCGGACCACCCCCCTACACACCGGAACATTGGCAGCTGTTCGCGCCCCATGCCGCCGATGACCTGCTGGCTACCGTCGCGGTCTGGCGCGACCAGAGGAGCCGTTAGGAACGATTCGCGGCCGGCGCCTTGGGGCCGTCCGGCGACCTCGCGATCTTCCACTTGTTCTGGAACCACAGCCAATCCGCCGGACTTTCGCGGACGTCGCGCTCGAGACTGCGCGCATATCGCTCGACGATCATCTCGTTGGCATCCAATTCGTAGGGCGGATCGGCGAGGGTGGACAAGCGCACCGAATACTCGCCCCGGCGCACGCGGCGCATGGTCACATACAGCACCTTCGCATCGAGGAACTGAGCGATCTTGCCCGCGCCCTTGAAGAATGCGGTTTCCTGTCCGAGAAAGCGCGTCCAATGCCGGGGATCGTTCTTGTGCTTGGGCGTCTGGTCGGCGATCAGCGCATACGCACGCGGTTGCCCCGCTCGGCTCATCAAGTCGAATATGAATTCCTCGCGGGGGACGAAACGGCTGCCGAACCGCGCGCGCGCCTCGCGCAGGAATTGATCGATGGCCTCGACGCGCTGGCGCTGATAGACGACGTCGATTGTGATGCCGAAGCGCACGCCAGCCGCGAGCGAGAGCCATTCCCAGTTACCATAATGCGCAGTGAGCAGCACCACCGACTGCTTCGCCGCGATGCACTGCTCGACGATCTCCGGATTTTCGAACGCGACGCGCCGGGTGAGCGCATCCGCGCTCGCGCCGAATCCCCAAAACGCCTCCACCAAGGTGTCGGCCAGATTGCGATAGGCTTCACGAAGAATGCGCGCGCGCTCGGCGGCATCCTTTTCAGGAAAGGCGTTGCGGATATCCAGCTCGGCCCGATCGCGGCGCCAGCGCGTCACGCGATACGCCACGAAATAGATGACCCAACCGTAGGCGTACATCAGCGGCAACGGAATGCGCGTCAGCGACTGGAGCAGGAATCGCATCGGAGGCGGCGCGTCGGAGCTGTCGGCGCGGCGACGGGCGGCCGGTTGCGACGCCTCAGGCGACCGCAACCAGCCGGTCGAGCAACGCGGGATCGAGCAACAGCGCCTTGCTGGTCGAGTTGTGGACGATGCGACCGCGGTCGAGCACGATCGCCTGCTGCGTGAGTTGCAAGGCAAGGCGCGCATGCTGCTCCACCACGATGACCGCAAACTCGCCGGCACGGACGATTTCGCCGATCACCTTCATCAATTCCTGCACGATGATCGGCGCCAGGCCTTCCATCGGTTCGTCGAGCAGCAGCAGCCTGGGGTTGGTCATCAGCGCACGCGCAATCGCGAGCATCTGCTGCTCGCCCCCGGACAGCTGATTGCCCAGGTTGCGCCTTCGCTCTTCCAGCCGCGGAAAGATCTTGTAGGCGCGATCCAGATTCCATGGGCCTCCAGCCCGCGCGACCACCGTCAGATGCTCCTCGACCGTCAGCGATGGAAACATGAAGCGTTCCTGCGGTACCCAGCCCAGTCCCGCTTGCGCGCGCCGGAACGTCGGGACGTGCGTCAGATCCGCGCCGTTGAAAACGACGCGACCCTGCTTGAGCCGGGTGAGACCCATCAGCGTGAGCAGCAACGTGGTCTTGCCGACACCATTGCGCCCAAGCAGCGCCAGGCTCTCGCCCGGCACGAGCCTGACCGCGACGTCCTCGAGCACGATCGAATCGCCGTAACCCGCGGTCAATCCTTCCGCGAGCAGCAGTTCAGCCATGCTCCGCCTCGCCCAGATAGACTTCGCGCACGCGGCGATCGCCCGCAATTTCCGATGGCGTACCTTCGACGAGCACCGTACCGCCGACCATGACGGTGATACGCTCCGCAAACTTGAACACGAGGTTCATGTCGTGCTCGATGAACACGATCGTCACGTCGCGTGGCAGGCTTGCAATCACCGTAAACAGCTCCGCGCTCTCCGCCGAAGGAATGCCCGCCGCGGGTTCGTCGAGCAGCAGCACCTTCGGTCGCGTCGCCAGCGCCAGCCCGATCTCGAGCAGCCGCTGCTTGCCATACGGGAGCTCGCGCGTCAGTGTCGCGGCATCGCGATCGAGCTTGAGTTGCGCGAGGATCGCGTGCGCTTCATCGATGGCGGTTCGTTCGGAGGCCGCCACCTTCCACCAGATTCCCCCGCGCCCGGCGTGCTCGCAGCACGCGAGGACCATCGATTCGATCGCGGTGAGACCCGGAAACAGCGTGTTGATCTGGAAGGTGCGCGTCATGCCGCGCTTCACGCGGGCGTGCTGCGGCAGCGAAGTGATCTGCTCGTCGCCGAGGTAGACCTCGCCGGATGTGGGCGGCAAAACACCCGTCAGCAGGTTGATGAACGTCGTCTTTCCAGCGCCGTTGGGACCGATCAGCGCGTGCCGCGCGCCCGGCGCGAACGTCAAGCTCACGTTCGCGTTGGCCTTGAAGGCGCCGAAAGTCTTGCCGAGCCCGACAGTGCGCAGCGCGGCGCTCATTCCGAGGCCTCCTTGTAGCCAGCGGCCTCCTTGTGCCGACCGTGTCTCACCAACGACCGCGCGTCGGCCGCGCTCAATCCCGCCGCGTCGGCCCTGCGGGTCTTGGCTACGCCCGCGGCGCTCATTCGCGCCTCCGCCAAAATCGCTGCTGCAGCGAGGACAGGCCGCCCAACAGTCCGCCGCGCGCGAACAGCACGATCACCACGAGCAGCAGCCCGAGCCAGAACTGCCAGTACACCGGATTGAGGTTCGAGAGATAGTCCTGGAGCAGCATGAAGACCGCCGCGCCGATCAGTGCGCCGTAGAGATAGCCCGTACCGCCCAGCACCAGCATGATCATCAGGTCGGCAGAACGCGGGAAGCCGAGTGTGTCAATGCCGACGAATTGCGTGGTCTGCGCCAGGAGTGCGCCGGCGAGACCGGCGATGCCCGCGCCGACCGTGTAGACGGCGACGAGCTTGCGCGGCACCGATGCGCCGATGGCGGGCATCCGCTTCTCGCCTTCCCGGATTCCGCGCAGCGACAGTCCGAATGGCGAACGCACAAGGGTTCGTGCGCAACAGAAAACGATGAACAGGACGACGAGGCTATACACGTAGGCGGTCCGTCCATCCATACCGAAGGAAAACATGCCAAACAGCTTGCCCATCTCCACGCCCGACAGGCCGTCGACGCCGCCGGTGATCGAGGTCGCCTGGTTCGCCGCTTCGTGGAACATCAGGCCGATACCGAGCGTGACCATCAAGCGGGTCAGGTCCTGTCCGCGCACCACAAGAAAGCTAGTCACGAGCCCGGCAAGGGAAGCAACGAGAGCCGCGAGCACGAGACCGCTCAGCGGTTCGCCCCAGCCGTGCTTGGCGAGCAATCCGGCGGTGTAGGCACCGAGCCCGAAGAACGCGGCCTGGCCCAGCGAAATGATGCGTGCGTAGCCAAGGATCAGGTCCAGCGACAGCGCGAACAACGCAGTGATCAGGATCTGGCTGCCGAGCGTGAGGTATTTCGGAAAGGCGAAAAACGCGACGATCGGAATCAGCCAGAAGGCGATCTCGAGCTTGCTCCATCGCTGGGTGGGGAGGCCGATTTTGCTCACGTACGCCGCCCGACCAAACCACGTGGGAACAGGATCAGCATCACCACCATGACGACGTAGATGATGAACGATCCGACCTGAGGCACGTAGTATTTCCCCGCGACATCGAAGATGCCGAGAATGAGCGCAGCGAAGAGCGGACCCTTGACCGTGCCGGCGCCACCGACCGCGACAACGAGCAGGAAATACACCATGTACTTGAGCGGGAACGTCGGGTCGAGCCCGAGCACGTCGATGCCAAGGCCGCCGCCGAGCCCAGCCAGGCCCGACCCCAACGCAAAGGTCAGGCTGAAGACGCGATAGACGTTGATTCCAAGGCCGGCTGACGCTTGCTGATTATCGACCGAGGCGCGAATTTCTGCGCCGAAGCGCGTGCGCTCGATCAGCCAGGTCAGCGCGATGGTGATAGCGATGACAACACCGATCAGGAACAGCCGGTAAGCGCCAAGGTCGATCCCGAGCACGCGCACCTGGCCGCGCAGGAACGACGGCAACTGCACCGGTTGCTGCTGCGGGCCGAAGAAGAATGTCGTCGCCGCAATCGACATGAACACGAGGCCGATGCTGAACAGAACCTGATCGAGGTGCGTCGCCCGATACAGCCGTCGATAGAGCGTGCGTTCGAGGACGATTCCGACCGCGGCGGAAACAACGAATGCGATCGGCAATGTCGCCAGAAAGGGGACGCCGAGGCGCGTCATGGCGAGGACGCACGCATAGCCGCCAACCATCGCGAAAGCGCCGTGCGCGAGATTGACGAAGTTCATCAGGCCCATCGTCACCGACAGGCCGATGCTGATGACGAACAGCAGGCTGCCGTAGGCAATGCCGTCGAAGAGCACGCCGATGAAGTTGCCGATCATGGCTTTCCGCGTGGCTCCAGGTGCAGGCGCGAATTCATTCGCGCTCCGGCCTTACCTTGGCGACCGCGGTCCGAATGAATCCGGACCTACAGCGCACCATATCGTTCATCGCGCCCAACCTCAGGTTCCGGGATCCTTGACGTTGTCGACCTTGTCGAATTCGATGCTCCAGTAGTGCCCGTCCTTCATTTCGACCTTGCGAATGTACACGGTCTGGATCACATCGCGCGTCGCCGGGTCGATCGTCATCGGGCCGCGCGGACTCATCCACGTCATGCCTTTCATCGCCTCGACCAGTTTCTCGCCATCGTTGGTGCCATTGGTTTTCTTTTCGGCTTCGTAGATGAGATGCATGCCATCGTATCCGCCCAACGAATGGAAGTTGGGGCGCATGCCGTTGTTGGCCTTCATGAAGGCCTCGACATAAGCCTTGTTTTCCGGCGACGGATGCGCGGCAGAATAGTGAAACGAGGTGACTACCCCGAGCGCCGGTGCCCCGATCGTATCGAGGATATCGTCGTCGACCACGTCGCCGGTACCGATCAGCGCGATGCCGGATGAGGCCAGGCCGCGGTCGACGAACTGCTTCATCACCGCGGTGCCCTCGCCGGAAGGCACGAAGACGAACAGCGCGTCGGGCTTGGCATCCTTGACTCGCTGCAGGAACGGCGCGTAGTCGGCATTGCGCAGCGGCGTGCGGATCGATTCGACTATCGTGCCCCCGGCCTCGGTGAAGCGCTTGACGAAGGTCTTTTCCGCATCGATGCCGGGACCGTAGTCCGTGACCATCGTGACGACGCGCTTGATGTTGTTCTTCGCTGCCCAATCGGCGATCGGCGCCGTGACCTGCGGCAGCGCGAACCCCGAGCGCACGATGAACGGCGAGCGCGACGGAATGATCGACGTTGCCGCCGCCATCACGATCATCGGCACCTTCGCTTCGGTAGCGACGGGCGCCGCCGCAAGAGCGAGAGGCGTGAGCCCGAATCCCGCCAGGATATTCACGCCGTTCTGCACGATGAGTTCCTGGGCGATGCGCTTGGTCGTTTCCGGCGCCAGGCCGGTATCGTCCTTCACGATCAATTCGACCTTGCGCCCGGCAACCGTGTCGCCGTTGCGCGCGATGTAGAGCCGGCAGGCGGCCTCGATTTGCTTGCCCGTCGACGCGAACGGCCCGGTCAGAGGCAAGATCAGTCCTATCTTTAGCGGGTCCGCGGCGAACGCGAATCTAGCTGTCGACATGGCAGCCATGCCGGCTGCCACGGTCGCAAGAAAGCGGCGGCGCTTGATGTGAACGGGTTGTTGCATGTGGGTCCTCCGTGATGGTCCTCGATTTCCTGTCGCTTTTTTTTGTTACATGGTGGAACGCATTCCCAAAGCGCGCGTTCCGGGGCATGATAACCGCTTTAGCGACCCTCTGAACAAGTCCCGCGCGATCCCGACCGGGCTTGGAGCGGGCTCCGCCAAGCCCAGGAGGCACACCGATGTCCGTTCGCACCCGTCCGCCGTTCCGCGCCGATCATGTCGGCAGCTTCCTTCGCCCGCCGGCGCTGCTTGACGCACGCGAACAGCGCAACAAAGGGAAGATTTCTGCCGCGGCCCTGCGTGAAGTCGAAGATGCTGCAATTCGCGACATCGTTCGCTTCCAGGAGGATCTCGGCCTCCAAGGCATTACCGACGGCGAGTTCCGGCGCACGTACTTCCACATCGACTTTCTCGAACAGCTCGCGGGGGTCGAAACCAAAGGCGGCATTTCCGTGGCGTTCCACAGCGCCGCCGGCAATGTCGATTTCGCACCGCCGGTGATGCAAGTCACGACCAAGCTGCGCCATGTCAAGCCGATCCAGGTGCCTGATTTCAAGTTCTTGCAGTCGGTGGTACGACGCACCCCGAAGGTCACGATTCCGTCGCCGACCATGCTGCACTTTCGCGGTGGCCGCGAAGCGATCAGCCGCGAAGCGTATCCTGACATGGAGATGTTTTTCGCCGACGTCGCGGCAGCCTATCGCGAGGAGATCCGCGCGCTGGCAGACGCCGGCTGCCGCTACCTGCAACTCGACGACACCAACCTCGCCTACCTTTGCGACGAGAAGATGCGCGAAGGCGCTCGCAAACGCGGCGACGACCCCGACGAGCTGCCGCGCCGCTATGCGCGGCTGATCAACGCCGCGATCGCCGATCGTCCGGCCGACATGACCGTCTGCGTGCATCTGTGCCGCGGCAATTTCAAGAGCGCATGGGTGGCCGAAGGCGGCTACGAACCGGTCGCCGAAGTGCTGTTCAACGAGCTTGCGGTCGATGGCTATTTTCTCGAGTACGACGACGCGCGCTCGGGCGATTTCGCGCCGCTGCGCTTCGTGCCGAAGGGCAAGATCGTCGTGCTCGGGCTGGTCACGACCAAGCTCGATACGCTCGAGTCCGGCGACATGCTGAAGCGCAAGATCGACGAAGCCGCCAAGCAAATTCCTCTGGAACAGCTTTGCCTCTCGCCGCAATGCGGCTTTTCGAGCACGGTGCATGGCAACGTGATTGCACGCGACGCGCAGGCAGCCAAGTTGCGCCTCGTCGTTGACACGGCGAAGGCGGTCTGGGGTACCGCGTAGGCGCGAATTCATTCGCGCACTGACGCAACGCCACCGATATAGTCCGAATGAATTCGGACCTACAACGGCACGAATTGCCGCAGGTACAAATTCATTTGCGCGCCACCGACAAGACAACCGCCGCTGTCCGAACGAATCCCCCCGGCTGATCGACTACGACCCGCCCTGTTCCATTTGCGCGAACACGTCCTCGGCGAGATGGAACGCGGTATTCGCCGCCGGCACGCCGCAATAGATCGCAGCCTGCATGATGACTTCCTTGATCTGGTCGCGGGTGACGCCGTTGTTGAACGCCGCGCGCACGTGAAGCTTGAATTCATCGGTGCGGTTGAGGGCTATCATCATCGCGACCGTCAACAGGCTGCGCGTGTGCCGCGGCAGACCGGGACGCGTCCAGATTTCACCCCAGGCGTAGCGGGTGATCAGTTCCTGGAACTCGCCGTTGAAATCGTTGCGGCGCGCAAGTGTCCGGTCGACGTGCGCATCGCCGAGCACCGCACGACGAACCTTCAGTCCACCTTCATAGCGTTCACGTTCGTCCATTCTTGCGGCTCCTCATCGACCGTGGAAATATGCAACGGCTGCCGCGGGCGCGGCGCCAGACTCAGAAATCGAAGAACACGGTTTCGTTCGCGCCTTGCATGTGGATGTTCCATTCGAGCGTGGCCGGAGCCACGACCTTCGCGATCAGCGTAGCCCTGCGGTCCGCAGGCACGAGCTTGAGGATCGGGTCATCCGCGTTCGCGGGTTCGTGCGGGAAATAGATGCGCGTCAGCAAATGCCGCAAGCTGCCGCGCATGAACACGACGACCGCCAGGTGCGGCGCCTGAAGCGCGTCACGGGGTCCGGGAACGCGGCCGGGTTTGATGGTGGTAAATCGAAATTCGCCGTCGGCCCCTGTCAGAACCCGACCAAACCCGCGGAATCCGGCCTCTACCGGCATCTCCCGCGTGTCCGCGGGACTCGCGTACTTGCCATGCGCATCGGCTTGCCAGATTTCGACCGCCCCGTCGCTCACCGGTTTGCCGTCGCCGTCGAACAGACGGCCCTGGACAGTGACTCGCTCGCCCGCGGCTTTGGCCGGCGCGATGGTGTCGCAGGCGAGTTCGGCGAGGCCGATCTCGAGGTACGGTCCGACGGTCTGCGAGGCGGTGGTCAAAAGGCTCATGATCTGGAGCTACCTTCGGGTCGTTTCAATCGGCGTTTCGTCACGACCGCGCAAGACGATATCGAACCGATACGCCAGCGCGATGTCGGGAATCGTGCGCTCCCAGTCGAAGCGCGATACCAGGCGTTCGCGCGCCTTCGGGTCGGGCAGGCTGTTGTACATGGGGTCGTAAGCAAGCAGCGGATCACTCGGGAAATACATCTGCGTGACCAGCCGCTGCACCAGGCCGATGCCGAACACCGAAAAATGCAGGTGTGCGGGACGCCAGCCATTGTAGTGATTGCGCCACGGATACGCACCCGGCTTGATCGTCGTGAACCGGTAGTTGCCCTGTGCGTCGGTGAGCGCTCTGCCGCCACCGGTGAAATTCGGATCCAGCGGCGCGTCGTGATTGTCCACGGCGTGGCGATAACGTCCCGCCGCATTGCACTGCCAGAGCTCGACCAGCGCGTTGGCAACCGGCTTGCTGTTCTCGTCGAGCAGGCGGCCGGATACGACGATGCGCTCCCCTAGCGGATCGCCGTCGTGCTGTCTGGTCAGGTCGCTGTCGCCGGGTTTCACATCGTCGGTGCCGAACACCGGTCCGGTTATTTCGGACAGCGTATGCGGCAACACCACCAGAGGCTTGCTGGGCGAACGCTTGATGGTCGATTTGTACGGCGGATACAGATAATCCGGCTGGGTGTTGAAGTACGGCCGGCGATAGCCGACGACATCGCTCATGAGTGATTCCTCCGCCAGCAGGCCGGACGTCAAACGCGCTCGATGATCATGGCGATCCCCTGCCCGACGCCGATGCACATCGTGCACAGGGCGTAGCGACCGCCGGTCCGATGCAACTGGTACATGGCAGTCGTTACCAGCCGCGCGCCGCTCGCGCCCAGCGGATGGCCGAGGGCGATGGCGCCGCCGTTGGGGTTGACGAAGGACGCATCGTCGGCGATGCCGTGATCGCGCAGGACCGCGAGCGCTTGCGATGCAAACGCCTCGTTGAGCTCGATGACGTCAATGTCGGAAAGCTTGAGCTGGGCTTTGGACAACACCTTGCGCATCGCCGGCGCGGGGCCGAAGCCCATAATGCGCGGGGCGACGCCTGCAACGGCGGTCGCGACGACCCGTGCCTTGGGCGTCAGGCCGAATTTTTTTGCGGCATCGGCGGAGGCAAGCAGCGTCGCGCACGCGCCATCGTTGACCCCGGACGCGTTGCCCGCAGTGACGGTGCCTTCCGGCTTCACGACGCCTTTGAGTTTGCCCAGCGCTTCGAACGTGGTTTCCCGCGGATGCTCGTCGCGCGCGACGATGACCGGATCGCCCTTTTTCTGCGCGATCGAGACCGGCACGATTTCTTGCGCCATCCGCCCGGCTGCGATGGCATCGGCTGCGCGTTGCTGGCTGCGCAGCGCGAAAGCGTCCTGATCGGCGCGGGAAATCTTGAAATCGACCGCGACGTTTTCCGCGGTTTCAGGCATGGAATCGATGCCGTGCTTGGCTTTCATCAGCGGGTTGACGAAACGCCAGCCGATGGTCGTGTCCTCGATTCTGGGTGCGCGGGCGTATGCCGACTCGGCCTTGCCCATCACGAACGGGGCGCGCGACATGCTTTCGACACCGCCCGCGATCATCAGCGCCGTGTCGCCACTCCTGATCGCACGCGCCGCGATGCCGATGGCGTCCATGCTCGATCCGCACAGACGATTGACGGTGGTGCCGGGTACCTCGACCGGCAATCCCGCGAGCAGCAGCGCCATGCGCGCGACATTGCGGTTGTCTTCGCCCGCCTGATTCGCGCAACCGTAGACAACGTCGTCGACAGCGCTCCAATCGACCCCGGGGTTACGCTGCATCAACCAGCGCAGAGGAATCGCCGCCAGGTCGTCCGGGCGCACGGTGGCCAAGGCGCCGCCGTAGCGTCCGATTGGGGTGCGCAGCGCGTCGCAGATAAAGGCTTCTTGCATCGGATACTCCTAAACCGTCGCAGGCGCTTGGGCCAAGCGCAAAGGAACGCCAGTCAGCTTCTCGAGTTCGTCGAAAGACAGGCCGTCGACCAATTCGACGACCTCGAGTCCTCTGGGCGTAACGTCGAGTACCGCCAGGTCGGTGTAGATGCGATGCACGCAGCCGATGCCCGTGAGCGGATACGTGCAGCGGGGAACGATCTTGGATTCACCACTCTTGGTCTGGTGTTCCATCATCACGCAAACGCGTTTCGCGCCGATCGCAAGATCCATCGCGCCACCCACCGCCGGAATCGCGTCGGGCGCCCCCGTGTGCCAGTTGGCCAGATCGCCGGTGACCGATACCTGAAAGGCCCCGAGGACGCAGATGTCGAGGTGACCGCCGCGCATCATCGCAAACGAGTCACCGTGGTGAAAGTAAGCACCGCCGGTCAGCAGCGTGACCGGTTGCTTGCCAGCATTGATCAGATCCGGATCTTCCTTGCCAGGCGCCGGCGCAGGCCCCATGCCCAGCAGACCGTTTTCGCTTTGCAGGAAGATCTCGCGGTCCTTCGGCAGATGATTGGCCACCATCGTCGGCACACCGATGCCCAGATTGACGTATGCGCCTTCCGGAATGTCGCGCGCAACGCGCTGTGCCATCTGATCGCGGGTGAGTCGTTTCATGGCGGGACCTCGCTTCAGGCTGCGGCGGGCAACTTCGCCTTGGCTACCCGCACGACGCGCTTCACGAAAATGCCGGGCGTGACGATCGCTTCGGGGTCGAGGCTACCCAGCGGAACGATCTCGCGCACCTGCGCAATCGTCGTGCTGGCGGCGGCGGCCATGATGGGTCCGAAATTGCGCGCGGTCATGCGATAGACCAGGTTACCCCAACGATCGCCACGGTCGGCCTTGATCAACGCGAAGTCGGCGGGAATTGGAAATTCGAGGACATAGTTGCGCCCGTTGATCGTGCGAGTTTCCTTGCCTTCCGCCAGCAACGTGCCGTACCCCGTTGGCGTGAAGATCGCTCCCAGGCCGGCACCCGCGGCCTGGATGCGAGCCGCGAGATTGCCCTGCGGCACGAGCTCGAGCTCGATCTTGCCCGCGCGATAAAGCGCATCGAAGACATACGAATCCGTCTGGCGCGGGAACGAGCAGATGATCTTGCGCACTCGCTCGGCCTTGAGCAACGCGGCAAGGCCGGCGTCGCCATTGCCCGCATTGTTGTTGACGATGGTCAGGTCGCGTGCGCCGCGCGCAATCAGCGCGTCGATCAACTCGGAGGGCATGCCGGCAGTGCCGAACCCGCCGATCATCACGGTCGCTCCGTCGAAGACATCCGCGACAGCCGCTGCGGCCGTTGCGATGGTCTTGTCGATCACTGCCTCTCCTTGCCGACCTTTTGGACCGGTGCGATAATCGCACCATTGTTCGGTTATTGGCACAATTCTGGTCGCGCGCGGCGTGTGGTGTCAAGGGCGATCAACGCGTTCGCGTGCGTTAATCGCCCGCGAGGCTATACTTGGTCGCCTCGCCTCGGGTAACCCACATGGCCGCCAAGCCAAAGACTACACCCGCAAAATCCGCGATGCGCGCGAAACGCGTCGCCGGCGCATCGACAGTCGAGGCGGCCGAGGGCGATCCGAATTTCATGACGTCGCTCGCCCGCGGACTCGCCGTCATACGGGCATTTTCCCAGCACCGCAAAAAGGTGTCGATCGCCGAGATCAGTCACGTCACTGGCATCCCGCGCGCCGCCGTCCGCCGTTGCCTGCACACACTCGCCCGCCTCGGGTACGTCAGCATCGACGCCCGCGACTTTTCGCTGAGCCCGAAGATACTCACGCTCGGCCACGCCTATCTGTCGTCGACGCCGCTGTCCACCTCGGCGCAGCCCCTGCTCGACCGCGTCGCAGCCGCGGTGCACGAGTCGTGCTCGGTGACCATCCTCGAAGAAGACGAGATTCTCTACGTGGCACGCTCCGCCGCGACCACGCGCATCATGTCCGTCGACCTGTCGATCGGCAGCCGGCTTCCCGCGTACTGCACGTCGATGGGCCGCGTCTTGCTGGCCGGCCTGTCGCACGCCGAACTCACTGCGTATTTCGGACGTGTCAAGCTCGTCCCCTACACACAGCACACGTTGGCCACGCGCGACAAGGTGCGGAAGGCGCTCGAAATCGTGCGGCAGAACGGCTTTTCCATCGTCGACCAGGAGCTGGAAGTCGGCCTGCGGGCGATCGCCGTGCCGGTCAAGGATGGCCGCGGCAAGACGGTCGCAGCAGTCAATATCGGAGCCCAGGCTTCACGCGCAAGCTCGAGACACATGGAGCAGCAGTTTCTCCCTCACTTGCAGGCGGCCGCGCGCGAGCTGGGCATGCTGCTGACGTGAATTGCACGCGAATCAAACTCCGCGTACCAGGCGCGGCGCTGCCCCGGTCAGTCCACCGCAAGTCCCCACTCGTCGACGAAGCGTTTGGCGGATTTGTGGGTCGCAGCACTCGCCGCCCTATCGGCCACCGCCTCTTTCGCCGCCGGCAGAAAGATGTACTCTCCCTCTTTGAAGCCGGTGTGTCTGTTGCGCATGAGATTGGCGAATAGCTCGCCGCGTGCCGCGTCGTCGAACGCGCGCGCCTGGACCGTGATGGTGTCGGTCAAGGCTGCGGCGGCCGCCTTTTCGGAGGCTGGCGGCGGCGCGGGTTGCACGAACTCGAAGCGACCGATCGTATCGGCGTAGACGCTGTCGTCCAGACGCAAGACCAGCCGCTCGCCCCTCGCAAGCGTCGCCTGCTCCGGCTCCGACGCAACCAGGCGATCGGTGCGCCCGATGTCGGCGAACACGTCGCGGACGAGGTAGGCCGTCTCGCGGCTGAAATAGGCGAGCGCGTTCGGCAAGCCGTCCAGCCACCACGGCAGCGTCAGGAGCGGGATCGCCGAAAGGATCCAGCGCCCCACCGGGGTCATCCCGGAGATCAGCGGCATCAGCGCCATCCCCTTGAACCAAACGTAGAGTCCGACACTAAAGCCAAGCAGCATGGCTGGCCACGAAGTCCCCTGATCCAGGCGTTTCTGGATGATGCCTGTCGGAAGGGCCTCCGCCGGCCGCGCGGGATCGTACGAAAGTGGCAATATCGGCGGCGGCGCGGTCCAGCCCGCGATCGCCGCATCGACCGGAAGATCGAGTTCGAGGCGCAACCAGTCGAGCGCTGTGGCAGCCGGCCAATGCTGGTGCATGAACTTGTTCGGCACGTGCTCCTTCAACCATTGCACGGTCGTCGCGTCCACTCGGATCTCAGGCACGACGAACCCGCGCTTGTCGTGCGCCCACGCAAAAGGCACGCCTTCGCTGAGCGGAAGCAGCTTGGCCACCGGGTAGGAATCGTGGAACGGCACGCGGGTACCGCAAAACGCCCGGCGCAGCGGCGCGCCCCAATCGCCACCATATTCGACGACCTCGCAGCTCGCCGCATTCGTGCTCGCGCGCCAGAACTCCGGATTGCGGACGTCCTTGGCGTCGAATTCAAGCGCGATCCAGCTTTCGACAATCCGTCCGTCGACGTGACTGGTCATTTTCTTGTACTGCTGCGCCTCGACCCAAACCAGCGGCCCGAACTGCCACGCGATCATCAGGAACACGCTGGCAAACGCGAGAAGGCCGATGGCGACGAGCGTCATGAGGCGATTGCCCGCACCGAGCGCGACCTCGGCGGCCGCGCGCTTGGCGACCGTCACGGGAACGCTGTCGGGCTCTCCTCGGGATGGTGCCCGCGGCCGCGCGGCTGGCGTGGTCTCGGCTTCCGGCTTCTGTCGGTCGGTCATGCGAGGGAGGCTAAATCGGCATTTCGAGCAGCGCGTAACTTAGAGACTTGCCATGGGCGTCGAGCCCAAGCGACGTGGTCACGCCTCCGCCGAGCGCACGGTCGCAGACGAATTGCAGCGCCCAAAGATGAGGGAGCTCGAAACGCGTGATCTCGCCAAGCACGATGCCGTGCAAATGGTTCGCAACCGCCTCGACGGTCGCGCGCTCGACGAGCAGCGGGTAGTCCTCCGCGCGGTACGCGATGAGCGACAGGATCGACGTATTGCCCTTGTCACCGGCGCGACAGTGCGCGACGTCATACAGTCGTCGATTCACCGGCCCACTCCGTCAACGTGACACTGGTTTTCACTTCCTTGCGATCGACCAGCGTCGAGGCTATGCCGACTTGTTCCCTGACATATTTTCGCGCGCCGCCTCCGCCTGCGGGTCCGTTCAGATAAAGCGCCTCGACTTCTTCTCCCACTCTCGCGGCTTCGTCGGCGGACTCCGCGCGTGCAGCGACACGCAGGCGAACCTCGTAGGGTTGCTCGTCGGGGTCGAACGACCGGCCGTGCAGCGACGTGCTCCCGATCAGATCGATGCGCAACTCGCGAAACGCGCCGCCGATGCGCTCTTCGATGATCGTGCCGGCAAGGCGAGCGCGGGCCAGCGCGTTGCGGCCGCCATAGCCGATTTCGCCTTCGCCGATATACCCGGCGCAATAGCCCACGCTGACCTTCAATGTGGGCGAACGCGTTCGCGCCGCGGCGCCACTGACGTGGATCGCGCCATCTGCGTCCGCATGCAGCCTCACTGTCCTGAAATCCGCCGTGACGTCCGGCGTGACGTACGCACCCGGGTCGGTGACCTCGTAGAGCAGCTGCTCCTTCACCGTCTGCAGGCTGATGAGCCCGCCGGTTCCCGCCACCTTGCTCAATGTCGCATTGCCGTCGGCGTCGACTTCAGCAATGGGAAAGCCGAGGTTCGCCAGATCCGGCACGTCCTTGACGCCGGGGTCTGCAAAGTAGCCGCCGGACACCTGCGCGGCACATTCGAGCAGATGTCCGACGACCGTCGCGCGCGCCATGCGGCCGAGGTCATCCAGCGACCAGCCGAAATGATGCGCGATGGGCGCGACGAAAAGCGAAGGGTCGGCCACGCGACCCGTCACGATGATGTCTGCGTCCGATCGCAATGCCGGCATCAGCGCGTCAGCTCCGAGATACGCATTGGCGGAGATCAGGCGGCCGAAGTCGGTCAGCGGACCACCTGTCTCCAGCGCGACGGCGCGCGGCCCGATGCGGTCGAAGACGTCGTCCCCCGTAACTACCGCGACCTTCACCGGGAAGCACAGGCGCCGGGCGATCGCGATGATCTTCTCGCCCGCAGCGACGGGGTTGGCCGCGCCGAAATTGCTGACCAGACGCACTCGCTTGCGCTTGAGCACGGGCAACAGCAATTCCATCCGCCGCTCGAGCAGCGGATCGTAGCCGCTGGCGGGATCACCGAGCCTTCGCAATTGTCCGAGGGCGATCGTCCGCTCGGCCAGGCATTCGAGCGCCAAATACGCGATGTCGCCATGCTCCGCGAGGACTACCGCCGGCTCCAGACGATCGCCGGAGAATCCTGCGCCGCTGCCGATGCGTATCGTCGCCGACACTGTTCAGTCACCCTGGAGGCTGTGAACCTCGGGAAAGAATAGCTCCTTCCACGACTCGGGCTTGGTCTTGATCGTGCCGATCTTGTACATGAAGTCCGCCGTCTTGCCGACTTTCTGCGGCATCAGCGTGTAAGCGTAGTCAGGGGCATTGATCATGGCGTAGATGTCATCGACACTGTTCTTGGTGTCCTTCGCCTGCTCGAGATAGATCTTCGCTGCGGCGCGCTTGTCGCGATTGATGCCGTTGATCGCCTCGTTGAGCGCGTCGTAGAACGCCTTGTACACCTTGGGATTCGCTTCTCGAAACCGGGTCGATGCCGCGATGACGAGCGCTGTCGCCGGGCCACCGAGGATTTCGTAATTGGTCGTCAGCGTGCGCACGCCGGGAATCTTGATTTCCTGCTCGTGAAACGGCGACGTCGCGAAATGCGCGTCGACGCCACCGCTGTTGTTCATGAACGCCAGCATTGCATCGGGGTGGGACAGCCCGACGGTGAACGGATCGAGCTTGGCGTAATTTGCATCGCCGAACACCTTTGCCGCTTCCATCTGCAGCATGATCGCCTGGGTCGATACCTTGACCGACGGCACCGCGATCCTGTCCTTCTCGGTGAAGTCCTTGATCGACTTCACGTCCGGATTGCGCACGTTGAGGTAGAGCGGGTAGGTGGTCATCGCCGACATGCCCTTGACCTGGACGTTGGATTTGGTCTTGTCCCAGAGCGTGATCAAGGAAGGCGCTCCGACCGCGATGAACTGGATGGCACCGCTGATGATTCCGTCGTTCATCACACTGGGGCCCGCCACGCTGACCCAGTTCACCTTGATCTCGCCGAGGCCCGCTGCCTTTACGCGTTTCTCGACGAGCTTGTCGCGCTCCATCACCATCAGCGGCAGGAAACTGACGCCGTACTGCTGTGCAACGCTGATCTCACTGACCTCCGCCATTGCCGAGCCCGCCATCGCGGCGAGCAGAGTGACAAGAACAACGCGGTTGATCAGCACCATACCGCCTCCTCGAGATTCCAGTTGTCCGCGGATTGCACCATATCATCACGGCAGCACGCACGGTGGACCCGAGCGGCGCCCCCTCCCAAGCCGAAGGCGGGTACCACGCGCTCCAGGCGCGCAAAGCGGCCGCGAGTGACAAAATTCGTCGAGCGCGGCCGGATTCGGGCTCGGCTCCGAGGGAGCCAACGCTGGCACGAACCTTGCAGAACCCACCCTACGCAGAGCAAAGGCGGAACGCAGCGCGCGCCCAGCACGAGTCAAATTCGGCCGTCGGCGCGTCATTGGACGACGAGGGAGCCATTGGGAGAGGCAGTCAGTCGGGAAAACCGGGCATCCACGGCGTCGGGCATAGTCCCGGCTCGCATGCGTCGGACCTTCGCCTGCAGCTTCTCGTTGCAGGCCGCATCCGCAGTCGTCCTCGCGCATGCCCTGGTCCTGCCGCCGCTGTATGCGGGTTGGTTGAACGGGCCCGGATTTGCGCTGGCCGCGCTGCTGCTCTCGTGCGTCGGCCTGGCGCTGCTTGGGCGGCGTTGGGCGCGGACGATCGCAGACATGCGTACGACGCTGCAGCTCTTCGGTGTCAGCGGCGATGAGAAGCACGCCCGCATCGACGCGCAATCGCCGGGGCTGGAAGGATTGCGGCGCAGCCTGGAAAGCGTCCATCGTCGCGTTGCGCGCCGTGTGCTCAAGCTCAAGGTTGCGCGCGACGCCGCCGAACTCGATGCCCAAGCCCTGCGTACGCTCTCGCAACAACTCACGCGTGCGCAACGCATTGCGCGGCTCGGGAGCTGGGAATGGGATCGCACTTCGGACTCCATCGACTGCTCTGCCGAGGTCTATCGCATCCTTGGCGTCGACGAAAACTTGTTTCGACCACGCCCCGCGTCGGTCCAGAGCCTGATCCATCAGGAGGACCGGCGCGCATTCCGACGCTGGATGATCAAGCTCGCGCGCGGCGCCGAAGCGGAAGGCATGGACCTCCGCGTCGTCGCCAAGGACGGCGAGCTTCGCCACGTACACCTGCTGGGCGAAGGCATGCCCAACGATGCCGGTCGGATGGTCGGCGTGGCGGGAACGATCCAGGACGCGACGGAGCGCACCCGCGCGATCCAGCAGATCCACCGCCTGGCCTATTTCGACGTTCTCACCGAGCTGCCCAACCGCTCGCGCTTTCACGAAAAGCTCGCCGAGACCCTCGATGTGGCGAAGCGCGACGGCAAACCGTTCGCGATCATGTTCCTCGACCTCGATCATTTCAAGCGGATCAACGACACGCTGGGCCACGCGGTCGGCGACGATCTTCTGCGCATCATCGCCCAGCGCCTGACGCGCAGCCTGCGGCAGGATGACATGGCCGGAATGACGCATCTAAAGGCGATCGAGCGCGACGTCTGCCGCCAGGGCGGCGACGAATTCATCGTGCTTCTCAACGGCGTCAGCACGGAGCAGGAGGCGTCGCACGCCGCCAGCCGGCTGCTGGCGACGCTGGCACAGCCGATCGTCATCGGCACCCAGGAACTGTTCGTGTCCGCCTCTATCGGCATCGTGCTCCACCCCCGCGACGGCGGCGATCTCGATACACTCCTCAAGAATGCAGACGTTGCGATGTATCACGCCAAGGGCGAAGGGCGGAATCGCTTCTTTTTCTATCGCGAGTCGATGCGTGCGGCCTCGGCCGAGCGGCTCTCGCTCGAACACGATCTGCGCAAGGCGCTCGAGGGCGGCCAGTTCGAATTGCACTACCAGCCGCAGATCGAAGTCCGCACGGGGAGGATCGTCGGCATCGAAGCGCTGATTCGCTGGAACCACCCGACGCTCGGTTTGCTCACGCCGGGCCACTTCATCGGCGTGGCGGAGGAAGCCGGCATGATCATGGACATCTGGGAATGGGTCATGGTCACCGCGCTCATCCAGCACAACGCCTGGGTCGAACAAGGCTTGCCGGCGGTGACGATCGCGGTGAATCTGTCGAGCGTGCAGTTCGACGATCCGGGTCTTGCCGAACGCGTGCGCGAGAGTGCGCGCGTCATCGGCGTGCCCCTTGACTATCTCGAGCTGGAAGTCACGGAATCGATGCTGATGCACGACTTCGATGCGACGCTCAAGACCCTCTCCGCGCTGCGCGCGATGGGCGTAAAGATCGCCATCGACGACTTCGGCACCGGATACTCGTCACTTGCCTACCTGCGCCGCCTGCCGGTGGACAAGCTGAAGCTGGATCAATCGTTCACCCGCGACGTCGGCCAGAAGGAAAACGACGGCGCCATCATCAAGGCGGTCATGGCGATGGCGTCAAGCCTGCAGCTCGCCGTGGTCGCGGAAGGCGTGGAGACCCAAGCTCAAATCGATTTCCTGCTCGGGCTTGGCTGCACGACCGTGCAGGGCTACATGCTGGGGCGCCCGCTCCCTGCCGCAGCGACCGCCGACCTGCTGCGCGAACGCGTGGACAAATCTGCGGAAGGGGCCGCCCGCGAGACCGATCACAGCTGGGACGCGATCGTTGCGTCGGGAACCGGCGCGTCCGCCGAGGCGCGGACCGTGCACGCCATCGGCGCGCGCTAGCTTCCAGCGTCGACGACCGGACGAGTGCAAAATCCCGGCGAGCGCCCCGAGAGCGCGAAGGCCCGCAGCGAGTCCCGAGATAGTACATGGCGTACAGCGAGGGGCGAGCGAGGACACGACAAAGCTATCGGGTCGCGCAGCCAATTTTACACCTGCCGCCGGACCGGCAGACTCCGTCGCGACACGTGATCGACAATCCACTGCACTGAGCGCTTCGCGCGCTGGGCCACCAGCGCCAGCGGCATCTGTGCATAGTCGTCGTTGAACACCTCGAAGCTGTAGTCGCCGTCGTAGCCGAGCTCGTCGATCGCACGAATAAGATCGCCCAGCGCGTCGCTGTGCGCGCCCTCGCCCGGAAACACGCGGGCGTGCCGGGCGGTTTCGCGACGCTCTTCCGGCGTGGCCGGCGCACTCCACATGAAATCGGAAAGCTGAACGAAAAACAGCTTCTCAGGCTTCATCTCGTCGAGGGCTTCGATCGATGTTTCCCGCGCGAGCATGTGAAATGAATCGACGGCCAAGCCGAGATTCGCGCGATCGGCTGCATCGACCAGCGCCCACGCCTGCGGCAGGTCGTCGACGACCCTGCCCCACGACAGCGCCTCGAACGCTACGCGAATGCCGAGTGGAACCGCAAGCATCGCCAGCTTGCGCAAATCGGCGACCTGCGCATCGAAATCGCCGACGGCATGCGCCGATGTACTCGAACACGCGAGGAGCAGCGGCGCGCCGACATTGCGGGCAAGCTCCAGCATCGCCTTGGCCACGTCGACCTTGTACGCATGAAGCGGCCCCGACAGGCCTTCGAAGTCGCGCAGGACCTGCAGGCCCGTAACGCGCAAACCGCTATGGCGCACGGCGTCGACCGCGGCCGTTTCACCCTCGGGATGACCGACGAGGTCGCGCGCCGAAAGCATGATCTGCGTGAAACCGGCATCCTTGACCGCACGCAGCTTGGCCTCGATCGGCCCCGCCAACGTGATCGTGTCCATCCCGAAATCGCTGAGCTTCATGGCGCGGCGCTGACCACGAGTTCGATGCAGAACCCGCCGAGATAAATCTGCGTAAGGGCGCCCTTCACCGATGGCCGCACGGGCTCGCGATCGACGAACACGATGCCGCGTTCCTCCAGCGCGCGCACCGCCCCCAGCACGTCGGGAGCACCAAGTCCCGCACGCAGCAGCGTTTCGTTCCATTCGACGAAGTCGGCGTTGGGCGGAGGTTCGACGAGCTGGAAGTAAAAGCCGCCATCCGGGCTCTTCAGCAGCGTACCTTTTGGCAGCACGCCGAAGTACTCGCCGCGGCGCAGCGTTTCGAATCCGAACAGCGTGCGATAGAAATCGACCCAGTCTGCACTGCGGTCCGCTTGCACCGCCTGCACGAGACCGAACCAGTGCAGCCCGGCAAGGGCGGGTGGCTCGCGATCCGCGCCGGGAATGGGCACGAAATCGACGTCGTAAATTGACAGATCTTCGCGGCGTTCGACGAAATAGATCAGGCTGTCGCCGACGCCGTGGATCCCGGGAATGTTCAACTCCATCGCCGCGGCGCGCGTCGGCATGTCCCACGCCCCCAGTTCCAGCGCCCGGCGATGCGCAAAGGCGGCGTCGCGCACCCGGAACGCAACCGCGCCGATGGACGGTGCACCGCCGCGCGAGGATTCGCGCACGCTCTCGGGATGCGCATCGATGATGACGTTCATGCCGCCTTGGCGGTAGAGCATCACTTCACGGGAGCGATGCCTTGCGACCGGCAGGAATCCGAACTGCTGCAGCAACGCGCCGAGAGCGAGTGGCTCGCGCGTCGTGTATTCGATGAATTCGACTCCCTCCATCCCGAGCGGATTCGAGGGTGCCGGCAGATGTTCTTGATCCATGGTTTGCTCGCGAATTCGGCGATCTGGCTCCGGGATGATTCTACCAGCCTGCAGGACGAGGCTCAGAATGCTCAGCGGCTTGCGCCGCGCGCGGCGATCGGCCACAACGCCTCGACCCGCCCTTCGCGCGTCGCAACGTACCAGTCGTGCAGATTGATCGTCGGATCGCAATGCCCTGGAATCAGCATCACTTTGTCGCCGCTACGCAATCTCTTGCCGCTCGGGCCAAGTTGCAGCCGTCCATGTTCGTCGGAGACACCGGTCACCTGGATGTCGTCCCGGTCACGGACCCAGGGTGGACCCTTCTCCGCACTGTACGATTTCAGCCCGGCGTCGACGATCGCGCGGTCCATTGCAGGCACGCTCATCACTGTCGCGAGGACAAAGAGGCTGTGCGCGAAGTCGCGGTAGCGCCCGCCGTGGTTGTCGCCTATTCTGGCGTAGTCGGTGTCCATGAACAAATATGATCCCGCCTGCAATTCGTTCCAGACGCCGCTGCTGCCCTCGATCCGGTAAGTCCCCGTCCCCGCGCCGCTGACGAGTTCGCACGCGAGTCCCGATTTCTGCAATGCGGCGATCGTCGTTCGCACGGCATTCGCCGCTCCCGCGATCGCGCGCTCGCGCTCGGCCAGCGCGGGCATGTGCTGCGCGGCGCCGTGATACGCCTGCAGGCCCCGGAAGCGCAGACCCGGCGCATCGGCGATGCGTCGCGCGAGGTCCGCTGCCGGCTGACCCGGGGCGATGCCACAGCGCTGCATCCCCACTTCGATTTCGACGAGGCCGCCGAGCTCGACGCCCGCCTCGCGTGCTGCGCGCGACGCTGCATCGACGGATTCCGCGGCGTCGAAACACAAGGCGATGGTAGCGTCCTTCGCCAGCGCGGCCAGCCGGCGAAGCTTCTGCGGGTCGACAATCTCGTTGCTGACCAGCACATCGCGAACGCCGCCACGCACCAGCACCTCGGCTTCGCCGACCTTCTGGCAACACTGTCCTACCGCGCCCGCGGCGATTTGCAGTAGCGCAATCGTCGGGCACTTGTGTGTCTTCGCGTGCGGGCGGAGGCGCACGCCCGCCGACCGGGCAAAAGCCGCCATGCGCTCGAGGTTCTGCTCGAAGGCGTCGAGGTCGAGGACCAGCGCCGGCGTGTCGATCTCGTCGATGGGCGCCCCGATGCGGGCGGGAGGTTCGGTCATGCTGCTGCCTTGCTGTGCGGTCCGCGATGTTATAGCAGCGAATCTTTCATGTCGATCGCACAAGTCAAGTTGCCGCACGTTCCGTCTACGGGCATAGTGTACCTTTGCAGCGGATACGCCTTTGAATGTAATGACGATGCTTGCCAAGAAGATTGCATTGCACGTCGAAACGCTGGCCGCGCAGGGCATGGGCCGGATTGCGGCGCCGTATCGCGACATCGTTCCGCCGCTCTATGCTTCGACGACTTACGAGCGAGGCGCGGATGGCACGTATCCCGGCGGACGCGTCTATTCGCGCGCGGACAATCCCACTTACGATCAGGCCGAAGCGCTGCTCGCGTCGCTGGAGGGCGCGGCCGCAGCGATGGTGTTCGGATCAGGCCAGGCGGCAGCGGCAGCCGTGTTTCAGGCGCTCGCTCCGGGCGATCGGGTGCTCGCTCCCCGCAACATGTACTGGGCGCTGCGCAAATGGCTGCTGGCGTTTGCAGCGCCATGGGGACTGGCGGTCGAGTTCTACGACAACGCATCGACGGATGATCTCGTCGTGAAGTCGCGCTCGCGACGTCCCCGTCTCATCTGGATCGAGACGCCGGCCAACCCGACGTGGGAGATCACCGACATCGCCGCCGCGTGCGCTGTTGCGCGCGAAGTGGGTGCGATCGTCGCCGTCGACTCGACCTCCGCGACGCCACTGCTGACGCGGCCGATCGAACTCGGTGCGCACGTCGTCATGCACTCCGCGACCAAATACCTCAATGGCCATTCCGACGTGATCGCCGGCGTTCTCGCCACTGCGCAGGACGATGAAATGTGGCAACGTCTGCGCTACATCCGTGGCGGCAGCGGCGCAGTCCTGGGGCCGTTCGAGGCCTGGTTGCTGCTGCGCGGCATGCGCACGCTGCACTTGCGTGTCGGTGCCGCTTGCGCAAACGCGCTTGCCGTCGCCCAACGATTCCACGGCCATCCAAAGTTGTCGCACGTGCTCTATCCGGGATTGCCCATGCATCCGGGTCACGCCATCGCGGTGAGGCAGATGCGCGGCGGCTTCGGCGGGATGATGTCGCTGCGGCTGCGCGCGGGCGAGGATGCCGCGAAGGCATTCACCTCCAGGCTTCGCGTCTTCAAACGGGCAACCTCGCTCGGATCGGTCGAGAGCCTTGCCGAGCACCGCGCCAGTGTCGAAGGGCCGGACACGCAATGCCCGGCCGATCTGGTACGGCTGTCCATCGGCATCGAGCACATCGACGATCTTGCCGGTGACATCGAGCAGGCGCTGGCGTGACGACCCAGCGCGGAATGACCATGATCGAGGTCCTGGTCGTGATCGGCATCATTGCCATCCTGGCGCTCATGGCAGTTCCCGCGCTCCAGGAACGCATCGTCCGCGAGCAAGTTGCGGCGGCAGTTCCGCTGGCGGACGTCGCGAAACCGCCGATCGCCGTTGCGTGGGCTGCCACACAAACATTTCCGACCGACAATGCCGCCGCGGGCCTGCCCATCCCCGCGAAGATTGTCAGCAACTACGTCAGTTCGGTCGTTGTCGCCAACGGCGCGATCCACATGACCTTCGGCAACAGCGCGAACGGCCTGCTGAAGGGAAAAACGCTGACTATCCGTCCCGCCGTCGTTGACGATGCGCCGATCGTGCCGATCGCCTGGATCTGCGGCAACGCAACCTGGCCCGTTCAGATGACAGTCAAGGGCGAGAACAAGACCGACCTTCCGGCGGCCTTGCTTCCGGTGACTTGCCGCGGACCCTGATCGACAATCCTCGCTGGCGGTTTCTCGCAAGCACGAACGCGCCTGGAGCCGGCGATCGCGTCATTCGCGATTGGCCCACCGGACGCCGAAGCGCTTCTTGGTCAGGCGCTCGATAAGGATGCGTTCGCAGAGTCTGAACAGGAGCCAGAAGAGCATGCTGAGATAGGCCGATCCGAGCAGCTCTGCCAGCTGCTCCAGAGCGCCATCGTCGATCACCATCAATCCGTAGTCGAGAAACAGGTTGAGATTCGCCTTGAGGAGGAAGAACAGGTTGATCGACGTCAGGCCGAACAATAGGAAGAACAGGCCGAGGAGGACGAATGTGAGCACCGGATTGCGAAACAGGAAAAAGATCCAGTCGGTTCGAACCAGCTTCATCAGTCGCGGCGGCGCAGAAAATAGCATACGCATCACGAAGTTGCGAAGTGACGATTATAGTATCAGGGCGGCATTCGACGGTGGGCATCAAAGAGACGCAGGCTGAACGGACGTTGCGGCATGGCGACTCGCATGTGACCTTGCTGGCATCGCCTGCGCGAAGGCGCACTGTGCCCGGCATCAGCCTCGAACGCCGCCACGATTGCCCGCTCCAATCGAGTTGAGATTTCCGGCATGACTCCAAACCGGCGTTGAACGCGGGTTGCTTGAGCCGTCGTGAATCGTCAGTGTACGCGAATGCGCGACGCGCCCGCCGAGCTATGCGGGAAGACCATAGGCGTTGGCGGTCGTTATAGGCAGATTGCGACCCGCAAACGAATGCGTTGGCAGATCACTTTGCGTTCTGACCAGACAGACAGCGTCAGCGTCGATCTGCATCAGCACCGATTGGATGGGGACGGGCGCCTGTTATCCTTTAGGCCATACTTGCGGCCGCTTGCGCACGCGAAAAATCAAAAGCCACCATTCAAGGATCCTGAGACACCGGCGGCAGTCGGCCAAAAGCGGACCTCGGGTTATTGGTTACACTGACAATGCGGCGCGCAGATCGTGTCCAACCTCATTTCTGCGGAACGTCGGCTCAAGCCATTCTGAAGAACCTGGGGCGGAGGTTTTGTACCATGGCAAAGCTCGTCTATGGAATGAACCAGTCCTTGGATGGCTACGTCGACCATCTGGAATTTAGGCCAAGCCCGGCGCTCTTTCGTCACTTCATAGAGCAAGTGCGCGACCTGACGGGCAGTGTGTACGGTCGCCGCATGTACGAGGTAATGCGTTATTGGGACGACGACTGCCCAGAGTGGGGCGCGGAGGAACACGACTTCGCGGTGGCGTGGCGGAGCCAGCCGAAGTGGGTTGTGTCGCGCTCGTTGAAGTCGGTCGGGCCCAACGCCACACTTGTCGAGGATGACATCGAGGCGGTGGTACGTGGGCTGAAGGCTCAGCTCGTTGGGGAGATTGAAGTTGCCGGACCAGACTTGGCAGGAAGCCTAACCAAACTTGGTCTTATTGATGAGTATCGACTTTACCTCCACCCCATCGTACTTGGTCGCGGCAAGCCATTCTTCGCCGGCCCCCGGCCGCCGCTCCGCCTTATGACCAGCGATCTCGTTGGCGAGGACGTGATTAGGTTGACGTATGTTCCCGCTTAATCGCCCGACTCGCCCGACGGACTGCGCCGACGCGTCAGGTCCGCTTTGGGTCCGATCACGGCGTTTTGAACGTCGGCTATCGGGGCACGTAGAATCGGCATCTTGAATGCTCACGACTTCCGCCCCTGCCCATTCTGCGCGCACGACAAGCCTATCGTCGTGACGATCGCGGGCGATCCACCGGCTTACGTCATCGCTTGCCCGGAGTGCGGCGGTACCGGACCGAAGCAGCTACCGGGCGTCGCGCTCGAGACCGCTGTTTGATGCTTGGAATCGCCGCTACGGAATGGATCACTGACGGCGCGCATCGGCCGTGCAATTTGAGCAGCCTGCGGAACGGGAGCACAATGGGTCGGAGTCGACCCCAACCTTAACAATAAGGGGGATCAAGATGCGACGCGGCATCGTCATGGCGGTCGGCGCTCAAATCCATGGGAGGCGGAAGAAATGAAGCGCTCCAACCCCAGCAGTAACGCGGCCGAGCGCGCCGTGCAGGCGTTTCAGATCCTTATCGCAGGAGTGCGAGTAGACGGGACCTACATTGCGCCGCTGACCGATAGGACGAGTCCGGTGCGACCCCGCCCGCGGTTGGGCGGGCTGCTCAATTCCTACGAACGGGCCGCCTGAGGGCTCGGCCGAGTTGGGGAACAATATGGACACGCTGTGCGGAACCCGCCCGATGAAGATCTTGAAGCATCTCAAGAGTAGGGTTCCCGCGAGCATCCCGCGGTCGAGCCTGCGCGCGCTCGCTAAGCTGCCGCCCAAAACGCTGGCGCATCTTCACGACATGCCAGACATCCACTCAGTCGTCCCCAACGCCGAGTTGGCCAACTGGCTGGCGGCTCACCCAATCCCGACGACCAAAGGGATCGTTACCGATGCGCTCTTCCAGGGAACGTTATTCTTCGTGAGGGTCATTTTCAATCGCTCCGAAAAGCCGCCCGTCTCGGTCAGCGCCGCCGACGTTCAGGTTGCCTTGAACTACGCAACGCTGGCCGCGGTGCCGATGCAGCGATACGCGTCACAGTACGGCGTCAACCGCTTCACGGTGTCGCCGAACATCCTGACGGTCAACTTCACGGTCCACGGCAACACCTTCGACGATGACCGGCTGCAACTGCTGGTCGACCTGATCGTTCAAAACAATCACCTAAGCAACGGCTGCGTCATCATTCTCCACGACGTCACTGCGCCGGACAGCCCCCAAAACACGGACGCCACTGGCAGCATCCTCGGCTACCACTCGATTAGCAATCTCTTCCAGCCGTACTGCTACTGCAAGGTCTTCGGTCAGAACTTGAACATCGCGGACAAGGGGAACCGCTATGCGCAAACCCTCAGTCACGAAATCGCCGAGATGCTTGTCGATCCGAAGGCGAACTTGAGCAACCCGGAAGTCTGCGACGCGTGTGCCGGGAATTGCAAAAACAGCCAATTCGACTTGTTCGATGGCGCTGGTAACTTCATCGGCGGCACGAGCAAGCTTTCCACCGCGCCGCCGTTCGCCTTTTTCATCAACTCGTTCATCAAGCCCGAGTTTCTCGATCCAGACAGTGAATGCGCGGTTGAGAACGCTGACAAGCAAGCCGTGTGCATCTATCCTCCACCACCGCTGTGGAATGGCCCCGGTACGCTGACGACCGTCGGCGACATCGTCTCCATCGCCGGCCACTTCAGCACCGGCGACCAGCGTCACCTGGTGGTGGTGGGCACGAAGCAGGGCGGCCTCCACGAGATCTTCTGGAAGCCTGCGCAGGGTGGCATCGAAGGCCAGGACGATGTGCCGATTGCTCTTGGCTTCAACAACATCGCGGCAGTCGGGTCGCTGTACAACAGCGATCAACAGCGCCACTTGGTCTTCGTCGGCAAGAAGAATGGCAACCTCGAGGAGATCTTCTGGCAGCCGGACACCGTCGGCATCGAGGGCCACGACGAATTGCCGGTTGGCTTCGGTGCCAACCGCATTGCCGCTGTCGCGGGACTCTACGACATTCACCAGCACCGTCATTTCGTGTTTGTTGGAACCACGCTTGGCAAGGTGCACGAGGTCTTCTGGAAGGCAGACACGGTCGGAATCGAAGGCAATGACGATTTACCCGTGACCTTTACGCCGACATCGATCGTAGGCGTCGCCGCCTTCTACAACCCGGATGATCAGCACTACGTCGTGGTGGTTGGCACGCGCACTGGTGCCCTGCACGAGATCTTCTGGAGGACAAATACCGTCGGCGTCGAAGGACATGATGATCTTCCCATCGGGTTCGGTTTGAACCTGATCGTCGCGGTGTCGGGTTTCTACGACCTCGCGAAGCGACGGTACGTCGTCGCAGTCGCTACGAGCGACGGGAAAATACACCAGGTGTACTGGAAGCCCGCGACCGTTGGTATCGAGGCTCACAGCGTTGTCGCGCAGTTCGGCCCGAATTCTATTTCCGGCCTGACCGCCTTCTACAGTGCGACAGATCAGGTCGAGCACATTGTCATGGGGCTGACAAACGGTCAGGTGCTGGAGTTGTTCGTGAAGCCGGATACTTGATAAGTCACGAGTCCTGCGGGCAGGCCGATTTCGTTAGACGCTCGTTCGGCGCATCAATGCGGTCGCGATGACGGGCATTGCCAAGAGCTCGGCGCAATGTCGCCTTTTCGGAAAATCGGATTGACGGCTCAGGGTCGGTCTGAGTCAACCACGCCCCGGCGCTGAACGGCGGCACTACGATCCGCAGCCCTTCACACCTCGATGGCTGCCCTGCGTTGTACAGCGGCCGCTCGATCAAATCGCGTCAATGCCGGCGACCGGCTGCAACCGACCGTACAACGAAGAGCAGTCCTTCGAGGGCACTATTGCTGCCGTGGCGTCTTGTTAAACTGAAGCGGTAACGGATGAAGTGCACAGCTATCATCAAGTGCGCCCTGAGGTTGCGCGATGAAGTCCGCAACGATCCGTCGTGCGCAGGGAGAAAAGGCGCGCACGTTATGCCCGACTTCAGGGAATTCGATCCATTGCGCGTTGCTGCCGATGATCTCTCCGATGCTATGGCTTTCGTGTGGTTCGGCAACCGGATCAATTGCACCAGCCAAGATTAGCGTCGGCACAGTCGAGGCGGCTGGTATGAGCAGCGGGGGACCAAGGGGCGCCCAAGTATCGCAAAGCCCGGAAAGCTCGGTGCGTGCACCTGGTCGGTCTCTGCATTCCACCGCGGCGCTAGTGGCAACCTGGCGCGTGAGTGCTGCCTGATAGAGCTTCGCCGTGACGGAATCCAGCGGCTCGCGCGCGCCATCCTTTGCCCACATGATCACAAGTGGAATCGTCGGATAGGCATTGCGGTAGTAGAGCAAGTTCGCGATAACGAGTTCGAACGCCGCGGGCGTCAAGACGACTGGTTCTTTCGACCAGCTCGAACCGGGTGGACCGGACAAGATCAATGGCCTACGAGCGAGCTGCGTTTTCGCCTCATCATAGGCGCGCGACAAGCCACCGGACATTTCAAAGCAGTTGGGATCGCGATCGCACAGCTCGAAGAACGCTGTCCGCGCAGCCGCCACGATCGACACGCGCGATGGGCGCGGGTCCGGCGGATACATCGAATCGAGCACCATCGACCGGACCGTAGCCGGATGCAGCGCCGCGAGCGTCATCGCGACATCCGTACCGTAGGACTCACCATACAGGTTCCAACGCACAATGTTCAACGCACGTCGCACGCTTTCGAAATCGTCAGCCGTAATCCGAGTACCGAAGTTTGAAAGATCGATCCCGCGCGACAATGCTTCCCGGCGACAGGCGTCGAAGGCCGCGCGTCGAGCATCCGCTGCGGAAACGTTACCCTCCGCCCCCAGTAGAAGGGTGGCGTCTAATAATTTCCGGTCCATGGCCGGACAAATCCGCGGCTCCGAACCCCCGGTGCCGCGCTGATCGATCAACACCAGATCGCGTCCCGCCGCATACGGCGTTTTCGCCTGTGCAGCGGCATAGACTGTAATCGGCTCGCCTGGACCGCCGTTAATGTAAACGACCGGGTCGGGTAACGCGGGCTTCTGCTCGCTGTCGATCACGACCACCGAAAGCGCGAAGCTTGGACCGTCAGGACGCGCGTAGTCACGGGGTACGCGCACGGTCCCGCACCGCATTCGCGCAGCTAATGTCGCGTCGGCGTTGGGGATAGTGCATGTATGGTGCTCAAATCTTGGATTCGCTGCGGATCCGCTGGTAACTTCTGGCGATGTTGTTTCGCACGACGCAATCAGTAGCAGAGGAAACAACAACTCAGCGTGGCAACGACGCATGTACATCTCAGAATTGTACCTTCGGCGGCAAGCGAGCCCCTCTGACCAATGTCGGTTCGCCTCCGCAACACGGACGACTGTCCCACGGGTTACTTCCACGGTCGAAGCGGAAACGATCGGGTCGTTCACGCTCACCCGCTCGCCGTTCCTGAACGGCGGCTCCACGATCACGCACCGGCCCTTCACGTCTCGATGGCTGCAGTGCGTGGTTCAACGGCCGCTCGGGTCGACAGGGTGGTCGTCTCTGACCGGCCACAACAAGCGGACTTCGACCCATGTCAGCTCTGCGGCTTGGGACTTCCGGCGCTTAGTGATGCCAGCGTTCGCGCTTCGAGATCAACCGCCGCTTAGCGGTCGGGCGCGTCTACTCGACTTTTAGCCAGCGGGCGGCTGCGTCTGCAGTGTCTTGGGGCCGCGTATTGAACGCGATCGAGGCGCTTGGGGCCGATTTGTGCACAGCGTTGATCAGGGCCTCAAACAGCAGCAAGCTCTTCGGGGGAATACGAATTCCGCCGCCGATCACAACGCAGTCGTAGGTCGCGGATGCGAGGTGACGATCAAGCACAACACCAGCACTCTCGTCGGGCCGGACCAAGCAAAGATCGGCCCGCCAGCCACGCTCCGCCATTTGCCGCATGCCGACCGCGATTCCGGCATGAATCTTCTCCGCGTCAAACCCTGGCGGCAGCGCGGGGTCTGAGAAATCGACAGTCTCTGGCTCTTGGCCGACAAACAACACCCGCTTCATATCGTGCGCTCCATCTCCAATAGATTCTTCCGACCCGACCAACGTCCCCTGCACGGGCATCACGTGTCTTCGCGGCGAAACAACGCGCCTGTGTCGCTCCCGAGAATCACCTTGGCACGGACGTCCTGTGCGCGAAACCAGGATCACCGATGTGCCGCCTCAAAGATTACGCCAACGTCCGCTCTTGGACAGCTAGACTCTCGTGAGGAACTTCCGCTTGGGTCGATAGCGCCTACTTACGACTCACAAAGAGGTGACCGCTTTCCGCGTCGCTGACGGTTCAATCCGAGCGGACCGTGTCCGTCAGGTCTGATTTCGAGCAGGACAGATCACTTGGCCGAAGCAGGCGGCAACGTCGCGATGACCTGCTGTTTTCCGTTGACGACCTGTGTCATGTAACTTTCACGATCGAGGTCGCCGTTCTGGTCGAAGCTGACATCGAGCAGCACGCCGGGGTAGTCCTTGGCGGAAAGCTTCACGCCGTGCATGGTCGCGGCAAACGCTTTCTGGTCGAATTTGCCGTTCTTTTCGGTTACGGCCTTGACCATGTAGATCGCGCTGTAACCCTTCAGCCCGTTGTGATCCGACTTGTACTTGTATTCCTTCTGAAACTTCTCGTCGAACGCCTTGATCGTGGCCTGCGGTGCGTCCGCAGTAAGTCCGACGTGGGCGATGGCGCCGTTGGCCGCGTCCCCAGCCAGTTCGATCACTTTCTGGCTGGTCAGCGTCGTTTCCCCGACGATCGGCTTGTCGTAGCCCTGCTTCTTCAACTCACGCAGCGCGCGCGCGGATTCTTCTTCATTCGTATAGACGAACACCGCATCCGCTCCTGACTGCTTTACCTTGAGGACGGCGCCGGAGAAATCGAGTTGACCAGGGTCCGTGGAGACATCGGCGACTATCTTGATCCCCTTTTCCTCCAGGTTCTTCATGATCACATCACGGCCACCCTTGCCGAAATCATTGTTGACCCAGACGATCGCGATCGAATTGGCTTTGATGACATCCTTGATGTAGCGTGCCACTTTCGGCATTGCCGTCGATTGCGTGAAAGACGTGCGAAAAATGTAGGGGTTGCCCTGCTGTGTGATCGCTGCCGCCTCGCCGCCCGTGAAATTCGGTATTCCGGCGCGCTTTGTTTCGACCATGCTGACCATGATCGATCCCGAAAACACCGGGCCCATCACCACGTAGGCTTCCTGGTCGATCGCCCGCTGCGCCAGCGCCTTGGCAACTTGCGGCTGCGACTGCGTATCCGAGGACGTGTAGTTGATCTGTCGCCCCAGAATTCCACCGGCCGCGTTGATTTCCTTGACCGCCAGCTTGGCGCCGTTGTCGAAATTGGTACCCGAGGTCGCCCCGGTGCCGGAAAGCTCCACCAGGCCGACGATCGGGACCGGGCCCTGCTGGGCGAACACCAGCGGCGTGGCAGCGAATGCGCACGCCCCGGCCAGCGCCCGTAGATACCGAATGCATGATTCCATGATTTGCCTCCTCACAATGGATTGATTTCGTTGCAGCCCGTGCTTTGTTTTGGGTGACCCGCGAACCGCGGCAATGCGCCACCGTCGATGCTACACGTTCCTGCGCATCACGATTTGCGGATATAGAGCGATGGCTGTCGCAACGACGTGTCCTGTCCGGGAGGCGCATTGTCGACGGCTTCCTCCAGCGTTCGGGTCTGCCGCCACTCGTCCGGCGGACGCACTGTGCCGTTGCTGCCGACCTCGTCGAGACCCCAGTAGATCTCCAGGTGGTGGCCGTCGGGATCGAGAAACTCGACTGCGATCTGGCACCCTGCCCTGCGCCGGCCTTCGTATACGATTTCAACGCCATGCCTGCGCAGATGCTCACGCGATCGAAACACTTCGTCGAGGCTCGCCACCTCAAAAGCCATATGGTGCATGCCACTGTTCGTTGTTTGCTTGCTCGCCCCGCCGACCAGCGCAACACCATGATGGTCCGGACTGCAGCGCATGAACGCCATGCCTCCCGGCACCATGGAATCCGGATAGATGTCGGAGATCCTGAAGCCAAGCACGCCCACATAGAAGTTGAGCGATTGCTCGAGGTCAGCGACGTTCAACACGACGTGACCGATTTTCTGCACCTTGAACGGCAATCCCTTAGGCGGCTGGATCTGCTTTAGCTGTTCCGGGTCAAGCATTGTCGCTCTCCATCGAATGTCCCCTGCAGTCAGGGTTTTGACGATCCGTCTACATAGCGAAGGCCCGCCTTTGCAAGGGTATCGCGCATCCCGTACAGGTCGAGCCCCAGCTCCCCGGCGGCCAGTCGCTGGCGAACGCCAGCCTCCTTGGCTTCGCGCTGCTCCGCGGCCTGCGCGACCTGTTCGGCACGCGCCCGGGGCACCACGACTACACCATCGTCGTCCGCGACGATCACATCGCCCGGATGCACCAGCGCCCCGGCGCACACCACGGGAACGTTGACCGATCCCAACGTCGCCTTGACCGTGCCCTTGGCGGAGACCGCACGCGACCACACGGGGAAGTGCATGACGCCCAACTCCTTCGTGTCGCGGCAACCCGCATCGATCACCAGCCCCTTGCCGCCACGCGCGCGGAACGAGGTTGCCAGCAGTTCACCGAACATGCCGTCCTCGTTGTCGCTCGTCACGGCGACAACCACGACGTCGCCCGGACGGATTTGCTCGGCGGCGACGTGGAGCATCCAGTTGTCCCCCGGATGCGCGAGCACGGTGAGCGCCGTGCCACATACGGTCGCGCCAGGGTAGATGGGACGCATATTCGGCCGCAACAGTCCGCTGCGGCCCAGCGCTTCGTGGACGGTCGCGACCCCGTAGTGAGACAAACGCTCGACAAGCGCGCTGTCAGTCCGTTGGGGCTTGGTCACGACGACGCCGAGGTTGCTCATGCGCTCTTCTCCAGGGCTGTGTTCAGGCGAGCGTACACGCGGCGCGCGTTGCCTTCGAAAATCATGCGGCGCTGACTGTCGCTCAAGCCCGCAACGCCTTCGATGTAGCGCCGCGTGTCGTCGAAATAGTGCCCGGTTTCCCGATCGATGCCGCGTACGGCACCCACCATCTCCGACGCAAACAGAATATTGGCGATCGGAATGACTTTCAGGAGCAGGTCGATCCCGGGCTGGTGGTAGACGCAGGTGTCGAAATAAACGTTGCTCAGCACGTATTCCGTCAACGGCGGCTTCTTCATGTCCTGCGCCAGGCCGCGAAAGCGCCCCCAGTGGTAGGGGGCGGCGCCGCCGCCATGCGGGATGACGAATTTCAGCGTCGGGAAGTCCTTGAACAAGTCCGACGTGACAAATTGCATGAACGCGGTGGTGTCGGCGTTGAGGTAATGCGCCCCGGTGGTGTGAAAGCAGGCGTTGCAGCTCGTGCTTACGTGCACCATGGCAGGCACGTCGAGTTCAACGAGTTTTTCGTAGAGCGGGTACCACCAGCGATCGGTGAGCGGCGGCTCTTTCCAGTGGCCGCCCGAAGGATCCGGGTTGAGGTTGCAGCCGACGAAACCGTATTCCTCGATGCAGCGCGTCAACTCGGGAATGCACGTTTCGGGGCGCGCGCCGGGCGATTGGGGAAGCATGCACGCCCCGATGAAGTTACGCGGGAACAAGGTACAGAGGCGATGTACGAGCTCGTTGCATATCGACGCCCACGTCGCGCTCGTCCGGGCATCACCGACGTGGTGTGCCATGAAACTGGCACGCGGCGAAAACACCGTGACGTCGGTGCCGCGCTCGCGCTGAATGCGGATCTGCGCGTTCTGCACGCTTTCCCGAAGTTCATCGTCGCCGATCTTCAAGTCGGATGTGCGGGGGGCGGCTGCGGCGTTGCCAAGCGCGTCGATCTGGCGCTTGCGCCATTGCTCGAGCGCAACCGGGGCAGTCGTGTAATGGCCGTGGCAGTCGATGATCATGTTGGGCGCAATGATAGGCGATCTTCGACGATTGCACACCGGTTATGGCGCACCTCGTCAGGCGCTCAACGCGCTCATTTCACGGTACAGGTCCGCCTTGCCTTCGAAACCGATTCCCGGAAGATCCGGCATGGTGATATGACCGCCCTCTACGCGCACGCCGTCGGGAAATCCGCCGTAGGGTTGAAACAGATCGGGATAGCTTTCGTTCCCGCCCAGTCCGAGGCCCGCAGCGATATTGAGCGACATCTGGTGGCCGCCATGCGGAATGCAGCGGCTCGGCGACCAGCCGTGCGTCTGCAGCATCGCCAGCGTTCGCTGGTATTCACACAGGCCGTACGACAGTGCGCAGTCGAACTGCAGCCAGTCGCGATCCGGGCGCATGCCGCCGTAGCGAATCAGGTTGCGCGCGTCCTGGTGACTGAACAGGTTCTCCCCGTTGCCATCGGACCGGGATAGAACTCCGCCAGCGCGGCTTGCAGGTGGAAGTCCAGCGGGTCGCCGACTTCCTCGTACCAGAACAAAGGATAGTTGCGCAGCATCTTGGCGTAGGCGATGCCTGTCTCGAGGTCGAAGCGTCCGTTCGCGTCCACCGCGAGACGGGCAGCCGCGCCGATTTCCGCGAGCACAGCCTCGACCCGCTGGCGATCTTCGTCGATCGACGCACCGCCGATTTTCATCTTGACCACTGTGTATCCGCGATCAACGTAGCCGCGCATCTCGGCGCGCAGCGCGCCGAGATCCTTGCCTGGATAGTAGTAGCCGCCCGCGGCATAGACGAATACCGCGCGGGTTGGCCCGTACGCCATGGCGTTCCGCGAGGAGGCGAAACAACGGCTTGCCGGCGATCTTTGCAGCGGCGTCCCACACGGCCATGTCGATAGTGCCGACGGCAACCGACCGCTCGCCGTGACCACCGGGCTTTTCATTCATCATCAGGGTCGACCAGACGCGATCCGGATCGAGATTTTCGCCGGTCGCATCGAGCAGGCTCTCCGGATCGGCCTCGCGCAGGCGCGGCGCAAAGCGCTCGCGTATCAATCCGCCCTGGCCATAGCGCCCGTTGGAGTTGAAGCCGTAGCCGACCACCGGCTTGCCGTTGCGTACGACGTTCGTCATGACGGCAACAAGGCTCGTCGTCATCTTGGAGAAGTCGATATACGCGTTCCGAATCGGCGAGGCGATGGGTTTCGTAACTTCCCGGACATCGACGATACGTAATGACATGACGTATTGATTCCGCGGGTCAGAGGTGAGTCCGAACGGACAACAAGCTACCGTCTCGCGAATTGCAGATCGCAAGACCGCAGTTCCAGACGCTTACCGGTGCCACTGATCGTTCGAATTGCGCCGCGACGTGATAACCGACCGGCGATCCTTTGGCCGCTCCTTTTATGTTGTACTTGGGATCACCTGTGAGGCCATGCGCGTCGAGTCTCGCACTGCCGTCGGCTTGAATGGGCCCCTCGAGCCTGAGCCAGCCCGAATGACCTTCGATGCCCTGCTCGCCGCGAAAGACGCCGTCCTTGACCTGCGCGGGAAATTCAAAAGTCGTAGCCCAGCGCGCCGTCCGGAGTCGCCGCACACAGGATCGTAACGTTCCATACGCCGTCGAAACGTGCGGCACCACCTGTCGCGCCCGCCGGCGTCATTTTTGCGGCCTCTGCCACTCGCGTTGGCACAGTCGTTCCGGTGGCCACCTCGCCGGATTTTGCCTCCATTTTTCGCGCCGGCTGCGCGGCCTTGGCCATTTGCGCCTCGGCGTCTCGTTTCACTTGCGCCGCTGCCGCCTCGGCTTCACCGCGAATGCGCGCAGCATCGGCCTCGGCTTGCGCGCGAATACGCCTCGCTGCTGCGTCGGACTCCGCTTTTTGCCTGGCGACACGACTGGCCTCAGCGTCAGCGCGGACTTGCGCTAGCTCGGTCTCGGCCTGCCGTTTCAGCGCCTCGGCTTCGGCGCGAAGACGCTGAGCCTCCGCTTCCCCCTGCGCACGCGACGCGCCGACGTCTGCCGGTGTGCCTGTCGCCGGGTTGCCTTGTGCAAGTGCTACGGTCTTCGCCGGACTGCCACTGTCATTCGAACCGAATCGGAGCCATCCCGTCTGCCACGCA
>CAWHIS010000032.1:0-127865 GCA_963829375.1 uncultured beta proteobacterium | reverse complement strand
GCGTCTTAGCGCGGGGAGATTTGACCTATGTCAAGGGACTTTCGATGGGCGAGGTCCGCATTTGCGCTGCGTCAAAAGACCGTCGATGCACGAGGTCTAATATGAACTCATCAGGGTCGAGACTTTTGGAGAGAAGCAATGAAAGCGAGAACCCTAATTGCCACGCTCGCATTCGAGGCAGTCGTCCTTGCGACAGTGTTTTACGTGGCGATGCTTTATTCGCCGGTCGCCACGGACGTTCCCCCACCGAGAAGCGAATACAGCGCGTCAAGCGCCTACCCAGTCGAGCAAACAGCGTCAACATCCGCCCTCTCGCCGTACATTGGCGCAGACGCACGAGTCAATGTGGCGGCGATATTCGACAGGTGATCGGGGTCAATCCCGGCACGCGCGTTTCAATTCTCGATTCCGGTGCCTTACCGCTTACCGTTCGGCTGTTCCCCTCAGGTGCGTACCTGGATTTATGGGGAAACGATAGTAGTTTATGCCCGGCAGCGCACAGCCAGAATCTGACAGGGCACAACCCGCAGAATCGCGCTTGGGCCAGCCGTGACAGGCATGCGCGAGTTCTTCGCCTTGAAGGCGGCGTCTACTCCGTCCTATGTTTTCACCGCGGTGGCGGGTCGGGCCTCACCACCAACCGCGTCGGGCGGCGCGAGGTTCATGATCCGCGTAAAGAGCCGGCAGAATTCTGCATTGGGCTCGGCGCCGAAACGGGGATCGCCGTTTTTGCCGAACGCCGCCGCGATTTCCGCCCAGTCCTCGTCGGTGAGATGCTTCTGCGCCGCCGGCAGGATGACCTTCTCCTCGAGGCTCATATGCTGCCACTGGGACTCAGCGAAGCGCTCGACCGCCTGCGCAAACCCCGCCAGGGCCCCGAAAGCGCCGGTCTCGTACAGGTCAATCGCGCTGCCTAGTTCGTTCAAGCGCTGCCCGCTCTCCGCGTGCTGGCGCTGCAGTTCCCGAATGATCTCGTCCGTTGCGTCGGTGCGCAGGCGCAGCTTGCGGAACAGGTATGCGTCTTCCTTCGGATGATGCAATGCCTCCGGGAATTTCCTAAGGTAATGCTGGATGCTTCGCAGCAACGCGAAGTCCGGTGCCGTCCCCTTGTAACATGCCTCCTGAAGGACATACCTTAGCCCGTGGATGACCACTGCCAGCGAGCGATGTTCATCCTCGATGATCGCGATGGAAGTCTCCATCGCCAAGCGCCGGCGCGTTCTGCTCAACGGTGCAGACAAGAACCGGGAGCCTTGTTTGCGCCAGAACCTTCTGTACCTGTGAGCCCACTATCAGGCCGCGTATCCCGCGACGGCCATGAGAAGCCATGAAAATAAGATCGCAGCCGCGTTCCGTGGCCACCTCGAGAATCGCCTCGTAGGGCCGGTCGCTTATCCTGCCGAGCGAGTCGCTGGATACTCGTGCGGCCCGCGCTGAAGCTTCAGCCTGGGCTAGGATCGCGCGCACTTCTCCGGCGGATTCCAGGGCGAAGATGTCCGGCGCGATCGTTGTGTTGAGCGCACCTTCCTCGGTGGCGCCGAAAGCAGGCGCGGCGTGGAAAAAAGTGATCCTCGCTCCGACGTTCCGGGCAAATTCCACGGCTTTCCCGATCACATACGTCGCCAGCGGAGTTCCGTCGAGCGGAACGAGAAGATGACGGTACATCGATGCCCCCTTCAATCTGGTGTCGGGGCCAAGCTTCGGGGCAGCAATGGCCTGACGCTACACACCGACCATTGCAGCGGGCGCAAACCTCACGCTACCAACACGGACTCGAAACGAGTCTGTACTCATGTACGACGCACCGCGTTGACCTATATCAACCATTTCGAACACGCACGGACGGCGCACGCTCGTCGTCCGACCTTGGCGCGACCATCCACTGGGTCGCGGAGCAACCCGATCATGTGTGCGTCAACGAGATTATCATCAGCCCGACGTGGAATCGCCTCTACGTTGGCGCTACGGACATCACGACGCGCTGACCGTGTGCAGCGGTGTCAGGTGGTGGAGTTCGATGACGCGCAATGAAACAGGATCAAAGCGACTGACCGGTTCTGGGCAATTTGGCCGGCGTCATTGAACGACTGCAACCGGTCGCCCGCATTGACGCGATTTGATCATGGCGCCGGAGTCCTGAGCGAATTGGTCGCCCGTCGTCCTCGCCCGTGGTTCGGGGTGCGATCGACAGGTCACCACTTCGCAGATGTCAGACGTGTTTGCCGACGAGCTGCTTCAACGCGATCGGGTCGAGCAGCTTCACCGAGCGACCCTGTACCTGGATCAACGCTTCCTCTTGGAACCGCGTGAACAGCCGGCTCACGGTCTCAAGCTGGAGGCCGAGATAACTGCCGATCTCTTCGCGCGTCATGCGCAGCACGAATTCGGTGGACGAGTAGCCGTGGCGGCGGTGCCGTTCAGCCAAGTTCAACAGGAACACGGCAAGTCGCTCCTCCGAATTCATGCTGCCTAGCAGGAGCATCATGCCTTGATCCCGCACGATCTCCTTTGACATGATTCGGTGGAGGTTTTGCTGGAGCGCGGGCAGCCTCCGCGCCAAATCTTCGACATTGGCAAACGGCATGACGCAGACCTCGGCATCCTCGAGCGCGATTGCTACAGCCTCGTGGTGGTTGGTGCCAACGCCGTCGAGCCCGAGGATTTCGCCCGGCATATGGAAGCCCACGACTTGCTCGCGGCCATCTTCGGCAAGCAACATAGCCTTTAGCGATCCGACTCGGATCGCGTACAGCGCATGAAAGGGCTCCCCGGGGCGATACAGAATTTGATGTTTCTTAAGCCGGGTCCGTTGCGCGATCAAGCCGTCGACCTGCCTCATCCCGTCGGCCGTGAGACCGACCGGCAGACACAGCTCCCGCACGCTGCAGTTGAGGCAGTGGGCTCTGAGGTCGTGGACAGAAATGGCCGGCGGAGAAGACTCAACACCGGCCGATTCTGGCACAAAGGACGACCCGGGCTTCGCGATGGGTGGCAAGGCGATTGCCTGATTTGGAAGAAAAGCCTTTGTTCGCCGGAATGCCGAGGACGCAGTCTAATGCGGACCCTGAGGCAAAAACAAGACGGACAGAAGCCATGCCGTGGCGCGGCAATCAGGCGCGACTTGAATCAGTCAGGCGAAGACGGGAGGATGGAAGGGCGCGGTCGGCGTCGCCGAGGATCCCTCCCGTTTCTCGATCACCTGTCACCAGTTCGGCCCGATCACGCTGCCGCCAAACCTGGATAGGGAAAAGAGTGTCTTCAGTGAGAGCACGTCACTGATCTTCAAGAACACCAAAGTGATTCGGATGTTCGACGCTAAACGTAATACGCTGATCTACGTCGCGATCAGCAAGCGCGTGCTGGAGGGCTCACCGATGAATGCGATTTCGGCGGTGCCCATCATGCCTTGGACGGGGCGGTAGCTGTCTGGACGCGCGCATCTCGAATCTTGCAGGATTTCGCCGGGTACACGACTGTCGCGCAGTGCCGGTTGCGCGTGCAAGCAACTTGGAATATCGTTCTATCTTTGATTGACGTGTCATATCGAAGGCGCAAGACGCGGTCGAAGCCGAGACAGGACCGCGCACGAGACGACCTGGAGTGACGCGGATGCGTACGTCGAGGGTTGCCCGAGAGGAGCGGGATGCAATGTCGGTCACTTCATCGCCGAAACAGGCTGGTAGGCTGGCTCGTCCTGACAACTGGCAGGCCCCGCCGTCAGCCGCGACTTTCCAGGCGACTCCGCGCAAAGGCAAGCAGTCGAAACGGTTGCGCCTGGTTCGCCGCATTGCATGGAACCTGCTGCCGCCATTGACGTTCGTTGCGATAATCGCGCTGTGGTGGGGCGCCGTGGTCCTGTTCAAGATTCCGGCCTATTTGTTGCCCGGACCAGGCGCCGTTTTCTCTCGGATGGTGACGGATTCCGGGCTTCTGTGGAGTCACTCTCAAGTCACGCTGATCGAGATCGTGCTGGGCTTCGGTCTCACGATTGTCACGGCAATTCCGCTAGGTCTGCTCATCGCGCTTTCCGCATTAGCGAAGCAGGTGGTTTATCCGCCGATCATGCTCATGCAATTGGTGCCCAAGATTGCGGTGGCGCCTTTGTTCCTGGTGTGGCTCGGCTTCGGAATCGAATCGAAGGTGCTCCTGACTGTCCTCATGACGTTCTTCCCGCTCCTGCTCGCCAGTATCAGCGGATTCATGATTCTCGACGACCGCCTTCTGTATCTCACGAAATCGATGGGCGCCTCAAGCTGGGACACGTTTCGTTACCTGCGTTTTCCGGCGGCATTGCCTGTCATTTTCTCAGGCATCAAGACGTCGGCGACGATTGCGGCGACGGCAGCGATCGTCGCCGAATTCGTCGGTGCGAACAAAGGCCTCGGGTACGTACTGCTTCGAGGCACGAGCACGATGGACATCGAACTCGTATTCGCGGTCCTCGTGGTGCTCACCATCGTTGGCATTGCGATCAACTATCTCGTCGAATTCTGCGAGTGGGCGATGACGCCGTGGCAGCGGGCCAAGTACAGCTAACAGGACGACCAGCAACTCTGCGGGAAGCAGACAGGCAGCATTGATAACCAGGATCGGTTTCAAACGAATCCAACCAACCGAGGAGGTCACATGCGTCAAGCGTTGTCGAAGTCGTTTGTCGTCGGCACATTCGCGGCCGTAGTCACGCTCGCCGCCGGCTTTGCGGTGGCTGCAGACACGCCGGTCACGTTCCAGCTGAATTGGATGGCGGGTGGTCCGAACGCCGGGTTCGCAGCAGCCGTTGCGGAGGGCTACTACAAGGAGGCCGGCCTCGACGTGACTCTGGTCCAGGGCAACGGCTCGGGCAATACGGCGCAGCTCGTTGCCAATGGACGTGCGCAGCTCGCCTACGCCGACGCGGTTGCGGTCACGCAACTGATCGCCAAGGGCGCGCCGATGAAGGTCGTGTCGACGATCTACCAGTCGAACCCGAATGCGGTCATGTCGCTCAAGAAGGCGAACATCAAATCGGTGAAGGACCTCGCTGGCAAGAAGGTCGGCGTGCCGTCCGGTTCTTCGCAGACGACCATGCTCCCCCTGCTGCTCAAGGCCAACAACCTGAAGGAGGCGGATGTCAACATGATCGACATGCCGGTCGCGTCGATGGTGCCCGCGCTGCTGCAAGGCCAGGTCGATGCCGTGCTCGGCTCAATCGACGCGTACCAGATCCAGGCCGAATCGCAAGGCGCACAGCTCGACGTCTACCGCTTCGCGGACTACGGCGTTCCCACCGTCAGCACGTCTATCTTCGCCAGCAACGACTATCTCAAGAGCAACCCCGATGTGGTGAAGAAGTTCATTGCTGCCAGTCTCAAGGGCTGGAGCTTCGCGCTTGACCATCCCGACCAGGCGATCAAGGATCTGAAGAAGGTCTTCCCGGAAGTGAACGAGAAGCTTGCGACCGCCGAACTCGCGGCGATCACGCCGCTGTTCTGCAGCGGCGGTGCCAAGTACATCGGCAAAGCCGAGGACGCGCTGTGGACGAAGTCGCAAGACCTTCTCTCGGAAGTGAAATTGCTGCCGGCGGGCCAGGACCCGAAGTCCTACTACAGCAACGACTACCTGCCGCCCACGTCGGCGATGCGGGCGTGCAAGACTTGACCGCACGGAATCTTCAACAGTAGGCGTGGAGCACCCGTCGATGGGCAACGAACGCGCACTCGGGTACACGTATGCCGACCTCCATGTCGGGATGTCGTTCCGCAGCCCGGGACGGACGATCACCGACGCCGATCTCGTTGCCTTCGCGGGCCTCACCGGCGATTACTCGGAGCTCCACACCAGCGACGTGTACGCGAAGAACAGTCAGTTCGGGCGTCGCGTGGCGCACGGAATGCTCGGCCTTGCTTACGCGCACGGTTTGATGTGGGCGCGAACGGGCGAGCTGCGAGAGACTGCGGTGGCGTTCCTTGGGATCAGCGACTGGAAGTTTGTCGAGCCCATCTTCGTCGGCGACACGATTTTCGTGGATTATCGAATCGCGGAGCTTCGCGACAGCAAATCGAAACCGACCCAGGCGATCGCGACATTCGACGTCGAGCTCGTGAACCAGGATGGCCGGGTTGTGCAGCGTGGGCGCAAGGCGCTGCTGGTTTCGAAAGTGCCGTTGACTGCAGTGACGGCGTCGAATGCGTCTTCTGTTTCGCAAAGCGCGTGATGGAGATCTCGCAGATGGTGGAGTCGGTGACGACGCAAGCGAAGTGCGGTGTTCCAATCAGCATTCGTCGGGTCGCGAAGATCTTTGGGGAAGACACGGAAAACCCGTTTCGTGCGTTGAAGGAGGTGACGGTCGATATCCACGCGGGCGAGTTCGTCTCGGTCGTCGGTCCGTCCGGCTGTGGCAAGAGCACCTTGATGCTGATGGTGGCGGGGTTGCTCGAGCGCAGTCGAGGCGACATCGCGATTGCCGGGCAGTCCGTGACCGGGCCGATCACCGATGTCGGCATCGCGTTCCAGGACCACCTGCTTCTCGATTTCCGCACGGCGTTGAGCAACGTCACCCTGCACGCGGACATTCGGAAGCTGCCCAAGAAGAAGCTCGAGGCGCGGGCCAAAGAACTGTTTGCGCAGCTGCGCTTGACGAATGCGATGCACAAGTATCCGCGTCAGCTGTCCGGCGGCATGCGCCAGCGCGTTTCGCTGATTCGAACACTGGTCCACGATCCACCGCTGCTCCTCATGGATGAACCGTTCGGTGCTCTCGATGCGCTGACGCGGTTGCAGGTTCGCACTGATCTCGAAGCGCTGTGGCTCCGCCGGCGACCCACTGTGCTCTTCATCACGCACAGCGTGGAGGAGGCGGTCGGACTGTCGGATCGCATCCTGGTCATGAGTCCAAGCCCCGGCGAGGTTGTGGAAGAGATCGTCGTCGAGATCCGGCGGCCGCGGCCGATCGTGCTCGGCGATGTTCGGGAATTCTCGGCGTACGTCGATCGAATCCACCGGCACTTCGAACGCTTGGGTGTTCTCCACGGACTCGACGCAGCTGTCCAGGCTTCGCACTGACCCGCACTGACCACTTCAACGATGGGTAGCAACTTGGCAACCGGAAATACCACCCTAAACACCCAAGTGGCCCGTGACGGCACTGCATCGTGCGTGTCGCTCCATTGCATCGGAGCGATCGCCGAGGTAGCACTCGATGGCGGACCGCTCAACCTGGTCAACAAGCCGCTTCTGCGCAGCCTGAACTCTGCCTTGAGCGAAGTTCTCGCCGCGTCCGACGTTCGTTGCCTGATACTTCATGGCGGCCAGGCACGCGCATTCTGCGCAGGCAGCGACATCAACGAGTTCGAGCACCTGAGGCAAGACGCCAGCGAACACAAGATCCTGTTCGAGGACATGGTGCTGCGCCGCCTCGCGCGCATGCCGATGCCGACGATCGCTGCCATCGACGGACCCGCATTGGGTGGAGGGTTCGAGCTCGCATTGGCCTGTGACCTCCGCGTGTGCAGGAAAGGCGTGCACCTCGGCCTCACCGAGTCGCGCCTCGGCGGGCTTGCGGGCAACGGATCAGTCCGGTTGACGCGGCTGGTCGGACCTTCGCGCGCCAAGGAGCTGCTCTACACGGGCGAGTCGGTCACCGGCGAACAGGCACTCGCATGGGGACTCGTGAATCGCGTGGTCGAACTCGGCAGCGCGCTGGACGGTGCGCGCGAGCTCGCCGCGACGATCGCCGCACGGGGCCCGCTCTCGAATCGACTCGCCAAAAAGCTGGTCGATGCCGCCCAGGATCATCCGCTCGACGCCGCTCTCTCCATGTCGACGATCGCGCAGCAGGAGATCTTCGACAGCCATGACCTGCACGAAGGCGTCGCGGCATTCTTCGCGAAACGGCCGCCGGAGTTCAATGGGCGATGACCATGGGCCCCGGCATGGTTGTCGAGAGCGATGGCACGACCCACGATGCGCCGGCGGCCAACGCCGGCGAACGTATCAACGGCGCTTTGCTGGGACAGGCGGCAACGCTGATCTGGAACGACGTGGCGCAGGAAGGCCGCGAACAATTCTACGAGTGGCACGACAAGGAGCACATCCCCGAACGCTTGGCGCTCCCGGGATTCCGTCGCGGTCGTCGCTTCATCAAACCTGGGCATTCGCCGGAGTGGCTGACGATATACGAAGCTGTCGATCTCTCGGCTCTTGTGTCGCCCCAATACCTGGCGCGACTGAATGCGCCCACGCCAGCGACAGTGAGTGCGCTCAGGCACTTCCGGAACACGTCGCGCGCCGTGTGTCGACTCGTCCACTCGGTTGGGTCGAGCACCGGAGGCCATATGCTCGCATTGCGGCTGAGCGTGGGATCGGCGCAGAGCGAAGCGATGTGTCGATATTTGCGCGACGACGCGTTCGCGCGGGTCATGTGCCTCACCGGTTTGGTTGCTTGCCACCTGTACGGGGCCGACTCGGCCGGCAGCTACGTCAGCACTGCCGAATCGAGCACACGCGCGTTCGATGTGCCGGCATGGGTACTTCTGTGCGAAGCGAGTACCCGTGTCGCCGCCGACAAGGCGCGGGAGGTCATTCATGGCCGCGAGCTCGACCGGCTCGGCGTCGAGGTGCGAAACGATGCCGCCGTATATGCGCTCGAAATCTGTCGGCTCTCTTTGGTTCGCAGGGAAGGCCTCTGATGGAAAAGATCACCCCAGACGAAGCAGCGCAATTGATCGAGGACGGCGATGCCATCCTGATCAGCGGATCTGGCGGCGGCCACGCGGTCCCGGAGGCGCTGCTCGCAGCAGTCGAACGACGCTTCCTCGCCGAAGGCAGGCCGCACGGGCTTACGTCGGTCAGTGTCGTGGGTGTCGGTGACCGGGCTGCGCTCGGCGCGACGCATCTGGCGCACGAGGGTCTTCTGAAGCGGGCGATTACCAGCGCGCTGGTCGACTCGCCCGGCCTTGTCCGTCTCGCCGCGGAAGACAAGATCGAGGCGTACACCCTGCCGCAGGGCGTGCTCTCGCAGCTCATGCGCGACATGGCAGCCGGTCGCCCGGGGCTGCTGACCAAGACCGGATTGCACACCTTCGTCGATCCGCGGCAGCAGGGTGCGCGGCAGAGCCCGCGCACCCCGCCGGACTTCGTCGAAGTCACCAATCTCGCCGGCGAAGAGTGGCTCTTCTTCAAGCCCGTTCCCGTCAACGTCGCATTCCTGCGCGGCACGACCGCCGACGAAGACGGCAACGTCACGATGGAGGAGGAGGCGGTTCTCGGAGAGATGCTCGCGATGGCGCAGGCGACGCGTCGCGCGGGCGGTATCGTCGTCGTGCAGGTGAAGCGCATGGCGCGTCGGGGCACGTTGCCGGCGAAGCAGGTGAAGATACCCGGCATCCTCGTCGATTTCGTGGTCGTCGACGCGGACCAACGTCAGACCTACGCGACGCTCTATGATCCGAGCTATTCGGGCGAGCTGCGCATACCGGTGGACGACATCAAGCCTTTGCCGTTCGGGCTGCGCAAGGTAATCGTCCGGCGCGCCGCCATGGAGTTGTTCCCCGGCGCCATATGCAATCTCGGCGCGGGCGTCTCGACGGGTCTGTCGACAATTGCTGCCGAAGAAGGCCTGCTCGATGCTGTTTATCTCACCAACGAGCAAGGCATCATAGGGGGTGCTCCGATCACCGGGCGCGATTCGGGCGGCGGGCAGAACTTCGCCGCGATGATCGAGCAGCCGGCGCAGTTCGACTTCTACGACGGCGGCGGACTGGACCTCGCGTTCCTGTCTTTCGCCGAGGTCGACGCGCAAGGCAACGTCAACGTCAGCCGCTTCGGCGATAGGATCATCGGCGTCGGCGGCTTCATCAACATCAGCCAGAACGCGAAGTGCGTGGTCTTCAGCGGGACCCTTACCGCAGGCGATCTTGACGTCACGTGGGAGCAGGGGAACACCGTCATTCGCAAGGAAGGACGACACCGGAAGTTCGTGCCCAAGCTCGAACAGATATGCTACAGCGCGGACATGGGGCGTGCGAAACGCCAGATCGCGCTATTCGTCACCGAACGCGCAGTCTTTCGCGTCGGCACCGACGGGCTGGAGCTTATCGAGATCGCGCCGGGGCTCGATGCGGAGCGCGACGTGATCGCGCACATGGGGTTTCGCCCGCGCGTGGCGCCTGAGCTGCGTGTCATGGATGCGCGCATCTTCGACCCGCCCCGCATGGGTCTCGCCGCTCATGTCCATGGCAAGCCCCATCGTTACCGTTCCGCTCGCGTCGAACAATGGCACGAGTCTCGCAGGGTGCCAGCGCGATGACCGATCCCGGCAGGATCACCGGCGCGACACGCCTGTACGCGATCATCGGCGACCCGATTGCGCAAGTTCGCTCTCCCGAGGTCTTTACCGAGCGCTTCGCGGCAACGGGTTTCGATGCCGTGCTCGTTCCCGCGCTTGTTCCCGCCGACCGCTTCGACGCCATAGTCCCGGCGCTGCTGGCACTTGGCAACCTCGACGGAGTGCTGGTCACAGTGCCGTTCAAGGCGCGCATGGTGTCGTTTGCGCAACGGCTGGGTGCGACGGCGAAGACCATCGGCGCAGTGAATGCATTGCGCCGTGAAGCGGACGGCTCGTGGACGGGCGACATGTTCGACGGCGTCGGATTCGTGCGCGGCGCCGAACGCAAAGGCCAGCGCGTTCGTGGCCGGCGCGTCGCACTGTTCGGCGCAGGTGGCGCAGGAAGCGCGATTGCATGTGCGCTCGCGGACGCAGGTGTACAGGCGATCGACATCATCGATATCGACGCTCCCAGGGCGAAGACGCTGGTCGAGAAGCTGAAACCGGCGTTTCCCGGTTGCACTCTCGCCGCGGCGAATGGCATGCCCGGCGACGTCGACATGGTGGTCAATGCGTCGACGGTGGGCATGCGACCTGACGATGGTCTGCCGGCCGACATCGGTCGGCTCGACCCCGGGACGCTGGTTGGCGATGTCGTGATCGTGCAGCCGCCGACGGCCCTGATTCACCACGCCGTGCAGTGCGGTTGTCAGTGGGTCGATGGTCGAGACATGCACGGCGGGCAGATCGATGCACTCCTGGCGTTTTTCGCGTCGGCGTCGCACGCCGGCGGCATAGAGCGCGCTCGTCCATCGCAATGATGCTGCACCTGCCGCGAGATCCCGCAAATGGCTCACGTACCTGCTGAGCGCTGCCTCGCGATCATAGAGCTGCTCGCGGACGGCGCACGCGACATGCCGCTCGGGGAGATCGCCGAGCGCCTCGTGTTGCCAAAAAGCGGCGCTCACCGTCTGCTTGCCACGCTGGTCGATCTAGGATGGGTCGAAAAGGATACCGGCACCAGCTTCTATCGCTTGACGATGCGCCTTGCAGTCCTCGGCCAGCAGTTCTACGTAGCAACCGGCATTCCCGACATCTGTCAGCCGCTCCTCGACCGTCTTGCGCAGGAGTGCCACGAGTTCGCGCGACTGGCGGTGGTCGACGGTTACTCGCTGGTGTGGGTCGCACACTCGCAGGGAGCGTCCGCGGGCTTGATGTATCAGCCCTCGCTCACCTCCAACACCGTTCCGGTGTTTGCGACGGCGAGCGGCAAGGCGTGGCTCGCGACGCTTCCCAGCGATCAGGCGATGGAAATCGTGATGAAGAACGGCGGTTTGAAGGACGCGGACCGGTGTGGCCCCAATGTCGTTCGCTCCGTCGAAGCGCTGCTGCGCGAGATCAGGGCCACCGCGCGACGCGGATACGGTCTTGCGTTCAGCGAAGCGGAATTCGGCGTGACCGCTGTTGCGGTCGCGATACGCGCGGGCGCGCGAGGCCCGGCGCTTGGAACGGTCAGCGTCGCCGGTCCGAGTGCCCGCATCACGGAAAAGCGAGCACACGAACTGGCACCGCTTGTCCTGCGCAGCGCGGCTGAGTTGTCGAGCCTCTGGCCATTGCGGGCGGGTGCAAGTAAGAGCCATCGCCAGCCCGAGCGACGAAGGCCGGTGGCGGGCCGAAGGGCCGTCGCCTAGTTCGGCAGACGTCTCATTCTGCCTCCAAGCCACTCGGAGACCGCGCGTCGGATGTGCGTGACCCGGAAGCCTCCACGACCACTCGCGGAATTCCAGATCGACGAACTGCGCACGACTTTCGGCGCCCGCTGGTGATCCCCATGCCCCGATTCGCAGCCAACCTCTCGATGCTCTACCCGGAGCATGCATTCCTTGATCGCTTCGCTGCTGCTGCCCGCGACGGATTCAAGGCGGTCGAGTACGTTTTTCCGTACGCGTTCGACCCCGGTGAAATCGTCATGCGGCTTCGCGACAACGGACTGACACAAGTGCTCTTCAATGCACCGCCCGGCAACTGGGAAGGTGGCGAAAGAGGCTTGGCGTGCCTGCCGGGACGAGAACCCGAATTTCGCGCCGGCATCACTAAGGCGCTGCAATACGCGTCGGCGCTCGATTGTCCGCGTATCCATGTGATGGCGGGGCTCGTGCCTGGCGACGGCACACGCGGGAGCTTGTATCCGACGTACGTCCAGCGAATGCGCTGGGCCGCGGAGGAGGCTGCAAAGCAGGGCATCGACATTCTGATCGAGCCCATCAACACGCGCGACATGCCTGGATATTTCCTCAATTGGCAAGGACAAGCTCACGAGGTTGTCGCGGATGCTGGCGTTTCGAACCTGAAGGTCCAGATGGACCTCTACCATTGCCAGATCGTCGAAGGTGACGTCGCCATGAAGCTGCGCCAATACTTGCCGACCGGCCACGTCGGTCACATCCAAATTGCGGGTGTGCCCGAGCGCAACGAGCCGGATGTGGGCGAACTCAACTACCGCTACCTGTTCGATGTGCTGGATGCGTGCCGATATACGGGCTGGGTCGGTTGCGAGTACCGTCCGAAGCTGGGAGCGCAAACCGGGGGCACGTCCACTGGATTGGGCTGGTTACAACCGTACCTGTAACCAGCTCATTCGCGCGCAGCAGCAACGACCGCGGGATCGTGAGCCCGAGCGCCTTGGCCGTCTTGAGGTGGATGGCGTTGGCTACCGAATGACGCGGCCCCGACTAATCGCCGGGGCCGCTCCACTACACCTGCCACCGAGAACGAATCTACCTTCTTGCTTATCCGTCGCTTCGCATCCATCCGTGGCGGACGTTGCTTCGCGACAGCTTCATCTCGTCGGCCCTCCACCTTGCCTGGGCGAATCGATCGTTGGCACGAAGTAGACCAACGGGGGTCACCGGTTCGGGAAAACCCGGGCCGCGAAGCACCGTGTCCATGCTGCCTCCCGGCTGCAGCTCGGGTGCGCTGAGGTAGTTCGGCAGGCCGCCGGCGGTGTACAGCGACGTTGCCGGCGACAGCCCGTAGAGTCGCGCCGAGTTTAGGCCCAAAATCTGCCGCTTGATGTCGTCCGTGAGCTGCGGGTAGCCCCAGGTCTGGCGGATATTGTCAGGGATCTGCGAACGCCACAGCGCTTCGATCTGCCACTGCGGACCACCGTACCACATCGAATCCGAGCCGAAGAGGATATTGTTCGGGCCCATGTAGTAGAGCAACTGACCGATGAGGTGCGCCCACACCGTGGGGAACGTTACGATCATCGACGCCATCGTCGTGCCGAGCTCGGCGTAGATGTTGGGCAGTCGCGTGCGGCTCGAAGGCGATGCGGAAAACGGCTCCGCGCCAGCCACGTACTTGCCGCCCGCGATCTGAGCGAACTGGGTTGACCAGCGGATGTTGGGAACGGCGTGGCCGTCGCTGTCGACGAGAACGGTGGGCGACATCGAACCGGGCAGATTCTCGATATCCTGCAACGACTGTAGCACGTAGAAACCCGGACGAATGCACGAGTGGTAGATGATCCAATTGAACTGTGGCCAATCGGTCGCGACCTTGACCATGTCGTCCGGGTTGCCGAAGTTCGGCAGGTTGTTGGTGCCGCCCGGTTGTGTGCCATTGGCCGAAAGTCCTTTATGAATGCAGATATTGAAGAAGCCAGGATGCGCATTGAGCTGGTCGCGGTTCCTCGCGATCACCGCGTAGGTGGGATAGGCGATCGCCTCGTCATCGAGCCGCCAGCGGGCGAATGCCGCACCCGGGGCAGCGCTTGCCGCGAACGCGACGTTGTACCCCTTCCACGAGTCGGGTTGCATGTTCTCGATTTGCCACTGCGTGTAATCACCAAACAGTGGGTCGGCCATGTTGCCGGGCCCCGGATAGATCTGTCCATGGGCGAGCGCACGCGTCGAGCCGGCAAGCTGGTTGATGAAATCGCGGCATTGCCCAGTTTGCCATCCGGTCAAGATCTCGCTGGTCAGGCTGTCATGGATATTGTTTGCCGGTCCGGCCGTGCCTCCACCGGGCGGAGTGAAGAGCGCGATGTTGGCGTTGCTGATGATCGAAACGCTGGTCTGCGCTTGTAGATACATCCGATTGATGTATTGGCCCAAGTGGAACTCGCCTGTCTGCGTGAGCGGCGGGCCTGGGTTCTTGGGAAAGTTGGGGAGGAGCTCCCCCGGGTTCCACGGCGTCCACAGACTTCCGAGCTCATCGACGCCCGCCGCGTTCCCGCCGGTACCGTTGAAGGGATTGGCAGTGAATCCTCCGAGCGCCGATGACGGGCCGGGACCCTGTGCAAGCGCACGCAAGCTTTGTGGACCATTGGTGGTTGAACGCACGATGTGCGTTTGATCGTCGAAGACGAACAGATCCGCAGGCGGGCCGTTCTCAGCGGCCGCTGCCGGCTCGAACATCTCGACCTGGCTCACCTTGAAGAACGTATTGCCGAACACCTCGTTCATCGCGAGGAAAGAGGCCGCCAAGCCGCCCGTGCTTCCGAGAAATTGGCGCCGGCTGATGCCAAGCTTCTTTGCCGCTTTGTCAGCAAGCTCCTTGACGCGCGCTTCTACATGCTTTTGCTTCTGCGTCTGCGGATGCGGCATGTATTCGCCGTTGGAAATCATTCGAGTGGGAACAGGACCTTGAAACGGCTCCTCCTCTGCCGGAGCGCATCGCTTGAGCTGCTCGTCGCTCAACCATGCGTCCTCTTCGCGCGAGCCAGGATATCTTTCTGATGTCGACATAAGTTTCTCCAATCACGATTCGAGGTGACCGATGAATAGATGTCTCGCTGGTGGCTAACAAACCGCAATCGACGTCCCTGAGATAATCAAACGTTGGCGCAGAGTGGGTCTTAGTCGCTTCCTCCGCGCCTGCACGGGCTACCGCCCGCGACTCATCGACGTTGGTTTCCTCCAGTCCGCGCCGTATTGGTAGCATACAGCTTGTCAACAATACGCCGCTTGGTTCGAGGCCGTCAATTGGGGGTGTCGGTCCTCGGACCCCAGTGGTCGGTCGGGCTTCGGGCTCGTCGTGCCCGTTGTCGTGGCGGTGTTGGCGATGCACGAACACGTTGACGTAGTCGACAGCGTCAGTTGTGCGACCGACAGGATCGCGCGAGGCGGTACACGGGATTGGCGACAAACGCGAGCGCGCGAGGATCGGCCCGAGGGGGAGTCGTGCCGTCATTCTGTTCGGCGATCCGCCAAACCTGAGGAGGTTGGCGAGCCCGGACTGAACGGCCGGTTTCGAGCTTGCACCCGTTCACGGCGCTGCACCCAATAACGGCCGAGTGTCGATCTCGGTCCTTGCATCGAAGGCGCATCGACTTGATCGGACATTGTCCGTCAGATTAGGGCACCTGCACCGCCTTTGATCGCTATGGCGCGTAACTGTTTTGGCCCTGTTGCCATATTCGCGCGCGTCAAACTCCAGGGCGAACGCCGTAGACGATCAGCTGGCCTTGGCAGGCAGGACCCGCACAGTTGCGTCCGAACGTCCCGACGTAGACTCGACCATGCGCAACGGTGGGTGGGTTGAACTTGCCGAGCATCCCCATCGAATCTGCCGGGGACGAGCTGCTCCAAAGCTCCGCGAGTGTTCCGGCATCAAACGCCTTGAGGATGCCCGGGACGATCTTGAACTGAGCATTGCAGGGGCGATCGTTCATGTCCGAGTAGTCGTCCGGGGGCAAGTTGTCACCCGCGGTACAGTCGCTGGGCCGTGTCGCCCAGATAATCCCGGTACCGATCAAGCCGCCATCAGCCGAGACCGACAGCACACCGCCCGGCATGCTCTTGTTGGGGGCGATGTCTGCCGATTGGGCGAACGGCGTTGTCGCAAGCGTTCCGTTGCTGAGACGAAATCCTTTGAGCCGGTCCCGCTCTGCCCACATGTACACGCGCGTGCTGCCGTCCGGCAGGCCGGGCCATAGCGCCGGGGCGCCGTGCAGGTGGGGCCAAGCCATGACATCGTCCCATACCTTGCAGGGCGGCGGCGACGCGACGTACTGGTTCTTCGCGGCCATGAACGCTTGGCGCGGGTGGGCCATGTCGGCGGTATCGATGTTGTAGAGAACGCCTTGCTTTCCGCCACCGAGGATGATGCGCGTGCCCGGCACGTGCACCGGTCCAGAAGATCCAAGATCGAGGTCGCAGACGTTGAGGTCGATCGATTGGCCGCTCGCGGCGTGAAAGCTGCCGGCCACTTGGAAAAGACCTCCAGCGGCATCGTGGCGAAGCTGCACAAAGCTGTTGGTGAGGTCGGGCGTGCCCGGTGTGAAGCTATTGCCGGTCATCACATAGATCAGACCTGCTTCATCGGCGGTCAGACCGGTTCCGGACTGCCACAACCCGGCGCCGAAGCCGTTCGGAGTCGTGTTGAAGGAACCCTGCGGTTGTAGATCGGTCGCACGAAACGCGAACAGCCACCCGTGCCAAGGTCCCTGGTCAGCGTGCGCGCCGAACCCGACGTAGATGGAGCCGTTCGCGAGCAGGAGTCCGGGGCGGTTGAGTTGCCACTTTTGGACGAACCCAGCATTCGATGCGCCGACGTCGACCGATGCCTTGATACGGCCGGTCAGCAGATCAAGGGCGTATAGAACACTGTGGTAGGAATGACGTTGGATCCGCCACACGGCGCCGCTATGCGCCGCGTCGACGCTCGGAATGAGAGCGACCGTCCCCCCCACTGTGCGTCCGTCAAGAAAAGTCGGACCGGGAATCGTGCCGAGCGTCTGCATGGTGAAACCGCGGCCCTCGAACGGGACGAGACGCCACGAGGCGCCGGTGAACGGCGGTGCAAAATTCGGCGCCAGTCCCACTGTTCCGTCGGCGGTGTGGCCGTCGAGCCAGACCGGCGTCGTCGGCCCAACAGCGGTGCCGAGGCTGCGGAACGAAATCGCATTGTCATGCCGCGTGATCTGCCACCAGGTGCCGCTGAACACGTCGCCGCCGAACTGAGGCGCCAGCGCGACGGTGCTATTGCCGGTGATCGCGTTCAGCCAGGACGGCCCTGGGATGTTGCCCTCGGTCTGGATGGTGACAATGTCGTCGTTCGCGAGCTGCGCCTGATCAGTGATGGTGTCGATCCGCTTCGACTTCGCCACCACGAAGATTGTCGCGCTCGCACGATCGATGGCCGGTGTGCTGATGATGCCGATCGCGGGATCGATCAATGTGTCTCGAACGATGTCGCTGCGCGGCACCGGCAGGCCGAGCTGCGGGCTTCTCCAGAGCGGTCCGCTTTGAGCCTGATCGTCGTCGGCATCGAACGCATAGACGGAATTTTGCGCCGTCGCGACGAAGACGGTGTTGTGGTTGCGGCCGCCGATCGGCAAGTTCTCGGCAAAGAGCGGCTGCGCATAGACCTGCCCATCGACGTCTCGTGTAAACAGCTTACCGAACCGGCCGGATTTGACGAGCGCCGGGGTCAGCACGGTTTCCGCGAGACTGGCACTGGTGCGAGCGTTGTCGTTGCGATTTGTCAGCACGTCCGCACCTCGCACCTCGTGCAGACGCCAGCGGGCCCCGGTGAACGGCGGCGAGGTGGACGGCGCGAGGCCGACCTCAGCGGTTTGCGTTCGACCATCGAGCCATGCGTTGGTGGCGGTTCCACATGCCAATCCGATGACGCCGTCCTCCAGTTCGTCGACGCGCCACACGGTCGTTGCCGGAGGCGGCACAGTGGCGGTCGCCGACAAGGTTACGGTGCCGTTATCCGTTCGACAGGTCAGCCAGCGCGCGCCCTCGATATCGCCAAGGTTCCGCAGGCTGAACAGGCGGGGTCCGAGCCCATGAGGCTCCCACACGGTTCCGCTGAAGGGCTCTCCGAACCTCGGCGCAAGACCGACCGTACCGACCGCCGTTCGGCCGTCCAGCCAGCGCGAGCCCGGAATGTTGCCGAGCGATTCAAGAAGGAATTTTGAGCCGTCCCGCAAGACGTTGTCGGCTCGCGCCTCACCAGGCAGGCCAGTGAAGATCCCGAGCGCGACGACCAATGCCCCGAGTGCGATGCGAGAAAGAAGGCTCTTAAGGAGTGACCTCTGATCGTGTCCCATGACCGATAGCCATGCCAAGCGCGACACGAAGTCGCCGGTGGAGAGGTTGTTGCTTCTACTGTATAGCAGGGAAGCGCCCGTGTCACCGGGCGAATCCGGGAGCTGAATGGGCAGTACTCCGGCAATCTTCGCGTCGACGGACGGCGGCGTGTGCCACGCGTAGCGTCACGCGGGCGCACCCCACCAAGTGCGGATTATTCACCTTGAGGAGAAAACATCACCGGCACAGAATGCGAGCAGACAGTGCAAATGAGAACAAGTGATCGCTTTATCTGCTCCGCGTCTTCAGCGCGCTGAGGTTTGAATTCGGTAAGAGCGCGAGAGTAATAGATGCGGATGCCACAAGTCCACCGTCCGCGTGGATCGTGCCCCTTAACCCGCAGCCAGGAGTCGAAAGATGGCGAACCTGATAGGTCCCAGCAGCATTATTCAGAGTGACTTCCGGACAGGCGATCACGGCAACCTCGAAGCCATTCTCTTCCGCGACGGGGCTCTGCACCACCTCTTCGGGTCCGGACGGGAGCACGGCGTCGTGTGGGAGAACGGCCAGCCGTTGCCAAGTCCTGCGTCGGGACCGGGGTCCATCATTCAAAGCGACTTTGGCGACGGCGAACACGGAAACTTCGAGGTCGTCCTGTGGACTGGAACGGAAATCTGGCACTGGTGGCATGACAACTCGGACGTGACCCTCCCATGGCGGCGCGGGCAACGGATCTCCACCCGCGCGACGGGCCCGGCCTCGATCATCCAGTCGGACTTTCGGGGCAACGGCCACGGCAACTTCGAGGTGGTCGTCCTCGAAGGCAACGTACTCGCGCACTACTTCCACGACAACTCGGATGTGAATCTGCCCTGGCAGCGTGGCCAGACGATCTCCACGCGTGCCACCGGTCCGGGCGCAATCATCCAATCGGACTTCGGTAGCGACGACCACGGCAACTTCGAAGTGGTTGTGCTCGAAGGCAGCGACCTAGTTCACTACTTCCACGACAACTCGGACGTGAGTCGCCCGTGGCAGCGCGCACAGACGATCACCGCCCGCGCGGCCAGTCACGGGTCGATCATCCAGGGACCATTCGGCGGCGCACACAAGAACTTCGAAGTCGTCGTCCTCGAAGGCAACGAGCTCGTTCACTATTTTCACAACAACTCGGACGTCAGCCTGCCATGGCAGCGGGGCCAGGTTGTCAGTGTCGCCGCTACCGGCGCGGGCTGCATTGTGAAGAGCACATTCGGCCCAAGCGGCCCCGGCAACTTTGAAGTCATCGCCAGCGAGCTGTCGCGGTCGGTCGTCCACTACTGGCACCACAACGTGGACGTGGGTTTGCCGTGGTGGCGAGCGCAGGTGTTGCCCGGGTTCGGCGAGACAATGATCGACTCGACCGATGTCCACCAGACCATCAAGATCGCGCAACTTACCGGCGAGTTCGATCGCCAGCTCAAGGTTCCGACGCTGAGCCAGACCGAAAGCCGTTTTGGCGTTGTCGGGCTGGACCTCGGCCAATCGTTCGAGCACGAAGGCAGAGTGGTGTTTCTGTTTGGAGATACAAATACCGACGGAAACATTCGAGTGGACCCTAGCGGGGCCCTTGACAGCATCGCGTTCACATCCGACACCGACCCGAGTCAGGGCATTCGACTCGACTTCAACCCGACCTTTCCGCATGTGGACAACATCGATCAGGGTGCGTTCTGTGTTCCGGCAGACGGAATCAGCGTGGATCGAAGCCAGAGCGGGCCCGGCTGCATAATCCAGAGCGACCTAGGCGGGGGGAGCCACAAGAATTTCGAGGTCGTCGCATTGCAGGGCAACGAACTTACCCACTGGTGGCACGACAACTCCGACGTAAGCCTCGCGTGGCGGCGGGGTCAGACCATCACCAAACTTGCCAGCGGCCCCGGCTGCATCGTCCAGTCCGACTTTCGCGGCGGCGACCATGGCAACTTCGAGGTGGTCGTTCTGGAAGGCCGCGAGCTCGTCCACTACTTCCATGACAACTCCGACGTGAGCCTCCCCTGGCGACGGGGCCAGATCATCAGCAACCAGGCCACGGGACCCGGGTGCATCATCCAGTCCGATTTCCACAGTGGCGACCATGGCAACTTCGAAGTTGTCGTCCTCGAAGGCCGCTCGCTCGTCCACTATTTTCACGACAACTCCGACGTAAGCTTGCCCTGGCGGCGGGGCCAGATCATCAGCAACCAGGCCACGGGACCCGGGTGCATCATCCAGTCCGATTTCCGCAGCGGCGACCATGGCAACTTCGAGGTGGTTGTCCTCGAAGGTCACAACCTCGTCCATTATTTTCACGATAACTCGAACGTCGGGCTGCCGTGGCAGCGGGCCCAGACGATCACCACCGACGCGACGGGCCCCGGATGGATCATCCAGTCCGACTTCCGCAGTGGCGATCACGGCAACTTCGAGGTCGTCGTGCCCCAGGGCAACGAACTCGCGCACTACTTCCACGACAACTCGGACGTGCGATCGCCCTGGCGGCGTGCGCAGACGGTCGCCCCGCATTCCACGGGCCCGGGTTGCCTCATCCAGTCCGATTTCGGCAGCGGCGATCATGGCAACTTCGAAGTCGTCGTGCCGGTCGACAACCGGTTGCAGCATGTCTTTCACGACAACTCGAACGTCAGCCTACCTTGGCAGGCGGCACAAACGATCACCCGAGCCAGCATGTACGTCTTTTTCACGACGGATCGCATCGCCGATCCGGACACGGAAAACACCTCGATGGGGCGCAGCGTGCTGGCTCGCTCCGAGGACGGCGGTATCCATTTCGGCGCACCGCTCTACGATTTGTCTCGTGACAAGTTCATCAATGTGTCGCTCCAGCTCGTCGCGAACCGCGACTTCACCGGGCTCCCCGACCGCGAAGGACAGGGCGTTCTGCTGTGGGGAAGTGGTGGCTACCGGAGGAGCAACGTCTACCTCGCCTACATTTCCCTGAACCGCCTCGAAGATCGGTCGGCGTTCCTCTTCTTCGCAGGCACGGACAGCAACGGCCAACCTCGCTGGATGAGCGAAGAGGCGCTGTCCCAACCGCTATTCCTTTCCGGCTCCGTCGGCGAGTTCTGTGTCCGTTGGAACCCATTCCTGCGCCGTTTCGTTCTGCTGTACAACAGCGACAATCCACTCTTCATTCTCGAACGCCAAAGTGCGTTGCCCTGGGGTCCGTGGACGGACTACAGGAACATCTTCGATGCCGACGCCGCCTATGGGCACTACATCCACAGCGCCGGAGGCAATGACGGCCTCAGCGATCCCGGTCGCGAGGACGTGGGCGGCGGCGTTTACGGACCGTACTGCATCGGCCGCTACACGCGGCCCAACCAGGACGGCTCGACGACCATGTTCTTCGTCCTGTCGGTGTGGAACCCGTACAACACGATGCTGATGTCCGCGATCGTACGGGCGCGACAGTAGCCTGCGGTCGTCAAGCCCTGAGCGACGACCCGTTGGGATCACGAAACGCAAAGAACGCTCAGGTGTCACGGGGAACAATCTTTATCAGGAGTGGTCGATACTTGTTGACCCTCGACGTGCAGGCCGAGGCGAAGGCACGCCAGCAGGTAGCTCCGGCAAGGACCTAAATGACGTGGCCGCTGCGTTGCGCGCACCTGCCAAGCGATAGCCGCCCCGACACGGCGGATTGAACGTCATCTGCCAGGCGTGTGCGCGGATCTGCGACCAACCTGGCGCAACACTCGCGGCACCAAAGGGCCCAACTTGGGGCACTACAGGAGGATTTCTTATCGCTGCGTGCGGGTTGATCATTCATTAGCAACTCATCGACTGATCGGGGGTATCTCATGAGTACGAATCTGCTGTCGCTGGCACAGAGCGCGCTGGGAAGTGATTTCTCCAAATTGGCGGGTCAGTTTCTCGGCGAATCGCCGACCGCAACGCAGGGTGCGCTGACGTCGCTGCTACCCACCGTACTGGGCTGCATAGCGCGGAAAGGGGCGACCGCCGATGGTGCGTCGGGCCTGCTGTCGCTCCTCAACAATTCCCCCCTCGACGTCGGCGCACTAGGCAACATCGCTGGCATGTTCAGTGGCGGGGGCGCCGGCGTAAACGCCTTGATGAAGGCCGGCACCAGCGGCCTGGTGCCGGCCTTGTTTGGCGACAAGAGTGGCGCGCTCGTGAACGCGCTCTCGTCGGCGAGCGGACTCAAGAACTCGTCGGCGACCAACCTGATCGCGATGGTTGTTCCGCTTGTGCTGACGCTGCTCAAGAAGCTGATCGGCGAGAAGGGGCTGAATGCGACCTCGCTGTCTTCGCTGCTTTCGAGTCAGGGTCCCCAGCTCCAGGGTGCGCTCGACAGCCGGCTTACCAGTGCGTTGGGCTTCGCCAACCCGGCTGCGTTCCTGAGCGGGCTCGGTGGGGCAGCGGCGGACACCGCCCGCCGGGCGGGTGCGACGATCTCCGGCGGTGCGGCCGCCACTGGCAGTGCCGGTATGGCCGCTACCGGCGTAGTGGCCGATGCGGGAAGGTCAGGCCTGCGACGCCTGTGGCCTTGGGTGATCGGCGCGGTGATCTTGGCAGTGCCGGTATGGCCGCTACCGGCGTAGTGGCCGATGCGGGAAGGTCAGGCCTGCGACGCCTGTGGCCTTGGGTGATCGGCGCGGTGATCCTGGCGCTGCTCTGGTGGCTGCTGTCACCCAAAGCACCCGTGTCCGTGCCGGCACCCCAGGCGGTCGTCCCCGCGCCTTCGGCACCGGCGATGGCCGGTCTTCCGGCGAAGGTCTACTTCGATACCGGCTCCGCGACCGTGGGTGCTGACGGCGCCAACGTCATTGCGGCCGCCGCCAACGTTATCAAGAAGGATGGACTCAAAGTGGCGATCACCGGTTACACGGACAAAACGGGTGACCCGGCGAAAAACGAGGAACTCGCAAAGAGCCGTGCGCTCGCAGTGCGCGATGCGCTGAAGGCTGCCGGTGTGCCGGAGACGAACGTCGAGATGAAACCACCACTCTTCGTCGAAGGTGGCGCTGCGACCAACGACGCCGACGCGCGCCGGGTCGAGATTTCCCGGCTATGACGGCGACGCCAGGAACGTTCGTGTGTTGCGGCCCGTTTGGGCAGTTGGCCTGCGCACCACGCAGCCCAAGGCCGCTGTCGACCATTTCATACGCCTGAAGGAGGTGCTCATGGCGAAGCAGGACAATTTCACCGCGGATGAATGGACACTCCTGCGGCTCGCGCCGTCGATGATTGCGGGTGGCGTTGCGGCGTCCGATCCTTCAGGCTTGTTCGGATCGATCAAGGAGGCCGCCGCGGGCGCGCGAGGCATGGCTGAAGCTTTCCAGTCCGGCAGCAATCTCGAGTTGTTCTCGGCGCTCGCGGCGGACCGCAGCATTCCCGGAATGCCTGACCCCAAGACGTTGGTGGGCGAAGGCTCGCGGGAACAGCAGATGCAGAACTTCAAGACTGCTGTGCTCGAGCGCGTGAAGTCGGCGTCTGACCTCGTTGCGCGCAAGGCGTCCCCAGAGGAAGCCAGCGCATATCGCCGGATGCTCGTCGACATCGCTGACAAAGCTGCGAATGCCTCGTCGGAAGGCGGGTTTCTCGGCTTCGGCGGGGTGCGCGTGAGCGATAGGGAAAAGGCCTTCCTCGCCGAGGTCAGCAAGGCGGCCGGAGTCACGTGACGGCAGCCTGGAACGCATGCAGGCGATGCCCGGCTTCGCTGCAGTGCTCAGCGATCAGGAGATCGGCGACCTCGCGACATGGATATGCGCGACTTGGGGCGGGCAAGGTACCGAAGTCACTGCGGCGGAGTCGCCCGGCTCCGGCGTTGACGCCTGCCGAAGCGCTTGTTCGCAGCTGAACGCCGGCCTGTTGCAGGCGATGGTAGTCGACTGGCGCTTGACACGGCACGACCACGCGCCTAGCGTCTCCCGGGGTTCACTTGGCGACGATTTGGGGGAAACAGAAAAATGTTGAAGTTCTTCATGGTGGTCTGCCTGATGACGGCGACGCTGGTAATTGACGCGGCGGGCTCTGCACGGGCGCAGACGCCGGCAGGAAACCTTACCGTGGTGACGATTATCGATGTCATATCGAACGCATCGATACCGCAAAACGTTGAGAATGCGGTCGCGTTGCTCGACAAGCAGGTGGCGGATGCGCAGCAAGCGCCTGGTGTCGTGTCCTTCAAGGTATTGCGCGAGGCCGGTCGCGCCAATCACTTCATCATCTTTGGAGTCTGGAAGGACATGAAATCTTTCGAGATCTACAGTGGCTCCGAAACGACCCGTGCGTTCCGCCAGGCGTTCCAGCCGAGGCTGGGCGGTCCGTTCGACGAGCGGATCTATATCGACCTTAAATGATTGGGAATACCCGGGAGGCGCGACACTCGCGTCTCATCTCGGATATCAGCCACGAGGCGCCGCGCGCGTATTCAGAAACACCGAGTACAGCGACGTCGTGCCGCAGATGAACAGGCGATTGAGTTTCGGGCCGCCGAAACACACATTGGCCACGACCTCCGGAATCAGGATCTTGCCGAGCAGCGAACCATCGCTGCCATGGCAACGCACACCGTCGCCCGCCGACAGCCACAGGTTGCCGTGCACATCGATGCGAAACCCGTCGAATACGCCCACCGGACAGGTGGCGAATACTTCGCCCCCAGAGAGCGCGTTGCCGTCAGTCGACACCCTGAAGCGCCGCACGTGATGCGGCCCGTCCGCTCTGTGCGTGAGACCGGTGTCGGCGATGTACAGCAGCGATTCGTCGGGCGAAAACGCAAGCCCGTTGGGCTGAACGAAGTCCGCGGCGACGCTGGTGACACGGCTGCTCGCAGGGTCGATGCGGTAGACGTTGCAGGCACCGATTTCGTGCGGCGAGGCGTCGCCTTCGTAGTCGGAGTCGATGCCGTAGCTCGGGTCGGTGAACCAGATGCTGCCGTCGCTCTTGACCACCACGTCGTTAGGCGAATTGAAGCGTTTGCCCTCGAAGCGGTCGGCCAGTACGGTGCGCGTGCCGTCGAACTCGGTGCGCGACACGCAGCGGCTGCGGTGTTCGCACGAGACGAGGCGCCCGTGCAGGTCGACGGTGTGGCCATTGCTGTTCAATGCCGGGTGCCGGAACACGGAGACCGAGCCGTCGGTCTCGTCCCAACGCAGCATGCGGTCGTTCGGAATGTCGGACCAGACCAGGTAGCGCCCGGCCGCGAACCACGCCGGTCCCTCGGCCCAGCGGCAACCTGTGTAGAGTTTCTCGACATGCACGTAGGGTAAGGCGAGGTTTCGGAAACGCGGGTCGATGACTTCGAAACTGGAGGTGAGTTCGAGAATCATGGTGTCGCGCTCCGGTCGAATGGGTGCTGACTTGGGGCTCTAATCAACATGCCGCCCGCCGCGGCCGTAGATCAACAGCATCGCGATGATCACGACGCCGTAGGTGACATGGCGGCCGAATTCCTCCATCTGCATCACCGCCAGGATCGATTGCAGCAGCGTGATCAGGATGACGCCGGCCACCGTTCCGAGGTAGCTGCCGCGGCCGCCGAGTATCGACGTTCCACCCAGCACCACCGCGGCAATTGCCGGCAGCAGGTAGGGGTCGCCCATCGCCTGCGCGGCCTTGCTGGCATAGCCGGCGAGCAGCACGCCGCCGAAGGCCGATAGAGCGCCGGCGAGCGCGAATGTCATCATCACGACGGTGCGGGTGCGTGCGCCGGAAAGGTAAGCCGCACGCTCACGGTTGCCGATCGCATACACCGTGCGACCGAAAGTGGTACGCGTCAGGAGGAAAACGGCGCCGACGCCGACCACCGCCCACACGAGCAGCGCATTCGGAATGCCGAGTATGCTGTGGCCCGTAGCAATGAAGCGCATCGCCGGCGACGACGAATCCTGCGGCGAGAAACCCCCGGTGTGCACCACCATCAGTCCTTGCGCGACAGCGTTCACCGCCAGGGTCACGACCATCGATGGGAGGCGCAGGAAGGCCACGCCGACACCGCTGACGAGCCCCAGCGCAACGCCGCAGCCGACGCCTATCGGAATCGCCAATGCCTCGCCGACCGGTCCCCAGCCGGTGGCCGCGGTCGCCATCATCCCGCCGACGGCGACGACCCACGGCACCGACAGGTCGATCTGGCCGAGCAGGATGACGATCATCATTCCGGTCGCGATGACACCGAGGAAGGACGCCACCTTCAGCTGCTGCAGCAGGTATTCCGGCGACAGGAAGCTGCTCGAATAGAGGCTGCCGACGAAGAGCACGACCGCGATGCAGCCGAACGCCGCAGCGATGGCCGGGTCGAAGCGGCGGCGCATGCTGCCGATCATTCTGCCCAGCGCGCCGGCGGAGCGTTCTTCGGGAGCCTGCGCTTCAGCCATACAGATCGAGCCGGTTGCGGATGCGCAGCAAGCGGGCTGAGCCGAGGCAGACGGCAGCGAGCAGCACCATGCCCTGGAATAACGGCTGCCAAAGCGGTTCCACATTGAACACGAAGAGCAGATCGCCGATGGTGCGGAACATCAGCGCCCCGAAGATCGCGCCGATTGCGCTCCCCGAACCGCCGAACAGTGACACGCCGCCCAGCACGACTGCGGCAATCGAATACAGCGTGTAAGTGCTGCCGTTGGCGGCCGACGCTTCGCCCGAGTAAGTGATGCAGGTGAGGAACAGCCCGGCCACCGACGCGAGCAATCCCGACAGCGTGTAGGCGACGAACTTGGCACGCCGGATCGGCACACCCGACATGTATGCCGCGACCTCGGACGAACCGACTGCGTAAGCGGCCCGGCCGATCGCCGAGCGTCGGAAGGGCAGCCATATGACCACAACCAGGGCCAGCAGCAGCCCCAGGCTCGCCGGCACGCCGCCTGGCAACTGGCCAGTCAGGGCGTCGGCCAGCGGCGCGTTGACGTCGCCGCCGGGTACGGGTCTCAGGGCGAGCGCCGCCCCGTAGTACACCGCGCCGGTCGCGATGGTGGTGACGATCGGTTGCAGCCGTCCATAAATCACGATGAGTCCGTTGATTGCGCCGCACACGCAGCCGACGAGCAGCACGCCAAGCACTCCCAGCGCTGTCATCAGCGGCGAGCCGACGACGATGCCAGAGGCAAGGCAATTGGCGAGGACCATGACCATTCCGACCGACAGGTCGATACCCGACGTCAGCACGACGAGCGTCTGGGCCATGGCGACAAGCGCGAGGAGCACCCCTTTGTTCGCGGCGGTCGTCGCGACATTCGCGTTGAGGCCCGCGGGGTGGTTGCTGGCGTAGATCGTGAACATCACGACGAAGGCCGCGAAGGCGAGCAGCGTGCCCTTGTGCTCGCGCAGCCAGTAGGACCAGTCCCCTCTCACGTCAGAGCCGCGTCCGATGCAGAAACTTCCTGCGCGTCTGCACCGATGTTCAGGGCGCTGCTGATCAGCGCGCGTTCCGTGATCTCCCCACCGATCAGCTTGCGCCGGATCGCGCCGTCGTACATCACCAGCACGCGGTCGCAGCAGCCGATGAGCTCGTCGTAGTCGGTCGAGTAGAAGAGAATCGCCGCCCCGGCATCGGCCAGTTCGCGCAATAGCTGGTAGAGCTCCTGCTTGGTGCCGACATCGATGCCGCGGGTCGGATCGTTCAGCAAGAGGATGCGCGGCGCCATCATCAACCACTTGCCGATGACGAGCTTCTGCTGGTTGCCCCCGGAAAGAGACCCGGCCGGCACGTCGGTGCCGTCGGTGCGCACCGCGAGCACGCGCACGATCCGCTCGACGGCTGCGCGTTCGGCTGCCGTATCGACGATGCCCCAGCGCGACAACGTGTCCAGCGCCGCGAAGGAGAGGTTGTCGCGCACCGACATCGGCAACATCAGGCCCTCGGTCTTGCGATCCTCCGGAATCAGCGCCATGCCGATCTCCTTGCGCTTCGCGACGTGCGGCCCGTCGATGATGACGGGGCGGCCATCGACCAGCACCTCGCCTGTCGTGCCTTGCAGTACCCCGAAAAGCGCCAGCAGCAGCTCGCGCTGGCCCTGTCCGTCGAGTCCGCCGAGGCCGATCACCTCGCCGGCACTCAGTTGGAACGAGACGTCGTTCAAGCGGTCGGTCCAGCACAGGTGGCGCACTTCGAGCAGCGGCGCCGCATCGTCGGCCACACGCGCAGCGCGCACCGGAAACACGGCACTGTACTCGCGGCCGATCATCAGCTCGACGACTTCGTTGTCGGTCTTCGCACCCGCGGCGTAAGTCGCGACGCTGTGCCCGTTGCGGAACACCGTGCACTCGTCGGCCAGTTCGGCGATCTCGTGCATCCGGTGGGAAATGTAGAGCAGGGCGAGCCCTTCCGCGCGCAGCCGCTTGAGAACGCCATAGATCTTCGTCACGTCGGCGGCGGTCAGCGCCGAGGTGGCTTCGTCGAGGATCAGGATGCGCGGCTTGCGAGCGAGCGCCTTCGCGATCTCGACCATCTGCCGCCGCGACAGCGACAAGTCCTTGACCAGCGCCGACGGATGGATGTTATCGGCGCCCGCTCGCGCCAGCGCCTCCTCGGCCATGCGGCGCTGCGCCCGGCGGTCGATCAGCCCGAAGCGATGCGGCGGATTGCTGATCGCGATGTTGTCGGCCACCGAAAGATCGGGGATGAGCGACAGCTCCTGGAAGATGCAGGCGATACCGGCCGCATTGGCCGCGGCCGGCGATTCGAACGAGACCGGCTCTCCGTCGAGCAGCATGCGGCCTTCATCGGGAGCAACGACCCCAGCCATGATCTTGATCAGGGTCGACTTGCCGGCGCCGTTCTCGCCGAGCACCGCATGGATGCGACCGGCTTCGATAATCAATTCGGCGTCCTGCAGCGCGCGCACGCCGCCATAGCGCTTGGAGACGCCTTGCATGACGAACAGGCTCATCGGAGTACCTTCGCGCCGTGCGCTCCGGTATTCGCGTTCATGGCTGAATGCGGGGACCGGGGTCCCCGCCCGCGCCTACTTGTTCGCTTCGCTCTGCCCCATGATTTCCTGCGCTGTGAAGTTGATGCCGCAGGTAGGAAAGGAGTTGCCGACAAAGAAGTTGTCGGAGAGCGTGGCGTAGTAGTCGGTGCCATCCTTCAGGTTCGGATACTCGACCCGCGCCAGCGGCAACTTCACCGACTGCGGCACGACTTTGCCCTCGAGCGCTGCGATCGCTGTCTTGATTGCGACCGCCACCTGCGCCGGGCCGGTGCCACCGGACGCACATTTCAGGCCTTCGCTCCCGAACTTGCCGCAGAACTTGCGAAAGCCATTCTCGGTCTCGCCGCCGAAAGGTACGAACGGATGCTTGGCATCGATCATCGCCTGCACCACGCCAGTATCACCGCCTTGCGCGGTGATGGCATCGAAGTGTTTGTGCACAGCGATCGCGTCGGCGGTGACCTTTTGCGCCGTCGGATCGTCCCACTTGCCGATCACTTCGACCGTGTCCCACTTCTTGCCGGAAGCCTTGAAGACTTCCTGGATCCCTTCATGCCGGTCGCGATCGACCGAGGTGCCGGAAACACCGCGCACTTCGAGCACCTTGCCGCCACTCGGCACGTTCTTCACCAGCCATTCGGCCCAGTACTTGCCGAGCCCTTTCTGGTCGACGTTGACGTTGATCGCCTCTTCGGTGTCGAGGATGTTATCGAACGCCACCAATACGACGCCGGCATCGTTGGCGCGCTTGATCACGGGTTTGAAGGCCGCCGGATTCTGGGCGTTCACGACGATCGCATCGTAGCCGGAATCGATGAAGTTGTTGATCGCCGCGATCTGCGCGGCCACGTCTTCGCCGGTGGAGACGACCTTGAATTCCTTCAGCTTCGCGGCAACGTCGGGCTGCGCGGCATAGGCCTTCGCCGTCTTGATCATCTGGATGCGCCAGGTGTTGGCGATGTAGCCGTTGGCGAGGGCAATCCGGTAGGGCCCCTTCTTCGCGGGGTACTGGAACAGCTTGGTATTACTCGCCCACGGCGCGAAGCACTGCGCGTCGGAGTTGGGGAGCGACACGACCTTCGGTGGCGCGGCAGTCGCGAAGCCAGCGGCAAACAGGGCAATCGCGGTGGCGATACGGGTGCGGTAGAGCATCAGAGCCTCCTTTATCGATCGGGAATTGCGGCTGCCGTTGCAACCGGCAGCAAGCACAACCGACGTCTGTCTTGTTATTAACCGCAGGCCCGACGCCGGAGCGAACTCACACGAGGATACATTTGCTCATGCAATCATACAAATTGTGCGCACTGAAGGATAGGAACCTCGACTAAACGAACCCCGCGCGTCGCCTGCGAGCCGGACATCCGCCTCTCTAGGGAGAAGCGGCACACGCGTCAGCGTTGCTCCAACGCTGGCGCGGCCATCTTGGCCAGGACTTTCTCGAGGTTGCTCACGCTGCGATTGACGTTGCCGAGCTTGTCCAACCCGAATAGTCCGAGACGAAAGGTTTTGAAGTCCGCGGGCTCGTCGCATTGCAACGGCACGCCGGCCGCGGCTTGCAATCCGAGGTCCAGGAATTTCTTGCCGCTTTGCACTTCCGGGTCCTCGGTGTAGCTCACCACGACGGTCGGCGACTGAAAACCCTCGGCCGCGACGCTCGCAAAGCCGTGGCGCGTCAGCAGCGCGCGAACCTTGTTGCCCAATTCCTGCTGCGCGGCACGCGTATTCTCGAATCCTGCTCGCTCCGTTTCCTTCATCGTATCGCGCAACCGAGTAAGCGAATCGGTTCCCAGGGTTGCATGATAGGCATGGCCGCCCTTTTCGTACGCTTCCATGATCGACAACCACTTGCGCAGATCGCACGCGAAGCTGGTGCTGGTCGTGCTCTCAATGGCGGTGCGTGCCAGGTGGCTCAGCATCACAAGCGCGAAACCGGGCGTGCTGCTCCAGCCTTTTTGTGGCGCGGTGATCAACACATCGACACCGCAGGCCTCCATGTCCACCCACAGCGCCCCCGAGGCGACGCAATCGAGGACGAACAGTCCGCCTGTCTCGTGGACGGCATCACCGACCGCGCGCAAATACGCGTCGGGGAGAATGATTCCCGATGCGGTCTCGACGTGCGGCGCGAACACCACATCCGGACGCATTTGCCGGATCGAGGCGACCACTTCTTCAATCGGGGCTGGCGCAAATGGCGCGTGCTTTCCAGCTCCAACCCGGCGCGCTTTCAGCACGGTCGTCTCGGCCGGGATCTTTCCGGCGTCGAAAATCTGCGTCCAACGGTAGCTGAACCAGCCGTTGCGGATTACCAGGCACTTCCTGCCGCCGGCAAATTGCCGCGCGACGGCTTCCATGCCATAGGTGCCCCCGCCGGGTACGACGACGCCAGAGTATGCGTTATAGACGTGCTTGAGAATGCCTGAAATATCGCACATGACCCTTTGAAAGCGCTGCGACATGTGGTTGAGCGAGCGGTCGGTGAAAACCACCGAATATTCGAGAAGGCCATCGGGATCGACGTCTGGGAGAAGACCGGGCATGTTGTCCCCTGGGGAAGCTGGCGAAATGCCATATCACAGTGAGCTTAGCACGACGGGGCCTTAGGCGATTGCACGGGGCTGGCGCCGGGCAAACCGGATCGGTGATCACGGCTGGAGCACGATCTTGGCGCTGGCGCTCTTCCCCAGGTGCAGATCCTGAAAAGCGCGCGCGCCGTCGGCGAGCGGGCGTTGCTCGACCCAGGCGAGGTCGCCGAATGCGCCGCGCCGCAACGCTGCAACCGTCGCGCGCAGGTCGGCCGTCGTGTAGGTGTAGCTCCCGAGCAACGTGATCTCGGCGAGGGTGAGCTTGCGCATGTCGATCTCGCTCGCCCAGTCCTGGAGTCCGACGTGCATGATCACACCGCCGGGCTTCACCGCGGCCAACGCGGCGGTGCGCGTGGCCTTGGCACCGACCGCATCGAGCACGAGGTCGGCAGAGTTGTCGGCGACCTCGTTCGCGGCGATCGGGTCGAACGCTCTACAACCCGCGTGCTTTTCGAGCGATGCGCGGCGCAGCGCATTGGTCTCAGCGACGCGCACATCGTGGCAGCCGTAACTCCGGGCAAGCAGTGCGGCGAGCATGCCGATCGCGCCGCCGCCGATGATAAGGAGGCTGCACTCCGGCAGCGGGCGCTGCAGCGCCCGCATCGACAGGTTCAACGCATGCAGCGCGGTGGCCGCCGGCTCGGTAAGCGCCGCCGTGACCGGGCTCATGTCCTCCGGGATCGCGATCAGACTGCTGGTCGGGATCGACATTCGCTCGGCGAACGCCCCGGGTCGCGTCATGCCGACCATCGTGCGATTGGCGCAGAGGTTGTTGCGGCCTTGCAGGCAGTACTCGCACACGCCGCAGGTGATCAGGGGGTTCGCGGTGTAGCGCCTGCCGATGCCGGGCCCGGCGACGACGCTGCCCGCGAGTTCGTGCCCGAGGATCAGCGGCGGCACCCGGCGCGGGTCATGACCATGATAGGCGTGCATGTCAGATCCGCAGATGCCGACCGCATCGATCTTCAGCACCACTTCGTTGGCGGCGTGCACCGGATCGGGTTCGTCGCGGTACGTGACTTCGTTCGGGTTGGTGTAGACGAGCGCCTTCATTAGGGCCTGTTAACGCTACGGGCGCAAACGCGAACGGATGGCCTGGGGCGCCAATCGCGGCAGCCGACGAAGCCAAGACTAGCGGTCTTGGCGAGGAGAGCAACAAAGAGTGGCGCCCCAGGCCGCCCGTTCCCTTCGGGTTGCTGCCGAAAACGCCCAGCGCTGCGTTGCGAAGGCTCGCCGGGTTCCCAACCCGCCTTCGCCCCCGCGCCTTGCGCTGAGCATTTTCGGCCGTGCAACGCGTCTGTGTCCATAGCGTTAACAGGCCCTGGTTTCACTTTGCCGTAAAGCCGCCGTCGACGGCAAGGGCCTGACCGGTGACGTAGTCGGAAGCAGGGCTGCACAGGAATACCGCAGCGCCCTGCAAGTCGGCAAGCTCGCCATTGCGGCCGATCGCCGTCCGCGCCGCCAACTCCTGCACCTTCAGCGGCTCGTCGAATAGGGGAGCGGTCAGCGCGGTCGGGAAGAATCCGGGGACAATCGCATTGCAGTTGATGCCGAAGCGCGACCACTCCTCGGCCATGGCGCGGGTGAGTTGGACGATGCCGCCCTTGGCTGCTCCGTAGGCGGAGCCGTTGGCAAAGGCGCGATACGACTGCAACGATCCGATGTTCAGGATGCGCCCCCATCGCCTCGCCTTCATTCCCGGAACGAGCTGCCGGGACAGGAAGAATGGCGCCGAGAGCATTACTTCGATCTGCTCGTCCCACGCTTCGTCGGTGACCGCGTCGGCACTCTGGCGGTGGTTCATCCCGGCCGCGTGCACGACGATGTCGATCGGCCCGAAGGGTTTCGCTGCATTCTCTGCCAGATGGCCAAGCGACGCACGTGCGCCGACATCGCCGGTGGCTGCCGCCGCCTTGCCGCCGGCGGCAACGATCAACGCGCGCACTTCCTCAAGTAACGCATCGCGGCGCGCACAAAGTACGACGCAGGCACCCACCGCGGCGAGGGCCTCGGCGATCGCACGGCCGACACCCGAACTCGCCCCCGTGACGAGTGCCGTCTTGCCGTCGAGACGGAACCGATCCAGTAGGTGCCCCATGCTTCAGGCCGTGACGTTCTCGCCAAGCACGAACTTCTCGCGCGGGAAGTATTTTTGCAGGCGGTCGTCCGCCGTGCGCGCATGCGCCTCCATGCCTTCCAGCCGCGAGATGCGCGCCGTCACCGGGCCGATTTGCCGACTCGCGTCCCGCGTCATTCGCTGCCAGGTCAGCGTCTTGATGAATTTGTGCACCGACAGGCCGCCGGAATATCGCGCTGCGCCTTTGGTCGGCAGGATGTGATTCGGGCCCGAGGTCTTGTCCCCGAATGCCACCGTGGTCTCCTCTCCGAGAAAGAGCGAGCCATAGCACGTAAGGTGAGCCAGCCACCAATCGAGGTCGGTTGCGTGCACCTCGAGATGTTCCGGCGCATAGCGGTCGGAGACTCGCACCATCTCCTCGCGCGAATCGCAGAGGATCACCTCGCCATAGTCGCGCCATGCCGCTCCTGCTGCATCGCGCGCGGTTGGCGGCAGCTCCGCGATCAAGTGCGGAACCCGTTCCATCACCTCGTCGGCGAGCCGTTGAGAATCGGTGAAGAGCCATGCCGGCGACTCATGCCCGTGCTCGGCCTGCCCCACCAGGTCGGCGGCGACGATCACCGGGTCCGCGGATGTGTCCGCGATCACCGCGACTTCCGACGGGCCGGCGAACACGTCGATGCCAACGCTGCCAAACAGCAGGCGTTTGGCCTCCGCTACGTACTTGTTGCCGGGCCCGACGATGATATCGGCGGGGCGGGCTCCAAACAGTCCGTACGCCATCGTCGCGATCGCCTGCACGCCACCGAGCGTGATGATCATGTCCGCACCGGCGATTTTCATCGCATGGAGCACGTAGGGGTGGATACCGCCGCCTTTGTAGGGCGTGGAACAAGCCACCACCAGCGGCACGCCCGCGGCCTTCGCGGTGGCAATGCTCATGTAGGCCGAGGCAATATGCGCGTAGCGCCCAGTGGGCACATAGCAGCCGGCCACGTTGACCGGGATCAGTCGCTGGCCCGCGACAACACCCGGGTGCAGCTCGACCTCGAACTCCTCGATGGAGTTGCGCTGGGCAACCGCGAATCGCCGCACCTGCTCGGTGGCGAAGGCGATGTCCGCCTTCACCGTGTCCGGAACGTCGCGCGCGCGGCGCTCCACTTCCTCCGCGGAGACCACGATGTCGCCGGTCCAGTGGTCGAGCTGCGCCGCGTATTCGCGCACCGCGCTCTCGCCGCGCAGTTGAATCTGCGCGAGCATCTCGGCGGCGACCGCCTGCGCGTTTCCCGCCTCGGTCTGCGGCGTCTTCTCGGCCTTCTTGAGATACGTCGTGGCCATGACTCACTCCACTCGATTACCGGATGGTTTCAATTGCTGCGGGTGGCGAAGGCCTTGAGCTTCGGGTCGTTCTCCACCATTTTCATGAACTCGTCGGTCATGTACGACGACGAAGGCGGCACCTCGGGAATCGATCCCGACACTTTCATGAAATCGCCGATCTTGGTGAACCAGCCGTCTGCGGGTGAAGAGCCAGTGCTGCGATTCATCGCGGCCAGTTGGGCGGCAAGATCGAGCGTCGGCCGGGTGTCGAACTCCTTGTTCATCGCGGCGTCCGAGATCGAGACTCCGCCCTGCTCGTAGAACTTCTGCATCATCGCAATCGCTTCCTTGCGGTTGGCGTTGGCCCACTTCTGCGCGCGCAGGTACACCGCCAGGAATTTCGCCACGTTCTGCGGCTTCTCCTTGGCATAGTCGGCGCGAACGATCAGCGCACCGGGAACGATCGCGCCGCCATCCTTGCCCGAGCACATGACCTTGGCCCCCGCCTTCTCTTCCAGCGTGTATATGTTCGGAGCCCAGACGCCGACGAGCTCGGCGTTGTTGGACGACACCGCCGAAATGATCTCGGCCTGCCCCATGTTCTTGAGCGTGACGTCGGCCTTCTTGAGTCCGTACTTCGCGAGGCACGATTGCACCGCGTAGTCGCCCGTCGAATTGGCGGTTAGCAGGATCGTCTGGCCCTTCATCGACGCCGGGTTCGCGATGTACTGGGCGGCCTTGTCGCCGCGCACCATCAGCACGTTGCCCTGCGATTCGTCGTTGGTGATGCCGATGGTGAGGATGTTGAAACGCACCGCCCCCAACACGGCCGGCACCGAGCCCGTGCCGCCCACGTCCCAGGACTTCGACGCCGACGCGGCGATCTGCGGCACCCCGGCGGGAAAGGTGCTGAAGGTGGGCTTCAGCCCGAGTTCCGCCCACCAGTTCTTTTCGCTGGCGATGTAGAACGGAAGCGACCAGTACAGAGCTGGCTGGTAGCTGACCTTGATTTCCTCGGTGGCCTGGGCGTGTGCCACACCGATGGCAAGCACTGCGCTGGCGGCCGCGATTAGTTGCCTGGTTCTTCTCATGAACTTCTCCTCCGGTAGTTGTCAGTGCTCATCGGGCTGCTGCTCGCGCAGCAATCGCCAGATCTGGGTGCGCATGTGAACGAACGACGCCTGGTCCATGACCTCCTCGATGCGCTCGAGGCGGTCCCAGTTCTCATTGCGGCGAACGGCGCCGACATCGATGATGTCGCTAATTCGTCCCGGCCGGTGTGTCATCACGACCACGCGATCGGCCAGGTACACCGCCTCTTCCACCGCATGGGTAATGAATAGCACAGTGCGCGGGTTCTTGCGCGCGACGCGCACCAGTTCCTCCTGCATGACCGTGCGTGTCTGCGCGTCGAGCGCTCCGAAGGGCTCATCCATCAGCAGCACCGCGGGGTCGAGGGCATAGGCGCGCGCGATCGCCACGCGCTGCTGCATCCCGCCCGAGAGCTGGTGCGGAAACGCGCTCTCGTATCCGTCCAGCGACATCAGCTCGATGAAACGTGTGACGAGCTGGCCACGTTCCGCAACCGGGAGTCCCTTGCACTTGAGCCCGAAGTCGATGTTCTCCCACACGCTCTTCCATGGAAACAGTCCGAACTGCTGGAACACGACTGCGCGTTCCGGCCCAGGCGCGGTCACGACGCTCCCGCCGACCTTCACCGTGCCGGTAGTCGGGAACTCGAGCCCGGCCACCATTCGCAGGCACGTGGTCTTGCCGCAGCCCGACGGACCGACGATCGCCACGAACTCCTTCTCGCGGATCGCAAGGTCGATGCCGTCGAGGGTGAGGAAGTCCTTGCCGTCGCGGGTGAACACGCGACTGACGCCTTGGAACGCGATCTCGCTCATCGCCCGCGCCTGCGATTGATGGCGCGTTCCGCGCGCCGCAGCAACACGTCAATGATTATTCCGACCGTGCCGATGGCGATCATCCCCGCCATCACGGTCGACGTGCTGATGCTGCTTTGCCCCTTGACGATGAGGTAGCCGATGCCGCTCGAGGCGACAATCAATTCGGCGCCGATCAGCGACTGCCAGCCGAGACCCGCGCTGATGCGCAGTCCCGCGACGATCGACGGCACCGAAGCCGGCAGCAGTACTTCGACGATGATGCGCCAGTCGCTGGCGCCGAGAGTCTTCGCCGCCTCGATGAGGTGCTGTTCGACAAATTTGGCGCCGCGATAGGCGTTGACGAGCGCGGGCGGGAATGCGCCCATGAAAATGATCAGCGTCGGCCCACCGATGCCGGTGCCGAACCACAGCGCGGCGAACGGCACCCAGGCGATCGGCGCGATGAAACGAATGCCTTCGAACAGCGGCGAAACGATGTGGTCCAGCCAGCGGAACCAACCCATAAGCAAGCCAAGCGGTACGCCGATCGCTGCCGCAAGACCGAAGCCGAGGAGGTAGCGCAGCACACTGGACCACAGGTGCTCCTGCAACGTGAAGCCGGCAAACGGCTTCTGCGTCAGCTCGACGATGCGCTCGACAACAGCCCATGGCGTTGGCAGGAACTGCGCGGGCACGGCCCCCGTCACCGCGGCCGCGGTCCAGATGCCGAACAGGCTCGCCAATCCCGCCGCCGACAGCAGCCAGAACTCCTTCGCGGTGAGTGCGCTGTTGCTCCCCATGGTTTCGGATTCAAGGTGCGCGCCAGGGCATCGCGCGCTTCTCGACCTGTCCCAGCAGCCAGGTCATCACGCCGCCGCACACACCGACGAAAATCATGCCAACCAGAATCATGGCCGGGAAGATGTCTTGCGCCGCGGCACTGAGCACCTGCCCCAGCCCGTAAAGCGCTCCGACCAGCTCCGCCGCAACAAGCGTTGTCCACGAGGCCTGCAGCGACAGGCGCAGCCCGGTGAAGATGTGCGGCAGCGCGCCCGGAACGAGCACTTCGCGGATGAAGGTGAAGCGCTTGGCGCCGAGCATCGCCGATGCTTCGAGCAGATGCGGTTCCATCGCGCGCACACCGGTATAGGTGTTGATCACGGAAGGCACGAACGCCGCAACGAAAATGACCATGACCTTCGCCGCGTCGCCGAGTCCCAGCCAGACGATGGCGAGCGGGATCCATGCGAGCGGTGGGATCGGTCGCAGCAACAGGAAGACCGGATTGGTGAAGGCCTCCGCGCGCTTCGACCAGCCCATCGCCAACCCGAGCGGCACGCCCACCGCCACCGCCGCGAGAAAACCGAACAGCACCAGCCTGCAGCTCTGCACGATGTGCTGCCAGAGCTTGGCATCCGCATATCCCTGCGTCGTAATCTGCACCCACGCCGACCACACTTGTCCGGGCGAGGCAAACCGGGCAGGGGAGATGACGCCAGTAAGTGTGGTCAGCGCATACCAGAGGGCGAGCACGACCGACAGCGTCGCAACCGCCACTCCCGCGCGCCCAAGACCACGCCCTGCCGCCATCGGTTCTCCTGCCATTCGCTCGTGTCGGGTATGTGCGGTCGCTCTCGCCGGGCCACGTCAGCGCGAGCTCCGCTTGAAGCGCGCCGCAGCGGCGGAAACTCGACCATCGGTGACGCGAAACACGCACTCTAGCAAGATGTCTTCGCCTTGTCGGGAAGAATGCGGAGTGTAGCCGGAGCCGGCGCACGACGTGACCGTCCGTTGGCAAAGGCGACACGTGACTGACTGTTCGTCAAAGCCAAGAACCAGCGAAAGTCGGCACCGATGGGTCGTACAATATCCATGCGATCCAATCCATGCCCCCGGCGCTCGACAGCACGACACCTGAGGCCACCACCGTCACGGTAAAGAGGTGGTTGCCCTGGGTCGTCGCAACTGCGCTGTTCATGGAACAGCTCGACTCCACGATCGTCAATACCGCGATTCCCTCGATGGCGGTGAGTCTGGGGGTGGCACCGCTCAGTCTGAAGGCGGTCGTAACCAGTTACATCCTGAGCTTGGCCGTCGGGATACCCGTCAGTGGCTGGATCGCGGATCGCTATGGCACGCGCCGCGTGTTCGCGCTTGCGGTCGCGATTTTTACGCTTGCATCGGTGCTCTGTGGGTTGTCGGCCAACGTACCGATGCTGGTGGCCGCGCGCATTCTGCAGGGACTTGGAGCCGCCATGATGACGCCGGTCGGCCGTCTGGCGATCATCCGCACATTTGCAAAATCGGAACTGCTAGTGGCATTGAACTTTGTCATTATCCCTGCCCTGATCGGACCGCTGCTAGGGCCGACCGTCGGTGGGCTGATCGTGCATTGGCTATCCTGGCGCGAGATCTTCTTCGTCAACGTGCCGATGGGCATCGTCGCATTGCTGATCATCTTCCGCCACATGCCCGACTATCGCGGCGGAGCGCCGCGACCGCTGGATGTCGTCGGCCTGGTCCTGTTCGGCAGCGGTACCGCTCTCTTGTCATGGCTGCTGGAGATTTTCGGCGAGCACAGCATCGACATTACATCGGCCGGAGTGCTCTTCCTGCTGTCGATGAGCCTGCTGGTCGCCTACGCATGGCACGCGCGCCAGTTGGCCTATCCGCTGCTTCGCCTGTCTCTGTTCAAGGTGCGCACGTTCCGGGTTTCGGTCGTCGGTGGTTTCATCACGCGGCTGGGCATCGGCGGTATGCCGTTCTTGCTCCCGCTGCTCTATCAACTCGGCCTCGGGCTGCCGCCGTGGGAGTCTGGCCTCCTCATGATGCCGATCGCGGTCGCGGCGATGGGGATGAAATTTCTCAGTCCGCGGATTCTGCGACGTTATGGGTTTCGCCGGATATTGGTCGTGAATACGGTCCTGCTGGGGTTGGCCATCTGCACGTTCTCACTTGTGACGCCAAGCAGTCCGTTGGCGACTATCGTGCTCCTGGGCCTCACGCAAGGATTTTTCAACTCGCTCCAATTCTCGAGTGTCAATGCCATGGCCTATGCGGACATCGAACCTGGCGAGTCGAGCATGGCCACATCCATCGCCAGCACCTGCCAGCAGATGTCATTGAGTTTTGGACTGGCCTGCGCTTCGCTCATCGCCGGCTGGTATCTCGGTAGCGCGGCGCAGACCGAGCAGACGGCCGTGACAGAGGCACTGCATCGCACGTTTCTGACGGTCGGCGGATTGACGATGCTGTCATCGCTCTGCTTCTGGACGCTGCGGCCGGACGACGGGGACAATGTCAGTCGAGGCAAACCGCGCGAGGCGGCGTGACACGCCATATTGGGGACGCACCTGCCGAACGATGGGATAATACCGGCATGAATGCACCGCAAAGGACGTCCCCCCGCGCTCGCCTGCAAGAGCTTCTGGCGATAGCGGAGAGCAAACGCACTGACGCCCAGTGGGATGAGATCCATGAGCTCGAAATTGAGCTCTCCTCCGCCAATCGGGAGCAACCGCACAATCGGGAGCAACCGCAGGAGCAGGGCGTTCGGCGAAACATCCCGGCAACCCCCGCCGGTCAAGCCAGGCCCCGTGGGAGCGGCAAAGGCAAGAAGCCGTTTCAGAAAGCCCACAAGAGGCGACCCAAGCAGAATTCGGCGTGAGGCGTTGTCGCCTGGCTCGGTGCGGTAAACGATTCTAGCGGTTGGGCGTTGCGCGCTTGGGCATCCGCCCCGAGTGGCGAACACGGTCAATACGCCGCGGGGCGCGCTCTCGCCTTTTCGCTGCCGGAACGGAACGGGGTCGGGATGCATTTCGTGCCCTGACCGGCACGGACCCCGAGGGTTTCGACGCCATCGCGCGCAGGTCGTTCAGCGAGCGGTCGAGCTCGTCGTAGAGCCAGCTGCGAAACGAAACGAGTGGCGGCCAGTCGCGCAGGCCCGGCGGGTACGCCAGGTGGTATGGCTGCGCATCTGCGTGCATGATCGAGATCGGCGACAGGCGCACGAGGCGCCCGTCGCGCAGCGCGTCGGCCGCCAGCAGCTCGCGCGACAGCGCGAGACCTAGGTTCTGCTCCGCGGCTTGCAACATCAGCCCTGAGTCATTGAATACGGCCACGGTCCGCACATTCGTCCGCAGACCCGCGGCCGCGAACCAATCCTTCCACAGGTCGCTTTCGCCGAGCAGCGGCTCGCGCGCAAGGGCTTCTGCTTGCGCACCTAACAGTCGACGCGCAACTGACGGTGAGCCCACGACAATGATAGGCGGCTGTTCGAACAGTCGCTCCGACGCGAGTCCAAGCCATGGGCCCTTGCCTTCCCGTACGGCAGCGTGGAAGCCCTCGCGTTGCAGGTCGATCGCGCTGACCGATGCGTCGATTTCAAGCGGGAGTGCCGGATGCCGCTCACGCCAGCGGCCGATCCGGGGCAAAAGCCAACGGTTCGCAAAAGAGGGCAGCACCGTCACGCGCAGGCGTTGTGTCTCGCCTCCCGCCGCTGCTGCGGCTGCCTGTACGCCATCATCGAGGAGCGATAGCGCGCCTTGCACGCTGCGCAGCAGCGCCTGTCCAGCCGGATTGAGCACGACACGACGCCCGCGCCGCTCGAACAGCGCAAAACCCAGCTGTTCCTCGAGCACGCGGATTTGCTGGCTCACTGCGCTATGCGTCAAATGCAACGCGTCGGCGGCCGCTCGCAATTTTTCGAGCTCGGCCACCGCGCGGAACGCTGTGAGCGTGTTAAGCGGCAGACGTGGGGTGTGGGGCATGGCGCCATCCCATTGGTAAGTAATACTTTCCAGAACGGTCGGAACAAATCGATTTATCCCTTGAGCCTGGGCGTCTAGCATTACCAGCGTACCAAGAGCCACCGGAGAACGCCATGCATATCGATGACCTGCTTGGAGTTGCGGCCGTCGCTGCGGCCGGGATGTTGGCCGCGATCGCGGCTCAGCCGATGATGAGCTACGCCCCCGGCGCCACCGATGCGCCGGCCACCGCGACATCGATCGTCCGCCTGCCATCGGTCGAGGTGACGGCCCGCCGAAGCGTCGAGTTTGCTCGGATCGAGCGCGAAGAGAAGTTCGCGTGTCCGCCCGATGCGCAGAACGCGGCGCGGCCGAAAGCCTGATCGTCGCCGCGCAGCCTGTCGAAAACGCCGCGTCGCAAACGTACTGCCAGCACCAGGAACAGCCATGACCATGCCGATTCAGCGCACCAGCGTCAGTTCGATCACGTTCGGACCACTTTCTGCCGCGCTCGCCGAAGCGACGAACGCATTGCGCAGGGTCGCGGAGAGATTCGCGATATGGCTCGAAGCGCGGAGGCGTGTCGCGGCCGACCGCAGCACCCTCGCCCGCATGAGCGACCGCGAATTGCTCGATCTCGGCCTCGACCGTAGCAGCTTGAACGCCGTTGCCGAGGGTGCGTGGCGGCGCGACTAGCCGTACTGACGAGCGCCGCGCGGCCGGGTGGCCACGCACGCCGACTAAGCCGGGCGGTGAGCGCAAGGGCGTGAGATTGAACGGGTTGGCAATCTCCCGGTCGTAGGAAGTGAAGCTGGAATATGATTAGCGCAGGTTCGCGAATCGGTTCCTTATTCGTTACCGCTTGCCAGGCAATTGTGCTGCACTTCCAGGAGAGCGCTATCTTGACGATACGTGGAATTATGGCGGCGGCGTCGGCGATCGGAGCTGCCTTGTGGATTTCCGTCGCGATCGCAGCAGACCCGGCAGCGAACGGCACTGCGGGAGCGAGCGCCTCGGGAAGCATGCCTGGCGATGAGGCGATGACCTGCGAGGAGATCTATGCGCAGGGTATGGCTGAATCGCAGCGGGAGCAGGAGGAGAGAAGCAAAAAGAATGAGCAGATGAGGGCTCAGCGCGCGACGACTGCAGCGATGATGACGGGTGCGATGATGACGGGCGGCATGGGCGGCACGGGGCAGGCGGCGCAGGCGGCTGCGGAGGCCCAGGCCGACCGGCAAATGGCCATGCTGGGTGCGCCGCAATCCAACCCGCGGATGGAGCACCTGAAGCAGCTATGGGCGCAGAAGCATTGCGTGAAGAAATAAGCGTGGACGGCTCCATGGATTAGGTTCTCTGCGTTCGACACCTAATGGAATGGACGCCCCCTTTCTCAACCGGCATCGAGGTGCCAAAGTGGAGGTGCAACCCAACCACTTCTGAGAGGGAGCGTCCGCATGAAGATTACGACGATTGGAATCGATTTGGCAAAGACGGTGTTTCAGGTGCATGGAGTCGATGAGCGTGGCAAGGCGGTGTTGCGCAAGCAGCTCAGGCGCAAGGACCTGTTGAGCTTCTTCGCCAATCTCGAGCCCTGCCTGATCGGCATGGAAGCCTGCGGGAGCGCACATTACTGGGCGCGGAAGCTCTCGGAGTTCGGTCACACAGTGCGCCTGATGGCTCCGCAGTTCGTGAAGCCGTACGTGAAGACGAACAAGAGCGACCGCAACGACGCCGAGGCGATCTGTGAAGCGGTGGGGCGGCCGAATATGAGGTTTGTGTCGGTGAAGACGGCGCCAATGCAGGCGGTACTGGCGCTGCACCGAGCGCGCCAGGGATTCGTCAAGGCACGCACTGCGCAAGGCAACCAGATTCGCGGCTTGCTCGCCGAGTTCGGGATCGTGATCCCCAAGGGCATCGGTCACATCAGCAAGCGCTTGCCGGAGATCCTGGAAGACGGCGAGAACGGACTGCCGGGAATGATGCGCGAGTTGCTGCAGCGGCTGGGTGAGAATCTCAAGGACATGGATAGGCAAGTCGGGGAGCTGGAGCGCCAGATCATACTGTGGCACCGGGAGCACGAGGCGAGCCGCAAGCTCGAGGCGATTGTCGGCGTCGGCCCGATCACCGCGAGCGCCATGGTGGCGACGCTGGGCGATGCGAAGAGCTTCAAGAATGCGCGGCAAGTACCGGCGTGGCTGGGCATGGTACCGCGCCACGAGGGCACTGGGGGCAATGTGAAGCTGGGCAGTATCAGCAAGCGCGGTGATGTGTATCTGCGCACACTGCTAATCCACGGCGCCCGCGCCGTGGTCGCGCACAGTGAGCGCAAACCCGATCAGGCCGATGCATGGTTGAAGAAGCTGTTGGCCCGGCGCAATAAGAACGTTGCTACGGTGGCGCTGGCGGCGAAGAACGCGCGCATCGCCTGGGCGCTGCTAGCGCACGGGCGCAGCTACCAGCACGATTACGTTGCGACACGGAAGGCCGCGTGATCGCGGTCGGTTGAAAGTGAACGAGCGAACTGTTTAGGAGAGGAGGACTTCCGCCGATTGCTCAGGCAATCATGAGGTGATGGCAAGACAGGTAAGACCGTGACGGGGTAAGCCTCCGAGCCCCCAGTGCACTTCGAGTGCGAACACTTGATCAGGCCCCCGTCAGCCGATTCCATCAGGGACCGAGGCATAAGCCTCATACAAAGTCCGGATCTATGGCTGCAATCTTAACCGTCTCGCCGTTGTTGAGTGACTGCTTGACAAACCGGGGGCGTCCATCTATGGGGGACTGACGCTATGTCAACGATACGCAAGACCATGGTCGCGGCTTGGGCGGCCAACGCGGCGTTCTTGATCCCCACCGCCGGCGCGGCGGACGCGCCGGGAGCCATGCCAGGCGACGATGCGCTGACCTGCGAGCAGATCGCTACCGAAATCGCCCCTTACGCACGGCAGATGATCCCGAACCTCCAGGCGCTGGGCGCCTCACAACAGCAGCTTTACGCACAGGCGCGCCAGCAACTCGAAGTGAGGAGGGCAGAGAACGAGGCCCTGACGCCGCTGGCGACGGCGGGTGCCCTTGATAGCACCGGTGCATCGAAGCAGGCGTACCAGATGGCTCTGATGGCCCAGATGGCGAAGGAGAAGAGCGAGAATGAGGCCATGGCCAACTCGCCGCTTGCGAAGCAAAACAAGGCCCAGACCGAGCAGGTTGCGGCACAGGCGCAGCAGATGCAATCCAACGCCCGCTTGCAGCGCCTGATGCAGCTGGCGCAGCAGAAAAAATGCGACAAGAGGTAGGAAGAAGCAGGGGCTCAAAATGCGCGAATGCCGTTAGCGCGCAGGCCTGAATGCCGCCGGCAGAGGGGAGGCACCCCCGCTGATCTGTCGAAACTGCGTTCTGACCAAACAGACAGTGTCAGCGTTGATCTGCATTACCGGCTTCACTCTTCTTGCCGCTACGCTCGGTCACCGGGGCAATGCCGGAGCACTTTTCATCAAGCCCCAACGCGAATTCCTTGCAGCAGCTTAAAATGCCGGTATGGACTCGCCACCCCCGGCCCCGTGGACCCACGCCGCGCGCGCCGGGTATTTTGGCGACCGAGTGTGTTCCTTCTGCCACCACCACAATCCAGTCGGTGCCAAGTTCTGCAACGACTGTGGCTCGCCGCTGGACCTGAAGCCGTGCAACCAATGTGATGCGGTCAATCATCAGGCCGCGACAATCTGCTACAAGTGCGGCGCGGAATGTCCAGCGTCATTCACCACACCCGTGGCAACGCCAGTGTTGCCCGCCGCTGACCCTACTACGCTTGCGTGGGCGACCCCAGGGGACGTGGGCGTCGCGGCAACCGTGACGCAACCGCTGTTCGCCGCCGGGGCGTTGCGAGCCAACTGGCGCTTGGCTGCCATCGCGACGATGCTGATCGCTGGTGTCTATGCCGCGTACCGCATCAATGCGGCGACGCCCGACGTGATGGGAGTCGCCTCGCAACCGATCGGTGCCGGTGAGCACAACGCACCCACAGCGGCGTCTGCTGTGCCTCTGGTGGTGGAGTCGAAGCCTGTGGAACCCGAGACAACTGCCGCCCTCCAGGCGCCCATTCCCACTACCAACCTCGAGGCACCGAAACGCGCAAGCACGCGGCAACGCCCGGTGCCTGTTCCCGCTACGAAGCACGCAAGCGTGCGTCAACGGCAGGCACCGGCAGGCCCGACCCCACCGATGACACAGACCCTTGCCGCCGCACCCGTCGGTGCGCCGGTTGCGGAAACCCGCAAAGCACGGCAGCCGGATCCGTGGCAGGCGATGCATGCAAGCCTGGCGCGCTGCGACGGTGACCTGATCGCTCGCATCGTGTGCGACCAACGCGTGCGCCGACGCTTCTGCGAAGGCCATTGGGGCGAGGCGCCGGAATGCGGGAGCAGCGTCGCCAATGATCACGGACAGTGACCTCCATGGCGCATCCCCTCGTCCGCAATGTAGAGGGTAGTCTGCATGCACCCGTTGCCCCATAAAACCAGTTTGCTGTCGAAGCTCCAGAAAGGAACCCACCTGCATTGATGGCACCGAAGCGGTGTTCGCGCCTCTGTTAGGGGCGCTTGTAGGAACGCCTCCAGTGCGATCGATCCGTCGCTGCCGACTAGGAGTTGAGTTGACGTATTGGCTTGAACGCCACGACGCATGTGGACGGCCCCAACAGGGTGCGGGTAGTCGATACCACGTCGTCCGCGATATTCCTGTGCGTCTGCTTCGGAGAGACGCGACTGTCTGCATCGGGTCCGATAGATACTATGTAGGGCTGATCGTGGTTTGCCCCCTTGAGTTAAAACGAGAGTTCGACGAACTCGATTTAACGGAAGGAGAGCGAAATGAATGCGACTGGAACAGCCCTTCAAGGAAAGCATACGGTAGAAGCGAGCGAGCTGTACATGGCCTTCGAACTGAGTGAGAAGAATTGGAAACTGGCGTTGGGCGACGGGGTGCGCGGGCCAAGTCGCTACACGGTGGCGGCAGGGGACACGGCGGCGCTGCTCGAGTGCATCGCCAAGGCCAAGGCGCGCTGCGGGCTGGCGCCGGAGGCGAGCGTGCATAGCTGTTATGAAGCCGGACGCGACGGCTTCTGGCTGCACCGTTGGCTGATCGCGCAGGGTATCGACAACATCGTGGTGGATTCTGCGAGCATCGAAGTCAACCGCCGCGCGCGGCGCGCCAAGACCGACCGGCTGGACGCTGACAAGCTGCTGGCGATGCTGCTGCGCTATGTTGGCGGGGAGCGCCGAGTATGGTCGGTGGTACGGGTGCCGACGGCGGAGGAAGAAGACGCGCGGCGAGCGCACCGGGAACTGGGGCGGCTGGGGCACGAGCGCACCGCTCACGTCAATCGGATTCGTGCGCTGCTCGTTTTAAACAATCTGCGGGTGAAGCATGTCGGCGGGCGGCTATGGCAGCGTTGGTGGACTGACCATGCGCAGCAACTTGCACCCGGGGTGCGTGCCGAGATCGAGCGCGAGAGCGAGCGGTTGTTGCTGGTCAAGAAGCAAATGGACATGATCGAAGCCGCGCAACGCCAAGCGGTGGCCGAGGGTAGCGAAGCGCAGGTGGCGCGGCTCGCGCAGCTGCGCGGGATCGGGATGAGCAGCGGCTGGGTGTTGGCGAAGGAGCTCTTCGGCTGGCGGTGCTTTCGCAACCGGCGCGAGGTGGCGGGCTGTCTCGGGCTGACGCCCTCGCCTTACGCGAGCGGGGAGAGCGAAACCGAGCAGGGCATTTCGAAAGCCGGCAATCGACGGGTGCGTACTTTGATGGTGGAGCTCGCTTGGAGCTGGCTGCGATACCAACGCGAGAGTGAATTGAGCCAATGGTTTAACCGCCGCTTCGCCGGTGGCGGCAAGCGCATGCGACGCATCGGCATTGTGGCGCTGGCCCGGCGTCTGGCGATTGCGCTGTGGCGCTACCTAGAGGACGGGTTGATCCCCGGCGGGGCGCAGCTCAAACCCATCGGCGGGTAGGCAGAGCACATTGTTGAACATAGCGGAAAATGATGCATCGTGAACATTGAAGGTCAACGCGCCCGAGGTGGGCGCGGGTCGCCTGCCAGCGACCGTCCGCATAGATGGGGCGCGTTGGTAACCGGGGTTTGGACCCAGCGCTTCACGCGCATGTGGTATGTGGTGACCGGCCTGGTGCCGGCACGGATAGAAGTTAGACCGAGCAATGGGCTCGGTCGCTCTAGACACCCCGACCTTGAATCTCAAGATGCATTGGCTCGCGTCAACGACAAGCAAGCACCTGCAACCGAATCATGGATAACGACGTAACGACGACGTAACGACAACCGCATCCGAAGGAGACACTTCACTGAACCACTGAACATCTGAATTCAAGGGGGGCTTGACAAACGCCCTCATAGAAGCGCCCACCCACGACCCACGAAGAGGCGACCGCTTTGTGGTTGGCTAACGGTTCAATCTGAGCGGACAGTGTCCGTCAGGTCTAATTCCGAGCAGCACAGCTGATCCACCATCGTCGCTGGAGTCCATCAACGCGGGGGCAGCGGACCCGTCGTCACCTTGAAAAAGAACGGATCGATCGATAGCGACACGCTTGTCACATTGTCCACATCCAGCAGGACATGATTCGTGAAGTCGGCGTTCCTTTGGTACGTGACGTCGTGCGGGAAGTTTGCCTTGTCGGGCGCGTTGTTTGCCGAGAAGACGCCGTAGAACGAGGTGCCGACCGCCATGACGTGGACGTAGTCGCCGATATACGGAAAAAACAGACGGATCGGCGTGTCGGCGGGGACGGTTGCGAGCATGAGGTCGTCCGGCGGACTCCTCCAGTCGCTCGTCGTCAGCTCGACGTGCGTGTCCCATCGCTGGTCGGAACCGCTGCCGCTCAGTGCCTGATAGAGGAACGCGACCTTGCCGGCGCTGCTAACGGCCAGTGCGGGATTCGTGGCGTTGGTGACGGTCCGCAGATCGTCGCTCCATGTGGCGCCGCGGTCCGCTGTACGTCGCACGTGCAGCGTGTAGTCGGTCGTGCCGACGCGATCGGCCCACGCGATGTACACGACGCTGCTGTCGCGTGGATCGACGGCGATGCTCAGGTTGGACCCGACCAATCGTTCCTGGCCAAGCCCACCGGAGCTCGGGTCGAACGGCAAGGTGCGTGCGGCGACGACGCGCATGCCGGCGGTATGATCGTTGGGATCCACCAGCGCCTGGAATGGCTGCGCGCTGGCTCCCCATTCGTCGTCTCGCACCACAACGACATCGACCTTGGCCGTGCCCGTGAAAGCGGTCCATCTGTACACGATCGCGTATATCGTTCCATCGAGATGAACCGCCGGTCGTACCGGAGGTCCGTTGCGCAGTGTCGTGCGCTGCTCGATCTCGACGTGGGTAAAGCCGGACGGTGGCGGTTGCGTTGCGTCCTGCGATAGGTCGATCGTGGCTGTCTGGCCGTCACCCGTGCCGCCTTGCGCCGGCGTCAGCAGCGCGCGATCCTCGTTGCCGACGAACACGCGATCGACCGGCGCAGCACCGGCAGGCGAGGTGATGCTCGCCGCCTGGATGTAGGGCTGGTCCATCTTGTCCCGCGATATGAGTCGCGTCATGATGGCGCTGCCGAGATACTTGTCGGTGCGCAGGATGTCCCGCGTGCCATCAACGGCCACCCCGGCGCGCAGGATGCCGGCGTAGAGTCTGCTGCCCTTGGTCGAGAAGCGCAGCGTGATGTCGTGCGTCGATTCGTCGCTCGGCACGATGTTGCTGAGCAGCCACGAGACGCCGCCGTCCGACGATACGTAGATCGGCGCTGTCGTGCTCGTGCTGCCGCCGGGATTGGGCGTGAACGCCGAAGCGGCGATCTGGCTCGGATCGGCCGGATTCACGGCGACGTTGGGCTCGCTGTCCTGGTTCGTCTCGCCGCTGAGCGTCTTCGGGATGATGTTGACGACCATGACGCCGAGCGATTTCAAGCCGAGCACCCAGAAGTCGTTGCCGCGCGATGTGCCGGTCGCGGGTGTGACGAGGAGCTCCGGCGCTACGCCGTCGTAGGATCCGACGATGACCGACTTCGCCGGAAATTCGCGCGTGCTGCAATCGACATCTGCGTCCATCGTCGAGTTCGCGATCGGTGTCATGTGACCGAAGATACCGCCGGGGAATGCGCCGAAGTATTTCATGGCCCACAGATTGTTGCCGTCCGAGCCGGAGGCATCCGAGACCACGACGAGTTCGTCGGCGCCATCCCGGTCGAAGTCGGCGGCGACCGCGAACTTGGCCGGAAACTGCGCGCCGCTGCAGTCGATGTCGGCGTCCATCGGATGATTCGGAATAGGCGCCATATGTTGGAATGCGCCGTTCGGATAATCGCCGACGTACTTCATGACCCACAGGTCGTTGCCGCGGGAGGTGCCTGTGTCGGGCGCCACGACGAGCTCGGCGCGCCGATCGTTGTCGAGGTCCGCAGGGAGCGCAAACTTGGCGGCGAACTGCAAACCGCTGCAATCGATGTCTGCATCCATCGGATGGTTCGGAATGGGCGCCATGTGCGTCCACGATCCGCCCGGAAAGTCGCCCACATACTTCATCACCCACAGGTCGTTGCCGCGCGAGCCGCTTGCTTGCGGTGCGACCACAAGCTCGTCGCGCCCATCGGCGTCCAAGTCGGCAGCCAGCGCGAATTTGGCGGGGAACTGCAATCCGCTGCAGTCGATGTCGGCATCCATCGGATGGCCGGGAATGGGAGCCATGTGGACAAACTGCCCGCGAGGGAAGCGGCCGACGTATTTCATCACCCAGAGGTCATTGCCGCGCGAGCCCTGCGCGTCGGGCGCGATGACGATTTCGTCGCGCCCATCCTTGTCGTAATCGCCGATGACCGCGAATTTGGCCGGGAACTGCAATCCGCTGCAGTCGATGTCGGCGTCCATCGCATGATTGGGGATGGGCGCCATGTGCCGCCACGTGCCTGTGGGATAGTCGCCGATGTATTTCATCACCCAGAGGTCATTGCCGCGGCTCCCTCCCGCGTCGGGCACGACCACGAGCTCCGCGCGCCCGTCGTTGTCGAAATCACCCGCGACGGCGAACTTGGCGGGGAACTGCGTTCCGCTGCAGTCGATGTCCGCATCCATCGGGTGATTGGGGATGGGCGCCATATGCCGCCACGCCAGCGCGCTGCGATCGAACTTCATGACCCACAGATCGTTGCCGCGACTGCCACCGGCGCTCGGGACGACGACCAGTTCGTCCGCACCGTCGCCGTCGAAGTCGGCGACGAGCGCAAACTTCGCCGGGAATTGATTGCCACTGCAATCGATGTCGGCACCGATGGGATGATTGGGAATCGGCGCCATGTGCTGCCACGATCCCGTCGCGATGTTGTACTTCATGACCCAGAAGTCGTTGCCGCGCGAGCCCGATGCGTCTGGCGCGACCGCAACCTCGGTCATGCCGTCCCCATCGAAATCGCCGGCGACGACGAACTTGGCGGGGAACTGCAGGCCGCTGCAATCGATGTCCGCTTCCATGGGATGGCCATGGATCGGTCCGATGTGATCCCAGGGCACGCGAACCTCCTTGCGATCAGCGCGGCGCGGACAATTCGCGAACGAGCGCGCGCACGCGCGCGAGCGCGGCGATTGGGTGGAAATCCAGCCGATCCAGCGCGGTGAATGCCTCTTGTTTGAGGTCCTCGACGTATTGCTGGTGCAAGACCCAGATGCCCTGCTCGCCGACGGCAGGTTTGGGCGACCGGTACCATCTGATGTCTTGACTCGCGGCATAGAGAATCCGCATCTCGCCCGCAGGTGCGATGCCTTTCTCGAACGACACCGGATCGATCGTCGCCTCGCTCCACAGCGGCGCGTGCTCGCTTGCGCTTGCCATGCTCAAGGTCTGTAGCCGGCGTGTCGCTGCAACCTTTCCGCTCACCACGAGGTCCGCAAGCCGCAAGCGGTCACGCAGGGCATCATCGACGCTGAGCGCATCTTCTTTCATGAGGTGCTCCGATAGGCGCGCACGGTCGAAGTCCAAAGACTCGTGCGCCAGCTCGATCACGGCGATGCTCTCGCCGTAGAGCCAGCCGTTAGCGAGAAATACGACGGTCTGCCCCGGCAACGGCGAGATCCCGCTCTTGGTCACGACCGTGACAGACTTGCCGACGAGGGATTGCAGCACCGGCGGTGCCCGGTATACCTCCTCGATGGTCACGACTGCCGTGGTTGCGCTGACCGATACCTCGCGAATGGTCGCGGCGCCACGTTGCACGACCTTGCCGATGAAGACAAACTGGGCGTTGCGCAAGTCTTGGCGAAGGGGCAGTGGCATGTCGACGGCGGTGTAAACGGTTTGTGCCTGGGTCCGAATGCGCAGTGTCGCGCGCAACGGTCGCTTCGAACAGGCGAAACTCGCCAGCAACGTGTTGCCAGAAGCGTAGCCCTGCAGGAAATCTGCGTCAAGGCAACCGGCGCTCACACAACGACGGAGCAAGGAAGCATGCAGACGGCGAAACGAAGGGATTGGAAGGGCATGGATCGGATGATTCGCGCCGTTTTAGTGCTGATTACCGCCTTGGGTCTCGTCTCTGCGGTCGCATGTGCCGCCGACAGGTCCACGACCGGGAACACTCGGGAACCCGACTACCAGACACTGTTCGCCCAGCTCGAAAAGGCGGATGTCGTACGGGAGGGTCCGAAGGAGGCGAAGAGCGTGCTGTATGTGTTCTTCGACGCCAATTGCTTTTACTGCCATCTCACCTGGAAGGCCCTCCAGCCGTACGAGGCTGTCGGCTTGCAAGTTCGCTGGCTGCCGGTCGCCTATCAGAAGCCAAGCTCCGCGGGTCGCGCCGCCGCGATCATGCAGGCCCCGGATCGAGTCGCCGCGCTGCGGGTGAACGAGACAGCGTACAAGCCTGCGCAGTTCGACGGTGGCATTCAGCCAATGGACACGGTTGCCGAAACTTTGGCAGCGCAACTTCAAGCCAATCTGCAACTGATGCAGAAGTTCGGCGCACCAGGGACTCCCGCACTGGTTTGGAAGAGCTCTGACGGTAAGGTGCGATTCAGAGCCGGAGTGCCGCGCTTGTCTGAACTGCCTCAGATTACGAGGCTTCCGCCGCAACCCAACGCGGACCCCGATCTGGCTGGGTTCCGCTGAACGCGGGGGAAGCGCACCTTCCGCCGGTCACGCGGCACAGCTGGAACACGTAGCGATCGGCGTGTCCCGCGCCGACCCGTGACGTCCCCTGCATCCAAATCCACGCGACGTACGTAGTACGGGTGTCGGCTCGCGCGCGTCGGCTGGGTCCGTGCCGGCTCTTCCGCAAGCCGCAATGACGCGATGGGGGCAGTGCGGTGTTTGCAGACACTCTATTCCCGGCCACCGTTCGTGAACGCGCTCGATGCCTCTGCGTCGGCGTACCTCGAGGCGGCCTGTCGTCCGCTACAAGGCGCCGATGAAAATCGGACGCTTCGTCTTGTGGATCGTTGCAATGGCAGGGGTCGCAGTCGCTCCCGCGATGGCCAAGCCGTTTGTCCCGGCGGACGACGACGTCGTTGTCGAGCGCCTGCCTGAGCAGAGCGACCCGGCGCTTAAGGAGCTGAAGCGCATGCGCGCGGCACTCGCGACAGACCCGCGCAACCTCGAGACCGCGACCGGCGTCGCGCGCCGCGCCATCGAGGCCATGCGCGCCACCGGCGACCCTCGTTTTCTCGGCCAGGCCCAAGCGGCATTGATGCCGTGGTGGAGGGTCACCGACCCGCCGTCCGCGGCGCTCTTGTTGCGCGCCACGCTCAAGCAAAGTCAGCATGATTTCGACGGCGCTTTGTCCGATCTCGAGCGGCTCCTGAACCGGGAGCCAGCCAATGGCCAGGCGCTACTCACCCGCGCGACGGTGCTCACGGTGCGCGGCAGCTTTGCGGACGCGCAGCGCGATTGCCGCAAACTCGCGCGGCTTACCAGCGTGTTGGTGGTCACGGCCTGCATCGCCGGGCCGGCGAGTCTCTCGGGCGACGCGGACGCCGCCTACCGCGCGCTGACGCAGGCGCTCGAGCGTGCGGATGGCCCGCCGGGCATCCGGGCGTGGGCGCTCACGCTGGCCGCGGAAATCGCTGCCCGCCGCGGCGATGTCGACGCCGCGGACGCACACTTCCACGAGGCCTTCGCGCTGGATCCGCGCGACGCGTATCTGCGCGCAGCGTATGCCGACTTTCTGCTCGACAATGGCCGCCCCCGCGATGTGCTGCCGCTGTTGCGCACGGAGACCCGCAACGATGCTCTGCTGCTGCGCCTCGCGCTCGCGGAGCAGAGACTCCCGGACCTGCGCGCGACCTACGATGTACACCGCGCGGATCTCGCGGCCCGATTCGACGCGGCGCGCGCCCGCGGCGATACGCTGCATCAGCGCGAAGAAGCGCGCTTCCGGTTGACGATCGAAGGGAATGTGCAGGCCGCACTCGCCCTTGCGCGCGACAACTGGAATATCCAGCGCGAACCCGCCGACCTGCGCATCCTGGCGGAGGCCGCGCACGCGGCGAATGATGCCGGAGCACAGAAGGTCGTCGACGACTGGATCGCCGACACGCGGCTTACGGACATGACGCTGGCTGCGGCGCGCGGAGGTGGACGGTGAGTCGCGTTGTCATCGTTCTGCTTTTCACGCTCCTGTCGGCGCCGGTGCTGGCGCATAAGCCAAGCGACGCGTACCTGACGCTCGAGCGCGACGGCGACGCGCTCTCGGGCCGCTTCGACCTTGCGCTGCGCGACCTCGACAACGCGCTCACGCTCGATGCGAACGGCGACGGCGAGATCACGTGGGGCGAAGTCCGCGCGAAGCATGCAACGATCGCAGCGTACGCGCTGAAGCACGTGGCGGTTGCGTCCGGCGGCGCGCGCTGCACCCTGTCGGTCACGGACCACGCACTCGACATGCATACCGACGGCACATACGCGGTCCTGACGTTGGCGGGCCGCTGTCCGCAGACGGGCCCGACCCTCGTCGTCGACTACCACGTGTTTTTCGATATCGATCCGCAGCATCGCGGGCTGCTCAACTTTGTCGAGCGCGGCCGAAGCCGCAGCGTTGTGTTCAGTGCCGACCGGCCGCTGTGGGTGGTAGGCGGCGATGCCGCAGGCCCACTGCGGCAATTCGTCACCTATGTGCACGAGGGGATCTGGCACATCTGGCTCGGCTTCGACCACATCCTGTTCCTCGTGTCGCTGCTTTTGCCCGCGGTGCTGGTGCGTCGTGATGGCGCGTGGCGACCAGCGGGATCGTTTCGGGCGGCGTTCATCGACGTGGCCAAGGTCGTCACGGCTTTCACGCTTGCGCATTCGATCACGCTGTCGCTTGCGGCGCTCGGCATCGTGGCTCTCCCTTCGCGGTGGGTTGAATCGGCCATCGCGCTCTCCGTCGTGCTCGCCGCGCTCAACAATCTGTTCCCGGTAGTCGCGAACGGACGCTGGATCGCCGCGTTTGGTTTTGGCTTGTTGCACGGTTTCGGATTCGCCAGCGCGCTCTCCGACCTGGGCTTGCCGACCGGGTCGCTGGCGCTTTCCCTCGCCGGCTTCAACGTCGGGGTGGAACTGGGCCAACTGGCGATCGTCGCCGTTTTCCTCCCCCTTGCCTTCACGATGCGCGGCACATGGACCTATCGCCGCGTGATCCTGGCGGGTGGATCCGCCGCGATCGCGGCGATCGCTGGTGTATGGCTTGTCGAGCGGGCTTTCGACATGCCGCTGTTCGTCATGCTGACGGCCGGACGCTGGGCTGACGCATCCATATTTGTTTTTTCAACGTAGATAGGGTTGCGCGGGTGCACCGACCGCGGTGCACGCCCCACGTCCACATCACCAGAGGAGAAACCCATGACTCATGTCAGGACGCGAGTCCTTCCATTGCTGCTTGGTCTCGCATGTGCAACGCTGGTCCAGGCTGCGAGCCATCGCGAGGCCCCGTTCATCGCGCAGGATCCTACCGCGGACAATACCGACGTCTATGCGTTCGTCAGCTACGATGCGGCGAACCTCGCGCGCGCGGCCAACGACCGCAAGGTCACGTTCATCCTGAATGTCGGCCCGGGTCAGGACCCTGCGGATGGCCCCAACTACTTCGGGTTCGGCGACGCGGTCGGCTACCGGATCAGCATCGACAACAACGCCGACGGCAAGGCCGAAGACATCGTCTACGAGTTCCGCTTCAAGAGCGAGAATCGGCCCATCGGCGGCCCGGGCGGTCTCACCTCGCCGGTGCCGCTGCTTGGCAATTCGCATATCACCGCGCTGGGCGGCGCGTTGCAAGGCATCACCGCGCTCGACGGTTCCGGATCGGAGGGACTCACGCGGCGCCAGACATATACGGTCACCGAGATCCGTGGTCACAAGTCAACGCCGTTATTCGGCGGGCGCACGCTCGTTGCGGTTCCGTCCAATGTCGGCCCGGCAACGATGCCCAACTACGAGGCCCTGGCGGCGCAAGGCGTCTATACCGACGCCGGCACCGGCATTCGCGTCTTTGCCGGCGCGCGCGCCGAAACCTTCTACATCGATCTCGGTGCGACGTTCGACACGCTCAACTTTCGTCGCTATCTGCCGGCCATGACGGCGACGGAGGACACCGACAAAGTCAATCCGTTCGGGATCAACCGCTTCAGCGGCTTCAACGTCAGCACGATCGCCATCGAAGTGCCGATCCGCCGCATCACCGTCGACGGTGCGCCAGCCGCGACGACCGTGCAGCCGGTGATCGGCATGTACGCCAGCACGACGCGGCCGAAGGTGACGGTGCTCGGCAGCAATGACAACGACGGGAACGCATCGGCCGCACGTGTCCAGGTCTCGCGGATGGCGAACCCGCTCGTCAACGAGCTCATCATCAACACTCCGTTCAAGGATGCATGGAACGCGGCTGATCCGGAAGACGAAGCCCAATTCCAGGATTTCTACAGGAATCCCGTGATCGCCACGGCACTGAGTCTTGTCTTCCCTGTCCCGATTGTCCCGATCGACGGGTCACCCGCCAACGCGCGCACCGACCTGATGAGCATCCTGCTCAAGTACCCTGGCCAGATGCTTGCAGGCAATCAATGCGGCAAGCCCTGTGCGGAGCTCCTCCGGCTCGACCTGGGCGTGCCGCCCACTCCGCCGGATAACCAGCAGCGGCTGGGCGCGGCGCTCACCTCTGACAAGGCCGGTTGGCCGAACGGACGGCGGCCGAACGATGATGTCACGGACATCGTCGTGCGCGTGACAGGGGGCGCGAACTACATCGCCGCACGCGTCGGTGACGGCGTCAACTTTCTCGCCGGCGCGCCCGGCGCGGGATCGCCGCAGGGGCCGGGCAACATGATGGGCACCAACGCACGCGGCATCGCGAAGGAGTTTCCTTTCCTGCCCACCCCTTACGACGGCAAGAATCGCCGCCACGTCGACTGTGATGAAACCGGCCCGGGCGGTAATCCGTGCGGACCGCTGGTGCCGTAGCGGAGCGACGGTACCGCATGAACCCGCCATGGCATCTGTGGCGGAAGGCGGGCGATGAAGAGCAGTTCGGCACGCGGCCGGCGCAGTAGGTCCGGCGCCGGCCGCAGAGGCGATTCGCAACGGGCGGTCCGAACGGGTCGCCCGATTTCGCAACCACCACCGCGTCAGATCTCGAGTTTCGTCCCGAGTTCTATGACCTGGCCCGCCGGTATGTTGAAGTAGTCGCCCGCAGTGCGCGCGTGCCGCGCCATGGCGGCGAACAGGCGCTCGCGCCACAGTGCCATCCCGGTACCCGCTGTGGGAACGACGGTGGCGCGGCTCAACAGGAACCAGGTGTGCATCGGATCCAGGATGAGACCGCACGGCTTGCAAAGCTCCAATGCCTCGGACACATCCGGACGGTCCATGAAGCCAAAATAGACGATGACCCGATGGAAGCCGTGGTCGAGCGTCTTGACTTCGATTCGCTCGCCGGACGGGACCCAGGGAATCTCCCGGATAATGACGGTCAGCAGCACGACTCGCTCGTGCAGCACGTTGTTGCACGCGAAGTTGCGCAGCAGCGCGCGGGGGACGGCGTCGGCATTGCCGGCCATGAACATGGCGGTTCCGGGCACTCGCGTTGGAGGATTTGCGGACAGCGAATCGAAAAGCGACGCGACCGAGGTTCCGGTCTCCCTCTGCCTCGCCATGGCGATCTCCCGTCCGCGATGCCATGTCGTCATCACCGTGAACACGATGGCGCCGAGCGCGAGCGGGAACCAGCCGCCTTCTACGATCTTCAGCAGGCTCGACGAGAAGAATGCCGCATCGATCAAGATGAAGAAGCCCGTGGCGGCAAGGCTCAGGAAAAGGTTGTAACCCCAGGCGAAGCGGATGACGAAGAACGTGAGGATCGTCGTGATCAGCATGGTCCCCGTGACCGCGACGCCGTACGCGGAGGCGAGCCGCGTCGAGGAGCCGAAGCCGACCATGGCTGCGACGATCACGAAAAGCAGGAGCCAGTTCGCGCCGCGAATGTAGATCTGACCAATTTCCCGGGCCGAGGTCTGCGTGACATCCATGCGCGGCAGATAGTCGAGCTGGATCGCCTGCTTGGTCAGCGAATACGTGCCCGAGATCGTCGCCTGCGAGGCGATCACGGTTGCCGCCGTCGCCAGCGCCACCATCGGATAGAGCGCCCAGTCGGGTGCAAGGAGATAGAACGGATTGTCCAGTGCCTTCGGGTTGGTGATCAGCAGCGCGCCCTGGCCGAAGTAGTTGAGAGCGAGCGCCGGAAACACAAGTCCGAACCAGGCAATGCGGATCGGGGTCTTGCCGAAATGTCCCATGTCCGCATACAGCGCCTCGGCGCCGGTGAACGCAAGCAATACCGCACCGAGTACGACGAACGAGGACCAGCCATGCTGGGTGACGAAATCGAGAGCGTGCAGCGGATTGAGCGCCCACAATACTTCGGGGGCATCGCTGATGCCACGAATGCCGAGCGCAGCGATCGCCAGGAACCAAAGCACCGCAACCGGACCAAACAGCGCGCCCACGAGCGATGTGCCTTGGCGCTGCAGGGCGAACAGGCCGACCACGACGCCGACCGCAATCGGCAGAACATACGGCTTCAGCGCCGCCGTGCCTATTTCGAGACCCTCGACCGCCGAAAGTACCGAGATCGCCGGGGTGAGGACCGCGTCACCATAGAACAGCGATGCGCCGAACACGCCCAGGATCAGGATCACTCCGCACCAACGCGGGTGGTCCTTCACCGCCGACGCCGCGAGGGCGAGCAAGGCCATGATGCCGCCTTCGCCCTTGTTGTCGGCACGCATGATGAGGATCACGTACTTGAGCGACACGACGATCATCAGCGCCCAGAAGATCGTCGACAGACCGCCGAGAATATTCGACGTGTTGAGCGGGATGCCGTGGTCGGGATTGAACGTTTCCTTGGCCGCGTAGAGAGGACTCGTCCCGATGTCGCCGTAGACGACACCCAGCGCGGCGAGCGTCAACCTCGCGAGCGGCTTCTCGAGATTGGGATCGTTGTCGACCATCCGTTGGCTCCCGCAGAGGCTGGCCCCAGACTGTACTACTGGCCTACGGAATATGGAAAGCCCGCGGAGCGCTTCGTCGTCACCTTGGCGCTATGAGACCCGAAACGTGGGGCCTTGCTCCCGCTTGTGCAGCACGACGACGGCCAATAGTTATCGACGTCGGTGCTCGAGGTTCCTGCTGCCCGGCTTCAGGACATCAAAGATTGCCCTGGTTTTTGTCGATCATGCTTTTGACGATGGAGGAGACGCCGCGTCTCCAGGACTCGTCGGTGTTGCCACGCAAGTCGACCGACTTGTTCAGCAGTATGGCGCCGGTTGCCGCGTCTTCGATCTGGATGTTGATATTCAGAATCAGATTGCTCACCTTCTGGACCCAGCCAATCAGGACCCTGTCGGCTTGTAACGAGCGAGCGATGTCCAGCTCGCATCCGTTGCATTCGTGCAGCTGGGACCTGGCCTGATGCATCTTGATCAGCTCCGCGGCTGGTCGCACATCGATGACGCGATAGAGGTGGTTCCTGGCGAACTCCTCCTGCAACTGGCCGCAGATCGCGGTCAGCCGCTGGTATTCGACGGTTGCCGGAGAAAGCTCGCGCTGGTCATCTACAAGATCAAAATCGAGGATAGCGATGGTCTTCTGTGCTGCGCCGTGCATCTGCGCATGACAGATCCAAGGCGCGGCCCACAACATGACCGCGCAAGTGAGCCGCAAGGCGCAGAAACGGCGACGTGCACGAAGCTGCAATTTGGGCGAAGCTCAAGCCCTCTTCAGGCTGTGATTTTTTAACGGCAGGTCGCGGATCCGTCTGCCGGTGGCGGCGAATATGGCGTTCAACACCGCAGGAGCAGCCACTGCAATCGTCGGCTCGCCGACACCACCCCAGAAGCCGCCCGACGGCATCACGATCGTTTCGACAGCAGGCATTTCGTTCATCCGCAGTATCTGGTAGCTGTCGAAGTTCTGCTGCTCGATGCGGCCATCCTTCACTGTGCATTGGCCGTAAAGCGCCGCGGAGAGACCGTAGGCAAACGAGCCCTCGACCTGAGCCTCGATCTGCTGCGGATTGACCGCGTAGCCGGGATCGGTGGCAGCGACGATGCGGCGAATCTTCAGTTCGCCGCTGTCACTGACCGAGACCTCGGCACAGGCCGCAACATAGCTGCCGAACCCCATCGTCTGCGCGAGGCCGCGGTATACGTCCTTGGGTGCCGGTTGGCCCCAGCCCACGCGCTCTGCCACCGCGTTCAGCACCGCCAGGTGCTTCGGACTGTTGGCCAGGAGCTTGCGTCGCAACGCGAGGGGGTCCTGCGCGGTCGCGGCGGCCACTTCGTCGATGAAGCATTCGAGATAAATCGTGTTCTGATTGAGATTGACGCCGCGCCAGAAGCCTGCCGGGACGTGCGGATTGCGCATCGCGTGATCGATCAGCAGGTTCGGGATCACGTAGCCGATGGACGATTCCGGTCCCGGTGGATTGAGGCCCTGGAACACGACCGGATCCTTGCGGTCCTTGATGCTATCCGGTGCAACGGTGGCAAGGATCGACTGGCCGGAGATGCGCATATGCAGCGCCGTGACGTTGTTCTGCGCGTCCAGGGCGGCGGTCAGCTTGCATTGCGTGACCGGGTGATAGCGCCCGTGCGTCATGTCTTCTTCGCGCGACCAGATGAGCTTGATCGGCGTGCCCGGCATCTCCATGGCGATCGCGACGGCCTGGCGAATCCAATCGGTGGCTCCGCGGCGACCAAAGCCGCCGCCCAACAGCTGCTTGTACACCTCGCATTTGGCAAGCGGCAGTCCAGAAGCTTCCGACGTGGCGGCCAACGCCGCCTCGCCGTTCTGCGTCGGTGTCCAGACCTCACAGCGCGATGGCGTCCAGCGTGCCGTCGCGTTCATCACTTCCATCGTTGCGTGGTTTTGATGCGGGTATGAGTAGACCGCTTCGATCTTGCGCGGCGCGACGGCGATGGTCGCAAGCGCGTCGCCGACCGAATTGCCTGCGACGGCGTCCTTCGCATCCAGTCCGGTCTTCAGCGCCTGCGCGAAGGTCTCGCTCGACGCCTGTGCATTGGGACCCGCGTCCCATTCGATCGTCAACGCGTCAAGCGCGGTTTTCGCGTGCCACCAGGTATCGGCGACGACCGCCACGGCGGAATCGCCCACACGCACGACCTTCTTCACGCCCTTGCGCTTCAGCGCGGCGGCTGCATCGACGCTCTTCACCGTACCACCGAAAACCGGGCAATCCTTGATAGCGGCATTGAGCATCCCGGGAAGTTTCAGATCCATTCCGTAGATCTGTGCGCCGGTGACCTTATCGACCGTGTCGAGCCGTGCCAGCCTCTTGCCGGCGATCTTCCAGTCTTTTGGATCCTTCAGCGGGACGTCGGCCGGTGGCGTGAGCTTGGCCGCCGCCGCGGCGACGTTGCCATAGGAAGTGCTGCGCCCCGATGCTTTGTGTGAGATGACGCCCTCACTGACCGTGCACTCGGACACCGGAACCTTCCAGCCGTCCGCGGCGGCCTGCACGAGCATCACGCGCGCGGCCGCACCGCCCTTGCGCACGTACGCCTGCGAATCGCGAATCCCGCGGCTACCGCCGGTCGAAAAATTGCCCCAGACGCGGTTTCGCGCCAGGTTCTCGCCAGGTGTTGGATACTCGGTTGTTACCTTGGACCAGTTGCAGTCGAGTTCTTCGGCGACCAACTGGGCGAGTCCGGTCAGCGTCCCCTGGCCCATTTCCGAACGCGCGATCCGTATGACGACCGTATCGTCCGGTTTCACGACGACCCAGGCATTGATCTCGGGTGTCGCAACATTTTCCGCAGCCGCGGCACCGGCAAACGGAACGTGGAAGCCGACGACGAGTCCGCCGGCGGCAACGGCTGACGTGCCGAGAAATCGGCGCCGCGAAAATGTCGCGCTCATGTCGTGCTCCCGTCGGCGTGCTGAATCGACAGGCCTGCGCGCTTGGTATCGCCGCCCTGCGCCGCAACCTTGATCGCGGCACGAACCCGGTTGTAGGTGCCGCATCGGCAGATGTTGGTCATCGCGGCATCGATCTCGGCATCGGTCGGGTTGGGCGTGGCCGCGAGGAGCGCCGCCGCCGCCATGATCATTCCGCTCTGGCAAAAGCCGCATTGCGGCACATCGAGGGCGATCCACGCTTTTTGCACCGGCTGCAGGCCCCGGGACGACAATCCTTCGATCGTGACAACCTTCTGTTTGGCCGTCACGGTAGATACCGGTCGCACGCAGGTGCGGCTCGCCACGCCATCGATGAGGACCGTGCATGCGCCGCATTGCGCCACGCCGCAGCCGTATTTGGTGCCGGTCAGCCCGAGTTGCTCGCGTAGCACCCACAACAGGGGCGTTTCGGGTTCGACATCGACGCTGCGCACCTTACCGTTGACATTCAAGGTAGCCATATCATCGATCCTTCCGACTAATGACGGTGATGACGGTGCCGCGACGTGCGATCGAGTCCGGCAGTCGGTCACGGCGTGGCGCTGCATGTGCCCACGCCGGCTAAACGTTACGATACTCCACTGCGGCGGCACCGTACCATTTCTTTCCGCAATCAATTACTTGGATGAATACTTCACCGTTGCGCCGAGATCCGCGGACACTGCTCTAGAATAGGGCTGACGGCAGCGCAATCCAGGGCATCATGCCGTCACTGCGCAAGGAGGAGATCCATGATGAACGCGAATGGGTGCGCGGCGCCTGCATCGATTGCCGATGCCACGCGCCACGAGTCGGTGATCCCGTCACCGGTGCGTTCGCGGCTGGTCGACGCGGTGTTCGTGGCGTTGGCATTGTGCTTCGCTCAGTCGGCGGTGGGACAGACGCCCAACGCGGCACTAGTACCCACCTACACCGGGACACTCAAGAAAATCGCGGAGAGCGGAACCGTCCAGATCGGCTACCGTGAGAACTCGCCGCCGTTCGCATTCGTGGATGCGAACAGGAAGCCGGTCGGCTATTCGCTCGACCTTTGCGAGGTCGTCGTCGAAGAAATCGCTGCGGAGCTCGGTAAGGACGTGAAGACGCAATACCGTCCGGTGACACCGGAAAACCGCTTCGATCTCGTCAATTCGGGTGCCATCGACCTGGAGTGCGGCTCGACCACCAACAATACGGAACGCCGCAAGGTCGCCGCATTTTCGCCGACGATGTTCGTGACTGGCACCAAGGTCCTGGTGCGCAGAGGCAGCGGAATTCTCAATTTTCGCGACCTCGCCGGAAAGACCGTGGTGTTGACGCGTGGAACCGTGCAGGAGACTGCAGTGCCGAAGCTCGCCGAACGCCAGAAGATTGCGATCAAGTTCATCTTCGCCGGCGATCACAAGGAATCGTTCGAAATGCTCGCCGCCGGCAAGGCGGACGCGTTCGCGAATGACGACGTCCAGCTCCATGGCATGCTGGCCGAAACGAAATCCGCTGCGGACTTCCGCGTCGTCGGCGACTTTCTGACCTATGCCGACTATGCGCTCATGTTCCGCAAGAATGATCCCGAGTTCGCCGAAGTCGTCGAGCGCGCCTTCCAGCGCCTCGCAGGCAGCCGCGAAATCGTCGCCATTTACGAGCGGTGGTTCCAGAAGCCGCTGCCGTCGGGTGCGCGGCTCAATCTGCCGATGAGCCCGCATCTGGAAGAACTGTTCCGGGTTCAGGGATTGCCATCCGATTGAGACGGGCGCGCATCGAGATCAAGCATCGGAAGTCCGACGTTCGACGCAGCATCGAGTGAGGAGGATCGAATATGCGACCTGCAGGCAAGCCGCTGTACAAATCGCTCTATTTTCAGGTCATCGTCGCTATCGTGATCGGCGTCTTGATCGGACATTTTTATCCCGAGACCGGCACCGCCATGAAGCCTCTGGGCGATGCCTTCATCAAGCTGATCAAGATGATCATCGCGCCCATCATCTTCTGCACGGTGGTGGTCGGCATCGCCGGCATGGAGGACATGAAGAAGGTCGGCAAGACGGGAGGCTATGCGCTCCTGTACTTCGAGATCGTCAGCAGCATCGCCCTGCTCGTAGGCCTGACGATCGTCAACATCGTCCAGCCTGGCGCTGGCATGAACGTCGATCCGGCGACGCTCGATACGAAGGCCGTCGCCGCATACACCAAGCCCGGTCAGATGCAAAGCACCACCGAGTTCCTTATCAACATCATCCCGAATACCGTGGTCGATGCCTTTGCAAAGGGCGAGATCCTGCAGGTGTTGCTGTTCGCGGTGCTGTTCGGGTTCTGCCTGCACCGGTTCGGTGGCCGCGGCACGCTTGTGTTCGATTTCATCGAGAAGATCTCGCACGTGTTCTTTGCGATCGTGGGCGTCATCATGAAAGTCGCGCCGCTCGGTGCGTTCGGGGCGATGGCGTTCACCATCGGCAAATACGGGGTCGGTTCACTGCTCTCGCTGGGGAAGCTGATGGGCACGTTCTATCTCACCTGTCTCGTGTTCATCCTGATCGTGCTCGGTCTCATCGCTCGCTTCCACGGCTTCTCGATCCTCAAGTTCATCAGGTACATCAAGGAGGAACTCCTCATCGTGCTGGGAACGTCGTCGTCCGAGTCGGTGCTGCCGCGCATGATGGCCAAGATGGAGAACCTCGGCGTGAAGAAGTCGACAGTCGGGCTCGTCATTCCGACCGGCTACTCGTTCAATCTCGATGGCACGTCGATCTACCTCACGATGGCGGCGGTATTCGTCGCGCAGGCCACCAACACGGAGATGACGCTGACTCAGCAGCTGACTTTGCTGGCGGTGCTGCTTCTCACGTCGAAGGGTGCCGCAGGCGTCACGGGCAGCGGGTTCATCGTTCTGGCGGCGACACTGTCGGCGGTGGGACACGTGCCCGTGGCAGGGCTGGCGCTGATCCTGGGCATCGATCGCTTCATGTCAGAGGCCCGCGCGCTGACCAACCTCATCGGCAACGGAGTTGCGACGGTGGTCGTCGGCAAATGGGTCGGAGAGCTCGACATGAAACGGATGCAAAAGGTACTCAACAAGGAGAGCCCCGAGGAAGCGGAAGAACCGGAGAAGGTCCTGGACGCCACGCAGGATCACATCGCGATCAAGGCCGGGTAGGCGATGGTGGAGCTTGGCTCGCGCAAATGAGGTGATCCCAATGATGGAGCCGCGGACGATCATCGGGCGCTATGGATTCGCGGCGACACATGACGTGCCGATCCCGTACCTCAAGCGGATCCGGGAATACTACGAGACCCTTGGCTATGGCGCGCCGTACGAATGGGCGCACTACGCCACCGTGCCTTTCCATCCGCTGAATCGGCCGTTGTCCGAATGCCGGATCGCACTCATCACGACGGCGGCTCCCTATCAGCCCGGAAAAGGCGACCAAGGTCCGGGAGCGGCCTACAACGCGAAGGCGAAGTTCTACACCGTATATTCCGGCGACACGGCGAAAGACCATGACCTGCGCATCTCGCACGTTGCCATCGACCGCAACCACACGACCGCCGACGACCTCGCCGCTTACTTCCCGTTGACGGTGCTGCGCCAGAGTGCGACGTCGGGCCGCATCGGCGCGGTAGCTCCGCGCTTCCATGGCGTCCCGACCAATCGCAGCCATCGCGCCACGCTCGAAGTCGATGGCCCGGAGATCGTCGCCCGTTGCATAGCTGACGGCGTCGACGCCGCGATCCTGGTTCCCAATTGCCCGGTCTGTCACCAGACCGTCAGCCTGGCTGCGCGACTCCTGGAGGAGAGCGGCATCTCCACTGTCGTCATGGGCTGCGCCAAGGACATCGTCGAACACGTGGGCGTACCGCGCTTTGTGTTCTCCGACTTCCCGCTTGGCAACAGCGCGGGGCGGCCAAGGGACCGGGCGTCTCAGGTATTCACCCTCGATCTGGCGCTCAGTGTCCTCGAATCCGCACCGGCTTCGCGAACGACCGTGCAGTCACCGTTGACGTGGAGCGCCGACCCCGACTGGAAGCTCGACTACTGCAACGTCGAACGTCTCACGCCTGAGGAAATTTTGCGCAGGCGCGCCGAGTTCGACGAGGGAAAGGTGCAGGCGAAGCGTGTGCGCGAGGAGGCCGGACTAAGGCGCTCCGATGCGGAGGACGAAATCGCGTGACGAGCTTGGCCGCTGGTTGCGCTCATGGCGGCAATGGCATGGCTTGGGTCCGCTTTCCCATCCTATCGGTGGGATCGATCGCGCGACGGTCTTGTGGATGAGCGAAGCTCTCACACGACTCTGGTTTCAATCGGTTGCCGGCGGTGCGGTACAGACCTCCTCATAGCGATAGCGCCGCTTCAACAAGCCGACGTATTCGAAGACATCCAGCGTTTTTTCATAGGCCGCATGCGTAATTTCGACATGCGGCGTCCAGCACCCGAGTTGCTGATAAGTTGCGATGCAATCCGCGAGCACGCTTTCATCGATATCGCGGAAATACGGCTTCTCCGCCTTCGCAATCTCGGATGCCGGCGCCTCGTTCATGTAGATCCTGGTTTTCTTGTAGGCGCGCATGAACGCCTTCGCCATATCCGTTTCGAGCCAGTCGCGGGTGGCCGCAAGGCTGGAAAAACCGCATGGTCCGATCTGTTTGCCGACTTGGGCCACGACATGTCCGATCCCATCCGCTTGCAGCTGCTGCGGGAACGGCCCCTGCTGCTGAACGTACTGCCCCTTGCCGTGACGGAAGGCCTGGTCGATCTCGGCGGCGCCGCCGGGACAGATGGGTTTTATCTTGTTGAAATCGATGCCTGCCTTGTAGCAGGCGTACTTGAACATCGCCATGGGCTGGCCACCCTTGAACATGACAACTTCGGCGCCCTCCAGTTTGTCCCAGGTGAAGGCGGGGTCTGCCGCGCGTCCGGTCAGAAAAAACCCATCCATCTCGTTGACTTGGGCGAAATGGACTGCGGCCGGCGTTTCCCCGCGATCAAGCGATGTGAATCCCTGGCTCAGCGCCGATTGAACGACGCGTGCGGAGCCATCCTTCAAAGCCGCAAGCGCCGAGCCGCCCGGCGGCGCAATCGACCATTCCGGATCCAGACCTTCCGCTTTCAGGAATCCGCCCGACATCGCTGAAATAAGTGGCGAGTAGAACGCGGAAAACAAAGTGAACTGAATGCTTATCTTGTCCAAAGCGGTTGTACCCTCATGCGCACGCAGCAGCTGATCTCGTGGAGACCATCCTAAGCCATTCTTTGCTCGACTGCGAACGTCGGCGCGCGGCATCGCACACCAGGGCGCCCGGAATCCGCTAGACGTGAATCTGGCGACCGCCGCCGAAGGCCCAGTTCTCCCACTGCGTTTCAATGAAGCACACCATCACGTGCTCCGGGTCGAGACCGGGGTTGCGCACTACGTTCGCCATGATGTCCGAGAGGACTTTACGTTTCACTTTCACGCTCCGGCCGATGGACCACAGAATCTCGATCAGCACGAAATCCCCGGAGCGCGGCGAAGCCAGGTCGGGATACTCGCCATCGTAGCGGAAGTCGTCGGCAGCGAGTTCCAGTACCCTCTGGAAGCGATCTTTTTCCGGGACGCCCGATGCGGCAAGCGCGTCATGGACCCCGTCGAGCACGGCCGATTTGAAGGCCGCCGTCTTGGGTTTGCGTATTGTAAGTGTAACGAGTGGCATGACATTCTCCTCGTTCAGCGAATCGCGGATGCCGGGGCGCGGTCCGACGTCCGCCGGCCCGTTCGGGCAAAAGCTGCCGCGACGCGGTCTACCCTGAGCTATTCGTTTGCGCCGGGTCGGATTTCCTTTCCGGATCGGATGGAACGATGATCTCGTTGGTCGGCGGGGTGGGAACGATCTTTTGCGCCGAATGCATCAGCTTCTTCGCGTCGAAATCCCTGAGCACAGCGTCGCGAATGATCGGCTGAAACTTGTATCCGGGCTTCAAAAGTTCACGCTCCTTCTGCAGAAACGCGAGCACGGTTGCAGCTGAGTGCAACCAATTGCGAGCGCCGGATTCCGCGAAGCCGGGGCCACCCGTCGAGCCGCGCTCGCCAAGGGGATGATCTTTCGAATCCTTCCCCATCCAGAATCCAAGCATTATGCCTTTCTCCGGATGCTCGGGGCTGCCCGGAACGAACAGAAGGAGCCACACGTCCGAGGTCTTTCCATCTGCATTGGTTGCAGTGCCGGTCTTCCCGGCAAGCTCGCCCGCGTCCGCCAAAGGAAATGCGAGCATTCGTTTTGTCTTTTCTTCAGGTTTCAACGCCCAGAACGCGTCACCCAAGGGGTCCATTCCGGGGATGATGCCGCTCCTGAGCATGGATGCGGTCCCGGTACTCATATCAAGCGGAGCCTTCAAAAGCTCAGTCATCGCCATCGACACCGCGGGATGAATGAGTCGCTCTGGCGGAGCATGATTTTCGCCTTTTGTGTCGCAATCCTTCGGACGATCTTCGTCATCCTTGTAAAGAAGGGACTTACCCTCGTGGCAGACATCATTTGCGAACCGCGGCGTCACTCGAAATCCACCGTTCATGAAAGCGGCTGCTGATGCCATCGACAGCGGATTGACTTCGGATGCGCCGATAGCAGTGGTTGGATACGGCTGCAGGATGTGTTTCGCATCCCTGGGCAGTCCCAGGCGATACGTGAGATCGATCACATTCTTGATTCCCGCACGCGCTCCGGCGCGCATCGCCGCCGTGTTGCGGGACTCGCCCAAAGCGACCCGGCAGGTGATGTCTCCGCGGTACTCGGGCTCCGACCGGGAGTGAAAGTTCTCGATCTTCTTGGTGCCCCGCCCGCGACCTAGAGACACGTAGATCGGCGCATCGAGCACGGTACACCGCTGGAGCACCTCGGCCGAGATCTCCTCCACCGTTTGCGGGGGTGGCTTAACGCCGAGCACCTCGCGGGTGAGGCGCTCGACCAGTCCCCCATAGGTGAAGATCTTGAAGGTCGACCCTGGCTGACGCCAGCCGGTCGCAATCACGTCGTACTTCAGCTGGTTGAAGTTCACATTGCCCACTTCGGCAAGCACGTCGCCCGTGAATTCGACTGCGAATGCCCCAGCGCGTAATTGGTTATTGTCGGGGTCATTGGGGTGCCGAGCCAGATAGGTGCGGAGCGTCAAATCAACCGCCTTCGCGAGGACGTCCTGGAGTCCGTCGTCGCGCGTGATCGAGATCGTGAGCCCGCCTTTGCTGATCGGGAAACGATCCTTGTAGAGATTTCGCACCCGCTCTAGGAAGTAGTCGTGCGCTCCACAGCCCACGCCCGGCGCGACAACTTCCTTGCGCAGCGACCGCTCAACAAGATTCGCCGCGCGTGCGTACTCCACGTCGGTGATCGCTCCCTGATCCAACATCAGCGCAAGTACGCGAGTGGTGCTGCGCGCCGCCTCTGCCCAATTCGCATCGCGAATGTCTTCGCGCTCTTTGAGCAGCGGATCCATCGTAAATGAACGATCAGGCAGCGCCGGCTTATTGATCAAAGCCACGATGAAAGCGGCCTGATGGAGCGCGAGGTCCTTCGCCGGCTTGCCGAAATACGCCCTGCTGGCGGCTTCGATGCCGTATTGTCCGCGGCCGAAATATGGCATGTTGACGTATTTGAGCAGCAACTCTTCCCTCGAAAATTCGCGCTCGATCCGAAGCGCCATGATGATGTCGCCGATTTTTTCCGTCTCGGTCGACTGGCGACCGGTGCCAGCGCGAAGATGTTTGGCGATCTGCATCGTCAGCGTCGATGCACCGGAGCGGCTTTCCTGAAGGATCCGTTTCGTGAGCGCGCGCAAGATCGCACCTTTGTCGATTCCCTCGTGCGTGAAGAAGTTCTTGTCTTCGGAAGCGAGAATCGCGCTGATGAAGAAGGGCGGGATCTCGGCGGGGTCGTTGATGAGGATGCGATGTTCCGGCGACGAAATGCAGGCGACTGTTCTTTGATCTTCGGAAACAATCACTGATTGCTCGGCGAAATAGGCCGGATCGTGCAACCGTGATATCGCGTCCTTGTCGATGCCCAGATAAGCGTCGATTTGAGGAGAGTATCGGGAATCGATCGTCTCGACGATGAATTCAAACCCGACATAGCCCAGGACAATCAACGCAACGAGCACACCGAGAGCAATAAAAAAACGCTTGATGATCCGGCCCAAAAAGCGCAAGAGCGCCCAGGGCAGCGTTAAAATCAATCGCTTGAGGTCCGTGCGGCCGACCTTCTCCATCGTCCCTGTTTCCCCAGTAGAAGCGGACTAAGACACCGTCCGTTCGAAACGTTACGTCAGAAGCATACGTCGTGCCAATTCACTTGTGCACGATCTCGCTATTCGTGGGTAGCGGCGTGCCCGGTCGCCACGTCTTCCGTAGCTCGTCGGCATTCTCGATTTGCTTTGGCGAGAGCCGCTGCGCAAGACGGACCTGATTGCTCGCCGCAGTCTTGTCTCCTGCCGAAGCTGCCAGGCTGAAGAGCATGTAGGCCAGCACGTCATCCTGCGGCAGACCGCGGCCGTCGAGGTACAGATTGCCGAGGTTGAGCTGTGCATCGGCGATGCCTTGCTCGGCTGCTTTTCGATACCACTCGGCGGCCCGCCGGTCGTCTTGCAGCAAGCCACCGCGACCGCTCTGGTACATGACCCCGAGGTTGTTCTGGCTGGGGGCAAAGCCCTGCGCGGCCGCCTTGCGGTACCACTCCACTGCTTGCTGATCGTCCTGCGGCACACCTCGGCCGTTGAAGTAGCTGAAGCCGAGGTTGTGCTGGGCAGGTTCGTAGCCTCGCTCGGCGGCCTTTCGATACCAGGCAACCGCCTGCACATCGTCCTGCGGCACGCTACGGCCGTTGAGATACATATTGGCCAGGCTGTGTTGGGCGGGCGGGTAGCTTTGCTCGGCGGCCTTGCGATACCACGTAACGGCTTGCCCATCGTCCTGCGGTACGGCCCGGCCGTCGAGATACATATCGCCCAGGTTGTATTGCGCAGGTGCGAAGCCCTGCTCGGCCGCCTTGCGAAACCACTGCGCTGCCTGCTTATCGTCCTGCGGCAAGCCGCCGCGCCCACTTTGGTACATGGCCGCGACGTTGGTTTGGGCGATGGCTTCGCCTTGCGCGGCCGCCTTCCGAAACCATTCGAGCGCGCGCTGCTCGTCCTGCGGCGTACCGCGGCCGGTAAGGTACATTTCGCCAAGAAGAACTTGGGCTCCGGAATGGCCCTGATCCGCGAGCGGCTGCAACTCGATCAATGCGGTGGCGTAGTCCCCGCTTTCCAGCGCATTCCGGCCCTGATCGTATCCGGCCAATGCCGTACCGATGGCGAAGCACGCAAGTAGTAGGGTGAAAATTGCGATTCGGTGCATCATGCGTTTTCCCCGAATCGAGATGCGACACAGGCCTGACAGCCGTACAAAGGACGCCCCACTCCCAAAAAGAACGCTACGTCATTAATCTATCAGCTTTGCCGCAGTTATTGGTGTCCGTGCAGCGACGCGTGAAACCTTACCCGCAGATGCGAAGGAACCATGCCATGACCACTGACCCAGACCGAATCGAGCACGATCTGCTTGACGATCGCACTGTTCCCGCAGCGGCGTATTACGGAGTGCACACGCTCCGTGCCGTAGAGAATTTCCCTATCACCGGGACGCCGATCGCGATCTCGTGGTGACGGCGCTCAACCCGTACATTGGTTACGCCAACGCTACCGAAGTGGCACAGGAAGCGCTGATCTCGGGCCGCAGCGTCTACGAACTGGTATTGGAGAAGAAGCTGTTGTCCAGGGAGAAACTCGACGAGATTTTGCAACCCGAGGTGTTGACCCGGCCGCGCCCCCTGTTGAAGTCGAGGGATTAGGCCGTGTATCGGACCCGATAAACGATGCCCAAAAAGAGCGCCGGCTTGTTGATGTTCCGTCGGTCGCCCGACGGCAGCGTGCAAGTGCTTGTCGTACATCCGGGAGGCCCTTTCTGGGCGAAACGAGACCTCGGAGCCTGGACCTTTCCCAAAGGCGAGTACACGGACGCGGAAGACGCGCTCGCAGCGGCAAAACGTGAGTTTCTGGAGGAAACGGGATTCCCGGTTGCAGAGCCCTTCATTTTCCTCGGATCGCTGAAGCAGCCGAGTGGCAAGATGCTCTCGATCTGGGCATTCGAGTCCGATTGCGATCCAACGACACTGGTGAGTAACGAGTTTGAAATGGAATGGCCGCCGAAGTCGGGCTTGACGGCGTCATTCGTTGAAATCGACAGAGCTGGCTGGTTCAGCCTCAGCGACGCGCGGAAGAAGTTATCGAAAGGGCAAGTCGGATTCCTGGATGCGCTTGTCGGCGCGCTGCCGAACCTGGGCTCTCCCGTCAATGACGGAACAAGGGCCGCAGATCCTTAAACCTGGCAACCGACATTCCATCGCTCTGCAGGGCGGGCGGCACCTGGGGGCAGCGGAGCGCAGCACGCTCGTCCTTCGGATAATCGGATGATGTCCTACAAGGGAATCAGCGTGGCTCCGATTCGCTGCTTTCGTCAGCGCCATAAACTATACTAGTCATCCCGCGCGAAACAGGGGATGCGATGCTCGCTGTCCTCACGCGTCATCCGATTGAATTAGTTCTGTTGCTGGGCGCTGCATGGTTCGCGCTGTTGTACGTCATCTCGCGCAGCGGGTGGTGGAGGTTCGCCGCGCACTACGGTGCTACCGGGCAAGTGCCCCCGGACAGATTCGTCGCCGACGAAGTGCGTTTCGGGAGCGTGTTGTCGCCTTATCGGAGTGTCGTTCGCGTCGGCTTTTCCAACGAAGGACTCTATCTTGCGACAGTGCTGCCGTTTCGTGCCTTCCATCGGCCGCTGCTGATTCCGTGGGACCGCGTCAAGTCAGTCAAGTGCAGGAGTCGCGCGGGGAGCGTCCGTTATCGGATCGAGATCGAGGATCGGGCCGGGAGAATTTTGCTGCGGCTCCCCGGCACGATCGGCCCCAAGCTGCGGATGATGCGCCCGACTACGGTCGATCCAATGCCTGCGGACCATGTTGCCGTTCCGCTGTTCGGCGTTCGTCGCGGGCTGATGCGTCATTGAGCCCAGTGCTTACGTGAAGGAACACACGATCAACGCCGACTGGTCGAGACGTAGTTCCCTCGATCCGCGGCAGAGTCGCCGTGCGTAAGTGCCCAGCAGCGTCACATTCAGGCGCTGGCCCTGCGCCTTGAGCCCTTCGTCTTCGTGGGCTTCCTGGCGGGCCGGCCAGGCTTGGGCGGCGCTACTCCATGAAGCGGGTTGCCGGCGTCATCTGTCTTGAACGTTTGCGACTGGAAAGCGAAGAAGAAGGCGCGCCATTTGCTGTCCGGATATTCGACGATCAACGCGCCGTCCTGATAGATTCCGTTGTCCTTCTTGTACTGCCCGCTGTTGCCCTGATTCATATGGATGTCGTGGATCCCGTTTCCCGGCAGGAACCTGAAGTACTTGTCAGGCGTGTTTTTCTCCGGGCCCCACTTGGCACCGAAGGCGTAGATGACAGATCCCGCATCTTTCATGGCCTTCACGACAGCCGCCTCGAGAAGGTCCTTTAGATCATTGTCTACACCGGGCGCATCGGGCGGCACGGGCTTCATCGACTTGGGGTTCACGAATCCGCTACGAACATAGTCAATCGCAAGACCGCCGGGCCTCGATGCCAATTTCTTGTACCCCGGGGCGAGCGCCCGCAGGTCCTGTACGAACTGATCGGGCAGAGTGGTGATCGCCTGGAATAACACGGTCGATGGCGCCTTCGGGGCCGAAGATTTCACATTCGATGCTATTCGGTGCAACGTGTTGCCGGCTTTGACCTGAATCTGATAATGATCGTCATCGGCGTCGCGGAGATGACCGATCACGGTGCCTTTGAGTACACCGTAGGTTGACAGTGGCATGAACCCCTCCGATGTCGCAATGATGGCGTCGCCAAACCACGAGTCGGTCGAAATCCCGGTAGGCGACATCTCCGGGCGTCGAAGCATCCCATCCGTACCCCTCGTGTGATGATTCTGGGGCGACATGATCGCTCGCGTCAATGGACGGCGTTTTTGTCGGCAACGCCGGGCACTGCCTGAGAAGTTCAGCGCGATGGTCAGCCGGCCGCCACCTGGACGAGTCACCCGCCACTAAACCCCGTCCGTGGAAAGGAGCTCGACAGGCTGCGCATCAACCGAGCGTGGCAAAGCATTCTCGCGCTTCACGCAGGTCGACACTATCGAGATGCAATGGCCACTTTCCGATGGTCTCCGACAGCACCACCCTCGCTTCGGCGTTGCGATCCTGTCGACGCCAATGTGATGCAAGCGCCGTCGCGGCGCGCAATTCGTACGACTTGGCCTGCTGATCACGCGCGACCTCGAAGGCCTTTCGAAGGCAAGCTTCCGCTTGCGCCGGCTCCGCGTCTTGCATCTCGAAGAATTGCCCGCGGATGCGATAAAGTTCCGACTCGGCCCACCGCTCACCGCTTTGCTCAACGCAGCTGAGTCCGTCGTCGAGAGCGGCCAGGCCTTCGTCGACCTGCCCCAGCTGCAAGTGCGAGCCCGCCAGATTGGAGAGAATCGGAGTCAAGAGCAGCTGGGAACCTGCCGCACCAAGCGCCCGAATGCTTGCCTGGATCAGTTCGATGCCGTCGTACGGCTTGCCAGCTAGCGCCAGGTTCGCTCCCTGAAACGCGGAGGCTACAGCGTGGAAATAAGTGAACCCCTCTTCGACGCACACCGCCAACGCAGCCGGAAGCTCTGTATCCGGCCCCCGGGGCTCCCTGCGGAAGACATGCACGAATCCAACTGCGGCCAATCCTCGCGCCAGCAGGAACGGCTGGGGAGTGTTGCGCACTAACGCGAGCGCTTCATTCGCCAGGACGATCGCCTGGTCGGGATCGCCGAGCACCCACCGCGCCATGGCGAGCCAACCCAGCGCCGATGCCTTGGCATCCTGGCCGTACAGGATGCGGTGCATGTCTCGCGTTGCGACACCATAGATGCGGATGCAGGCCTCGAGTTCGGAGCAGCCGGACACGAAGTCTCCCCGCACGCAACGCACGATGCCCATCAGATAGTGCGCCTCGATCAGCGCATCCTCGTCATCGGCTTGCCGCGCAAGGTCAAGACATTGCTCGGCAACGGCGAGGGCCTTGTGCTGGTCGCCGCGCACGAAGTGAAAGGCGCCCACGCCCCACAAGGCACGAAACTGACTCGGCGTGTCGCCGATCTGTCGACCCAGTTCACCGGCCCGGCGGAAGGCCTGGGCAGTCTCGAGGGCGCCCCAGCCCCGGAGCGGGATGAGGGCGTAGCCCAGATCGACCTGCAGTGCGAGCTCGGACTGATGACGCCGGCGCTCGTCGGGCAACGAGGCCAGCGCGCGCAGGCCATTCGAGTAGTGTGCGATCGCCTCGGCATATGAGGCGCCTCGGAAGGCATGCTGACCAGCCTTTCGCCACCAGCCGACGGCCGCATCTGCATCGCTCGCCTGAGTGAGGTGCAGGGCCACGACTTCGGGATGCGCTTCGGCATCGCTTGCAAAATGATCGACGATCACGCGTGCGATCCGTGCGTGAAATTGTTGTCGTGTGCTCTTGAGAAGCGATTGATAAGCGGCTTCCTGGATCAGCGCGTGCTTGAAGATGTAGACGCCTTCCGACGCTTCGCCGCGCCGGTGAAGAAACTCAGCGTGGAGAAGGTGGCCGAGTGAGCGTCGCAGCGTTGCCTCTTCCGTGCCTGAGACCGCCAGCAAGAGTGGGTAAGAGAATTCCCGACCGAGTGTGGCGCAGAGCTGTGCCAGCGGCTTCAGACTGGCGAGTCGATCGAGCCGCGCCGCCAACGAATCCTGCAGCGTGGTGGGAATGGCGAGTGGAGGAAGAGGAGTGTCGAGGTCCGACTCAAGCACCATCTTGGTCAACTCCTCGACGAACAAAGGCACTCCGTCGGTCCTGGCAACGATCTCTCTCAAAATTTCGGGCGGAAGTCGCTTGCCGCTTGCGAGGCTGACCACCATCTCCTCGGTTTCGCTCCGGGCGAGGGGCGACAGCATCAGGGGTGCCACGCGAGACAGGAGCGGGAAGGGCAGCTCGAAGTCCGGACGCGCAGTCAGCAACATGAACAACGGAACCGTTGGTGCCTGATCAACGAGCATCACCAGCAATTCCTTGGACGTCGGGTCGATCCAGTGCAAGTCTTCGACCACCATCATCAGTGGCTTTTCTGCCGCAAAACTGGCTACGATTGAAACCATTGTCTGCAGGGTTCGCTGCCTTTGCCGCTCCGGGCTCATTGGCCGCGCCGGAAAGCGACCGGAACCCGATAGCGAGAGCAAGGAAGCGAGCAACGGCATCGCCTCGGCGGCCGGCAGGTGATGACGTGCGCAGAAGGCTTCGAGCTTATTCAACCTGGCTTCGTTCGCATCATCCCGGCTCCAGCCGAGAACGGTTGGAAACAAAGCGACGACGGGGTATAGAGGACTGTTGGCGTAGGACGCTGAACAGTGGCATTCCAAATGCGCGTGAGGTTCGTGCTCCAGTTGCGAAAGCAGGGCCTGCACCAGACGCGATTTGCCCATCCCCGCGTCTCCGGATACGAGCACGACTCGGCCGCGACCTTGGCGCACGTCCTTCCAGCATTCGCGCAGCAGGTCCAGCTCCTGCGAACGACCGACCAGGGGCCGCGTCTCCACCACGTCGCTTGCAGGAGCGTACGGACGTTGGCCCGAATCATGCGCGGAGAAGCTGCGCCTGGCACGCGCCTCCTTGACGACTTGCCACGCGTGCACAGGGACGGCAAAGCCGTTGAGCGTTACTGCACCGAGGTCGCGGCATTCGAACACGGCGCTGACGAGGCGTCGGGTAGTTTCGGCGATGACAACCGTGTCCGGAGCCGCAAACGCCTGCAGTCGCGCTGCGAGGTTCGGTGTTTCGCCCAGTGCCGTCTGTTCGCGCGCGGCGCCGGCATTCACCAGTTCGCCAACCACAACCAGGCCCGTCGCGATACCGATGCGCACGTGCAGGCGCTCGCCAAGCACATCGAGCCGGGCGATGTCCGAGATCAGCGCGAGGCCCGCACTCACGGCGCGCTCGGCGTTGTCTTCGTAGGCGAGGGGATAACCGAAATAGACCAGCGCGCCGTCCCCCATGTATCGGGCAACGAACCCGCCAAAGCCTTCGACCGTGCTGGCTATACGGCGATGATACGCACCGATTACGTCGCGCAATTCCTCTGGATCGAGTCGTGATGACAACAGCGTGGAGCCGATGAGGTCGCAAAACAGGACCGTAAGCTGCCGCCGATCAACCGTGGCGGAATTCGGCCCCGCGGCGAACAGACCGTTCGCCTGCGACCGCGCCGTAGCCAATTCGTGGAGCCGCCCCCCGACGAGTTGCGCGGCGCACTCCGCGCAGAAGTTTGCGTGGGCAAGGTTGGCGAATCCGCATGCAGCGCAGACGCGGGGCGCAGGGGCACCGCACTCGATGCAGAACTTGGCTGCCTCGGGAAGGGTAGCCTGGCAGCTTGAGCACTGCATTGCCTTGGCGGTTCCGCTGGAATGACCTTAGGACAACACGGCAATCGTACCCACGGTGTCGTGCCGTGTCCACGGCAGTGAGTGCATCCCGAACCATTCTGTCCTTTGCTCCTCATATGCGTCCCGGCTGCGCAGGAAGACTCTTCGGATGCGGAGACGTTCTGGTCACCGGCAGCGGCGGGACGAAGGAAGCATCTTCAAATATTCAAGGACCACTTGAATTTCGTCGCGCGGTCCAGGCCGCAGCGGATGCACAGAAAAGCCCTTCGCGCAATGTCGTTTCCGCCACCAGCAGAGATCTGGCGCCGGTACAACCTTAGGCCAAGGCCACATTTAACTAACGCAGCTAATGGCGTGAACGCTGGACATCACTCCAAACGCGGGCGTAACATGGCACTACAATTCGAAAAAGGCGAGAGGGACACGCCGTTGTTGAAACGGAAAGGAGTCCGCCATGTGCGACGAGTTCAGCAATTTGGCATGGAAACTTCGCGCCGCAGAGTTGGCGCGCAAGGACCGTGAGACTGCCAAGACCGCGAAGAAGCAAGACGATCCGGTACTGCCAGCGCAACCGGCAGCGCCCGAGACGCAAGTCGAAAAGCGCGAATCGGTTCCGGCCTGACCCGCAGTCGGATCTTGGAATGGGGCCCCGCAGATGCGAGGCTTCCTTTTTGCAGGCGACGCCGGATCGATCCGGCGAGCTCAGGCGACGTCGCGGGACTGGATGCGCTTGACCCCGGCCCGGTCCAGCCTTTCCCACGCGGCCGCAAGCGAGCCCTGGGTGTCGATGCCGCGACATGCATCTTCGACCACTGCCGCCGCGAATCCCAGCTTGCGCGCATCCAGCGCGGTCCACGCAACGCAGAAGTCAGTCGCCAGCCCACAGATATAGAGGTTGTCGATCCCACGCTCTTGCAGATAACCGCTCAGTCCCGTTCTGGTCTTGCCGTCTGCCTCCACGAAAGCGGAGTAGCTATCGACGCCCGGGTGGTAACCCTTGCGCAGCACCAGCTGGGCATGCTCTACCTCGAGGGCCGGGTGGAGGCGCGCACCCTCGCTGCCCTGGACACAGTGGTCGGGCCATAAGATCTGCTCGCCATAGTGAAGGGTAGTCACATCGAACGGTTTTTTTCCCGGATGCGCAGACGCGAACGAGCGGTGTCCCGCGGGATGCCAATCCTGGGTGAGCACGACATTAACGAACCGCTTGGCCAATGCGTTGATGATCGGCACGACTTCGTCACCGCCGGGGACGGCGAGGCTGCCACCTGGCATGAACGAGTGTTGCACGTCAGCGACGATCAGCGCGGCGGAGGCATCAGGCATGCTCTTTGGCTACGCGACAGGTAAGGTCCCGGATCGACCAACTTACTCCCAAATACCGGGGAAATCCCTCATGGCCGGTTGGTATGAGACCGGATTGCTCCACTGAAAGTTGCGACGTCTGTGCCGCGCGCGCTTCAAGCCGATGCCTCATTCAGTCGAGTCGCATGCGGTCACCCCGCGGGTCGTAAAGGGGGTGCTCGGCCAACACTGCGCGACGGCGCTCTCCGAGAATCTCCACCTCGAACTCTCCGCCGGCCCGCGCGAGCGCAGCGAGCACGTAGGCAAGGGCGATGGATCTGCCCACCGCGTGCCCATACCCGCCTGAAGTGGCCCAGCCGACGACTTGGCCTTCGTGCCAGACCGGCTCGTCGCCGATCGCGTCGGCGTCGGCCGCGTCGACGACCAGCGTCACCAGGCGGCGCTGCGGTGCGTGCTGCCGATCGCGCAATACCGCCGTCCGGCCGATGAAGTCGCCCTTGTCGATCGCGACGAAGCGATCGATCCCGGCCTCTGCAGGGGTGTAGACAGGGCGGTACTCGCGTGCCCATGTGCCGAAGCTCTTTTCGAGCCGCAACGACTGCAGCGCGCGAGCGCCGAAAGGTGCCAGGCCGAGATCCTCACCCGCCGCAACCAGTGCGTCGTAGAGCACCAGGGCGCCGTCGGCCGGCACCCAGATCTCGAAACCCAGCTCGCCAGTGAACGAGATGCGGCCCACGCGTGCGGGCAGCATGGCTACCTCGGTCGCGCGAAACGCGAGGAAGGGCCAGGCCTCGCGACCCACATCATCGCGGCAGACGCGCGCCAACAGCTCGCGCGAGCGTGGTCCGGCGATGGCGAAGCCCAGCCATTCGTTGCGCAGCGAACGCATCGCCACGCCGCTTGGCGGCAAATGCGCCTCGAACCAGCGCAGGTGATATTGCTCGGCGATGCCGGAGCCGAAAACGATGAAGCGCTCTCGTCCGCTGTTGGCCACGGTGAAGTCACCGATCAGCTTGCCGTTGTCGTTGAGCATCGGTGACAGCGTCAGCCTGCCGTCGCGCGGCAGGCGGTTCGCGAGCATCCGGTCGAGCCACGCTGCAGCACCCTCGCCGCTGAATTCGTAACGCGCGAAGGTGGCGATCTCGAGCAGTCCGACGGCGTTGCGCACTGCGTGGCACTCGTGGCTGACCGGACCGTGGGCGTTCGACCGCCGATAGGTCACATCTTCGCGTGCTTCGGTTCCGGACGGCGCGAACCACAGCGCATGCTCGAGCCCATAGCTCGCGCCGAAGACCGCGCCGAGTGCCTTCAGGCGTTCGTAGGCAGGGGTGACGCGCAGCGGCCGCGCGGCTGGCAGCTCCTCGTTCGGAAAACGAATGCGGAAGCGGCGTGAATAATTCTCGCGTACCTTGGCGCTGGTGTAGGCCGTTGTCGCCCAGTCGCCGAAACGCGCGACATCCATTGCCCACACGTCGAACCCCGGATCACCGTCGACCATCCAGTTGGATAGCGCGAGCCCCACGCCACCGCCCTGGCTGAAGCCGGCCATGACGCCGCACGCCACCCAGAAGTTGCGCAAGCCGCGAATCGGCCCGATCAGCGGGTTCCCATCGGGCGCGAACGTGAACGGTCCGTTGATGATCTTTCTGATGCCCGCGCGCTCCAGTGCCGGGAAGTGCCTGAAACCGACTTCCAGGCTGGGCGCGATCCGCTCCAGGTCATTGGGCAGCAGCGCGTGCGTGAAGTCCCATGGCGTCTCACGTTCGGCCCACGCCACGCCAGCCTTTTCGTAGGTGCCGATCAGCATGCCGCGGCCTTCCTGGCGCATGTAGATTTCGCCCTCGAAGTCGATCACGTGCAGCATCTCCTGCGGCGACGCGACGACCTCGGGAATCTCCCCCGTGATGACGTACTGGTGCTCCATCGCCAGTATCGGCAACTCGAGGCCGACGAAGCGGCCGACTTCGCGCGCCCATAAGCCACCGGCGTTGACGACGTGTTCGGCGACCAGCGCACCCTTGTCGGTAGCGACGTTCCACGTGCCGTCCGGTCGAGGCTCGAGCGCGGTGACCCGCGTGAACCGATACACCTCGGCGCCACGGTCGCGCGCGGCCTTGGCGTACGCCTGCGTCACGCCGGCCGGATCGACATGGCCTTCGAGGGGATTGTAGAGCGCACCGACGAAATGCTTCTTGTCGAGCAATGGAAACAGTTTCGCCGCCTCGTCGATGGTCAGCATCTCCATGCCGAGTCCAAGGTAGCGTCCACGCGCACAGGCGAGTTTCAGAAAATCCATTCGTTCCGGAGTGCCGGCGAGATCGACGCCAGCAGTGATGTGGATGCCGCACGACTGGCCGGACAGCTGCTCGATCTCGTGGTACAGCCTGATCGTGTATTCCTGCAGCTTGGCGACGTTGGGGTCGCCGTTGAGCGTATGCATTCCCCCGGCCGCATGCCAGGTCGACCCCGACGTGAGCTCGTCGCGCTCGATCAGCACCACGTCGGTCCAGCCGGCCCGGGTCAGATGATAGAGAACGCTGGCACCGACGACACCGCCGCCGATGACCGCGACTCGAACGTGGGTCTTCACAGGATCTGCTCCAGGAACGCGCGCGTCCGCTCCTTCTGCGGATGACCGAACAGCTGCGCCGGCGGGCCGTCTTCGACTATCCGGCCATGATCGGTGAAGTAGACATGATGGGCAATCTCGCGCGCGAACGCCATCTCGTGCGTGACCAGAATGGAAGTCATGCCTTCCTCCACCAGCTGGCGTATCGTCAGCAGCACTTCCTTGACCGTCTCCGGGTCGAGCGCCGCGGTCACCTCGTCGAACAGCATCACCGACGGTCGCATCGCCAGCGCGCGCGCGATGGCCACCCGTTGCTGCTGGCCGCCGGAGAGTTCGCCCGGATAGCTGTGCTCCTTGCCGGCGAGCCTCACCTTGTTGAGCAAGGCGTACGCGCGCGCTTCGACCTCGGCCTTGGGCTGCTTGAGCACTTCGACGGGCGCCATCATCACGTTTTGCAGCGCGGTCCTGTGCGGGAACAGGTTGTACTGCTGGAACACCATCGACACGTCCTTGCGCAGCGCAACCATCTCCCGATCGGTAGTCAGGTGGTGGACCGCGTGCGGCCCGACATGGATTTCTCCTCGATCGACGGGGATGAGGCCGTTGATGCACCGTAGAAGCGTCGACTTGCCGGAACCCGACGGGCCGATGATGCATACCGCCTGATTGCGACTGACTTCGAACGAGACACCGTGCAGAACTTCGACGGCGCCGAAGGACTTGTGCACGTCGACCACCCGCACGATCGGCCTATCGGCGACGGGCTCGCTCATTGGCTTACCTGCTCACTCCGGTATTCGCGGCGTCATTGCCGGCGAGTGGATATCGCTCGCACTGCCTTGTCATGGCGTTGCCTCATCCGCTGCGGGAACATCGATCACGCGCGGAGTGTGTCCGGTCGCCGCGATGAAATGCTCGAGATGTCGGTGCGCAAGCACCATGGTCGCCGTGTTGACCAGCGGGTGCGCCTGCACTGCGTCCGCATTCCACAGTGAGCGGTCGATGACGAACTCGACAGCAGACGTGCGATCGTTGACGAGCGCAAGCAAACTGACCGAACCCGGCGTGATGCCCAGATGCTTCAGCAAACGCTCGGGCGACGCGAAGCCCAATCGCCCCGCGCCGAGCGCTGCACCCAGCGCGTTAAGATCAACGGCACGGTCGTGCGGCACCGTCACCAGGAAGTGCCGCACACCTTTCTTGTCGCGCAGGAAAAGGTTCTTCGTCTTGGCCCCAGGCAGCCTGGGCACGAGGCGTTCCGATTCCTCCACCGTCATCACCGCGGCGTGATCGAAGCGCGGAGCGGCGATGCCATGATGCTGCAGGAATACGTCGAGATCCATCATCGCTCGGCGTAGCGCGCTTCAAGGCGCCGGGTCCATCGCGCAATCGGATAGCAGTAAGCGAAGAACCACAGCAGGACGTAGCTGTAGATCGGGATCAAGAGATCAGTGCGGCCTTCGGCGTTGGTGATGCGCCCGGTGACGGTCATCATCTCGGCGACCCCGACGATGGAAGCGAGCGTCGTCGCCATGGTGAGAATCGCATACCAGTTCATCCACGGCGGCAGCATGCGCTTGATGCATTGCGGCAGGATGATCTGCCACAATGTTTGCCTGCGCGAAAAGGCGAGCGAGCGCGCAGCCTCCCACTGCCCGGTCGGAATGGACTGGACGGCGCCGCGCACGATTTCGGCCATGTTGGCCATGATCGGCAGCGCCAGCCCCAGCGATGCCTTGATCCAGTCGGGAAATGGCACCGTCGTGCCGCCCACGTGAAATTCGAAGGGCACCAGGTACATCACGAAAAACAGCAGCACCAGCCACGGTGCATTGCGAAAAAACTGCACGACAATCCAGGAGGTGCCGCGCACTGACGCGCGTGGTGAAATGCGGGTAAGGCCCAGCAGCACGCCCGCCGCGGTGCCCAGCGCCATCGCGCATACGCTGATCAGCAGGTTGTACAGGAAGCCCTGCGCCAGCAGCGGCGTCCATTTGATCAGCAGTTCCGGGACGCTGGGGCGGCCCGGCAGCGCTTGCAGTTGCGCCATTGCCCCGGAGGCTACCAGCACAGCGGCCAGCGCAATGCCGGCTCGCGTGGAGAACAAGTTGGAGAAGCGTGTGCGTCCGCCCCCATTCGGCAGGAGATGCGGCGCCGCACGCTGCGCGTTCAGCGATGTCGACGCGGCCGGCGTGTTCATTGTCCGAACCCTGGCACGCGCAGTCTTGCCTCGAGCCACTGCATCGCCTGGTTGATGATGCCGACGATGGCGACGTAGGTGATCAGCAACAGCACCATCATTTCCGGGACATTGACCTGCTCCGACCAGATTTGCGCCGACATGTAGACCAGTTCGGGCACCGCGATCGCATACGCCAGCGTCGTCGTCTTCACCAGGTTGACCATGTTGTTGGTCATCGCCGGCATGCTCGCGCGCAACGCCAGAGGGAGGACGACACGCTGGTACGCCTGCCACCGTGAGTAGCCCAGCGATTCCGCGGCTTCGATCATGGCCTTGGGCACGGCCTCGATGCCCGCGCGGAAGATCTCCGCCGCGAACGCCGTTTCGAGGAGCGTCAACGATACGACTGCCCAGCCGAACGAGCCCAGGAGCGGCTTGCCATCCACCTTCAGCAGCGGGCCGAGCGCAAAGTAGAAAAAATACAATTGAACCAGTGGCGGGGTATTGCGGAAGAGCTGAACGTATGCGGACACCGCACGACGCGTGAACGCCATCCGCGAGCCTTGCAGCCACGCGGCGACGGCACCGAGTGCCAAGCTCAGCGCCAGGCAGTACGCCGATAGCTTGACCGTGGTGACGAAGCCTTCTGCAAAACGCGTCCGGTCATACGCGTCGTAGAAAACCGTCAGCCGGAGGCCCGTCGTCTTGTGCAGCCATTGAAACCATGCGGCGAGGTCGTCCATGTCAGGGCCTATCAACGGACCCTAGCAACGCGTCGGCCGCGAGCCACCCGCCCGCTCGATGTGCAAGACTACTTGAACTTCGCCTGCTGCTCGACCAGATACGGCGACTGAGGAATACCCCACTTCTTCTCGAGGCCGAGCAGGTATCCCGTCTTGTGCCAGTCCTTGGTGACGTCGCTGATGTAGGCGGCGAACTTGGGGTCATCCTTGCGTACGCCGATACCCCAGGGCTCCGGATCGATCGCCGGGAGTACCATCGCGTAGTCGGCCCACTTGGCGTCGCTCATGATGCCGGCGAAGAAGGTGGTATCGAAAACGACGCCGACGCAATTCCCTCCCTCGAGCGCCGCCATCGCCTCGGTCACTCCCTTGAACACGACGAGCTGTGCGCCGAACTCCTCTCCCGTGCGGCGGTTGTAATACGCGCCCTGGATGCCGCAGATCGGCTTGCCCTTGATATCGGCCCAGGTCTTGAGCCCGGAATTCTTCTTGGCGAACACGCTGGCCGCGCCGGCGTAATAGAAAGGCTCGGGAATGCCGATGACCTCGGCGCGATCGGGTTTGTAGGCCATGGTCGCGATCATCAGGTCGATGCGACCCTGCTTGAGGAATTCCATGCGATTGGCGGCGATCACGGGCACCAGCTCGATGCTGACGCCGAGACGTTTGGCGATGTCATTGGCGAGGTCGACCTCGAGACCGACGATCTTGCCCGATGGATCGGTGTAGCCGAACGGCTTGTAATCGGCCTTGACCCCTACGACGATCTTGCCCTTTTGCTTGACGCTGGCGATGGTGTCGGACTGCGCCAGCGCGGTGCTACCGAACAGTGCGGCCGTCGCCACGACCAGCCATTGCCATGATTTCATCCTACGCATGTACTTTCTCCCGATGTTCGATAGCCGGTATCAAACTGATTCCGTAAAGCCGCGCAGACACGTGTTGCGCTTGGCGCGCATTGCCAAGAGCCGTAGCATAAGCGATCCTTGCGGCCAACAACAAGGTGATCAGCCGTCGAGCCCGCGGCCCGCTGATCCGCATTGCTGCGCACTCTGATCACGGCACCGACGAACCGCCACGACCGCGTGAAGTACTCCATCTTCTCCCTTGCCCGCAACGCCGTCTCGTACCATGAGCACTGGCCGCTAGCGTGGCGCAGCCCGCCGCCGAAACGGCGCTACGACGTGGTCATCGTCGGCGGCGGCGGTCACGGCCTTGCCACTGCCTACTATCTTGCGAAGGAGCATGGCCTCACCAATATCGCCGTGATCGAAAAGGGCTGGCTCGGCGGTGGCAATACCGGACGCAACACGACGATCGTCCGCTCCAACTATCACCTCGATCCGAACGCGCACTTCTATGAATTCTCGCTGAAGCTGTGGGAGGGCTTGTCGATGGAGCTCAACTTCAATGTGATGTACAGCGCGCGTGGCGTGCTCAACCTCGTCCATTCGCCCGCCGACACCGATGCGGCGATGCGCCGCGGCAACGCGATGCGTCTCAATGGCATCGATGCACGCTTTCTCTCCCGCGAGCAGATCGCAGCGTGGATCCCCAATCTCGATTGCTCGCTCGACGCGCGATTTCCGATCATGGGCGGTTTGCTCCAGCCGCGCGGTGGCACGGTTCGGCATGACGCCGTGGCGTGGGGTTACGCGCGCGCTGCGGACGCATGCGGTGTGGACATCCTGCAGAATTGCGAAGTCTCTGGGATCCGCATCGAAAACGGCGCGGTCGTCGGTGTCGACACGTCGCACGGATTCATTGCGACATCGAAGCTGGGGCTCGCGGTCGCCGGTCATTCCGGCCACGTCGCGGCAATGGCCGGATTGCGGCTGCCCATCGAATCGCACGTGCTGCAGGCCATGGTAACGGAGCCGATCAAGCCGGTGCTCGACACGGTCGTGACCTCGGGTGCAGTCCACTTTTATATCAGCCAGTCGGACAGAGGCGAACTGGTGATGGGCGGCGACCTCGATTTCTACAATTCATACGCGCAGCGAGGAAACCTGCCCGCGGTCGAACACGCGGTGAGCGCATGCCTTGCGTTGTTCCCAAGCTTCGGTCGCCTGAAGGTGATGCGAACCTGGGGCGGTGTGGTGGACATGACGATGGACGGCAGTCCGATCATTGCCAGGCTTCCGGTGAAAGGACTGACCATGACCGGCGGCTGGTGCTACGGCGGGTTCAAGGCGACGCCGGCGTCTGGCTGGCTGCACGCCTACACCATCGCTCGCGACGAGCCGCATCCCCTCAACGCGGCGTTTACTCTCGAACGCTTTGCCGAAGGGCGAATGATCGACGAGAAGGGAGCGGGGCCGTATGCGTGGGCGCATTGATACTAACGGTTGGTTGGCGGCGCGCACGGGACTTGTGGCAATCGAATCATGCTGCTGATTCCTTGCCCGTGGTGCGGGCCCCGCGATCAGATCGAGTTCACTTACGGCGGCGACGCGACCAAGCGCCGTCCTGCGCCACAAGCGCCGGCTGCGGAGTGGTTCGATTACGTGTACCTGCGCGACAATCCCCGTGGCCCGCACGACGAATGGTGGCTGCACGGTGCCGGTTGCCGGCAGTGGTTCAAGCTGCGGCGCGATACGCGCACGCACGACATCAGCGCCAGCGCGAAACCCGACGAGACGCTTTCAGGAGACGTGCCGTGACGCAGGCGTTCCGCCTGCCCGCGGGCGGCATTGTCGATCGATCGCGACCGCTGCGCTTCGAGTTCGATGGCAGCGCGTACCAGGGATTCGACGGGGATTCGCTCGCATCGGCGTTGCTCGCAAACGGGGTGCACCTCGTCGGCCGCAGCTTCAAGTATCACCGCCCGCGTGGCATCGTCTCCGCCGGCGTCGAGGAGCCGAACGCGCTGGTGCAACTCGGCCGGGGCTCCCGTACCGAGCCCAACGTGCGGGCGACGCTGGTCGAACTGCACGATGGTCTCGTCGCATCGAGTCAGAACCGCTGGCCATCGCTCCGACTCGATGTAGGGGCTGTCACCGATATCCTGTCGATGTTGTTGCCGGCCGGTTTCTACTACAAGACGTTCATGTGGCCGGCGACACCGCGGTGGTGGTTGCGCTACGAGCACTGGATTCGCCGCATCGCGGGCATGGGTCGCGCGGCGATCGAGCCCGATCCCGACGTCTACGAGCATCGCTACGCGCACTGCGACGTGCTGATCGTCGGTGCCGGGCCGGCTGGACTCGCGGCAGCGCGGAATGCGGCGCATTCCGGCGCGCGCGTGATCATTTGTGATCAGAACGCGACGCTCGGCGGCAGCCTCGTCGGCGATGATGTGACGATCGATGGCGCGCCCGCGGCCGGATGGGTCGCGGACACCGTGCGCGAACTCGAAAGTCGTGCCGAGGCAATGCTCCTTCGGCGTACCACGGCATTCGGTTACTACGACGGCAATCTCGTTGGCCTTGTCGAGCGTGCCGGGCTCGACCCGCCTGCCGCGACCGCGCCGCGCCAGCGGCTGTGGAAAATCCGCGCCAAAACAGTCGTGCTCGCAAGTGGCGCCATCGAACGCGGCATCGCGTATGCCAACAACGATCTGCCCGGAACGCTGCTCGCCAGCGCGGCTCGCACGTATATCAATCGGTACGCCGTCAAGCCGGGAGCGCGCGCCGTCGTCTTCACCAACAACGACAGTGCCTATGCTTGCGCGCTCGACCTGCAGCGCGTCGGCGTCGAGGTTGCCGCGATCGTCGATTCGCGCGCCGACGTGCAACTCACCGGCACGATGCCGAGCCGGGCGCGCGCCGATGGGCTGCCAATCATGACCGGTCAGGTCGTTGTTGCCGCGAGCGGGCGGCAACGTGTGGCCGCTGTCGATGTCTTGCCTGCAGCCAGTGGCCGCCCGCAGCGTATCGCCTGCGACTTCGTGTGCGTGTCCGGTGGCTGGAATCCGGCCGTGCACCTGTTCTCGCAGGGGCGCGGCGCGCTCCAGTACGATGCCGCGCTGGCGACATTCGTTCCTGGCGCCTCGCCGCTGCCGGTCGTGGTTGCCGGGGCCGCAGCGGGGCGGTTCGACCTGAGCGACGTGCTTGCCGACGGCCATGCCGCGGGTTGCGCCGCAGCCGAGCAGTCGGGGGGTCGAAGGCGAGACGATCTCGAACCGCCGCAAGCGATGCCGAACGTTTGCGGCCCACTGGTGCCGCTGTGGGCGGTTGCCACGCCGCACCGGAGCGCGAAGTGCTTCGTCGACCCGCAGAACGATGTCACCACCGCCGACATCGCGCTTGCTGCGCGCGAAGGTTACACCTCCGTCGAGCATCTGAAGCGCTATACAACGCTCGGGATGGGTACCGACCAGGGCAAGCTCGCGAACATCACGGGCCTGGCGCTGCTGGCCGAAGCGCTCGGTCGGTCCGTACCTGAAGTAGGTACCACGACATTTCGCCCACCGTATACGCCGGTGACATTGGGCGCGATTGCCGGCCGAGACGTCGGCTCGCACGTCGAGCCGACACGCTATTCGTCGATGCACGACTGGCACGTCGAGCACGGCGCGCGCTTCGTCAATGCGGGACTGTGGCGGCGCCCGCACTCCTATCCGCAGGCGGGCGAGTCGGCCGATGACGCCGCCCACCGCGAAGCGAAGAACGTCCGCACGCACGTCGGGCTGGTCGATGTCTCAACGCTCGGCAAGATCGAGTTGCAGGGGCGCGATGTCGCCGAGTTCCTCAATCGCGTTTACGCGAACCGCTGGGACACGCTCGCCGTCGGCCGTTGCCGCTACGGCATCATGCTGCGCGACGATGGCATTGTCCTCGACGACGGAACGACGTCGCGTCTCGGGGCAACTCACTATCTGATGACGACGACGACGGCCAACGCGGCCCGTGTGCTGCAGCATCTCGAGGCGCTTCTACAGATCGACTGGCCCGAGCTGGAAGTTTACGTCACGTCGGTGACCGATCAATGGGCAGCCGCTGCGCTCTCCGGTCCGCGTTCGCGCGAAGTGCTGGCGCGGGTCGTCGGCATCGACGTCGGCAACGACGCGTTTCCGTTCCTCGCGTTGCGCGAGTGTGACCTGCAGACGGAGAGCGGCCCGGTTTCAGCAAGGCTGTTTCGCATCAGCTACTCGGGCGAGCTCGCCTACGAAATCCACGTTCCCGCTGATCGAGGTCAGGCAATGTGGGAAGCGCTGCTCGCCGCCGGTGCAGCGTCCGGCATCATGCCCTATGGCACGGAGGCGATGAGCACGCTGCGCATCGAGAAAGGCCACGTCGTCGTGGGCGCGGAAGCAGACGGGCGAACCACCGCCGACGACCTCGGGATGGGCGCGCTCGTCAACGCCGGCAAGTGGTGCGTCGGCAAACCTCTTCTCGCACGACCTGGACTCACGGCGGGCGATCGCTGGCATCTCGTCGGACTCGCCGCGATCAGGCGGCACGATCCCGCGCGGCGCCAAGCTGGTCCGTGATCCGGGGCGCGCTCCACCGAACCCCATCGAGGGGCATGTGAGTTCATGGTGCTGGAGTCCGAACCTCGACGCGTCGATTGCGTTGGGGCTGCTCGCGGGCGGCCACGCGCGTCACGGCGAAACGCTCTGGGCGGTATCACCGCTCGCCGCAGCGCAGGTTGAGGTGCGCGTCGGACCGCCCTGTTTCATCGATCCCGATGGAGTGCGTTTGCGTGGCTGAATCGTGCACCGACGTCGGCTCAACCGCGCCTGGCCGCTACGGCGTGGGCAACGCGCGCCTCCAACTCGGCATGGTGACGATGAGTGGTGCGTGGAACGTCCAGGGCAACTGCGCGCGCCCGGCGCTCGCCGCCGAAGCGCGGCGCATCTTCGCGGTCGACTTGCCAAGCCAGGCGAACACGACGGCACGCGGCGATTCGATGACCGCATTCTGGCTCGGCCCCGAATCGTGGCTGCTCGTCGCGCGAGGGGAGCCAGCCCGATTCGATTTCGCCGCTCAGCGCGGCGCGATCAACGCAGCGGGCGGAGCGTTGTTCGACGTGTCCGCGGCCCGCGTCGCTTTCTCCATCGTCGGCCGCGGCGCGGACGCGCTGCTTGCCCGGCGCTGCCCGCTCGATTTTCACACCAGCGCGTTCCCGGTGGACCATTGCGCGCAAAGCCTGCTCGGGCACGTCGGGGCGCTGCTCCATCGGCGCGGCGCCGATGCATTCGTGGTCATGGTCGCGCGCAGTTTCGCGCGCGACGTGTGGCAAGCGCTGTGCGTATCAGCGGCGGCCGAAGGCTACGACGTCGTTCCGACGACGACACTCACCTGACCCGTGGGCCGCGCCTCGTCGACCGGAGCGAGCAGCGCTTCGATCAGCACACGAAGTGCCGCCGGGTCGGCCGTGATTGTGTCGACGGCCGTTTCGATCGCCGTGGCGCGTTCGCGCCCAAGCACCGGCGTGGCAAGCTCGCGATACTTTCCCCGCAGCTCAGCATCGGGCAGTGGATTCTCCGGGCTTCCGCGGGCGGACGCCGGCTCCGAGATGAGCGTTCTGCCATCGGCCAGCGTCACGCGCACGCGTGCCCAGCGCTCGGCGGGAAAGCGGTGCGAGAAATCCAGATCTTCGCTGAGGCTGGTCGCGGCGATCAACCGCGCGACGCGCGGATCGGTGATTCGCGTGACGCCGAGTTCGGTCGCGCCCAGGCAACCGAACACCAGTGCGGCGGCGACCGCATAGCGCAGGCTGTACTGCGCCTCATCGGTGGTCGCAGGATGAGGACACTGCGAGCCGAGGTCGATCGCCTCGCGAAAGCTCTCGATCACGAGGGCGGTGATGTCCGTTGCCGTGAACGCGTGGCTGCGTTGCAACGCGAGTGCCGCTTCGATTGCCGGCTGCGCCCACCGGCATACCGGATACGCTTTGAAATATTGCTCGCGTATGAGCCAGCGAGTGCCAAGATCGCTCCAATGCGCTTCCACGGTGCCCCCTTCGACCGTCAACGCGGGTGCGCCAGTGAAGCCGTCGCGCGCAAGCAGCGCTGCCGTGACGCCGACCTGCGCGCCCCAGCCCGTCCCATCTTTCACCATGGTCGGATGGTCGCAGACGCGCAGGATCTGCCCGCGCGGGCCGAAATATTCCGCGATGCCCAGTGCATGCCGCATCCGGGCGTCGTCGAAGCCGAGCAGCCGGCCGCCGACCAAGGCGCACGCCAACGCATTCCACGATCCCGAGCAATGATAGTCGGACACGGTCGCGTGCAGCGCAATGCCGGCGCGGGTGGCAATCTCGTAGCCAAGGACCAAGCAGGTTAAAAACTCTCTGCCATCGATGGCCGGTGCGACCCCGCCGTCGACATACGCAAGCAGCGCTGGCAACACGGCTGCTCCGGCGTGCCCCTTGGTCAGCGCATGTCCGTCGTGACCATCGAGTGCGTCGATGGTCGACGCGCCGGCGAAGGCCGCACCGGCGATCCCGGCACCGCGGCCGTCGAAGAGAATGCGGGCACGGCCACCCAGCTGCGTCGCGACGTAATGAGCGACGATCGCCGCACCCGGCGTGCGCGAGCCGCCCGCGGCGACGCCGATCAGGTCGAGCAGGCAGCGCTTCGCTTGAGCGACGACGTCGGCGGGAAGCTCGTCGTACGCCAGCGTGCGCGCGAAGGCCGGAACGGCCGCTCGATTCGCCGCCGTCGCACGGTTGCGCTCGGTCATCGCGGTCAAACGCTCAGATCAGTCCCTGCTCCTTGAGGAAGCCGTGTGCGACGTCTTCGACGGTCTTCTTGTCGACGTCGACGCTCGCGTTGAGCCGCGCCATGTTCTCGTTGGTGAGCTTCCCGGCAAGCGCATTGAGCGGCTCGGCGAGCTTGGGATTTTTGTCGAGAATCTCTTTGCGCACTACGGGCGTCATGTTGTAAGGCGGCGCGTAGTTCTTGTCATCCTTCAGCACGACGAAGTTGAACGCGGGGATGCGCCCGTCGGTGGCGAATACCACTGCCGTGTCGACCTGGCGCTCCTTGAGCGCGGAGTAGGTGAGGCCGGTGTCCATGCGCTTGACGTTGTCGCGGTCGAATTCGAACCCATACGCGCTTTGCCAGCCGGGCAGGCCGTCGGGGCGCGCATAGAATTCCGCATTCGATGCGAACGTGAGCTTGGTCCCGCCGTTGATGGCCTTGGCCAGATCGCTCATCGTTACCAGCCCACGTTTCTGCGCATCGTCCTTGTTCATCGCGAACGCGTAGGTATTGTTCACCGGCGACATGTCGAGCCAGACGATGCCCTTGGCGGCGTCGACTTCCTTGAGCCGCTTGTACGCATCTTCGGCGCTTGCGAACTTATCGTTGATCTTGTTGTAGACGGTCAACCCGGTGCCGGTGTATTCCCAGTAGACGTCGATCTGACCGTTCTCGAGCGCGGCGCGTACCGCGGCGCTGCCCATTCCCGCCTTGCGATCGGGCGTGAACCCCTTGGCCTTGAGCAGCTCGACGGTCATCGCGGTCATGATCTGCTGCTCGGTGAAGGCTTTGCCACCGACCACGATCGTTTGCGCGCTCGCGGCTCCCACCGCGCCCAGCGCAAGCGCGAGCAGGGTAGCCACAGCGACGCGAATCACCTTGTTCATGCCTGTTTCCTCCAAAGTCGACGTTATGCGTTGCGCAGCGGATTGACCCCGCGTGGCACGAGCCAATACTGCGCCTGCCCGAACAAAAAATCCACGGCGACCGCAAGCAATGCGGTCGGGATTGCACCCGCCAGCATCATCGCCGGTTCCTGCAGGTCGATGCCGGTGAAGATGAGTTCACCCAGGCCTCCTCCGCCGATCAGAAAAGCGATCGGCGCAGTGCCGACGTTGACCGCCATCGCCGTGCGTATCCCGGCGACCATCACGAACAGTGCGTTGGGCAATTCGACGCGTTTCAGGATTTCCCGCGGTCCCATGCCCATGCCTCGAGCCGCGTCCACGATTTCGGTCGGCACGGCGCGAACGCCGCCGTACGTGTTGCGGATGATCGGGAGCAGGGTGGCGATCCACAGCGCAACGATCGCCGGCAACGCACCGATGCCGAGCAGGCTCATCATCAGGGCGAGTTTCGCGAGCGTCGGAATCGAGGTTGCCATATTCACGACCTGGATAGCTCCTTCCGCATAGCGCGCCATCCACGGTCGTGACAGCCAGATGCCGATCGCGACGCCGGAGACGATCGCCAGCGATCCGGAGATGCCGACGAGCATCAGATGCTGCTTGATGAGATACGCCACGTCCTTGCGATAGCGCAGCATGTCGGCCCACAATCCACTCACGATCAGCGCCGCTGTGATCGCCAGCGCGATGGCGCCCAGGACGGCATAGGGCATCAGCGAACGCCGCGATGGCCGTGCCAGTGCTAATGTCATGAGTCGGAAGACCCGGCAAGGCGAGCGGCAACGGCAACGCGCGTGATCCGCCCGACGACGCGCTCGTCGCTGTCGAGGCATGCCAATGTGTCGACACCGTGCTCCAGAAAGAGCGACGCGACACGCCGCAGGTCGTCGCTCGTCCGTACCGCGAAGGCGCCGGCATCGACCGCTCCGTTGGCCGCGATCATCACCTCGGCCACGAGTATCCGCCGCAAACGCTTGAGCGTGCGATCGCTGCCGACGAAGCTCGCGACAAACTCGTTGGCAGGCCGCGCCAGCAGTTCGTCGGGTGCGGCGTACTGCGCGACCTGACCGGCGTGAAAGATCGCGATGCGATCAGCCATCTTCACCGCCTCGTCGATGTCGTGACTCACGAAAAGGATCGTCTTGCGCAGCGATTGTTGCATGCGCAGGAATTCATCCTGGATCTGCTCGCGGTTGACCGGGTCGAGTGCGCCGAAGGGCTCATCCATCAGCAGGACCGGTGGGTCCGCGGCGAGCGCACGCGCGACCCCGACGCGCTGAGCCTGGCCACCGGAGAGCTCGCTTGGATAGCGGTCGAAAAACTGTGCGGGGTCGAGCGCCAGCAAGGCAAGCAGCTCTTCGGCACGCCGGCGGATCCGCCCGGCGTTCCAGCCGAGCAGACGCGGTACGACGCTGACATTTTCACCGACGGTCATGTTCGGAAACAAACCGATCTGCTGGATCACGTAGCCGATCGTCCGCCGCAACGCGACAGGATCCATCGTGTCGGTGTCGGTGCCGCCGATGAACACCTTGCCCGACGTTGGCGTGACGAGGCGGTTGATCATTCGCAACGTGGTCGTCTTGCCGCAGCCTGAAGGACCGAGCAGTACGCAGGTCTCCCCGGCGCCGACCTCGAGGCTGATGTGGTCGACCGCGGTGACTTGCCCCTGTGGCGACGGATAGGTCTTGGTCAGCGCGTCGAGGCGGATCACGCGCGCAGTCTCATGCGGCGCCGAGGGACAGATGTCCCTTGGGAGTGAGACGGTGCTGCAGCCAGAGCAGCGAATAGTCGGAGGCGATCGCGAGCAGGCCCAGCGCCAGAGCCCCGGTGATCAGTTGCCGGACGTCGGTCTGCGAAATGCCACGACTGATGAATGTGCCGAGTCCGCCTGCGCCGATGTACGCGGCAATCGCTGTCACGCCTATGTTGATGACCACCGCGACGCGGATGCCGGCAATGATCAGCGGCAGCGCGATCGGGATCTCGACGCGCGCGAGGCGCTGTCGCGTCGACATCCCCATGCCGATCGCCGCCGAGCGCAGTGCCGGATCGACGTTGCGAATCGCGGTGTAGGTATTGCGGATGATCGGCAATTGCGCATAGAGCATCGCGGCAATGACCGCGGGGAGATAGCCGATGCCTTGATGGAACTTCGAAAGCAGCGGAATGAGCACGCCGAACAACGCGATCGAGGGAATCGTCATCACGATGGACCCGAGATAGAGGACGGTATCGGCAGTGCGCTGGCTTTGGGTTATCGCAATACCCAGGGGAACACCGGTGAGGATCGCGACCCCGACGGCGACTCCGACGATCGAGATGTGCTCGAGCGTGCGCTCGCCGATGATCGGCAGGTTATGCACGATGAATGCCAACGTCTCCACGATCTGATTCGATGGTCCTTGGTTCCGATGCGTCGCTGCGTCGACGATTGCACGCCGTGCGGCTGGTCACGCTCCGCCAAAAATGAGATAGTAGGCTGCCTTATTACATCGTCTCGCACAAGCGCCATGACCGATCGGAACGCGCAACGACTGTCACTGCTGCAACGGCTCGATACGGGGCCGGTGATCTGTGCCGAGGGTTACGTCTTCGAGCTCGAACGCCGAGGGTACCTTCAGGCCGGTGCCTTCGTCCCCGAGGTCGTACTCGAGCATCCCGAGGTCGTGCGTCAACTGCATCGCGATTTCGTCCACGCAGGCTCGGACGTCGTCGAGGCGCTGACGTACTATGCGCATCGCGAGAAGCTCCGGGTGATCGGGCGCGAAGGTGACCTCGAGCCGATCAATCGGCACGCGCTCGAGATTGCCAAGTCGGTCGCGTCGGAAACCGGTGCTCTATTCGCGGGCGACATCTGCAATACGAACATCTACGACCCGGCCGATGTGGCGTCACACCAGACCGTGCGCGCGATGTTCGAGGAACAGGTCGGCTGGGCGGTGGACGCCGGTGTCGACTACGTGGTCGGAGAAACATTTTCCTATGCCCAGGAGGCGATGATCGCCCTCGACGTCATCAAGCGCGCCGGTCAGGTCGCGGTGATCACGCTGGCCATGCACCAGGCCGATGTCACGCGCGAGCGTTGGACCGTGGGTGATGCTTGCAAGCGTTTGGCCGATGCCGGCGCCGACGTGGTCGGCTTGAATTGCATTCGCGGTCCGGCGACGATGCTGCCTCTGCTGCGCGAGATCCGCGCAGCGATCAAGTCGCCGATGGCGGCGTTGCCGGTCCCGTATCGCACCAGCAGCAGCGAACCATCGTTCCAGTCCCTGCGCGATAGCCACTGGCACGGCGAATGGGGCGCCCGGCCGTTCCCGACGGCGTTGGATCCATTCGTCTGCAATCGATTCGAACTTGCGGACTTCGGACGCGAAGCCCTTGCGCTGGATATACGCTACCTCGGTGTGTGTTGCGGCGCCGGACCGCATCACATTCGCGCTCTCGCGGAAGCCGTGGGCAAGCATCCGCCGGCGAGCAGGTATTCGGCAGACATGTCGAAGCATGCGTTCCTCGGCTCGCACGAGCGCCTGAAGCAGGTGCAGAAGGATTACGCCAACAAGCTCTGAGAAATCCTGCGAGCGCCGCAAAGATCACAGGTGTCGCTGTTCATCGCGACATCAGCGCATTGAGTTCAGTGCCTGAAGCTGCGCTGGCGAACTCATCGAACTTGCCTTGCTCGGCAATCAACCGGGCCGCCCGCATGAATCCACCCCAGGCCGAGCGCGCGAGCGCGCCGCCGACGCTGACTCGCCGCACTCCAAGGGAGGCGATGTCCTGCATCGTGAGCTCGCTCGCCGACCCTACGAGAAGGTTGAACGGTTTCGGCGCGACGGCGCCGACCACCGCCGCGATTTGATCGCGGGTGCGTATGCCCGGGGCGTACAGGCAATCGGCCCCCGCCTGTGCGTAGGCCTTGAGCCTTCCAATCGTTTCATCGAGATCGGGTCGGCCGACGAGAAAGCATTCGGCGCGTCCGATAAGAAGCGTGTCACCTCCGGCTTTGTCCACGGCACGCCGCGCTGCGCGGATCCGCTCGATCGCTTCGCTGAGATCATAAAGAGGCTTGGTCGCGTCGCCGGTCGAATCTTCTATCGACAATCCCGCGACACCGGTTTCGACCGCGAGGCGTACACTCTCCGCCACCCCGGGCGCATCGAGCGCGAAGCCGCTTTCGAAGTCAGCATTCACTGGTAACTCGGTCGCCGCGACCATGCTTTGCAGATGCGCAAGCGCCATGTCGCGCGAAATACCACCGTCGGGACGGCCCTGCGACCAGGCGAAGCCGGAACTCGTGGTGGCGAGCGCCTTGAAACCAAGACTTTGCAGATAACGGGCACTTCCCACGTCCCACGGATTTGGAATGACGAAGCAGCCGGCCTCGTGCAGCTGTCGAAACGCGCGCCGCTTGTCGGCAATGCTTGGGCGAGTCTGGGCCATCAGGAGCGCTCCTGGTTCTGGTTGTTGTAAAAACTGAATTCTGCGCTATTTTGACAGCCGACGTCGGCAACGCGAATGCCGTGCTTTGAAGGGGCGAGCCTGCCAACGAATCGTGTCCACCGCAGCGGCAGCGATATGATATGGCGGTCCTCGCCCGGGACGCGGGTAGTACAACCGTTTTCTCGGCAGGAGGGGTCGGGCGGGGAACGTCGCACCACTGCGTCCGGAGCGCGAGACCTGGCCGGCGTGCAACGAGGAGGGCGGAACGGTGACCATAGCTAACGACGTGTTCACGGTGTTCATCAGCCACAAGCACGAGGATCACGAACTTGCGGTGGAGGTGAAGAACGTCATGCAGGACCTCAACCCGGGCCTCATCAACTGCTTCGTGTCCGGCGTCGACATCACGGCGGGCATGGATTGGAGGCGCGAGATCCGCAGCGTCCTGGCCAAGAGCCACCTGCTCATGCTGCTGTTCACGGCGCCATCGAAGAATTGGGACTGGTGCCTCTTCGAGACCGGCCTGTACACCCGTTTCGACCGCGGCGAGGCGCGTTCTGTCATCTGCTTGTTCAGCGCCGGCGAAGCCTCACCGAGCCCCCTTGCTGACCTTCAGGGCGTGCCCGCCGATGCCGACAAGATCCGTGACTTCCTCGACTCGCTATGCCGGCGGACGTGGGAGATGTCCGACGACTGGCGCCGAGGGGCGCTGGCGCCGGAAATCGCGTCGGACCAGTTGGGGGCGGCGGCTCGCGCCATTGCCGATGCGTTCCGTCGTTCGGGGTCGGCCTCGACATACTACCCGTGCCATCGCCTGGTGCTCTCGTTGTCGGAGTCCGATGACATCACGACAGGCATCCCCGAGAGTGCGCGGGTGATGTCGGGACCCAACGGCACCTCTGGCTACACGATGTCGTTGTTCGACTTGGCCGGCGGAACCGGCAAGCGGACGTGGGGCGACCTGTTGCGTGCCGTCAACGGAACCGAGGCCCCCTGGCGCCGCGAGCTCGACTCCCACTTCCTCCAGGCCCTCGACGAGCAGCTCTTTCCACCGAGCGAGAACCGCATGTGCGCTGGCGCTACCAGCCGGGGTCAGGCGCGGGTATACCGTCCGATCCTCTACAGTATCGTTCGCGGTCCCATGGTTGGGCCAGGGTCGGACGGTGCCGCCCGCACCGACCGGCGGCCTCGCTCCGTGACCATCGTCTTCGAACCTGAATGGGGGGCGGCGCGCGAGACCGGGAACGGCTGAACTCTGCGATACGCATTGCTCGACGAATTTTCGTACGAGCCTGCGTGAATTTTCCGTCGACGTTGCTTCGCTGCACCCGTAACGTGTTCGGCGTGGGTCTTCGCCACTGCCGAAAAGGGTTTGTCCATGGCCATCTCACGTGCGGTCGTCGCTTCTCGAGTATCCGTCGTCGCGTTGTTCGCCGTACTGGCCGCGGGTTGCGCTTCCGTGGCGGTCGATTCGTGGCCCGAGGGACGTGCGCGCGATAGCGAAGACCCATTCGGTCGTGTCTACAGCGCCCTCATCGAAGAGGGACGGGTGGTCAAGTACGCTGCGGAGCCGTTGCCGGCGAACGCAGTTGGCGCGGGGCCGATCGCGCCGAAGAACATCGTCGACGCAGTTTCACCCAAACCGGCTGAGCGCATCCATCCATTGCTGAAGCGCTGGATGGAAGAGCGGCCGGCTGCCGTGGAGTCGGTCATCGTTCGCCTGCGCGACGATACCGATACGCGGCTCCCGCGTTTTCCCGAGCCGGCTCTCGTCGAGCAGCGGGACTCCGCGACCAATCGCGCCGTGCGGACGCAGGCACTCAATCGAGCGGACGAAATCGCAAAGAGCCGCGCAGCGCGCCATCGTCAATTCCTCGAGCAGTTCAATCGTCGTCTCGCCGACGCGCAGGTCAGGATCGAGCCGCGTCGCATCGAGCTCGGGGAGAGTTTCTGGATCATCGACGCGTTCGCTGCCAGGATGCCCGTCGCCGCGGTACCTCTACTTCTTCAAAGCGACGAAGTGGCGTACGTTGAGCCCGAGGTTTCCGGCGAAGTGCCACCCGGCAACAACATTTCCGATGGACGCGCGGTGATCGTCAGCGACCCCTACTTCAATCTCGGACAGACGGGCGGTTGGATCGGCCTGCTCGACACGGGCCTTCGCTTCAGCCACACGTTGTTCAACGGTCCGTCGCATATCGCGTTTCGCTTCGACTGCGTCAACGGTGGCAGCAATTGCACGATCGGAACATCACTGAATCCCAACGACGACTGCTGGAACCACGGCACGTCGACGGCTGCGATCATTACCGGCAACGGCAATTTGGGCAATGCATCGCGCGGCGTCACCGGTATCACGCTCGACAGTTTCAAGGTGTATCCGACGTCCTTCAACGCGGGCGGCGGGTGCAACGGCGGCTTGAACCAGACGGCGGTCCTGCGCGGCTTTCAGGAAGCGATCCTCGTGTCAGATCGCGTCATCGTTGCCGAGATGCAGGGTAACGGCGATCAGAATAGCAGCATCTCAGCCGCCGGCGATGCCGCGTTCGACGCGGGTGCAGTGGTCATCGCAGCGAACGGCAACAACGGACCAGCCGTCGGCACAGTGAACACGCCGGCCAACGCGCGGCGCGTCATCGGCGTCGGCAATTTCGATGTGCAGACGCTCGGTCAGATAGCCAGCCAGAGCCGAGGCCCGACACCCGACGGCCGCTACAAGCCCGATATTCAGACGCCAACCAATACGGTGTCGGCAAGCAACGCGTCCGATACGGCAACGCAAGTATTCACCGGAACGAGTGGCGCCACGCCCTACGGCGCGGGCGCGGCGGCGCTGCTGCGCAATTGGTTGCGAGGGACCAGCTTCAGCATCGATCCCGGACAGGTGTATGCGCAACTCATCTTGTCGGGGCAACAGCCGTTTGGCTTCGACAACACCAGCGGAGCAGGCAAGGTTCGACTGCCTACCGACGGCTGGGCATGGTGGGGCAAGGTGTCGATCAATGCCGGCCAGACAATCAACATTCCGATCGGGATCAGCGGCGCTTCGAGCAATACCTTCGACGGCGCGCTGTGGTGGCCGGAGTCCTCGACTCACAACGATGTGGATCTTTATCTCGTCGATCCGACCGGACGAGTCGTTGCGACAAGTTTTTCCGGTCCGAGCGTGTTCGAGCGGGCGCGCGCCACAGGCGCGGTGGCGAACGGTACCTGGACATTGCGCATCGTTGCGTTTCATGTCACTGCGCCGCAAACGGTCTATTGGGCAGCGCATGTACGCCTGCGCTAAGGCCTGGCCGCCATGTTCGCCGCGATGGCTTTGTGGTTTCGCTGCGCTCGCGATGGCGGCTGGCCTTTTAGTCAATACGGCTTGCGCACAAGATCGCGATGCGGCCGTGATGTCGGTCTTCGATGACGCGGAGTGGTATCGCGCCAGGCCGGAACCGGAGCAAACCTGGCGCGGCCGACTCGCCCAGCGCAATGTCGCCAGCGGTCCGGGTGGACGACCCGCGCTCACCTTTGAACTGAAGACGAGCAGCGGCGTCCTCCCGGTCTACGAGGATGGCCTCAAGTCGCGGATTGCGAGCCTGCTCGGGAGCTCGGTGGAGGTGCGGGGGAAGCTGGTCGACCTCACCCGCGAAGGATTTGGCATGGAACTCTGGATAGGCACCGCGAGGAAATTGCCGACGCAGTAGCGGGGGTGGGCTCGCGCCAGCCTTGCTACACCCGATTCAGTCCGTTTCTGTGATTCTACAAAGCAGGAGGTGCCCATGTTTCAGGCCTACCACGGCGTCACCGGCGCCCAGCATCAGACGAACTTCAACAATCTGGTGGCGCAGGGATACCGGATGATCTCGCTCAGCGTCTACGGCGACTCCGGCAGCCCGCTCTACGCAGCGGTTTGGGTACAACGCGGCGGCGCAGCCTGGGTCGCGGTGCACGGCGTCGACAGCAACGGCTATCAATCGTTCTTCAACACCTGGACAGCAAAGGGCTATGTTCCGGTCCTCGTCACAGCCACCGGAACGTTCAGCAACGCGATCTTTGCCGCGGTCTTCGAGCAGGGCATTACCGGGCCCTGGTTTGCGCGGCACGGCATGCCGAGTGGTCCTGCCGCGAATGCAGGTACCTTCCAGAACGAGAACGCGGTGGCGGCGGCGGGCAAGATGATCCTGCGTTCGGTTGCAATCTATGGGACGGCGACCGATCGACGATATGCGGCGGTATGGCACCCGAACCCCGGCTATGTGAAGTGGCATGCGCATCCGTCCGACACGGGCGCGAGTTACCAGGTCGTTTTCAATGCCGAGACGCAGCTGCCCGGATATCAGCTAGCCGGATATCGGCCGGGCTATGTGGCTGTCTCGGGCGATGTCATGTACTGCTCGGTGTTCAAGGACGACGTGGTCGGCCAGTGGGTAGCGCGGCACGGCATGAGCGGAGCGGACTACCAGGCCGAGTTCAACCGGCAAGTCGCCAACGGTTTCTATCCGATCTGCACCCAAGGCGGTGGCACCACCAATGCGCCTGTCTATGCGGCCATCTTCGCCAAACAAGACATCCCGTCGAACCGCGAATGGACGGTCACCGGTACGGCGGTTCCTGCGCTTGCGGGGTTCGACCACGCGATGCAGACGTTCATGCAGGCCAACGGGGTCCGCGCGGCCCAATTGGCGATCGGCAAGAATGGCGTGACCAAGTTCTCGCGCGCATATACGTGGGCCGAGCCGGGTTATCGCAGCACGCAGCCGTCCGATCGTTTCCTGCTGGCGAGCTGCAGCAAGATGTTCCTGGCAGCCGCGGTCCAGGCGCTCTACGATGCCGATAAGCTCACCACCAATACGACGGTCTATCCGTTGCTTGGCTTTTCGAACCCGGCCGATCCGCGCAGCGACACCATCACCATTCAGCAACTTCTCGATCACACCGGGGGTTACGACGATACCGCGACCGGTTCGGGTTTCGACCCGACCTACAACATGCGCACGATCGCTCTTGCTCTCGGCGCGCCACCCGTGTCGAAGCTTGACGTGGCGCGCTACATGTACGGAAGGATGCTCGATTTCGCACCCGGCACCAACTACAAGTACTCGAACTACGGCTACCTTCTGGCCGGGGCGATGGTCGAGCACGTCACGGGTATGAAGTATTTCGATTACGTGAAAACGAAGGTGCTGCAGCCCGGCGGTATCGGCGAGGTTCAGGTCATTTCCACCCGGGCGGCGCAACGTACCAACAACGAAGCGATCTGCGAGGATCAGGGCCTCGGGCTGAGCCCGCTCGACCTGAGTTCGCCGCTGCTGGTGCCGGCAGTCTATGGCGGCGACGGCGAAATCAACGAAGTAGGCGACCCCAACGATGGTTTGGGAGCTTCGGCCCATGCGCTGACCCAGTTCATTCATCGCCACGCGGTCTGGGGGAACGGTCCGCGCGCACCGGGCTATGCTCGTAGCGGCAGCACGCCGGGCGCGTCGTCGCTCGCGATTTCCCGTGGCGATGGGGTCGATTGGGCGTACGTCATCAACACGCGGGACTGGCCGCCGTCCACGTCGCCCACGCTGAACGACCTTGGGAACTCGATTACCCAACTCCTCGATACGACGCCGCTTCCATAATCGGCGCAGCCAGTATTCAATATGCAGGACAGGAGAGGAGTGGAGAGGACTATGGCATCGCCACCCTACGCGTCCGCGCTGATTGTTGGCGCCGGTCAGGGATTGAGTGCGTCGCTTACCCGGCTGCTCAGCAAAGAGGGTTATGCCGTCGCTGTCGCCGCGCGCGACACCGCGAAGCTTGCGTCGTTGTGCGCAGAAACCGGGGCCCGCGCGTTCGGCTGCGACGCACAGGACGAGGCGCAAGTGCGGCAGTTGTTCGCCGACGTTGAGCGCAAGCACGGTGCGCCGGACGTGGTCATCTACAACGCCAGCGCGCGCACGCGCGGACCCTACATCCAACTCGAGCCGGCCCAGGTTCAACGCGCATGGCAGGTCACCGCGTTCGGGGCATTTCTGGTCGCACAGCAAGCTGCCTTGCGGATGCTGCCGAAGGCGCACGGTGCGATTCTGTTCACGGGCGCGTCGGCGAGCGTGAAGGGATACGCGCAGTCGGCGCCGTTTGCAATGGGCAAGTTCGCATTGCGCGGACTCGCCCAGAGCCTCGCTCGCGAGCTGTCGCCGCAGGGGATCCACGTTGCGCATTTCGTCATCGACGGCGGGATCCGTGGCGCCGGGCGCGGCGAGGACCCGGGCAAGCCCGACGCGCAGCTCGATCCCGACGCGATCGCGCTTACGTACCTGAACATCCTCCGTCAGCCACGCAGCGCCTGGACCTGGGAGATCGAGTTGAGACCATGGGTGGAGCGCTTCTGACAAGGCATATGCGCCAGCGTCGGCTCGGGGCGCGGAATAAGGATATGCTCGCGGTGAGGCGGCTCGGCGTGCGGAAGCAGCCGGCGCTTGACCTCCATAGGAAATGCGATGCGCGCCCTTCGCTACGATCGGTACGGACCACCTGAGGTGCTCCGCGTGGTGGACGTCGCCGAGCCTGCGCCTGCAGCAGGCGAGGTCAAGATCCGCGTGCGCGCGGCAAGCCTCAATCCCATCGATTGGAAGATTCGCGCCGGGCATCTCCGCTTCGTACCCTTGCTGCTGATGCCGCCACGCGGAATCGGCTGCGACTTCGCGGGTGAAATCGTCGGCGTCGGAGGAGGCGCGATCTCGCATCATGTTGGAGAGCGCGTATTCGGTTCGCTGCTGCCGTTCCCGCGTGACGGGGCGCTGGCCGAATACGTTGTCGCAGCGGCAAGTCGCATCGCGTCGACGCCGGAAAACGTTACGGACGCGCTGGCGGCCGCGTTGCCGATCGCGGCCGGAACGGCCCTGCAGGCGCTAGGTGATGAAGCACGCCTCGCATCGGGTCAGCGAGTTCTCATCACTGGTGCTGCGGGCGGTGTCGGGCATTTCGCCGTGCAGATCGCCAAGCACGCTGGTGCGCACGTCGTCGGTGTCTGCAGTGTCGGCAACGTCGAGTTCGTGCGCGGCCTCGGCGCCGACGAAGTTGTCGATTACGCGCGCGACGATTTTACGCGCCGCGACGATAGATTTGACGTCGTCTTCGATGCCGCGGGCGCCTCGTCCTTCATCGCTGCCCGGCGAGTCCTCACTGCGACGGGCTGTTACATCAACACCGGCGGAGATGCTGCGGCCGCGGTTGGCACGTTCATGGCAGCTATCTTCGCCCGCGTGACCTCGCACCAACGCGCAATCGCGATCGTAGTCAGGACCGGGGCTCCGTTATTTGAGCGAATAGCAGCACTCGCACGGGAGGGTGCGCTGCGGCCGCATGTGGAGCGGACAATCGGGATGGAGGAGGTCGTGGACGCCATGGCCGCCATGGAGACCGGTCACGGCCGCGGCAAGATCATCGTTCGCCTCTGAGCATTGGCGCAGGTGCCGCCGCACTCCGGGAAGGCCGGATACGGCTCTCGGCGGCACGCGTTAGAATTGAGGCCTATCGGGTTGGATGTCGCCGACCCTGCCACTGGAGTCCCACCGTGACCGTCACTGAAACCGCGCATGCCAGCCGCGAGACGCTCGGCTTCCAGGCCGAGGTCAAGCAGCTGTTGCAGCTGATGATTCACTCGCTGTATTCGAACCGGGAGATCTTCCTGCGGGAGCTCATCTCGAACGCTTCCGACGCCTGCGACAAACTGCGCTTCGAGGCGCTGCACAACAGCGCGCTGTTCGAAGACGACCCTGAACTCTCGATCCATGTCGACTACGATGCCGCAGGCCGGACGCTGACCGTGGCCGACAACGGCGTGGGCATGTCCCGCGACGAAGTGATCACCAATCTCGGCACCATCGCCAAGTCCGGCACGCGCGAGTTCTTCGCCCAGCTCACGGGCGACCAGCAGAAGGACGCCCACCTGATCGGGCAGTTTGGCGTCGGATTCTATTCATCGTTCATCGTCGCCGACAGGGTGACGGTGCTGACCCGTCGCGCCGGCGAACAACCGGAACAGGGCGTACGCTGGGAGTCCGACGGCGGCGGTGAATTCGAAATCGAAATGGTGGACCGGCCTCGCCGTGGCACCGTCGTCACGCTGCACCTGCGCGAGGGTCAGGACGACTTGCTCTCGGGTGCGAGGCTGCGCACGATCATCCGCCGCTACTCCGACCACATCGCCCAGCCGATCCTCATGAAAAAGGAGGAATGGAAGGACGGCAAGCAGGAAAAGTCGACGGAAGAGGAAACAGTCAACCAGGCGTCGGCCCTCTGGGCGCGCCCGAAGGGCGAGATCAGCGACGAGCAGTACAAGGAACTCTACAAGCATGTCGGCCACGACTTCGACGATCCGCTGGCGTGGACTCACGCGCGGGTCGAGGGTCGTCAGGAATACACGCAGCTGCTCTATATTCCCGCGCGAGCGCCATTCGACCTATGGGATCGCAACACCCGTCACGGCATCAAGCTCTACGTTCGCCGCGTCTTCATCATGGACGATGCGGAGCAGCTGCTTCCCGGCTATCTTCGCTTCGTTCGTGGTGTGGTCGATTCGAACGACCTGCCGCTGAATATTTCGCGCGAGATCCTGCAGGAGTCCAAGGACATCGAGGCGATTCGCGGCGGCTGCACCAAAAAGGTGTTGGCGCTGCTCGAGAGCCTGACGGAAAACGAAAAGGACAAGTACGCGAAATTCTGGGGCGAGTTTGGCCGCGTACTGAAGGAGGGTGTCGGCGAGGACGCAGCCAACCGGGAGAAAATCGCCGGACTGCTTCGCTTCGCCTCGACCCATACCGATACTGCCGAGGAGACTGCGTCGCTGGCGGACTACCTCGCCCGAATGAAGCCGGGGCAGGACAAGATCTATTACGTCACCGCCGAGACGTTCAACGCGGCAAAGAACAGCCCGCACCTGGAGGTGTTCCGCAAGAAGGGCATCGAGGTCCTCCTGCTCGCGGACCGTGTCGACGAATGGGTGGTCGGCCATCTCACTGAATTCCAGGGAAAGGCCCTGGTGTCCGTCGCCAAGGGCGGGCTCGACCTGGGCACGCTCGAAGACGAGGCCGAACGCAAAGAAGGCGACGACGAGGCTGCCGAGCTAAAAACATTGCTCGACAGGATCAAGGACAGCCTGGGCGACCGAGTCAAGGATGTGCGTATCACCCGCCGACTGACCGAGTCGCCAGCGTGCCTGGTGGCCGATGAGCATGGCATGAGCGGCAATCTGGCACGGATGCTCAAAGCCGCCGGTCAACACGTACCGGATTCAAAGCCGATCCTTGAGATCAATCCGAAGCATCCCGTTGTGTTGCGGCTCAAAGCCGAGGACAAGCGATTCGACGACTGGGCCGCGGTGATGCTGGATCAGGCGATTCTGGCTGAGGGCGGACAACTCGACGATCCGGCGACGTTCGTGAAACGGGTCAACCAGCTGATGCTGGACATGAGCGAGGGTAGCCCGGCCGCGCCGTGATGATCACGCGGATCGCATATTCGCCGGACCAGCCGAAGGTGAACAATTCGCCATAGTCCGGCAAGCCACCTCCCTGGGCAGGCAGCAATGGCTTCTTTTCCAGGTGGCCGCGAGGATCGCTGACTTCGATCACCATATCAGCGTCACCGATCCGCTTGCCGCTCTTTTCCTCGTCGAGCGTGATCAACAGATGCTGCGAGCCGCCGGGCGGGTTCGTGGGGTGCGCGTCGCGGTGGCCGTCGGCGCGCAGGGCGACCGCGGCGGGCACAATGCCGAAATTGACAACGATCCCGCCGATGGTTCTGACCTGTTGCGCGCCTGCGGACGTCCACACGAGCGGGTTTGTGGGCTCTCTACTCGACAGCTTCGCGGTCTATCCATTCGCGGACGTCGAACACAGCGAACAGAACCGCGTTGACACCATGGTTGCCGAGAGTCATCTTTAACGCTGTTTCTTTGCAATTCCACGTTGGAGGCCGGTCATGGCTGAAGAGCAACTGCGCACTGCCGCACTCGAATACCACGAGTTCCCCACGCCCGGAAAGATCTCGGTGCTCCCGACGAAGGCCCTCGCCAATCAGCGCGATCTCTCCCTTGCGTACTCGCCAGGAGTGGCCTACGCCTGCACTGCGATTCACAAGGATCCGCACGAGGCGGCGCGGTACACCTCGCGCGCCAACCTCGTTGCGGTGATCACCAATGGCACGGCGGTGCTGGGGTTGGGAAACATCGGTGCGCTCGCCGGCAAGCCTGTCATGGAAGGCAAGGCGTGTCTGTTCAAGAAATTTGCCGGCATTGACGTGTTCGACATCGAAGTCGCGGAGAGCGATCCGGACAGGGTCGTCCAGATCGTGGCGGCGCTCGAGCCCACTTTCGGTGGTATCAATCTGGAAGACATCAAGGCGCCCGAATGCTTCTATATCGAAAGGAAGCTGCGCGAGCGGATGAAAATTCCGGTATTTCACGACGATCAGCACGGGACCGCCATCGTCGCGGCAGCGGCCGTGATGAATGGGCTCAAGGTTGTCGGAAAGGACCTCAGCAAAGTCAAACTGGTGTGTTCCGGCGCCGGCGCTGCGGCGCTCGCGTGCCTGGACCTGCAGGTAAGTCTCGGGCTCAGCAGGAAGAACATCTTCGTGATCGACAGCAAGGGGGTCGTCCGCCATGGCCGCAAGGAAGCCATGGACCCCGACAAGCAGCGCTACGCGCAGGACACCACGGCACAAAGCCTGGAGGAGATCATTGGCGGTGCAGACATTTTTCTCGGACTGTCGACAGCCGGAGTGCTCACGCCGGCCATGGTCAAGAAGATGGCGGACAAGCCGATCATCCTGGCGATGGCCAACCCGGAACCGGAGATTCGGCCGGAACTCGCCAAGCAGGCCCGGCCGGACTGTTTGATCGGCACCGGCAGGTCGGATTACCCGAACCAGGTCAATAACTCGCTCTGCTTCCCATTCATCTTCCGCGGCGCGCTCGACTGCGGCGCCAGCACGATCAACGAGGCAATGAAGCTCGCGGCAGCGCGCGCGTTGGCAGAACTCGCGCAGGCCGAACCTTCCGAGATCGTGGCGCTGGCTTATGGCGAGCCGACACCGGCCTTTGGTCCGGATTACCTCATCCCTCGCGCCTTTGATCCCAGACTGATTACCAATCTTGCGCCTGCCGTGGCCAAGGCGGCGATGGAGAGCGGCGTCGCCAGCCGGCCGATCAAGGATTTCGACGCTTATCGCAACCAGCTTAGCCGGTTCGTCTATCAGTCCGGCACCATGATGGCGCCGGTTTTCGCTGCCGCTAAACGTGCGCCCAAGCGCGTCGTCTATGCCGAAGGAGAGGATGAACGCGTGCTGCGCGCGGCGCAGGTCGCAGTCGACGAAGGACTCGCACGCCCTGTACTCGTCGGTCGCACGGAGATCATCGCTGCGCGCATCGCCAAGCTCGGTCTCAGGCTGAAGCTTGGAGAAGATTGCGAAGGCGTGAATATTCTCGACGACCCGCGCTACCGGGATTACTGGCTCGACTACTACCAGCTCGCGCGGCGCAAGGGCGTCTCGCGCGGCCAGGCGATGGAAGACATGCGCAGCCGTCCGACGCTCATTGGTGCCATGCTGGTTCGACGTGGCGATGCGGATGCGATGCTATGCGGGACCTCGGGCAATGACCCGGATCACCTGAAGTACATCCGCAATGTGATCGGTATGCGCGCGGGGGTGAAGACGTTCGCGGCGATGCAGGTCCTGATACTGCCGGGTCGGCAGCTCTTCATCTGTGATACGCACGTGAATCGGGACCCCGACGCCGAGCAGATCGCCGAAATGACGCTGCTTGCTGCGGAGGAAGTCCGGCGTTTCGGACTCGAACCGAGTGTAGCGCTGCTGTCGCACTCGAGCTCCGGGAGCTCGGATGCGCCGTCAGCACAGAAAATGCGGGATGCTCTGGCGCTCATACTCGCCAAAGCGCCGGACCTTGCGGTGGAAGGCGAGATGCGCGCGGACTCCGCGTTGTCCAAGGCCATCCGTGACAGCGACTTTCCGGATTCGCGTCTTACCAAGGATGCCAATCTGCTCATCATGCCAAACGTCGATGCCGCGAACATCACGTACAACGCATTGCGAGCGACCGCAGGCGGCGGGATTACAGTCGGGGGGATCCTGCTCGGTGCGGCGAAGCCGGTGCACATCATGACACCGTCCTCGACCGTACGGCGCATCGTCAACATGACCGCGGTCGCGGTGGCCGACGCGGGGGCTGAGCGTGAGCAGCAAAAAGCATCAACTGATCCGCGGTCTCAGGGATCCGTTTAGCCAACGGGCGTGGCGGCTTCTCAAAACTCAGCTCGGTGCGATCGAATCCGTGAGCCATCGCCCAATGCCCTTGAGGATCATGGTGGATAACGCGGCAGCAATGGAAAGCCAAGCGTAGCGCTTGAGCAAGTTTGGTGTGGTGCAGTCGTACTGCGCGTTTGTAAGCGCAAAATTGTCGGGTACGTGCTGTGCTTGACAACCTCGCAGGGCAAGTGCAAATTACCAACGCAGGGTGGCGGTCGCGCGCTCCAATCTCAGTCCTGAATACGCCGGCGTTCACGAACGCCACGGGCGAGACCGCGCCCGAAGTAAAAAGCATTCAGCGAGTAATCGGACGGGCTGCTGACCAATTCTTGTTCCAGGAGGAAACGCATGAAATCCAGGCAATTCGTATCGGCGCTTTTCGTGTTTTCGATGTGCTGCATATCCTCGTCGGTGGCATTCGCGGATCCTGCTCTGATCGCGGCACGGCAAAAAATATTCGGGCTTGAAAACGTCGACGCCAATACCGGGGCGGTCAAGAAGGACAAAGTCATTTTCTCCTGGTTGACGAATACGACCTATGCAGTCTCGGTGCTCGGACGCGTGATCATGCTCGATTCCTACGTCACTCGTCTCGAGCTGACGCCGGGCCGCACGCCCTTCGTCATTCAGGATATGGTGGACCTCAAGCCCGAGGCGATCCTGCTGGGGCATGGCCACTTCGATCACGCCGACAATGCGGCCTATATCGCAAAGTGGACCAACGCTACGATCTACGCCTCGCCGGAAACGTGTGATGCGATGCAGGCAGACGTCGTCAGGATGTTCAACGATCCGAACGCGATCAACGGAGGAGCAACAATCATCCCGGATGGCAACCCGGTCAACTGCTTTCCCATCGTGACGCGCGGTTCTACCCCCGGGACAGAAATCACGCGGCTGAATTTCCTGGAGCCGCTGGCTTGCATTGTCAGTTTCAAGCACATGCATTCGAATGCCGTGCCGCCCGATCCCACGTATCCCCCGTTCACGTTCAATGTCACTCAGGATTCGCGCGACACCCAGATGTACCCGCGGGGCACGCCGCTCACGCCACCGACCAACCCTGCGAACCGGGTGCCCGGCCAAATAAATACGGCGACAAGTGGTTCCGGCGGTCCTGGCGGACCCATCGCCATGTTCTATGACTTCGTGCTGCGCAGCGGCTACAACTTCACCTTTGCCTGGCACAACAGCACCGGCGCGCTTAAGGAAGGCCTTGCTCCGGACGGAGCGTGGGGTCCGACCGTCGGCCAAAATGTATTCAATCTATTCGCGGGGTTGCCCCCGACTGACGTCGAGCTGGGCTCAGCTTCCTCAGCGAACACCGCCAACAACGGACACCGCGACATCGTAATGTACCAGCTGTACCTGCAACCCAAAGTCTTCATTCCCGGGCACTTGACGACAGGCACCAATGGTGTCGGCGAGAGCTCGACGCAAGAGTTGTACTTCATGTACCGCAGCGCGCTGGTGAATATGGGCACGGTCCAGCCCGTTTACACCCCGGAAATTCACTGGCTGGTGGACCCGACCGACTACATTCGTCCGATCGTGTTTACTCCGGGAGACTCGCGTTGGTCCAATCCGGCCAAGGCGGCACCGATAGCGCAGTTCTGCAGCTAGACTTTGCTTGCTGCTTGACGCTCGCGCGGAGGGCGGTCTGCATGACTGTCCTCGCGCGGCAGCGTTGATTGCGATATTCGTGACGGCTGTTCCATGAGCAGAAGGTTTGTCGCGCCGCTGCTTCTCGCACTGACCGTCGTTGCATTTGTATTCTGCAGTGCCGAGGTCGCCTATTCGGCCGATGCAGTTCGAGCCAAAGATCCGGGCGTACGCACTGGAGCCGGTGCCGGAAATCCTCTCGCGAACTTGACCCCGACTCAGTTGGAGTTTTTCAACATGGGTAAGGTCTCTTTCGTGGAGGCCGAGACGGTCGCCGACGGCCTTGGACCGAGGATGAACCTCGACAACTGCGGTGGCTGTCATTCGCAGCCGGGATTCGGTGGGACGAGCCCGTCACAGAATCCGCAGATTGCACTTGCCAAGTTCAACCGGCTAAATCGTACGGGCATTTTGCCCACATTCGTTTCGCCGGACGGACCGGTCCGGGTGGCGCGGTTCGTGCAACATGCCGATGGTGCGCCGGACGGCGCCGTCCACGCCTTGTTGACTATCGCCGATCGCCCGGACGCGCCAGGCTGTTCGATCGCGGAAGTGGATTTCGCGACGGAGCTTGCAAGACACAACGTGGTCTTTCGCATTCCCACCCCGGTGTTTGGCGCGGGCCTGATCGAACAGATCCCGGACAGCGCCATACGCGCGAACCAGGTCGCGCACGCGGCGCAGAACAGGGCGCTCGGAATTTCCGGCCATCCTAACGTCGTTGTCCCTGTGGACAACACTTTCCCCCGGGTGACAGACGAAAAGAATGTGCCGATTGCGCGCTTCGGATGGAAGGCACACAACGCCTCTCTGCTCGTCGCGGCCGCGGAGGCGTATCACGACGAAATGGGTATCACCAACGAGCTGTTCCAGAATGACCGCAACGAGTTCTCGACATGTTATTTCCTGGCCAGCCGCAAGAACGATGTCGACGTGGGCGAGCTGCCGGCAATTGATTCCGTCCGGAGATACCTCAATCCGAGGGGACATCGCTACCCCCTCGACGTTGCCGAGCTCCGCGAGCGCGAGACCGCGTTCGCGGCCCGCAATCCGGCGGGCTACTACTTGACCAACACCGATGGTCAAGCGCCGGTCGACACGGTCAGCAGCATCGAAAAATTCGCGTCCTTCATGCGCTATCTGGCGCCACCGACACCATCCGCCGATATCCCGGGCGGCGCCGAGTCGATCGGCAGGGGTGCGCATCTGTTCAGCGATGTCGGGTGTGCAGCGTGTCACACGCCGACACTCCCTACGGGTAACGCCGCGGTCACGGCGCTGAGCAACCAGCCGGTGAATCTCTACTCTGATCTTCTGCTGCACGACATGGGCCCCGGGCTGGCTGATGGAATCGTCCAAGGGCGGGCCGGCCCGAGGGAATTCCGCACCGCTCCGTTGTGGGGGATCGGACAGCGGATCTACTTTCTGCACGACGGACGCGCGCGAGACTTGCTGATCGCAATCGAGGCACATCGCAGCGGTAGCTCCGCGAGTGGCGACGCGTCGGAAGCCAATGCCGTGGTCAGTCAGTTCGACGCGCTTCCGGAGAGTGGCAAACAGGATGTCCTGAATTTTCTGCGCTCACTCTAGTCGTGCCGTCGGCGGTGGCGGCGAGCTTACGCGCTGCGATACCATCCATGGATCGCCGATTCACGGTCCCCGTTGCGTCGTCCTCGGAATCATTCCGCTCCTTGACGTCCATTGACCCGCAGATATCCAAGTCCCGAATGCCGACACAGGCTTCGACGACCGCTGACGACGATGTCGTCGAACTTTCGGGCGTACGTTTTTCGTGGCACCCGGCCGGGCCTCCGGTCGTGGCCATCGACTCGCTGCGCGTTGCCCGCGGAGAACGCCTCCTGCTGCGCGGCCCGAGTGGCAGCGGGAAATCGACCCTCTTGAGCTTGCTGGCGGGGGTTTTGAAGCCCCAGAGCGGCTCTGTCCGCGTTCTTGGACACGAACTGGGCGTGCTTGGCGGAGCGGTGCGCGACCGCTTTCGAGCGGACCACATAGGCGTTATCTTTCAGATGTTCAACCTGATCCCTTATCTGTCGGTAGGGGAGAACGTGTGCCTGCCTTGCACCTTCTCGAGCCGGCGCCGCGAACGCTGCGAGCAATCGGGCGCAAGTGTCCGCGAAGTCGCGGCACGTCTCCTGGATCACCTCGATATGGGAGGAGAGGAAATGTCGCGCCGCCAGGTGACTGCACTCAGTGTCGGCCAGCAGCAGCGCGTCGCTGCGGCTCGTTCGCTGATCGGCGCACCAGAGCTCGTGATCGCGGACGAGCCTACGTCGTCGCTCGATGCGGATCGCCGCGCAGCGTTCCTGGATCTCCTGTTTCGCGAATGCGCGCGCGAGCGTGCGACTCTGATCTTTGTCACCCACGATGCAACGCTTGCGCCACTGTTTGACCGGGCGGTGGAATTTTCGAGCCTCAATCGCGTTGCCGGCCGCAGCAATCCGTAGCGAGGCGCGATGATTCTCCCGCTAGCCATAAAGAGCCTGCGCAATCGCAGATTTACCGCCGGACTGACCGTCTTGGCGATTGCGCTTTCGGTTGCGCTACTGCTTGCCGTGGAACGCGTTCGTGAGGAATCCCGGGAGACATTCGCGAACTCGGTCTCCGGCACCGATCTCATTGTCGGCGCGCGCACGAGCCCCGTGAATCTACTGCTGTCGTCTGTGTTCAGGATCGGCAATGCCACCACCAATGTGAGCTGGCAGAGTTACCAAGCGATTGCCGCCCTGCGGGAGGTCGCATGGACGATTCCGCTGTCGCTCGGCGATTCGCACCGGGGATATTCTGTACTCGGCACGACGCAGGATTACTTCGAGCATTACCGGTTCGGCCGAGACCGCAAACTCGAGCTGGCCCAGGGCGAGCGGTTCTCGGATGCCGATGGGACGGTCCTGGGCGCGGAAGTCGCGGCAGCACTGGGATACCGCCTGGGTCAGCCGATTGTAATTGCGCACGGCTCCGGGGACGTGGCCTTTACGCTGCACAAGGATCATCCCTTTCGCGTCGTGGGGATACTCGCGCGTACCGGTACGCCCGTCGATCGCACGATTCACGTCCCGCTGGAGGGCATGGATGCCGTGCACGCCGCTGGAGCGGCGGACGCGAGTGGGGGCGATCCCTTGGCGGCATCAATACAAAACGCGAAGCAGCGCGAAGTGCGAAGTGCTGACGGCGACCGCGACCACAATCATGGGCATCACGACGGCGGTGTAAGCGAGACGTCCAACCGTTCGATTACCGCCTTCCTCGTCGGGCTCAAGTCGCGCGGTGCTGCGCTGTCTCTGCAACGCAAGGTCAACGAGTGGCGAGAGGAACCGCTTACCGCGATTCTGCCGGGGGCCACGCTGCTCGACGTCTGGGATATCGTCGCCGGGGCCGAGAAGACATTGATAGCGATCTCCGCTCTCGTGGTCGTCATGGGACTCGCGGGGATGTTGATTGCGCTGCTGACCAGCTTGAGCGAGCGACGCCGGGAAATGGCGGTCCTGCGCGCGGTGGGCGCTGGACCCGCGCATGTGTTCGCGCTGCTGCTCGGGGAGGCGACGTTTCTGACGCTGATCGGCGTTGCGCTGGGAGTTGTCGCGCTTTACGTCGGACTGGCTGCGGGGCAGCCTTGGCTGGAGCAGCGTCTTGGGCTGTTCATCCCGCTGCGCTGGCCCTCGGTCACCGAGTTTGGGCTTATGATATTGGTCGCGGTGTCGGGGGTACTCATCGGTCTGATCCCCGCCTATAGAATCTACCGTCTGTCGTTGGCGGATGGTATGACGATCCGAATTTGACGAGTCGCGCTTGATCATGATGAGAAGATTTCTCTACGTCCTGATTCCCTGCTGTGCGTTGTGGATGCCGTGCGCTTACGCAGAGGAACCACGCACGATCGATTGGGAAGTGCTGTCCGTTAAAGTGCCTGCCGCGGACAATCCCTTCGCGACGCTGTCCACCGATCAACTGCTCACGTTGAGCGACGTCGCCGGCCTGCGCATACGGAAAAGTCGTGGCATTACGCTTACATCTGAAGAACTCGCGATTGAGAAGAAGGCGTTGACCCGGCTGAAGCAGGACGGCATCGACGCCGATGCGTTGCTGGCGAAACGCGACGCAATCGCGGCGAAGAAGCTTGCTGCCGCCAGTGCCGTGAACCCCGCGATCGACGGAAAAATGGTACGCATCCCCGGCTACGTGCTGCCGCTCGAGTTCTCGGGCACGAAGGTCAGCGAGTTCCTGCTCGTGCCGTGGGTGGGTGCATGCATCCACACGCCACCGCCCGAACCAAACCAGATCGTGTACGTCAAGCCGGACAAGGCCTTCGAAATACGGCGAACGTTCGACGCCGTCTGGGTGACAGGCCGGATAGCCGCAAGCGGAAGCAAGCGGTCGGTGGAAATCGTCGATGGTTCCACCGATATCGACGTCGGCTATTCGCTGCGCGCGAGCCTTGTGGAACCCTATCAGGAGTAGGCCAGGGCTAGCTTGGCGGTCGCGCCGTCGTGCACCGGCGGCCGCCGCGGAACCGGCGCTCGACGCGAGCGGATTGCGTTCGGACCAACGCCGTGCGGTCAGGCACGCAAGCCCAGGCTCGCCACCTGCTGCGATGCAGCAAGCGCCCAGTTACAATTTTGCCGCGCTCGACCGTTGTGGATTGCACGCGCTGCAACTATGATGGCATGCCCGGCGAACACAGTGTAGAACACCTGTTGTGACACAAGCGTGACCGTGGTCTGTTCCCGTCGAGCAGCGACGGTCGAAATGCATTCGAGCGCCGGAGGATGACGCAGATAAGGCTCCATTCATTCTCGCCGCTAAGCGAGACTATCGAAACTATCGAGGAGGTCATGCAATGAATCGCCGAATGGTATTCGCCGGTCTGTCGCTGGCGATGTGTTTGTCGACGTCCGTCGCGTTGGCTGCAGTTGATCCCGCTGTACTCAAGGCACGGCAGAAGTTTTTCGGCATCGACAACGTGGACGTCAATACGGGAGCCGTCAAGAAGGACAGGGTCATTGCCTCCTGGGCGACGAACACGACCTATATCACGTCGATTCTGGGACACGTCATCCTCCTCGACAGCTATCTCTCGCGGCCCGAGCTGCCGACGTCGCCCATAGACAAGCGATATGACCCCGTCTTGCCGCAGGACCTCATCGACGTGCGCCCGGAAGCGATTTTCCTCGGACACGGGCACGGCGATCACGCGGACAACGCCGCCTACGTCGCGAAGTGGACCAATGCGCACGATCTACTCGACGCCGGAGACCTGCGACGTGATGCAGGCGGACGTCGCGAGGATGGCCGCCGACCCGAATCCACAAAACGGTGGTGCACCTTATCTTCCGGATGCCAATCCGGTGAACTGCATCGGCGTCGTGCCGCGAGGCTCGAGGCCCGGCCAGTACGACGAAGGTCCCAACGCAGGGACGGGAACGAGCAGCGCCACCAGGCTTGCCACGCCGCTGGACTCGGTAGCCTGTGTCCTAGCGTTCAAGTTCGTCCATTCGGGAACTGCGCCGGTCGATCCGTCCTTCACGCACACCACGCTGAGCGATCTCGCCGATCCACGCTACGCGGGACGCACGATCACCACGCCCACGCCGGCGATCACCTATCCCGCGATGTACCCGACGCTTACGCCGTTCACCCCGCCCTCCGATCCAACGCTGAGGCTTGCAGGACAGCTCAACACGACGACGACAGGATTCGGCGGCACGGCGGGCCCATACGAAGTTTTCTACCAGTTCATCTTGCGCAGCGGCTATAACTTCACGCTCGTCTGGCTCAACTCCGCGGGCCCGGCGAAGGAAGGCATCGGCGTGGACCCGGGGTTGGTTTCGCTGACGCAATACAACACACTTCCGCCGACAGACCCCGCGATCGTGCTCGCGAAGAATATCGGCGCTGGCCTGTATTCGCTGATGGATACCCTGCCGAACACCGATGTCCTCCTCGGCTCGATCGTCAGCCTGGGGGCCGCAGCCAACCAGCAGCGCGACATCATCATGGTGCAGGAGCACCTCAAGCCCAAGTTCTACATTCCGGGCCACCTGACGGATGTTGCGCAAAAGGGTTCGGGGATCTATCACATGATGAGCTGGCGTGAAACCGCGCTCAACATGGGCTTCGCGCAAAGCGATTGGCCGGAGTTCCGCCTGCTGTTGGACCCGATCGACTTCCTCGTTCCGCAGGTGTGGACGCCTGGCGATCCGCGCTGGTCCAACCCCGCGAAGGCGTCTCGCGTCTCGCAGTTCTGCAGCTAGGAAAGTTGCAATCCGGGAACGCGGCATGGGTCAGCGTGACCGCTGACATGCGCCGCGCCCGTGTTGGTGGCCCAAGCTCCCTGAGATCGGGGACGCGTTGCGCGCGAGCCGTCGCACTCCATTGCGCAGGCTAGTCCCGGCTTGTGGCGATCCGGCAACTGGCTGGCGCGTGATTCTGGCGCGTGATTCGTATGCGCAAAAAAGCCCGCACCAGTGCGGGCTTTTTTAAGCCGTTGTCCGTCACGACTCCGAACGGCGATTCCTTCTCGAGAATCCGACCGCGCCCAGGCCACCCAGCAGCAGCGCAAGGGTAGCCGGCTCGGGCGCTGCCCGGACGGAAATGTTGTCCACGTTCAGGAAGAAGGCATCATCCCGCAGGCCAATCGAGAGCTGCGTAATGGGGTTAAACGCGTGGGGATCGATGACAATTTCATGGTAGCCGAAACCGGGAATGTCGGTTGCCGAATAAACGATCTGGCCGCCCCATAGAACTTCGATCGCTGTGCCGCCTGCGAATCCGCTCAGATTCGCGAGCCAAAGGTGGATGTTGTAATCCTGCCCCACAACAGTCGCGATATTCTGTGAAATGAAGCCCAATCCACCAATCGCGCCGCCGGCGAATGAATGGGTTCCACTTTCGGCATCCGCCGGATTGGTATCGACAAAGTAGTCGAACCCTTCGCTGGTGAAAGCCCCGGACACCGTCCAACCGAAACCCGGGGCGGTCGTGGTCGAAGTGGCCTCGAAACTGCCGTTCGTGACCAGATTGGGGCCATGCTCAAAGGCTATCGGGGCGGCAAATGTCGTCGAAGCGATCGCGGCCGCAAAGGCAGATACAAGTCCACCACCCAGACTCTTAGCCAGATTCATGAGCACCTCCCTCGCAGAATTACACGTTGTAGATCACGGAATGCAACTTTTGCGCCATTCTTGGATTGTTGAAACAATTCCATGAGTTACGAAAAAACAAGTCGCGGGTGTTTGTGCGAGTGTAAAAAAGGTCGACGATTTCCCACGCAAGGCCCAAACGACAGTATCGATAGAGCGCGGCAATGCTTCCAGGAATCAATTTAGGGTGGCGATCGTAACGACGCGCGGTCTTGCGTAGCCACTGCTTGAGGTGGCCGGCCTCGGGAACGCCCTCACCCTTACCACGCCTCTACTGTCGTTACGTGATGCGTGTGATCGAACTGCAGCGTCCGGTCGACGTAGCGCCAGATCTCAGCCCGACGGTCGGCGGGCCCTTCCTCGACGATCTCCATCGGCTCTCCCAAGATCGCTCTGACTTCTTCGGGCGTCATGCCGATGCGGGCCTGCCTTGCATCCGCCGCGGTGGCGGTCGATGCGGCATCAGCAGGCGGCACGGTGGGCTTTGCCTGGGGTGGGCTGGGCGCCGCCGAGGGCGTCTTCACGGCCTGCGAATTCGGTGGTACCCAACCGATCGAGTCGAACTGGCACGGGAAGTTCTGGTACAGCGGCGTCCCGTCCTTGGTGACGCACTTGAATATTTCCGCGGAGGCCAACGGCGCGCCACAAAACGCCGGGAGAATGAACGCGATGAGCGCGCGACTGTCACGAAGTTGATGGCGCACGTGATCTCTCTTCGAACACTGGTGGATCGAATCTGGATACTGGCAATTTTATCAGTATCCCCGGGCGTGAGGCTGCTGAAGTGCCATGGACATTCGGCACGGCGAATTCAAAAGCAAGTCCCGGAGTGTCTTCGCTGCTCGCGGTCAGTATATTTCAGCTACCAGTCATGAACAGAGTTGAAAGGATGCAAGATGGACAAGAGGACCAGACACGAACAGCTCGCGACGGCGACGATGAATGACCCGCGCTGGGCCGCGGTCGTCGCGCGCGAACCCGAGGCAGACGGCAAGTTTTTCTATTCCATCAGGACGACCGGCGTGTACTGCCGCCCGTCCTGCGCTGCCCGCGCGCCTCGGCCGGAAAACGTTGACTTCCATCTCACCGTCGCGGACGCGGAACGAGCCGGCTTTCGTCCCTGCAAGCGTTGCAAACCGGATCAGCTTTCGCTGCTGGATCAACGCGCGGCCAGGATCGCCGAATTGTGTCGCTACATTGAAATCGCCGAGTCTCCGCCGACTCTTGATGAATTGGCGAAGCATGCCGGGATGAGCGTGTATCACCTCCATCGAATCTTCAAAGTGATCACCGGCCTCACCCCCAAGGAATACGCCGCGGCACATCGGGCCCGGCGCGTACGGCGAGCACTCGACCGCAGTGAGACGGTGACGGAAGCCATCTATGACGCCGGGTACAACTCCAATGGTCGCTTCTACGAGGAATCGGGTGGCGTACTAGGCATGACACCGACGAGCTACCGCGCCGGCGGCCCCAATACCGAGATTCGCTTCGCCATCGGGGAGTGCTCGCTCGGGTCGATCCTGGTCGCGCGAAGCGATCGCGGCGTCTGCGCCATCATGCTGGGTGACGGGCCCGATCAACTCGCGCGCGATCTCCAGGACCGCTTCCCGCGAGCTAAGCTCATCGGCGGTGATGCCGAGTTCGAGCAACTTGTCGCGACGGTGGTGGGCTTTGTCGAGGCGCCTCGCCTGGGCCTCAACCTGCCACTCGATGTGCGGGGCACCGCCTTCCAGCAACGCGTCTGGAAGGCGCTTCGCGACATACCGGCCGGGCAGACTGCGAGCTACGCAGACGTTGCCCGCCGCGTCGGCGCGCCGAAGTCTGTGCGTGCGGTCGCCCAGGCGTGCGCCGCCAATGCACTGGCAGTGGCCATTCCCTGCCACCGCGTCGTGCGCAGTGACGGCGCGCTATCGGGCTACCGGTGGGGCGTCGAGCGAAAGCGAAAGCTCCTCGCACGGGAGGCGCAGGCATGAGCGCGACGGGCCGCCCGAGCGCGAATACCGGAGCGCGCGGCGCGAAGGTACTCCAATGAGCGCGACGGTACTCCAATGAATGCACGCGAGAAGGGCTTCAGCCCGGCCGAATTGGAACACGACCATCGACACAGGCTCGCAGCCGTCGACTGGCCGAAGGTCGAAGCCGACCTCGATGCACAAGGCGCGGCCGTGATCGAGCGCCTGCTCGCGCCGCGCGAATGCCGCGACCTCGCCGCGCTGTACCTGCTCGACGCGCCATTCCGCAGTCGCGTGGTGATGGCCCGACACGGGTTTGGGCGCGGCGAATACAAGTATTTTTCCTACCCGCTGCCAGGCCTGATCGCTGCACTGCGCGAGGCCACCTATCCGCGCTTGGCGCCGATCGCCAACCGGTGGAACCGGACCCTGCGCATCGACTCGCGGTTCCCCGACAATCACGCCGAGTTCATCGCGCGTTGCCACGACGTTGGTCAGCAGCGGCCCACGCCGCTGCTGCTGCAATACGACACCGACGACTTCAACTGTCTGCATCAGGACCTGTATGGCGAGCACGTGTTTCCGCTCCAGGTTGTGATCCTGCTATCGGAGCCCGGCCGCGATTTCGAGGGCGGCGAGTTTGTGATGACGGAGCAGCGTCCGCGCATGCAGTCGCGCCCGATGGTGCTGCCGCTTCATCAGGGGGACGCTGCGGTGATAGCGGTCAATCATCGGCCGGTGCAGGGCACGCGGGGCGCGTACCGTGTCAAGCTCAAGCACGGCGTGAGTCGCGTGCGCTCGGGTCATCGCCACACCGCCGGCATCATCTTCCATGACGCGGCCTGACGCGATGCGAAGCCACACCGACCGGCCTGGGGCCAGACATCACAGCGTCAGGTACCGGGACAAGCCATCGTGGTGAAGTGCCGGCGACTGACCCGCATCCTCGCCGGTCTCGGCTTTGTCGGCGTCTGGGCCTCGAGCGCTTTCGCGACCGAGGGCGCGTCGCCCCGCCTTTATGAAATGACGACGGCAACCGGCATGCCGAATCTGGAGGAAAACCTTCGCTATGCCGTAGTCACGGAGCAAAAGTGCCTGAGCACGGACGACCTTTCGGACGCGTTTTGGATGCTCAAAGACGTATCGCTGCAAGACTGCAGGCTGGTCAAGGCCAACGGAGAAGAAAGGAATGCAACGTTGTATCTGTTGCGTTGCGACGGTGGCCATGGCACCACCGGCGACGCGAGATGGCAATTTGGCTCCGACATCATCGCCGGCACGCTCAACGTACGGCTGGGTGGCAAGAACATGACCTTCTATCAGCGGATCACGGCCAGGCCCCTCGGGGCGTGCCGCTGATATCGCGAGACGCAAGGAGACGGCCGCGGTCAGCTGAGTTGTAACTAAACGCAACGGTACCGTTGCGTTTTAGCCGGATTGCTGATACCTTAGCAACATACGGGTATTCCGCTCGCATCTTCGTAAGGAGCCGCAATGAACAAATCTCGAATCCTGGTGGCCAGCTTGATCGCGAGTACGGTTGCGATGGCTCCCATGTCGTCCGCTCTCGCCGGCGGTCCCCACTGGTCGCACGGCGCTTCGCATTACGCACCCACGTACCACGCCGGCTATCGGGGTCCTTATTGGCATGGCGGCGGTTCCTGGCATGGCGGTGGCGGCTACTGGTACGGCGGCGTCTGGTGGCCGGCGGCGGCCGCGGCAGCCGTCGTCGGTACCGCCGCCGCGCTTGTCGCGGCGCCCTTTGTGGCGATCGGCAACGCGGTGGCGAGTTCGGCGTACGTCCCGCCGCCCGCGCCGTACTACGCGCCTCAGCAGTACTACTCCCCACAGGGATACAGCGTGCCGCAACAGCAGTATTACGCGCCTTCGTACGGCAGCGCGCCTCAGTACGACCCTTCGGTTCCGTCGGGCTATTATGCGCAGCCGGCTCCGCAGCCGCAGTACAACAACAGCGCGCAGCCCGCGCCTACGTATGCTCCGCCGACACAAGGCTACTACGGGCCACCGGCAACGTACAACGCGCCGACGAACTATCCGCCCGTGAACAATACCTACTATCGTCAGAACAGCGCAGCACCGGTGTCCTATACCTATTATTACGCCCGCTGAGCGCGATGCAGTTCGTTTCACTCGGCGCGCCTGTCGGCCGACAATGTCCGCGTGGACGCGCAGACGGTTTCCGCTTCCTCGGGGAGCGGAATTCTTGATCGGTTGAGCTGCCAATGCTGCAGGTGCGCCGGGGAGGGCGCCCGTCGCGCGAAGCGTCCGAGCAGCTTGGCGAGCTGATCCTCGACGCGGCGACGGAGCTGTTCCTCAGCCATGGCTTTGGTGCCACCAGCATCGAGGCCGTGGCGCAGCGCGTCCGTATCTCCAAGCGCACGTTCTATCATCGCTTCGATGACAAGCCGGCGCTGTTCGCTGCGGTCGTCCATCGCATCATCAAGCGCCTGCGGCCGGCGGCGGACATCCCGCTGATCCAGGGAGCCGATCTCCGGTCAGTACTCGAGCGGCTTGCGACGCTCATCCTGCGCGCCGCGCTTTCAGCCCATGCGATTGCGTTGCATCGCTTGATCGTCGCTGAATCGGCGCGGTTTCCCGAACTCACCGAGGTGCTCGCGCGCGAAGGTGGGACCAAGGAGGCGATCACGCTCATCGCAAGCGTACTCTCGCGCGAGGCGAAGGAGGGGCGACTCAAGCTCGACGATCCCGTCTTCGCCGCGCAGCAGTTCCTGCAGATGGTTATTGTCTTGCCCCAGCGCGGGGCAATGGGCCTCGGCGCGCCCATGAGCAAGCGAGAGCTCACCGAATGGCCAAGTAAGGTGGTGGATCTGTTCCTGAACGGCTGCCTGGGAAACCTGCCGACCCGCTGAGCCGGGATCCGTCGGACATCGCGCATGGTCATCCATCTCGTCGACGGCACCTACGAGCTTTTCCGTCACTTCTACGGACTTCGCCGCTTCACCAGGGACAAGGACCGGCCATACGGTGGCGTAGTGGGGGTGCTGCAGACGATCGTGCAGATGCTCGAGAAAGGCGCGACGCATGTCGGCGTAGCCACCGATCATGTCATCGAATCGTTTCGCAACGACCTTTGGCCAGGTTACAAGACGGGTGAGGGCATCGAGCCGGCGCTGTGGGCGCAATTCCATCCGCTCGAGGACGCGCTCGTCGCGATGGGCGTCGTGGTCTGGCCGATGGTCGAATTGGAGGCAGACGACGCGCTGGCGTCCGCTGCCCGCATTTCGTCGCGATCGCGGCGTGTGGACAAGGTCTGCATCTGGACCGTCGACAAGGACCTTGCGCAATGCGTGCAAGGCGATCGCGTCGTGCAAATGGACCGTCGCGCCAACAAGATGCTCGACGCCGATGCCGTGCGCGCCAAATACGGTGTCGAGCCTGCGTTGATCCCCGACTACCTGGCGCTCGTGGGCGATGCCGCCGACGGATATCCGGGGATTGCGGGTATCGGCGCCATCTCCGCGGCGCGGATGCTCAATCGGTACGGGGCGATCGAGGCGTTTCCGGCAAGTGTGCTCGGCGATCAACGCGAGCGCGCGCTGTTGTTCAAGAAGCTCGCGACCCTCGATTCGGGTGCGAAGCTCTTTCGCAACGTTGATACGCTGCGCTGGCGCGGCCCCACCGATGCCTTCGCCGCGTGGACCGAACGCATGGCCGCGCCGCGTCTCCTGGAACGCTGCCTCAAGGTGCGGGGCTCCATGCTGAAATGAATGGCACTTCGCGCTGTACCCGCGAATCGGAAGCATACAATCAGCCCTTGTGATGATGCGAAAACTGTTCTGGAGCGCAGGACGTCCAGTGCGGCGACACCTTTAACCAGCCGCACAAGCCACGCGGCACATTTCTACTTGGGATCGCGCCCATGGGCGACAGGCCAGCGGACGGTAGTCTGCACCGCCTCTTTCAAGCGGCAATCGTCGTCAAGGGCATCGACGGCGTGCTGGAATTTATCGGTGGCTTGCTGCTTCTGTTTGTCAATACGAATGCTCTGCATCATTTGGTCGTCGCGCTTACGCAACACGAGCTGGCGGAGGAGCCCAATGATTGGCTGGCCATCGCGCTGCATCGTTTGTCGGAGAGTTTTTCCGTCGAAACCAGGCATTTCGCGAGCGCGTACCTGATCGGACATGGAGTCCTGAAGGTCTTTCTCGCCGCCAGTCTGTTACGCGAACGGCTCTGGGCGTTTCCGCTCGCGCTGGCGGTACTTACGATATTCGTCGCGTATCAGTTGCATCGGTTCGGCCATACGCATTCGATAGTTCTGCTTGGGCTGACCGTGCTTGACCTGGTGGTGATGACGTTGATCTGGCGCGAGTACCGTTCTCGCCTGCGGGATGCCGTGCACGTGCCACGACGCAGCTAAATTCTGCACCGAGCAGAAAGATCTGCGTCGAATAGTAGATCCACACCACAACGGCCGATGGCATTTGCAGTCATTGCGCAGGCATTATCCTCACAGATTCCAGCGCCAATCGCGGATCTCCGGCATGTCCTGGCCGTGCCTGTCGATGTATTGCCGGTGCTCGACGAGCTTGTCCTCCAGATGCTGCTTCAGGTGGAGACCCTTGTCACCGCTGTGCGGGAGACGGTCGATCGTGTCGATCACGAGGTGAAATCGGTCCAGGTCGTTCAGCACGGTCATGTCGAAGGGAGTAGTGATGGTGCCCTCTTCCTTGTAGCCGCGGACGTGAATGTTGTCGTGGTTGGTACGGCGATAGGTCAGCCGATGAATCGTCCACGGGTAGGCGTGAAAAGCGAATATGACCGGCTTGTCCTTGGTGAAGAACTGGTCGAAGTCGAGGTCGCTCAACCCATGCGGGTGCTCGGTTTGCGGCTGCAGTTTCATGAGGTCGACGATGTTGACCACGCGGATTTTCAGGTGCGGCAGATGCTCACGCATGATGGCGACGGCAGCGAGCGTCTCAAGCGTCGGCACGTCACCGCAGCAGGCCATCACTACGTCGGGCTCACCGCCGTGGTCGTTGCTGGCCCACTGCCAGATGCCAATGCCTTTCGTGCAGTGCTTGACAGCGGCGTCCATCGTTAGCCACTGCGGCGCCGGATGTTTTCCCGCGACAATGACATTCACGTAGTGCCGGCTACGCAGGCAATGATCCATCACTGACAGCAGGCAGTTCGCATCGGGCGGAAGGTAGATGCGCACGATCTCGGCCTTCTTGTTCGCGACGACGTCAATGAACCCGGGGTCTTGATGCGTGAAGCCATTGTGATCCTGGCGCCAGACATGCGAGCTCAGCAAGTAGTTCAAAGAGGCGATCTTCCTCCGCCAAGGCAGGTGCGAGGTGACCTTCAGCCACTTGGCGTGTTGATTGAACATGGAATCGACGATGTGGATGAACGCCTCGTAACAGTTGAAAACGCCGTGCCGACCGGTAAGCAAGTAGCCCTCGAGCCAGCCCTCGCATTGGTGTTCGCTGAGCATTTCCATCACCCGCCCGACCGGCGCGAGAAATTCGTCCTCCGGCTCTATCACAGCATTCCACTGGCGGGGAGTCACTTCGAAGATGGCCTCCAGACCGTTGGACACTGTTTCGTCAGGGCCAAATACACGGAAATTTCGCGACTCGTGGTTCAGCATCGCCACATCGCGCAGGAAACGCCCGAGCACGTGTGTGTCGCCGATACCACGCACTCCCGGGGACGCTACGGGGACCGCATGGACGCGGAAATCGGGCATCCGCAGGTCGCGAAGAAGAATGCCGCCGTTGGCGTGCGGATTTGCGCCCATGCGGCGTGCACCCTTCGGCGCAAGTTCGGCAAGTTCTGGTTTCAGCCGCCCCTGCTCATCGAAGAGTTCCCCGGGCCGGTAGCTTCTCAGCCAGCTCTCAAGCTGCTGGAGATGGTCGGACGGCGCCGTGGAAGAGACCGCGAGCGGCACCTGATGCGCGCGGAACGTGCCCTCGATTCGCTGGCCATCCACCACTTGCGGCCCCGTCCAGCCCTTGGGTGAATCGAGGACGATAAGCGGCCAGCGCGGACGCGCCGCTTTGCCATGAACGCGGGCGTCGTGTTGTATTTCCTTGATCTGCTCCACTGCGACGTCGAGTGTCGCGGCCATGGTTTCGTGCATTGGCTTCGGTTCGTAGCCCTCGACGAAGTAGGGCATCCACCCGTACCCGCGAAGCAACTGTTCCAGTTCTTCGCGGGTAATGCGGGCGAGCAGTGTCGGATTGGCGATCTTGTAGCCGTTGAGATGCAGGATCGGCAGGACGGCGCCGTCGGTCGCGGGATTGAGAAACTTATTCGAGTGCCACGCGGTGGCCAGGGGTCCGGTTTCCGCCTCGCCATCCCCGACGACGCAGGCGACGACAAGATCGGGGTTGTCGAACACCGCACCAAACGCATGGCTGAGCGAATATCCAAGCTCGCCGCCCTCGTGGATCGAACCTGGACACTCCGGCGATGCGTGGCTGGGAATTCCGCCTGGAAACGAAAACCGAAGAAAGAGCTTCCGCAGCCCAGCCTCATCCTGGCTGATATCCGGATAGGTCTCGCTATAGGTGCCCTCGAGATACGTGTTGGCCACGACCGCGGGGCCGCCGTGCCCTGGACCGGAGATGTAAATCATGTTGAGGTCGTATTTCTTGATGACCCGGTTCAAATGCACGTAGATGAAATTCTGTCCGGGGGTCGTGCCCCAATGCCCGAGGAGCATGTGCTTCACATCGGCGAGCGCCAGCGGTCGCTTCAGCAGGGGATTGTCGCAAAGATAGATCTGGCCGACGGATAGATAGTTGGCGGCGCGCCAGTAGGCATCCATGCTTTCGAGCAGTTCCGGCGCGAGCGTTTTGGATAGCGGCTCCATGGCAATCCGGCCCTCGTCAGACGACTGATGTCTCTGCCGGCAATGGCGGCCGATTTGTCGCCGGTCCCCCTCCGGCGTCCTGTCGCGACAGCCAACGGTCGATGCCCCCGGCAATCCGGTCGACGATCGCGGTCGGCAGGTCTCCCGATGCAACGCGAATGACATTGCGTTGCGCGATCGGATCCGGAAACCACTCCACTGCGACGAAATCGAAGCCGAACGA
>CAWHIS010000031.1:0-57099 GCA_963829375.1 uncultured beta proteobacterium | reverse complement strand
CACCGGGTGTAGACGGTCAGGAGTTTCGGGACGTCGAGGCGTACGGGGTGGGACGGTGGCTCGGTGAACTGGCGCTTGCGCTCAGAGAGGAGTAGGCTACCGACCGGACCCCATCAGACGAGTGTTGATCCCGAAGGCCAATGGCCAGCTTGACCGCTGGGCATCTCGACCCTGCGCGATCGGGTGTGCATGAGCGCAGCATTGCTCGTGCTCGAACCGATCTTCGAAGCCGATCTTCCATCGGAGCAGTACGCCTACCGTCCGGGCCGCAATGCCCAACAGGCGGTGGTCGAGGTGGAAGAGACGCTGTTCCGAGGCCACCCGGAAGTCGTTGACGCCGACCTCGCCGATTACTTCGGCAGCATTCCCCACGCCGAACTGATGCGTTCGCTCGCGCGACGCATCGTCGATCGGCGCGTGCTGCATCTGATCAAGATGTGGTTGGAGTGCCCCGTCGAAGAAACCGACGATCGAGGCCGGAAGACACGCACGACCGAGGCCAAGGACAGCGAGCGCGGCATCCCGCAGGGTTCACCCCTCTCACCGTTGTTGGCGAATCTGTACATGCGCCGCTTCGTGCTGGGATGGAAGAAGCTCGGGCTGGACCAGCGCCTTGGCAGTCGCATCGTGACCTACGCTGACGATCTCGTGATCCTGTGCAGGAAAGGCAAGGCCGAGGAGGCATTGCAACGAATGCGCGAGCTCATGGGCAAGCTGAAGCTGACGGTCAACGAGGAGAAGACACGAATCTGCACGGTACCGGAAGGCGAGTTCGACTTCCTGGGGTACACGTTTGGGCGGATGTATTCGGCGCGCACGGGGCAGGCACGTTTAGGCTACCGGCCGTCGAAGAAGAGCATCAAGCGCGTGATCGAAACGGTTCATGCGCTGACCGCCGAAGCGACGGTATGGCAAGAGTCCACGTTGTTGGTGGGCAAGTTGAATCGCACGCTGCGCGGCTGGGCGAACTACTTTCAAGTAGGTACCGTCAACAAAGCGTATCGGGCGATCGACAGCTACACCACGACGCGGCTGAGCCGGTGGTTGCGCAACAAGCACAAGGTACGGCGCCGCGGGTATGGGGACTATCCTCCCTCCTATCTCTACGGGACCATGGGTCTCGTACGCCTCTCGCGCTTGGGGCATGACGTGCCGTGGGCGAAGGCGTGAAGTCTTGTCCGAGAGCCGGATGCGGGAAATCTGCACGTCCGGTTCGATGAGAGGGGTGTGGAAACGGAGCTATGGCTCGGCTATTGAGGCACCGCCAAACGAAAGGGGCGGACCACGGCTATGCCCAACCTATCGCCACCGCGTCACATCCCGACTCTACCGCTATGCAGAATTCTGCATAGCGACCCCAAGCAGCCCGACACGGTGTTCGGAAGCGGTCATAGAAGCCCATGGAAGCAGTCGTACAACCTCGACGTTCAGTGGCGGCCAAGTCGAGTCGCACGAAAACCGCGAACAACCCAGAACGCTCGATTACTGAACTACTTCGTCCGCGCGCAGCAGCAGCGACGGCGGAATCGTGATGCGAAGTGCCTTCGCGGTCTTTAGGTTGATGATCAGTTCGAACTTCGTCGGTTGCTCGATAGGCAGGTCGCCGGGGTTCGCGCCCTTGAAGATCTTGTCCACGTAGATGGCAGCCCGACGAGAAAGGTCGGGGTAGTTCGGCCCGTAGGCCATCAAGCCGCCGGCTTCGATGGACTCCATCGATCGATAGATCGCGGGCAACCGGTACTTCGCCGCCAGTTCCGCAACCTGTTTGCGATAGGCTACGAAAAGACCGTCTTGTCCCACGATGAGGCCATCGGCGTGTTGCTGGCTTGCCGCTGCAAAGGCGGGCTCCAGACCCTCGGGTTTGCGCACGTCGAGGAGTTGAAGCTTGACACCCATGGAGGGCGCCACCGTCTCGAGATCCTTCCATTGCGGCGTTGTGCTCGGGTTATCGAGATTGTAAAGGACCGCGATTCGCTTGCTGCCTGGCAGCAGCTCCCGGAGTAGCCCCAAGACTTTCGTCGCTAAATCGACGGTTAAACTGCTGAGCCCCGTGACATTTCCACCCGGACGCGCAAGGCTGGCAACGAACTGCAGCGGTTCGCCAACTGCCGCCATGACCACCGGGATCGTTCTCGTGGCATTCATCGCCGCCGGCGTTGCAAGCGAACCCCGTGTAACGATCAGGTCGACCTTCATATCGACCAACTCGGCCGCTAGACCCGCAAAGCGTTCGCTGCGGCCATCGGCCGAGCGATATTCGATGATGAGGTTGCGTCCCTCGACATACCCAAGCTCGCGCAATTGTTGTCGGAAAGCGCCAAGATTGGCGGCATTCATTGCCATGGGTGTCGTCTCCAGCATGCCCACGCGATAGACCTTCCCTACTTGCTGGGCAAGTGAAGCGAGCGGCAGGACAAGGAGTCCAAACGCAACACTGCCGATGAACGCTCGCCGATCCATCACCGATCCCCTCGTCGACAAATGGAAGTGCAACCATACTACGCCCCCAAGCGGATTGTCACCGCGTCGGCGTCTGTCCGCTCTCGGGAGAGTTCACATTGATAATCATATAGCCGGCCTCCTCGCCGCGGTTAAGCGGCGGGGTTAGAGTCAAGTTGTGAAGTGGACTTTGACCCGAAGGAGGCCGAGATGAAATATTGCGGCATAGACCTGCACTGGAACAATAGTGTCGTGCTGTCCACGGCCGCAGTCAGTCCGCTACCTCGCATCTGGCGGCACAGCACTGCGAGCGACCATCAGACGCGATAGGTCGTCCTCTGGATTGCGCCCGTAGAATCGGGACGTCACTTCAACGGTGTGAAGGAATTCGTGGCCAGCGCCTGCGCCGTTCTGGGCACGGGACCAAAGTGACCGACTACAACAGGGGACTGGGCGCCACAGGCAAAAGCTACGCAAGCGAGCCCGGCTTTTGCAGATATTTGTTCCTGATCGCATCGAGCGCCCAGTAGGTCAATGCGCCCACGGTGTCGGTCGGGTTGTAGCCGCCGTTCTGGGGAAAGGCGCTGGCGCCGATGACGAACACGTTTGGCACGTCCCAGCTCTGCAGGTAGCGGTTCACGGCGCTCGTCGAAGGATCGGTGCCCATTACGGCGCCACCGGTGTTGTGGGTGCTCTGATACGGGACGATGGTGTACTTCCCGGTGCGCGGGTTGACGTTCATCTTCGACGGGCCGGCTGCCTTGCCTATCTCGGCAGCCTTGTTGGTTATGTACAGCGACATCTTGTGCTCGTTGTCGTGGCGGTCGAAGGTCATGCGCAATAGCGGCAGACCGTAAGCGTCGCGGTACGTCGGGTCCAGATCAAGGTAGTTGCCGCGGTAGCTCTGGCAGGCGCCCTGCAGCGCCAAGCCGAAGTTGCGATTGAAGTAATGCGCCGTCGCCTTCTTCCAGGCCGATCCCCAGCGCGGCGAGCCCGAAGGGAGTGGACGGATCTCAATCGGCCGCGCACCGCTGCTCACCGATTTGATGAAACCGCCGCCGATGAACCCGAGGCCGCCGTGGTCGAAGTTGTCGCTGTTGAATTCGTCCACCGCCATGCCGAGGCCGCCCGCGCCCATGAAGCTGTTGAAGTACTTATCCTCGAAGAACATTGTCACGCTGCTCGGCGTCTGGTAGGCGTAATTGCGTCCCACGACGCCGGTATTGGCGACCGGGTCGTAGGGCTTGCCGATGCCCGAGTGCAGCATCAGGCGCACGTTGTTGAAGACATACGACGTCAGCAGCACCAGATCGGCCGGCTGCTCGAATTCGCGCCCGCGCGAATCCACGTAGGTCACGCTCACCGCGCGCTGCTTAGCGGAATCGAGGTTGATCTTGACAACGTTCGCCAGCGTGCGCAGCTCGAAGTTCTTGTTCTTCATCAGCACCGGCAGCACTGTGGTCTGCGGGCTACCCTTGGAACCCATCTCGCAGGCGAAGCCCTCACAGTAGCCGCAGTACGCGCAGGCGTTCATCGTGAGACCGTAAGGGTTGGTGTACACCTTGGACGGCGTCGACACCGGCACCGGGAACGGCTTGTAGCCGAGCGAATGCGCGGCCTGAGTGAAGAGCGCAGCCGCGTAGGGCATCTTCATCGGCGGCAGCGGGAACTCGCGCGACCGTGGCCCCTCATACGGATTGCCGCCCGGAATGATCTTGCCCTTCAGGTTTCCCGCCTTGCCGCAGACGCCGTAGACGCGCTCGAACATGTCGAAGTGCTGCTCGAGTTCGTCGTAGGTCACGCCCCAGTCCTGGCTGGTGCAGTCCTCCGCGAGAAGCGTCTTTCCGTATCGGGCGACGGTGCGGCTACGCGTCTCGAAATCCCACGGCGAAAAGCGCCACGTCTGCGTCCCCCAATGCACCCCCGCGCCACCCACGCCCTCCCCGGGCTTGAATGAGCCGAGGTAGCGCATCGGCAACGCAGTCTCGTCCTTGTTGTTGCGAAAGGTGATCGTCTCGCGCGACAGGTCCTGCATCAGCGCGTGGCGGCGCTGATACTTGAGTTCATCGTGCGCATTCGGCATCTGGAAATCCGGGTACGTGTCGCGCATCTCGCCACGCTCGATCCCGACGACCTTGAGGCCAGCTTCGGCGAGTTCCTTCGCGAGGATCGCGCCGGTGACACCGGTGCCCACCACGACCACATCTACGGGCTTCAGTTTGGTTGCCATGGCGGCCTCCTCAGTCTTTCTTCGCCACCAGGATATGCTGCGGATGGCCGTGCTCGTCTACTCCGACCATGTGCTGTTGCAGGTCCGCGATCGACACCGGCTCGGCGTTGTACGGCACGTTGTGCTTGTCGATGAAATCGCTGTACACCGCGGCGACACCGGGGAAGCCAACCAGCTTCCAGCCGATCTTGTCGCGGTTGCCGCCGTAAATCGGGTCGGCGAAAAAGCCTTCCATCGTATTGGCTAGCAGCAGGCCGAAGAAAAAACTCGCCCCTACCGACTCAAGGGTGACCTTCCCCGCCTCAAGATCGCCCAGCACTTCATCCTGCTGCGCCGCCGAGATTGCTTCGAAGACCTTGCCGTAGCGCCCGATGCAGTACGCATTGATTTCCACAATCGCCGCGCGATAAACCTCCTGCGGCATGAGACGAGACTGATAGCCCTGCTGCGGAGTGCCCTCTGGCCAAGGACCCTGCTTGTAATTGCGCGCCATCGTCCCATAGGCTCCTGCCAGCTGCTGGTCGATGAAATAAGAGACCCCCGCCTCCTTCGCGCCCGGCCCGAGCTCATCCGCGGGAATTAGCCGCGCGACCGCGGCCTCGATGAACGCCTGCTCGGGCTGCGTAAGCCAGCCATATGCCTGCGGTTGCGACTGCACCTTAGCGGATCCCGCCTGGGAGACAAGTTCGCTGTGGCCGGGGTGCGAATGCGGATCTGCACCCAACGCTGCAGTGGGCACAGCCACGCTAACGGCGGCAACGGATTTCAGGAACCGGCGACGGCCCGAGGACTCTTCCATGGTACCTCCCCTGTTATGCGCAAAAATCGTACGCCGAATAATAAGAATAGGGCCCGACAAGAGCAATCGCACCAAGCGCGACGACCAGTTCCCGGCGTTTATTCATCCCTCCCCCTGCCCAGTCTGCGGAATGAGACGCCATTTAATCGTCGCGTGTCAATTCCGCTGTGGCCGCACACCTTCAATAGCGCACCAAGTCGCAATACATGGCGAACGACCGCTTCGTGGCGCAGAGCTCAATGGCGGGTCATGGCCGGTCACCGGCATTGACGCGATTCGACTGAGCGGCCGCTGATTAGCGCACATCGGTCACCGATGCGCGAACGGCCGGGGTCACTCGAAGTGCCGCCGTCCGGGGCGGCAGAGCGTTTGACCGTGCCCGACCCCATTGCAGCCAGTCATACGTTCTGAGAGCTGATCACGGGATTAAAATGGCTCGTCGATTTGCACGAGGGGGAGCTAGCATGGGACTGATTCGGCTAGGCAGCAAGCCACCCTTGACGGTAGCTCCGGAGGATACGGTCGTCCGGGCGGCGCGCGCGATGACCGAACGCCACGTCGGTGCCGCGGCAGTCCTCGAAGGGACTGGGGTCGTCGGCGTGGTGACTGAGCGTGACGTGATGGAAAAGGTCGTCGCCGCCGGCGGCGACCCCAATACCACGCGCGTGCGGGACATCATGTCGAGTCCGGCGCTATCGGTTAGCGTGAACACCTCGGTGGCCACAGCCGCAGCACTGATGCGCAAGCATCACATCCGCCATCTGGTCGTCCTGGACGAGCACGAAACGCTGGTCGGCATGCTGGCCCTGCGCTACCTACTTTACGACCTCATGGACGACATGGAGCGCAATGTCAGCGATCTTATAGGCCATATCATGACCGACGGACCGGGCGGGTAGGTGACCGGCGCTCGTGGCGGAGCTCGGTTCAGAACCATCTTGACGCTCGATTGTGGATCCAGATCGGCAGAGCACGGCCGGCCTCAGGTGCGAGTGAAAGGGTCAACGGAAAATTCATCGGCTGCGCCGGAGCCCGCCACCCTTGCGCTTCTTGGTCTCGCATCGCCGGACTCGCTCTGAGAAAGCTTAAAAGAACTGAGTGCAATAGCAACAATGTCAGCCCCGCTTTGGCGGAGTTGGTTGTTTGTGGTGATGGAGCGACCGGCTGAAGTAGCCCCCTGATTCTCCGGACACGATTTCTCACTTGCTTTAGCTTCGGCCAGCGCGGCCCCTGACCACTCCGTCATGCCGCGTCAGGTTTCGTAGACAGCGAGCTTGTTATCGTGTTCGCTGCATCTCCGTAGGTGCTGCCAGGTGCCAGTCCGAGAAGAATGCAAGTCCCGGAGGGCAGAGGATTTACGCAACCCAAGAGATCGCGCACCGTGTCGCGAAGGGCGGGCTGATCATGCTGATCCAACGCGTTCAAGAACCTGTCGCGCAGGACAGGGGAAGCGCGTCGTCTGGCAGGGGTCGGAATAAGGTGCATAGGCTGCTCCTGGCTCGGCAGCGACTTACCTGAAGCACCTGACCATCACATTGGCAGGAATGTTATTCGACGATGTCACAGCGCTCCTGCGTGTCGGCCATGAACTCAGCAATCGACATCTGGCATTCGGCCTCGTCGTAAACGTACCCGGAACGCCGAAGACCCTGCATCTTCCAATTGCCGCCTCGGATTCGTGCCGGATCGGCTACCACATCCAGAGTATGGAGGTTGCGAACCAAGCGAAATGCCATTTCCCGATTGATTCCCATCTGCAACGCGTGTTTCACGATAGTCACTCGCTCCCATGTGTCAATAAGATGTTGCAAATCTACGATAACGACGTAATGCGCACAACCAGCTTGCTCACGACGGCTGACTCGTCTGGATCAATGCGCGCTGACAACGCTGACAGCCCGCTACGCCGACGTCGCAATTGCCGGCCGCGCGAAGGCGGCTTTACGGCAAATTTACCACTGGCGGAAGAACGTGCTCCCTTCAGTGTGCTGTTGGTTACTGGATAGCCAGCCTCTTCCCCGCGACCGCGGCCTTCTTAACCAATTTGAGTTCAAGGACACCGTTGTCATAGGTTGCCACGGATGTCGACTCGTCCAGCTCCGCCGGTAGCGTGAAACTGCGGTAGATGTTGCCGAAATACCGCTCGTTGCGCAGCATCCTGTCGCCTTCTTTCTTTTCCCAGGTCTGCTTAACTTCGGCCGTGATCGTGACCTGGTTGCCCTCGATCGCGACGTCGATTTCTTCCTTCTTCATGCCCGGCATTTCGGCATGAATCAGGTAACCGTTCTCGGTTTCGGTCGCATCGATCTTGATCATTACCGGGCTAGGTGCGCCTTCCACGCGCACGGGCCTGAAGAAACCGCGGAACAATTCGTCAAGACCGGTTTCAAGTCTTGGGTCGTAAGAGATAAGGTTTTGCATAATGCCTTCCTTCTGAATGGTCATGCTACAGGCCGGAGCCCAAAATGCTGCTTACGTTTTGGGCCTGCCCAAAAACAGAAATGGCCCGGTTGAGGGTCGGGCCACTGAGAAAAAAGCAAGTGGCATCCCACGTTTGTTGCGCTTAGAGTTATTTCCCTTTCGAGCAAACTAGAACGCCTGCCAGCTTTAGGCCGTTGCAGTCGCGCCGATCTTGTGGAACGTGGAGTTGGAAACCTCGTAGGTATCAACCTGAGAATTTCCGTCAACCAGATTCGCCAGGATCTCGCTCACTTCTGCATATGGCCCGCGGTTGTAGGCATCGGCGCTTTCTTTGTCGTCCCACAAACTCACGCCGAAAGCTTCGGTTCCGGCGGCGCCAACAAACGTGATTTCATCCTGAAATCCCTTTTGTTTGCGAAGCATGGGAATGACTTGCTGTTCCAGGCGCTGGGTAAACGCAGCGGTGCTGTTAGGCTTCAGATGCACGGATACGCGATGTGCATACATGGTGTGCTCCTTGGTTGTGATGGCCAAGGGGGCATTTCAGATAACCGTCGTTGCTCTAGATGACACCCTCTCAGTCCATTTAACCATGGTAGGTTAAGCCACTAGACATGTCAAGCATTATTAATGTACGCTTAAGCAGCTATGGTTAACTCACGGGGCATGCGATGGATGTTTGTTTAGTCATCAAGGAGCGGCTTGAACAATTGGGGTTCGAGCAAAAGGACTTGGCGGCCGCCACCGAAGTCACCGAGTCCTACATCTCTCAGCTGCTGACTCGGAAGAAATCGCCCCCGGCGCCGGATCGAACAGACATCTACGAGAAGATGGGCAAGTTTCTCAAGCTGTCGAGCGGTAAGCTTGCGAAGCTGGCCGAGCTCCAGCGCAGGGAAGAGTTAAAGAGAGATTTCGAGGCCCCCCCGGCGCCCTTATTTCAAGAAGTGCGAGAGTTGGTTCTCCGCAAGTCCACCCCTGCAAAACAGCATCAGTTACGAGCAATTTTTGAGAAGCAGCCCTTGGGGGAACTCGAACGCCTCGTTACACAGACGCTTCTGGAGGTGATCAAGCGCGTCGCCAACGAGGAATTGCATAATGAGAAGTGGCTGCGCTCGGTGGCTCGACACAGTGGCCGAAGCTACAAGCAGATGCGAGTCACGATCCTCGAGTTCCTCGACACCGACGTCTTCCATCTGTCAGCGGAGAACTGCGTTTCCTTCCTGGATCCGCTGATTGAATCCTGGGATATCGACCTCCCCACCTTCGGTATGGAAATTGTGCTAAACCGAAAACTGGCCCGAGGCCACTCGAAGCGATTTGCGTTTGTTGAAAGGGACCCGGACCAACCTTCCGGGGGCGAGCCGGGGCTCAACGCGTTCCTTAAGGATGCGTCACTCAGCGGGACTGTGACTCAGGAGGAAATCGAGTTTCTTGAACGATTGAGGATGAACGGAAAGCGGCCTACGTCGCTCTACTATTACCGGGAATTGCAGAATCTCAGAGATCCGCTGCATTTTCGCGATGCAGTGGGACGCACGGTAGGCAGCGAAGTGTAAACGCCGACTGGACAACACAATAGCAAGGCGTCCTGGCCTCCAAGGTCCGCTTGTGGCCGAACGCACCCTTTGACGGGCCGTGGCTGAACGGCTGGTATCGCGGTATTGCTGTCGTTGGCAACGCCGGGCTCAACGACAGCAAGGCGACAACGGCCAGTCGGTAATCGTGTACAGGCTCGATTCGAGTGAGAAACTCGCATGCAAAGCATGCCGCTCGGTCTCTTGCCTCTGACTCAATCCTGGCGCCCGTCGGCGACGTGAGCTCGAACGTCGCTCTCTTTTGGGCGGTCCAACGAAACGAAGAACACTGGCGATGCGCGTTGGCGAGACGCGGCTACGTAGACCGGATTGAGGATGCGAATCTTGAGTTGTGCGGTTGTACGGCCAAGTATCGATGGCGCGATCGAGAAGGCGCATTTTCTTGCCCGCAATTTTCTTGGGTCCGGGGCCACGGATTGTCGCGACAACGTCTTATTTGCGGGCATGCATTGAACTAACGTACTGAAAGACTTTGCTAGTGGCCCTAATTTCGAGTCAGGCGCCTTCGACCACTCGGCCATCTCTCCGTGTTGATTTAACTATACATTATGGTTGTTCGTCCGAATTGTTGCCCGCAAAAATTTGCGGCACAACCGGACGCAAAGCTTCTTGCTCCAAAGCGGCCTGTCGAAGCTAAAGCATCGTTCTGATTCGGAACGCACGCATCCTCAAATGAGATGCGGGCTAGCGCCGGCGGAGATCACGGGCCGAAGCACCGACAACCACTGGCTGCCAAGTCGATGCGAACGGGCCGAGCTATCCCTTACTACCGCTTCGTCAGCGTCAAGATCGTTCCCTCGCGCCTGATGTCTACGCGATTGAGGAAGCTCATGCCGAGCAAGGGGACGGGCAGGCTGTTGCCCTCCATGATGACTGCGTCGACGTTATGCTCGGCCACGTCGCCGATGCGTACCGTGTCAAGCTTGAGACGATAAGCGAACACCTCGCCATTGGCCGTTTCCATCATGAGCTTCTGGCCGTCGTGGTAGTCGAGTCCGAGGCGGCTCGCCTCGCGGGCGGGAAGCGTGATGAACGTCGCGCCGGTATCGACGGCAAATCGGACCGGCAGACCGTTCACTTCGCCATTGGCGATCAAATCGCCCCGTTCGTTTGTAGGGACCACCGCGTAGTTGGCCACGATCGGGTAGTTGGCCGGGGTCGGGTAGTTCGCCGCGGCGGCGGGGCTCGTCTGCTTTCGTGCATGGCCCATTGCGAGCGCCACGCGTCGACCCTGGATATCGAACGTTGCGCCATCGCGTTCCACCGACAGCAGGGTGATGTCGTCGCGAGCCTTCTGTCCCACGGAGAGGGTTCGCAGGGCACCGCCTTCGATCTGCACGACAGCCTTGTTTGGAAACAGGCCGACGACGTTGACGTCAAGCGCGGCTGCACCGGTCGAGACTAGCAGGCCGAGGGCTATCGCAGCAATGCAATGGCGACGATTCATGACTGACATGTGCGCGCGATCGATCAGTGATTTTTTCGGGTCGCCCGGCGAGAGCGACGTCAATTTTGTGTGCGGGCAACTGGGTTTGAGCAGGGGCAGGCTTCGTTATGCACATGTCATGCCAGCGCGAGAATTTCCTTTCAAAACAGGTCCCCCGAGCCCTTGACCTCGGAATAGAGTACCTGCGCCGACGCGCTGAGCGTCGGGCTCGTGGCACTGCGCGGCACCGGGTGCGCCTTGGTCACCGCCGGGACAAAGACCACTCCGCGCAAAAAGCTCCCATTCGGGCGAATCGTGCCTCGCGCCGTCCGCTTTCATTCGCAGCGGACTACCGCTGTGGGATCGTAAGCAGGCAAATGTGATCCGTTGCGCGCGGTGTTGCGAACCTGTGCGCCGCGTACACTCCGGGTAGACGTGAACACCACGACGACACGCCGAACGATGCGTAAACCGTCATCCGCCCCGATCCCTCAAACGCGCTTTGGTCGGATCGCGCGCTTAGGCCTGGCGGCGGGAGAACTCGCGGTTGGCACGGTCGCGGAAGGTCTGAGAAGATTCGCGCGCGGCGAAGCTAGCGATCTTGGAAGCGCGCTGTTTTCCGCTCCAAATGCGCGACGCCTCGCGGCGCGGCTTGCCCGCTTGCGCGGCGCAGCCATGAAGATCGGGCAACTGGTTTCGCTCCAAGGCGAAGACGTCCTGCCGCCGGAATTCGCGCAGGCTCTGGCAGTATTGCGCGGACAGGCCACGTCGATGCCGACGGCGCAGCTTCGACGCGTGCTCGGTCGCGAATACGGCAAAGGCTGGGAGCGACGATTCTCAGCCTTCGACTACGAGCCCATCGCAGCTGCTTCGATCGGACAAGTGCATCGCGCAACCACGATAGATGGACGTGACCTCGCCCTGAAGATTCAATATCCGGGTGTTGCCCGGTCGATTACGAGCGACGTCGATAACGTCGCGGTGGTATTGCGGCTTTTCAATTTGCTACCGCTCAACCTCGACATTGGCGGACTTGCGACTGAAGCCAAACGCCAGCTTGCCCAGGAAGCCGATTATGTTAGCGAGGCCCGTTTTCTGGAACGGTATGCGCGACTGGTCGCCGACGAGCCGGCACTGTTCGTTCCAGGGGTGCACTGGGACCTGACGACGCCTCGAGTCATGGCCATGGATTTTGCAGAGGGAGAGCCGCTCGACGTGCTCGACGACGCGCCGCCGGCGCGGCGTGACGCCGTCGGGTCCCTTCTCGAGCGCCTCCTTTTTCGCGAGCTATTCGAGTTCCGGGTCATGCAGACGGACCCCAACTTTGCGAACTACCTGTACCAGCCGGCAATGGGGCGCGTGGCGCTACTCGATTTCGGGGCCACGCAACGCTTCGGTGCGGACTTCGTTGCAAACTACGCGCGCATTACCCGTGGCGTAATCGATGGCGATCGCATCGCCGTGGCCCGCGAGGCAATTCGGATCGGCTACGTGGCGGCAGATGATTCCCCGCAACGCATGCAGGCCGTGGTAGATGTAATTTTCCTCGTCTGCGAACCGCTTCGCCACCTGGGCCGATATGACTTTTCAAAATCGGACCTGCCCTCGCGCGTGCGCGCACTTGGCTTCGATCTCGCCTTTCGGCGCGGCCTCCTGCGACCACCACCTCCCGAGACCATCTTTCTGCATCGCAAGCTTGTGGGTTCGTTTCTGCTGCTGGCCCGTATTGGCGCGCGCGTCGATGCACGCGCACTTGTGCTGCCATTCTTGCCGACACGGTAAGGCGCCTGTACGCGGAGACGTAACTGCGCACCGTCGACAGGCCGTATCTTGGTAAGCGAGGGCATGCATTGAGTTAATACCCTGGAACACTTTCGATAGTGGCGCTAATTTGTTGTTCTCCTTCTTGTCGTGGGCTGTCAATGTTTCGCTGCCAAGCCGATTGTCGCCGATGTCCTGGCTCGGGCGCCACCCGCGCCCGCCCGCATCGTTCCTGCCGCGAACGGTCAAGCGAGAGAACGCCGTGCTAGACTGCGCACTCCCCGCGCCGGCCTTCATTCTCCAAGGCAACCTCCGTGCCCCAGTCCAAGAACCCGCCGCCGGAACACGCCACTCAGGTAACACCGATCGATCGCTGGATCGCGCTGTTGGTGCTCGTGATCATTGTCGTCGGCTGCTTTTTCGTGCTGGCGCCGTTTCTGACCGCGATGATGTGGGCCTTCATCTTGTGCTGCGCGACGTGGCCCGTATTCCTGCGCGCGCGCAGGCTCATGCGTGGCAGCGCCGGCTTGGCATCGCTGCTCATGACTGTCGGCATTTCGGCCGTGCTGCTGGCCCCCTTCGTCGTCGTCGGTGCGTCGCTGGCCGACAACGCCCAGATGCTGATAGACGAAAGTCGCCGCTTCATTGCCGAGGGACCACCGGATCCCCCGGCTTGGGTCGGCGAATTGCCGCTGATCGGACCGCGCGCGCAAGCGTACTGGTCCGGATTCGCCCATGACAAAGCGCGCCTGATGGCGGAGCTGAAGAATTACATCGATCCGATCAGGACGTTCGCGATTGCCAGCGGCCAGGCGCTCGCGCACGGAATTCTTCAACTCACGCTGTCGATCATCATCGCATTCTTTGTCTACCGCGATGGCGAAGCGATGACACGGCGGCTGATGTCGACCGTGGTTCGCATCTTTGGAGACAAGGGCAGGCACCTGGCAGAACTCGCGGCGGGCACCACGCGCGGCGTGGTCTATGGCATTCTCGGCACCGCGTTGCTGCAGGGGATCCTCGCAGCGGTCGGCTTCATGATCGCCGGTGTACCGGCCGCGCCATTGCTCGGATTGGTGACCTTCTTCCTCTCGCCTGTCCCGGTCGGGCCGCCACTGGTGTGGCTGCCGGCGGCGTTCTGGCTGTTCAGCCATGGCGAAACGGGTTGGGCCATCTTCCTGCTCGTATGGGGTGTGGCGGTCGTCAGCAGCGTCGACAACGTGATCAAGCCGCTGATCATCAGCCGCGGCAGCAACATGCCGTTCATTCTGGTGATGCTGGGCGTACTTGGCGGCGTCGTCGCCTTCGGATTTATCGGCGTGTTCCTCGGGCCGACCTTGCTCGCCATTGGCTACGCGCTGATCAGCGACTGGAGCAAAGAGCGCGACGAGCCGACCAAGGCGGTAGCAAAAACGTAGCGCTTACGCCCCCTGCGCTTGTCGCGTAAAATCCCGCTCTTCCGCAAAACCAGGCTGCCATCGGTTGCGAAGAAACGGAGAGGTGGATGAGCGGTTTAAGTCGCACGCCTGGAAAGCGTGTTTAGGCTAATACCCTAACGCGGGTTCGAATCCCGCCCTCTCCGCCAGTGCTGTTTATAAATCAATATAATCTATGTGTCGTTTGCCACTTTGGATTTCATAACAAATTGCGCTTGTATTTGAGCGTAATTTTGGCTGTTAATCGTACTGTTTTGGTCAGTTCTTGGTCAGCAAATTGCCTAAATACCAGGCAGGGTTAGAGGTGGCCCCGTTTGTTAGGACAGGTGTTCTGGTTTCTTAAGTGAAGTTCCTGCGGTTGTAGATTGTCTGCGGTACCGCGCAGTGCTCGGTTGAGATGCGGTGGAAATTCGAATGTAGTGGCTCGGCAGAAATTGCGACCTCGTAGAACGTGCTACACGCGATTGTTTGCGGTGGGGTGGGGTAAAGGTATGTCCCCGATGACCGGTTCAACATCATGCGGCGCTTTTGGTCAATAGCTTTCCGAAGTATGCCGTGTCCGGCGTCATTCCGCTCAGCGATGAGTGAGGACGCCGGGTATTGAAGAAAGTGAAGTAGCTGGTCAGTTGCTGCCTGGCCTCGGCGACGCTCTCGTAGGCATGCAGGTAGACATGCTCGTACTTCACGCTTTTCCACAACCGCTCGACGAACACGTTGTCGATCCAGCGTCCCTTGCCATCCATCTTATCTTGATCGGGTAGGGTTTGAGAACCCTTGGTGAAGTCGTCGCTCGTGAATTGGCTTCCTTGGTCGGTGTTGAAGATCTCCGGCGTGCCGTACTTGGCGATGGCCTCCTCAAGAGCATCGACGCAGAAATCCGCCGTCATGCTGATCGATACCCGGTGCGCGAGGACGCGCCGGCTGGCCCAGCGATGATGGCCCCCAAGTAAACGAAGCCGCGCTTCATCGGGATATAGGTCAAATCAGAGGCCCAGACCTGGTTCGGCCGATCGATGGTCAGATTCCGTACCCGGTAGGGTAGATCTCATGCTCGGGATGGGGCGCACTGGTGTTGCGCTTGCGATAAATGGCCGCGATAGCCATCCGCTCCATCAGCGTGCGCACATGCTTGCGACCGACCTCGACGCCCTCCAGCTTGAGCATGTCGCACAGCATGTGGGCACCGGCGAAGGGGAAGTTCAGGTGCAGCTCGTCGATCCGGCGCATCAACGCCAGGTCGGCGTCGGATACCGGGCGCGGCAGGTAGTACACGTTCGAGCGCGACAGATCCAGCAGCTCGGCTTGCCGCTTTACCGGCAGATCATGGGTCGCGTCGATCATTTCTTTGCGCTCGCACCGTTGATGCGACCGAGCGCGCCTTCCAAAAAATCGTTTTCCAATGCTAATTGGCCGATCTTCGCCTGCATATCCTTCACGCTCGGACCCTGAGACTCCCGCTTCTCGACTGCGGTCAGAAACACCCCCATCGCTCCGTCCAGCAACTGCGCCTTCCACTGCCCGATCTGACTGGAATGGACATCGAACTTCTCGGACAGCTCCGCCAGGGTCAGGTCCCCCTTGAGCGCGGCAAGCGCCACCTTGGCCTTGTACGTCGCCGTATGATTCCTTCTCGGTCTCTTCATTGCTGCTCCTTTGTCGGGCAATTACGTCGCCCATCAGAGCAGGTTCTTCACTTAAAGACGAGTCCTAAATTCCGGGACCACTTCTCTCGCTCGTTGCACTTACGATCACTGCGTCTGATGTGTTGGGTGCGGCACGACGTCAAGCGTACGAACCGGAGCAGGGTTGAGTCTCTCGTCGGCCCCAGTGACGCCAAGAAGGGGAGCGTCGATGCAAAATCGGCAGAGCCCACGAGTGTTCAACGACACGACGGCTGCGAGGTCGCGTTGGAACACGGACCAACGATTGACCCCGCACGACCTGGCCTGCAATACTGAGCGTTGCGCGATTGAATGCCTGCCTGTCCCCGGCTCACCCGATGCCCAGCCTCAATCGGCCAACCGATCTGCACTTTAGACCCGAGGGATGGGTCGGCGAGCGCGTACGCGCTAACGAAGCGAACTGGCTTGTTCTCCAACCCGCGATGAATCCGGGGATGGTGGAGATGTTCGCCGCGCGCAACAATCTGCAATCGGTCAATCTTCCCGGCGACGATCGCATACCGGTCCCATGGGCAGGCGAGTTCGCCGGCAAGTATCTCGTCGGCGTGGTGCAGTCGCTGCGCCTGACCGGAAACGTCGAACTGGAGCGCGTCGCCCGGGAATTCGTGATGCAGTTGCTCGCGACCCAGGGAAGCGACGGGTCGCTGGGCATGCCGCTCGCGTGGGACCTCTGGGGTCAGTATCACGTCGTGCTGGGCCTGCTCATGTGGCACGAGTACGCCGCCGACGAGCTCGCCCTGACAGCGTGCCAGCGGGCGGCCGACCTCGCGTGCGCGCGGTACCTCGAACACCCGGACCGCATCGCGTCTGACAACAAAGGAGACGACGAGAAGAATCAAGCCATAGCGCATGTGCTAGCGCTGCTTTTCGAGTGTACGGGCAGCCAGAGGTATCTCGATCTCGTGCGCGCCATCGAGTCCGAGTGGGCGAGTCTGCGTTGCTTCGACTCTCTCGACAAAAGCAAAGTTGTGCCTTGCGGCAACTTCGTCAACAACGCTCTCCAGGGAAGAGCGTTTTTCGAGGGAACGCGCAATCGCTGGGAGGGTCTGCACGACGTCCAAGCGATTGCGCAGTTGTACTTCATCACCGCCGATGAGCGTTATCGAGCCGCGTTCACGCAAACGTGGTGGAGCATACGCACCCGCGACCGCCATGCCACGGGTGGATTTACTTCGGGTGAAGCGGCAACCGGAAGCCCATACGACCCGAGGTACATCGAGACCTGCGGCACCGTGGCGTGGATGGCGCTGACCATCGACATGCTCAGGATGACGGGTGATGCGCGGGCCGGCGATGAGCTCGAGCTTAGTCTCTTCAACGCGATCCTGGGGGCACAGAATCCTGACGGCAGACACTGGACCTACCACACCCCCATGGGCGGTATCCCGATCGAGGACACGCCGAATCCGGCGGCCTTTCTTGGGTACCGGTATCCGGCCTACTACGATCTACAGTGGCAATCGCGCGAACGTTACCCGCAGTTAAGTTGCTGCGCAGCCAACGGGCCGCGCGGACTCGGCTGCCTCTCCGAATGGGCCGTCATGCGCGCAAGCGACGCGATTGTCATCAACTACTACGGACCATCGACGGCAACCCTCGCAGCACCGGACGGGACGCAGATCACCCTGACGCAGGAGACGGCGTATCCCGTAGACGGCGTGGTACGCATCATGGTCACGCCCGCGCATGCAGCCACCTTGGCGATCCGACTTCGAATCCCGGAGTGGTCACCGTCGAGCCGCTTGGACGTGAACGGCGATCCACAGGCGTGCGCGGGCGGATCGTACGCACAGATCCGCCGCGTCTGGCAGCCGGGAGACGTGATCACGCTCCAGTTGAACATGGACATCCGTGTCGTGGCCGGCTTGGAGGCAGCTTGGGGATATTCGGTAGCTTACCGCGGTCCGTTGCTACTCGCTTACGACACACGCTTTGGCGCGTTCGATCCGTTGTCGATGCCGGCTATCGACCTGAAGTCGCCGATGGGACTGAAACCTCCCTCCCAAGGCGCTGCGCTCCTCGTTAGCTTTCCATCGCCTTCGGGCGAGATCACCTTTTGCGATTTCGCCAGCGCGGGCCAGGCGCCCGCGCTATCGACTCGCCCCGACACCTCCGGCGTCTGGCAGTTCGCGCGCAGTGACGGGAGCGTTATTGCGGAGCAGATCACCTTGCTCAGCGACGGTTCCCTGCAAGGGTACTCCCATGCCAACGAAGCGCGATGGGGGTTTGACGGAGACGCGCTGACGTTCTTCACTAGTGGCGGCGCTCCTTCGACACGCTTTACGCTGCGCGTGGTGGAACACGGCAAGCAGATCCTGAGTGGTATGTCGCTCCTTGATGGCAAGGTGCGCCATGTTCTCTCCGAGGTCGACTTCGGAATCGTCGACAAGACCTGGCAATTTTGGAGGGAGCAGCCCGACACGCGAATTCTTCTCTCCACGGTCCGTTTGCTCGCGAACGGAACCTTCGATGTCGCCACGCACCCGAACGAAACGCGCTGGGGAATGGAGGGAAATGTGCTGGTCTTCTACGACGCCAGCGGTGCTGCTTCGACGCGTTTCACGTCGATCCGTATGGGAAACGGTCGTGTGGCGCGCAGAGGGGAATTCCTTCCGGACACCCGCATCCGTCATGTGCTGAGCGAGGCGGATCTCAACAGCACTGCCAAGCTCTGGCAGTTCAGTGAACGTGACCAGCCGGCCATCGCGGACAAAGTGCGGCTGTTGCCAACTCACCGACTTGACGGATATCACTATGACAACGAGGCGCGGTGGGCACCCGGTAGCGCACGTGACACGCTGGCATTCCTGAACAAGGACGGCGCTGTTTCCACGCACTTCGATACCTTCAGCGCGGCCGGTGGCGCGATGCGGTTCGAAGGTCCGACGATATTCAACCCTCCCATAACCCATGTTCTGCAGGAGAGCGCGCCGGGTTGGACGATTGGCAGCTCTTACGTTTCCTGGGTGCCGCGCTCGCGGCTGGGGGTCTGGGCAGCGTTCTTCCCTTCACCTTCCCCCGTCACGGTGATCAGTACGACACCCGGCGGCGCCAGCCTGTACGTGATTGGCCTCGACGAAGGCCACGGCGGTGGCCGCGTCTGGAGCAAGTTCTTTCCGGACCCGGATAACTTGAGCCAGTGGACCGGCTGGTTCCCACTCGGTGACAACGTCTTTCGTCCGGGAGCGACGGTGACCGCGCTCAGTACCGGCACGGGCGCGACGAGTCTTTACGTCACGGGTCTCGATGGGCAAATCTGGACCAATTTTTTTCCGAGCGCGAATGCGGGACAGTGGTCCGGCTGGATGGCGCTGGGTCCCAACACCTTTCCGATGACGTCGACGGTCACCGCGATCAGTACGACACCCGGCGGCAGCAGCCTGTACGTGGTTGGGCTCGACGAAGGCCACGGCGGGGGTCGCGTCTGGAGCCAGTTCTTCCCGAACCCCGACAATCCAGGACACTGGACGGGCTGGTTCCCGCTCGGTGACAACGTCTTTCGTCCGGGAGCGACGGTGACCGCGCTCAGTACCGGCACGGGTGCGACGAGTCTTTACGTCACGGGTCTCGATGGGCAAATCTGGACCAATTTTTTTCCGAGCGCGAATGCGGGACAGTGGTCCGGCTGGATGGCGCTGGGTCCCAACACCTTTCCGATGACGTCGACGGTCACCGCGATCAGTACGACACCCGGCGGCAGCAGCCTGTACGTGGTTGGGCTCGACGAAGGCCACGGCGGTGGTCGCGTCTGGAGCCAGTTCTTCCCGGACCCGAACCGCGCAGGAGCCTGGAGCGGCTGGTTCCCGCTCGGTGACAACGTCTTTCGTCCGGGAGCGACGGTGACCGCGCTCAGTACCGGCACGGGCGCGACGAGTCTTTACGTCACGGGTCTCGATGGGCAAATCTGGACCAATTTTTTTCCGAGCGCGAATGCGGGACAGTGGTCCGGCTGGATGGCGCTGGGTCCCAACACCTTTCCAATGACGTCGACGGTCACCGCGATCAGTACGACACCCGGCGGCAGCAGCCTGTACGTGGTTGGGCTCGACGAAGGCCACGGCGGGGGTCGCGTCTGGAGCCAGTTCTTCCCGGACCCCAACAATCCAGGACACTGGACGGGCTGGTTCCCTCTGTGAACAACTGAGTTCACTTGAAAGGACACCGGTCAGACGGCCCGGGCGGCGAGTTGAACGCGAGCTTGGACGATGCCTGTCTCGTCGACGAACTCTGCAATCAGCTTGTCACCAGAATGATTTTCTTCATAAAGTTACCTGAAGCTATATCTTCGCTTGCCAGACAGAGCGGCCGTAGGTGGAGAGGTAGAGATGACGGCCGCTTGGCCGGGCGGCACCGATTGCGAAACTCGTGCAGTGGCTGCGACTCGGAAGGTGCGTCGTGGCCAAGAGCCAGGTGTCACCTTCGTCGCGGCTGACGAAGACGTTATTGTCCGTGCAGGCGTAAAGCGTGAACGGGTTTGTCTCACGATCAACGGTCATTGCGATAAAGTTTTCGGTGCTATCTAGATTCAGGCCACGTGCAACATTGTCGTTGCTGCCAAGCGGATCCCAATTGAAGAACTCCGATTGCAATACGGCCTTGGTGAATGGGCCATCGTAAAGCGCAAACGCCAGCGCATCGCGGACAACGGTGATATGGTGCACAGGACCCTTGTCTGAAGGAGAGACAACTAGCTCAAACGGAGTCTGAAAGGGTGCGAAAGAGAAGATTCGGCCCTGTTTCGTTCCCGCGAAGACCTGATGTCCCGTCAGCGATGCAACGGAGGTAATGGCATCGCTTGGTTGGAGGGAGAGCGTGGCGATTAGTTGCCATTCGGCATTGTCAATACTCCCATTTGTGAAGAGACCGTAGACGTTAATCAGTTGTCCAAAGGCGTTTGCGGTAGCTGCAACCGCAAACATGAGCTTCTGCGAATCTGGCAGGGCAAATGAAGGTGTGGTCACGGCTTGCGCGTCGCCAAGCACGGTCAGAGCGTTTGCGCTCGGGCTGGTGACTGGGACTGCAGTCTTCTGGACAAACGCGCTGCCGCTCCAACGAGAGAGCTTTGCGAAAAAGGCGTCTTCGTTCGAGACGGATAGCAATAAGCCATTTGACAAGAAGCACATGATGCCGCCATCTCCGCCTTCGAAAAACTGCCAAGCTTTGTTGTTGGAGTTCTCAAGGTCACAAAAGAGATTGCCGTTGTCCTGGGTCGGACCGGCGATAAGCCCCGCAACGGTGGGACTTGCCGACATGGCACCGCCCTCAAGGCGGCCAGGGCCTACACCAATTGTGCCCTTCTCGCCTGGTGATAATCCGGCATAAAACTGAAGGTTGCGAAGGTGCTTATTTAGGCGGGTTTGATAGCCACTGGCTCCGGCGCGATCAAGCGTGAACATGAGGCCCCCGTCCGAGGCAACATAGATTGTATTGCCGGAGGGGTCCTTCGGATCAAACAATATGAATTGAATATCGCCATGCACTTGTTCGCTATTGGCCGTTTCGTAGGCCAACGTCCAAGTTGACAGAAATTCGGCTGCGTTGGAAGTAAGCCACGGCCCGTTAGCCCATCCTATACCGACTTCATTCGAGTCATGAAAGGCAACGGCAATGCAGTTGGTATACCAACCAGTCGAGCCGGCCATGTCATTGGTAGCATTGTCTGGCGCGAGCGGCTCACTCAAATTCTGCGCAACGCGAACGCCTCGATTAAACACCGGCCGCCATGACGCGCCACCGGAGTCACTCCGCAATATTCGGTAGATGCGGTTGTCGAGACCCGCGAACACGGCGTACATAACGGACGGATTCGTCCCGCATGAGGCGAGAGACGTGCGAGTCACCTGCGTGAGGTCAATGGTTCCGTTCGGGAAAGAGTCTGGGATCATCTGCGCCGCTGCAAAGGTGAGTTGGTCGCCGGACCACGTTCCCACAAATATGCCACCGGGCGGTCCCCAACGGCTAACGGCAACCGTTTCGTTCGGGCCTACGCACATGCCGCTGTATGTGCCGCTAGGCAGGGACGCAATCTGGGTAAAGGTGTGGGAGGGTATCGCTGATATGAATACTCCTTGCGTGGTGGCAAGCACAATGACGCGGTGGAGGGGTAGGACAAGAATGCGAATGATGTCGCCCGTAAGAAGCGGATTATCAAGCGCGTCGACAATGGGGATCGGGTTCCATTCGGAGAGGCCGCGAAGGAAAAGGCCCGTACCCGGACGGGTACCCAACTTCAAACTGGAACACCCAGCATAGATCTGCAGAGGGGAGTCGGGGCCAAAGGCCATGCAATTGACGTTTGGATTGTCGAGATCGTCAGTCGTGCAGCCGGCGCCAGCCTCGGGATCCTGACCGTCAATGCCCCATACACCACCGGTAGAAGCGGCAACGAAGATCCCATCGGAGCGCAGAAGTATGTCTTTGATGCGACCGGCATGCCAAGCGTTGAGGCTCGGGTCGATGGAGATCGAGAGATCGGTAGCTTCTTCCCAGACGATGCTGTGATCTCTGGGTTTGGGTGGGTCGAGCACCTCAATGAGCGCGGTTGTGGAGCCAAATATCTGCTGCTGATCCAACGTTCTGAACCTAAAAACCACCCGATGGTATCCAGCCGTCGTGCCAGCCGCGCACAAAACCGGTAGCGTCACGTCGAGGCTGCTGTTTGGGGGAACGAAGGGAAACTGCGGGTCGGTGTCTGACGTAAAGGCCGGGTCGCCCGTGCCACTGCACGTGAAAATACCGCGTAGCTCCTGGCTAAAAAATGAGCGTATGCGAAACGAGTAACTCCCTACTTGCCCCGCCGTTATTGAAGGTGTGCTCAGTGCAGTGATCGTCACGCTCGGAGGCGGGACGTCTGCGACGTCGGCATCAAGTGGAATGTTGAGGATATCAGGAGCGGTCGCCGTGAATGCGACGACTGTCGCCGGAAAGTGCTTCTGGTTTGGGGTCCGTGGGCAGCTGAACACGACGCTGACCACCAGCGCTTGACTAGCGTCCAGTTCGATCGGCCCCTGGCCTTGGACCGTCAGCACGCTGACCCACTCCCAGTGGCGGCCAGGGACATCCGGGTCCGATACTAACTCCAGTTCCCTCGTTTCGACCTGCGCAATCGAGAACACGCCTGCGCTGTCACCGTCGACGCGTGCCGTGACGAAGGTGGAAACCGTGGTGTGGGGCAACCCACCCGCTATGCCAGACGCGAAGGCGCCGGGCGCCACGTTGATCAATTTGATATGGTTGGGGACGTTGAGAGGAATGGCTGGCGGCATGGCGCGCTCCTGAGGTCATATGCGTCGAACTGAGGTTCCGTAAAACCCATCGCGAGCATTCCAACAGCCGTTCCCCTGACGTGGCCAACTCGTTCCGCCTCTCCTCAGCCCGTCGGTCCGCACTCGCGGCAGGCTGGAGATGAAAGAGCGGGCAACGCGATCCATTCCAGTAACCCAAGAAAGCCGCTGCGAGGCATGTCGCATGCCGCGTAGGCGTGGCCTAGGCCAGCAATCGTCAATACCGCGGCGACATGTGGCTAATACCCGCTGGGGTCGCGATCCCGTGATTAGCTGTCGTGTTCTGGGGCCGCCTCAAGTTGAGCCGCACCGGGCAGGCTTGCCGCTTGTTGCTGTTGATCGATCGGGTGCTCTCGTGCGTCCACGCGAAACTTGTGGGCTCGGCGACAAGACAAAGCGCGTGATGCTCTTTGGCCACGACCCTGAGCTCTCCGAGCTCGCGCATCTGCTGTCGGACAAGATCTGCGACATGCCGACCGCGCCGTGGCCGAATTCTCCTTCGACACGAAGTCGTCGTCGACTGTCGGGAAGGAAGAGGCGGCGAAGGCAAGGCTTCACCGTGAGTCTGGAAAGGGAACATGCTCATCTGGTTGTCTGATTCCCGGACGGTGCTCTTTCCAACTGATTATCGGCGGCCTATAGGTCGATTGTCCATGTCCGGGATGGCCGTGGTGGGTGATCGTGGGTCAATGCTGGGTCAGCATCGGCATGGTGCCAGGAACAACCTTGCGACTTCCTTGCTGCCTTCGGCAGTGCAAGGATTGCGGCGTTCACAGCGTCCCTGTCACAGCGAAGTCGCAGACGGTTTAGTATCATCCTCGGTTGGCCGAGGCCACGACCTGCGGCAACCGAGGCAGCCTGTCCGATAATGCGCATCGCAAACCTGCCTGTCTCGGTTGTCGCCGACCCGACTGCTTCCCACTCGTTGGGATCTGGTGGTCGTTCCGCTCCTGCTGGTCACGTTTGTCCTACTCGCTCATGGCGCGCGGCAAATGGCTCAGCCGTTGACGGCGCTGGATATCACGCCGCTGACCCTGGACCCTGCGGCGCTTCCGGGCTACGCCCTGCGTACGACATTGCGGATGCTCGCGGCGCTCGTGCTGTCGATCATCTTCACGTTCACCTATGGGACGCTGGCCGCCAAGAGCCGGCGGGCAGGCGCACTGCTCGTGCCGCTGCTGGACATCCTGCAGTCGGTACCGATCCTCGGTTTTCTGTCCTTCACCGTCACCTTCTTCCTCGGACTCTTTCCCGGCAATGTGCTGGGCGCCGAATGCGCGGCGATCTTCGCGATCTTTACCAGTCAGGCCTGGAATATGGCCTTCAGTTTCTATCAGTCCCTGCGCTCGGTGCCGCGCGACCTCGACGAAGCGACACGCAGCTTCGGACTATCGGCCTGGCAGCGCTTCTGGCGCCTGGAAGTGCCGTTCTCGATTCCGGGTCTGGTGTGGAATACGATGATGTCGATGTCGGGCGGCTGGTTCTTCGTTGTCGCGAGCGAGGCGATCTCGGTGGGCAAGACGACGATCACGCTGCCCGGAATCGGATCCTATGTCGCGCTGGCCATCGCCCAGCGTGATCTCGCCGCCGTCGGTTGGGCGAGTGCTGGCGATGTTGGTCGTCATTCTGCTCTACGATCAATTGCTGTTCCGGCCGATCGTGGCGTTTGCGGAGAAGTTTCGCTTCGAGCAGACCGCGAGCGGCGAAGTTGCGCAATCCTGGTTTCTGACGCTGCTGCGGCGTTCTCTACTGGGTTCGCTGGACGACCGCGCCGTTTCGGCGCGGATTTCGTCAGCGTCATCCGCAAGCGCTCCGTCTTTCCTCGCCTCCCGGCGGTCCAGCTCAGGAGTCGCCCTCTCCACCCGAACCGTCGACTGGATCTGGTACGGGGCACTCGGGCGTATTGGCGCGTCTATGCGGCTTGGCACGTCTATCTCTTCGTGTTCACCGAACTCGGCTGGCTCGATCTGCTGCACGCCCTGGGCTTGGGCGCATTAACGTTGCTTCGCGTCGTCATCCTCATCGCTCTGGCCACGCTGATCTGGGTTCCGATCGGGGTGTGGATCGGACAGCGTCCGCGACTTGCCGAAGCGCTGCAGCCGGTGGCGCAGTTCCTGGCCGCGTTTCCGGCCAATCTGATGTTCCCGGTGTTCGTTGTCGTCATCGTCCGCTACCACCTGAGCCCCGATATCTGGTTGAGCCCGTTGATGGTGCTGGGCACGCAGTGGTACATCCTGTTCAACGTCATCGCCGGCACCACGGCGTTTCCGGGCGATCTGAAGGAAGCCGCCGCAAGCATGCGTCTGACTGGCTGGCCGTGGTGGAGAAATGTGATGCTGCCCGGCATCTTTCCGTACTACATCACGGGCGCGATCACAGCATCAGGCGGATCGTGGAACGCGAGCATCGTCGCCGAAGTCGCGAGCTGGGGAGACACCCATCTCACCGCGCATGGGCTCGGCGCCTACATCGCCCAGGCTACCGATGCGCGGCGACTACCCGCGCCTGGTCCTCGGCATCGCCGTGATGTCGTTCTATCGTCGTCGCCCTGAACCGCGTCCTGTGGCGGCCGCTCTACGCGTTCGCCGAGCGACGGCTCCGGGCCAACTGAGGTCACTGCCATGTCCACACCACCGAACTCTGCTCTCCTCGATGTTCGAAGCTGCTGCAAGACTTATGGCGGGCCGGGGCGCGATCCACTGATCGTGCTCGAGGACGCGGCGCTAACGCTTGTCGGACGGCGAAATCGTCGGACTGCTCGGGCGCTCCGGTTCCGGCAAATCGACGCTGTTGCGTATCATCTCCGGGCTCATTGCACCTACCGATGGTGAAGTGAAATTCCTGGGTGAGCCGGTCCATGGACCCGTGCCCGGTATGGCGACAGTGTTCCAGACGTTCGCCCTGTTTCCCTGGCTGACGGTGTTCGAGAACGTCGAATTGGGCCTGGTTGCGCTGGAAGTGCCACGGCCGGAAGTCCGGAAGCGCGCCCAGGCCGCGATCGAGCTGATCGGACTCGCCGGGTTCGAGAGCGCATATCCGAAGGAACTCTCCGGGGGCATGCGTCAGCGAGTCGGATTTGCACGCGCGCTCGTGACCTATCCCAAGCTGCTGCTGATGGACGAGCCATTCTCTGCACTCGACGTACTCACTGCCGAGACCCTGCGGACGGACTTTCTCGATCTCTGGGTTGAAGGCCGCATGCCGATCAAGGCGGTGCTGCTGGTGACGCACAACATCGAAGAAGCCGTACTGATGTGCGACCGCATCACTGATCTTCGCATCCAATCCCGGACGCATCGTGCAGGAGATCAAGGTTCCACTGCCGCACCCACGCAAACGGCTTGATCCGACTTTCCGCAACATCGTCGATGCGATCTATACCCGCATGACCACGCGCACTCCGGGACCAGCGGGCGAGCGCGACGGACTGTTCCCCGGGATGGGTCTGGGCATGGTGTTGCCGTTCGTGTCGACCAACCTCATGGCCGGCCTGCTCGAAACGCTTGCCGCGCCGCCCTACAACGGACGTGCAGACCTGCCACCACTTGCAGGTGCATTGCAGCTTGAGGCCGATGAGTTGTTGCCGATTGGCGAAACGCTGCAACTCTTACGATTCGTCGACCTTGCCGAAGGCGACATTGCACTGACCGATGCCGGACGCAAATTCGCCGATGCCGGCGTGGATGAGCGCAAGGAGCTGTTCGCCCATCACTTGATCGCCTATGTACCCCTGGCAGCGCACATCCGCCAGGTACTTGACGCCCGGCCGGATCATCGGGCGCCGTTCAGCCGTTTCCGCGAAGAGCTTGAAGACCACATGGGGACCGAACAAGCCGACGGCTACGCTGCACGCCGTACTCGCGTGGGCGCGCTACGCCGAAGCGTTTACCTATAACGCCGAGGATGGCGTGTTCGAACTGGCTGGAACCGTGGCGGAGGAAACGTGACGTCATGGATCCTGCCACGTTCAGACGAGATCGACTCCTATCATCGGGCGCATGTAGACGATGGATTTCCGCGAGTGCCCTGCTCCTGGCAATTGCATTGCTGCCCGCGACGAGCCGTTCGGCTGGCGAATCGCATATCGTTGGCGGCGGCTCGTCCTTTGCCGCGCCGATCATTCAGTCGTTGGGTGCTGCATTTGCGCAAGAACATCACGTCCAAATTCAATACCACTCTGTGGGATCGGGAGATGGCATCCGCAGCCTTGCCGCGCGATCCGTTGACTTCGCGATGACCGATGTGCCGCTGACACAAGCAGATTTGGCAAAGGACGATCTGGCCCAGTATCCACTTGTCGTCAGCGCGATCGTCCCGGTGGCCAACCTTCCTGGAATTGGACCCGACGAACTGCGTCTTTCAGGACCCGTGCTTGCGCAGATCTTTCTTGGCAAGATATCGTCGTGGAATGCACCTGAATTGCGCTCACTGAATCCGGGCCTGGACCTTCCTAACCTGCCCATCAAAGTCATCCACCGTTCGGACACCTCCGGCAGCACGTTTGTGTTCACGTACTATCTTGCCAAGGTTAGCCCGGAATGGAACGACCGGCTTGGCATCGGGTCGCGCGTGGATTGGCTTTATGGCGATGGCGTTCGGGGAAATGAAGGCGTTGTGCAGGAAGTAAGCCACACGGCCGGGGCCATCGGGTACGTCGAACGAAGTCGTGTGGGCGGATCAGGGCTGAATGCGATCAGATTGAGCACGACCGCCGACCAGTTTGTCGCACCCACCGACGAATCCATCAATGCGGCGATCGCCGGAGCGAAATTTTCGCGGCCAAGCTACTATGAAATCTTGGTCAATCGCGGAAACGGGAACGCGTGGCCCATCGTGGGTATCTCGTACGTCCTGTTGCCGCGCAGCGCGACGGATCCGGAGGCCGCCAGGCAGACCCTAGCCTTCCTCGGATGGATCTATCGCCACGGAGGGCAGATCGCCAGAGATACTCAGTACACCCCGATAACCGATGAGAAGCTTATCAAGCGGATCGAATCGTCACTCGGAGAAGTGAGGGACTCATCCGGACATCGTGTTCTCAGAGGAATGTGACGCGATGCGTATAGCCCTCGTTCGACAACTGCTTGCGATCTCGATGGTCGCCGTGCTTCTGAGCTACGCCGCAAATGACGCCGAAGGTCGCGCGCAGGATCGAGGTGCGCAAACGCGCTACCGCGAGCTGATCGTCCAGGGAGAGCGCCCGGAGCTTGTGTCATGTTTGGTCGCAGCCGAGGATTCCGCATCTAAGGATCAGCGCTTTGATGCGATTCGCTGGGAGCTTAGTGTTTCCAGAACGGCCCACATGACAGAGTCTGAGGCCGGCGGCCATCTCGTCCGATCCGTGCGCGTTGAAGGTGCGGCGCGCCTGCGCGACAGCCACTCTTTCTTCGATTCGTGGCAGCCCGTGCAGATCTTTTGCGAACAGCGCGACGAGGCCACTCCCACCGTCCGCGTTGAACCGATCCTCAAGCAAGGGGCGGTAACGGGTACGGGTCTGTGGTAGCTCCTGATGCGGGTGCTTCAGTAGGTAGGCACCCCGGGTCGCGCGCTGTCACAAAACCGTCTCGTCGCGTGGCTAAGCTGCCCGTTTGGTCTTTCTTCTCCTGACCGAGTCTATGGCGGGCGCTATTTTCAGACGCCCGTTTTCTTTGCTCTTTTGACCAGCGCCGCGAGGACGGCTCTCACCCTCCGCAAATGGGCCTGCAGCAATTGGCGGTGGTGAGCCTTCGACCTCCAGGACTCGGCCGGTCTGCAACGAAGCGACGAAGCCCGCAAGCGCGGTACTTTGGCTACGCTGCGGCGGGTTGGCTGTTCTCAATCCTTGCCCTTTTCCCGATGACCGCCCGATGCGGTGCGCCGTTTCAAACCGACGACCCCACAACGGTTGCACTTGGCCACGTCGAGTTGCTGTTCTTTTATCAGAGCACCCTAAACGCGGTCGGTCGCACCGGCGTTGCGCCGGGATTCGAGTCTCACGTCGGAGTTCTCGAAGGCGTCGAATTCGACGTCCTGACGCCCCTTGCTTTCAGCACGCCTTCGGGTTCGAGCACGCAGTGGGGATACGGCGACACGGGGTTTGGTCTCAAATGGCGGCTGGTCGAAGAGTCCGAAGACCTTCCGCTCGTGAGCATGGTTCCCAAGTTCATCGCTCGCACCGGCAATTCCGACAAAGGTCTTGGCAACGGCGGAAGCCAGGTATTCCTAGCGCTCGCGGCCCAGAAGAGCGCCGGCAGCTTTCAAACCTATGGCAATGCCGGTTACTGGATCAATAACGGTCCGAACAACCGGAACTATTGGTTCGTCGGTGGGCAGGCGCAGTATCAGTTCGACGATCACTGGATCATCGGCGCCGAGGTCTTCTACACGACGCCGCAGACGCAAGGACAATCGGCGAGCACCGGACTCAACGTCGGTGGGTACTACGTGTTCGATCCACATAGCCAATTGCTATTCTCGGCCGGGCGCGGATTGCAGAACGCCGCCGAGACGAATCGCGTGTCGGCCTACCTCGGTTTCCAGTTGAGCTTCTGATTCAGTGCACCTGGCGAACTTCCCGCAAAACCTCAGTGTTGCCTTCATACCTAGGGCAAGGGAAGAAAGCGCTGAACCTGGTTCAACAGGTGGAAGCTCACATGGCGGGATGCTGCCATCCTCGCGCGAACGAACGCATCGGGGCGTCATTCGATCGCCGGCTCGCAAGTGTTGCTCGATCTCTAGGAGTGTGAGGTTGATCGCCTTGACGACCTCGAATGGGTCAAAACAACGCTCGGAAACGCGGCGCGAGCTGCCGGAGCTACGATCGTTGAGCCGGTGTTCCACAAGTTTGCTCCCTGGGGCATGTCCGGAGTCGTTGTCATTGCGGAATCGCATCTCGCGATCCACATCTGGCCGGAGAGCCGCTGTACCGCCCTGGTCACTGGCGATTGCAAGCATTTCGGGGCTCTGTACGGCCGAACGATTCGTGGAGTAACCGTCCACTCGCCGCGGTCGCTGGCAGAGGCGCTCCTGGAGTAGCCGTAGGTCGTCGCCGCGTGGCTCTGCATGTCGTCGCTCCTAACCGATGTTCTTACCCTTCGGGCATATTCAAGAGTTGGCCGATGCGCGGACGTTCGCGCGCGGCATGGCCTATTTCCACGACGGCGCGGTTGGACTGCTCGACGCCGATGAGTACGAGGCTCGCGCCAACGTCCAGGGCACGCAGCGCTATCGCGTGCGGCTCGGTGCCACTCCGGATGGAGAGTTGGATTGCGAGTGCAATTGCCCAGTCGGCGACGAAGGAATCTTCTGCAAGCACGCAGTGGCCGTTGCGTTGTCCTGGCTGGAGAACGCTGGAGAGGAGGTTTTCGAGCCAAGTGAGAAGAAATCCGCCAAGCCGCGGAAAGAGCGCAAGACCCAAGGGGAGCAGATTCGGGAATACCTGGACACCCTGAGCGAGGACGCGCTGCGTCAGTTGCTGATGGAAGCCGCGGACCGTGACCCGGGAATTCGCGACAAACTACTGTTTTCCGCGAAGGCCAGCGCAGGAAGTGACGTTTCGTCGCTCAAGGCCGTCGTTCGTCAAGCGACCAAGGTCTCCGGCTTCGTCGATTGGCGCGGAGTGGGCGACTACGCCAATCGTCTCGGCGATTTGGTGCAGATCCTCGACGAGCGAATCGGTGACGGCAATCCGAACTTGATTGAGTTGATCGAGGACGCCGTCGCGCAGGTCGAGGATGCGCTGGGGCAGATCGACGACTCCAACGGCGCGGTGATGCTCGTCATCATGCAATTGCGTGGAGTCCATGAGCGAGCATGCAATCACCTGGGGCCCGATCCGCTGGCGCTCGCCGAGCGATTATTCCGATTCCAGACCACCGGCGACTGGGATACCTTCCGCAGTGTGCTTCCCGACTATGAGCGCGTCTTGGGCGAACCCGGCCTCGCGCGTTATCGGCAATTGGTGGAAGCCGCGTGGAAGCAACTCCCGGCGCTTGGCCCCGAAGCCTTCCGTACTCATTTCGAAAGGAATCGCTATCGGGTCGAGCACGCGAGGGAAGAGCTCACTACGTTGTCGGGAGACGTTGACGGTTTGATCACCGTCAAGTCGCGGAATCTTTCGAGCCCAAACACCTTTCTCGAACTGGCCAAGCTGCTGCAGCGGCATGGTCGCCACGACGATGCGCTCAAGTGGGCCGAGAAAGGGATCGCGGCGTTTCCCGGCGAACGCCTCGACAACTTGGTGAAGTTCTGCATCGCCGAACATCTCCGCCGCGGTGACGCCGGTCGCGTGGAATCGCTCACCTGGCAGCGGTTCGTGCGACAGCCAGGCAGCGACGCGTACTTCGAGCTCGTTGGTGTAGCCAAGCGGATCGGGCGCGGCGATGACCTCGCGGCGAAGGCGCTGGACCATTTGTGGCAGCTGGTTCGTGCCGAGGAAGCCCCGGGAACGAAGCGACTCCACAGCTGGCAACCCTCGCTTCGCAGTGCGTTGGTCGGCATTCACCTGCGCGAGAAGAATGCCGAGAGAGTGTGGGAGACGTTTTGCGGCGGGCCGGTCGATGTGCGGCTATGGGACAAGGTCGCTGCAATGCGCGGCATGACTCACCCGGAGGAGGGCGTCGTGCTCTACAAGAAATTGCTGCCCCACATCGTGAATGCCGGAACGCGCGGGGCGCAGTACGGCGAGGCATTCGAAATCGTCAAAGCGGTAAAGAAACTGCGCGCTGCCAAGGGCCAGGACGATGTTTTCAAGCAGGAGCTCGTGGAACTGCGTCTGGCTTGGAAGGCCAAGCGGAATTTCATGAAGCTATTGGCAACGTTGGACTGAGAATGTGGTGACGTATATCGTCCAATCCAAGAAATCAGACGAACGTCGGCGCGGTGCCGAAGCCAGATTTGCAGATCGACAGCGCCGGCAATTCTTCCACTGCACTTGCGGAGTTGGGCAAGCCACAAGCGCTGATCGGCGGACTCTACAAATGTGTGATAACTATCCACAGGCCCCGACAAAATCCCCCGCTCCAGTTGGTCAGTTTTTGGTCACCGAATCGCGGAAAGGCACGCCTGGCGCGGACCATGCAGGGTTCGAATCCCGCCCTCTCCGCCATTTCTTACTGTAAGTCAATAACATAATGCAATTTGCCTTTCTCTATCTTGGTAGATAATTCGTACTGATTCGGTCAGTTCTTGGTACACCAAGCCGCCTAAATTTTAGGCGACGTTCGTGGTGGCGAACCGCCACCCCGGGCGATATGCGAGGATACAATCGGATCCAAGGCTCCGCGGCCCCGCGGACGAGTCCTCCTACCAGGCAGCGTCCGGCGAGTTCGCGTGAGCCACTATTCATATGGCGACCGAGACGCTCCCCGTCATTCAGCACGCGATCCAGCTCGCCGTCGCGCCGGTATTCCTGCTCTCAGGTGTGGCGGGGATGCTTGGCGTCATGGCGAATCGCCTCGCGCGCATCATCGACCGCTCGCGCGATCTCGAGGCGCGCTGGAACAGTCTCTCCGACGGCGCGCGCGCCGAAGCGCGCACAGAGATCATGACGCTCGAACGGCGGCGCGCCCTTTCAAGTTGGGCCATCAACTTCTGCACAGGTGCCGCGTTGCTCGTGTGTCTGTGCATCGTTACGCTGTTCTCGGAAGAGTTCTTCGCCGTGGACCTTCGCTGGTTCGCCGGCGTTCAATTCGTCGGAGGGATGATCGCGCTGATCGGCGGACTGTCCTGCTTCCTGCGCGAGGTCTATCTCGCGACGCACGCCATGCGTATCGAGCTCACGCGGTTCGAGCGATAACGACGCGGCTCATTCGTCGCGCGGGGATTTCGAAGGAAGTCGGGACGTTTATTCTGTGCGTCGACGATGAAGCCGTCGTTCGCCAGGGGATTGCGAACTTTGTACGCGCATACGCAATCGTTGCTGGATGGGGCCATGCGCGCTTGCCTGACGAGGTCGACCCTACTTCTTGACATCAGGGCCGGTGTGGTAATAACACGGATCCCTCAAATTGCCCGAGGACCTTAGAAAACGCGTGGCCGAAGTCGTTGCAGATAGCGACCAGTCGGCGCATGCTTTCATGATCGAGGCGATCGAACGCCAGACAACACTCGCTGAGGCGCGCAAGGGGTTCGTCGCTGACGCATTGAATGCAGAAGAGGCAATGCTGCGGTCGGGAAAGGCGGATCGGTTCCGCGGCCGGTTGTTGACGATTGATTCGGGCGTTGCGGCCCGTTGGGGGGCGAAAGCCGGCGAATCGGAAGCACGCGGCCAGCGGTTGCCCGTCATCGACGGTCTGATTGCGGCGACGAGCTTGCAGCATGATCTCACTGTCGTCACCCGTAACACGGATGACCTCGAACGTTGCGGAGCGCGCTGCTTCAACCCGTGGATTGGGAAGTAACGCCGCATGGCAACTCGCAGTGCGAAATCGGCCAAGCCACGTTCCAGTGGCAATCTGCGCATCGGCGACCACTGGAACGCGATCACGATCATCGCGCTGTCGCAGAGCAATCCGCTGAAAGCAGTAGCCGAGCTCGTCGAGAACAGCATCGATGCCCGCGCGAAGACCATCGTTATCACCCGCGGCAAGGACAAGGGACAGCACTACCTGCGCGTGAAAGACGATGGCGAGGGCGTGCGCAGGAATGCGGACGGTGCTCCGGACTTCCACTACGTGGCGACTCACGTCTGCGATTCCATCAAGCGCCGACTCAAGACGGAAGGCGCACGTGGATTGCAGGGAGAGTTCGGCATCGGCTTGCTGAGCTTTTGGACGCTGGGCGAGGACCTTTTGCTGACTTCGGCAGGCGACGACGGTCGCGCCTGGCAGATGCACCTTCGCAAGGGCGATCCGAGCTACGGTATCACGCTGCGGCCGGCGCTTTTCCCCGAGCCAGGCACCGAGGTCTTGATAAGAGGCATCCTGCCGGGGATCAAGAACTTCAGCGGCGAGAAAATCCAGTGGTACCTCGCTTCGGAGCTGCGCGATCGGATCCGTCATTCGGGTGTTTCGATCCGCGTCGTCGATCGGACCGCTCGCGCCGAGTTCAAGGTCGAGCCGCGGCAGTTCGAAGGCCGGCTTTTGCACGAGCTGGACGGCGCGTTGTCGCCGCAGAGCGAGGTCTATGCCGAGCTCTACCTGCACGCGCATTCTCCGGCGAACGCCGTGTCACTCTATCGCTCCGGTACGCGCGTGCTCGAAAATCTCGCGGAGCTCGAAGCATTCGCGCGCACGCCATGGACGACTGGCTACGTCCAAGGGATCATCGACGCCCCCTATCTCAATCTGACTCCGGGGACGCGGCTCGGCGTGATCCAGGACGCCGCGCTCGCGCGTCTGGCCGGTGAGCTCGCGCCGCTCGAAGTGCGGCTTGGCAAGATCATCGAGGACCAGCAGCGCGCGGAGGAGGAGCGCACGAGCCGCGACGTGCTGCGCTCGGTGCAGGGCGCGCTCAAGGAGGCGCTCTTGGCGCTGCCGGCTGAGGAGTACGACTGGTTCGATCTGCATCGCGGCGAAGGCAAGCGCCGCCCGCGGACGGCTGCGGAAGCGACGCCAGGCGAAGCCGCGCAGGCCGGAGAGGAGGCCGTCTCGATGGAAGCAGGCGGCGGCCCTGAGATCTCCGAACCGCAGCGGCAGTTCTTCGAATACGCGGGTCCGCTGTTTTCGGTAGTGATCTCGCCGACGTCGAGCATCGTTGAAGTAGGCGGCTCGCGGGCACTACGCGCCATCACACGCGATCGCGCCCGGCGTACAGTGGAGCAGGATCTGACTTTTGCCTGGAAGGTGCTCGAAGGCGAAGGAACGCTCGAGCCCGTCGACGGCGAGATCGCGACGTTCCGCGCGACGAATGAACCGGGACTCACGCGCGTCGAGGTCCTCGTCATGCAACGCGAAGTCGTCTGTAGCGCCGAGGCGCAGATCACGGTGACCGCGTCGCTGGTCAGCAAGAGCGGGAGCGGCGATTCCACCTACCAAGGACTGCCCGGCTACACCTACCACAAGGCGGCCGGTGAGCTGTGGCGTTCGCGGTTCGATGCGGAGCGCAACCTCGTGGTCATTAATAACGGCCACCGCGATTTCGTCTACGCGGCACGCAATAAAATGCTGAAGCTGCGCTACATCTGCCGGCTGTTTGCCAAGGAGCTCGTGCTCAAGAACTTTATCGGCATTCCGCAGGATCAGCTGCTCGAACGATTGCTGGAGCTGACTTTGTACACCGAAGAGAACTTGCGCTAGAACCCGAGCCAACGAACACCAACAAGAACCCACGCCAACGGCAGGTAGCCTCAGGGTTCAACCCGACTCCAGCATGCCGTCGCGCGTAAGGGCTGCTGAGGCTTCGGTAACACGGGTCACCGCAGCGCCGGTATCACCCCAGCGAAGCCACTGATGACGATCGCGTTGGCAATATCGATCAGAAACGCGCCGACCACAGGCACGATGATGAAAGCTTGCGGCGCGTAGCCGTAGCGTTCGCATACCGCCTGCATGTTGGCGATTGCAGTGGGAGTCGCGCCGAGTCCGAACCCGCATTGGCCGGCCACCAGCGCCGCCGCCTCGTAGTTCGAACCCATGACGCGGAAGGTGATGAACGTGGTGAACAGCGCCACGCCGATCGCCTGCAACGCGAGAATCGCGAACATCGGCAACGCCAATGCGGCGAGCTCCCACAGCCGCAGGCTCATCAATGCCATGGCAAGAAACAGTGATAGCGACACCGTACCTGCGAACGAGAGCGCTTCGCCGTCGATCTCGTGCAACTTTGCAAAAGCGAGTCCATTGCGGATCACCGCTCCGACGAACAGCGTCCACACGAACACCGGCAGCGTGAACGTGGGATTCTCGGCGAAGCGCGAGATCGCGGTTCCGAGAGCGACGGAGGCGGCGATCAGCAATATGGTCACCGTCAACCGCTGCGGCGTGAACGTGCCCTTCGATTCCGCTGCGTCATGCGGGAGCGCCTCGATCTTCGACACGCCGAGCGGGCCACCGCGCGCCTTCACCTTCTCGATCAACCGCTGTGCGACCGGACCGCCGATCAGGCCGCCCATCACCAGGCCGAAGGTGGCAGCGGCGAGCGCGATCCCGGGCGCCGCGGCGAGTCCGAAAGTTTCGGCGAATTTGTGGCCCCAGGCCGCGCCGGTGCCATGACCGCCGGACATCGTAACGGAGCCGGCGATCAGTCCGATCAGCGGATCGATGCCCATGGCCCAGGCCGCGCCGACACCGATCATGTTCTGCATGACCAGCATCGCGACGACGCAGGCGGTAAAGAGAAGGAGGGCGACGCCGCCGCGCGCGAGCATCCGCGCGTCCGCACCCAGGCCGATGGTGGCGAAGAACGCGAGCATCAATCCGGGCTGCAGCGACGTGTCAAAGGTGATGCGCACTCCGCCGGCGTGCAGGATCGCGATGAGCAGCGCGGCCACCAGACCGCCGACGACGGGTTCGGGGATCGAGTACTTGCGCAGGAACGCGACATGCTCGATCAACCTTCGACCGACGACCAGGACCAGCGCGGCGAGGGCCAGCGTGGCCGGGACAGTGAATTGCCAATCCACGATTTTGCGAGAGCGATCGCTGAATTTTCGAATCGGCGTTGCGCAACAGGGTTTGCTCGACAGGAATACAACTGTATCACGCGCCGCAGACGGTCTGCGGTCACGTGGCATGCGCTGCGAACCGGTCCACGTTTTGACGGTGAAAAAGCCGGTATGGTACGGTGCATGATAATCATCTGACGGGCCTCCTCGCCGCGTGGAAGCGGCGGGGCTAAAGTTAAGGTGCGATCCCACCTTAACCCGAAGGAGGCCCGCAATGAAGTTTAGCGGAATTGACTTGCACTCGAACAACAGTGTCGTAGTGGTCAGTGACGAGGAAGATCGAATCGTGTATCAGAAACGCTTGCCCAACAATCTGGAACAAATCCGAGCGGCGCTGGCGCCGTATCGTGACGAGCTGGCCGGCGTGGTCGTCGAGTCCACGTACAACTGGTACTTCCTGGTGGATGGATTGATGGACGCGGGGTACCGGGTGCATCTGGCGAACACGACGGCGATCAAGAAATACGAGGGACTGAAGTACAGCGGGGACGTTGCCGATGCGGCGTATCTGGCGCAGCTGCTGCGGCTGGGGTTGTTGCCGGAAGGCTACATCTATCCGCGCGCGGAGCGTGCAGGGCGCGATCTGGGGCGCAAGCGGATGCAGCTGGTGCGCTGCCAGACGATGCAGATACTCGCGATCGAGAACATCCTGGCGCGGCAGACGGGCGGGCGGATGAGCGGCGAGCGGGTCAAACGCTTGACCGCCGAGCAGGTCGAGCAGCTCGGCTTTGCACCCGATGTGGCACTGGCGCTGGAGGCGAACCGCGCGGTCAGCTCAACGCTACAGCAGCAGATCGAGGTGCTGGAGAAGCGGCTCAAAGAGCGGGTGAAGTTGCGCCCGGAATATCGTTTGCTGAAGACGGTGCCCGGCATCGGTGAGACGCTGGCCACCACGATCATGCTGGAGACGGGGACGATCACGCGCTTTGCCAGCGTGGGCAATTTCAGCTCCTACTGTCGCTGTGTGGACAGCCGGCGCGAGAGCAATGGCAAGAAGAAGGGTGAAGGCAACGCCAAGAACGGCAACAAGTATCTCGCCTGGGCCTTCGTGGAGGCCGCCAACTTCGCGCTGCGCTATTGTCCGGAGGCCAAGCGCTTCTATGAGCGCAAGAAGCGCAAGACCAACGGCATCGTGGCGATCAAGGCGATCGCGCACAAGCTCGCGCGGGCGTGCTACCACATGCTCCGTGAGCAGAAGCCCTTCGATGTGCAGCGCTGTTTTGTGTAAAGGGTTTGGCCAAAGGCGGTGAGCCAGGAAGCAGTCTGGTGAAAAACCATGCGAATGATTGGACCCCGCCTTTGTGCCACCCGATGGAGTGCAGATGACTGAATCGCCCAAGCCGTGAGCCCGTTGCGGACTGGCGTCGCTATCGCGACAGCCACACAAAAATGTGACCAACCCCTTGGACACGGCTTGGTACCAACGTTTCTCTGGGGCGGCCCATGCCGCCAGGGCGGTCGCAGCAGATCGCGACATGCTTGAACCTGATGGGTGACTGGCGCGATTCGGTTCGCAGCCAGCGGAGCGAGAAAACGGATGCGGTTAGAGTCTGCAGGAAGACGGGTGGCCGCGAATTGTGCTTGGAATGTGAACGCGACGACACTCGGATTGCGACGAAATGCTATCGCCTCTTGACACAGGCCCGTCAATGGGTGACTGCTTGCGTGACCCCTCCGGGCATTGACCCTCCGGTGGAATCGTTGCTGCAGCGAAGAGAGAACGATGAACGACATCGGCGGTTTCCCGGTACCAGCTTTCATCGAGGGCATCGGCATCAGGCAAGTCCGCATCGCGTGCGGCCTCATCCTCTTTGCCTATTTGCTTTCGCACTTCACCAACCATGCCCTCGGCAATATTTCGTATGCCGCCATGGAGGACGGGCTCGACTATCACATGAGGTTCTGGCGCAGCCCGATCGTGGTGGTCGTGTTCTATACCGCGGCGATCACGCACTGGTCGCTCGGATTGTGGGCACTCTATGAGCGGCGGCAGTTCCGCTACAGGGCGCCCGAAATCACCCAACTCGTTCTCGGGCTTTCTATTCCTTTCCTGCTTGTCATTCACTTCGTGGGCGTGCGCCTGCAGTCACCGCTGTTCGGGCGCGACCTGTATTACGCACAGGCGCTCAACGCGTATTGGAACACTCGCCCGTACATGGAATGGGTGCAGTTCGTACTCCTGATCGTGGCGTGGGTTCACGGCTGCATCGGGCTTTATTTCTGGTTGCGCCTGAAGCGTTTTTTCTCCCGTGCCGCACCGTTCTTGCTTGCGGCGGCGGTACTGATCCCGACCCTCGCGCTGCTCGGCTTGATGCAGGGTGGCCGGGAGGTGGTCCACCTTAGCCACCAGCCGGAATGGCGCGCGGCCAATCTCGCCCCTTCGCGTCTGCCCACGGCTCAGCAGCGCGCGATCCTTGACGCGATCATTTTCTGGTTCCCGATCATCTACGCGGCTGTGCTGGGGTTGATCCTCGCCGCGCGCGGCGTACGCGCGTTGCATGAACGACGCGGCGGCATGGTCACGCTCTCTTATCCGAATGGCGTAAAGGTTCGAGTGCCGAAAGGCTTGACCGTTCTCGAAGCGAGCCTGCGCAACAACGTGCCGCACGCGAGTGTGTGTGGCGGCAAGGCACGCTGTTCCACGTGCCGCATACGCGTCGTCGGCGATTTGAGCGCCTTGCCCGAGCCCTCGAGCCGGGAACGATTCGTGCTCGACCGTGTCGGGGCAAGCGTCGACCCGGCCGTCCGCCTCGCCTGCCAGCTGCGTCCGCAGAAGGACATCGCCTTCTTTCTCGTCTTTCCGACGCAAGTGAACGCTGCGCTCACGCGTCGCGCCGCGCGGATCCAACCGGGCGCAGAGCGTTACATCGTCAGCATGTTCATCGACATGCGACGCTCCACTACAATGGCCGAGAAGCGGCTGCCTTTCGACGCGATGTTCATCATCAACCGTTTCGTCGCCGCCGTGTCGAGCGCGATCGAGGACGCGGGCGGCACGCCCAACCAGTTCGTCGGCGACGGTATCCTGGCGCTATTCGGTCTCAACAAGGATCCTGCGATCGCCTGTCGGCAGGCGATCGATGCCATAGCGAAGATCGCCGCCAACGTGGAACAACTGAACCACGATCTCGTCGGCGACCTGCCGGAGCCGATTCAGTTCGGCATCGGCGTGAACGGCGGCGAAGTCATCATCGGCGATATCGGCTATCGCGATCGCATTGTTTTCACGGCGCTCGGCGACGCCGTCAATGTCGCGGCGCGATTGCAGGATATGACGAAGGACCTTGGTTGCGCAGCGATCTTATCCGACGAAGTCTGTCGCACGGCCGGGCTCGCGGCGGACGCGCTGACGACACGGGAAGTGTCCATTCGCGGTCGCGGCAAGGCGATGACGGTTCGTCTCGCGGAACACGCGAACCTGTTATCTGCTGCGGCCATCTAGGTCGCGCCGGCGCTAATTCTAGAGGACCACTGTCCGACCGGACTCCGCCGATTAACGCACCGCATCGAGCACCTCCTGACAGCGCAGTCCATCGGTGAAATTCGGTGAGGGCGAGACGCCTTGCTCGACGCCGTTCGCGAAATCCCTGACCAGCAGTCGGAACGCCATCAGCCGGTGATCGCGCGCGTCGGCGAAGGGCGTGTACTGCGTCGGCGTCTTCAGTTCCGCCAGCGGCGCACCATCGCGGCTTCCGACGACGACGCCATCTTCCATCGGATTGGGGATGATCTCCACAGGGTCGGTGTAGACATCGGCGATACTGCGTCGGCCGCCGCCTTCTGCGCTTTCTCGCGATTGCGGCTGCAGATCGCCGCGACGTCCCAGCCCTCCGAGCGAAAGCCGGGCACATGAACCTGCGCGCCGAAGCCGACGCCGATGATGCCAATCCTGCGCTTGGTCGAGGGCACGTGAGCCTCCATGGTCGAGGTCGATTGAAGGGACGAATACTACCGGAGGCCGATCCGCGGGAAAAAATACCGAGATGTATCTGGTGGCCGGCGGGTTTGACGACACCGTTTCTTGCCACGGCCTTGCAATGCGAGCCGTCGTCGGATAACCGATGGGCACGGCGCACCCGAATGCACGCTATGGGCAGTGTATAATTCGCGCGTTGCAAGACAAGGTCGCGCACTCGCTGACACATGTTTCGACAAGGTAATTCGGTGCAGTCTACGCGCGGTTCCACGCGTGCCAAAGCGATCGGTCGCAGGCGCCAGGCCTGATCCGCATTTCGGTGCACGCCGCATCCCATTTCACCTGACGGCATCACGTTCCTTCGATGCTCGACACTTCGACACCGACCGCATTCCCACCGGCAACCGATGCCGACGGCAATCTTCTTCTGACTGCCGAAGAAGCGCTCGCGCTGCTGCGCGAATGCTTCGTGGAATTCAAGCTTGGGTTGCGCGAACTGATCGCGATGTCGATCGAAACGACGAACGACCTGTTTGAAATGAACGAGTACGTCTCGGACGAAGATGCGACTCAATTCCGCAGCAAGCGCCGCGATTGGGCTAGCAGGTTCGAGGAGAGACTCAACGCTTTATTCGAGAATCGACTTGCCGGCAGGCGCCGCAGCGGACGCCGGCCGGATTTCGATGCTTCGCTGACGACGCTTCGCGTTTTGAATTCTTTCGATCAGGAAAAGCAAGCTTCTTTGGTGGCGGCGACGGACATGATGCGCCGCGTGACCCGACGCGAAGTCGATGCGGTCGACCTGCGCGTCGGCCTGTTGTTGCGCGAATCGCGCGCTCGCGACACGGACAACCCGTTTTCGACGGAATATCTGGCCGATGCGATCGGCGTGACATCGCGCGAGTTCTTTCCGAATCCGCGAATCTGGCGGCCGCTCATGGAGCGCATCCTCGGTGACGTGACGCCCGGTCTCAACAAGGTCTATATCCGGATCAACCGTTTCCTGGCGGAGCGCCACGTCCTGCCCGAGATCAAGGCCGAACTGCGCGCCCGAAGTGAACTGCGTCCGGCCGACGATTCCGAGCTGATGCCGACGTTTTTGAAACTGTTCAAGGAAGCGGGCCCAAGCGTTGCCGATGCGCTGCTAGCGCTGAACATCGACATACCTTCAGCGGCGCCTGCCGATGCGACGGTTCTGTCGGGTTCGCTAGCGTTGTCCGAGGGCGCGGCACCGACTGTTGCTGATGCTACCGACGCTCAATCTCCAGCGGCTGCAACGCCGCTTCCGGCAGCGACGACGGGAATGGAGTCTGACGCGGCCAATGCTGCAGGGGACGTGGCGCAGCGGACGCCGGTCAATCCCTACGCGGTCGACATCGCGCAACCGACACACCCTTTGGCCGCGCACGCGCCAGTGGTTGGTGCGAGCGGCCTGCCGCAGCTCGATCCGATGCTTGCACTGGGGTCGCTGTCGGTGGCAGTCGCAGCCCTCGATCGCTGGCAGCGTACGGATCCAGGCGGAGACTACGGCCCGGTCGAGGACCTGCCTGCGGGCACGGAGGAAACCGCGCTGCCGCTCAACCGAATTCCGTTCATCCGGGCGGCGATCGCCGGCAAGATGGTGAACTCGGGCGACAAGATCACGATGGATGTGATCGGGCTGCTATTCGATTACATCTTTCGCGACCCCTCGATTCCCGAATCGCTGCGCCGGTTGTTCAGCCAGCTGCAAGTGCCCATTCTCAAGACAGCGCTCATCGACCGCAGTTTCTTCTCCAACAAGAAACATCCGGCGCGGCGCCTGCTCGATCACCTTGCTGCGGCGGCGATTGGCGCCACGGGGGACGCCAGCTATTGCGCCGCATTCGAGTTGATTGCGGCAGGAGTCATCGAGGAAATATGTCGTGACTTCAAGGTCGACATGGCGGTCTTCGAGGCCGCCGATGTCCGGCTGCAGGAATTCGTCGATGTCGAGCAGCGCAAGCTGAGCACCGCGCTGGACACCGAGGTCGGAGAAGCGCTGTCGGCCGAGAAGAACGAGGCGGATAGGGCGCAGGTGCGCGTGCTGATTCGCGACAAGCTGGCGGGTGCGGAGGTGCCCTTCGACGTGCGTGCGTTCAACGAAACGGTTTGGGCCGACTACCTGACGGAAATCCGCTCCAAACATGGTGCCGCCAGCGCTGAGTGGCGCACGGCGGTGCAAACGCTCGACGAGCTGATGTGGAGCATCACGGCAAAGGAACGTACGGGCCAGAAAGCCCGGCTTGCGAAACTCGTGCCCTCGATCATTCGCAACCTCCGGGCCGGCGCTGCAGCTGTCAAGGTCACGGCCGAGCGCGTCCAGCCGTTTCTGGACGTCATCTACCAGATGCACATGGCCGCTATCAAACCCAAGGGACCCGACGCCGCGCACGTCCCTGCCGCGCCTGCGCCGGGCAAAGGCGACGAGGTGCGCGCCTCGACGACACCGGCAGTCGGCAATGTCCACGACTTCGTCAACGAAATGGTCGTCGGAACGTGGCTCGCGTTCAGGAAGGAAGGCAAGACCGTCAGCGCGCGACTGTCCTGGGTGAGTCCACTGCGCAGCAAGTACATCTTCACCAACCGCGCGCGCAGCAAAGCCATCGTCGTCACGCCGGAGGAGCTTGCGTGGCAGCTCGGGGCGGGCAAGGCGAGTCTCGTCGTCGAGCCCGTGCCCCTGTTCGACCGCGCGGTGAGCGCCGCGCTCGATTCTCTGGCAGCGAAGATGCCGGCAGCCGCCCCGCCCCCGTCCGCCTGATTTATCGCCTCCCCAGCGCGCTCAGACCGGCGAACAGAACGCGACGCCGTTGGGGCCGGCACCGTAGGGCGCCCACTGCTTGTTGAGCATTTCGCGACGCACCGCCAGGTCGCGCGTGTGGCGCATGTTCGCGTCGTTGCGATTGTTGAAGAAACGGTAGATCGGCAGCGATCCCGCCGCGCATGCGCCGTTGCTGTCCGACTGCAGCACGTAAAACGCCGACGGAGTATCGAGATGCCATATCCCGGCGTAGTGATTGATCATGAATTGGCACTCGCTATCGACGGCCGTGAATATGAACGAGTCGATAAGCGGCGACGGATTGGAAAAGCGGCATACCGACTGCAGCTGCGCGCCGGGCGGCGCCAGCGCCGGGTCGGTCCACGCATAGAACACCTCGCCTGTGCGGCGGTACGTTGATGCCAGCGCGGTATCGAAATAGTAGATCTCGCTGGCATCCGCCGACATGAAGTAATGATCGAGGTCGGCGCGGTAGTACTCGATGACGGCCACGGTCCCCGCGGGTGCGCTGTCAGCGGACGAAACCGTGCTTTGCAGCGCGAGTCCCGCGTCGAGCATTCCAGCCCCGCAGATACCCGCCAGTGCACACTGCGTCCCGGGCGGGAAATTGCGGGCCGTGCCGGTCACGATCGATAGCGCCTGGCCCGGGGTCAGGTTCGAATTGCGCGCGAACATCAGCGACGCCGTTCCCGAGACGTGTGGAGCAGCGAAGCTGGTTCCGATGCCGCGCGCGTATGTCGGGTTGCCCGGCGAGGTCCTGCCGTCGTTCCACGTGGACAGGATCCAGTCGGCGAGAGCGCCATCGCCGCCAGGTGCCGAGAGATCGACCCGATGGCCGAAGTTCGAATAGCTGGCTCGATCGCCTTGGCGCGTCGAGGCGCCGACGGTGATCACGCCGCTGCAATTCGCTGGCGCAGTGTTTGAGGCGTCGTCGGACTCGTTGCCCGCGGCGACGACGATCACGGAACCTTGGGCGAGGACAGCGTTGATTGCATCTTGCATCGCCTGCGGACACGAGGTCGTGCCACCGAGACTCATATTGATGACCCGTGCCGGCGCCGGGTTGGCCGGCGCACCCGCCATCGGAAGGCCCGCCGCCCACAGCAAGCCGGCGACGATGTCGTCAAAGGTGCCGCCGCACGTGCCGAGAACGCGGACCGGAAGAATCCTCGCATTCCAGTCCATGCCGGCAATCCCAGCCGCGTTGTTGGTATTGGCAGCAATGAGACCGCTGACGAACGTGCCGTGCCAGTCGCTGGGTTCGGCCGGTGCGCCGTCGCCGCATTGGCCGTTGCTGGTCCAGTCACCAGGATCCGAGGCGTCGGGATCGCGCCCGCCACCATCGTTGGCCATGTTGGCTTTGCTGATGAAATCGAAGCCGGAAAGGATCCGGCCGGTAAGTTCGGGGTGCACCGTTATCCCGGTGTCGACGACCGCGACGGTGACGGACGGGCTCCCTGTCTGAACGTCCCACGCGGCGGGTGCATTCACCCCACCCACGGGGTCCGAAAGCGCCCACTGCTGCGCGTACTGTGTGTCGTTCGGCGCCAGCAGCGCATGGGCGCGGCGCACGGGATCGGCGTACTGCACGGCGGGGTCGGCCTCGAGCAGCGCGGCTATCCCGGCGAGTTGCGCGTCGGGAACCGTGTCGGGGAGCGTCAATACCCAGACGTCACCGATCTGGCGATCGACGGCGAGGGCTAAGCCGGCCGTTGCTGAAAAACGCGGCAACAGAGTTGACCAGTCGGGCACTGCCGCGGCCGATAGCTTGAGCATCAATTTACGACCGGGGGGTCCAGCCCTGGAATCGGTGACCGTCTTGTGTTTCGCAATCGCCGGTCCCGACCCGAGCGACTCGGCCCAAAGCACGCTGCGGTCATTGCGCAGCCGTCCGAGCAGCGCCGTAGTGGCCGCGACATCGAGTGTCTTGGGCAGCGAGAATTCGAGCGCTCCAGTGCGTGTCGTTCCGTCGAGCGTAAGCGGCACGCCAGCGAGCGTCTGCAGCAGCGCCCGGGTTGCAGCGGGCAGCTGCCCGGGGTCTGCTGCATAGGGATGCAGCATCACGCGGATGCGCGAGGCGTTCTGGGCGGCGGCCAGTGGTGCCAGCGCACCTAGCAACACGACCAAAACAAGACGTCGTAGCGAACGTTGCAACATGAAGTTCTCCCGGTAGCGCACCCGCTCGTCACGCCTCGCCGCAGCAACAGCGGATTGCGCCGCTATCCTACACAATGACAATGGGATTGTCATGCCGTTTGCCCGGATTAATGTGCCGTTTGCTTCCCGTACGAATGTTTTAATGGGGGTTGAACTTCAGCAATGGGGCCGCGCGGTTGTAACAAATCTTATATTTTGGCGGGCGCGCGTGGCCTAAGAGCTCTACGGTGAGGTGCAAGCAAAGTGACCATTTGCGCGAATATTCGCGGATTTCCGGCAATGACCTGTCCGCTGTACAGATAGTCGGACTCACCCTGCAAATCGCCGACGAGGCCGCCGGCCTCGACAATCAGCAGGCTCCCGGCTGCAACGTCCCAGGCATTGAGACCGACCTCCCAAAAGCCATCCGTATAGCCGGCAGCCACGTAGGCCAAGTCAAGAGCGGCGGCACCGGGACGCCGCAGCCCGGCGGTTTCGGCCATCATCGAACGCATCATCTTGAGATAGGCGTCGAGGTCGCTTCCGTCGCGAAAGGGAAAGCCGGTGCCGATCAGGCAATCCTTCAAGTGCTGGCGGCGCGACACGCGCATGCGATGGTCGTTCAGAAATGCGCCGCGCCCGCGCGTTGCGGTGAACAGATCGTTGCGCACTGGATCGTAGACGACGCCCTGCGTGATCTGTCCTTTGTGTTGCAGCGCGATGGATACGCAGTACTGCGGGAAACCATGCAGAAAATTCGTCGTTCCGTCGAGCGGATCGATGATCCAGACGTGCTCGGCGGAGGCGTTGGCATCTTTGGCCGTGCCTTCCTCTGCTAAGATCGCGTGGTCAGGATAGGTCGCGTGAATGACATCGACGATCGCGGCCTCGGCCGCGCGGTCAACCTCGCTGACGAAGTCTTTCGGACCCTTGGCGGTGACCGTCAGTCGGTCGAGGTCACGGGCGCCACGGTTGATGATATTGCCCGCACGTCTCGCGGCCTTGACCGCAATTGCTAGCATCGGGTGCATGACCAAACCTTTGATTGGGCCCCGATGACGCCACGCGGCGCGTGGCGCTCACTGCGGAACGCTCCTGCCGCGCATTTTACCTGCAACCATTCATTGTCATGACTGCGCTGCTCGATCGAATCCGGATCGTCCTTTGCTCACCCAGCCATCCCGGCAACATCGGCGCCACCGCGCGTGCGATGCGGGCGATGGGACTGTCGCGATTGGTGCTGGTCGCGCCGCAGCGGTTTCCGGATCCGGAGGCCGATGCGCTCGCGGCAGGCGCAACGCTAGTGCTCGATACGGCCGAGGTGGTGTCGACTCTTGAACGGGCGATCGCGGATGCAGTTCTCGCGATCGGCTTTTCGGCACGACCACGCGAATTTGCCGGAGCAGTGCGTTCGGTGCGGGATGCGGCCGCGGAAGCGCTGCGTTACGCAGCTGCGGGCGATGTCGCGCTGGTGTTCGGCAACGAAATGTCGGGCCTGTCCAACGCGGAACTCGAGCGCTGCCAGGTCGTCGCGACCATCCCATCGGATTCCGAGTTTGCGTCGTTGAACCTCGCCGCGGCGGTGCAGATCGCCGCGTACGAACTTTACGTTGCGGCCTGCGGCGACGCGGTGTGGCGCGCACCGGCTTTCACGCCTGCGACCCAGGAAGAAATTGCGCAGCTTTTCGAGCATGGTGAACGGGTGCTGATCGCGCTGAATTTCCTGCGTCCGACCCAACCGAAACGACTGCTGCCGCGTCTGCGCCGGCTGTTCTCCCGCGCCCGGTTGGAGAAGGAAGAGGTCAATATCCTCCGCGGCATCGTTGCGCGGATCGAAGAGCGACTGGGGCACATCGAGCGCTAGCGTCGTGTGGCCACTCCTCGCCCAATACTTGAGTATTTCTGTCGGATACGCGAAAATCAAACCATGTTCAGTCGACTCCGCGAAGACATCGCAGTCGTGTTCGACCGCGACCCCGCTGCCCGCTCCAAGTGGGAAGTGCTGACTTGCTATCCCGGCCTGCATGCTCTGGTGTGGCACCGGGCGGTCACGCATCCGCTGTGGCTGGCCGGCGCTCGCTGGCTGGCACGTTGGTTGTCGCATTGGAGCCGCTGGCTGACCGGTATCGAAATCCACCCGGGGGCTGCCATTGGCCGGCGCGTCTTCATCGACCATGGCATGGGTGTAGTTATTGGCGAAACTGCGGAAATCGGCGACGACTGCACGCTTTATCATGGCGTTACCCTTGGCGGCACTTCCTGGAACAAAGGCAAGCGCCATCCGACTCTGGGCCGGGGGGTCGTCGTCGGTACCGGAGCAAAGATCCTCGGACCGCTTCTGATCGGCGATGGCGCCAAGATCGGGTCCAATGCGGTCGTCGTCCGCGATGTTCCCGCGGGCGCAACGGCCGTCGGCATCCCGGCGCGCATCGTGACCGGCGAGGCTGCGGTCCGGCGCGAGGAAAAGGCGGCGAAGATCGGCTTTTCCGCCTACGGCATTAGTGCGGACATGAACGATCCCATGGTCCAGGCCATCCATGCACTGCTGGATCATGCGGCCGAAGCCGACGACAGGATCGAGAAGCTGATCGATCTCATCGAGCAGCGCGGGCTCGATTGCGGCGATGCCAAGGCGACGGCAGAGCGCTTCGACCCCAATCAAATCAACAAAATGCTTGAGTGAACTTCTCGGCTATTTACTTGACTAATATGGTCGGGAATTATACACTGTGGGTTCGCGGCCAAACTCGGGCGATTGAGGCGAGACAACCATGAGACTGACTACCAAAGGACGATTTGCCGTCACGGCGATGATCGACGTGGCAATGCACAGTGAAAAAGGACCAGTAACCCTGGCTGGTGTTTCCGAACGTCAGAAGATATCCCTGTCGTATCTGGAGCAGCTGTTCGGCAAGCTGCGCCGTCATGGCCTGGTCGAAAGCGTGCGCGGCCCGGGTGGCGGCTATAACCTCGCCCATCCGGCGAACAGCCTGTCGGTGGCCGATATCATCCTCGCCGTCGACGAACCTATCGACGCGACGCAATGCGGCGGGTTGGAAAACTGCAAAGACGACAAGCGTTGCATGACGCACGAGCTGTGGGCAGCCTTGAACGCGCATATCTTCAGCTTCCTGCGCTCGGTTACGCTCGAGCAGCTGGTTCGTGCTCAGGACAAGAACGAAGTCAACGTGTTGCAGGATCATCGGGTGGCGTCGTCGAGCAAGAAGTCCGAACCTGCGCCGGTGGCTTGAGAGTAGCGATGAAAAAACCCATCTATCTCGACTATTCGGCAACGACACCTGTCGATCCGCGCGTTGTGGAACGGATGATCCCGTATCTGACCGAACAGTTCGGTAACCCGGCGTCGCGCTCGCACGCCTTTGGCTGGACGACCGAGAAGGCCGTCGAAGAGGCGCGCGAGGACGTCGCAAAGCTGGTCAACTGCGACCCGCGCGAGCTCGTATGGACGTCGGGAGCCACGGAAGCGATCAACCTCGCATTGAAGGGCGCCGCGCATTTCTACAAGGAGAAGGGCAAGCACCTGATCACGGTCAAGACCGAGCACAAGGCGACGCTCGACACGATGCGCGAACTCGAGCGCGAGGGTTTCAGCGTCACGTATCTGGACGTCTTGCCGAATGGTCTCCTCGATCTCGAGGCGTTCAAGGCGGCGCTGCGCCCGGACACCATTCTGGTCTCGGTGATGTACGTCAACAACGAGATTGGCGTCATCCAGGACATTCCGGCGCTGGGCGAGATCTGCCGCAGCCGCGGAATCATTTTCCACGTGGACTCGGCGCAGGCGACCGGCAAGATCCCGGTCGATCTCGGTGCGCTCAAGGTCGACCTGATGTCCTTCTCGGCGCACAAAACCTATGGCCCCAAGGGAGTAGGCGCGTTGTTCGTGCGGCGCAAGCCACGCGTGCGTATCGAGGCACAGATGCACGGTGGTGGCCACGAACGCGGGATGCGTTCGGGTACGCTACCGACACACCAGATCGTCGGCATGGGTGAAGCATTTCGTCTCGCGCGACTGGAAATGGCGAAGGACAACGAGCGCATTCGCATGCTGCGCGACCGGTTGTGGGACGGCATTTCCGAAATGGAGGAAGTGCATCTGAACGGCGACATGGAGCGGCGCGTTCCGCACAACCTGAACGTGAGCTTCAACTTCGTCGAGGGCGAGAGCCTGATCATGGCGATCAAGGACGTTGCCGTATCTTCGGGCTCGGCCTGTACGTCGGCTTCACTGGAGCCGTCGTATGTCCTGCGCGCACTGGGCCGAAGCGACGAGCTCGCCCATAGTTCCATCCGCTTTACGGTAGGACGCTTCACCACCGAGGAGGAGATCGACTTCGCGGTGGGGCTGCTCAAGCAGAAGATCTCCAAGCTGCGCGAGCTGTCGCCGCTATGGGAAATGTACAAGGACGGAGTCGACCTGGACTCGGTGCAGTGGGCCGCACATTGAAGGAGTTGAATCATGGCATACAGCGATAAAGTACTCGATCACTACGAAAACCCACGCAACGTCGGCTCGTTCGCCAAGGGCGACGCGGGCGTCGGTACCGGCATGGTGGGCGCGCCCGCGTGCGGCGATGTAATGAAATTGCAGATCCGCGTCGGCGCGGACGGACGCATCGAGGACGCGAAGTTCAAGACTTACGGGTGCGGCTCGGCGATTGCATCGTCGTCGCTGGTCACCGAATGGGTCAAGGGCAAGACGCTTGATCAGGCGTTGACGATCAAGAACACGCAGATCGCCGAAGAACTGGCGTTGCCGCCCGTGAAAATCCACTGTTCGATCCTCGCCGAGGATGCGATCAAGGCCGCGGTGGCGGACTACAGGAAGAAGCACGGCGACGGAACCGAAGCCGGCGATCAGGGCAGGGCGACGGCGCCGCTTGCGGCGGACTGAATAACGCTATGGCGATTACGCTCACAGAGAGTGCGGCAAAGCACGTCGCGGGCTATCTCACGAAGCGCGGGAAGGGCATCGGCTTGCGCCTGGGCGTGCGCACGACCGGGTGTTCCGGACTCGCCTACAAGCTCGAATATGCTGATGCGGCGGCGCCGGAAGACCATCATTTCCAGAGCCGCGGCATCACGGTCATCGTCGATCCCAAGAGTCTGCCCTATATCGACGGCACCGAGCTCGACTTCGCGCGCGAAGGCCTGAACGAGGGCTTCAAGTTCAACAATCCGAATGTCAAGGACGAGTGCGGCTGCGGCGAATCGTTTAACGTCTAGCCGATGGGCGCAACGCGCGATTGCGCCGCTCGTTATCCTCCGCGCACACCGTGATCGATTTTTCCCAAGACTACTTTTCCCTGTTCGGACTGCCTGCGCGCTTCCACTGTGATACGCGCAAGCTCGACGCTGCGTATCGAAAGTTGCAGAGCGAAGTCCATCCGGACCGTTTTGCTGCCTCGAGCGAGGCGGAACAGCGACTCGCGCTGCAATCGTCGGCACGGGTCAACGAGGCCTATCGCGCACTCAAGGATCCCGTCGAACGAGCCCTGTACCTGCTTTCGCTGCATGGCATCCACGCGATGTCCGAGACCGATACGGCGTTGCCCCTTGATTTTCTCGAATACCAGCTCGAGCGGCGCGAAGCGATCGAAGCGGCCGCGAACCGCCATGACGCGCGCAGCCTGAATGAATTGCTGACGGACGTACGCGAGGAATCGGGTGAGCTGGAACACATGCTCGGCGACGAACTCGACGGTGCCCGCGCGCTCGAGGCCGCAAGAGTGACAGTGCGCAAGCTGAAGTTCCTGTCGAAGCTCGCGGCTGACATAGACGCGGCGGTCGCCGAGGTCGAGGACTAGGCAGGCCCTAATGGCGCTGCTGCAGATCGCCGAGCCCGGGCAGGCGCCTACGCCGCACGCTCACCGCCTTGCGATCGGCATCGACCTGGGCACGACGAATTCGCTGGTCGCGACCGTCCGCGGCAGCATACCGGTCGTAGTATCCGATGCACAGGGACGGGCGCTGCTACCTTCCATCGTGCGCTACGCGCCGCAAGGCGTCGAAGTCGGTTATGCGGCCGAGGAAGCACAAGCACGCGACGCTCAGAACACCATCGTGTCGGTCAAGCGCTTCATGGGCCGCGGCCTCGGCGATCTTGCCGACGGAAGGCGCTTTCCGTATCGCTTTGTCGATGCGCCCGGCATGGTGCAGATAGAAACCCGCGCCGGCGCGAAGACACCGGTCGAGGTTTCAGCGGAAATCCTGAGTGCCCTGCGCACTCGTGCCGAACAAAGTCTTGGCGGCGAAATATTCGGTGCCGTCGTCACGGTGCCCGCGTATTTCGACGACGCGCAGCGCCAGGCCACGAAGGACGCCGCGCGGCTTGCGGGACTGAACGTGCTCCGCCTGCTGAACGAACCTACCGCTGCCGCAATTGCGTATGGACTGGACAATGCGTCCGAGGGTACGTTCGCGATTTACGATCTGGGCGGCGGCACTTTCGATCTCTCGATCCTGCGGTTGTCGCGCGGTGTGTTCGAAGTGCTCGCGACTGCCGGCGACACGGCCCTTGGCGGCGACGATTTCGATCACCGTATTTACTGCTGGATCCTGGAAACGACGGGTATCGGGCCTCTTGGGCCCGGCGACACACGCATGCTGATGCAAAAAGCGCGCGAAGCCAAGGAAACCCTGACCACGCATGCGTCGGCACGCATTGACGCCACCTTGTCGACCGGCGAAACGGTGCAGGCGACTCTTGATCTGGCGACCTTCGTTGCGATCACCGAAACGCTCGTCGGCAAGACGCTGGCGCCGGTGAAGAAAGCTTTGCGCGACGCGAAACTGACAATCGCTGGCATCGACGGCGTGGTGATGGTCGGCGGCGCCACGCGCATGCCGCAGATCCAGAAGGCGGTCGCTGAATTTTTCGGTGCGCCGCCGCTGAACAATCTCAACCCCGACCAGGTGGTCGCGCTCGGTGCCGCGATCCAGGCCAACGTGCTGGCGGGTAACCGAGCGGCGGGCGAGGACTGGCTCCTGCTCGACGTCATTCCGCTGTCGCTGGGCCTGGAGACGATGGGCGGACTCACCGAGAAAATCGTTCCCCGGAACGCGACTATCCCGATCGCCCGCGCCCAGGAGTTCACGACGTTCAAGGACGGACAGACGGCGATGGCGATTCACGTCGTGCAAGGCGAGCGCGAGCGGGTGTCCGACTGCCGTTCGCTGGCTCGCTTCGAGTTGCGCGGCATTCCGCCCATGGTTGCCGGTGCCGCGCGCATTCGCGTGGCATTTCAGGTCGACGCCGACGGACTGCTCTCGGTGAGTGCGCGCGAACTCACGACCGGCGTCGAGGCGGCGATTACCGTGAAACCGTCGTACGGCCTTTCCGACGCAGAGATCACGCGCATGCTCGTCGAGTCGCACGCGCACGCCGCCGATGACATGGAGGCGAGGGCCCTTGGCGAGGCGCGAGTCGAGGCCGAAGCCATGATCGCGGCAACCGAAGGAGCGCTCGTCGCCGACGGGGACATGCTGAGTGTCGCTGAACGCGCAGCGATCGATCGCGCGCTGGCGGAGACAAGACGGCTGCTCCAGACTGGCGACCGTCACGCGCTGCACGGCGCCGTCGAAGCCCTCAATCGTGCGACCGAGGAATTCGCCGCACGGCGCATGGATCGCGGCGTTGCGCAGGCCCTCACAGGACGTAGCGTGGACGCGTTCAACTGAGCGCCGTCGATGCCCGAAATCACCGTATTGCCGCACGCGGAACTGTGCCCCGAGGGCAAGACCTTCGAAGCCGATCCGGCCGAGTCGATTTGCGACAACCTGCTCGACCAGGGCATCGAAATCGAGCATGCGTGCGAAAAATCATGCGCCTGCACGACGTGTCACGTCATCGTGCGCGAAGGCTTTTCTTCGCTGGCGCCGTCGTCGGAAGACGAGGACGACTTGCTCGATCGCGCCTGGGGATTGACGCCCATGTCGCGGCTCTCCTGTCAGGCCAGGCCCGGAGACGCGAAGCTCGTGCTCGAAATCCCGAAATATACGATCAACTATGCCAAGGAGGCCGTCAAATGAAGTGGACCGACAGCCGCGAGATCGCTATCGCGCTTGCGGCAGCGCATCCCGGCATCGACCCGGCGCGCGTTCTATTCGTCGATCTGCGCGAATGGGTTCTGGCGTTGCCCGGTTTCGACGACGACCCGAAGCGCAGCGGCGAAAAAATCCTGGAAGCGATCCAGTCGGCATGGATCGACGAAGGCGATTTCGAGGACGACTGAACGTTCTTATGTCGTGTGAGCCTGCCCTCACCGCCACCTCTGTAAGGAACGTGATCCTTTGGCGAGGGGAAGTAGCTCCGGTCACGTGAAAAGGTTCAACGCTGCGTCGAGACCGCAATGATCGATGGCGTACGTCGCTTTTTCCCGCACGATCGGCTTGGCACGAAAGGCGATGCTGATGTCGGCCTCTGCCAGCATCGGCAGATCGTTGGCACCATCGCCGATTGCAACCGTTAGGCCCCTGGCACCCGCGATCTCCTTGCGCAGCCGCGCAAATTCCGCTGCCTTTGCTTGCGCATCGACGATGTCGCCCTCGATGCGTCCGGAGAGTTTCCCTTCGCGGATTTCCAGCGTATTCGAGGCAGTGTAGTCGAGGCCGAGGCGGCTCTTGAGCCGGTCGGTAAAGAAAGTGAAGCCGCCGGAGACGAGCAACGCCTTCGCGCCGACGCGCTTGAAACCGGCAAGCATCCTTTCGGCCCCGGGGGACAACCTCAGGCGCTCGTCGTAGACTCGCTGCAGCGCGGAGACTTTCAGCCCGGCGAGCAGGGCCACACGCCGCGTGAGGCTCTCGCGAAAATCGATCTCGCCGCGCATCGCGCTTGCGGTGATCGCCGACACTTGCGGCTTGATGCCGAGCACGTCCGCGATCTCGTCGATGCACTCGATCGCGATCAAGGTCGAATCCATGTCCATCGCCACGAGACGCACGCGCTCCAGGGTCTGCTCATGCGGAACCAGGCCGCAGTCGAAACCTGCGCCCGCGCAAAAAGGCGCGATCGGCGCAGCTTCGATGGGCGACTGCAACCGGAACGCCTGCGTCGTGGCACGATGCAGCGCAACGATCCCGCTGGCGCCGGTCAGCCGCGCGAGTTCCTTGAGCTCGGGCGTGCCGATATCGAGCCCCTGCACGACCAGATCGGCAGGCGGGTTCTGCGCGGGCGTAACCGCTGGATAGTCAGGGACGGCCATGGCGTCAGCGGCTCTTGCCCTGACGCGTTTTCTTCTTGACTTTCAAGCCGGGATCGCCAGTGACATCGGCAAGAACAAAGTCGATCTTCGTTGCCTCGAGGTCGACGCGCGCAACCTTGATCTTGATGCGGTCCGCCAACCGATAGGTCCGGCCGCTGCGCTCGCCGTTCATCGCGTGGTGCACGGCGTCGAAATGGAAGTAGTCGTTCCCGAGTTCGGTGACGTGGACGAGACCGTCGACGTTGAGTCCGTCCAGCGTCACGAACAAACCGAAGTGCGTGACGCCGCTGATGGTGCCGTCGAATGTTTCACCCACGCGATCCTGCATGAAGTAGCACTTGAGCCAGTTCTCGACGTCCCGCGTCGCGTCGTCGGCGCGCCGTTCGGTCAGCGAGCTGTGCACGCCCAACTCCGCCCATCCCGTGCCGCCGGGCTGATAGCGGGTGCCGGCGAGGCACGCCTTGATGGCGCGGTGCACGAGCAAATCCGGATAGCGTCGGATGGGAGAGGTGAAGTGCGTGTAGGCGTCGTAGCCGAGACCGAAATGGCCCTCGTTCTCCGGGCTGTAAACGGCTTGCTGCAGCGAGCGCAGCAGCACCGTCTGGAGCAGGTTGAAGTCTGGGCGTCCCTTGATCTTCGCCAGCAGCTGCGCGTAGTCGCCGGGAGTCGGATGTTCGCCTCCGCCGAGTGAAAGCGCGGACGCTGCGAGAAATTCCTTGAGTGCTCTCAACTTCTCCGGGGTCGGCCCCTCATGGACGCGGTACAGCGCGGGGTGTTTCTGCTTCAGCAGGTACTCGGCTGCGCACACATTGGCGGCGAGCATGCATTCTTCGATGAGCTTGTGCGCTTCATTGCGCACGACCGGTACGATCGTCTCGATCTTGCCGCGCTCGTCGAATTTCAGCTCCAGCTCGATCGTCTCGAAGTCGATTGCACCGCGCCTGCCGCGCGCCGCGGCGAGCATCTTGTACAGAGCATGGACGTTCTCGAGATGGGGAAGCAACGCCTTTGCTTCGGCACTCTTGGCGCTCTTGGGATGCGAGAGCAGATCCCAGACCTGCGTGTAGGTGAGCCTCGCGCGCGAGTGCATCACTGCCGGGTAGAAGCGATAACTCTTGATCTCTCCCTGCGAGGACACCGCCATGTCGCACGCCATGCACAGTCGATCGACGGCGGGCTTGAGCGAGCACAGTTCGTTGGACAGTTCCTCCGGAAGCATGGGAATCACGCGTCTCGGAAAGTATACAGACGTGCCGCGATCGCGAGCTTCACGATCGAGCGCGTCGCCGTCGCGAACGTAATGACTGACATCCGCGATCGCGACCACGAGGCGAAAATCCTTGCCCGTGCGCTCGCAGTACACGGCGTCGTCGAAGTCCCTCGCGGTTTCGCCGTCGATGGTGACCAGCGGCAGGTTCGTCAGGTCCGTGCGGTCCTTGCGATCGGCTTCCTGCACTGTCGTCGGCAGGCGTGCCGCCTGGCGTTTTTCTGCGGGCGAAAACTGATGCGGCAGATCGTGCTTGCGCAGCGCAATCTCGATCTCCATGCCGGGATCCGTATAGTTCCCCAGAACCTGCACCACCTTGGCTAGCGCCTCGCGATGCGCCGACGGCTGTTCGACGAGTTCTGCGACGACGACTTGCCCGGGTTTGGCCTTGCCGCGGCTGTCCGGCGGAATGAGGATGTCCTGGCTGATGCGCTTGTTCTCGGCAACGAGATACCAGATGCCGTGCTCCTCGTACACGCGGCCGACAACTTCGCGATTGACGTGTTCCAGCACATCGACGATGACGCCTTCGGGACGGCCGCGCTTGTCGACGCCGATCTGACGCGCGGTCGCGCGATCGCCGTGCAGCGTCTTGTGCATCTCCTTCGGGGACAGGAACAAATCCGAAGTGCCGTCGTCAGGAACCAGAAATCCGAAGCCGTCCGGGTGCCCCTGGACAGTCCCCGTGACCAAATCGAGTTTGGCGACGACGCATAGCTGGCCTTTGCGATTGGTCATCAACTGACCGTCGCGCTCCATGGCGGCGAGCCGGCCCGCGAACGCTTCGCGCTCCGCGTCGCCGCGTACATGCAACGCGCGGACGACGTCCGCGGCGAGGGCGGGAACACCCAATTCCCGGAGGTGATCGAGAATCTGTTCGCGCGAAGGAATGTCGACGTCGCTCACGCGGCGACTGTGTCGGCGGGGTACGGAACGTGCATCTCCTGCACTGTTTTCAACGACCGGTTTCTTTGACAATGGGGGAGGCTTTTTGTAAAATAATCGGTTTGCTATCGCCCAGATGGCGGAATTGGTAGACGCACTAGGTTCAGGTCCTAGCGGTGGCAACACTGTGGAGGTTCGAGTCCTCTTCTGGGCACCA
>CAWHIS010000030.1:0-240241 GCA_963829375.1 uncultured beta proteobacterium | reverse complement strand
TCAGCCCTGCCACACGCCGTAGCCCTCCTCGCGCAGCGCGATGGCGAGTTCCACTTCCATTTCCTGAGCACCCGTGTAGGGCATAGGGTTATACGCCTCGTACAGCGCCGGGAGGAGGCGCAATCCGTACAGGCGCACGAACTTGTTGGATTTGATGCCGGCCTTGTGCTTGTCGAAACGCTCGTCGGGCGACAAGCCGGTCATCCCGACGTAGACGCAAGGCCGCCGATGCAGGTAGTCCGGATTGGCACGCAGGAACCGCGGCTCGCGCAGCACGTCGATGGCGAGCTCGACGACGTAGACGTGATGATGGTACGCGCGGGTACGTCTGGCCACGCGAGTCGCCGGGGTCAATTCCCTTGCATCGCGTCGCTCGCCGTAGGTCCGAACTCGTTCGGACCGTTGTCCAAATGACCCCGCGCGAATGAATTCACGCCTACAACAGCACGCGTCACATAACCGATCACGTCGAGCGATTGAACCACAGCAGCGACAGCAGCATCGCCGCGAGCAGAAGCGCCGTGGCGATCGCAGCGAACAGGAAGCTGATCTCGGTATCCTTTTTTTCCAGGACCAGTTTCGTCGTCAGCCCCTGATAGACCTTGCGCAGGTCGCCCGACGATCCCGCGTAGAAATATTCGCCACGCGTCAAGGCAGCCACGGCCTTGAGCGTCTCTTCGTCGAGGCGCACGAACGCCGACCAGCCCTCGAATCCGATCGAGCCACCCTCCGCCGTGCCGAAGCCCACCGTGAAAATACGTACGCCATGGTCGGCCGCCAAGCGCGCGGCGTCGAGTGGATCCGGGCCGGTCGTGCGCCGTCCATCGCTCAGCAGAATGATCACGGCCGACGAATACGACCCGGGCTCGACCGGCTTGACTTCCTTTTTCGCCGGTTTCGGCTTGGCGTCCAGGCTGTTCCCTTGCGGATTGTTGCGCGACCATGCGCCCTTGAAGATCAGCGATTCGAGATCGATGCCTTCGTCGGGAAACAGCGTTTGCAGCGCGACGTAGATCGCACTGCCGGTCGCCGTGCCGCGCTGCAGCTGGAACCGGTCGATCGCCGCGAGCAGCTCCTCGCGATTCTGTGTCGGTGGCTGGACGAGGGTCGCGGTGCCGCCGAACGCAACGAGGCCAATGCGTGCATCCAGTGGGTGATCTTCGATGAACTGCTTGGCCGCGGCCTGCGCGGCGGTGATGCGATTGGGATCGACGTCCCTGGCCCCCATGCTCAGTGACACATCCATGACCAAGATGATCGTCTGCTGCTGCGATGGCAGCGTGATCACCGCGTTTGGCCCGGCGATGGCAATGATCAGCGCGATCACGGACAGCAGAAACAGCAACGGCGGAACGTGCCGGCGGAAGCGCTGCCCCGGCCCGATGGCCTCCTTGACGATACCGAGGCTGGCATAGCGGAGCGCGCGCTTTTTCCTCCGCCGCAGCAACGCAACGTAGCCGGCGACCATCACCGGCACTGTGAGCAACAGCCACAGCATATCGGGCCAGAGAAACTTCATCGCCCTCCGATTTTACATCGACTTGGGCAGTCCGCGGACCGGTTGTGCCGTCCCCGTCAGGGAACCGCGGACGCTCCGGGTCGCTCTATGCTCTGGTCGTGGCAGCGCAAGCAAGCCGGTCACGTCCTTGATATGCTTGCGCTGTATGCGTGCAACACGCGCCATCAAACCAACGGAGCCAATGCCATGCGCACGTTGCGCAAATTGCGCCAGGCAACAGCGTTGACTATCACTGTCCTCGCAGCCAGCGCGCTACTGCTATCGTCCGCGGCGCGTGCCGACTCGGCCAGCGGCACCGTGACTTATCAGAGCAAGTCCGGCCCGATCGTGGTCAGCGTCAAGAACGTCTACCTTGTGAAAGGTCCGAATTCGATCGACAAAAAGGTTATCCGCAGGTTGATATTCACGTCGGCGGACCTGGGTGCGAAAATCAAGGCCTGCGGCGAAATGTCGTGCTCCGACAACGACCTGCGTGAGGGCCTCGAGGTCGACCTTGTCGGCGGTCCGCGGTTGAACTACTGGTTCGTCGGCAACGATCAGCGAGTGCAGTATTCCGGGACCGCACAGACCGAACTGTTGAAGCTTACGACCGACACGCCGCAGCGGCTGGCTGGCAAACTTGCCATCGACGACAGCGCGGCCGGTGGCGCGAAAGTCACCATCGACTTCGACGCGACGCTGCTCAAGGAATTCACCAAGTAAGCTACCGCGCGATGAGTCAAGCCGACGCCTGCCCCCATCTCGCCGCGATCGTCGACGTCGTTCCATCCGCTGACGGCTGCGAGGATTGCCTCGCGATCGGCAGCAGCTGGGTGCACCTGCGCCTATGCATGATTTGCGGCCACGTCGGTTGCTGTGACGATTCGCCGAACCGTCACGCCACGCGGCATTTCCATGCGACCAAGCACCCGATCATGCGTTCATTCGAGCCGGGCGAGACGTGGGGATGGTGCTTCGTCGATCAGATCGTGTTCGACCCGATGCCGGCGGTCGCGTCGCCGCACGGACGGCGGCGACGATGATCACCGCCGACGAACTGCGCGCGATACCGCTGTTCGCGACGCTCCCCGACTCCGAAAGCGCTGCGCTGGCGGCGAGGCTCGCCGACATCCGGCTCCACACCGGCGAATGGCTCGTGCAGGAAGGCGAGCAGCCGTCCTTTTTCATGGTCGTCGATGGCTCGCTCGACGTGCGCAAGATCGTCCACGGCAGCGATCGCCAGATCAACGTGTATCGCCCCGGCGATTATTTCGGCGAACTGCCGTTGCTGTTGGGTGCGCCCGCGATTGCCAGCGTGCGGGCGCTCGAGCCTTCGCGCGTCGCGCAGCTTGATCGCAGCGATTTCACGGAGCTCTTCAGCGCGTGCAAGAAATTCTCTGCCGAATTGACGAACACCATGACGCAGCGCTTCACGCGCCTGCGCACGCTGGCCGAGGAGGCGCCACCCGCGCGCGTGACCATCATCGGCCATCGCTTCGACATCGCATGCCATCACCTGCGCGACTTTCTGGTGCGTAATCGAATTCTTTTCCGCTGGCTCGATCCGACGCGGCCGAGCTTCGGCGGCGAAGCGGAACCGCCGCGGCCCGGCGACCGCTACCCCGTCGTCGTTCTGCCCGACCGCCGACGCCTGGTGACCCCGACGTTGCGCGAGCTGGCCGAAAATATCGGTTTGCAGACCGCGCCGCGCAACGGGATCTACGACCTCGCCATTATCGGCGCTGGCCCGGCCGGGCTCGCCGCCGGCGTGTACGGTGCCTCGGAAGGCCTGTCCACCATCATCGTCGAACGTGAAGCACCTGGCGGACAGGCGGGCACGTCGACGCGCATCGAAAACTATCTCGGCTTCCCCACCGGCCTGTCGGGCGATGAGCTCGGAGGACGCGCCTTGCAGCAGGCGAAGCGCTTCGGCGCCGAGATTCTCGTGGCACGCGACGTGATCGGACTGGACACCAGTCGCGATGTGCCGGAGCGCGCCGTGCTGCTCGATGGCGGCAATCGCGTGCAAGCGCGGTCGATGGTCTTGGCCAACGGCGTGAAGTGGCGCGACCTCGACATTCCGAGCGCCAACGCGCTGGTGGGACGTGGCATCTATTACGGTGCCGCGCGCAGCGAAGCCATCGCGTGCGCCGGTCAGGATGTCTATCTCGTCGGCGGCGGCAACTCCGCAGGTCAAGCGGCGGTCTATTTCTCAAATTACGCGCGTCGGGTCACGCTGCTCGTGCGCGGCCGATCGCTCGCAGACAGCATGTCGCATTACCTGATCCAGCAACTTGCGGCCAAGGCCAACATCGAGGTTCGTACGCGCACGCGCGTCGTTCGCGTCGAAGGCGAACTGCGGCTCGAAGCGATCGTCCTCGAAGATCGGGACACCAAGGCAACTACCAAGGAGCCTGCCTTCGCCATTTTTGTGCTGATCGGCGCCGATGCGGAAACCGCGTGGCTGCCGCGCGACGTGATCCGCGACGAGAAGGGTTACGTCTGCACGGGGCGCGACGTCATGGACCTCGTGGCCAACGCGCAAGGCAGCTGGCCGCTGCAGCGCGATCCCTATTTGCTCGAGACCAGCGTGCCCGGCATTTTCGCTGCAGGCGACGTGCGCCACGGCTCGGTCAAGCGCGTCGCCTCCGGTGTCGGCGAAGGCAGCATGGCCATCGCATTCGTGCATCAATACCTCGCGAGCGTGCAGTAGTTCGGGTCCGGCCAAGCGGCAACCGTCATTCCCGCGGGAATCCATTGAAATTCCGCACCGAGAAGATGGGTCCCCGCGGGGGCGACGATGCCTTCGTCGTCTACACCAGCTTCACATTCTTCAGCGGCAGGCTGCGCACGGGTTTGCCCGTCGCCGCGTGGATTGCGTTGAGCACTGACGGAGCGACAACGCAAATCGTCGGCTCCCCGACGCCACCCCAGAAATCGAAGGTCGGCACGATCACCGTTTCGACCTTCGGCATTTCCGCAAGCCGCAGGATCTCGTAGGTGTTGAAATTCTGGGACGCCATGCGGCCGTTCTCCACCGGACACTCGCCATACATCGTCGCGGTCAGGCCGAATGCAACCGAGCCTTCGACTTGGGCGGCGATCTGCTGCGGATTCACTGCGTGGCCGCAATTGAGCGCCAGCACCATCCGGTGCACCTTGAGCTTGCCCTCCGGACTCACCGACACTTCGGCGACTGCCGCCGAATAGCTGCCGTAACCCATGAACTGGGCAATGCCGCGGTGCACGCCGGGAGGCAGCGGCTTGCCCCACTCCGCCTTTTCCGCCGCCGCGTTGAGCACGGCCAAGTGCTTGGGATGCTTGCTCATCAACGCGCGACGGAATTCGAGGGGATCGGTCCCTGCCGCGCGCGCGATCTCGTCGATGAAGCATTCCATGTACACGGCGTTCTGGTTGGTGTTGACGCCGCGCCATGGTCCGACCGGGACGTGGGTGTTGCGCATCGAGTATTCGAGCAAAAACGCCGGGAACGTGTAGCCAAGCTGCGCGTCACCGGCTTTCTCGTAGTAACCCTGCATTTGTCGTTCGTCCTTGCCGTCCGCTACCGAGGACGGGTTCAGGAAGGCGTTGATCGACTGCCCCGATACTCGCAGATGCACGCCGACGAGCTTGCCGTCAGCGTCGAGACCCGCAACGCCGCGCGCCTGTGAAATCGGGCGGTAGAAGTCGTGCGTCATGTCCTCTTCGCGGCTCCACACCAGCTTGACCGGCACGCCGGGAAACTGCTTGGCAATTGCGGTCGCCTGCCGCACGTAATCCTGGGTGCCCCCGCGACGGCCGAACCCGCCGCCGAGATCGCTGCGGTAGACCTCGCACTTGTCCAGCGGCAATCCTGATTCCTCGGACAACGCTGCGAGCGAGGCTTCGGCGTTCTGGGTCGGCACCCAGCATTCGGCGCGGTCCGTTCCGACTCGGGCCGTGCAGTTCATCGGCTCCATCGTCGCATGCGCGAGGAATGGCGTGGAGTAGACCGCCTCGACTTTCTTCGCGGCACCGTCGATCGCCTTGAGTGCGTCGCCTTCGGTGCGCGACGCATAGGCACCGCTCGCGGTCAGACCTTCCTTGAGCCGCTCGGCAATCGTTGCGCTTGACTGTGCGGCACCCGCGCCCTCGTCCCAGACGATCGGCAACGCCTCGAGTCCCTTCTTGGCGTGCCACCACGTGTCGGCGACGACCGCGACAGTGGAGTCGTTCACGCGCACGACGCGCTTGACGCCGGGCATGGATGCGATCTTGCTTTCGTCGTAGCTGACCAGCTTGCCGCCGAACACCGGCGACTGCTTGATCGCTGCATTGAGCATCCCGGGCATGCGCAGATCGATCGCATAGATCTTGCTGCCGTTGAGTTTATCGGCAGTATCCAGACGCTTGACCGGTTTGCCGGCGATCGTCCACGTTTTCGGGTCTTTGAGTTTGATGCTCTTGGGGTCGGGTGGAGTGAGCTTGGACGCGGCAGCAGCCACCTTGCCGTAGGTCGTCTTGCGACCCGAAGGGGCGTGTGTAATCACACCTTCGGCGACGGTAACTTCGCTTACCGGCACCTTCCACTCGTCAGCCGCCGCTTGCAGCAGCATCATGCGCGCCGCCGCGCCGCCGCGCCGGACGTAGTCTTCGGAGGTACGAATGCCGCGGCTGCCCCCCGTGCCCATTTCGCCCCAAACGCGTTTGCGTGCGTAGTTCTGACCGGCCGTGGGTGACTCGGTCGTCACGTTTTTCCAGTTGCACTCGAGTTCTTCGGCAACGAGCTGGGCAAGCCCAGTCAGCGTCCCCTGCCCCATCTCAGAACGCGCGATGCGCAACACGCAGGTATCGTCCGGGAGAACAACGACCCAGGCGTTGATCTCTGCTACGTTAGCGGTTGACCCCTTGGTCGCGGCATTGGCAACGCCGACATCGAGGTCGAACGGCAACCGCAGCCCGAGTGCGAGCCCGCCGCCGGCAGCGGCCGTACCGACGATGAATTTGCGACGCGACAGATTCGGCGTGACCGCATTGGGCACGCGGGAAACATTCGTCAGTGCGCTTGACTTTTTCATATCGGTCTCCTAGGCCTTGGACTGGAGATCGACGGAAAGGCCCGGCCAGCCGCCATTGGCCGCGCCAGCAGCCATGCGCACGGCGTCGCGAATGCGCTGGTAGGTGCCACAGCGACAGATGTTGGTCATCGCTTCGTCGATGTCCGTGTCGGTCGGTTTTGGGGTCTTCTTGAGCAGCGCCGCCGCGGCCATGATCTGTCCCGACTGGCAATAGCCGCACTGCGGGACGTCGATCGCGGCCCACGCGATCTGCACCGGGTGCGTGCTGTTGGGTGACAGGCCTTCGATGGTGACGATCTTGTCGGTAGCCTTGACATTGCCCACCAGGAACGAGCAGGAGCGCGTGAGCTGGCCGTTGATGTGGACCGAGCATGCGCCGCACTGCGCCACACCGCAGCCGTACTTGGTGCCGGTCAGTCCGACCTGCTCGCGAATGACCCACAACAGGGGTGTATCGGCCTCCACTTGAACGTTGTGGACCTTGCCATTGATGTTGAGCGCTGCCATGGATTGCCTCCGGCTTGCGGTTGTCCGCGCACTCGATGCGCGTGGTTTTGTCGGTCCCTGATGGCGACGCGAACTCGGGAAGGATCGGCCGCCCAATGAAAAGCTTCCTCCAAAAAGCTTACTCCATTCTGACCCGGCCGGCAGCAGCGCAATCCGGTCCGCGGATTTTGGAGTTAAGATTGCGGACAGGGTAAAACGTTCCTCATCTCGGGAAGCGGGACCCGAAGAAGGCTGGACGTGTGCAAGCATGGTTCGGCGAAGCAAAACCATGGACAGGAAAGCCTTGCCATGGCTGTGGCTGGCGTTGATTGCGGGCATGGCCGGCGTGACGGCGACGGCTCGCGAACCGGACGCCACGGTCGAGTTCGTCGTGGTGGGCGACGCGATTCCCGCGCCGCTGGATGCCGCAAAGGGCGATGCCGCCCGCGGGCATGCATTGATCGTGGCGCGGGACGCCGCGAATTGCGTGCTCTGCCACGCGGTAACAGACCCGGCGGTGCGTTATTCCGGCAATGTCGGTCCCTCGCTCGACGGCGTTGGGCGTCGCCTGACCATCGGGCAGCTGCGCCTGCGTGTCGCCGATAACCGGCGCGTCAACCCCGACTCGGTCATGCCGGGATACTATCGCACCGAGAACCTCGACCGAGTCGCCAGTGTCTATCTCGGCAAGCCCATTCTCGACGCCGGACAAGTCGAAGACATCGTGGCATACCTCGCAACGCTGAAATGACAGTGCGCCAGCCATCGATTAGGGCCTCGCGCCGGCGGCTTCTGCGAAGCGCCGGCGCGATGGCGATCGCCGCGCCGCTGGCGGGTCTGATGCGCCCAGCGGTCGCGCAGACTTTGCCTGCGCTGCCTGCACTCACCGCGCTGCTGGCCGGACGCGTACCCCGATGGGAACGGTTGCGCGTCGAGATGCCCTTGTTCGCCGACAACGGACAGTCGGTGCCCATCCGGCTGTCGATGCTCGGGCCGTTCGCACCCGGCCCCACGGTGCAGGCGATCCACCTTTTTTCCGAGCGCAACCCCGTCCCAGACATGGCCGTGTTCGAGTTTCCGGTGCCCCCGCTCAAAGTCGAAATCGATTCGCGCGTGCGCCTCGCGGGCGCCCAGCGCCTGCTCGCCATCGCAGTCATGTCCGACGCCACGACCTATGCGGCGGCCGCCGATGTCGAAGTCACCATTGCTGGCTGTCTGGACGCAAGCTAGGTAGACCCCATGGCTGACTCGCGCGTCAACGTTCCGGCAACATGCGTTCGCGGAGAGCCGTTCGAGGTGCGCATTTCCATTCGCCATGCGATGGAGACAGGGTATCGCACCGACGCCGTCGGCAGCACGATCCCGCGCGATGTCATACGGCGCTTTACCTGCCGCTACAACGGCGAGCAGGTATTTGCCGTACGCATGACCCAGGGCATCGCCGCGAATCCCTATCTGCGCTTCTTCGTCACCGCGCGCGATTCCGGCACACTGGATTTTGAATGGGTCGACGACGAGGGTGTCCGCGGCACAGCGCAGGCGACGGTCAAGGTTGCCTGACATCGCACAAGGTCTAGCCGGCTGATGCTGAAAATCGTCGTGCTGGCGCTGGCGATGGTGTCGTCCTGCGCGCATGCGCAGCAACGCGTCTTGCCGGCAGGCACGCTGCGCTCGGGGATCGAGTTCGCCGGCGCAGACGTACGCGCCATGCAGTCCGACGATCTCGCGAATCCTGGTTTCCTCTGGGTTGATCGCGGCGAGACATTGTGGCGCGACAACACCACGGGCCAGAGCTGCGCGTCATGCCATGGGGAAGCGGCGAGGTCGATGCGGGGTGTGGCCGCCCGGTATCCGGCGCCCGATGCGGCGGGCGCGGTACTCGACCTCGACGCGCGCATCAACGATTGTCGCGTGCGCCGGCAGAAGGTCGCGCCGTTGCCGCGAGAGTCGGACGATCTGCTCGGATTGACCGCCTACGTCGCCTACCAGTCGCGCGGAATGCCATTGGCACCCTCGATCGAGGGCGCGGCGCGCGCCACCTTCGAGCGCGGACGCGAGTTCTACTACGCCCGTCATGGGCAGATGAATCTGTCATGCGCGCAATGCCACGAGCAGAACTGGGGCAAGCGGCTGTATACCGAGACCATCAGCCAGGGGCACGGCAACGCTTTTCCCGCGTACAAGCTGGAGTGGCAATCGCTGGGCTCGCTGCAGCGGCGAATACGCGCGTGCCTGTACGGCATTCGCGCCGAAATGCCGGCCTACGGTGCTCCTGAACTCACCGATGTCGAGCTCTTTCTCGCGTGGCACGGCCAGGGCCTGCCCATCGAGACTCCCGGCGTGCGCAGGTAAGTTCCCGTCGTGACGAATCCCTTGCGGGGCCCTGCGCTCGCAACCGCCGGGCAGGCGGTCTCTGCGCACCGCAACACGCCGGGAATCGGACTGCTGTTCGTCCTGTTATGGAGTACTGGGTTCATCGGTGCCAAACTCGGTCTGCCCTACGCGGAGCCGCTGACGTTTCTCGCGCTGCGCATGGGCTTGGTCGTTGCGCTGTTGCTGGTCGTGGCCATCGTGGCGCGCGCGCCCTGGCCCCGTGGCGCACGCGCGTGGGTGCATATCACCATCGCCGGCCTGCTCGTGCAGTTCGGCTACCTTGGGGGTGTATTCAGCGCGATCCACCAGGGCATGTCCGCTGGCGTGGTGGCGCTGGTCGTCGGCCTGCAACCCATCCTCACTGCGGTCGCTGCCGCACCGTTGTTCGGCGAGCGCACGACATCGCGCCAATGGGCGGGCCTCGCGCTGGGTCTCGTCGGCGTGAGTCTCGTGCTGTCGAACAGCCTGGCGCACGGCACAGTCACTGCGTCCGGCCTCGCGCTCGCTGTCATCGCCCTGGTCTGCATCACTGCCGGAAGCTTGTATCAGAAGCGCTTCGGCGCGGCGATGGATTTCCGCACCGGGGCCGTCATCCAGTACGCTGCGACCGGCTTCGTTCTTCTTGTGCTGGCAGCGCTCACCGAATCGATGCACGTGACGTGGAGCGCTCAGTTCGTGTTTGCGCTCGCATGGCTCGCGATCGTGCTCTCCGTGGGTGCCATCAGCCTGTTGTATTTTCTGATCAAGCGCGGCAAGGCGACGCAGGTATCGAGCCTGTTCTACCTGACGCCGCCGGTCACCGCCGTGCTGGCATTCCTCTTCTTCGGCGAAACATTGTCGCCGACAGCGCTGGCTGGAATGGTGGTCGCCGTCATCGGCGTCGCGTTGGTCAATCGATAGCCGCGCGCAACTTGCTTACGCGCCCGCGGCTTTGAGCACGACGAGTTCGATCGACACCGACGTTGCCGCATCGCCGAACAGGACATTCCCATCCTGAATCGTGCAATGCAGCCGCATCGAGCGCGCGGCCATCGTGGCCAGCGCCCTGCTCGCTTCCATCGGCACTTCGTTGACCTGAAGCCTCGGCAGCGCATCCAGTCGGGCGCGTGTTTTGTCCCACCAGAGCGACACCGCACGGCCGCCATACGCATAGACGCACACTGCGCCGGCGCGCCCGCACGCCTTGCGCACGTCCTTCTCATCCGGCAAGCCGACGTCGATCCATAGAACAATCGACCCGGTGAGGTCCCGCTGCCACAGATCGGGCTCGTCCTCCGTGCTCAAGCCCTTGCCGAACGCAAGCGCGTCGCTGGCGTTCAGCGCGAACGCCAGCAGGCGCATCATCATGCGCTCGTCGGTCTCCGAGGGATGCCGCGCAAGCGTGAGCGCGTAGTCCCCATAGTGACTGCGCACGATGTCGGCAACGGAGAGCTCCGCCTTGAAAATCGTGGATTTGAGCGCCATCGCGTCAGGCGAGCCGCGGATGGCGAACGCTAACCCGCCGGATTCGGATAGCGCGCCTGCAGCGCGACGATTTCTGCCAGCGTTTCCGCATCGAGCTCGAATTGCGCGCCGGCGATATCCTCTTCGAGCTGCGCCATGGTCGTTGCGCCGATAATCGACGCGCCGACGAACCAGCGGCTTTTCACATAGCCCAGTGCGAGCTGCACCAGCGACAGCCGGCGCGTCTTGGCGAGCTGCGCGTACGCATCGATCGCTTCGACTACCATTGGCTTGCGAAAGCGCTGACCGAGCCCGTCGAACAACGTGAAGCGGCAGTTCGGCGGTTTGGCACCACCCAGGTACTTGCCCGATAGCATACCGGCGGCGAGCGGACTGTACGCCAGCAGCGACATCTTCTCGCGGAACAACACTTCGGCAAGATCGTTATCGACGTTGCGCGAGACCAGGCTGTAACTGTTCTGGATGGTCACCGGCCCCGGAACGCCAAGTGTCCGCGCAGCGTGGCAAAACTCGCTCACACCCCAGGCCGTTTCGTTCGACAGGCCGTAGTGGCGGATCTTGCCCGCCTTGATCATCGCCGCCATGCCTTCGACCTGCACGGAGATCGCCGGGCCATCCTTTTCCTTGGATGGGTCGAACTCGGTCGCGCCGAACATCGGGACGTTGCGTTGCGGCCAATGAATCTGGTAGAGGTCGATGTAGTCGGTCTGCAGTCGCTGCGAGGCTGGTGTCGATGGCTTCGGCGATGGTTTCCCGCGTGACGTCGGTGCGCCCGCCACGTATCCAGTCCCGTCGCCCCGGACCGGCGATCTTGGTGGCGATGACCAGGCTGTCCCGACGCTGACGCCGCAGCCACGTACCGATATGCGCTTCGGTGCGGCCCTGCGTCGTGGCGTTCGGTGGCACGGGGTACATCTCCGCGGTGTCAATGAAGTTGATTCCTTGCGCGACCGCGTGATCGAGTTGCGCGTGCGCCTCGGCTTCAGTGTTCTGCTGGCCCCAAGTCATGCTTCCGAGACAGACTTCGGAGACATTGAGCTCGGTGCTGGGGAGCGTGCGATATTTCACTGAGCGTCCCGGTGATCGAATCGGTGCATAGATTACCCGAAAGGCGCACCACGCGCCGCGTGGCCCGGATGCGGTCAACGTGGGAAAATACGGCCAGCACTGTTCCATCCGAGATCCCCCATGACCTATTGCGTAGGCGTGCTCCTCGACAAGGGGCTCATATTCGCTTCCGATTCGCGCACCCACGCCGGCGTCGATAATTTCGCCAAGTTCTGCAAGATGACGCTGTTCGAGCGCCGCAACGAGCGGGTGATCGTGCTGCTGAGCTCAGGCAACCTGGCGGGCACCCAGGCAGTGATCACCATCCTGCGGCAGCGCGGTGACGACCCGGGCGCCCAACCCAATATCTGGACCGCGCGAACGATGTTCGACGTCGCGGTCATCGTGTCGGATGCGATGCGCGATGTCGAGCGCCGTGACTCCGAATATCTGGAAGCCAACGACATCGAATTCAACGCGTCATTCATTCTGGGCGGCCAGATTGCGGGCGAGCCGATGCGGCTGTTTCGGATCTATGCCGAGGGCAATTTCATCGAGGCGGGCAGCGATACCCCGTTTTTCCAGACGGGCGAGGCGAAGTATGGCAAGCCGATCATCGACCGGGTGATCCGGGCGGAAACGGACCTGGCGGATGCCGCCAAGTGCGTCCTGGTTTCATTCGATTCCACGATGCGCAGCAATCTCTCGGTCGGCATGCCCATCGACCTGATCTGTTACGAGCGCGACAGCCTGACGGTGACGATGCGTCGCCGCTTCGAGCAGCGCGATGCATACTTTGCGGCGCTCAGCAACGCGTGGAGCGAAGGTACGCGCGAGGTATTCGCGCGGTTGCCGGAATTGCGTTGGTAGTCCGTACGACATTCTTGCTCATTACTTGTGAGCACGGCGGCAATCGCGTTCCGGTGCGCTACCAGCCGCTGTTTGCGGCCCGCAAGGCGGTGCTGAACTCGCACCGGGGCTACGACATCGGCGCCTTGCCCATGGCGCGCGAGCTTGCGCGCCATTTTCGGGCGCCGCTGGTCTACGCCACCGTCAGCCGCCTGCTCGTCGACTTGAATCGCTCGATCGGCAACCGGACGCTATACTCGGATATCACACGCGGGCTCCCTCGCGCCGAGCACGCACGCATTCTCGAGCGGCACTATATTCCGTATCGCAACGAAGTCGAGGCGCTCGTCGCCGACGCCATCTCTGCCGGTCGCCGCGTGGTTCATATCGCAGCGCACAGTTTCACACCGATCCTCGACGACCGCGTGCGCAATGCGGACGTCGGCCTGCTTTATGATCCGGCGCGGTCGGGCGAGCGCGCGCTTTGCGCTTTGTGGAGCGAACTGCTGAGGTCAGCCATCGCACCGTTGCACGTTCGTCGCAACTACCCGTACCAGGGCCGCAACGACGGGCTGACCCTGCGTTTGCGGCAACAGCATGCCGCATCGCGTTATGTCGGGGTCGAGCTGGAAATCAATCAGAAGCACATATCCGCGGGGCGTTTGCCTGCATCGCTTCGCCGCGCGGTCATCCACTCGCTGCGGGATGCGCTGGCGGGTTTTGAAATAGAGGCTCGCCACATCCGGCGGCTGAGCGAACCGAGGATGACTTCGTGAAGATCCGTGTCGGCTACGAGTTGATCTACGACTGTCCGCAACCTACACCGATGGTCCTGATGCTCAATGTGCATTACTCGCGGGTATCGGACCTGATCGCTCCCGATCACATCGTAACGGAGCCGGCGCTGCCAATCGCCGCGTATCGCGACTCCTTCGGGAATTGGTGCAGCCGCATCGTGGCACCGGCAGGCCTGACGCGAATCACATCCGATGCGATCGTGCGCGACACGGGCGTCCCCGATCCCGTCGTTGTCGAAGCCAGGCAGACACCTATCCCGGACCTTCCCGGCGAGACACTGCTCTACCTGCTGGGTAGCCGTTACTGCGAGACGGAACTGCTCATGCCGATGGCGTGGAGCCTGTTTGGCGGCACGCCGATGGGCTGGCCCCGGGTACAGGCGATCTGCGACTTCGTCCACCAGCATCTCACGTTCGGCTACCAACATGCGCGCCCGACAAAAACGGCCCACGAGGCTTACCACGAGCGCAACGGCGTCTGCCGCGACTTCGCGCACCTCGCGTTGACGCTGTGCCGGTGCATGAACATTCCCGCCCGCTATTGCACGGGGTACCTGGGCGACATCGGCGTGCCGGTCGTGGACTCGCCCATGGACTTTTCCGGCTGGTTCGAGGCCTTCCTAGACGGCCGCTGGTACACCTTTGACGCGCGGCACAATGTTCCGCGCATCGGGCGCATTCTCATGGCCCACGGCCGGGACGCCGCCGATGTCGCGATCGCGACCAGCTTCGGCGTCAATCGGCTCGCCAGCTTCAAGGTCTGGACCGACGAGATCGCCTAGCCTGGTCGCGTTTCCCGGGGGGCCGGCAGGGGAAACACGCGGCGAGCTTCACCTATTCCATGCACATCCCGAGGTAATTTCGCACCGACACGCGCGGGAATGCGTTCGTGCGGTGCCGCGCGGTGTTATCGTAGCGGCCGTGGCGCGGCGGGAGCCGCTGCCCAGTGCGGTTTTTCAACGGAGGGAAGATAATGAAAACGAAGATGCAGATAGGGGTGTGGTCCGGTGCGGTGCTGGGGGCACTGGCGATACTCGCCGGTTGCCAGTCGATGTCGTCGTCGATGGAGCAGCGGGTCGAGCTGTCAGGGAGCAACGAGGTGCCACCCGTTACGACACCCGCCAAGGGGATCGCTGTGATCACGATCACCGCGGATCGCTCCGTCAGGGCGGAAGTCACCGTGAGCGGCATGACGCCGACGGCGTCGCACATCCACGAAGGTGCTGCAGGTGCCAACGGCCCGGTCATCGTTCCATTTGCCAAGTCGGAGACGGACACCAACGTCTTCGTCGCAGCCCCCGGCGCAAAGCTGACCGAGGCACAGTACGCCAGCTACAAGGCGGGCAATCTCTACGTCAACGTGCATAGCGCGAAGAATCCTGGCGGCGAGCTTCGCGGACAACTCAAGGGTAATTGATCTCACAGGAGCGCGCCTGCGGCGGCGCGTTCTCTCTCGCTATAATGTCGCCATGTGCCGACATGTCGACATCGCCTCGTTACGCGCTACCATCGCATGCATCGCCGCTTGGTCGCTCGTTGCGTGCTCGATGTCACCGATGATGTCGCAGCCCTCGCCCGCAGCGGTAGCCGAACTCGCGCCGTCGGGGACATTGCGCGCCGCGATCAACTTCGGCAATCCCGTTCTCGCGACCAAGGATCCGGCGACGGGTGAACCGCGCGGCGTCTCGGTCGATCTATCGCGCGAACTCGCCAGGCGATTGGGCGTCCCCCTTGAACTCGTGCCCTTCAATGCCGCTGGCAAGGTGGTCGAGGCGGTCAAGTCCAACGCCTGGGACGTCGCCTTCGTGGCCATCGATCCGGTGCGCGGCGCGGACATGGATCAAACGACACCGTACGTAGTTATCGAGGGCGTGTACCTGGTGCCGCAGGCATCGCCGCTCAATGCCAACAGCGAGGTTGATCGCACGGGAGTGCGCGTTGTCGTGGCCGCCGGCAGCGCCTATGACCTCTATCTCACGCGCGAACTCAAGCAAGCGCAACTCATACGCGTGCCGACTTCCGCGGTCGTGGTCGACAGCATGGTATCGGGGCACTACGAAGTCGCTGCGGGCGTCAGGCAGCAGCTCGAAGCGGACGCCAAGCGCGTCCCGAACGTGCATCTGCTCGACGGCCGCTTCATGGTCATCAGTCAGGCGATGGCGCTGCCGAAAGGCCGGCCCGCGGGAGCGCGCTATCTGGGGGAGTTCGTCGAGAGCATGAAGGCCTCCGGCTTTGTCGCGAAGGCGTTGAAAGCCAACGGTGTCGAGGGCGCCGCGGTGGCGCCGCTTGCCGCGAAATAGCGTCATCCCGGGCGTCGAGCGATCATGATTTTTCGGCAGCTGTTCGATCCGCAGTCGTCGACGTACTCGTATCTGCTCGGCGACGATGGCAGCCAGCAGGCGGTGCTGATCGATCCTGTGTTCGAGCAGGCTCGACGGGATGCGGCGCTGATCGAGGAACTGGGTCTTACGCTCGTCGCAACGCTCGAGACCCATATACACGCCGATCACGTCACCGGCGCGTGGCTGCTCAACCGCCAGCTCGGCAGCAACATACTGCTATCGGCGACGAGTGGCGCGACAGGCGCCGATCGCTTGCTTGCGCATGGCGAGCATGTGCGCTTCGGCGGACGATATCTCGAAGTGCGCGCAACCCCTGGGCACACGCATGGGTGCGTCACTTATGTCCTGGATGATGAAAGCATGGCCTTTACCGGCGATTGCCTGTTGATCCGCGGCAGCGGCCGGACGGACTTTCAGCAAGGCGACGCCCACGCGATGTATCGTTCGGTGCACGGCGAGATATTGAGGCTGCCGGCGAGCTGTCTCCTGTATCCGGCACATGACTATCGCGGACTGACCGTCACCAGCGTCGCCGAGGAGCGCCGCTTCAACCCGCGGCTCGGAGGCGACATCGGCGAAGCCGACTTCGTCGGCTACATGAACAACCTGGGCCTGCCGCATCCGAAGCTGATCGACATTGCGGTGCCTGCCAATCTGCGTTGCGGTCATCCGGAAGGCGACGTGCCGTCGCAAGGTGATCCCAGCTGGGCGCCCTTGACGTTTACTTTCGCCGGTATCTGGGAGATTCAACCGCGAGCGCTTGAAGAGGCTGCCGGAGGCGTACAAATCATCGACGTGCGCGAACCGGAGGAATTCGGGGGGTCGCTGGGACATATCCACGGTTCAGCGCTGATTCCGCTGGGTCAACTCTCTGCGCGAACCAACGAGCTGTCGCGCGAGCGTCCCGTGGTCACGGTCTGCCGCTCAGGCGCACGCTCGACGCAGGCTCTCGTACTGCTGCAGAAGGCCGGGTTCAACCAGATCGCGAATCTCGCTGGCGGCATGCTGCGCTGGCGCTCGGAGGGGTTTCCGGTCGATGGTGGAAGGACGTAAGCCGCTCGGTGTTCGTGCTATCGCTGTTCGTTGCAGTTGCTTGCTTTCGGCCATCGCCGTTGGGACAATCCTCCGTACATGGCCCGGACCAACGGGCATCCTTGCGAGACGATTCATGTCCAAGAACCGGCTTACGACGTCATCCGTTGCGCTGGCGGGCGCGCTGTGCGCATCGCTCCTGTGCTCGGGTTGCGGCAAATCGTCACAGGAAAAATCGGCGCAGAGCCCGTCGGCGGCCACGCAGTTCAACGCAGAGAAGGCGGCCGATGCCCGCGAGCGCGAAGAGATGACGCGCAAGCGTCGTGCCCTGGAAGAGGCGAATCAAACGGACATCTACAAGGAAAGCGAGGAAACGTTCAAGAAATTTGCGTCCGAACGGCCGACGATGACCGCCACGGAGGAGGCCAAGGCACAGGACGATGCGGTCGAACGTCTCCGCGCACGTATGGCCGACCCTTCCACGGTGCAGGTACGTAATGTCCAGATCAATGCGGGCAAGACCGCGGTTTGCATGGAAGTCAACTTCCAGGAAGGAGGCAAGTACGTCGGCTTTCGCCACGCATTTGCAACGCCGGACGGCACATGGGTCGAACCCAACCCTGACGAAGTTGCCCACCGCGTCTTCGAACTGAAGATGGAAAGATTGGACTGCAAAATGCACCCGGTGAGCAGCCCGGGGCGGTAATCGCGTGCACGACCCGCGCCCGGCCGGATCCAAGAAGGGCGCATCTTCCCGACTCCGCAAGTCGCACTTGGTCGAAATGACCGAATCGAGCAAGCCGAATGGCACACAATACCAAGGTTTCAGCAGACGATGCGGCACCGCCGACGACGCGTATTCTGGCCGACTTCGTCTCCGGCCACGCATCGCGCGACTGGGACAAGCACGTCGAGAACGAGGCGCATCGCACCGTGCTGAACTGGGTGGGTTGTGCGATCGGCGCATCTCGGCACGCCACGCTCGAAGCCGCGCTCGCGGCCGCACAGGAGCTCGCGCCGAGCACGCAGGCAACTGTCCTCGGGCGCAGCGAGCGGGTCGACATCGCCACCGCGGCGCTCCTCAACGGCATCAGCTCCCACACGTTCGACTTCGACGACACCCACCTCAGGACGATCATCCACCCGGGCGGACCGGTTGCGGCGTCCGCGCTCGCGCTCGCTGAGCACGCTGGCGCAAGTGGCAGACAATTCGTCGACGCAGTAGTACTCGGCATCGACGTCGCATGCCGCGTCGGCAACGCGATCTATCCGGACCACTACGATCGTGGCTGGCATATCACGGGATCGACCGGGATGCTCGGCTCGGCCGCGGCATGCGCGCGGTTGCTGGGGCTCGACGGACGCCAGACCGCGATGGCGCTGGGCATCGCGGCATCGCAGCCGATCGGTGTGCGCGAGCAGTTCGGTACCATGACCAAAGCCTTTCACGTGGGCGGCGCGGCGCGCGCCGGACTCATGGCGGCGCTGATGGCGAAACACGGGTACACGGCGTCGATGCGTGCGCTCGAAGCGCCGCGCGGCCTCATGCAGACCTTCTCGGCGAAATGCGACTGGAGCGAGATTACCGACCAGCTCGGCACGCGCTTCGAGATCGCCTTCAATACCTACAAGCCGTTCGCCTGCGGCATTGTCATCCACCCAGCCATCGATGGTTGCGTCCAGCTTCGGACGATGCACGGCTTGCGTGCAGAAGACGTCGAGCGTATCGATCTCAGGGTGCACCCGCTGGTGCTCGAACTGACCGGCAAGACGACGCCGCGGATCGGGCTGGAAGGCAAGTTCAGCGTCTACCACGCGTGCGCGGCAGCAATCATTTTCGGTCAGGCTGGCGAGCACGAGTTCTCGGATGCCACGGTCGTGCGCCCCGATGTCATTGCGCTGCGCGACCGGATCAGGGCGCGCGCCGACCATGCGATCAAAGAGGATTCAGTCGACGTCAGCGTGACGTGCCGCGACGGGCGCAGCATCAGCCTTTTCATCGAGCATGCGATCGGCAGCAAGGAGCGCCCGCTGAGCGACGCCGATCTGCAGGCGAAGTTCCATAGCCTGGTCGACCCTGTCCTTGGCGCAGCCCGTGCCGGCAAACTCATCGAGCAATGCACGCGCGTCGCCACGCTTCGGGAGTTGCGCAGTTTGACCGCGCTTGCGCGCGGCTAGGGCGGAGCGTTCCATCATGCGCCGCCTGCTCGCTTTCGTTGTGTTGCCGTGCATCGCATTGGCCGCCGCGCCTGCGCAGGCGGAGGAATTTCCGTCGCGCCCGGTGCATGTGATCGTGCCCTTTTCACCGGGTGGCGCCGTGGACGGGCCAATGCGCCTGATTGCACAGGACCTCGGCAAGCGCCTCGGCCAAAGCGTCATCGTGGAGAACCGTCCCGGCGCTGGCGCAACCATCGGCACCGACGTCGTGGCCAAGGCACCGGCCGACGGCTACACGTTGCTGCTCGCCTCGCAGACCAACGCGATCAGCGCGACCTTGTATCCGAAACTGCCGTTCGATCCGATCGACGATTTCGCGCCGATCACGCTCATCGGCCGCGAGCCGGGCGTGATCGTGGTCAACCCGGCGCTACCGGTGAAAACGCTGCAGGACCTCATCGCCTACGTGAAGGCTCATCCCGGTCAGGTGGACTACGCGTCCTCGGGCAACGGCAGCGGGCAGCACCTGTTCGCGGCGTTGCTCTGTTCGATGACCGGCATGAAGATGAACCACATCCCCTATCGCGGCAGCGGACAAGCCACGACCGATCTGATCGGCGGACAGGTGCAGGTGTCGATCCCGGGCATGGCGGGTATGCTCGGTCACATCAAATCCGGCAAGCTGCGCGCGCTTGCCGTCACGGGCAAGACACGCGCGCCGCAGCTGCCCGATGTCCCGACGATGAGCGAGGCCGGCGTACCGGGATACGAAGCGTACGTTTGGATGGGCCTGCTCGCTCCGAAGGGCACGCCTCCGGCCCTGATCGACCGGCTTCAGCGCGACGTCGTTGCGGTCCTGGGCGGCGCCGACGTGCGCAATTACATGATGAATGCGAGCATCGAGATCGTCGGCTCAACGCCGGCCGAGTTCGGGCGTTTCTTCCGCGCCGAGAAGGAGTTGTGGGCGAAAATTGTGCGCGAAACCGGGGCCAAGGTAGACTGAACGCAGCCATGACGACAACCCCACCCATCACGACGGATCCCGCCGTAACCGGCGTCGAACATTGGGCGCGCAAGGGTGACGTTCGCCTGTTTCTATGGGAAAAATACGTGGCTACGCCGGAAGGCAAGCCCGCCGTGTTGTTCGTCCATGGATCGTCGATGGCGTCGCAGCCTACCTTCGACCTGCGCGTTCCGGGCCGGCCGGACTCGTCGGTCATGGATTGGTTTGCTCGGCGTGGGTTCGTCTGCTGGTCGGTCGACCTGGAAGGCTATGGCCGTTCCGACAAGCAGCGCGACATCTTCTGCGACATCGCCAACGGCGCCGACGATCTGGTCGCCGCAACCGACTACATTCAAGAAACTCACGGCATCGGGAGCTTCGCGACGTACGGCATTTCGTCCGGCGCACTGCGCGCGGCGCTGTTCGCGCAGCGGCATCCGCATCGAGTGGCGCGGCTCGCGCTCGACGCGTTCGTATGGACGGGCGACGGCGCCCCCACGCTCGCGCAACGGAGGAAGAAGCTGCCCGAGTTTCTGGCCAGCAAGCGGCGTCCGATCGACCGTGCCTTCGTGTATTCGATCTTCGAGCGCGACCACCCCGATACCGCCGAAAAGCGTGTCGTCGACGCGTTCGCCGACGCGATCCTTGCGCTCGACGATTCGATGCCCAACGGCACTTACATCGACATGTGCTCGAAGCTTCCGGTCGTGGACCCAGCCAGGATCACGGTGCCGACGCTGCTGTTGCGCGGCGAGTACGACGGCATCGCCGCCTTCGACGATCTGATCGAGTTTTTCAAGCAGCTGCCCAATGCCGACAAGCAATTCACGGTCATGCCTGGAATCTCGCATGCGAGCTTCCAGCAGAAGAACTACATTATGGTATACGCGATCCTGCTGGACTGGTTTGCGCGGCCACGTCCGGTGTACGTGGGCCCGTCGCAATAGGCAATCGTGTGCAGGATGGGCTCGCGTTCGCGAGCCTTGGCGTAGAATCGCGCGTGCGCTCGCCTTCACGGCCACGCTGGAGCCGGAATCGCAGGGCCGCCGGCGCACGCTGACTCATTCAATGCTCTAATAGACGTCCATGTCGCAGCCTGCATCGACCCGCGAGCGGATTGCGCCGCAGTTCCTGCGTTATTCAGGAGCCGGAGCGGTCGGCACGGTGGTGCAGTACTGCGTGCTGATCATCCTTGTGCAACTGGCCGATCGTAGCGCAGTGACGGCCTCGACAATCGGGGCGATCGCTGGCGCTTTGATCAATTATCTGCTCAACCACCGCTACACGTTCGCGAGCCGAAAGGCGCATGGACATGCGCTGCAACGCTTCGCGCTGGTCTCCATCGGCGGCATCGTCCTCAACGCGCTAGTCCTCATGGCGGTGCTTGCGTTCACCGGTCCGCATTACGTCGCCGCCCAGGTCGCCGCAACGGCTGTCGTACTCGTGGCGGGATTCCTGGTTAATCGGGTATGGACTTTCTGAGCCAGAACACCGCAAACGCGTCCTACACCCGCGAGCAACGTTGGCTTCTCGGACTGCTCGTCTTCGCATTTGTGGTGCGCCTGACGACGCTCGGCGCCTACCCGCTGATGGACAACACCGAAGCTCGCTATGCCGAACTTGCGCGCAAGATGGTGGAAACGTGGGACTGGGTGACGCCCCAAGTCCGGTACGGCGTCCCGTGGTGGAGCAAGCCACCACTGTCCATATGGCTCACCGCGGTGTCATACCTCGCTCTGGGCGTCAATGAGTTCACGGCGCGGCTGCCGTCGTTCCTGGTCTCCATCGCTGCCGCGTGGCTGACCTTCGACTTGGCTGCACGCCGGAACGGACGCAGCACAGCGTTCCAGGCGGTCGTGGTTCTTTTTACGACACCATTGTTCTTCATCTCGGCGGGAGCGGTCATGACGGATCCCGCGCTACTCCTGGGCACGACGCTGTCGATGACCGGCTTCTGGCAGGCGATGACACGTTCGGATCGCGCGGGCCGCGTGTGGGGCTACGTTTTCTTTCTGGGGCTCGCCATCGGGTTGATGGCGAAGGGGCCGGTGGCAGCGGTGTTGACGTTCGGACCCGTCGGCCTGTGGACGCTCTGGAAGGGCGGCATCCGCGCGGTCTGGCAGCGACTGCCCTGGATCGCTGGCCTTATCCTCACGTGCGCCCTGGCCGTGCCTTGGTACGTGGTCGCCGAAGCGCGCACGCCCGGTTTCCTCGATTATTTTCTCGTGGGCGAACACTGGAAGCGCTACACGGAAAGCGGGTGGAAAGGGGACAGGTTCGGCACCGCCCATTCCACCACGCGCGGCACCATCTGGCTGCTTGCAGCCGCAACGACGCTACCTTGGTCCGCTATCTGGATCGGATGGTCGGTGAAGCTCCGGCGCGCCGTGGAACGGCCGCCGGCGACGGACGACGACGGCTGGCGTGCCTACCTCTGGTTGTGGATGCTGACACCGTTGGTGTTTTTCACCTTTGCCGGAAATATCCTTTTCACCTACGCCCTGCCCGGGCTGCCTGCATTCGCAATTCTGGTGAGCGAGACTTGGACCGCTGCCCGGGCGAGCATTGCCGCACGTGCGTCGCTGAAGCTGGCCGCCCTTATAGTGCCGATTGCGATCGTGCTGGTGGTGTGGTTCGCCATTCCTATCATCGCACCCAGGAACTCTCACAAGATGCTCGTCGCGCAATACCTTGGCATGCGAAAAAGCGAGACGCAGCGTCTGATATATCTTCGGGAAGCGCCCCAATCGGCAGAGTTCTATTCGCACGGCAAGGTCGTGACCGCGGCTTCCCCAGGCGAACTCGACCCCTACCTGCACGACGACCGGATCGACTTCGTCGTATTGACCGAGGCACAACTGGATTCGCTGCCCGGGATTCGTGGCCAGCTGACCCGAGTCGGGAGTTACGGCCGTTACGTGCTGCTGCAGGAGAGATCTCCGAACGCCGCTCCGCCACAATGAGTGGACATCCAATCCAGCCGGACATCACGTCACTTTCCAGTGGATTCCGCGCAGACGGTGAGGCTTAGATGTGCGGCATCGTCGGGCAGCTCGGCGGAATTCGCTCGTCGGACCAGGCCGAAACGGTCATCCAGAAACAGCTCGCACTGCTCAAGCATCGCGGCCCCGACGACTCGCGGTACGTCGTCGATACGCATTTTGCGTTCGGGCACACGCGGCTGGCGATCATCGATCCGGAGCACGGCCAGCAGCCGCTCGTTTCCGACGACGGCAACCTGATCATTACGTTCAACGGCGAGATCTACAACTATCTCGAGCTTCGCGACGAACTCATGCGGGAAGGCGTCGCATTTCGCACAGCCTCCGACACGGAAGTGCTGCTGAACGGATTTCGACAGTGGCAGAAGAATGTCCTGCACAAGATCGACGGCATGTTTGCATTTGCCATCTACGACAAGCGGCGCAGGGAGGTGTTTTGTGCAAGGGATCCCTATGGCCAGAAGCCGTTCTACTACAACCTGAGCGGCGAACGCTTCGCCTTTTCATCGGAATGCAGGACCTTCGGGCAGCTGCCGGGGTTCCGCAACGAGATCGACCTCGGTTCATTGGCGGATTTCCTGGCCTTCGAATCGCTTCCGTTCGATCGTTCAATCTTCCGCGGCGTCCACAAGCTGCCGCCGGGGCATTGCCTGACCTTCGCCCAGGGGAAGCTCGAGGTTGCACGATACTTCGAATCCGTGCCGCGAGATACCGATCCCGCCACGTCGACCGCCGATGCAGAAGCGCGGATCATCCATCTGTTGCGTGAATCGGTCAGGCGAACGTTCCGGGCCGACGTTCCCGTAGGGCTTCTGTTGAGTGGGGGGCTCGATTCATCGATGGTCCTCGCGCTGCTGCGAGAAGTTCATCCGTCGGTGCCGTTGCGAACTTTCACAATCAGGAATGTCGACCGCTCCTTCGATGAGAGCGTGCCAGCGGCGCTGCTCGCAGACACCTTCGGGACCGCACACACCGTCATAACGGCAGAGCCGAGCGCGCTGGCAACGGTGGCAACCCAACTTCCGTCCCTCCTCGACGAGCCGCAGGCCGATCCGGGCATCCTTCCAAAGTTCATGCTTTGCCGGGAGATCGCCCGAACCACCAAGGTCGCATTGACGGGAGACGGTGGTGACGAATTCTTCTACGGCTACGCGGTGTTCGGAGCACAGCGGATGGCGAGGTACGCGCGGATGCTCCCGGACGTGCTGCACCGCCGCGTGATAGGACCATTGTTGCAGCGGGTCCCTGCGAGCAGCCGTTACATGGGTTGGGACCTGCAGCTCAAGCAATTCGCCAAGGGTTTTCCTGCGCAGGACCACTTGCGCAACTTCTACTGGACTTGCGCGTTCTCGGATCGCGAGTTGCCTCTGCTGCTGCGCGAGGAGGTTCGGAACTTCGACGATCTGGAACGACAATTCGAGAGGATTCGAGCACGATGGCAGACGGCGGGCGGCGCCCGGGGCCGCCTGGCGTACTTGTATCAGCAGCAGTACCTTCCGGACTATGTGCTCGCCAATTCGGACCGGGCCTCCATGCTCAATTCGGTTGAGCTGCGCACGCCATTTCTGGCGGTGGAACTGGTGCATTCGCTCAATGCCCTTCCTGATGCAGTGAAGATGCATGGCCGCGAAACCAAGTCGCTTCTGAGGAGAATCGGGCAGCGATACCTGCCCGAACAGATCGCCAGGCGCCCGAAAATCGGATTCACCGCACCCGTGGCTTCGCTCATCAAAAACGAGTTGAAGGAAGAAGTCCTCGAGTTCCTCGGACCTGCCTATGTACGGAGGCAAGGGCTTTTCAGGGAAGCATACGTCTCGGGGTTGCTGGACGATCATTTCGCCAACCGGCACAATCGTTACAAGCAGATCTGGGTACTATTCACGCTCCAGAAGTGGCTCCGCTCCAGGGGGGTTTGTTCACCATGAGCGAAACTCTTGACCTTTCCATAGTGATCCCGGCGTATAACGAGGTGAACAGCATCCAGATTCTGGTGGATGAAATCTTCTCGGTCGTCGAGGGGCGTAGCTTCGGAGCGTGGGAGATCATTCTGGTTGACGACGGCTCCACTGACGGAACGACCGAGGTCGTCAGCCGCCTTGCGCTGGAGATGCCAAATGTAAAGGGCGTATTGCTTCGGACCAACTTCGGCAAATCGGCAGCGCTGATGGCCGGGTTTCAAGAAGCCGCGGGCGATATCGTCCTCACCATGGACGCCGACCTGCAGGATGACCCCGGCGAACTTCCTGCCTTCGTCGCTAAAATCAACGAGGGCTTCGATGTGGTCTCAGGATGGAAGAAAGTACGCCATGATTCTCTCGAGAAAAGGCTTGCCTCTAGACTCTTCAATCTCGTTGTGAGGCAAGTCTCGAAATTGGAGCTGCACGACCACAACTGCGGTTTCAAGGCCTATAGGAGCTGGTGCGTGCAGGACCTCGAGCTTCGTGGTAATCAACACCGGTTTATTGCGGCGATCCTGTCCTGGCGTGGCGCGAAAATCGGTGAAATTCCCGTACTGCATCGCAAGCGCCTTTATGGAAGCAGCAAATACGGAATAGCTCGCTATTTCCACGGAGCGTTCGACGTCTCGACGCTGTTGCTCCTTACCAAGTTCTCACAAAACCCATTGTATTTTTTTGGCCTCGTCAGTTTCCCCGTGGTTGCCTTGGGCGCACTGATCGCGGGCTACCTGCTCGTCAATCACATTCTCTTCCTGATGTTCACTACGATCGGCTTTCAACTGACCAATCGCCCGCTGCTGATCGTCGCGGCTTTCCTCATCCTCATCGGCTTGTTGATATTCCTCATCGGTTTGCTTTCGGAGATTGTGCTCCGGTCAGCACACTTTGAAAGAGGATATTGGGTCCGGGAGGTAGTGAGTCGCCGATGCACCTCCGCCGAAGACCACAAACGGGTGCAGCGGTAACGAACCGGTGTACCCTGCTTCTCGGTGGCGAACCGAATTTGCGGCCGCAACTTCGCGCCACGCCGTGTTACGCTATCGTCATCCCTCGAGGTGCATCTCTGGATGGCGGCGCATGAGAAAGGAAGCCATGGCAGCACGAAACACCTCGGCGAATGCGCGACCACCCGCGTGATTCCGTCGCCGCCTCGCCGGGCCAGGGAACCGCTGGCCTTTCCCTGTTCGCCTCCGTCGTGTCGCAGCACCTCGTCGCGCCGTTGACAACGACGCCTGTGCTAGCTGTCGGCCGGTTTCCCGTGAATCGCGCATGGATGTCCTGACCCCGGTCGGATCCTCTCTCGCAGCGGTGGCCAAAGTGCGCTACTCGCTATCGGTCGTAGTCCCGGTCTACAACGAAGTCGCCGTGCTGCCAGAGTTCCATCGCCGGCTCGGCACGGTCCTGGAATCTCTGTCCCCCTGCGTCGAAATCATCTACGTCGACGACGGCAGTCGCGACGGCAGCGGGCCACTGTTGGCGAAGCTCCATGCCGAAGATGCGCGCGTCGCCGTGATCGAATTGTCCCGCAATTTCGGAAAGGAGATCGCCATGACCGCGGGCCTCGATCACGCGCAGGGAGACGCCGTGATCGTGATCGACTCCGATTTGCAGGATCCACCCGAATTGATATCCGACATGGTCCGCGCATGGCTGGAAGGTGCCGATGTGGTGCTGATGCGTCGCGCCAGCCGCGCGCAGGAGAGTTGGTTCAAGAAGGCCACCGCCAATGCGTTTTATCGCGTCATCGGCAGACTGAGCGAGATCGACATCCCCGAAAACGTCGGCGACTTCCGCCTGATGTCGCGGCGCGCCGTTGTCGCATTCCGAAAACTCCCCGAGCGCAGCCGCTTCATGAAGGGCCTTTTCGCGTGGATCGGTTATCCGACCCGCGAGCTCGTGTACGACCGCGATGGACGCTTCGCCGGCGAGAGCAAATGGAATTACTGGAAACTGTGGAATTTCGCGCTGGAAGGGATTACCTCGTTTTCGGCTGCACCGCTGAAAATGGCGAGCTATGTCGGTTTCGCCACAGCACTGGTTGCGTTCGCGTACGGCGTCTATATCGTCGCCAAGACCCTACTGTACGGCGATCCTGCGCGTGGTTATCCGTCGCTGGTCGTCATTGTGCTGTTCCTTGGCGGACTCCAGTTGATGGCGCTCGGCATCATCGGCGAATACATCGCGCGGATGTTCGTCGAGGTCAAGCAGCGACCGCTGTATCTGGTTCTGCTGCGCCGCCCGGCTTCGCGACCGATCGCGCCTGCTGGAAGCGAATCGCTCGACTCGAACGCGGAGCCATGGCGCTCGCACTGACGGTGCGTGAGCGGCAGCCTGTTTACGCGTTGTCCGATACCCGAGGGGTCGCGACCAAGGTCGCCGACGCCGCCGGCCTCGCGCCGTTTCTTGCCGGCCCGTCGGCTGATTTCTACGCGAATGCGTGAGCGCGACGTCGCCACGCTGCCCACCGGCGTCGGGGGACGACTCCAGCCTATTGGCGCCTTTTGGCGAATACCGTCTGTTTCGCGGGGTACCGCCCTGAGCCGGAGGGCGAATGCCAATTCCGGTTGGATGCCCTTGCCGGGTGAATTGCGTTTGTTGTATGCTCTTGTCATACCAAGCCCCACGAGGTCACGAGCATGAAGGAACGCACCCTGGTGACGGAGCGGATGTACTTCGGAATGAGTGCTCTCAGTCTTCGCGCTGCGACCACTCGGGTGCTGGCGCGCGTCGCCGGGCTTCCGCCTGAACTCGCGCGTGTCAGCGCGCGGAATCTCCGCCAGGACTTCGGTATGAGCACTGTCGCCGGCGACGTGCTGGTCGAAGGGTTTGTCGCCAGAGGGCTCCTCGAGCCGCGCACCGAGCAACGCGGGGACTATCGGCTGACCGAGCGCTTTCTCGAGTTTGCGACAGCGCGAGTCGTCGTTCCACTACCGCGCAGCCGGGCGAAGGAGCTCGTGTCCCAGTCCTGCGAACTGGCCGCGCGCATCAACGCCGAATGCAGGAGAAATCCCCTCGAGATCGAGCTGATTGCACCGTTCGGCAAATACTTCAGTCGGGACGAGCAACTCTCGGCGCTGGATTTGGGCGTGGTCGTGCAGGCCCGCGCCCCGATGCGCCGTGCGCGGTGGGGCCGCTTCATGACCAAGTCCGAAGGCGCGCACGACATACGTGCTGCATTTCGGGAATTGAGTTCCTTCATCCGGGTGCGGATGGTCAACGACAAACACCTCCTGCCCCGCCCATTCGCAGTAGTGTTCCAGGAACAACAGTAGCCCTCTCGCGATCCTGCCGCCGCGCTGCGCGTCGCATGCCCGGCGGGCTGCCTCGCGCGCCCGACGCCGCCGCTTCGCCGAGGCGGTAGTTTCGATGCGGTAAACTCTGACCGGGCACGGCCTGCGCGGTCCTGGAGCACGCGTTGCGGACGTTCCCATCCGATTGCCGCGATGCAGGAACGCCTTCGACCATGGTCTACCGCCTAGCCCGATCCCCGCGCTGAGCCGAGCCGACGCATGACTTCTGCGCTGCAGGAAAGCTACGAAGAGCTTTCCTATCCAAATTTCTCGTTCCCGCTAACTCATCCCAACCGTCTCGCGACGCTGGGCTGGTTGTTCGGCCTCGTGTCCGCGCCAGTCGACCGGTGCCGTGTCCTCGAGCTCGGCTGCGGGGGTGGCGGCAACCTGATTCCATTGGCGGCGACGCTACCAGATTCGGAATTCGTCGGCATCGATTTCTCGAACAATGCAGTCAGCAACGGACTCGCCGACATTTCCGCGCTGCGTCTGAGAAACATCCGTCTGATACCGATGGACATCCGCGATTTCGACGCGGCGTTCGGCGCCTTCGATTACATCATCGCGCATGGCGTTTACTCTTGGGTGCCCGCCGACGTCCAGGAACGCGTCCTGGCAATCTGTGCCACCCGGCTTGCCCCGAACGGCATCGCCTACATCAGCTATAACACGCTGCCGGGATGGCACTCCCGCGGCGCGGTCCGCGATGCGATGCGCTATCACACGCGCCAGTTCGACGACGCCAAGACCAAGGTGGCGCAGGCGCGCGCCATGCTGGACTTTCTCGCGGAATCGTTGAACGGAACGAGCTCCGTCTACGGCGCCATGTTGCTCGAAGAGGCGCAACGCATACGGCGAGAGCCGGATGGATACATCTTTCACGAACATCTCGAGCACGTCAACGAACCCGTTTATTTCCACGAGTTCATGGCCCGCGCCGCCCGTCATGGTCTGCGCTACCTGGCCGAGGCCGACTTCCGGGCGATGCTGACGAACGACCTGTCGCCGCACGTGGCGCAAATGCTCGCCAGCATCGCACCCGACCTGTTGCGGCGAGAACAGTTTCTCGACTTCCTGCGCAACCAGACGTTCCGGCGGACGCTGCTCACGCGGGAGAGCAAAGCGCTGACGCGGAAGCTGTCGCCGGAGCGCGTTTTCGGGCTGCGCATCGCTACCAAGGCCCAACCGGTGAACGCCTCGCCGAACGAAGATCTGCAAGTCCCGGAGGCTTTCCGCGCCCCGGAAGGCGGCACGCTGACGACGGGCCGGCCCGTGACCAAAGCCGCCATGCTGGAGCTGGTGCAGCGTAGTCCGGTGACGATCGGTTTCGACGAGTTGTACGCCTTGGCGCATGCCCGCCTCGGCATTGGCGACGCCGCGACCGCGGAAGAACGCAATGCGCTGGCATTCGACCTGTTGCAATCGTTTGGCGCGGGAGTCGTCGAACTGCATTTGCTGCCGTCGCCGTTCATCATCGAGCCCGGGCTACATCCTGAAGCCAGTGCGGTCGCGAGACTCCAGGCGGACCGGGGCGCTCAGGTCACCAACCTGCGTCATGAGTGGATCACGCTCGACGAAGACGCGCGGCGGCTGCTCGCGTTGCTTACCGGCGAGCGTTCCGGGGCCGAGATCGCCGCGCTCGCATGGCCCGGCGTACCGGCGCAGGCGGCGCTGGCTAACCTTGCACCGGTGCTGTCAGGTCTCGCGCGCCAGGCATTCCTGATCCGCTGATGCCTGCCGGTACGCAGAATCGCATCGGCTACTGGAGCCGGATTTCGCCGTCGAAGCTGACGTTGATCCGCAGGCCCGCGACGACCAGCGTGACTTTGGCCGGAAACGTCTCGCTACCCTTGATCGTGCCATCGGTCATTCCGGCGGTGACCGCCTGCTCGATCTCGCGCTGCGAACTGATACCCACCATCTTCAGGAACTTGCGAATGCTGAGGTTGAATGTCTCTTGATCCATCGCGGTCTACTCCCGTTTCGTGACTCCCGTATTATGCCTCCTCCCGCGACGAAGCACCGGAGCACCGCATGCGTGACAACCCCGTGAAAAAGGCGCTGGCCAATGGCCGGTATGCGTTCGGTAGCATGGTATTCGAATTCTTCGCGCCGGGATTGCCCACGATCTGCCGCAATGCCGGTGCTGAGTTCGTGCTCTATGATATGGAGCACACCGGGCTGGGCTTCGAAACGCTGAAGACGCAATTCGCGCTTTGCCGGGGCCTCGACATCGTGCCGATGGCGCGCGTCCCGCGCGGCGAGTATCACTTCATCGCACGCGCACTCGACATCGGCGCGTTCGGGGTGATGGTGCCCATGGTCGCAACCGCCGCCGAAGCGATGCACATCGTCGCCTGCACGCGGTATCCTCCACTGGGCAAGCGTGGCGCCGCCTTCGGCTTCGCGCACGACGACTACGCAGGCGGCGACGTTGCGGCGAAAATGGCGGCGCTGCACGAGCGGACGCTGGTCATCGCCCAGATCGAGACCGGAGAAGGCTTGAGCAATGTCGAGGCGATCGCCGCAGTGCCAGGTGTCGATGCCCTTTGGATCGGTCAGTTCGATCTCACCAATTTCATGGGCATTCCGGGTCAGTTCCAGCATCCGGCGTACCTGGCCGCAGTCGATCGTGTCGTCGCCGCATGTGCGGCGAACGGTAAAACGCCCGCCATCCTGGCCACGGACGACACGTGGGTGCGCGATTACGTTGCCAAGGGGTTCCGACTGATGGCCTATGGGATCGACCAGTCGCTGCTGCAGCAGGCACTGCAGCGCGGACTCGATGCGCTGCGCGATGCCAGCCGCTGAACGCCACGCATCGACAGGAGATTGAAGTGGCCGACAAATTCCGCGTAGGATTGACCCGCGACATTCTCGACGCGCGTGGCGAGCCGGCGTTCGGCCGAGGCGCCCTCGCCGTTCTCGACCAGGCCGGCAACATCGCCTGGGACTATCTGCCCAAGGTCGTGCGCGAAATCGATCCCGATTTGGCGGCGCAGTATGACGCGTTGTACGTCAACATCGCGCGCGTCCCGGCGGCAGCCGTCGCGCGCTCCGACTGCCGATTACGCGTGGTTGCGCGGCACGGAGTCGGCTACGACTCGGTCGATGTTGCAGCGATGACCCGCGCGGGCGTGCTGGTCACGAACACGCCAAGCTCGATGCCGCGCCCGGTGGCGACTATTGCTTTGACGTTCGTGCTCGCTCTGGCAGGAAAGCTTTTCTTGAAGGATCGCCTGACTCGCGAGGGTCGGTGGAACGAGCGCATGGACAACATGGGCACCGGGTTGACCGGACGCACGCTGGGCGTGATCGGCGCGGGGCGCATCGGAAAGGAGCTGCTGCGCATGGCGCGCACCTTCGATCTCAAGCTCATCGCCGCCGATCCATTCGTGAACGACATCGAGCTCGCTTACGTCGGTGCGCGCAAGGTCGATCTGCCGACACTGTTGCGCGAAGCTGATTTCGTCGTCGTCTGCTGCCTTCTGGCGGAAGAGACGCGTCACCTCGTCGGTGCGCAGGAATTCGCGCTGATGCGCTCCGACGCGCATTTCATCAACGTCGCCCGCGGTCCCATTGTCGACGAACCGGCGCTGATCCAGGCGTTACGCGATCGACGCATTGCCGGTGCCGCGCTCGACGTCTTCGAACAGGAACCAGTCGATCCCGCCAATCCGTTGCTGAAGATGGATAACGTCATCGTCACGCCGCATTCGCTGTGCTGGACCGACGAATGCTTCCACAACATGGCTTCGACCGGGCTGAAAAGCATCGTCGATGCCCTGAATCATCGCCGGCCCGAATTCATCGTCAATCCGGAAGTATTGAAGGATCCGCGAGTCGAGGCATGGTTCGCACCCTGACGAGGGGACTGCAACCGCGGTTCCCTGATGCACCGATCACGCGGAGGCAAGGATGACACTGCTCATCGTCGGACTCGCGCTGTTTTTTGCGCCGCATGTGTTGCCGATGTTCCCAACGCAGCGTGCGGGTTTGCTTTCGTCGCAGGGAGAGGCGCGCTACAAAGGCCTATTTTCGGCGGCATCGGGTGTCGGGTTGGTCCTGATCATCGTCGGGTATGCCTATGGCGATCGGGGCGCGCAATGGTTCGCCCCGTATTCGGCCGCGAAGGCGGTCGCGCCTTTCGCAATGATCGTCGTTTTCATCCTGCTGGCCGCTTCGAACAGTCCGTCGCACATCCGAGCCGCAATCAAGCATCCCATGCTTATCGCCGTGTTGATCTGGAGTGTGGTCCACCTGCTCGCCAATGGCGACGCCCGGGGCACGATCCTGTTCGGGACGTTCGCGGTATATGCGCTCGTCGATCTGTTGTCGGTGCTGCAGCGCGGAGCAGTCAAAGCGTTTACGCCCACGCTGCGCGCCGACGTGGTCAGCGTCGTCGCGGGTAGCGCAATCGCGTTGCTGGTCATGACCTTCCATCGTTTTTTGTTCGGGCCCGTCGTCGTGCCCTTCGGCGTCTAGAGGCACATCGGCCGGTTGTGCCAGGCTTATGATATTGGCATAATCGGTCTTTCTCGTTCAAGGGTTCCCATGAGATCGGCGGAACTGGCGATGATCGGTTGGCTTGCAGCGGTAGGCGTGGCGCTGCAAATGGACGTGGCCGCAGCCTCGGCGATCCTGACCGTGCGACCGATGTTTCCCGCGGACAACGTGTGGAATGTAGCGATCGACAAACTTCCGGTCGATGTCAACTCGGCCGCATACATCACAACCATCGGCCCGGGCAAGCCCGTGCACCCCGACTTCGGCACTGTGTATGCGGGCGCACCGAACGGCATTCCCTATACGATCGTGACGCGCGCGCAGACGCGGGTGCCGGTCAGCTTCGCGTATGCGCCGGAGAGCGATCCCGGTCCGTATCCGATCCCCGCCGATGCGGCGATCGAGGGCGGGGCGCAAAGCGCCGGCGATCGTCACGTGCTGATCGTCGATCGCGACGCTGGCAAGCTCTACGAACTGTTCGCGGCATACCCTAACGCCGACGGCAGTTGGAGTGCCGGATCGGGCGCCATCTTCGACCTGGACAGCAATGCCCTGCGCCCGAGTACCTGGACATCGGCCGACGCGGCGGGTCTGCCTATGCTCCCGGGCCTTGTGCGCTATGAGGAAGCCGTCGCGGGAGAGATTTCACACGCATTGCGCTTCACTGCGCCACAGACACGCAATGCGTTCATCTGGCCCGCGCGGCACCAGGCATCGAGCCTGACCGATGTCAAGTATCCGCCGATGGGGCAGCGCTTCCGGCTGAAACAGAGCGTCGACATCAGCAGCTTCGGCCCACACGTGCAGATCATCCTGCGCGCGCTGAAAAAGTACGGCATGTTTCTCGCGGACAACGGCAGCAGCTGGTTCCTCAGCGGAGCGCCCGATCCGCGCTGGGACGACGACGAACTGCACCAGCTCGGACAACTGCACGGCAGCGATTTCGAGGCGGTGGACGAGTCATCGCTGATGGTCGACCCGAATTCGGGGCAAACCAAGGCGGCCTCGGGAGCGAGCGCCCCGGCGACGACAACCGCTGTCGAGTTCTACTGCCGTAGCGCCGACCGGTATCTGATGACGGCCGACGCCATGACCATCTTCGCGCTCGACACCGGGTGCATGCCCGGCTGGGCACGGACGGGCCAGATGCTCAATGTCTTCGCCGCCACGGCGCACATCGCTTCGACGCAAGCAGACCCGTGCAGCGCGTCAAGCCACGGTCGGGGCGCTGTCAACGCGTCGGTCGATACTCGTTCGCTTGCGTGCGATGCTGCTGCGAGGCGCTTACCCAACATCTGGCCGCAAAGCTCCGAAGGTGCGCCTGCAGCGGCAGTGCCTAACGAGTCGGATGGCAGTTGCGGCGGCGGCACGATCCCGGTCTACGGCCTGTACGATAATCGGCCGGATCACAATCGCCGCTACACTACATCGTTGGCGACTCGCGATCAGCTGCGCGCGATCGGGTGGAGCGCCGAGGGCGTGGGCCCGCTGGGCGTCGTGATGTGCGCGGCGGCGCCGTAGAGCAGTGCGTCTGTCAATAGATCGTCAGTGCCGCTCGTGCGATTGCGAATCGAGCCACATGCATAGCGCTTCCTTGAGCGCGACCCCTGCCCATTCGAAGCCGATGTCGTGCGAATCGAGCGCCGCGGCATGATGGACGATAACGCCGAGCGCGCGCTTTTTTGCTTCCGCCGATAATCCCGGGTCGGCAACTGTGACGCGAAAGTCGCGGACTTCCGACAAGAAGTGAATCGGCGTCAACCCAGCAACTGCAACGTCGTGCTTGATCATGGTCGCTTCCTTGGCACGCGTCGTGGTGTACAGATCAGTACCACGTGGCGCGCACCGTTCGTCCCTCGCAATACCACCCATGCAAGGAACGTACCAAGGAGTCAACCCACTATCGCAACCCTCGGCCGCGCGCTAGTGCGACGCGTTTGGGACAGGCGCGGCTTCCGTATCGGCGCACTTCAGCGTTCCTGCCCAGTACTGGCTGCCCGGCCCGTAGAAAGCGGTCATTTTCGATTCCACGGCAAAACCTGCCCTTCCCGCCGCGCGCATCGCCTTGAGCCCCGCGCAATTGGCGCTCAGTTCGTCAGTCGTCGGGATCTGCGCATGCGCGCATTCGTGAAAAAAAATCAGGTCGTGGATGGCAGGCGGCAACTGCGCGAGTTTGCTGGTGTTCCACTGAATAACATAACCCGACCCGACGGGCTCGGTGATGCCCGTCCGGCCAAGCAAGACAACCTTGCTTCCGGGCGGCCCATCGATCTCGATGACGGCGCGACCGTGCGCCGTGCACTGCGCGGTCGTGCCATCGGAGAAAACAAATGCCGCGGCCTCGTGCGCCATGAGCGCGATTGAAATGGCCGCAACCAGAAGCAACGGTCTGTTCACGCCAAGTTACATCGGTGGGACGAACCCATTCTTCCCGATCGTGATCCGGTCAGCCGACAGGGCGCCATCGGCTTGCTTCGTCGCATAGACGATGACATGTGCGCCCGGGGTCAGCAGCGATCGATCCGCGGACTCGACCATGACGACCGGCGTATTGGCCGGAACGATCACGACTTTTTCGCCGCCCGCGTAGGTCAACGTCAGGCGGCGCTCCGGTTCGCCACGCGCGACCTGCGCGACCGTTGCGTTGGTCATCGTGTTCCCGGCTCCTGCGGCGGCGCCAGCCTTGACGGCCCCGACGCTGCTCACCGTCGCGTTCGTCATCGTGTTGCCGGGCCCCGTATCCATTGGACGATGGCCTTCCCCGGTACCACGCATCGATTCCGGAAAAATGTGCACTTCCGAGGCATAAAGCACGCCATCCGCCCTCGGCGCTGCCGTCGTGCCGATGAAGGCGCCCGGCACGATACGATCGAGTTCCGCCGGGGAGCGAGCGCTGAGCCGCACGCTGTCGCCTAATTTCACCGTAACCACCTGACCGTCGCCTGCGCGGATCTGCAAGGTCGAGGCATCGAGCTTTATCACGTCGCCGCTGATCTTCTGCGGCTGGGCGTGTGCCGCGCCGCCGCCTGTCAATGCAAAGGCGAGTGCGCCTGCGGCAAGACATCGCGCGAGGACGTTCATTTGAGTTCCAGATCGGCCAATTCGTCGTTGATGCGCCATGTTCCCTTCTCCTTGACGAGCAAAACCTCGCCGTTGAGTTTGCCGATACTCGATTCACCCGAGACGAGCAGGAGCGCGCCGCTGTCGCGCACGTAGCCTTTGACAATACGTACGGATTTGTCCGGATGTTCTTCCCCGAGATACCGCAGGTAACCGTCGATATCACCCTTCTTCTCCGCGTCGGCCCAGCCTTGCAGCCCTTCCTGGGAGAGCAGCGTCTTGAGCGTTGCGCGATCGCGGCTCAGCAGCGCCTTGTGATACGCAAGGTAGGCGGCGCCGGGCGCTCCCCCTTCTGCCGGCAGCGGGGCGCCGTGCTCGTCGGACATCAATGCCACGTCGATTGCGAGGTCGAATGGGCGGCTCGCCTCCGTTCCCTTCAACGTTCCAGTCATTCGGCCGCCTGCGAGCGTGACGCTTGACTCCACGGTACTCGTGCAAAACCCGCAGCCGTTGCCCGGCCCGAAATAATAGCTGAGCCCACGAAAGCTGCCGTTTGCGCGAAATTCCAGATACACGACACCGGTGTTGCTGTCCTTGATGCGCTTGTCCATGGCGCGCCGGCGATCATGGAACTCGGCGAGCGCATCGGCGTTGACGCGGGCGTTGGTAACCGCCACGATGATCGCGTCGTCGCCGCCGAGAAATGACTTGCCCTTGAAGGCCACGGCGCTTTTTGCATCGAGGGTTGCTCCGTTGCTGGAGAATTTTCCCTTGACGCCTGATGCGGACGGTTCTGCAGCGACTACCGATCCCCCCGCCAGCGCAGTGCCGAGGATCAGCGCAACAAGTTCTATTCGCATGTTCCTTCTAACGGTTTACCCTCGAAGCTCTCTGAAGCGAGCGCGTCGTTGGCAATCGTGCTGTTGCAACGGCCAGCTGACGCAGCGATGCGACGATGTGCCTCCTCAACGCGCCGGCACCATCACCAACCTGTCGATCCCCGACTCTGCGCCCCACGCTTCGCCGGAGCGCCCAAGCATCTGGCGCACATTGGCCCGATCGCGATTCGAAGGGAAGCTGTCGAATTTCTCGGTGACCGGATCGAAGCGGACAATCGCGTTGATGCTCCAGTCGGTGAGCCACACCTTGTCCTTGTCGTCGACCCACACCGAATACGTATGCGCGTTGCCCGGCAGCTTCCATTCGCGCCACGTCTTCGACGAGGGATCATACATGCCGACCTGGCCCGTGTTCCAGTAGCTGACCCAGATCCGGCCGTGCGAATCCGACCACACGCGCCGCGCGCCCTGGCCTTTGGTCGGCGGTTCAATGACGGTTGCTTCTCCAGTTTCGGTATTGATCTGCGCGATGTGATTTCCGGCAAGCGATGCATAGTAGACGTCGCCGCCCGGCGTGGTCGTAATGCCGTAAGGCCCGCTGCCGCGTGGCGCTTTCCACACGGTCACCACGCCAATACCGGGTTCGACCCGCCCGTAGTAGCCGCTTTGTCCGGTAAACCACACGCGCCCTTTTTTGTCGAAAGTGAGGGTGTTCAGATTGGTGTAGCCGGTATCTGCCGGCAACGCGAAGACCTTGACCTCGTGCGTCTTCGGATCGACGCGAACGATTGCGTTCTGTCCGCCGTCGGTGATCCATGCCGCACCGTCGGGACCGACGATGACGCCATGCGGCGCCGAGCGTGGGCCAAGAGGAATCTCCTCGGACTTTCCTGTCTTCGGATCGAGGATACCGAGCTTGCCGGTCGCTTGTGCTGTGTAGTAGACCGGCGCACCAGTGCCCGGCGCCGCAGCAACATCGTGCGGCTGCGATCCGCGCGGTACATCGTAATACGCCGGTTGCGCTCGCGCCGGCGCGGCCGCAGGCACGAGAGCGCAGAACGCGACTGCGACCAGCGCGGACGCCAGGTCCTGTCGCAGCAGTACTTGCGGTTTAGCCATGGCCATCTCCTCGACGCACGCGCGACCCGAAGCTTGGTCTGCGTGCCGTTGGACCCGCTGGGCGCCATGGAAGTTTAGAAGCAAAAGCCCAGCGGCGCACTGTTCCCGTCACGGGTTATCATTAAGGGCGCGGTCGTCGCGAGCGACGCAGCTCGATTAGCCGCATAGTCGCACGGCAAGCGCAGACAACGATAACCAGGAGGATACGATGCTTTCAATTCGGTCGGACTTTCGGCTTGGACTCGTCGGGTTAAGCCTGCTTTGCGCGGCGTCGGCGCTGGCCGCGGACCTCATTGTATCGGCGCAGGACGGCAAGTTCGTCCGCGTCGAAGGCAAAGCGACATTTCCGCAACCCGCGCCGCCTGACAGCCTTGTCGTGATCGATGTCGCGAAGTCGCCACCCGCCGTCGTCGCCACGCTGGAAGGTCTCGAGCATACCGTCCAGGGCCCGCCGGAAGCGGTCGCCATCACGCCCGATGGCAAGCTGGCGATCGTCGCCGCGCCGACGCGCTACGACTACGAGGCGAAGAAGGAACTGTTCGACAATTTCGTACAGGTGGTCGACCTCGAAGCGTCACCGCCGAAACTGTTGGCCAAGGTCGACGTCGGCGGCCATCCGAACGGTTTGACGATCAATCGCGACGGCACGCTGCTGCTCGCGGCCGCCCACGACGGTACGGTGAAAGTTCTGGCGATCAATGGGAAGGAGTTGAAGCCGCTCGATTCGGTGAAGGTCGCCGAGAAGAGATTGTCAGGCATTTCGTTCACGCCTGATGGCAAGGCCGCCATCGTTGCACTGCGCGACGAGAATGGCGCGGCCGTGCTGAGTGTCGAGGGCACGACGGTGAAGCCGACCAAGGAAAAACTTGCCACCGGCGTCAATCCCTATGTCGTCGATGTCTCGAGCGATGGCCGCTGGGCGGTTATCGGCAACACCGGCGTCGCGGGACGCATCGTCGACGATGCGGACGTAGTAACGCTCGTCGACATTTCGAAGCGGCCGTTCCGCGCGGTGCAGCAGATCTCGGTGCCGGCGACGCCCGAAGGGGTCGCGATCTCGCCCGACGGCAAGTGGATCGTCGTCTCGTCGATGGCGGGTTCCAACCTGCTGGCCGACGATCCCGGCCGCAAGAAGCTCGGCAAGGTGGGACTGTATGCGATCAGGAACGGCCAGGCCGTGAAGGTCAACGAACTGCCCGGAGGCGAAGCTGCGCAGGGCGTCGTGTTCAGCAAGGACAGCAAGACGGTGCTGGTGCAATTTGATGTCGAGCGCGCGATCGCCGTCTACGCGGTCCAAGGCGGCAAGCTGGTCGACACCGGTAAACGCATCAAGCTCGCCGCGGGGCCGGTGTCGATACGCTCGATGCCCCGATGAATGCCGCTCGCGCATCGCGCGACATGCGTTGCGCGAGCACTTGACTGCGCTCTCGGGCGTCATGCACCGGCCTTGCGAACAGCTGCCGTGAGTCAAGTCCTTGCGGCATTCCTGGCAGCGCTCATCGCTTTCGGCATCTGCGATTTCGCGTGGCTCGGGTTTGTGGCGAAGGATTTCTACCAGGGCCAGATCGGGCCTCTGCTCCTGGAGAAGCCGAACCTGGCCGCGGCCGCCATTTTTTACCCCCTCTATACCGCCGGCATCGTGTTTTTTTGTATAGAACCGGCACTCGCGCAGGGCTCATGGCTGCGGGCGACGGCCTGCGGGATGCTTCTCGGGTTGCTTGCCTACGGGACCTACGATCTTTCGAACCTGGCGACCCTGAAAGGCTGGACCGTGAGCCTGGTCGTCGTCGACATCCTGTGGGGTATCGCGGTCAGCGGGATAGCGGCGACCGTGGGCTTTTTTGTTGCACGCGCAGCTTAGCCATCACGGCGGCGCCGGTTCTTCGGCGCAGGGCCGACTACCTACGGTTTGCACCTGGCATGAATTGCCTGCGTTTGCTGCATGATTGCCTGGTAATCGGGCGACGTGGTCTGCCCTACCGACTTGGCGAGTTCCTGCATGCGCGGCTGATACGCTTGAATGCGCTTGGCGATCGGCTCCATTTGCGCCATGAGCTCCTGCCGCTTGCCCTGTTCGCCTGCGCGTTGTGCAGCGGCCGCCTGCGAGCTGAGTTTTTGCAGCGCACACTGGTCAGGAGCCATCTTGGCCTGGATGTCGATGTACTCCTGCGCTTCCCTGGACAGGCCGAACGCCGTTCCTGCCGTCCATGTCAGACTCAGCGCCACCGCGACGCAGCGGATCATCGCGACCCCCATCCATCCTCCCGCCGATCGACGCCCACGACCAAACACGAAACGTCTCCCGCTCGATGCAGGGCACAAGCTTACCCCATTTGCGCAAGAGGTAAAAAGATGCCGCCTCAGGAGGTTGCGGCACTCGTCCACGCCGTCGAGCGTCCGGGCGCGTGGTTGCGCATCTGCGCCGTGCAGGAGATCTCTGCATGACGCCGCGTGCCAGACGGTGGAGCGTCATCGCTGTCGCTGCACTGGTCGTGATCGCCGCCGTTGCCTACTGCGTGTTTCTCGGGGCGCTTTACTTCCGGCAGGAACAACTGATCTTCCCCGGTCGACCGCTTGCAGGGGACTTCCAGTTCAAGTTCGATCAGCGCTTCGAGGAAGTGCGGATTCCGGTGCCCGGCGCAACGCTCCACGCTTTGCACTTCATGCAGGAGCGACCGCGGGGCCTGGTCTTCTTTCTGCATGGCAACGCCGGCAACCTGCAGACCTGGACCACAGGCATCGACTTCTACCGCCGTGTAGATTACGACCTGTTCATTCTCGACTACCGCGGCTACGGCAAGAGCACCGGGCATATCGAGAGCGAACAACAACTGCACGGCGACGTTCGCGCGGCCTGGGACGCGATCGCGCCGCGGTACCGTGAGAAGGCAATCGTCATCTACGGACGCTCGCTCGGAACCGGACTGGCGGCGAGACTTGCTTCCGAAGTCGATGCGCAATTGCTGATATTGGTCTCGCCGTACGCGAGCCTCGCGGCCGCTGCCGAGGAACAGTACCCGCTCGCCCCGGAATGGCTGCTCAAGTATCCGCTGCGCACCGATCAGGTTATTGGCAGCGTCAGAATGCCGATTGTGCTGATTCATGGCAGCGAGGACCGCCGCATTCCGCTGGCGGACAGCCAAAGACTCGCGGCGCTTGCCCGCGCTCCCGTTGAGCTGATCGTCGTTGAAGGCGCCGGCCATAACGACATTCACCGATTCCCGGCCTACCTCGACGCGCTGGCAGCTCGGTTGATTGCTGTCGCGCGTCCTCCCTGAGCCAAGCTGATCCCGGCCTATCGTCGGTTTGCGCGCGGATCGGGTTGCGCCAGTCATGACATAGGCATAGCATGTGCTTTTACGGTTCGGAGGCTCCCATGCCCAAACGTTCGATCATGCTCGCCGGCTGCGGTGCAGCATTGGCGTTTTTCACGCTCGGCGCCCATGCGGTTACGTGCAATATGGTTGTCGACCGCACCGGAATGGTCGTCTATCAGGATGTAAAACCGCCCATCGACATGTCGGAACGTGGTGCAGCCGCGCGCGACCGGATGCGGCAGCGCGGCGAGCAACTGATGATCATCGATACCGATCAATGCCCGAGTCTTGTTTTCTCGACGATTGCCAATTCCGCCAGCGTCGATGAGATCGTGGCGAGCATGCGCCCATACGTCGCTGTCAACGGCGGCATGGGTGCAAGCGCGAAGCCTGGTGCGAGCGGCACCGCTGCCGCAAGGCCGGCGACCGCGGCGCCGACGCAAGCCACTCGCACCAGCGCATCAGGAAGACCGTACTAGCGCGCTAGACGCGGACGGCGGCGTGCGCCGGACTCTGTCCGGCGCTACATCTCGTTTCAGGCCTCGTATTTGAAAGACAGCGCCACGCGCGCCCGGTAGGCCACGACCTTGCCGCCGTCGATCTTCACGTCCAGCTTCACGATGTCCGCAATGCGCAAGTCGCGCAGCGAAGTGGACGCCGTTGCTACCGCAGTACTCACTGCATCTTCCCAGGACACCGCGCTGGTGCCCACGAGTTCAGTGATGCGATAGACGCTTTCGCCGGATTGGCCCTTCTTGCTTGCTTTTGCTTTTGCCACGATGTCGCTCCTCCTAGGTGAGAATCGGCGGCGGTTTCACGTATCGCCGGATACGACCAACGTTTCATTTGTAAGCCCGGGCGCTCGCGTTGTCAATGTGGATGGTTCGCAGGAGGATCGTCGTGCGCCGTTGAGGGTGCGTCAGGAACTCGTTGCCGCCGGTCGCGTCCATTCCAGGTGTGGGATCGTGCGCGCGATCAGGGCACCGCACCCGCTGATCGCCGCAAGAAGAAAAAATACGTCGCGATAGGCAACATCGAGGTGCCCCGCCAGCGCGGCTCGTTCATCCGCGGAAAGGAGCCCGATTGCGGCGGGCCCGCCTTCGATCGCTTGGCGCAACAGGCCGGTCAACGTACCGGAGGAGTCGCCGATGAGCGCGAAGAGTACCGACCCTGTGACCGCTACGCCGAGCGCCCCACCGATTGAGCGGGACAGGGAGATCGACGCGGTGGCGGCACCCAATGCCTGACGGCCCGCTGCGAATTGAACAGTCACCTGTGTCGGCGGCATCACCATACCCAGTCCAACGCCCACGAGCGCGGTCAAGCCGAGGACGACCGGCGTAGGGACCGTCGCGACACTGGTCGCCAGAAGCAGAAATGCCAGCATCGCAATCGACAGCCCGAGTTGAGGAAAAATATTCACCCGCCCCGTGCGCGTGATCAGCTGGCCGACGACAGCAGACGTCAGTACCATCGACAAGGTGATCGGCAGCAGCAGCAACCCGGATTGGCCGATGCGCAATCCCCTGCCCAGCTGCAAATACAGCGGCAGATAGAGGATCGTCGAGAACAGCGCGGCGGCGAAACATACGACTACCGCGTCCGAACGCGCAATGGAGGGCACCCGAAGGAAGCGAATCGGGATCACCGGATCCGCTGCACGCCGTTCCCACCAGCCGAGCAGCACAAACCCGATCGCGGCGGCAAGGGCCAGCATGAGAAGCGTGGGCGATGTCCATGCCAGTCGTTGTCCCCCTGACGTCAGCACGAACAAGAGCGTCGGCGTCGCCAAGCAAAAGAGCAATGCGCCCGCGACGTCGGGACGGAATCGGGCGCGCACCGGCATCGGCGTCAGTGGAATGCGCAGCGCAAGCACCGCAGCGGCCAGGCCCAACGGCAGATTGATGAAAAAGACCGCGCGCCAGCTGACGTGCTCGGTCAGATACGCACCGAGCACCGGTCCGGTCGTGCTCGCGAGCGCGAACACCGTTGCGAAATATCCGGAAAAGCGCCCGCGCTCGCGCGGCGAAACGTGCTCGCCGATAAGCGATTGCGCGAGCGTCATCAATCCGCCTCCGCCGAGACCCTGCAAAGCGCGCGCGAGGATCAACGTCAGCAGCGTCGGCGCGATGGCACAGACGAGCGATGCCGCGGTGAAAATGGCGAGGGCCACGAGCAGCATCCGTCGTCTTCCGAAGCGATCGCCGAGATGACCGTAAAGAGGCGCCCCGATCGTCGCCGTCAGCAAATACGCGACAACGACCCACGACAGGTCCGCGAGGCCACCAAGAGAACTCGCAATGGTCGGCAGGGCACTGGCGAGAATGGTCTGGTCGGCGGCCGCGAGAAACATCGCCACCATCACGCCCGGAAACACCTGCAGAAATGCCTTCCTGCTCGACAGTGCCGACACCGCATCGACGTCAGCGCCGGAGGTGGATAATTCGCGTTTGGAGGACATGCTCGTAGTGACTCGGGTCGCGACCTGCGTGACGATGGTAGCAGAATGATCGGCGGGCTCCGGCAGCACGAGCGATAATGCGCCCGAAGTGACCTTCGTCAACGTGAACGTCTCCACACCGATGATCAGCGATCTCACGCGCCGCGCGCGCGAGGCATCGATGCATGCGTATGCGCCGTACAGCAATTTTCCGGTCGGTGCTGCGGTACTTGCCGGTGATGGGCGGATCTACGCAGGTGCCAATGTCGAGAACGCCTCTTACGGGCTGTCGATCTGCGCCGAACGCAGCGCAATTTTCCAGGCGATCGTCGATGGCGCGACGCGCCTTCACGCGATTGCCGTTTATACCCCGACCGCAACGGCGACGCCGCCGTGCGGCGCATGCCGTCAGGTCATGATGGAGTTTGGCCCTGACATGCTCGTGATCTGTTGCTGCGATGACGAGAACGCGCAACAGCGCTATGTGCTCGCCGATCTTCTGCCCAAGGCCTTCGGCGCGAAAAATCTTTGATCCGCGACACGCGGTGGCCGCGATACAATCGCCAGCGCTATCCGACAGGAGGACTCACCAATGGCACCTTCGAGAATTGCGGTCGTCACGGGCGCTGGCAGCGGAATCGGCCGCGCCGTGGCACTTGCGCTGCTGCGCGACGGGTACAAGGTCGCGTTGGCGGGTCGCCGCCGCGACGCGCTCGACGGAACCGTGGCAGCCGCGGGCAGCGCGAGCGCCAGCGCGCTGCCGGTGGTCACGGACGTGAGCAACCCCGCTTCCGTGGCGGCATTGTTCGAGACCGTCAGGACGTCGTTCGGGCGGCTGGACCTGCTGTTCAACAATGCCGGCATCGGCGCGCCCGCGGTCAATCTCGAGGACCTCACGGTCGAGCAATGGAGGTCGGTCGTGGACACCAACCTCACGGGCCCTTTCCTGTGCACACAGGAAGCGATCCGCATCATGAAAAGCCAGACTCCGCGCGGCGGCCGCATCATCAACAATGGCTCGATCTCGGCGCACGCTCCGCGGCCAAACTCGGCGCCGTACACGTCAACCAAGCATGCGATCACGGGATTGACCAAGTCGACTTCGCTCGATGGCAGGAAGTACGACATCGCCTGCGGTCAAGTTGACATCGGCAATGCAGCGACGGAACTGGCAGCGAGGATGGCCAAGGGCGTGCCACAGGCCAACGGTCAGATCGCGGTCGAACCACTCATGGATGTCGGGCATGTCGCCAGCGCCGTGCTGTATATGGCGAGCCTGCCGCTCGATGCGAACGTGCAGTTCCTGACCGTCATGGCGACCAAGATGCCCTTCGTCGGGCGCGGCTAGCCCTTTCCCCCCGGGACGGACCGCCTATTGGCCGTGTTCGTTCCCGACGCTGCTGGAACACTGCGGCACCTGCCCCCAGCGCCCCTCGCAATACTCGCGCCGAACGCGCTGATCGCACAGGATGCGACTGAAGAGGTCGCCGCCGGCGCATCGTGCCAGGCCCTCGTTCATCAGCTGCAAGGGATCCGGCCGCGGCTGCTCGGGCGCCTCCGGCGCCGGCGTGGGCGGCGGGGCCGCAGCAACGGTCGCAGGGGGCGCCTCCTCGACTGGCGCGGCCGGGACGTCGACCGGGACACCGCGGGGCTTTGGACTGGGGCGCTTCACCGGCGGGGGTGCGACTTCGGTAGTTGGCATCCCACCGGTCAATTCGGATGCCTTGGTTTCTGCCACATTTTTTGGCGCCAGCCCCGCGGGCACGACCGAGACTCCACGCGGCGGTGCTGCCTGGGAGGCGGACCCGGTCAGTTCGGTATTCTGAGTTGCGTCGGCTGCTTCCGACTTTTGCATGTGCCGGGCGACCAGACCCGCGGCGAGCACCACGCCTACGAGCCCCGCTGCAAGGTAAACACGGTGCAGGCGCCGCGATGCCGGGACCGGTTCGGCAGCAGGCGGTTTGGCCTGAAGCGTACGCTCGGCCGCGCGGCGCGCCGTTGCGGCAACGGACTGGCTGGGCCTGAGCAAGCTCCCGGCCCTGCGCCCGCGCACGGCTGCATCCAGCAGGGGCTGCGTCACGGTGGCGGCAAAGGCGCGCTTGCGCGCCGAACTGCAGTCCGAGCAGAGTTTGGCGCCAAGCAGACACGTGCGTCCGCAAATGAGGCACTTCATCATGTTCTCTCGATCCGTTCCATCGCTGGCAGGACCCGGCCGCGTGCACTCCTTATGATAAATGCATATTAACCCTTTTGGACCCGAATGCACCACCCCCGGCAGGATGTACCGCCGCCAAACGACCGACGTCCGCCAGCCACGTTTAGACCGATACGCGCTGGCTTGACGTCCTCCGGGTCGCTGGCGCAAGTGCTTGGCATGAAAATCGCTTGACGGGGGTTAAACCACTCGTAATGAACCTGAGAAGCCGATTGAGATGACGGCACAAGACGAAGGAGGCGATGCCGAGACCAAGCTGGGTGAGTCGGCTAGCGAAGATGCGAAACTGTCGGCGTTGCTGGTGCTCGCGCGCAAGATGTCGCGCGGTGGCGACGCCCAACGCGCGATCGAACTCGGGATGCAAGCGCTGGACATCGCGCAAACTCGCAACGACGCCACAGCGCGCGCGCAAGCGGTCGAACTCGTCGCGGACGCCCACCTGGCGCTGTGCGCCTATGCTGATGCTCTCGCGCGTCATCTTGAAGCGCTCTCGCTCTGGCGTGCGCTCGCCAATGTGCACGGCCAAGTGCGATGCCTGCGCGGCATCGCGACGGTCGACCTCTACGTCGGTGACTATGCGCCCGCACTGGGACGCTTCGAAGAAGCGCTCGTGCTGCTGCGAACGCAACACGACGTGGCGCTCGAAGCCGGTGTTTTTCACGGATTGGGGATGGTCTATGCGCGGATCGGCGAGCTCACCAAGGCGCGCGAGTTTCACGAGCTTTCGCTCGCGCGGCGGCGGGAGTTGGACGACCAGGCCGGTATAGCAGCGAGTCTTAACAGCCTCGGCGTGCTGTGCCTGCGTGTCGGCGAGCAGCACCGAGCGATGGGCCCGGAATCGATGGCGGCCGAGTTTCATCGCGCCCGCGCCTACTTCGGCGAAGCGGAACAGCTCGCTGCAAGCGTCGGCGACCTGCACCTGCAGGCACTTGCTCTGGGCAACATCGGCAGCGCGGTGGCGTTCCTCGGCGACATCGAGCAGGCGATGGAGCTGTTCGAGAGGCAACTCGATGCGGTCCACGCCATGGGTGATCGCCACAACGAAGCACTATGCCTCGCCAACATCGGCGAGGCTCTACGGTTGTGCGGGCGGCCGGAGGCGGCGATCGAACCTCTAGGACGCGCACTGGCGATCGGCGAAGAACTCCAGTCAAAGGCACGCATCATGCGCGCGCATCAGGAGTTGTCGGCATGCCGGGAGGCGCAGGGCGACGTGAAGGCGGCGCTGACGCACTTCAAGAAATACCACGAGCTCGACCAGGCGCTGCGCAACGAAGAGGCTGACGCGAAGGCGCGCGATCTGCTCGTTCAGATCGCTGTGCGCAAGGTGCGCGCGGAAGCCGAATCATATCGTGCGGAGCGCGACCGTCTTGCCGAGGCAAACGTGCAGTTGTCCGAGGCTGCGAACGTCGACGCGCTCACCGGGCTCGCCAACCGGCGCTACCTCGATGCCAACCTCGATCGCATGTTCAGTGCCCTTCGCCTGTCGCGTCACACGTTCAGCATGGCGCTTGCGGACATCGACCACTTCAAGCTCATCAACGATCGCTTTTCGCATGCGGTCGGTGACGAGGTCTTGCGCGCCGTGGGCAAGATCCTGCGGGCAGCGTGCCGGCCGTCTGATCTGGCGGTGCGTTATGGCGGAGAGGAGTTCGTGCTGGCGCTACCCGACACGACGCTGGAGCATGCGCGCGCCGCGTGCCAACGCCTGCGCGCCGCCGTCGCCGGCCACCCGTGGCACAGGATCCACGACGAGCTGCACGTGACGATCAGCATCGGGGTTACCAGTGACGCCGACTTTGACGCTGCCGCCGGAATGCTGGCCGCGGCGGATCGGCAACTCTACGAGGCCAAACGCGCCGGGCGCAACTGCGTGCGCTAAGCCGGGCCGGCGAACATACATCTAGGTCAGTCCGAGCGCTGCCCGTGCCGGGCCGCTCCAGCAGTCGTTGACGAGCTTGGCGAAACCTGCCGGCTTGGGGTGCAGCTCATTGGCCCAATCCGTGTCGGAGAGTGTTCCCGCGGACCAGACGAGGTCCACGCGCGGCTGCATCACCGTCGATTCCAGTCGATCCAGGCTCAGCGTGAATTGGTCGATGAGGTCGCGCACGATGTCTCGGCGCAACCCATCGAGTGGCGCACCCGCGGTCGGGACGCGATCGTTGTCCATCGGAAGCTTGAGCCAACTTCGTAGCCCTGGCAGCGTCCTGCCGTTGGGAATCGCGTAGTCATAGTTGTGGACGAGCACCGGGAGATCGGGACGAATGCCGGCGACGGCGGCGAGGATGGCTCGATAGGCAAGCTCGACGTTGGCGAACACGCCCTGCGGCTGTGCGGCACGATAACACTCGGCAAGCGATGTCGCATTGCTGCAGTCGGATGCAAGGATCTTGTCATCGAGGTCGCCGATGCCCGCGAAATCATTGCCTCCGGCACTGATGCAGACGAGACGGATCGACGGGTATCCGCCAAGCATCCGCCGAAAGTTGCCGAGCCACGACCCCTGGCACAGCTCGTCCGCGCGCGCCCCGCTCTCGCCAATCACATAGACGGTTGGCCGGTCGAGCGCCGTGTACAGCGGCGTGATCAGATTGTTGAATGGATAGTGGAACCACGAGTCGCCGAGGGCGAGCACGTCGATCGTCTCGCCGCTGTCGAACAGGCGCGAACTGTCGTTCCAATAGATGTGCCCCATCCGCGCACCCCGCATTGGCAGCGAGCGCCTTGCGCGCGCTAAGCGTTGTCGCTGCGCTAATTGTTTCCGCGGTCGCCGTACGCGCCCGCCGGACACTGCGGGACCTGTCCCCAGTAGCCTTTGCAATACTGCTGCCCTACACGTGCATTGCAGCCGAGACGATCGAATGCGCTTTCCTTCGAACACACCTCGTACGCCTGGCGCATGAGTTCCCAACGATCTGGCTGAACTGCCGGCGCCATCGCGGGCGCTGCTGCCTGGCGCGGCGGCGAGGACGCGGGCGTCGGCGGGCTCGACGCCGGCGGCGTCTCGGACTTGGCTGAAACGGCCGCCTTCGCCTTGGCATCGGCCGCCTTTTGCATCGCAGCGGCCTTCGCCGTGTCAGGCGGCGGCGCGGCGCTTGCCGCGGAAGTATCGGTCGCGGGAAGCGCGGCCGGAGTTTGCTGCGACGACGCGTTGCTGTCGGGCGAACCAGCTGCGGCAGTGCCGGTGGGTGCAACGGCATCCTTCGGCGCTTCCATGGGCGGCTGTGCGGGCGGACTATCGGCGCGTTTGTTCGAGTCGGTCGTCGTGACGGTTTCTTTCGGTTCGGGCGGGAACAACATCTTGTATGCGACGAAAAAACCGACGCCGAGAACCGCAACGAGCACGAGCACACCGACGATCAATCCAAGGCGCATCGAAGATGCGGGCGCGGCCGCGGATGTCGCGGGGGTTGGCACGGCCGGAGGCATCCCCGCAATCGCTGCGGACGGCGTATATGCAGGGCGCGCGCCGGTCGCTGAGGTTGCCGGCGGCGGCACGGACGGGGTGGATGCCGGGCGCGCGGCGGTTGCCGACGGCGACGGGTTTGGAGACATGGCCGGAGGGCGCGGGGTCAAACTTGGCGCAGCAAGCGGGGCCATCCCCGCGGGAGCAGATGCGGCGACAAGCGTCGTCCCGCATTGCACGCAGAACTTCGCGCCAGGCTGGGTCTCATAGCCGCACGTAGTGCATTTCATCGCAATCCTCCCCATGCAAACATCGAAGTCGAGCGTCGTGCTCCCGCTCGCCTAGCTTGTTTGGCCAGCGGGTAGTTTACCTCCACGCCGCGAGGGATTGGCGTTCGCGCGGTCAAGCGCCGGATTGGCGCCCCTTGCAGGCCTAAAGCGCTAGCTCCCAGGTCTCGGCAACGAGCTTCCGGCCAAAGCTGTAATGCGGCTTTGCAGCACGCCGCTTGAAACCGGCGCGCTCATAGATGCGCCGGGCGGGAAGCAGTTCGCTCTGGGTCCACAGCACGATCTTGCGATAGCCCGCGCCCCGAGCGAAGCGGATGCATTCGTCGACCAGGCGGGCACCGAGCCCGAGTCCGCGCGCCGTCGGCTCGACCAGCAGCAGGCGCAACTTGGCGGTGGTCGCGGACTTGCCGACCAGAAATACGGAACCGACAATTTCGCCGTCCTGCTCGACGATCCAGCAGCGCTCTCGCACCGCGTCGAAGTGGTCGACGAAATCGGCAGCGATGCGCGCCACCAGCGCCTCGAACCGAGCGTCGTACCGATATTCGTTGGCATACAGCGCACCATGGCGGTGGATGATCCAGCCTATGTCACCCGGTTCGGGCGCCCGCAGTACCACCGGTGCGGACTTCGCCCCCGGCGCGCCGAGGATGCGTTCGATCGTGCGCATCGATGCAGTGAGCGCGGCCTGATTTCTCGCCGTCAGCTTTTGCAGCAGCGCACGGGCCTCGTCGTGTGAGCGGGCATCAAGCGGCGCAAACATCCTGCGGCCTCGGCTGGTTAGCGCGAGGAGTGCCTTGCGCGCGTCGGCGGCGGAGCGTTCGCGTCGCACCCATCCGCGCTCCACGAATCCACGCAGGATGCGGCTGAGGTAACCCTCGTCGATGCCGAGGCCGGAAGCGAGTCCGCCTGCGCTTGGAGGCGCGTCGGGCGCTGCATGCGCGAGTTCGTACAGGACGCGCACTTCGGTCAGCGAGAACGGGCTCGCGAGCAGGCCCCGGCCAAGCACGCCGATCCGTTGCGTGTAAAAGCGATTGAAGCGGCGCACCGCTGCGACGCGGGTCTCCAGCCGCGAGTCCGCCGTGGTCATGGTCGAGCGTCCTACCGGCGCAAAAAGCCGGTCGATGACAATGTCAACAATTTACTTGCTTCTGTCAAGCTTCTCGGCGCAGCAAACGAAGGCGCCCGACGAAGCAGCAAGGACCTGCCCTTCAGCGCGGATCAACCCAGGTGCTGCCGCAGGAACGCCAAGGTCCGATTCCGGGCGAGCGCGGCGGCTGTGGCGTCGTACGAGCCCCGCTGATCGCAGTTGAAACCATGATCGGCGGCATAGATGTGGATCTGCGCCTCCGGATGGGCGACGGCAAATTTCCGCACGCCGTCGACCGGGATGTTCCCGTCGCGTTCGCCGAAGTGTCCCAGAACCGGACAGCGCGGAGTTTCGCCGACCGCTTCGAGCATTCCGCCACCGTAATACGGAACCGCACAGGCAAAGCCGTCGAGGCGGCACGCGCTCATCCAGGCGATGTAGCCGCCCCAGCAGTACCCCACGATGCCAATCTTGCCACAGGCAGCGAGCGCGTCACGCGCGGCCGCAATGTCCTGTAACGCCGTTTCGGTTGCAGCCTTCGCCTTCAGCTCGCGGCCGTGCGCGATATCGGCAGGCGTATAGCCGATGTCCACGCCGGCTTCGTAGCGCTCGAACAGCGCGGGCGCGATCACGCAATAGCCGTCTGCAGCGTAGCCGTCGCAGACATTGCGGATGTGGCTGTTGACGCCAAAGATCTCCTGTGCGACGACCAATCCGCCGCGCGGCGTACCGGAAGGATCGGCACGATAGCCGGGCAACCGAAACCCATCCGCGGGCGTCAATTCGATCTTCTTTCCCATTTCCAGTGCTCCTGTGTCCAGTGCGAAGCGACGCATTATCGCATCCGAATTTCCGTGCGTGGATGCGATGTGCCGATTGATGCCGGTCAGCGCGTCTGGGATGGAAAGCGCGCCATGCCATAATGATGCCACGCCGGACGCGACCGATTCGGCCACACGGAAAGCTCAACGATGGACACGGACAAGATCGCGACGCTGGTTCGCCAGCTCCTTCTCGAAATCGGCGAAGACCCAGACCGCGAGGGACTTTTGAAAACACCGCAGCGCGTTGCTGCCGCCTTCGAATTCCTCACTTCCGGCTACCGCATCGATGCGGAGCGAGTGTTGAACGGTGCGGTCTTTACCCAGCAAACCAACAGCATGGTCATCGTGAAGAACATCGAGGTCTATAGCCTCTGCGAGCACCACATGCTGCCGTTTTTCGGGCGCTGTCACATCGGGTACATTCCGAGCGGGAAGGTGTTCGGTGTGTCCAAGCTCGCCAGGCTCGTCGACATGTATTCCCGTCGTCTGCAGTTGCAGGAAAGACTGACCGAGCAGATTTCACAGCAGGTCATGGAACTCGTCGGAGCCAAGGGCGTCGGCGTGATGATCGAAGCCCGCCACCTGTGCATGATGATGCGCGGCGTGGAAAAGCAGAATTCGGAAATGATCACTTCGTCGGTGCTTGGCACCTTTCGGGAATCGACGGCGACCCGCGAAGAGTTCCTGGCGTTGATCGGCAGCCGGGGCAATTAGCGCGGCGGGCGCGCTATTCTGGAACGGCCCGAATCAACGCACCGATTCGCCGACTGGGGGATCCGGCGACGGATCCTCGCCGGGCGGCAGCATTGCCATGCGTGCGAAACAGGATTCCAGGAACGCTCGCCGGTGCTCCTCCGGCAGCGCGGGGCGATCGAAAACATCGCGCGCCGCGCCGAGCAAATACGACTCGTCATCAGCATCGTGAACGAACCAGCGCAGTTCTTGAGGGAACGCGTGGATCAGGGTGAAGTCCTGCTGCATGCGCTCGATGAATTTTTGCGCGGACACACCGTTTTCGCGGGACAACGCTGCGTTGCCGACAAAATCTGAAGCCTCGAGGCATTCGGTGAGCGAGGGGTGGCCGGCGAAGGACGCATGCGCGAACACGCATCCGTACACGGCCACTGCGGCGGCAATACGGGCTGCCAACTTCATCGGGCCTCCGTTCGGCGGTGTGCGCCTCGGGTCTTCGAATGATTCCACGGACAGCAGCGAATCCGCTCATCGTAGACGCGGGCGCAGACATGATTCAAGGGCTGCCGGCCAGAAGTCCGCGCTACAATGGTCGCTTCGCATTCTGTGGAAGCATCCATGGCGCTCAAGCGGCCTCAGTGGCGCGCCGGCAGGCTGGTCATCGTCGAACACACGTCGCGGGTGCTGGCAGGGAACCCGCTCGGCGACCCGCACGTGCGCAGGCTCGGCGTGTGGCTGCCGCCACAGTACGACGCGGTCGCCACACGTGCACGCGGCCCACGTTTTCCCGTGCTCTACGACCTCGTGGGATTTACCGGTACGGGCCTCGCGCACGCCAATTGGAAACCGTACGCAGAGAACCTGATCGAGCGCACGGCCCGTCTGATCCACGAGAAAAAAATCGGCCCGACCGTGTTGGTCTTTCCCGACTGCTTCACCGCGCTCGGAGGTAATCAGTACGTCAATTCTCCGGCCATTGGGAATTACGCGGACTACTTGACGCGCGAACTGATCCCATTCGTCGACCACGAATTCCGCACGCTCGCGTCGCGCGACCACCGCGGGTGCTTCGGCAAATCCTCCGGTGGCTACGGCTCCATCATCCACGGCATGAAATATCCGCAACATTGGGGCGCGATCGCCGACCATTCGGGCGATTCGTATTTCGATTTCGTCTACTGGCACGACTGGCCCAATACACTCAATGAGCTGGCGAAATACCGATCGAACAAGCGCGTCGCCGGCAAGTACAACGCGCTGCGCGAAAGCCGGCGCAGCGGGCTCGCAGAAGGCCGCGACGACGGTCGCGTCAAGCGTTTCCTCGAGCACGTCTGGAGAACGGAAAAGCTGTCGAGCGGCGAAGGCCACGCGATCATGAACCTGTGCATGGCCGCCACCTACGATCCCGATCCGCGCGCGCCGCTGGGTTTCCGGCTGCCCTTCAACATGGAGAGCGGTGAAGTGATTCCCTCGCGCTGGAAACGCTGGCTTGCGAACGATCCCATCAACCTCGTCGCCAAGTACAAGTCGGCCCTGAAGTCGCTGCGCGGAATCTACATCGACTGCGGCTGGCGGGACCAGTACCACATCCACTACGGTACGCGCATCCTGTCGAAACGCCTCGCACAGGCGGGGATCCGCCACACATACGAGGAATTCGACGACAACCACTCGGACATCGATTACCGAATGGACGTGAGTTTTCCCTTTCTGTACCGGGCGCTCAAACCCTGACGCGATTGCTTTGACGATGCTCGAAGACAAAAACGTGCTCGGCGGCAGGCTCCTGCCGTGCTCCGTGTCCCCGCGCACGGGGTTTTATCGCGACGGCTGCTGCAATACTGGCCCGGAAGACGTGGGCATGCACGTCGTCTGCGTGCAGATGACCGAGTCTTTCCTCGACTTCTCGCGTGAGCGCGGCAACGACTTGTCGACGCCGGTTCCCGAGCATGACTTTCCGGGACTTGAACCGGGCGACCGCTGGTGCGTATGCGTAGCGCGGTGGCGGGAAGCGTTCGAGGCAGGAGTCGCGCCACCGGTGGTCTTGACTGCGACGCACGAGGAAACGCTTGCGGTCGTCACGCTGGACGCGCTCAAGCGGCATGCGGTGCAGGAGCCTTAAGCGGGCTACTCGAGCATCGCTGGCAGCGCCGTGGCCAGATTGGGAAAACGCCAGAGCAGGCCGATCACCAGGATCTGGATGAGGATGAACGGCAGGGTGCCGCGGTAGATCTCGCGGGTGGCGACGTCGCGTGGCGCAATCGAACGCAGGAAGAACACCGCAAAACCCGACGGCGGCATCAGAAAGCTCGTCTGCACCGTGAGCGCCATGAGCGCGGTCAGCCAGATCGGATGCGCCCCCAACGCGAGCAGGGGCGGCATCGCAATCGGCACGACCAGCAGCACGATCTCCAGCGCGTCGAGGAAAAAACCGAAGCAGAAAGTGACTGCAAAGACGGCGACCACGGCGAAGGTGAGTCCACCCGGGAGCATGCCCAGCAGCGAGTGCACGGTCTGCACGCCGTTCAAGCCGCGAAACACCAGCGTGAAGGTCGATGCGCCCATCAGCAACAGGAACATCATGCCGGTGAGGCGCGTGACCGTTCGCACCGTGTCGGCCCATCGCGTCCAGTCGAGTTCGCCACGTGCCCATGCGTACACCGTCGCCACGATGGCGCCCATCGCCGCGGCCTCGACGGTGTAGATCCTTCCGGTGACGATCGTGCCCAGCAGCAGGGCAATGAATGCGAGTGGACCGAAAACGACGACGACGAGGCGTGTCCAGGGCAGGCGTTTGCGCCGCTCGGGCGGCAGCGGCGGACATGTCTCCGGTCGAAGCACTGCCGTTGCGATGACATAGACGAGATAGAACGCAAGCAAGATGCCCACCGGCACGAGCATGCCGACGTAGATGTCCTTGATGATGAGCGCCCCGTGCACGTCCTCACCGCGCATGATCTGCGCTTCGGCGTTGGCGCCGCGCATGAGGTCCGCGAGGACAATCAGGATGATCGACGGCGGCAGCACCGTCCCGAGCGTTCCGGCGCTGCATACGACACCGCACGCCAGGCTCTTGCGATAACCCGCGGCAAGCATCGCCGGCAGCGCCAGCAGACCGAGCGTCAGCACCGACGCCCCCACCGCGCCGGTCGTCGGCGCGAGCAGCGCACCCAGGATTACGGTCGAGATCGACAAGCCGCCGGAGCGAGCGCCGAACAGTCCGCTCATCGCCTCCAGCAGTTCGGCAGCGAGCGTCGTGCGCTGCATGATCACGCCCAGATATACGAACAAGGGAATCGCCTGCAGCAGGTCGTTTTCCATCAATCCGATCAGCCGCTGCGGCAGCGCCGTGAGCAGTGCCAGGTCGAAGGCCCCGAGCACGTGGCCCACCACCGAGAACAGCAGCGCACAGCCCATCAGCGTGAACCCGACCGGAAATCCGAACGGCAGCAGCGCGAACACCGACGCGAACATGACCAGGCCCAGCACCGGCACGACCCATGTCATCACGACGGCGGTCCCGGTGCTGGTGGTGCACCTGTGCGATCGAGCAGCAACACGATATCGCGCGCTACATGCCCGGCCGCCTGCAGCAGCAACAGGGACGCGAAGACAATCAGCAGGATCTTGAACAGCCAGTACCCTGGCGACCAGGTTTCGGGAAATTGCTCGAGCGCCGCAACCGAGCGCAGTGTCGTCTGCCAGCTGAACCACAATACGATGCCTGCCCAAGGCAGGACAATCGCGAGCGTTCCGACGAGGTCGACCCATGCCCGCCCCTTCGCCGACATGCGCTGGTAGAACACGTCGAGCCGCACGTGACCGTCCCAACGCAGCGCGTAGGCGATGCCGATGGAAAACACTGCGGCATGCGCAATCTGCCCGAAATCGTTGGCAAGCAGATGGCCACCGCCGACGAGCTCACGCAGCGGCCATTGCCCGAACAACGCGAGGATTACGAACAACACCAGCCATGCTGCCGTGCGTCCGGTCGCATCGACGATGCTGTCGGCGGCGCGAGAGAACCAGCGGAGGAACCGGAGCACAGTCGTCGCGGACCGGATGAAGAGGTCCCGCAGGATACCGCAGCCGCGCCGCGGTCCGCCATAGGCGTTACAATCGACGCATACCCATGGCGCGTTTCCGTATTCTGCTGAGCGTTATTCTTACCGCACGCGCATGATTGCGATGGGCCGCCCCGAGCGCGAAGGTACGCCTCGGAACCCGACACAAATGGTATCCCGTCCTTTGCGACTTGCGCCTGGCGACGACCTTCGCGCTCGCATCGAAGCGCTAGCAGACGAACAGCGTATCACCGCAGCCTTCGTGGTCTGCGGGATCGGCAGCTTGTCACGCTCCGCGATCCGCGTTGCGGGCGCCAAGTGTGCGGACGTTCTTGACGGTAGCTTCGAGATCGTCTCGCTCGCGGGAACGGTGTCGCCGGACGGCGCGCACCTGCACGCCGCGCTGGCCGACGCGTCGGGGCGCGTATTCGGTGGCCATGTCGCGCTCGGCTGCCGAGTGCGCACGACGGCCGAAATTCTCATGACCGAGCTACCCGGCTGGACCTTTTCGCGCCGCCTCGATCCCGCGACGGGTTACGCCGAACTCGTCATCGAACCACGGACATGAATGACTCCACGCAGTCGAGGGTTGACCATTCGGTCACTACGACAGACCTGTTCGTCGGCTTCCTCAAGGTCGGGATGTCCGGATTCGGCGGCGTCATGCCATTCGCGCGTCGCATGCTGGTCGAAGAGCGCGGCTGGCTTAGCGAGCGCGAATTTACGGAGGTGTTGTCGCTGTCGCAATTTCTGCCTGGCCCCAACATCATCAACGTATCGATTATCGTCGGCAGCCGTTTTGCCGGACCGGCGGGATCGTTCGCTGCCAGCCTCGGGCTGATGCTGATGCCGTTTCTGATCGTGCTCGCCCTGGCGGCGCTCTACTCCCGCTTCGATTCGCTTGCGGCCGTCCGCAGCGCGACGGCGTCCGTGTCGTCGGCCGCGACCGGCTTGATCGTTGCCATGGGCCTCAAAATGGCGCAACCGCTGATGAGAACGAGCTGGCAGGTTGCCATTGCGGCGCTCGGGTTCGCAGCGCTCGCGCTCCTCCGCGTGCCACTGCTGTGGGCGCTGCTGGCGATCGCTCCAGCCTCGGTCGCATGCGCCTGGTGGACGCGCAAGTGATACCGCCCGCGCTGATCGAACTCGCCCAGCAGTTCGGCGCACTGTCGTTCCTGGCGATCGGCGGAGTCAACGCCGTGATTCCCGACATCCACCGCCGGGTCGTCGACGTGGAGCAGTGGATGACCAACGAGCAGTTTGCGCAGGCCTTCGCAATCTCGCAGGCTTCGCCCGGTCCGAACATGCTCATCGTCAGCGTCATCGGATGGAACGTCCACGGGTTCCTCGGCGCGCTCGTGGCGACCCTGGCGATTTGCCTGCCGTCTTCCGTGCTGACGTACGGCATTTCGCACGTGTGGAACCGGTTTCGCGACGCGCCGCTGCGCAGCGCAATCCAGCGCGGCTTGGCGCCGGTCACGGTAGGGCTCGTTCTCGCCAGCGGCTTTGTGCTGGTTCGCGCTGCCGACACTACATGGGCGGCGTACGCTTTGACCGGCGTCACCACCTTGCTGGCATTGACCACGCGCATTCATCCGCTCTGGTTCCTGCTTGCGGCCGGAGGTCTCGGCGCGTTCGGAGTCGTCTGAATGCCGGAGCTGCCCGACGTCGTCGTGTACGTCGAGCATCTCGCGGCCCGTATCGTCGGTCAGCGTCTCGAGCATATCCGCCTGCTCAACCCGTTTCTGTTGCGCACCGCGGAACCGCCGATCAGCGCAGTCGAAGGCCTGCGCGTCGCCGGCGTACGGCGGTTGGGCAAGCGCATCGTCGTCGCGCTCGAGGAGGAGTTGTACCTGATCCTGCACCTGATGATCGCGGGTCGCCTGCGCTGGCTTCAAGCGGGTGCCAAACCCCCCGGACGCATCACGCTGGCGCTCCTGGAATTCAGTGCCGGCACGCTCGCCTTCACGGAAGCCGGAACCAAGCGGCGCGCGTCGCTGCACGTGGTTCGCGGCGCGACCGCACTTTCAACGTTCGACCAAGGCGGCCTCGAAGCTATCGAAGCCGACTTCGAAGCATTCCGCGAACGTTTGCAACGCGAAAACCACACGCTCAAGCGGGCGTTGACCGATCCGCGGCTGTTCAGCGGGATCGGCAACGCCTATTCCGACGAGATCCTGCACCGGGCGCGATTGTCGCCGATCGCGCTCACGCAGAAACTCGCGCCTGCCGAGGTCGAGCGGCTCCATCGGGCCACCCGATCGGTCCTCTCCGAATGGACCGTGCGGTTGCGCGCCGGCGCCGGCTCCGAATTTCCACGTGACGTCACAGCTTTTCGGCCTGAAATGGCAGTGCACGGTAAATTCGGGCAGGCGTGCCCCGACTGTGGCGCACCGGTGCAGCGCATCGTCTACGCCGAGAACGAGACCAACTACTGCGCACGCTGCCAGACCGGCGGCACGGTGCTAGCCGACCGCGCGCTGTCCCGCCTGCTCAAGTCAAGCTGGCCGCGCTCGATCGACGAGCTCGGTTGACGGGACAGCATGCGCCCGACGACCGCAGTACAATCACTCAGCAATACGCTGATCGGGGGCTGACATGCGTTGGGATGATTTTCGCCGTAGCGACAACGTCGAGGAGCGAAGCGGCGGAGGAGGCGGTGGTTTCGGCGGTATGCGGCTCGGCGGCGGTGCTGTCATCGTGGTCGTCGTCATTAGCTTGCTGCTCGGCAAGAATCCGCTGGAGATATTAGCGCTGCTCGGTGGCGATGGTAGCGCTCCCACCGTGCAGACACAGGCGCCGGCGCCGAGCAGCCCCGCAGGTCCGCCAACCGCGCGCGACAAACAAAAAGATTTTGTTGCCGCAGTACTCGGCGATACCGAGGACGTATGGGGTGGCATTTTTCAGAAGCTTGGAAGTCGCTATCAACCGCCGAAACTTGCGCTGTTTCGCGGCCAGGTCGGCTCCGCCTGTGGCCTAGCGAGTGCGGCGATGGGGCCGTTTTATTGCCCTGGCGACCAGGACGTGTACCTCGATCTCGCGTTTTTTGACGAACTGTCGCAGCGCTTTGGCGCCCCCGGCGATTTTGCCCGGGCCTACGTCATCGCGCACGAGATCGGGCATCACGTGCAGAATCAACTGGGCCTGATGGCGCAGGTGGAACAGAAAAGTGCAAACGCCTCACCGGCCACGCGCAACGCGCTTTCGGTACGGCAGGAACTGCAGGCCGACTGCTTCGCGGGCGTCTGGGGCCATTCTGCCGCCGCCCGCGGAGCGCTGGATGCCCGCGACATCGAGGCAGGCATCGCCGCTGCGTCCGCGGTTGGCGACGACCGCATCCAGCAACGCTCGCGCGGGTATGTCGTCCCGGAATCGTTCACACACGGATCGTCGGCACAGCGCGTGCGCTGGTTCAAGATCGGTTTGCAGTCCGGCGACATCCGCCAGTGCAACACCTTTAACGCACGCGACCTGTAAGGGGCGCACCTTGTGGAATACGCGTCGGGCAGGCGCTGTTTACGGCCCTGTTGCGGCACGATGTCGCCGCCAAGAACAAACCCGATGAATCAATTTTCGCGGTGGCTCGCCATCGGACTCGTCGCCAGCGCGGCTGCAATTGCCCATGCCGCGGGCGGCAGCGGTGGCGGCGGTGGCATGGACGCCAGCCCGAAGCGGGACGCCGCGTTCCAGGCGGGCGTGCAGGCGATCGAGCGCCAGGACTGGAAGAAGGCGATCGCTTTGTTCCAGACGTCGATAATGTGGGATCGCTTCAACGCCGATGCGCACAACTGGCTTGGGTATGCGTATCGTAAAACCGGAGACATGAAGAATGCGTTCGCCGAATACGAGGAAGCGCTGCGGCTCGATCCGGGACACAAGGGCGCGCACGAGTACGCAGGCGAAGCTTATGTGATCGCCAAGAACCTGCCCAAGGCACAGGAGCACCTCGCCGCGCTCGAGAAGCTGTGCGGCCGCAGCTGCCCGGAGTACAAGGACCTTGAGGAAGCTATCGACAAGGCCAAGGCGGGAGGTTAGATTGGGCAATGGATTGCCCCGCCTGCCGGGCCGCGATGGTTTCGCTCGACTTCGAGCGGGCGCTGCTCCCCAGCCGCATTAACGCAAATTTCTGTTTCCCCTGCCAGCTTGTCTGGTTCGACCAGCATGACTGCGCCCAGCTGTCACCTGGCGGTGTGCTGGAGGTCTTCAAGGCACTCAACGATCACAGGAGCGACGCGCGTAACGCCCTTCCCGCGTTGCTCGATTGCCCGCGCTGCAGTTCACGCCTCGCGCTCACCCAAGATCTGCAGCACACGACCCATTTCAGCTATTACCGCTGCCCGTTCGGTCACGGCCGTTTGAGTGCATTTCTGCAGTTCCTCCTCGAAAAAAACTTCATCCGGCCCGTTTCCGGCGAGGAGCTTGCGGCGCTGAAGGCCAAGGTGCGCACCATCCAGTGCTCGAACTGCGGAGCTCCCGTCGATCTCCAGAATTCGATTGCCTGCGCGTATTGCCATACGCCGATATCGATCCTCGATCCCGACGCCGTGGCCAGGGCGGTTGGCGCGCTCGCGACGGCCGAGGCGAATCGCAAAACAGTCGATGTCAACGCGCTGGCGGATGCATTGTTGCTGCGTCCGCCACCGGACTCCGGCGCCCACTTGCCCGACAACATCCCGTTCGGAGACCTGGTTGCCGTCGGCATCGGCATCGTCGCCGACCTTCTGCATTGAGCTTCCCGGCACGCTCCGGCAGGAATAAAATAAATTCTTTCCGCGCCGACGAGGCCCCGACATGATGTTCCATAAATCCGCAGTGCCCATGCTGGCCACGATCGCATTCATCGCATCGCTCGCAGGTGCGCAGCAACCTGCCGCCCCCGCAATGCCGACGGTCCCGGCACCGACCTGCGTGAAACCCGAGTTTCCCGGCGCCTTCGCCGACTCGAGGCGGTTCGATCGATTCAACAAGGAATACAAGGGGTACGCCGACTGCATCAAGAAATACGTCGACGACACCAAAGTGCTCGCCGACGCGATCGTCGAAGCGGGCAACAAAGCAATCAAGGAGTTCAACACGTTCAACGAAGAGTTGGCTGAGCGCCAGGCTGCTGTCAAGAAATAGCAGGCTCCGGACGCGTGCGATGACCGCAACAACCCAAGCCATCGCGCGGGCGACGCTCGACGGTTTCAACCTGCACTACGCCTTGTTCCGCGATTGCGCGCGCGCGGCGAAAAAACAGTTCGAAGCCGGCAACTGGCTCGCCATCGCCCACACGTCGCAGGATCGAATCGACTTCTACGATCGGCGTGTCGCCGAAACGGTCTCCCGGCTGGAGCGTGAGTTTGGCTGCGCACGCATCGATGTCGCACGCTGGGAGGAGGTCAAGCGCCACTATATCGCGCTGCTGATCGACCACAAGCAACCCGAGTGCGCCGAGACTTTTTTCAATTCGGTCTCGTGCAAGATCCTTCACCGCACGTATTTTCATAACCGCTGCCTGTTTGTGCGTCCGGCGGTATCGACGGAACACATCGACGCGGATCCGCCCTCCTACCGGTCGTACTATCCGCGCCAGCACGGGCTGCGTCATGCGCTGATCGACATCGTCCTCGATTTCAGGCTCGAGCGGCCCTTTGGTGATTTTCGGCAGGACCTCGTGAACCTTCTCGAAGCGTTTCGCAGCCACTTTCCGCGGCCGTTTCGCCTCGAGGCCAATCATCAGATCCAGGTGCTGTCCAGCTTGTTCTTTCGCAATCGAACGGCCTACATCATCGGTCGCATCGTCAACGGCTATCAAACGCATCCTTTCGCTGTCCCGATCAAGCACGGCCTCGACGGCAAGTTGCATGTCGACGCGCTGCTGCTGGACCGCGACCAGATCGCGTTGCTGTTCTCGGCCAACAGAGCGTACTTCCTGGTCGACATGGAGGTGCCGTCGGCGTACGTCGCCTTCCTCCATCAGGTCACCCCCGAACGCAGCGTCGCCGAGCTGTACACGATGGTCGGCTTGCAAAAGCAGGGGAAGACACTGTTCTACCGCGATTTCCTCCACCACCTCAAACACTCAACGGACAATTTCATCATTGCGCCAGGCATCAAGGGCCTGGTGATGACCGTCTTCACGTTGCCCTCGTATCCATACGTGTTCAAGGTCATCCGAGACAAGATCGCAGTCTCGAAGGAAACGACGCCCGAACAAGTCAAGGAAAAATATGTGCTGGTCAAACATCACGATCGCGTCGGAAGGATGGCGGACACCCTGGAGTACTCCGATGTCGCGTTCCCGCGGGCGCGTTTCACCCCGGATCTCATCGCCGAATTGGAGGCCCTCGCGCCATCGCTGATCGAGGAAGACGGCGACATGCTCATCGTGAAGCATTTGTACATCGAACGGCGCATGACCCCGCTCAACCTGTTCCTGGAGATCGCGACGCCGGCGCAGCGCGATCGGGCGATCCACGACTACGGCGTTGCGATCAAGCAGCTCACCGCGGTCAACATCTTCCCTGGGGACCTTCTGTTCAAGAACTTCGGCGTGACCCGCTTTGGTCGCGTCGTTTTCTATGACTATGACGAGATCGAGTTTCTGACGAAGTGCAACTTCAGGAAGATTCCGCCGCCGCCGCCCGGATACGACGACATGGAAGACGAGGTCTGGTATCCGGTCGCGGCACACGACGTATTTCCGGAGGAATTCGCCACCTTTCTGCTGACCGATGCAGGCGTCCGCGCCACGTTCCTCGAAGCGCACGCCGATCTGCTGGACGCGGCATGGTGGCAAGCGGCGCAGCGGGAACTTGCCAGCGACGAAGTGCCGGAAGTGCTCTCGTATCCGGATTCGTTGCGCTTCGGACGCCCGAAAGCGACGCCCGCTAATGCGCACGCCCGGGCGACGATAGTCGAAGGCCAGGCGACGGAAGACTAGCCTGGCTAGGGGGGACGCGCCTCCGCAGTTTCCGCAAGACGCCTCGCAACGTCCTTCGCCTGCACGGCTGCGCCGACGTCGCCCTGACGTGCAGCTTGCGCGTACCATTCCAGCGCCTTGCGCAGGTCTTGCGCGACGCCGTCCCCATGCTCGTAGAAACTGCCGATGATGTACTGGGCGCCGGCATCGCCGTTCTGCGCCGCGGCTTCGTACCACCGGGCGGCAAGCTTCCAGTCCTTGGGTGCGCCGCGCCCGAGAAAGTATTGTGTCGCCAGCTGCACCTGGGCATCGGCATGGCCCTGTTCGGCCGCCTTCTCCCACCACCGGGTCGCCGAAGTCAGTGAGCGCGGGACGCCGACGCCGCCTTCGTAGAGCAATCCCAGGTTGTACTGTGCTTGCGCCATCCCGGCGTCGGCCGCCCTGGTAAGCCAGAGCACGCCGGCATCGACATCCGCTGCTCCGCCTTCCCCGCGCATCAGCATCATCGCGAGGTTGTACTGCGCAAGACGGTCGCCTCCGCGAGCGGCCGCACTGTAGAGGCTGCGTGCCGCCGGATAATCGCCGCGTTCGTATGCGCGCCAGCCAGCGTCTGCCGCCGCTAGCGCCGATCCTGCGCTGCATGCGCACGCCACTGCCAGCACCCATGCTGCAAGCAAACGCGCCGGGATGGCCAATGTCATCGCTGCTCCCGGGTTACAATTAAGTCGCAATGATCAAGTCTATCACCGCAAACACGGATGCCCGAAACCGGCGTCACGGACGCCTGCTCGGTGGAGGAGTCTACCGATGTTCGTGAGTGCTTTCGATCTGTTCAAGATCGGCCTTGGCCCCTCGAGCTCGCATACCGTCGGCCCGATGCGTGCTGCGTTCCGCTTTGCGCAACTGCTCGCGGCGGGCGGACAACTCGACCACACTGCGCGAGTTGTCGTCGACCTCTACGGATCGCTTGCGCTGACGGGCCGCGGGCATGCTACAGATCGCGCCATTCTCCTGGGCCTGTCCGGTGAAACACCGGACCGCATCGACCCCGATCAGGTCGAATCCAAGGTCGAGCGAATTCGCTCGCAACAGATGTTGTCGATCGCGGGGCGGCATCCGATCGCATTTCGCGAAGCGGAACACCTTCGCTTTCGCATCGACAAGACGCTGTTCTTCCACAGCAACGGCATGCGTTTCGCGGCGTTCGATGCCGAAGGCGCCCCGCTTGCACGCAACGTGTATTACTCCGTCGGCGGTGGCTTCGTCGTCGACGAAAAGGAAGCGGAACACATCGCCGATCCCACGGCCCCGTTGCGCGTGCCCTATCCGTTTGCCAGCGCCGCCGAATTGCTGCGGCACGGGGAGGAGGCGCACAAGCGCATTCCGGAAATGATGCGCATCAACGAACTCGCGTTGCGCAGCCCCGATCAGGTGAAGGGCGGCCTGCTCGACCGGTGGGCGGTAATGAACGACAGCGTCGAGCGCGGCATGCGCAACGAAGGGGTACTTCCCGGTGGCTTGAACGTCCGCCGTCGCGCCAAGGGGCTGCGGGATGCGTTGATCGCAGGGCGCGCAGAGAATTCGAGCAGTCCGACCGAAGCGATGGATTGGGTCAGCACGTATGCGATCGCGGTCAACGAAGAAAACGCTGCCGGCTCGCGTGTGGTCACCGCGCCCACTAACGGCGCCGCTGGAATCATACCCGCCGTGATCCGCTACTATCGCGAGTTCTACGAGGAAGCCAACGAAGAAGGCATCGTCGCGTTCCTGCTGACCGCAGCTGCGATCGGGGGCCTTTGCAAGCGCAATGCCTCCCTGTCGGGCGCCGAAGTCGGGTGTCAGGGCGAGGTCGGGGTTGCCTGCTCGATGGCCGCAGCCGGTCTGGCGGCCGCGCTCGGCGGCAGCAATGCGCAGATCGAGAACGCCGCCGAGATCGGCATCGAGCACCACCTTGGCATGAGTTGCGACCCCGTCGGCGGCCTGGTGCAGATCCCCTGCATCGAGCGCAACGCGATGGGGGCGGTCAAGGCGATCAACGCCGCGTCGCTGGCACTACGCGGCGACGGCACCCACCGCGTCGCGCTCGACGCCGTGATCAAGACCATGTACGAGACGGGCCGCGACATGATGGCCAAGTACAAGGAAACCTCGCTCGGAGGTTTGGCGGTGAACGTCGTCGATTGCTGATCTTGCGGTCCGAATGAATTCGGACCTACAACCACGCGACCTCCTTGTAGGCGCGAATTCATTCGCGCGAAGGTTAAGGTTCGGCGAGCAGCCGGTATCCGACGCCGACTTCCGTGCGCAAGTGCTGGGGCTGGGTCGGATCATCTTCGAGCTTGTGCCGCAACTGGCCCATGTAAATGCGCACGTAGTGACCGCGCTCGACATGTCCGGGCCCCCACACCTCCGTGAGCAGTTGCCGATGCGTGCAAACCTTCCCCGCATGCCGGATGAGTGTCGTCAGCAGACGATACTCGTTGGGCGTGAGATGCACTTCGGCATTGCCGCGCATGACGCGCCGCGCCGCGAGATCGACTTTGACGTCGCCAAAGCGAAACACCGTGCTCGCCGCACCGTCGTCATGTGACGATCGGCGCAGTGCGACGCGGATCCGTGCGAGAAGTTCGCCGATGCCGAACGGCTTGGTGAGATAGTCGTCGGCACCCGCGTCGAGCGCTTTGATTTTTTCCTGCTCGTCGCTGCGCGCCGACAGGATTATGATCGGGCGCGAATACCATTCGCGCAGCCGAGTCACGACGTCCACGCCGTCGAGATCCGGCAAGCCCAAGTCGAGAATGACGAGATCAGGCTTGCGGGTCGCCGCTTCGACCAGGCCGTCGTGACCTGTCTCGGCTTCGAAAATTCTGAAAGGCTGCGAGGACAGGCCCGTACGCAGAAAGCGGCGGATCTGCGGATCGTCCTCGATGACGACCAGCGTGGCCATCGGATCGCTCATCGACCGCCTCCGCGCTTCGCGCTCATGGCACGACCTGTGCCGTGGACGACGATGCGGCTTCCATTTCCATCTGGGGTGGGGTTCCCGCGGGCAGCACGAATCGGAACATAGCGCCACCACCTTCGCGATTCGCTGCCGTGATCGTGCCTCCGTGCGCGGCGATGATCGCCTTGCAAATGGCAAGTCCGAGTCCGACTCCGCGTTGTGCCGCCTCGGGCTTGACGCGGTAAAACTTGTCGAATAGCTTCGCCTCGTCGCCTGCCGGAAATCCGGGGCCGCGGTCAGCGACCTCGACGACGATGCCTTCCGATGTCGCGGTCGCGGTGACATCGATCGGTGTACCCGCGGGCGTGTACTTGGTCGCGTTCTCGAGCAGGTTGGCGAGCACCTGTTCGATGAGCACCGGGTCGACACTGAGCAGCGGAAGGTCGGGCCTCAGAGCGACACGAACCGGATGATTCGCGAGTGCGGTCTTGAGTCGTTCCAATACGCTTCCAACGAGTTCCTCCAGCGACGACCACTGCCGCGCCAGCGGTGCGGTGCCGGATTCGAGACGCGCCATGTCGAGCAGATTGTTGACCAGTACCGTCATGCGTCGCGCCTCGTCCTGAATGGTCGCCGCCAATTCGCGCCGCGCCTCGTCGCTCAGCGAACTCGATGCTTCGGTCAGGCTCGACGACGCCCCAACCAGCACCGCGAGCGGTGTGCGCAGATCGTGTGAGATCGCGTTGAGCAGCGAGTTGCGCACGCTTTCCGCGGCCGCCTTGCGCGCGAGTTCGGCGCGTTCCGCAGCAAGCTGCGTACGTTCGACTGCCGCGGCGATCTGTCCCGCGAAGGTCTCGAGCAGATGCCGCTGCTCAGGAATAAGAAGACGTTCGGGCCGCGTGGGCAGCACCGCCAGCACACCGACGATCTCATGTGCCGCCGCAAGTGGAAGATACAGTGCGTCCGCACCCGCCAAGGTGTGTGTGCCCTGGCCAGCAGCGACGCGGTTGGCGTGAACCCAGCGTGCAATGCCGAGGTCCGCACCATGAAAAGACCCGTAGATGCCCGGTGCGGTCGGATGCGCGATCGTCCCTGACTTGCCCGGCAGCAGCACTACGGCCTGTGCCTGGAATACGGTCGACACATGGTGGACAGCGAGGGTCACGACCTCATCCAGCGATGACGCGCGCGACAGCTCGCGCGTCATCGTGTACAGCGCCTCGGTGCGCGATTGCCGATGCTGTGCAACACGCGCCTGCAACCGCACGCTTGCGGTGAGGTTGCTGATAACCACTCCCACCGCAAGCATCACCACAAATGTCAGCAGATATTGGGAATCGGATACCGCGAAGCTGTAGTAGGGCGGAACAAAAAGAAAATCGAACAGCGCCACCGAAAGCACTGACGTCGCAACTGCAGGTCCGCGCCCGTACCGATACGCGACTCCCAGAACGCCGAGCAGATATACCATCACCAGATTCGTCGCCTCGAAGCGCCCGAACAGCGCCCACGCCAGCGCGGTGGCGGCTGCGCAGACGCCGCCCGCAGCTACATACCCTGGCCAGCGCTGTTTGCTCGAATGGGGTTTGGTTTCGTCGATGCCGAGATGGGCCTTGGTCCGCGCGAGCTGATCGGCAAAACCCCGTTGCGCGGGCGCGACGTCGGCGTTGCCGATGATCTGCAAGTCGACACCATGCAGCCGAGCCGTCACGTCGTCGACCACCGATCCGACGACCCAGCGGATAAATCCCTGCTTCGGAGGAGGTCCGAGCAGTAATTTTGTCGCGTTGTTCACCAGGGCAAACTCGATGAGCTCATCCGCGACCGACGACCCTGACAACACAGTTGTCTTCGCGCCAAGCTGTTCAGCCAACCGCAAATATCCCAGGATGCGGTCGCGCTCTCCTTGCGGCAGGCGCAACGACCGCGGCGTCTCGACATAGACCGCGTGCCACGGCGCATCGATCGCATCGGCAAGCCGCTTCGCGGCACGTACGCGCTGTTCGCCATGGCGGTCGGGCCCGATACCGACCACGATGCGCTCGCCGGCTGCCCATACCGGAGAGATCGACTTCTCATCGCGGTATTCGCGCATCTGCGCATCGACGCGATCTGCCGTCTGGCGTAATGCCATTTCGCGTAACGCGATGAGGTTGCCCTTCTGGAAAAAATTGGCGAGCGCGCGTTCGATCTGTTGCGGCACATACACCTTGCCGGCGCGCAACCGCGCGAGCAGCTCGTCGGGCGGCAGGTCGATCAGCTCGACTTCGTCGGCTGCCTCGAAGAAGGTGTCCGGCAGTGTTTCGTTGACGCGCACGCCCGTGATCTGGCCGACGACGTCGTTGAGGCTTTCGATGTGCTGCACGTTGAGCGTGGTGTACACGTCGATCCCGGCGGCCAGCAGTTCGTCGACGTCCTGCCAGCGCTTGGGGTGCCGTGCTCCCGGTGCATTGGTGTGCGCGAGTTCATCGACCAGGATGAGGGTCGGTCGGCGCGCGAGCGCGGCATCAAGGTCGAATTCCTTGACCTGCGTCCCTTGCACATCGAGCATCAGAGGGGGCAGTTGCTGCAGGCCATCGAGGAGCGCCGCAGTCTCGGCACGGCCGTGCGTTTCCAGTAGCCCGACGACAACGTCGGTACCGGCGCGCATCTGCTCATGCGCCGCGATCAGCATCGCGAACGTCTTGCCGACCCCCGCGGAGGCACCGAAGAAGATCTTCAACCGGCCGCGACGCTCACGCGCGGCGGCGGCATTGACCTCTGCCAGCAATGCGTCCGGGTTGGGTCGTTCCGTTTCCATGCTCTGCCGTCGAATTCCGTCGACGGCTAGTGTACCCGTCCCCGCGCTCGCCGGACACGGCGCGTCGGGCGCCCGCGGCGTTAGTGCATTTGATCGAGCGCCCTGTTCAGTCCGAGCACATTGACGCGGGGCTCACCAAGTACGCCCAGGGTGCGACCTTCGGTATTCTGGGCGATCAGTGCTTGCACCTGTTGTAACGGTGCGTTTCGAACCTTGGCGACGCGCGGCGCCTGATAGTTGGCCGCTGCCACGCTGATGTGCGGGTCGAGTCCGCTTGCCGACGCAGTCACCAGATCCACCGGTACGGACGCGTCGTTGCCGGGGTCGGCATCGCGCAGCGCCTTGATCCGATCCTTCACCGCGTCCGCCAGCGCTGGATTGCGCGCACCCTGATTCGAACCGGAGGATGCTGCACCGTTGTACGGTTGCGGCGAAGTCGCCGAAGGACGGCTCCAGAAGTACTTGGGATCGTCGAAGGGCTGGCCGATCAGATCCGACCCGAGGACCTTGTTGTCGACGACGATCAGGCTGCCGTTCGCATTGTGCGAGAACGCGACCTGCGCGACGCCGGTGACCAGGAACGGGTAGACGACACCGGTCAGGATCGTCAGTGTGACAAGCATACGCAGCGCAGGCAGGAATTGGGAAAACATGGTCATGCTCCTTGCTTCAGGCGAGCTTCATGGCAACCAACAGTATGTCGATGATCTTGATGCCGACGAAGGGCAGCAGGATGCCGCCGACGCCGTAGATCAGCATGTTCCGCCTCAGGATCGGCCCGGCACCGACCGGCCGATACTTGACGCCCTTGAGAGCGAGTGGGATCAGGGCCGGGATGATCAGGGCATTGAAAATGACGGCCGACAGAATTGCGCTGTTCGGTGTGGCCAGGTGCATCACGTTGAGCGCATCGAGCACCGGGTACGTGCTGGCAAACGCTGCTGGGATGATCGCGAAATACTTGGCGACGTCGTTGGCGATAGAGAACGTCGTCAGCGCGCCCCGCGTCATCAGCAGCTGCTTGCCGATCTCGACGATCTCGATCAGCTTGGTCGGATTCGAGTCGAGATCGACCATGTTGCCGGCCTCTTTGGCCGCCTGCGTGCCGCTGTTCATCACGACCGCGACGTCGGCCTGTGCCAGCGCGGGCGCGTCGTTGGTGCCGTCGCCGGTCATGGCGACCAACTTCCCTTCCGCCTGGATGCTGCGGATCAGCTTGAGCTTGGCCTCCGGGTTGATTTCGGCGACAAAATCGTCGACTCCGGCTTCCGCCGCGATCGATGCCGCGGTCAGCTTGTTGTCGCCGGTGATCATGATGGTGCGAATACCCATCTTGCGAAGCTCGGCGAAGCGCTCCTTGATGTGCGTCTTGACGATGTCCTTCAGCTCGATGACGCCAAGCACATGTCGACCTTCGGCGACGACCAGCGGCGTCGAGCCACGCCGCGCGACGTCTTCGACGCGCGTGACCAACTCGGCGTCGATGCGGCCACCCTGCGGCTCGATCCAGCCGCGAATTGCGTCGAGCGCGCCCTTGCGCAATTCACGGCCTTCGAAGGTGACGCCGCTCATCCGCGTCTGCGCCGAAAACGGCACGATCGTGAACTTGCCCGGGGTCAGCGGTGGCGGCACGACGCCATAGGCGCGCTTGACGTGCACAGCGATGCTTTTTCCCTCGGGCGTCTCGTCGCCCAGCGAGGCGAGGAGCGCCGCTTCGGCCAATTGTGGCAGCGTGACGGTCGCCAACGGATAAAGCGAGGAAGCCTGGCGATTGCCGTGCGTGATCGTCCCAGTCTTGTCGAGAAGCAGCACGTCGCAGTCACCCGCGGCTTCGACAGCGCGACCCGATGTCGCGACGACGTTGGCGCGCATCATGCGGCCCATGCCGGCGACGCCGATGGCAGAAAGCAGCCCGCCGATGGTCGTTGGAATCAGGCACACCAGCAACGCGACCAGCACCGTGATCGTCACGGGCGAACCGGCTTTGGCGACTTCCACGCTATAGATCGAGTACGGCAGTAGCGTCACAGTCGCAAGCAAAAAAACCAGCGTCATCGCGACCAGGAGGATGGTCAGAGCGATTTCGTTGGGTGTCTTCTGCCGCTTCGCACCCTCGACCATCCCGATCATCCGATCGAGGAAGGCTTCACCCGGGTTGACGTTGATGCGCACGATGATCCAGTCCGACAGCACGCGAGTGCCGCCGGTCACCGTATTGAAGTCGCTGCCGGCGGCGCGGATGACCGGCGCGCTTTCGCCCGTGATCGCCGACTCGTCGATCGAGGCAACGCCGACGACGACCTCCCCATCGCCCGGCACCAGGTCGCCCTGTTCGACCAGGACGACATCGCCCTTGCGAAGTGCCGACGAGGGCGTCGCCGTTTGCGCCGCACCGCGCTCGGGCCGCGCCAGGCGCTTCGCGGTCGTGTCCCGGCGCGCGCTCTTCAGCGACGCGGCCTGGGCCTTGCTGCGGCCCTCGGCGATAGCCTCGGCGAAGTTGGCGAACAGGAGCGTCACCCACAGCCACAAGGTCACCGCCAGGATAAAGCCTGCCGACGCCTCACCCTTGCCGAAAAGGGCTTGGACCCAGAGGATGGTCGTCAGGATGCTGCCGATATACACGACGAACATCACCGGATTGCGCCATTGATAACGCGGCGTCAGCCGGCGAAAGCTGTCGATCAGCGCCGTCTTCATGAGATCGGGGTTGATGAACCACGACAGGGTGTCTCGCTTTGCGATTGCGGTCGACATGGCTAGTTCTTTCGGTGGTTGCGTCGCATCGAGTTGCATCAAGGCGCGCTGAAGAGCAGCAGATGTTCCACGACCGGGCCGAGCGCGAGCGCCGGCACGAAGGTCAGAGCGCCCACGGTGATGACCGTTCCGATCAGCACGAACACGAACAACGGCGTATGCGTCGGCAGCGTCCCCGCCGAGGCCGGCACGAGTTTCGCGGCCGCGAACGCGCCGGCAAGCGCCAGCACGGGAATCGCCAGCCAGTAACGGGCGAACAGCATGCATATGCCGAGCGCCGTGTTGTAGAACGGCGTGTTCGCAGAGAGCCCCGCGAACGCGCTGCCGTTGTTATTGCTGGCCGACGAAAACGCGTAGAGGATTTCCGAGAAACCGTGCTCGGCGGGATTCGCGACCCCTGCTTTGCCGGCGTCCACCATGACGGCGATCGCCGTTCCGCAGAGCACGAACAGGGGCGGAAGCAGGATCGCGATCGACGCCATCTTGACCTCGAATGCGCCGATCTTCTTGCCGAGATACTCCGGTGTGCGGCCGATCATCAGCCCGGCAACGAACACGGCGATGATCGCAAACATGATCATGCCGTAGAGCCCGGAGCCGACGCCGCCGTAGATCACTTCGCCGAGCTGCAACAGCCACATCGGGATCATTCCGGAGAGCGGCATGAAGGAATCGTGCATCGAATTGACCGAGCCGTTCGATGCCGAGGTGGTGGCGACCGCCCAGAGCGCCGAGTTGGCGACGCCGAAGCGAACTTCCTTGCCTTCCATGTTGCCGCCGATATTGGTCGTGGTCGCGACCGGGTCGGCGCCCAGCTTGGTGAGCACCGGGTTGCCCGTACCCTCGCCGATATAGACCGCGACGAGGAGCGGCACGAACACGAGCGTCATCGTCGCGAGCAGCGCCCAGCCCTGGCGCGTGTCGCCGATCATCTTTCCGAACGTGTAGCAAAGCGCCGCGCCGATCAGCAGGATCGCGAGCACCTCGAGGAAATTCGCGAGCGGCGTCGGATCCTCGAACGGATGCGCCGAATTGACATTGTAGAAGCCACCGCCATTGGTGCCGAGCTGCTTGATCGCGATCTGCGACGCCGCGGGGCCGAGCGGAATCGTCTGTTCGGTCGCAGTCGCCTTCTCCGTGACTGGGTTGCCTTTCTCGTCCTTGAGCGGCTGACCGTCGGGCCCGTTTTTCGGGTTGTCGTAAGTCACGGGTTGCACCAGGTTGACCGTCGCGTACTTGTCGAAGGTCTGCGGCACACCCTGGCTTACCAGCACCAACGACAGGACGATCGAAAGCGGCAGCAGGATATAGACCGTCGAGCGGACCAGGTCGACCCAGAAGCTGCCGATGCCGCCGGCTTCCTTGCGCACGAAACCGCGGATCAGCGCAACGAGGACAGCCATCCCGGTCGCCGCCGAGACGAAATTCTGCACGGCAAGCGCGAGCATCTGCGTGAGATAGCTCATCGTGCTCTCGCCCCCGTAGCCCTGCCAGTTGGTGTTGGTGATGAAGCTCGTCGCCGTATTGAATGCAGAGTCTGGCGTAACGGCAGCCATAGCTTGCGGATTGAGCGGCAGCCACTGCTGGAGCCGCTGAATCGCGTAGACCGCCAGGCAGCCGACGACCTGGAACCACAGCATAGCGACTGCATAGCGCATCCACGACATGTCCTCGTGCGGATCAACGCCCGCCCCACGATAGATCAGCCGCTCGAGCCAGCCGCCGACGCGCTGCGCGCGCGTCGCCCGCCCTTCATAGACGGCCGCCATGTACGCGCCCAGCGGTTTGACTAGCAACAGCAGAACGACGACGTATATCGTCAGTTGCCACCAACCCCATGCATTCATGAAAATAACTCCGGCTTGAACAACGCGATCAGCAGATAAATGAAGATACCCAGCGCCGCGAGACCACTCAGCCAGTAGACCCAGTTCATGGCTTACCCCCCTTGTCCATCAGTCGCGCGCAGAAATGCATCAGTCCCCACGTCGCGCCGAAAAACGCGAGCATGAGCGCGATGTAGATGACGTCCATGACGATGTCCATTGGCTTTTCCCTTGCAGTTCAGTTCGTGCAACCTGAAACTATAGGTATCGCTGCATCAAGACGGCGTAAAATCGATGGGTGTTCAATGTAAGGATAGCGTAAGGGATCGCTGGCGCATTTCACCCGTTCGGGGGGCTTCGCGCCACGCTTCCGCTGTTCGCTCGCCCGGCACCCGAACTCCCACCCCGGGTTGCAACCCAAGTATTAGGCTACGACCGCCCGCGCAGCACGATGATGACCTAGATCAACTTTGCTCGACCCTAAATTCTTCAAGTGTTCCTCGATCCGGCGTATCGAATTTGATCGGCACGTTATGTTCCGACTTGCACCCGACGGTGACCGTTTCATCGTCACGCTTGCCTGCGCAACACATCGTAATCGTTGATGGCCGAAATGGTCGGCGCAAGGCTTCCTTTCGCCGAACTCTGCGTCGCGGCTCGTGGTACCAAACGCACGGTGAACGTTCCGCTTGCGCGCTGCGTTCCGAGAATGCCAACCGACCCGTCGGCGGCGATCGCAAGATTAACGTCGACGTGGGCAACAGCGAGCTCACCAGAATCCGTCTGCGCAGCCCGAATCAGATCACCTACTTGCTCGACAACCGCCCTCAGGTTGGCAGCGACAGTTGCGACCGAAACCCGACTTGACCGTGACCCCGTACCTGTTTCATGGAAAGCGCGACTTGATCCCTCCATGCCGGCCGGCAGACTACAGAGTCGAAATGCAGCCTCGGCTCCAAAAATCAACATACTCGGTTTGTCATTCGACATCTGCGGGCCTTGAGGTTGTCTGTGGCTAGTCGACAAAGGATCGGCAAATCAAATCAATCACCGGCAAGTGAGCAAGAGAGCGTATCGGCTGGGATCAGAAGGTTCTCTGGATGTAAGCCGTACCTGTCGACTTTCCGATGTTCTTGCCGGCAATCGTGTACACGTCGGCGTTGTTGTTGGTATCAGTCCAGTAACCGCCGAAGGTCCAGTTGTTGATCGTGTAGCTCAAGCCCAGCTTCCAATCGGTGTAGTTGAGGACGCTGTTGCTCACGCCATTGTTGTTCCCCGGATACTCCTGGCGCCCGACATGCGCGAGAATCGTCCATTGATCGTTGATCGGATAGTTTCCGGTCAGGTCGAGGTACCAGGCGTTGTGCGAGTTGGGTATGCCGAAGGTGTTCCCGAGGCTGTCCGAGAATTTGAGCGAAACCCATTTCCAGTTGCCGGCGATGTAGAGCTCCGTCGTGTTCGGCTTCGTGACGCCGGAGTTGTAGCTGCCAGGGTAGTAGTAATAAAGGACCCCGACATCCATGCCCCAGTCGTCGTTGAAGGCATGCTTCCAACCACCGTACATGTCCCACTCGAGGCTGCACCCGTGATTGCAGACACCTGAATCCTGCAACCAGCTGATGTTCGATCCCCATGTTCCGAGGTAGAAGCCGCTTTCGTGCGCGAAGTCGAAGCCGCCCTGGAACGCGGGTTTGGCATCAGTCTGGGTCAGGCCGCGGAAAATGTATTGGCTGAAGATGCCGACGTTGGCCGTGAGCGTGTACGGGTCGGCCGGTTTCGCCTCTGGAGCAGGCGCCGCGGCCGGTGCTGTCGTCTGCGCGCTGGCGCTGGCGACCAGAACAAGCGCCGCGGTGGCGGCAACAGCATTGGCGATGCGCATTCTCTTTGTCATGGCGGGTTCCTTTGGCTGGATCAATTCGTGACCAAGCAACAGGCTGTGAGCTCGTCAGTTGTCTGACCGCACGCGCGGGGCGCGCCGGCGCTGCGAGTCAGACGCTGTGCTGGGCTCCAGCTTGATCGCTAGGCCGCGCGCCACCCCATGACCACCGCCTCGTCGCTGGAACGCACCTGAACGTCGGTGGCACCTTGCTTGCGCCACGCATTGGGCCCCCCTATCGGCAAAGACGCGTTCGCGTCATCGGGCTTCGCGCTGGGGATTGAGCCTTCGGCGTGCCTCTGACGAAAGCCTTCGACCACCACCGCGACGACAAACGGAAACGCAATCAGCGCAATCAGCAGCAACCGCCAAAGCGCCCAGTTATGCATGCTATCCATGATGCTTTCCTTCCGAATTGACCATGGCGTCAATCTACGTCACGCGACGGAAAGGGCGTGTCAAATCGGAAACGATTCGCATCAAGATGTTGTAAAAATCCGGTCGCACGGCGCGACTCCGAGTTAATTACGCGCTATTTACACATGCGCCAAGAATCCAGACACCGTGTTTCCCCGCTTCATCGTAGGTTTCCGACATGACCCAATTCGAAGTGATTGCCATGAATCCGGTACGACCCATATCGAAGGTTGCCGATAGCGTGAGAAGCGCCAATGCAGCACTGCAACCGGCGCCGTCGATTGTCACGCAGCGTTATTGCATTTCCGCCCTATGTAACCTCGACCACGGCGAGGATGTCGAGCGTTTGATGCGCCGTGAACTGCGCACAGCGGAAATTGCTGTCGATCAGATCGGGCTAGAGAGCCACTCGAGGCCGCATCTGGTCCGTGTCGCTGCCGTCGTGTCGTGCGCGGCGCGCGCGCGGTCCGTGCTGTTCCGTCTGGTTAACCGCCTGGGGCTCGATGCGGAGGTCCGCTCGATACGCTCGCAAACCGCTTCGTGTCCTCCTCTCCATGCCACGGGGTGTCGATTCGCCGGCCCTGCAGTCCAAACGCATTCGGCAACGATGTGTCCAGCTGGCCGCATGGCCCGCGCCAGCCGTTGACCATGGAACAGCCGGCCTGCTGCTCGATGCTGCGTACATGCGCGACGCGCCCCAAGTCCCGGCGCGCCCCGGCAACGTCATCGCCGACCTGCTGTCGCGTCACGACATCATTTTGGACCTGGATGCTGCCAATAAGACGGGCGCCTTCGAGGCCATCGCGAGTTTCATGGAACAGCGCCACGGCATAGCTGCGGAACGGGTCCAGCCGAATGACGAGCATCTGAAGATCCTTGCACTTGTCGCGGAGATGTTCTGCGATACAAGCTTTCGCACAACATTGAGGTCGCTGGATGATCCCATGGACATTCACCGGCTATTTACCGCCTGGAAGCCATCTTGACCCGGCTCTGGTATGGCCCTCCTTCAATACGGGACGCTTCCTGCAGCCTCATGCAATACCGTCCGTAAGGCCGCTACAAGCTTGCGCAGCACATAGGCGCCGCGCGACCCCGACCGAGCAGGACGAGCGGCACGAACACGTGCCGAGGACTCGTGCGATCAACTCTGCACGGAGCATCAAGGTCGTGGGGCAGCCTCGTTCTCCGGCAAGTGCAATTTCGTCAATCAGGCATCCTCGCTGCCGGCTGCGTGGGGGCTTGGCTTGGTCGTTGTGCTTGTCGCGCTTTCGAAGCTCAAAGCGGTAACCGACGCCGATCTCTGTCAGGATATACTGGGGATGAGCGGGATCCGCCTCAAGCTTGCGCCGCAGCTGCCAGATGGCCATCCGCAATTGCACCCGCCCGGCGCGACGAGCGCCCCACACCGCACGAAGAATCTCCTCGTGGGTGAGCACCCTGTCGGCGCTCTCGGCAAGCACCCGCAAGACTCCGTAGAGCTTCCCCTCGAGATGGATTTCGTGTCCACGCGAGCGAACGCGACGATGCAGCAAGTCGATTTCGAGGTCGCCACTACCTGCCACGACCTGCACCGGTCTGCCCTGCTCCCGCGCTCGCCGGCGCAGCAGCGCCCGCACCCGCGCTAACAGCTCTTCCATGCCAAAAGGTTTTTGGACGTAGTCATCGGCGCCGGTGTCCAGCGCCTTGACCATGGCATCCTCCTTGGCGCGGACAGACAGGGCCAGGATCGGCATCGGCGAGAGTTCGCGCACAGCCCGAATAGGCTCGGGCGCGCCGCCCACCGGGCAATCAATATTCAGGACGACCAGATCGAAATGGCGGGCCGAGACGCATTCAAGGGCGCCTGGACCAGGCTCAACGTCCCGCACGTGATAGCCGGCGGTACTGAGCCCACGGCGGAGCAATGTTCGGATCCCTGGGTCGTCATCGATAATGAGTACGAATGGGCCTCGCGTCACGGGATACCCACGTCAAATAGACGGCGCGACCGCGGTACTCTCGTTGAACACTAGGAGGGCGACCGAGTATAGCCGCCGTTCGAACCACGGGAGCAACCGCCGCGCCTTGTAAAGCTCTTCCACGAGCCAGGCGAAATACCGGCTCATCGGGGTGGACAGGAGGATCGTCACCACGAGCAGCAAAATGGATAGCGTCCACATGGTCTTCACCGATTTGTTGCGGCTTCCGTCAGTCAATGGTGCGGCGGCGCGTCAGCGCGAGGCTCATGGCTCAATCCTTCACATCGGGAGTCAGTGTCCTGGCGCCACTCCGCCGCATCTGCCGACTGTCACGACGCGCCGGCGGCTGCGAATACCGTTTAATTTGAATATAGCGCTGGTTGATATAAAGAAGCGATGCTGGGCGACGGGCGTCCTTATAAAGACTTTGTAAGTCATCTTTAGCGTCCCAGCGTTAATGGAGGAGGATCAACTGTTAATCGGCAATGCGTCCCGTGCATGGCTTGATCCAAGAGAGTTCATTCGAACATGGTCAGGTTCAGGATGTGCAGGACTTCGTAGAGGCTGACGGAGACCTGGATGCGCTTCTGACAATGGCACCTAGGAACCGCACCAGCAATACTCCGTAGTTGATGACCGGCACACCATAGAAGAAAGTTGCGAGTCAATTCAATGGTCATCTTTTGCTCCCTTCGGCAGCAAACGAATTAATCGGCACAGCCGGGCGCGAGGCCGTCGCACTGTCCGGTGTCAACCTAATGCGTCGGGTAGCGCCAGGTACAAGGCGAATAGGAAGCCCGCCACGGTCGGGAGCACGACGACGGAACCGCCTTCGTGGATGGCCTCGGGGATCATGGTGTGCGCAACCAGCGCAAGAACGCCCCCCCGGCCACGGCTTCACAGAACACGGCGGCGAGCGATTCGGACGATCCGATGAGTACCTTCCCCAGCGCCGCGGCCACCATCCCGGCAAGCAGAACGGTTGCCCACAATGCAAAAATGACCCTCGCTTTGTAGCCGGCCCTTGTCAGCATGACCGCGCTCGCAGCCGCTTCGGGAATGCCGCCGAGAAACATCCCGAGCATGAGCGTGAGCGACAGGTTAGCAAGGCCGTTGAAGTTTGCGCCGATGACGAGGCAACCGGGGATTGTGTCGAGGATGTTTCCCAGCACGATGGCCATGCCCGCTCCCTTTCCAGCTTGACGCAGGATCTTGTTCGCCTCGGCGCGACTGATATGCTCGAGACTGTGGCTTGCCAATCTTGCCCACGTCGACGGATTGGCCCCGCCAGAACTCAAATTGCGAATGGCCCGCTCATGGCTCAGATGCTGAACTGCGCGTGCCATGACCGGATCGGCCGCGATCAGAGCGTCGAAATCTTCACGTCCGATCTCCAGCAACTCTGCGCCCGTCACGGATCGAATCGTGGCCGTCCTTGCGCCACCGCTGATCAGCCCCATCTCTCCGAACGCCGTACCGGGTCCAAGTTCGGCGATTACCGCGCCCATTGCCCCAGCGTCACCGGGCGACGCCACGACGACTTCCACTGATCCGCGCGCCACGATGTAGAGCGCGTCGGCAGGATCGCCCGCGCGAAACACGACCTGCCCGGCGTCTATCCGATGCTCACGGACACGCGGCAAGATCTGTTCGATTGCTTCCGCGGGGAGATGGCGCAACAGATCGCATTTCGCGAGCAGATCGATCAACCCCTTCGTCTGCTCGTGCTTACGAGCCAGCGCATATTCGCGGAACTGCGTCGGAAGCCGAACGGCAGCGCCCCTCTTTTCCAAGAATAGCGACGTGGCGAAATACACGATCGCTCCGACTGCGAATCCGCCGGCAATGAACGCCCATGCAGAGTGAGCATTAAACCCTTGATGATGAAGTTCCATCGCTCCCTTGAAGGCGAGTTCGATGGCAAGTGCGCTAATGAGCGATCCTGCCGCAAAGGCAAGGACGCAGGCGAGAACCCGCTTCGAGAGCGGCGCATAGAGGCCGATCGCAGCGCCGACCATGGATGACGATGTCGTCAACAGGCCGACCAGAATGACGGCGAACAACTCCATTGCTTAGCCACCGATCTCTTCTATCGACGGATCGGTTGGGCTCCTTGGAACAGGATTGAGTGCTGGCCCAGAGGCTACCTTGGATTCAAGGCAGACCCGGTGCCCCGGAATAGCTGCTCCGGCGCGCAAGGTGGGCGATTAACTTACGCACACAGCGCAGCTGCAAGAACGTTATCAGGTGCCATGCGCCCATCACGAACAGCACAAGCGCGACATCCGTGGTTAACGCGTGGCCGGGGCCGGCGAGGTAGCCGAGCACCATCGAACCACCAACTCCGACAATCGCTTGTGCGCGGGCGCGACGGCAGCGCTCGTCGACGACACGCAACGAGTACAGTTCCGGACACGCCGTGCTTAGAAAGATCAGATATTCAGCGGCTGCAGCGTGCGTCTCGGCGGACATCGAGCGCAATAGTGGACTCGAGACGAGCCTGGTCCAGATCGGGTCCGACGTTTTCGCGGCCGCTGCCTGAAGCGCCTGCCATCGTTCTGTGAGCCCCTCCATGGCCGCCAACGGGACGCGTCGCGTTCGGCCAGCCAAAGACCGCGCGACTTCCCAAAATAGGTCGCGCGTCACGACCCAGCCAAGTGCGCGGAGATCGAACTCGGTCATCGGCACATGGGCGGTCCGGCGACCGTGGTGGCGCCACGCCCCATCCCGCCCCTCTCGGACATCGTTACGCGAACAACTGCTTAACTGTGGTTGGACTCGTCGCGGCCCGCAGTCGGGCACGCAACGCTTCGCTCGACAATCGTTCTGCCGCCAGCGCGAGAATTTGCAGGTGATCGTCGTTCGCGTGCTCCGGAACGACGATGGCCAAGAGGATCGATACGGGCCGTCCGTCCGGCGCGCCGAAGACAATCGGCTGCCTGGTGCGGGCGAGGAGAAGAATGGGCTGATCGATGCCGCTCACGCGCGCGTGAGGTAGCGCGATGCCGTGTCCAATGGCTGTCGAAGCCGCCTGCTCGCGTCGCCACAGGGCACGAAAGACCAATTCGGCATTCAGGCCATTCACCGTCGCGATCCGCGTCGCCATCACTTCAAGGGCCTGCTTTCGCGCACTGACGTCCAGATCGAGCATTACGTCCATGCCAGCTAGGAAATCGAGGATGCGACCGTTCATGCCATTTGTTCGCGAGGCGTGGTGATCCGCACATATTGGCCCGGAGCCGCCCGCTGTCGGTGCAAGAGACCTTGTCTAACGTGCTCGGATCGCCATGGGAGTAGACGTCAACCGTCACGTCATGTGGAGTCGTTTTCGCGGTCGGGATCTGCAAATACAGATCTTCTGTCAGCTCTCGGCGTTGTATCGCCGCGAACAGAAGCCAGCGCCAGTAGCTCATTCGCTCGCATTTGTCCGGCCGCGACTTAAATCGCACCGAAGCCGGTTGTCGATCATCGCCCGTGCGCGTCTTGACGGCCATGCCACCACCATACGGCGCGTCGGGCAAAGACGTGATAAAGACTGCCTGTCGTAGCATAAACGCGATGTAAAAATGGGCACCGGTACCGTAGGGGTTAGCATGGGCGAAAAATGTCCGAAGGCGCACGCCGGCGAATGTGCCGTGCGTTACGACCCAACCCAGGGCGCGCACGTGAGACCGTGCTTGGTCTGGTCACGGCACCTGGAACGGCACTAGCCACCGGAATTGCGCATCGGCCTCGTGCTTAGGCGCACAAGTACTAGCGTGATGCCCAGTTCAGCGGCAACGAGCGCGGCGGCGATGACCGCCCAGAACACTGTCGAGAAGGAAAGGCAGTCCACTAGTCCAAGGGGCTCCGTTCCCGCGGGTTGCTCGCTTCCGACAACGCCTTCTCCCACAGCCACTAAGGTCGTTCACGTACCACCGCGGCCGGCCACCATTCAGAGCACATGTCCTGCGTAATGCGCGAGAGCAGTTGGCTGGTCGGCCACGGCAGACGAAACGATGAATGTTTCCCGCCCCGGCCCATTGCCCAAGACCAGTGCCAAGCTCAGCGAAGCTCCGGTCAGCGCCAAACGCACCGGTTCGCGACAGTTGGCCAGGAAGATTTTGATGGCCGCCACCCCTATCTCAGTGGCGGGAAAATTCACTTCCACTGCAGGACGCCCAGACTCCAATGTAGCCAATGCAAGTGAGCCATCCTTCCAAGCGATACCGATGCACAACTCCGGGCTCATCTCTTCCTTTGCTTTCGATTGATCGACGCGGCGAGGTGTGTGTGAGACACGTTGCCTAACGTGGCGTGACCGCCATCGGGGTAGACGTCCAGCGTCACGTCATGTCGAATTGTTTTCGCGTTCGGGATTTGCAAATACAACTCTTCGGTCGGCATTGCATCGCCGCGAACAGAAGCCAGCGCCAGTCGCTCATTGGTTCGCAGTTTTGCGGCGGCGACCAAAATTGCACCGAAGGCGGCTGTCGACCTTCGCCCATGAGCGTCCTGAAAGCCATGCGACCAACATACGGCACGTCGAGCAAAGACGCGATAAAGACTCCCAGTCGTGGCATAAACGAGATGTAAAAATAGCGGTTGGTGCCATAGGGGCTGGCGTGCGTGACAAGTGTCTGGACGTCCGATCACACCGCGCCATCCGGCGATGACGTTCACCTTCGCCTCGCCCGGGCTCCACAGCCACACGTAGTCTTTGCCAATGATAGCCGCTCACGTTCTCCAGCACCGCCTTGATCGCGGTCGCCTCCGCGCCGCCCCACTCTGCGGCGATGCGCGCCGGCCCGCCGCCCACGCCCGCATCCGGTAACTGGAGGTCGCAGTGCACGTGGCCGATGCTCCGCCCGCCCGCATTCTTCGTCTGCCAGACCCCCCAGCGGTGGCAGCCGTCGGCGTCCCACAGCACGAACCAGTAGTGCGCCGCAAACAATCCGAGGATGTTAGGCAACGTGGCGTAACGCAGCTGGACTCGCATGGCTTACAGTCGGGGGCGTCGTTCCGCCACTGCAACGCCTCGACCACGCTTGGGTGGGCGAGTCTTTTGACGATGCGCCACGTTCTCCACAGCTGGATCGTGCTAGTCAGGCTGAAGCAGGCCATGAGCAGCAGGACAACTGCCACGTCGTCGAAAAACATGTGTTCGGGAGTCGCAAACGAAGCTGCCGCGGTCCCGCCGACAATGCCCACGAACGCCTGAGCTGCGGCGCTCAGGCATCGCCTGCGCAGGTTCGGTTCGCTGTAGCGTTGCGGGCAGCGCGCCACCAGGTGGATGACGAAATCGTTCACGGCATCTTGACTCCTTGGCGGCAGGGTGGTCGCGAGCGGTCGGAGCGGGTTGCCTGTCGCCGCATGCGCGTCTTCGCGCAGACAGGCGCGAACTGTGAGCCAGCGATCGCCAAGAGGTTGCAGGGCCTCGGCGGCGATCTCGCGGCGCGCTCCGAGCAACGTACGGGCAATGTCCGTGCAGGCGTCCCGCGTCACGACCCAGCCAATTGCGCGCACGTCAAAGCCGTTCACGGCTCTGTCCGTTGGCGCAACGCCACGCGTGGTGGCAACGCATGCGGAGGACATACGCTGTAAGCGATGCGTTCCATCCAGGCACCATCGCCGCTGTCACCTTCGCTTGCGGCCTATTGCGACGTCGCTGCGTCGGGCACGGGGCCTGGTCCCGGCACGCGTCGATCGGGCGACTCCGAGAGGCTTTCCAACGCGGCATCGTCAGCTGACGAAGGATCGTTGCCATAGTCGGCAGGCGGGACTTCGATCCGAACCTTGTCGAAGTCGACATTGTGTGGTGCGTCGAGAAACATCGTCACCTGACGGGGGAAGCCGATGACCATGATCACGAGCAGGAGTTGCATCAGCACCCACGGCAACGCGCCCCAGTAGATGTCACTGCTCTTCACCTCTTTGGGTGCAACGCCACGGAGATAGAAGAGGGCGAAGCCGAAAGGCGGATGCATGAAGGATGTCTGGAGATTCACGCACAACATGACGCCGAACCAGATCAGCGCCGCATCCTCGCCCACAATTGGAGCCAGGAGCGTCTTCGCCACGGGCGCGAGCAGCGGGACGATGATGAACGCAATCTCGAAGAAATCGAGGAAGAATGCGATGAAGAACACGAACGCGTTGACGAACAGCAGGAATCCCCAGACGCCGCCCGGCAGCGAGGTAAGCATGTGCTCGAGCCAACGGCCGCCGCTCACGCCCTGGAATACGACGGTGAAACAGTTCGAGCCGATCAGGATAAAGATCACCATTGCGGTGATGCGCATCGTGGACTCGGTGGCGTGCACGAGCAGTTTGCGTAACTCCGGTATCACCGCGGCACGAAGGCACAGCCATAGACAGCCACCGTAAAGGACACCGACAGCGATCTTGAACGGGAGCGACTTGAACGCGAACATACCGATCGCCGCAGCCACGATTGCAGCGACCAGCGCCACCCAGAACACAACCCGGTGGCGCCCCAGCTCGGGGCGTCGGAGCACCGCCAGCAGAATCGCGCCAACCGCACCCATCGCACCACCCTCCGTGGGCGTAGCCAATCCCATCAGCAGCGTACCGAGCACGAGGAAAATCAAGACCGCGCAGGGAATGATTCCCCACAGGCACTTGCGCCACAGCGCCCAGCCACGTAGAGTCCGCGCCTCCGCGGGCACCGCTGGCACCCACTCCGGCGCGATGCGGGCGATCATCCAGGTGTAGATCATGAACAGCGCAATCTGGATGACCGAAGGACCCCATGCGCCGCGGTACATGTCGCCAACGGACTTGCCGAGCTGGTCGGCCAGCACCACCAGCACCAGGGATGGCGGCACCAACTGTGTGATCGTGCCCGAGGCCGCCAGCACGCCTGTGGCATATTTCATGTTGTACCCGTAACGCATCATCACGGGCAGCGAGATCAGCGCCATCGCAATGACCTGAGCGGCGACCGTACCCGTGATCGCACCCAGAATGAAGCCGACGATAATCACCGAGTACCCGAGACCGCCGCGAACCGGACCAAAAAGCTGCCCCATCGAGTCGAGCATGTCTTCGGCGAGTCCGCACTTCTCCAGCACCGCACCCATGAACGTAAAGAAGGGGATTGCCAGCAACAGGTCGTTGGCGAGCACGTTGCCGAATATCCGCCCGGGAATCGCCTGCAGGAAATTGAAGTCGATGTAGCCGAGGTGGATGGCGAGGAAACCGAACGCGAACCCGAGCGCCGACAGCGAGAATGCCACCGGAAAGCCGATCAGCATGAACAGGACTAAGCCGCCGAACATCAACGGCGGCATCCATTCCAGGGAAATCATTGCACTGGGCGCTCGTAGTGTGTCTCGAACTTCATCTCACCGTGCAAGGCAGCGACCCGCTTGATGATCTCCGAAACGCCTTGCAGAGCAACGAGGCAAAAGCCGAGCGGCAGCATGATCAGCACTGGCCACCGGATCAGGCCCCCGGCATTGCCGGACATTTCCTGAACGGCCCACGAGTCTCGGAACATCGGCCAGGACAAGTACGCGAGCAGAAGCATTGTCGGCAGAAGGAACACTATCGTTCCGATCAAGTCCAGCCATTCCTTGCCGCGCTCGGAGAGCCGCATGTACAGAATGTCCACCCTGACGTGTTCGTTTCTTCGCAGCGTGTATGACGCGCCGAGCATGACAATGGCGGTGAACAAATACCATTGAGCTTCCAGCCACCCGTTCGAGCTCATATCGTAGGCGTAGCGGATCATGGCGTTGGCGGCGCTGATGACGCAGGACAGGAGCACGGCCCAATTGGCGAGAATGCCCAAGCCTCCGTTCAGGGTGTCGATCCAGCGCGATACGCGGAGTAGCGGCGGCATAAGGACCTCATCAGGTGAGCGACAACCAAACCGGAGGGGCGCAGGTGATCCTTCGAGATGGCCGGTGCGTGCCGTTGTGCGTGCGCCAATTCGTTCCCGGTATGGTTGACGCGCACCCCTCCTTGCCCGACCATAATTCGGGATTTCGCCGTGGAAACTGGGGTTTCCCCTAGTTATGCGGCTGCAGCGCTGCTAAATACTGGCGTTGCCAGTCGGCGGCGGTACGGCGCACACGGAACCGGACTGCATCGAGGGCACGATGAACGGACAAATACTGCTGCGCAGCCAAACGGACCAGTGGACCGACCTCGGCGGCAAGACTTTGCGGCTGGGCCAGCGCAACATGATCGCGCTGGCCGTGCTCATGGTCGCGATCATCGCTGTCGCGGACTACGCGACGGGGTATGAGGTCAGGCTCGCGATCCTTTATCTTCTTCCGATCGCGCTTGCCACCTGGGCCGGCGGTCGTCCTGCGGGCTACTTCCTCGCGATGGCGGCGTCGTTGTCTTGGTATTTCAGCTTCGAATCCAGCAATTTCTATTCGCGACCCATCTATTTTGTGTGGGAAACTGCCACGATGGTGATCGGCTACCTCGCGTTCATCGAACTCCTGGCGCGGCTGCGAACCGCGCTGACCCATGCCGATACCCGCTTCGTCAGCGTGATCGAAGAACTATTCGACGGCGTCTACGTGACGGACACTTCGACGGATGCAGTGCTTTATGCCAATCGCCGACTTGCGATGATGGTGGAAAAGGATCCGCGGGCAATGCGGGGCGCGCAAATCCAGCAGCGCTTCCGTGGTGGCGCTTCTGCGACGGTGTCCGGTATCACTGTCGACAACACCGGTTCGTCGTCGGCGTTCTCGGCCTCGGAAGTCTGTGACGACACCAGCGGCTGTTGGTATCTACTGCGTACTGGCCTCATTCCGTGGCCGGGCGGCCGCATGGCCAGCCTGCGGGTGCTGTCCGACATCACCGCGCATAAGCGCGCAGGACTCGCCAAGCGGCAGCAAGAAGAGGAAGCGCGAAATACCGCGCGTATGGTCGGACTTGGCGAGATCGCCGCAACGCTGACCCACGAGGTCAACCAGCCGCTCGCTGCGATCGGAGGGTATACAACCGCGGGCCTACGCCTGCTCGACGCCGCGCGTCCCGATCTGAATGCGGTTCGCAACTCGATCGCAAAGAGCAGGGAGCAAGCGGTACGCGCCGGACGGATCGTCAACCGGATGCGCGATTTCATCCGCCGCCGCCGGCCGGAGCTTCGCCACTGCGACGTGAAAGCGGTAATTGCCGAGGCGGTAGCGCTCCTACAGCCAGAACTCGACGGCGCCGGCATCAGCGTTCGTATTGCCGCCGCGCCCGAAGCGCCCCGACTGCTGATCGACCGACTCCTGATCGTCCAGGTGCTTTCTAATCTGATCCAGAACGCGATCGACGCCATGCGCTCGATGGAGCCAGCCCGCCGTCGCCTGGAGATCGAAGCGATATGCTCCGAAGACGACAAGATCATGGTTTCGGTCACCGATCATGGCGGTGGTGTCGCTTCCGAAGTCCGCCATAACCTCTTCACGGCGTTTTGCACCGGCAAGCCGGACGGGGTCGGACTCGGCCTGTCGATCTGCCGGAGCGTGATCGAAGCGCACGACGGACGGCTCTGGCACGACGCAGACGTGCTGGAAGGGAGTGTCTTCCGGTTCGAGCTTCCCTTGAAATACGTATGAACCCGGCTCCCCAACGCACCGTTTTTGTTGTCGACGACGACGAGGCGGTACGCGACTCGCTCAGGATGCTCCTATGCTCCGTCGGTTTGGAGGTGGAAACGTTCGGCTCGGCATTCCAGTTTCTCGAATGCTTTCGCCCGGGACGGGCCGGCTGCGTGCTCCTCGACATCAAGATGCCGGGAATGAGCGGCATCACTTTGCAGGACGAGCTCCGAAAGCGCCACGCTAATCTACCTATAGTCTTTCTGACTGGGCATGGCGATGTCCCGCTGGCCGTCCGTGCAATGCAGCGCGGGGCCTTTGATTTCATCGAAAAGCCATACCAGGAACAACGGCTCATCTACACCGTGCTGAACGCCCTCAAACTGTTCGAAGGCCGCGTCGACCTCCAGCAAGACGTTGTGGCGGCGACACCAAAGGCCGAAGCGCTATCGCCGCGCGAGCACGAGGTCCTCGCGCGTGTCCTCGAAGGCAAGTCGAGCCGCACGATCGCTGACGATCTCAACGTCAGTCTAAAGACCGTCGAATTCCATCGCGGGCGCATTCGCGAAAAGCTGGGCGTGTCATCGCTTGCAGAACTGTTCAGCGTTTGCCTGGGTCGGGTTGGACCGCCCCATCGCCCGCCAGACGAAGATGTTCCACATGGCAAATAGGTGTACAAGGTCCACGGTTGATGCAAGTTGAACGAAGTTCGCGATCATCGGTACTGCAGACCTGGACCCCACTCGGCCGCGGGACCGTGATCCACCCCCGAAAAAGAGCTTCCCAAAAAGAAAAGCAATGAGCGGCTCGGGTTGGTTGGCCGTGGCGGATGCGTGAACGGCGCGCCAGCGGTCGTCCAGCTCCCGGAGTGCTGCGAGCAGGATCCTTTGCCGTCCCCCAAAACCACGTAAGCCAATTCCGCTACAGCGTCGGGCGTCACGATCCAGCCCAGCGCGCGCAGGTCAAGCCTGTTCGTACTCAGTGACCATTGCCTGTCCGCTCGCTTAACAGGCGCCGAATGCCCGAGGGTTCCGTGGCCGCCCCTAGCCGGTCCCGGAATGTCTTGTCGGAGAACATTTCCGAAACGGTTCCCAGGATCTGCAGGTGTTCCTCGTTCGCGTCCTCGGGGACCAGGATCACGAAAAGTATCGACACTGGCTGGTGATCCGCCGGCGGATCAATTTCCACGGTGCATCGATCTCGTGCTCAGCCAGACAAGCGTCAGCGTGATGCCCAGTTCGGTGGCAACGAACGCGGCTGCAATCAATATCCAGAACAACGTCGACGGGGAAAGACTGTCCACTGTCCAAAGCAGGTCGCACACGGTCCAGGACAAGCTTATCGCCGCCGGCGCAAACGCAGTATCAAGTTTCGTGCGCGGATTGTAAGAGTCTTGAGGCTTTCGCCTTGAACGGTCTCGGGCGACCGGCGGATGTCATCCCGGGCTAACATGGCCGGGCGATACAATCGGTCCGCGCGATCTTCACCAACAGGTTCGCCATGACAGCACGTCCCTATCCAGAGACCACCGGCCAGCAGGTCGAGCACGGCAGGAAGTACAGCTGGATCGACGCAGTGGTCGTTCTGACCGTGTTCGTGTTGCTCTGGCTGCTCGTAGCTCTGAGCGGCGATATGCAGGTGCGGTTCGACGAGCTGCACCCGCCACCTCTTTCGCTTGATGTCGCGCTCATTCCCTACTACACCGCGCGGACGGTGCTGCGGATGTTCATTGCCTTCGCCGCGGCCCTCCTGTTTACCTTCGCCTATGGCTACGTCGCGGCCAAGAGTGTCCGCGCGCGCAAGGTCATGCTTCCGCTGCTCGACATCCTGCAGTCGGTCCCCGTACTGGGGTTTCTGTCGATCACCGTGACCGGATTTCTGGCGCTCTTTCCGGGGAGCCTGCTCGGCGTCGAATGCGCCAGCATATTCGCCATCTTCACGGCGCAGGCGTGGAACATGACCTTCGGCTTCTATCACTCGCTCATCACCATCCCGGCGGAGCTCCAGGAAGCCGCAACCGTCTTCCGAATGAATCGGTGGCAGCGATTCACCCGGGTTGAGCTGCCCTCTTCTGCCATCGGTCTGATGTGGAACTCGATGATGAGTTTCGGCGGCGGATGGTTTTTCGTTGCACAAAGCGAGGCGATTTCGGTACTGAACAAGAACATCAAGCTTCCAGGACTGGGTTCGTATATGGCGGCGGCCGTGGAGGCGGGCGACACTCGTGCCGCTGTCTACGCCATTTTCGCGATGATCGTCACCATTTTGGTCGTGGATCAGCTCGTGTGGCGGCCATTGGTGGCGTGGGCCGAGAAATTCAAGCTGGAGCAGACCGAGGGCAAGGACAGTCCTACGTCATGGGTTTTGGATCTGCTCCAGCGCTCGTTTGTGCTGAGTTGGCTGTCGGATCATGTCGGTCGCGGTTTCGCGCGCTTTGCCGAGCGTGCGTCCACGCTCGGCGCGGATTGGACGCAATCGCTTTCCGGCCACACGCCGCGGCCTGCGAAAGTGTTTGTGCGCTTCGGCCTATGGGTCGCGTTCGTGGCCGGCATCGGCTGGCTCATCGTGAACGCCATCGACATTGCGCAGGACATCCGGACCGATATGACGGGTGCGCAGATGCTACACGTGGTCTGGCTTGGCGTGCTGACGTTGCTGCGCGTGGCGGCGATGACCGTCGTCGCTACGCTGATCTGGACTCCGATCGGCGTCTGGATCGGATTGCGGCCGCGCGTAGCGCGCATCGCGCAGCCGCTGGCTCAGATCGCCGCATCGTTTCCGGTGAACATGACCTTTCCATTCATCGTGGCGTTTTTCATCGCCGCACATATTTCCATCAACTGGGGAAGCATCCTGCTCATGGCACTGGGAACGCAGTGGTATATCCTGTTCAATGTGATCGCTGGCGCGATGGCCATCCCCACCGACTTGCGTGAAGCCTCCGCCCTGTTTGGTCTGCATCGCTGGCAACTGTGGAAAACCCTGATCATCCCGGCGATCTTCCCGTTCTGGGTGACCGGTGCCCTCACCGCGACCGGCGGCGCCTGGAACGCCAGCATAGTGGCGGAGATCGCTACCTGGGGCAACGACCGCCTTGTCGCCGACGGCTTAGGCGCGTACATCGCACAAGTGACCGAGAAGGGTGACCAGCCCGCTATCTATTTCAGTATCATGGTCATGGCGATCTTTGTTGTCGTCATTAATCGAATCTTGTGGCGCCGTCTTTATGACCTTGCTGAGCGGAAGTTCAAACTCGATTAGGACCGGATATGCTTGGCGACGTGCTGCGCGGACGCGCTTGCGGTGCGCGCCGCTTTCGTTGCGCGGTCCGCGCGCCTTGACAGAATAATCCATGGCTTCTGAGACATTCCTCCGCGAACGACCGCAATCAGAGCCCGTGCAGCAGCGCCCGGTCGATTTGTCACCACTGATCGAGCTGCGGCACGTGTCGAAGTCGTACGCGGGCGCAGACGGTGCACCTCCGGTAACGGTGCTCGATGACATCAGCCTCGAGGTCCGGGAAGGTGAGATCCTGGCGCTACTGGGTCAATCCGGCTCCGGGAAATCCACGATCCTGCGTTTGATGGCGGGGCTGACCGACCCGACGCAAGGTGCTGTCCTCAGTCATGGCGCGACCTTGGCTGGCGCCAACCGCGGGCTGGCCATCGTGTTCCAGAGCTTTGCCCTCTATCCCTGGCTCACCGTGCAGGAGAACGTGAGGGTCGGGCTCATTCAGCGCCGCCTCGAGCCGCAGCAAGAGCAGGAAGAAATCGATCGTGCGCTCGAGCTCATCGGGCTGACGGGCTATGAGAATGCGTATCCGAAGCAGTTGTCGGGCGGCATGCGCCAGCGCGTCGGCTTCGCGCGTGCCCTGGTTGCCCAGCCCGAAGTGCTATGCATGGACGAGCCGTTCAGCGCGCTCGATGTGCTCACTGCGGAGAGTCTGCGAACCGAAGTCGTCGATCTGTGGCGCGGCTCGGGGCACGCCGGTCTCAAGAGCATCTTCCTCGTAACACACAACATCGTCGAGGCGGTCTACATCGCGACGCGCATCGTCATCATCTCGTCGCATCCCGGTCGCATCCGCAATGTCATTACAAATCTGCTACCGTTCCCCCGTGATGTGAATTCCAAGCCGTTCGCCGCCATGGTCGACCAGGTGCATGCCGCCATTACGGCGCTGGTCATGCCGGACGACGTCGGCGAACAGGCAGCGCCACCCGCGACTGGCGTTGACGTTGAGCACGCGGCCGAAGCGGCCGAGGGCGTGCCGCCAATCAAACCCCCTGTTACTCGGGTCGAATCGATTCCCAACGTCCCGGTGGAAACGATCATCGGCCTGCTCGAGATCATCGAGGATGCGCAGGAGACGATAAACGTCTTCGATCTGAGCGCTCGCATCGGAAAGGAATTCGGCGAAACGATCGCGATCGTAAAGGCCGCCGAGATGCTGGATCTGGTCGATACGCCCAAGGACGATGTGCTCATGACCGAGGCCGGCTGGTACTTCCTGGCTGCACCGACGCCCGCGCGCAAGACGCTATTCCGGCAGGCGATCATGAAGCTGCGCCTGTTTCAGATGGTCACCACGCGGTTGTCCGAATCTCCTGACGGGCGGGTCGATGCCGATAGCGTTCTCGACGAGCTTGGAACTCTGCTACCCTACGATCAGCCGGCGAAACTCCTCGGAACGTTGATCGCCTGGGGACGGTACGCGGAGTTGATCGACTTCGACGAAAACACGAACAGCGTTCATCTGCATGCGGCGAGCGAGACTGAAGATGAGGACGAAACGCCTTCCTGACAGCGATCCGCACTCGCGCCCCGTCGAAATGAACGGACGGGAGGGGCGTCGATGAATCCCATCGGGCAACTTCTCGGGATCGAGGACGTTCGTCTGGATCTCGATATTGCGAACAAAGCCCGGCTACTTGAAGAAACCGCCACGCTGCTCGCGGCGCGACGTGGCCTGTCCCCAGCGCTCATTCTAGAAAGTCTGAAGTTGCGCGAGCAACTCGGCTCGACCGGTGTCGGGCACGGGTTTGCCATACCGCACGCGCGCATGAGCCAATGCGCCGCGGCAACGGCTGCGTTCATACGAACGAAATTCGCCATTCCTTTCGACGCACCCGACGGCAGGCCGGTATCGGTGTTTCTCGGGCTGATCGTCCCGCAGAAGGCGAACGAAGGACACCTGCAGCTCCTGGCCACCGCCGCAGGGATGTTCAGCGACCGGAGTTTTCGCGACAAGCTCAGGACCAGCACCGATCCGAACGCGGTGAAGGAACTGCTCGCGGCATGGCCAGATTCGCCGGCTGCAGCAGGCGTCGCTGCAGCTTGACCCACAAACCTACCGGCCCAGAAGCCTAGGTTGCTCGTGCTTCACCGCGCACGCTGCGTTCGCGGTGGGGCCACCTGGCGCAACGCGGAATCCGCGAAATTCCGGCGCTTGCGAGCGGTGATGAGCTTGCGAATCCAGGCAGCGATGAGTGCGGCCACAATGGTCGCCCAGACGATCGCCACCACCAGCAACGGACGCAGAATCAACCAATCGGTGGATGACCAGTTCATCGTTGTCTGCTTCAAGCATCAACGTCGCAGGGTTGCATAGAGGACGTAATCGTTCCCTGCGAATCCAGTCTGTTTGCACGGTCTTGCCCAGGGGTCTGAGTGCCGCCACGCGGCTGCAGACGCACTGTCAGCGTTCCCTTGGCGTTCGTGCGGTCAGCCGCTCCAAGAAGACCAACCGATCCGTCGGCTGCAATCGCAAGATTGACGTCCACGTGAGCGACACTAAGTTCGCCTGCCGGTTCCTGGGCGGCCCGAATGAGATGGCCTACCTGCTCAATAACCGCCCTGAGGTTGGCCGCGACTGTTTCGACGGATACCCGACTCGATCCCAGCCCTACGCCCAGCCCTACGTCGTCGACAATGGCGCGACTTGATCCTTCCATGCCTGACGGCATACCACGAAGTCGAGGCGCCGGCATGGCACCAAAAATCAACATGCCCGGTTTGTAGTTCGACATCTGTTTGCCTTCGAGTTCTCGCGGTAAGTGACCGAGCTAGCTCGGCTGCACGCGCGGAACCCCGCACGGCAAGCCGGGTCTGGTGCCAAGCGACGACGGGTTCCCTTACGCCGCGCGCTTCTCGACAATGCGCCCGTTACCCGCAACGCGCCATGCGCTGGGTCCCGAAACGGGAGCGGAACCGGTCCTGTCTTCGGACCCCGACGTGGCGGTCCGTGCGTCGGTACGCCGCTGGCGGAAGGCCGCAACCACCACCGCAACGAGAAACGGCAGCGCAACCAACCCGATCATCAGCAACCGCCAAAGTGCCCAAGTGTGCATAGTGTCCATAGCTCTTTCCTTCCGTATTGATCATGGTGTCAATGTACGTCGAGCGACGGAAAGAGCGCGTCAAATCTGAACTGATTGGTGTCAAGACGGCGTAAAGGTAATCCGCTGTCCGGAGCGACGACGCTCCAGCCAATCGAAAACCACCACCTCGATGCCGCGCTCCTTACACGCCATTTACACGCGGGCCGACAATCCAAACACCTTGTTTCGCAGCAGCGTCCTACGCTTCCGACATGACCCAATTCGAAGGGATTGCGATGAACCCAGCACGAAGTACGGCGCAGTTGGTTGATTGTGCAGGCAGCACAAAGGCCACGCAGGCCACGCGCACGCTGCCATCAGTGTCCGGCGTCACGCAGCGGTATTGCATCTCCGCACTTTGCAACGTCGACCACGGCGACCATGTGGAGCGTCTGATGCGCCGTGAATTGCACACACCTGCGATCTGTGTCGATCAGATCGGACAGGAGGATCATTCGGATCATTCGAGCCGGCATCTGGTCCGCGTCGTCGCCGTCGTGTCGTGTGCGCCGCGCGGGCGGTCCGTCCTGTTCCGCCTGGTCAACCGCCTGGGGCTCGATGCCGGAGTTCGCTCCATACGCTGGGAAACCGTGCAGTCCGCACGACCCTGCACAACGGCACATCGATTCGATGCCCCCGCATCGCAAACGCATTCGGCAACGATGCGCACGCCGGAGTATGTTGCCCACCCGAGCCCATGACCATGGAACATTCGACTCTTGGTCTGGATAGGACTTGTACTCGCGACGCGCCCCAACTCCCGGCGCGACCGCGCAACATCGTTGGCGATCTGCTGTCGGCAGACGACATCATTGTCGATCTCGATGCCGCGAGCAAGACGAGCGCCTTCGAAGCCATCGCGGAATTTCTGGAAAGGCGCCACGGCCTCGATGCAGAACAGGTGCGTGCGAGCCTGGCGGAGCGTGAAGAACTCGGGTCCACCGGTCTTGGCCGCGGGGTCGCGATTCCACACGCGCGCGTCGAGGGGCTGCGCCGGGCCGCCGCAGTTTTCGCAAGGCTCAAGATACCGATAGCATTCGATGCGCCCGACACCAAGCCTGTCTCCGATATGCTGGTGCTGCTCGTGCCGGAGCAGCCGAATGACGAACACCTGAAAGTCCTCGCGCTTGTTGCCGAAATGTTTTGCGACACGAACTTTCGCGCGACATTGAGGTCGCTGGACGATCCCGAGGACATTCACCGGCTATTCGCCACCTGGAAGCCGTCTTGAACGGCGTTTCCGGGACGGCCCTCCTCTGATACCAGAGGTTGTTTAACCCAACCAGTGCCGTCTCCCCGAAGTCACCGCGACGCAATTCCCCCGACGAAGTAGTCGGCTCGGGAGCACAAGCGCATCGAAATGGTGTAAAAGACGGCTGATGCGTTTCGCCGTACTCATCCTCATCGCGCTCGCCTCGCTACAGCAGGCGCTGGCACTCACGCCCGTCGCCAATTTCGACCCGGCCCGTTATCGGGGAACGTGGTACGAAATCGCGGCCATCCCGGGATTTCTGCAAAGCCGCTGCGCGCGCGACACCCAGGTGACGTACACCAGCGCGGACAATGAAAATGGCGCCCTTGCGGCGCAGACTCGATGTACGCGCGCGGACGGCGGGGCGGATTCCGCCGAGACGCGCAGCCGGGCGCTCGATCCGGCGGTACCGGCCGTGTTCAAGGTCACGTCGGTGAATTTCCTCGGCATCTGGTGGTATCCATTCGGACGCGAGTCGATCGTGATCGCGGTTGACCCCGAGTATCGTTGGCTGGTGGTCGGCCATCCGTCGTTGCGATATGGCCGCATACTTTCGCGCGAACCATCGCTTGCCGACAACGATGTCAAGGCAGCGGCAGCCGCGCTGACCCGACAGCAATTCGACGTGTGCAAGTTCGTGACCACGCCACAGACCAAGGGACGGGTCGAGCCGATGCGGCTGTGCGACATCGTAAAATGAGCAACCATGCGCAATCCCGGGGCTGTCGGTGCGCATTTTCCGCGGAGCACGAGGAGAATCCAATGCGTTCCTACCTTGCGCTGCTCGCCGGCGCGATAGTGCTGGCTGGACTCGCGGCGTGCGAGCACAAGCCCTCGAAGGAAGAGGAAGAGGCGGTCAAGAATACCTTTGCCTGTCAACTCGCCGGACAGCGCATGGTCATTCGTTTCGACACGGGCGAAGCGCGCCTGCTTACTCCGGCAGGCGAAAAAGTCACGCTCTACCAGATTGCCTCGACGACGGGAGTGCGGTACAGCAATGGCAGCACCGAGCTTCGCGGCAAGGGCGAGGAGCTGACGTTGATCGAATACGGCGTCGCGAGCAAGCTCGACGACTGCAAGCCCTACGCCGCACCAAAGCCGTAGGCGCGAGCAAGTGGCTGCGATGCCCACGGTCGGGGTCATCGGTACGGGTGCGATGGGTCTGGGCGTCGTGCAGAGTCTTTTGCGCAAGGGTTTTCGCGTGCTGGCGCGCGATATCCGGGCCGAAGCGCAGGCGGCGGCAGTTGCGGCCGGCGCGACAGCACGCGCCACCCCCGCCGAACTCGCACGCGACAGCTCGATCATCATTCTGCTCGTGGTCGACGCCGCGCAGATCGACGCAGTGCTGTTCGGCACCGATGGTGCCGCCGCCGCGCTCGCTCCGGGTGCGATCGTGATCGTGTCGTCGACGGTGCCGCCGGCGTTCGTCGCCTCCCTGTCAGAACGGCTGTCGAACGACCGGCGCACGGCTGCTCGACGCGCCGGTGTCGGGAGGCCCGCAGCGTGCGGCCAGCGGGACGATGACGGTGATGGTGTCCGGAGACACTGCGACGATCGGCGCATGTGGCGCGCTGTTCGCGGCGATCAGCGGCAGGTGCTTTGTGGTCGGCGTGCGACCAGGCGCAGCCGCAACGTTCAAGGTGCTGAACAACCAGCTTGCGGCGGTCAACCTCGCCGCGGGTGCCGAAGCGATGGCGCTGGCGATTCGTGCCGGCCTGGATCCGCGGCTGTTTCTCGAGGTCGTCAATGCCAGCTCGGGTGCGAGCTGGATCTTCAGCGACCGCATGGCGCGCGCGCTCGACGGAGACCGGACGCCCCGCGCAGCGACGGCGCTGCTCAACAAGGACGTGGCTATCGCGGTGGACGCCGCGGCGACGCTGGGCTTCGACGCGCCGTTGGCGCGCGCCGCGCGCGATGCTTTTGCCGCCGCGGTCGCTGCGGGCCACGGACCGGAGGACGACGCAGCCATGCTGCAGTTCTACCAGGATCGCCCGCGATCGCCGGCACTATCTGACCGGAACTAGGTCCATCTCGCGAGCAGGCGCCGCTACTTCCGCAGCGCAGCGTCGATGTCCAGGTACTTCCAGATCTCCGCCCGAATCGGGTGCGGCTTATACGCTACGACCCACGCGTACACCAGCTGGTCCTCGATCAGGTGATGCGTGAGCTTCCATGGCGCGTAGACGAGCATGAGTTCGGTCATGCGGTCGAATATTTTCGTGCGCTCCGGCGAATCGGGCAGCTTCCGGGTTCGTTCATAGAGCTGGTTGAATTCGGGCAGGTTGAAGCGGGAATCGTTGGACTGGCCGATGTTGAGCCCGTAGAGCAGCTGCATGAAATTATCGGCGTCGGGATAGTCGGCGTTCCAGCCATCACCGCGCATCTGGATTTTCCCGGCGCGCGCCATCTTGCGCAATTCGGGCAGCTGGTCCTTGCGGAAGACCATGCGGATGCCGATGGCGTCCATGTTCTTCTTCCATAGCTCGTCGATCTGGCGCTCGCGCAGGATCGGCGGCGACCAGCGCTCGATGACCAGCGGCTTGCCGTCGGGAAGTTCGCGATACCCGTCGCCGTCTCGATCCTTGAAGCCGAATTTGTCGAGCAACGCACGGGCCGCGGCGGGGTCGTAGATTTGCGCGATCGTCCTGAGCTTCGCGTCGAACCCCGCGATTCCGGGTGGCAGCGGACTCTGCGCGGGCAGTGCTCTGCCATGAAAGATGACGCGGATGAATTCGTCGGTGTTGAACGCCATGCCCATGGCACGACGCAAAGCGATCTTCTCCGGCGTGTAGCCCCCGACGACAGGATCCTCCATGTTGAAATAGTTCCACCAGGTGTTGGGGCGGATCAGCAGTTCCTGCCGGATAGCGCGCGCTGCCATATCGGGCCGAAGCTTGCCGTCGACCAGCGCCTCGTCAGCGAAGCTGGGAGGCAACTGCTGCATGTAGTCGAGTTGCCGGTCGAGAAATGCCAGCCAACGCGACTGCTCTTCCACGATGACGGAAATCTCGATGCGGCCGATCAGCGGCAGGGTCTTGCCGGCCAGGTACCGCGCAATCGCGGCATCGGCCGCATCGTCCGGCGCACGTTCCGCGAAGATCTCGCCGCGATAACCCGGGTTGGCCTCGAGCACGATGCGCGACGATCGCTTGTATTCGACCAGCCGATACGGTCCGGTACCGACAGGGTGCGCTCCGATGTCGTTGCGGTAGGCCTCGACGACTTCGCGGGCCACCGCCGCGGTCGCCGGCATGGCGAGAACATAGGCGAAATCGAAGTCGGGCTGGCGGAGCCGGATGCGCAGCGTATACCGGTCGACGATCTCGATGCCTGCAATCGGGGCATCGTAGTCGAAATGTCCCGTCGCCTTCGCGCGCGACTGCAGCTCGTCCGAACCCACGACCTTGCCTTCGATCACCCACGCCCAGGGCGACCGCAGCGCCGGATCGAGCAGGCGCTTGAGCGAGTACGCGTAGTCCGCCGCTACGAGCTCGCGCCGCTTGCCCCCAAACGCGGGGTCGGGCGCGAAGTAGATGCCCCTTCGGATCCGGCACAAGTACACGGCACCGTCACCGGACACCTCCGGCAGACGTTCCAGCGTATTGGCTTTGAGCTTGACCGGACGCGCGAGATATTCGTATTCGAGCATCGAATCGTAGATATGCTCGACGACGGCATCGGAAGGCGCATCCCAGGCCGAGGCCGGATCGAAGCTCGTTTCCGCGATAATGAATACGCCGCGCAACGTCTTGCTCATGTCGGCGGCGTATGCGCACGGGAGCACGAACGTCATGAAAATGACGAGCAGACAGCGATTGCGCAAGGGCGGTCCGATGTGGCGCCGACAGGCGGGCGCTATAATGATCGCATACGACGCTGCCGCCACAGGTGGACACGGCGATGGAAATGAAACGGCTATCCGGCGGCAATCTGCGCGCGGCCGGCTACGACGAAAGGAACCGCCTGCTTCTCGTCGAATTGAGTGCGGGCACCTTCCAGTATTCGGGCGTCACCCCCGAAACGTGGCGCAGATTTATCGGGGCATCGTCGCCCTGGAGTTTCTTCCGCGACAATATCGAGGAAGACTACCCCGCCAAGCGCGTTCGCTAGGCGGGGTCACAGACCGCGTTACTGCACGCTCAACCGCTTGCCTGCGAGCGTCGGCTTTTTCGCCAGCTTGAGTTCCAGCACGCCCTTGTCGTATTTCGCCTGGCTGGTCGATTCGTCGACTTCGGTCGGCAACGTGAAGCTGCGATAAGCGCTGCCGTAGTAGCGCTCGCTGCGCAGGACGCGCTCGCCGTCCTTGACGTCCTTTTCGCGCTTGACTTCGGCACCGATCGTCACCTGATTGCCTTCGATGGTGACGTGGATGTCGTCCTTGTTCACACCCGGAATTTCGGCGTGCACGGTATAGGACTTGTCGTCCTCGCTGACATCCATCTTGATGCTGACGGACGTGTCGCGGCCCTCGGCGCGAACCGGCCGGAAGAAACCGCGGAACAGGTCGTCGAACCCCGTGTCGACGAACGGGTCGTAAGGGATAAGGCTTGCCATCTCGATCTCCTTTCGTGTCGTATTGCGAGCGGGCACCCGCCCTTTGCCCACCGGCTGGGGTCCTGCCCTCGCACCCTCAATCTGTGTGCGCATCCGAGCCGATTCAAGCCCTTTCAGCGCAGTCGCGTGCGTACCTTGACCTGCATCAATGGTGCCCAAGAGCCGGCTACGCGGCGCGCCGCCGCAGCGGACCCGGTTTGGCGTACCGTGCGACCCAGGCGACAAATTCGCGATACCACAGGCGGGAATTCTGGGGCTTGAGAATCCAATGGTTTTCGTCGGGGAAATAGACCAGCCGGGCCGCGACGCCCTTGGCGTGCAGCGTGTCGTAATACTGCAGCGCCTGCGTTGCCGGTACGCGGAAATCCTGCTCGCCGTGCATCACCAGGGTCGGTGTCTTGAACCGTTTCGCGTAGTGGTGCGGCGACTGCTTCATCACCTGCGCGGGTTTGTCCCAATGGAAGCCGCCCAGCTCCTTGGCGAAAAACATGTAGCCGTCGGTCGCCATCATGCTCACCCAGTCGTAGCAGGCGGCGTGGCAGACATAGGTCCGGTAGCGATCGGTATGGCCGTTCATGTACGCGACCATGAAGCCGCCATAGCTGCCGCCGCCGGCGGCCAGCCGCTGCCGGTCGATGTAACCTTGGCGCAGCATGAAGTCAGTCGCTGCCTCGGTATCGGCGAATTCCTTGGCGCCATAGTTGGCAGTGATCGACTCGAGCCACTGCTGCCCGAAGCCCGACGACCCGTGGTAATTCACGCCGACGACCACGTAGCCTTGCGCCGCGAAGACCTGCGTGTTCCAACGATAGTGCCAGCCGTCGGTGTGCGCCGCGTGCGGCCCGCCGTGAATCGAATGCAGCAACGGCCATTTTTTCTTCGGGTCGAAATTCGGCGGATAGGTCACCCAGATCTGCACCGGCTCGCCGCCCCAGCCCTTGATCGTGATCTCGCGCGTCGCGCCGAGCGCGACCCGCGACATCAGGGGGCGATTGGGGGAGTCGAGCGCGCGCTCGCCCGCTCCGTCGGGACCGGCCGCGAACAAGGCGACCGGATCCGACAGGGTCGCGCGGCCGAAGACGATCTGCCGCCCGTCCGCCGACACGTCGAAGCCGTTGAGCGTTCCCCCTCGTGCCACCGCAGATGGTATCGCGTCACCGAGGGCGAGGCGGTACAAGCCCGCGCGTCCACGATCCTCGATCTGCATGAAAATCGCGCCACTGTCGGGAGCCCACCGCTCGTGTGCGGTCGCGCGGTCGAGTCGCGACGCGAGTCGCCGTGTACGGCCGGTGCGCCGCTCGAACAGCGTCATGCGGCCCTGATCGTTGAAGGCGCGCCTGACGTTGTAGGAGCGCCAGAGAAGGTGGCGACCGTCGGGTGAATAGCGCGGTTGCTCATCGCTGAACCCGCTGCCGGCGGTGAGGGTGCGATGCCTGCCGGTCGCAAGATCGACCACGACGATGTCCGCCTCGTTCATCATGCGCTGCTCTGGCGCCAGATCGGCGGTGATGGCCAATTCGCGTCCGCCGGGAGCGATGTCATAGTGCTCGTTCGACGGCGCCCAAGGTTGAAGGGACAATCCGGTTCCAGCGAGAAGGTCACGGGCGCGTCCCGTTCCGACATCTGCGGCAAACACGTGGGGCTCGCGTCCGTCCGCAAGCCAGCGATCCCAGAAACGGTATTCGGCCCGCTCGGTGATATGCGCCTTCACTTTGGAATCCTTGCGCTCCTTCATGCGCTGCGCCTGCGCCTTGTCACCGCGGAGGTCTGGCCACACCCGCGATACGAAGGCGATGCGCCTGGCATCCGGAAACCAGCGGAGCGCCGACGCGCCGGTCGAGATCGACGTGAGTCGCCGCGCTTCGCCGCCATCGGGCGCGATGAGGTAGATCTGCGGCTCGTCGTCGTCCTTGCGCTTGGCGCTGAAGGCGATCCACCTGCCGTCGGGCGACCAGACAGGATCGCTGTCCTTGTCGCCTGCGGTTAGACGCCGTGCGCGACCGCCGTCGATCGGGAACAACCAGAGTTCGGTACGCGTCTCGTTCTTGTCCATCTCAAGCGTTGCGACTGCCGCGCACGCGGCGCGCCCGTCGGGAGAGATGCATGGCGTGCCGACGCGTTTGAGCGACAGCAGTTGCGCGATTGTCAGTGGACGCTGTTTCCGCGGCATGACGGCACCTTCGGGCAAAGCGCGCAATTTTACGCCCTGAGTCCGCGACGTACGCGCCGCGTTGCGGTAAAATACGCAACGAAAATCGCATTTCGCCAATGAGCAACCCCCTGGAAAGCTGGACCGAGGAGCAACGCTCGGCTTACCTCTATAGCGTTTGCTCCGAGGCCGAGGCCGGCACGCCGCGCGCACAATTGTTCCGGCGTCTCGCCGGTGAAGCGCAGGCACAGGCGGCGATCTGGCGTGCCCTGCTCACGGCCAGCGGCAAACCAGCGCCTGGGCCGTACGAGCCGGAACCACGCACGAAGCTCGTCGCGCGCCTGGTTCGCCTGTTCGGGCCGCGGCCCATGCGCTCGGTGCTGGCCGCGATGAAGGTCCGCGGCATGGCGGTGTACTCGGAGCGCGAACCTGGTGGCCACCTCGTTCCCGTTGCGGGTACTGTCGAGCGCAGCCATCGCGGTTTGGGTGGCGTCGGCAATCTCCGTGCGGCGGTGTTCGGCGTGAACGACGGCCTCGTCTCGAACGCGAGCCTTATCTTTGGCGTGGCAGGTGCGAACTCGAGCCCGACGGCGGTGTTGCTCGCGGGCGTTGCCGGACTCGCCGCCGGCGCGTTCGCGATGGCCGCGGGGGAGTACGTGTCGGTGCGGTCGCAGCGCGAGCTGTTCGAGTATCAGATCGGCCTCGAACGCGACGAGCTTGCGGAGTATCCGGAAGCCGAAGCGCAGGAACTCGCTCTTATCTACGGCGCCAAGGGAATGCCGGTCGCCGAGGCCAACCGTCTGGCGAAGAAGCTCGTTTCCGATCCCGAACGCGCGCTCGACACGCTCGCCCGCGAAGAGCTCGGGCTCAACCCCGCCGAACTCGGATCTCCGTGGGGCGCTGCCATTTCGTCGTTCCTGTCGTTCACGCTCGGCGCAGCGATTCCCTTGCTTCCCTTTGTCCTCGGCCTCGGCGCGAAGTCGCTGCCGCTGGCCGCGGGGTTGACTGCGGTTGCGCTGTTCGCTGTAGGCGCTACCCTTTCATTGTTCACCGGCCGCGGCGCCCTGGCCTCCGGCGCGCGAATGCTGCTGCTGGGCGGGCTCGCCGCCGCTGTCACCTTTGGAGTCGGTCACCTCGCCGGCGTCGCGGTCGGTTAGCACCTCGACATGGCGCTGGCCCGCGTCACGCTGAAGCCGGGACGCGAGAAATCGCTGCGGCAGCGGCACCCATGGATATTCTCCGGCGCGATTGATCGCGTCGAGGGCATCCCCGACATGGGAGCGACGGTCGCAGTGCATTCCGCGGCCGGCGCCTTCCTCGCCACCGCAGCATGGAGCCCGCAGTCGCAAATTCGGGCACGCGTGTGGAGCTTCGACCTCCATGACACCATCGACCGCACGTTCATGGATAAGCGCGTGCACCGGGCCGCGCGTGCTCGCGATCCGCTGCTCGATTCCGGGCACTCTGGTTGCCGACTCGTCCACGGCGAAGCGGATGGATTGCCCGGGCTGATCGCCGATCGCTATGGCGACGTCGTGGTGGTGCAGTTCGCGTCCGCGGGCGCCGACGCGTGGCGCCAGGCGTTGATTGCAGCGCTTCAAGCCGCGTCAGGCTGCAGGACGGTGTTCGAACGCTCCGACGCGGAAGTGCGCGCGCTGGAAGGGTTGTCCCCGCGCGTCGGCCTTGCGGTCGGCGACCTTCCAGAATGCGTTGCGCTCGTCGAGGACGCGTTGACCTATCGCGTCGATGTCGTGCACGGCCAGAAGACCGGCTTCTATCTCGATCAACGCGACAACCGCCGCCGAATCCGCGAACTCGCACGGGACTGTGATGTGCTCAACTGCTTTTGCTACACCGGTGGTTTCAGCATCGCAGCGCTTGCGGGTGGCGCCCGCTCGACGTTGTCGATCGACAGCTCGGCGGAAGCGCTGGCGCTGGGCGCTCTGCACGTTTCGGACAACGGCCTCGATGCCACCCGAGCGGAGTGGCGCGACGCCGATGTTTTCAGCGAACTGCGCAAGTTGCGCGATGGCGCGCGCAGTTTCGACCTGATCGTGCTCGATCCTCCGAAATTCGCACCGACCGCGCATCACGTCGAAAAAGCGACCCGCGCCTACAAGGATATAAACCTGCTCGGACTGAAGCTGCTGCGTCCCGGGGGGCTGCTCGCAACGTTTTCCTGCTCCGGTGGCATATCGGCCGAGCTTTTCCAGAAAGTCGTTGCAGGGGCCGCACTCGATGCGCGCGCGGACGCCACAATCGTCGGCCGCTTCGGGCCATCAGCCGATCACCCGGTCGCGCTCGATTTCCCGGAAGGCGACTATCTCAAGGGTCTTCTCGTGCGCAAACGCGGGTAGTCTGCCAGACCGCGAGCGCCGGACGGAACCGGCCTCGCGGCTGACACCGAGCTACGCCTTCGCCTTCTTCGACAGGCACGTCTTCATGAAGTCCTTGCGCTCGGCACCCTTCTTGCCGGTCGCGTCCTTCGAGCACTGGCGCATCTTGTCCTGCTGAGAGACCGCAACCGGGGCTGCGGGTGCGGCTGCGGTCGCAGCGGGGGCTGCCGCGCGCGGGGCTTTCGATTTGGTCGCGCTGTCGTCTGCGTTCGCGAGACCGGTTGCCAAGCCGAGAAACGTTGCCAGCAAAGCTGTCACGAGCATCTTCAATTTCATCATCGTCTCCTTGACGTTGTTTTGACAAATGCGGCCTGACGGAATTGTCGGGGCCACACCGCTATTAACGCAGGGGGAGATCGTCGGCACATCAGCCACACGGACGATGCAAACGGACTGTCCACGCGCTTCGCGCGGATTGGGGTACCTTCGCGCCGGCGCTCCGCTGATTCGCGGCCGTCAGTCTGCGCTTCGCGAATCGGAGCGTTCCGCCTTCGGCCGCCGTCCAGGTTCGCGGACGGGCTTATCCATCGCGAATGCCGGATAAAACAAGGCCGCATCCGGTTGCCCGGTGCGGCCTTGTCAGCGCGGCTGGGTGGACAGGAGGGTCACCCAGCCGTATTCAGCAACTCGGTCAGGTGGCTTTCATGCACTCGCTACGGGTCTTGTCGGCGTCCGCCTTGGTCATGCCCTTCGTCTTCTCGTTGCACACGGTCATCTTGCTCTTGGGCTTTTCCGCCGCGACGGGTTTTGCCTTCAGGCAATTGTTGACGTAGTCCTGCCGCGCCGTGCTCTCGAGCTTCTTATCCGTTGCTTCGGCTTGGCAAGTCTTCATCTTCGTTTGCTGGCTGTTCGCAGCTGGGGCTGTCTTGTCGTCCGCGGCATAAGCCCCTGCGCACGCAAACAGGCTGAGAAGGGACAGGGTGAGCAGCTTTTTCATCAGATTTTCTCCAGACAGTTTTGGGTTGGGTAGAGCGGACTTGAGGCCAGTCTACGGCAGGGGTAACGCCGCAGGCAATGAATTCGTGGACACGGCAGCGCCCCCTGTCTCATATTTTTATCGTGCACCGCAACATCGGCCCAACCGCTTTCGCGCTAAAATAGGGCAAATTTCTGAATATTCACGGAAAACACCCTTTCCGGCCCAGTCCAGATGATCCTCATCCTCGAGCCCAATTCCACCCCTGAAAGCACGGACTACAAGATTCTGAGCAGTCAGCTGGACCGACTGCCGGGGATCACTTATCGCGTCCATCGCGAGGTCGGCGCTGAAGTGACCCTGACTGAGATTTACCTGATCGGCAACACCGGCGCGTTGACCGTCGAGCAGATGCAGGTTCTGCCCTGCGTCTCGAGGGTGGTGCGGGTGTCGGAAGCCTATCGCGTCCTCGGGCGCCACAAGCAAGGCGATGAGCGCCCTACTTCGTTCGAGTATCAAGGCGTCAAATTCGGACAGGACACGCTGAACATTTTTGCAGGCCTCTGCGCGGTGGATTCGCGCGGGTCGGTCGAGGCCATGATGAAGGCGCTGCAGGCGCACGGACAGGTATGCACGCGCATGGGCGCATACAAGCCGCGCACCAACCCGTACGCGTTTCAGGGCTTCGGCGCATCCTGCCTGCCCTATGTATTCGAACTGGCGGGCAAGTACGGCATCAAAGTAATCGCTATGGAGGTCACGCACGAGTCTCATGTGGACGAGATTCGCGCGGCACTCAGGGCGACCGGCAATCCTACCGGTGTGATGCTTCAGATCGGCACGCGCAATACACAGAATTTCGAACTGTTGAAGCTGGTGGGCAAGCAGCAGGACTTTCCGGTCTTGATCAAGCGCGGTTTCGGCATCACCCTGGACGAATCGCTCAACGCCGCAGAGTACCTTGCTTCGGAAGGCAACCGAAAAGTCGTCTTCGGCTTGCGCGGCATGAAAACCAACATGGGTGACCCACACCGCAATTTCGTCGATTTTTCGCACGTTCCCGTGGTCAAGCGCCTGACGCGCATGCCGGTGTGCATCGATCCGTCCCATTCGGTGGGCATACGCTCGGTGGCGCCCGATGGAATCCTCGACATTTTTCATGTTGTCGCGCAAGGCGTCGTCGCCGGCGCGAACATGGTGCTGGTCGATTTCCATCCCAATCCGGCACAGGCGCTGGTCGATGGTCCCCAGGCGCTGCTGATGTCCGAACTGCCGCATTTCCTCGACGACGTCGCGCTTGCCCGCGAAACCTATCTCAGGCGCAGCTCGCTCGCTACGAAGTACGCGTCGCATTAGGGCCCCGAGCGCGCTACCAACGCGACTGCCGCGATGGATTCACCTGCGACCCCGCCGCAAGAGACTGAACTCAAGCTCTCGTGCGAGCCAGGTGCGCTGGCCCAAGTGCGCCGCCACCCCGCGGTGGCACCGCTGTTTGCCGGCCAGCCCCGCACCGAGACGCTGGTCAGTCGCTACTATGACTCGCCGACACGCCGTCTGCTCAAGGCCGGCGTCACATTGCGCTTACGCCGCGCTGGCCGCCGGTGGCTCCAGACTGTCAAGGGGGCGGGCAGCGCCGCCGGCGGCCTCCATCAGCGCGCCGAGTACGAGTGGCCCCTGACACGACCGCAAATCGACCGCGCCCTGTTGGCGACGACGCCCTGGAAAAAGGTGTTCGCAGAAGCAGCCGAGGATCTGAAACCGCTGTTCACTACCGAAGTGCGGCGCACGTCGCAGCCCCTTGCGTTCGCGGACGGTACCCTCGCGACGCTGTGTGCCGATGTAGGCACGATAAGAGCCGGTGCGCGCCGCGCGCCGATCTCCGAAATCGAGATCGAGCTGGTCAGCGGGGACGCGCGGCGCTTGTACGACATTGCGCAGGCGCTGGCGGTCGATTTGCCGATTGGCGCCGCGCACCTCAGCAAGGGGGAACGCGGCTACGCGCTTGCGGACAATCGCCTGGTCGAGCCGGTGCGGGCAACCCGCGTGGCATTGCCAGCCGATATCTCGGCCGCGAAGGCGCTCGCCGCGGTGGGTGCCGATTGTTTGCGCCAGGTTGGCGCGAATGCCGAAGGACTGGCGGCCGGAGGTGACGACGAATTCGTGCACCAGTTGCGGGTCGGCGTGCGTCGTTTGCGTTCACTGCTCCAGTTCGTCGCCGAGCTGAGCCCTTCGCTTCCGCTCGCCCCGCTCGATGAGGATCTGCAATGGCTTGGCCACGTCGCGGGTGCCGCCCGCGACTGGGACGTCTTCGCCGCGGAGACGCTCGCCCCGATCACGCCGCAGCTGGCACAGCCACAGCTGCGGCGCGACCTGGGACGGCTCAAGGCGCGCGCAACGAAGGCGCGGAACACCCATCGCGCTGCGGTCACGGAAGCAGTGCGCTCACCACGCGTCACGAGGATGTTGCTCGCATTCGGCGCGTTGTTCGCCGACCTCGATGCCGAATCCGGGGTCGGCGAGCAGAACCCGTCGGCGCGGGTACTTGCTGCGGCAACGCTGGCGAAACGCGATCGACAGATGCGCAAGCGGAGCAAGCACCTGCGCCGGCTTGCGCCGGCGGATCGGCACCGGGCGCGCCTCGCCGCTAAGAGACTTCGCTATGCGGCGGAGTTTTTCGCACCGCTCTACCGGGAGGCGCGCGCCGGCCGCTACATCGACGCCATCGCGCACTTGCAAAGCGCGCTGGGCAAGCTCAACGATCTCGCCACCGCGGAGCGCCTGCTGGACGAGTTGGTTCCGGCCGAAACCGCCGCGCGCGGCATTGCCCATGCGGCCGGCATCGTGCGCGGCGTGGGCATCGCTGGCACCGCCGTCGAGCTCGTGCGTGCCGACAAAGCAGCCCGCGCATTCGCCAGGCTCAAGCCGTTCTGGCAATAAGGAGTCAACACAGCATGCTCGAATCGGCAGAAATCGGCCACAAGATTCCCAAAGCCGCGTATGCGCGCGAAGAGCCCAAGCTGCGCGACGCATTGCTCAATGCCCAGTACGATTTGTCGCGATCCGGGCGCGGTCCGGTGCTCCTCGTCATATCCGGCGTGGAGTCTGGCGGCCGCGGCGAAACCGCGAACAAGCTGACCGAATGGATGGACCCGCGCTTCATCCGTGTCATCGCCTTCGGGCCGCGGACGCAGGAAGAGCTCGCGCGCCCGCCCATGTGGCGATACTGGCGCGTGCTGCCGCCGCGGGGGAAGGTCGGCATTTTCATGAACGCCTGGTACAACGAGCTGCTGATCGGCCATATGCAGGGCGAGATCAGCAGTGAACGGCTCGATGCCTACATGCAGCAGATCGTGCGAACCGAGCAGATGTTGAGCGACGAAGGTACCGTTCTGCTGAAGTTCTGGATCCATCTCTCGAAACAGGATCAGAAGGCGCGGCTCGAAGCGCTCGAGCGCGATCCGCGCACGAAGTGGCAAGTGACCAAAGACGACTGGCGCGCATTCCGCCTTTACAGCAGGTCGCATCAGCTGTGGGAGCGCGTGCTGCGCGAGACCTCGATCGGAGCGGCGCCGTGGTATGTCGTCGAAGGTGTCGACGAGCGCTATCGCAACCTGACGGTCGGCAAGATCCTGCTTGCCGCGCTGAACAATGCGATCTCCGCCAAGGTCACGATCCCGAAGCGTGCGGTAACACCGCCCGCGCCTTCGGTCATCGACAACGTGAAGCTCATTCGCGACCTCGACTTCACCAAGAATCTGCCCGCGAGCGAGTACGAGAACGACCTCGCCAAATACCAAGGCAAGCTCGCCAGACTGTCCCGCCACAAGCGTTTTGCAGATCATTCGCTGATCCTGGTCTTCGAGGGCGTCGATGCCGCCGGCAAGGGCGGCGCAATCCGCCGCGTCACTGGCGCGCTGGACGCGCGGCAATACGTCACCGTTCCCATCGCGGCACCGACGGAAGAAGAACGTGTGCATCCGTACTTGTGGCGCTTCTGGCGCAATGTTCCAGCGCGCGGCGACATCGCCATCTTCGACCGCTCCTGGTACGGGCGCGTGCTGGTCGAGCGCGTGGAAGAGCTGAGCCCGCCGAACGCGTGGATGCGCGCGTACGAGGAGATCAACGATTTCGAAGAACGGCTCGTGCAGAACGGCGCGCTTGTCGTCAAGTTCTGGCTGCAGATCAGCAAGGCCGAGCAGCTCCGACGGTTCAATGCGCGCGAGAAAACGTCGTTCAAACGCTTCAAGATCACGCCGGATGATTGGCGCAACCGCAAGAAGTGGGACGCGTACGAAGCGGCCGTCTGCGACATGGTCGACCGCACGAGCACCGAGATCGCACCGTGGACGCTCGTCGAAGCCGAGGACAAGAGCTATGCACGGATCAAGATCCTGAAGACCATCGTCGACCGGCTGCAGCGCGCGCTGAAGCAATGAGCGCTTCTCGCGGTGAATACGTGGCCCCCTCATGGCTGCCCGGCGGACACTTGCAAAGCATCTACGCCGCATTCATGCGGCGTCCGGCGCAGACGTACCGGCGCCAGCGCATCGATACGCCGGACGGCGACTTCATCGACTTCGACTGGCTGGAAGGCACGGGGAACGGATCCGCGCCACTGGTGGTCCTGTTTCATGGTCTCGAGGGCAGCGTCTCGTCGCACTATGCGGCAGCCCTCATGCAACGCGTGCGCGAGCTGGGGTGGCGCGGGGTCGTGCCCCATTTTCGCGGGTGCAGCGGGGAGGCGAATCGACTTCCGCGGGCATACCATTCCGGCGATTATGCGGAGGTCGGCTGGATGCTGGCGACGATACGTGCACTCGTCCCCGACGCACCGCTCTATGCCACCGGCGTGTCGCTCGGCGGCAGCGCGCTTCTCAACTGGCTGGGCCGCGAGCCGCAGCGCGCGGTGGCGCAGGTCACCGCCGCGGCGGCCGTTTCCACGCCCCTCGATCTGAACGCCGCCGGCATCGCGATCGAGCAGGGCTTCAGCCGAATCTATTCACGCATGTTCCGGCAAACGCTCGTACCGAAGGCGCTGACGATGGCGAGACGCTTTCCCGGCATGCTCGACGCCGCGGCGATACGCCGGGTCGACTCGATGTACGCCTTTGATGGTGCGGTAACCGCACCCTTGCATGGATTTGCGAGCACGGTGGACTACTGGACCCGCGCAAGCAGCAAACCATGGCTCGAGCGCATCGTCGTTCCGACCCTCGTCCTCAATGCACGCAACGATCCTTTCATACCTGCGCAGTCGTTGCCGGGACCGTCGGAAGTCGGGCCCGGCGTGCAACTCGAGCAACCCGAGGATGGCGGCCACGCGGGCTTCCCTGCGTCTCCGTTTCCGGGCAATTTGGGCTGGTTGCCGTCTCGGCTGATACAATTCTTCGGACTGCATCGGTAGTACGGCATCGGCACGGCGACCAGCCGCGCACCGCTCGAATCCGGACCGTCGGGAAAAGGCGGGACGCGACGCAAACCAGATCAACCAACAAGTTCACCCTAAATGCATCTCCCAGGCGAAATCTTCAAGGCTTACGATATCCGCGGTGTCGTCGGCAAGACGCTCACCGCGCCGATCGTGCGAGCGGTCGGGCAGGCGCTCGGTACGCTCGCATTCGAGCGCGGGCGTGACACGCTCGTCGTCGGCCGCGATGGACGGCTGTCCGGCCCCGACCTGGCCTCCGCGCTGGCCGAAGGCATTCGCGCCAGCGGAGCAAACATCATCGATATTGGCCTGGTCACGACGCCGATGACCTATTTCGCTGCGCAGCATCTGGACACCCAGTGCAGCGTGATGGTGACAGGCAGCCACAATCCGCCGGACTATAACGGCCTCAAGATGGTCATCGCCGGTGACACCCTCGCCGGTGACGATATCCAGGTGCTGAAGGCGCGGATCGAGGCGGGCGAGCTTCGTCACGGTGCCGGCGGCGCGCGCGCCGCGGACATCGCAACCGCGTACCTGGATCGCATCGCCGGCGACTTGCGGCTTGCACGGCCGATGAAGATCGCCGTCGACTGTGGCAACGGCGTCGCGGGCGCCTACGCGCCCGAACTTTTCCGCCGGCTCGGTTGCGCCGTCACGGAACTGTTCTGCGACGTCGACGGGAATTTCCCCAATCATCACCCCGATCCATCGCAGCCGAAGAATCTTCAGGACCTGATCCGTTGCCTCGCGACCAGCGACAACGAGCTCGGGCTCGCCTTCGACGGCGACGGCGATCGCCTCGGCGTCATCACCCGTGACGGGACGATCATCTATCCCGATCGGCAGCTGATGCTGTTGGCGGCCGACGTGCTCGCCCGCAATCCCGGCGCAACCGTGATTTACGACGTGAAGTCCACGCGCAATCTGCAGCCATGGATCGTGCGTCACGGCGGCACGCCGCTGATGTGGAAGACGGGACACTCGCTGATCAAGTCGAAGATGAAGCAGACCGGCGCGTTGCTTGCCGGCGAAATGAGCGGCCATACGTTCTTCAAGGAACGCTGGTACGGTTTCGACGACGGTTTGTACGCAGGTGCACGCCTGCTCGAAATCGTCTCGCGCCATGCCGACCCGGGGGCCGTGCTCTCGTCGCTACCCGACAGCATCAGCACCCCCGAACTCAACGTCGCGTGCGCCGGTGCCTCGGCGCACCAGCTCATCGCCGCCATGGCCGAGACCGCGGAATTTCCCGGCGCGGCGAACATCATCCGGATCGACGGGCTTCGGGTCGAATACGCCGACGGTTTCGGACTGGCACGGGCGTCGAATACCACGCCCGTGATGGTATTGCGCTTTGAGGCGGACAACGAGCCAGCGCTGAAGCGGATCCAGGGCGAATTCCGACGGGTTCTCAACAAATCGATGCCCGGCCGTGAGTTGCCGTTCTGATGACCGTCGAATACTCAACTACCATCGACGGCGTCGACTGGTCCGAGCTCAAGGCCGACCTTGCCGCGGATTATTTCGACAACGGCCGGACACCGGAACAGATGAAGCGTTCTTTCCGCGCCAGTTTTCGTTGCGTGATCGGCCGCGACGGGCGTCGCATCATCGGTACCGGGCGCGTCATCTCGGATGGCGTCTGCAACGCCTACCTCGTCGACATGTGGACGCACTCGGCCTATCGCCGCCAAGGCATCGGCCGGCGCATGCTCGAGCTGCTTTGCCAGGGTCTCGCCGGCCAGCACCTCTATTTGTTCACTGACGACGCCGAGGCGTTTTACAAGGCGTGCGGCTTTGTGCCTCGGGGAGTCGGCATGGAACGCGTCGTGGGCAACTGGCTGCAGAACGAGACGGGGAAGTGAATTCGCCTGACGTGCCCGTCACGCTCGCCGACATCCAGGGCGCGCGTACGCGCATCGCGGGCGGCATCTACATGTCACCGTGCGTCGAGTCGATTCCGCTGTCGCAACTGACCGGCGCACACATCTATTGCAAGCTCGACTACCTGCAGCGAACCGGCAGTTTCAAGGAACGCGGTGCACGCAATGCGCTGGAATTGCTGACACCAGAGCAGCGCCGGCGTGGAGTCATCGCGGCGTCCGCAGGCAACCATGCGCTCGGCGTCGCGTACCATGGCAGTCTGCTGCATGTCGGGGTTACGGTCGTCATGCCGCAATTCGCCGCCCTCATCAAGGTCAGCAACTGCCGTGCGTTGGGCGCCACGGTCGTCCTGCATGGCGCTGATGTCGACGAGGCGCGCATCAAGGCGGAAGAAATCGCGCAGCGCGACGGTCTGACGTTCCTGCACCCGTTCGACAATCCCGCAGTCATCGCCGGACAGGGCACGATGGCGCTGGAGATCCTCGAGCAGACGCCCGAGGTCGAGGCCATCGTCGTTCCGGTCGGCGGAGGCGGCTTGATTGCGGGTATCGGTACCGCGAGCAAGGCGCTGCGACCCGACGTCCGCATCGTCGGTGTGGAGGCGGAAAATGCGCCCAGCCTGCGCGCGGCGATGGCAGCCCGCGCCCCGGTCGACGTCACCCTGAAACCGTCGCTGGCAGACGGTCTCGCCGTGTCCCGCATCGGCGTCCATTCGTTCGCCGCGTTGCGAAGCGTCGTCGATCGGGTCGTGACCGTCGACGAGGCGTCGATCGCGCTGGCGATCCTGCGCCTGATCGAACTCGAGAAGAGTGTCGTCGAGGGCGCGGGTGCAACGCCGCTGGCGGCTTTTCTCGCAGGGAAGCTTACGGAGCTGAAGGGCAGGCGCGTGGTACTCGTACTCTGCGGCGGCAACATCGACCTGACAATGCTCGACCGCGTAATCGAAGTCGGGCTCGTCGCGGATGGAAGGCTGGCACGGTTCACCGTCTCGATCACCGACCGTCCTGGTGGTCTCGCCAGACTTGCCGACGTCATCGCGTCCACCGGCGCCAGCATCAAGGAGATCGTGCACGACCGCGCATTCTCGGGACCGGATCTGTCCGAAGTGCGAGTGGTCTGCGTCGTCGAGACGACGGGTCGCGCGCACATCGAAGAGTTGCACCATGCCCTCGCCACCGCCGGTGTCAAAGTTGTCGCATAAGGCGCGTCGCTGCGTGGGAGCGCCCGGAGCTGCTGCGCTATAATTGTCCGCGTACCAGCGAGGTGAGACGGTTCAATGTCGTCCGTCATTCGGAGGTTGCATGCGTTCGTTATACAATAGTCTCGCCAGATTGTCCCTCGCGTTGACTCTGCTTGCCGCGCCCGTGCTTGCAGCCGATCAATTCGTGAATGTCCTGACGGGCGGCACCAGCGGTGCCTACTACCCGCTCGGCGTCGCGTTCGCCAACGCCATCGGCAAGGAATTGCCGGACGTCAAGACCTCGGCACAGGCCACCAAGGCTTCGGTCGAAAACCTCAATCTGCTGCAGGCCGGCCGCGGCGAGATAGCGTTCACGCTGGGGGATTCGCTCTCCGACGCGTGGAGGGGCAACGAGGAAGCCGGCTTCAAGTCGCCGCTCAAGAAGCTGCGCGGCATCGCAGCCATCTATCCCAATTACATCCAGATCGTTGCACGCGCCGACACCGGCATCAAGACGCTCGCCGACCTCAAAGGCAAGAAAATCTCGGTCGGTGCGCCGAAGTCCGAGCACCGAGCTCAACGCACGCGCGATCCTGGCTGCCGCAGGCCTCTCGTACAAGGAGTTCTCCAAGGTCGAGTACCTGCCGTTCGGCGAGTCGGTCGAGTTGATGAAGAACCGCCAGCTCGACGTGACGTTGCAATCGGCCGGTCTCGGGGTCGCCTCGCTCAAGGATCTCGCAACGTCGATGGACATTGTCGTGGTCGCCGTTCCTCCCGACGTGGTCAAGAAGGTCAACGACCCGGCTTATACGCCGGCAACGATTCCGGCCAATACCTACAATGGCCAGACTTCGCCGGTTCCCGGCGTCGCGGTTCAGAATTACCTCGTGACGCGAGAAGACCTGTCAGCAGACACGGTCTACCACATCACCAAAGCGCTCTGGACCTCGCTCGATCAGCTGGCCAATGCGCACGTTGCAGCCAAAGCGATCGACCTCAAGCCACGCGCTCGATGGCATGCCGGTACCACTCCATCCGGGTGCCGAGAAGTATTACCGCGAGGTCGGCCTCATCAAGTGACGCACGCCGATCGCCACCGCTCCAGCGGGCCGGAAGATGGATGGTGGCGAGGTGCCATGGTTCACCCACTTTCGACGCGCACGCGGCCGTGACGCGCATTCGACGAAACCGGCGTCAAGCGCGAGCTGGGCGGTCTTGCCGCCAGATTGTCGCCGGGAGCGGCGCTGCATTTCTCCACGTACCAGCTGTTCATCGCTGCGTTTTCGCCGCTGTTCGAGCCAGGTCACCCGCTCCCTGCATGTCGGTTTCCTGCTGCTGCTCGCGTATCTGATCTATCCGGTTTCCCGGCGCGCGGACCGCCGCCAAATCGCGTCGTACGACGTAGCGCTGGCGGTGACTTGGGTTCGGCGCTCTCGTTCTACCACTGGGTATTCGAGGCCGACCTGATCCAGCGGTCGGGCGAACCCGACCAGCTCGATCTGGTCGTCGGTACCGTGGTCGTCGTCCTGTTGCTTTCGAAGCGGCGCGGCGCGTGCTCGGTCTCGCGCTTCCGATCGTGTGCGCCACCTTCCTGGCCTACGGGCTGTTTGGACAGTACTTCCGCCTGCCCTCGCGCATCGGGGTTACGGCTACGATCAGATCGTAGGTCAGCTCTACCTCGGCACCGAAGGCATCTACGGGATACCGACGCTGGTGTCGGCGACGTACATTTTCCTGTTCATTCTATTCGGCAGCGTTCCTCGAACACGCCGGGATGATCAACCTGTTCAACCAGATCGCGATCGGCTTTGTCGGTCACGCGCGCGGCGGCCCGGCGAAGGTCGCCGTGATCTCGTCGGGCCTGATGGGGACGATCTCCGGCTCGGGCGTCGCGAACGTTCATGACGTCGGCCAATTCACCATTCCGTTGATGAAACGATTCGGTTACTCGTCGGTATTTGCCGGTGCCGTCGAGGCCACGGCGAGATGGGCGGGCAGATCATGCCGCCGGTGATGGGTGCCGTAGCGTTCATCATGGCGGAGACGCTCGACGTGCCCTACGTCACGATCGTCAAGGCCGCGATGATCCCCGCGATTCCTCTACTACGTCACCGCCTTCTGGATGGTGCACCTCGAGGCCGGACGCGCCGGACTGTTCGGCCTTCCGAAGGCGGAGTGCCCGAATCCGTGGCGCGCGATCATCGAGAAGTGGCACCTGATGCTGCCGCTCGTGGTGCTCGTAGTCTTCTGTTCGACGGCTGGACGCCCATGTATCGGGGCTCGTCGGACTCGCCCTGACCGCCGTGCTGATCCTCGGTGCTGGCATCGTGGCCGGCTTCCATTCGACTGCAGTTCCGAGTCGTGTTCTGGATGACCTCGGCCTCGCGACGGAAGCTTCTACAGGATGCAGATCTGGGGCATCATCGCGACTCATCGTCGTCCTGACGCGGTCGAACTTCTTCACCCTGGCGGCCGCGAAACACTGCGCATCATGCGCGGCAGCCTGATCGACGGCGCGCGCCAGGCGATCGGCGTCGGGCCTGGCCTGCGCAATCGTCGGCGTCATCATCGGCGTCCTGACGCTGACAGGCGCCGCGTCCAATTTCGCCGATTTTGTGCTCGACATCGGCGTCGCACAGCCTCTTCCTGTCGCTCGTCCTGACGATGACGTTTCCCTCGTCCTCGGGATGGGCATACCGACCATTCCGACCTACATCATCTGCAGCTCGATCGCCGCGCCGGCGCTTGCAACGCTCGACGTGCCGCTGATTGTCTCGCACATGTTCGTATTCTACTTCGGCATCATCGCGGACCTGACGCCCCCGGTCGCACTGGCCGCATTCGCCGCCGCCTCGATCGCCAAGGCGTCGCCCATGCGCATCGGCTGGAAAGCCACCCACATCGCGATCGCCGGCTTCGTGATTCCATTCATGGCGGTCTACGATCCGGCACTGATGCTGCAGCCCGGTGCCGATGGCAGCGTGTCCGTACTCGCCGCCGTCTATATCATTTTCAAGGCACTCGTCGCGATCGCCTTGTGGGGTGCCGCCGCCATCGGTCATCTACGCGGTCCACTGAACTGGTCGGGAGCGCGATTGTGCCTCCGCGGCGGCCCTCCTGCTGTCGTGACGATCCCGCTGACCGACGAAGCCGGCTTCGCACTCGGTGCGCTCCTCATTCGCTCTGGCACGTGTAGCGCACCCGTACGGCGGCGATCGTCACGGCCGGCTGACGCGCAACGTGGACGCAGTCTGCCTGCTGCTCGGTGGCGTCGTCCGTACCGTGTTGCCCGCAACCGAATTCAGCCTCGAGTGGGATCACTCGGTCGAAAAATCGCGCTGGGAGGAGCACTATCGCATCGAGGGCGGACAGCTCAGGTTGACCGACGCGCGTGTCCGGAGCATGGGTGCCGGCATGGAACCGCCCCCGGATGCCCAGCTGCAGAACGGTTGGTGGCGCTGGCAGGTCACCCGCGAACCCCTTCCCGAACTGCGCCTTACGTTCTCGACGTATACCGCGGACTATCGCATCTGCTGGAATGAGCGCTGCAGCAACCTGGCCGATGCGGTCAGCGAGTCGCCACGCAACGGCGACGTTATCACCGTGCTGCCGTGCACATCGAGCGGCGTCGACCTGCCGCCAGGGGCAGCCTACGCCGCGCCCGTGCGTTCCGGTTTGACCGGGTGCGTCGATCGATCGCGCTGACATGCACCGGAAAACGCCCGAGCTTGCGATCGAGGAAATAGTTGCGCAGCGTGCGTGTGATTGTGCGAAAAGCCAGCCGATCCCACGGAATGTCCTCCTCGCGAAACAACGCGACTTCCAGACTCTCGGTTCCCGGCCCGAAACCGAGGTCCTCGAGCCGGCAACGGAACATCACGTAGACCTGGCTGATATGCGGAAGACTGATCACCGTGTAGAGGCCATCGATGACGACGCGCGCCTTGGCTTCCTCCAGCGTTTCGCGCAGCGCACCCGCCGCGAGTGTCTCGCCGTTTTCGAGGAAGCCCGCCGGCAGCGTCCAGAGCCCTTTTCGCGGGTCGATCGCGCGCTTGCAGAGCAGCACGCTACCCTCCCACTCGGGCAGGCAGCCGACGACGATCTTGGGGTTCTGGTAGTGGATCGTCCCGCACTGCGCGCAGACGTAGCGCGGAAGGGTATCGCCTTCGGGCACCCGAAACTCGAGCGCAGAAGCGCCGCAGTTGCTGCAGAATTTCACGAGCGAACGAAGGTGGCGCGATAGTACTTCAGTTCTTCGATGGATTCGTAAACATCCGCCAGCGCCTCGTGCTTGCTCTGCTTCACCCAGCCTTTCGCAATATCCGGCTGCCAGCGTTTGCACAACTCCTTCAGCGTCGAGACGTCGAGGTTGCGATAATGGAAGTAGTCTTCCAGCGCCGGCATCCAGCGCGCGAGAAACCGCCGGTCCTGGCAGATCGTATTGCCGCACATCGGTGAGATCTTTGGTGGAACATGCTCGCGCAGAAACTCGAGCAGACGCGCCTCCACCACCGTCTCATCGAGCGTTGACGCTTTCACCTTGTCGATGAGCCCCGAGCGAGCGTGCGTTCCCTGATTCCATGAATCCATCCCGGCGAGCGTGGCTTCGTCCTGGCGCACGACCAGCACCGGCGCCTCTGCCACCGTCACCAGATTGCCGTCGGTGACGACGAGCGCGACTTCGATGATCCGATCGATCTCCGGCCGGAGGCCGGTCATTTCCATGTCGATCCAGATCAAGTGGTTCGCGTCCTGCGGCATGGCGGCGGCCAAGTTGGCGTAAAATGTTCGCTATTCTCGCACAACACCTCGACGCACTGCATCGCATGGCGCAATCCGCAACGCAATTCTCCACGATCTTCCTCATCGCGCTGGGCGTCTCGGTTGCGCTGCATCTCTGGCTTGCACGAAGGCAGGTCCGGCACGTGCAGTTGCATCGAGCGGCCGTGCCAGCGCATTTCGCCGGGCGCATCACGCTGGAAGCGCATCGCAAGGCTGCCGACTACACCGCGGCCCGCGCCCGCCTCTCGATCGTCGACGCGCTAGTCGATGCCGGCGTCCTCCTCGCCCTCACGCTGGGCGGTGGGATAGCGATGCTCGCGGCGTGGATCGCCGGCACACCACTCGGGACACTGGCACAGGACGTCGCGCTCGTTGTCGCGGTCGCATTGATCGGCGGACTCGTCGCACTCCCGCTATCCTGGTACCGCACGTTCGTCATCGAGCAGCGCTTCGGCTTCAATCGGATGACGCTTCGCCTGTGGTTGATCGATCTGGCAAAGGGAGCGTTGATCGGCGCCGCGCTGGGCATTCCATTGCTGACACTGGTGCTGTGGCTCATGGCGCGCGCGGGCTCGCTGTGGTGGTTCTACGCCTGGGTCGCATGGATAGCGTTCCAACTGCTGGTGCTGGCACTCTATCCGACGCTGATCGCACCGCTGTTCAACAAGTTCGAGCCACTGACCGACGCCGGCATCCGTGACCGCATCGAGCGCCTGCTCGAGCGCTGCAAGTTCGCGGCCAAGGGACTGTTCGTCATGGATGGATCCAAGCGCTCGAGCCATGGCAACGCGTATTTCACCGGCTTCGGTGCAGCGCGGCGCATCGTGTTCTTCGATACCCTGCTCTCACGGCTGCACGTCGACGAAGTCGAGGCCGTCCTCGCCCACGAGCTGGGACACTTCAAACTCAGGCACGTGCTCAAGCGAACGGCATGGTTCGCCGGCGGTAGTCTGATCGTGCTTGCGTTGCTGGGGTGGCTCGTCGGTCAGCCCTGGTTTTACGCCGGCTTGGGAGTGCCCGGGCCCGCACCGCGCTACGGCGTGGCGCTGGTGTTGTTCATGCTCGCATTGCCGGTATTCACGTTCCTGGCAGCGCCGCTTGCGTCGCTGTACTCGCGCAAGCATGAGTTCGAGGCCGACGCCTATGCCGCGCGCCATGCGTCCCCGTCCGCGCTGGTTGCGGCGCTGGTCAAGCTCTACGAAGACAACGCCAGCACGTTGACGCCAGACCCGCTGCACTCGGCGTTCTATGATTCGCATCCACCCGCGGCCGCACGGATCGCACGTCTGGAGGCGGCGGAGACCCGCTGAGATGTCAACCCGACTCCTTCTCGCGGCCATCGCTGCGACCTGGTTCGCGCCAGTTCTTGCGCGGGAAACAACGGATGCGTTGAAGGCTGGCGACGCCAAACTCGGCGAGTCGATGGCGGCGCGCGACTGCGTGGCGTGCCATGCGCGCCGCTTCGACGGCGACGCCGATCACTTGTACGTGCGTCCCGATCGAAAGGTACGTTCGGCGGCACAACTGATGGAGCAGATCCGGTATTGCAATATCGAGCTCGGCTCGGGCTACGTTCCCGACGAAGAGGAACATCTCGCCGCATATCTCAACCAGCGGTATTACCATTTTCACTAAGGAGACGCCGATGGCTCGCGCTACCGCTCCGGACTCGAATGCCCTTGCTGCCCTCGACTGCCGCCCTGGTGCTCCGCTCCTTCCGCCAGCGGCATTGAAGCAACGGCTGGCTGCACTTCCCGCCTGGAAGCATTCGGAAAAGCGTCTGCGCAAGACATTTCGTTTTCCGGACTACTACCATACGATTGCTTTCGTGAATGCGCTGGCCTGGATGGCGAACACGCAGGATCACCATCCCGACCTATCGGTTCACTACGGCAACGTCGTAGTCGACTGGTCGACGCACGACGCCGGTGGCGTTACGCTGAACGACTGCATCTGCGCGGCAAAAACGGACCAGCTCGCGCCGTGACCTCGGCCGCGGGGCTCGTCATCTCGACGCATCGCCGTCACTACGCCGTCGCGCTCGACGACGGACGCGCCGCGTTCTGCGTCCTGCGCGGCCGCACGCGGACGATTGCCTGCGGCGATCGGGTGGAGGTCGACATCTCGCCGAACGGCGACGGCGTGATCACGGATCTCCTGCCCCGCACGACGCTGTGCTATCGCTCCGACGTGCACCGCGAGAAGCTTGTCGCGGCCAATGTCACGCAGATCCTGGGCATCGTGGCGCCGGACCCGCCGTACGACGACGAGCTCGTGCACCGCTGGACGATCGCCGCCGAAAGCAGCGGCTGCCGCTTCGTGCTGGTAGCCAACAAGAGCGACCTCCCCGGCTTCGCGGCCCTCGAACCGCGACTGGCGCCGCTGATCGCCCTCGGCTACACCGTCGTCAGAACCAGCGCGCGCAACCATGCGCGCGAACTCGCCCCGTTGCTCATCGGGGAGCGCAGCGTCCTGATCGGGCAATCGGGAATGGGCAAATCGACGCTGATCAATGCACTGCTGCCCGATGCGGCGGCGAAAATCGGCGAGATTTCGGCAGCGCTGCAAACCGGTCGCCACACGACGACGCAAACGACGCTCTACCCGATCGATGCCAACAGCTGGATCGTCGATTCTCCCGGCATGCAGGAATTCGGCTTGGCGCATCTCGACGCCGAGCACATCGCGTCCGCCTTCGTGGAATTGCGCCCGTTGCTCGGTAAGTGCCGGTTTCGCAACTGCCGCCACGATTCGGAACCGGGCTGCGCAGTGCAGGAAGCAGTTGAGCGCGGCGAAATCAAGCCATGGCGCATCACGCTCCTGCGGCAATTGCTCGCAGACAGTGCGCGCCGCACGCGAACCTGGGCGTAGCTGATTAGCCAGGGTGCTGAAAAGCGTCACGAGGAAGGCGAGATGCGAGGCGCGAGGTTGCGAGCAACCGCAGCGTACATGGACGTACGTGAGGATTGCGAGCAGCCGAGCAACAAAGCAGATCGCCTCCGCAGTAGCTTTTCTTAAGGCGCCCAGTACGCGAGAGTCAGCAGCAGCAGCACGACCAGCCAGACCAACAGCGCCCGCCACGCCAGTCCCGTGGCGCTCGGCATGATATCGGCGTCGGCCGTGTCGCCCATGCCCAGCTCCGGTCGGAACTCGGGCTCGCCGGTTGCCGTCGTCACCATTCCTCCGATCGTGCACCCCAGCGCACCGGCACCGCTGGCGAGCAGGATGCCGTCGTGCGCAGATGGCCATTGCCTGGCCTGCGTGCGCCAGCAGTAGACGGCATCTTCAAAATCGCCGACCACCGCGAAGGTGATCCCGGTCAAACGCACGGGAATCCAATCGAGCCAGTGCAGCATTCGCGCGATCGGGCGGCCGAAATGCGCCAGCTGAATGCCCATCGGCGTGTCGACGTCGCCGCGCCACTGCTCGGCAAGCAGCGACGTCAAGCGGTAGAACACGGCGCCGGCTGGCCCTGGCACGACGAGAAACCAGAATAACGTGCCGAACACATACCGGTAAGCATCGAGCAAGCCGCGTTCGATCGCCAGTTTCGGAATTTCGCCGGCGGCTGCACCGGTCGCGTCGCTGCCACGCCAGGCGACGAGGCGCTTGCGCGCGGCGATCACGTCACCTGCCTTGAGCGCCTCTCCGATCGCGCCGAAGGCGTGACTGAAATGCCGGAAGCCGACCAGCAGATACAGGATCGCGACGTTCCATGCGAACCCGAGCAACGCATTGACCTGATCGAGTCCCCAATAAACAGCCGCCGCGAACAGGACAGGAGGCGCCAGCGCGAGGGCGCCGGCGATCGCGCCTTGTTGCGCGGTGCCGGCGTTGAAGCGTTGCTCCAGCATCCGTGCGTAGCGACGAAACAGCTGCACGAAGCCACTGCGCCAGCGAAACGCGCGCCATTGCTCGAGCGCGAGCGTCAGCACGATCGCGACGAGGTTCATCGCAAGAGCCTCACTTGAGGAAGGCCTTGTTGACGGCCTTGAACAGGGGCGTCCCTGCCTCGCCCAGCCACTCGAAGACGACCATTTCGCGCGATACGATCCGCACGCCCTCCTGGCGCATGCGGGCCAGCGCGACTTCGCGGTCGAGCGCGTGACGTGAGCCAACGCAATCCGCGACCACGAATACTTCCTTTCCTTCCTGATAGAGATCCAGCACCGTCTGCAGCACGCACACATGCGCTTCCACGCCGGCGACAACGACCTGGGCACGGTCGCTGCCGGGGAGTTGCGCCATGCACTCCGCGGCAACACCCGAGAAGCGGGTCTTGGCCGCAACCGCGCCAGGCGGAAGGAGTTCGCGGACCGCCGGAATCAGTGGTCCAAGCCCCTTCGGGTACTGCTCGATCGCGCCGACGGGCACGCCAATCATCTGCGCAACCTCGAGCAGCCAGCGACAGTTCGCGACGATCGTCTCCTGCTCCGCGATCGCCGGCACCATCTTTTCCTGCAGGTCGATGAGGAGCAGCTGCGAACGTTCGGCGTCGATCAGCATCGGGCGTCCATGCATCCGGCGATGGCAGGGCGCATCAGGTTTTGAGCTCTACCCGGTCGCGGAACTGATCCAGCGCTTCGGGATTCGCCAGCGCCTCGAGGTTATTCACGTCGTTGCCGGAGATAACATCGCGTACTGCGAGCTCGACGATCTTGCCGCTCTTGGTGCGCGGAATATCGGTGACTTGCACGATTTTCGCTGGCACGTGCCGCGGCGTCGTGCTGGTACGAATGTGCTTCTTGATGCGCTCCACGAGCGCATCATCGAGCACGAGTCCGTCGCGCAGGCGCACGAACAACACCACGCGCACGTCGCCGACCTCCCCGGGCGGCCAGTCCTGGCCGACGACGATGCTCTCAGTCACCTCGTCGAGCTGCTCGACCTGCCGATAGATCTCGGCAGTGCCGATGCGTACGCCCCCGGGATTGAGCGTGGCGTCCGACCGGCCGTAGATGATCATGCCGTCGTGCTCGGTCAGTTCGACGAAATCCCCATGACACCAGACACCCGGGAAGCGCTCGAAGTACGCGGCATGGTACTTGGCGCCACCGGGATCGTTCCAGAACCCGATCGGCATCGAGGGAAACGATGCGGTGCATACCAGTTCGCCCTTCTCCCGGCGCACCGGTTTGCCATCGGCATCAAAGACGTCCACGCGCAGGCCCAACCCGCGGCACTGCAGCTCGCCACGCCACACCGGTCGCGTCGGGCAGCCCAGCGCGAAACACGAGATGATGTCGGTCCCGCCTGAAATCGACGACAGGCAAAGATCGGTCTTGATGCATTGGTAAACGTAGTCGAATCCCTCCGGCGAGAGTGGGCTGCCGGTCGACAGCAACGAGCGCAATGCGGTGAGCGCGTAATCCTTGCGCGGAACGAGGCAGGCCTTTTTCATCGCATCGATGTACTTGGCGGACGCGCCGAAGTGCGTCATGTTTTCCTGTTCGGCGAGGTCCCAGAGAACTCTGCCGCGATCGACGAACGGCGATCCGTCGAACAACAGCAACGTCGCACCCGAAGCCAGACCTGAAACGAGCCAGTTCCACATCATCCAGCCGCAGGTCGTGAAGTAGAACAGGCGATCGCCGGCCTTCACGTCGCTGTGCAGGCGATGCTCTTTCAGGTGCTGCAGGAGCGTACCGCCGGCGCCGTGAACGATGCACTTTGGCACGCCCGTCGTCCCCGACGAAAAGACGATGTACAACGGATGATTGAACGGCAATGGCTCGAATTCGATCGCGGCCGCAGCATGCGGTGCCAGAAAATCGTCCCAGGCAACGGCTCGCGATATATGGTCAGCGTGGTCGGACGCGAGGGATGCGCCCCCGAGATACGGTGCTACGACTACGCGCAGCAGCGACGGCAGGCGTTCGGCGATGCGCGCAACCTTGTCGAGGATCGGCTGCGACTTGCCGTTGTACCAATATCCGTCGACCGTGAACAGGATCTTGGGTTCGATCTGCCCGAAGCGGTCGAGCACGCCCTGCACGCCGAAGTCTGGCGACGCCGACGACCAGATGGCGCCGATTGCACTGGCTGCGAGCAACGCGACGATCGCCTCTGGCATATTCGGCAGGTATCCGGCGACACGATCTCCCGCCGCGACACCCGCGGCACGAAGAGCCTGCGCCATCCGCGAGACGTTCGCATAGAGCTCCGCGTGCGACATGCGTCGCTTGATCCTGTCTTCGCCCCAGAAGACAAGTGCATCGCCGATGTCATCGCGCGCGTGCCGGCGAAGCAGGTTCTCCGCATAGTTGAGCGTCGCATCGGGAAACCAGCGCGCCCCGGGCATGCGGTCTCGATCCTGTACGGCTCGCGCACCTCCCTTGCCGACCACCCCGGCGTAGTCCCACAGCTCGCGCCAGAATGACTCGGGGTCGGCGACCGACCACGTGTAGAGCGCGGTGTAGTCGGGCAACGGAATGTCGTGCGCGCTTGTGACCCGCGCGGAGAATGCCGTCATGTTGGCCTGCTCTATGCGAGAGCCAGACGGACGCCACAAAGGTTCGGTCATGGTCGTCAGCGCATTCAGCGAAGCAGAGCGCGCACGGCTTCGGGCAGCGGCGTCGACCGCTGCGTTTTCGGGTCGACCCAGACAATCTTGGCGGCGCCTTCGGCATGCTTGCAGGCACCGACCCACAACTCGTAGTGCGTGACAAAACTCGAACGCCCGGGCGAGCCGATGAACATCCGCACTTCGACCGTTCCCGGATACTCGAGGGGTTCGATGAACGTGCAACTCGCATTGACAATGACCGACCCTGGTCCACGGCCCGCGCCAGTTTGCTCGGCTACGCGCCCCAGCCATTCGATGCGCGCCTGTTCCATATAGCGAAAGTAGACCGTGTTGTTGACGTGCCCCTGCGCGTCCATGTCTCCCCAGCGAATCGGGATGGTGGTCGTTTGAACGGGTACGCGGGTCATGATCGTCGGGGAACCTGCGGGGGAAAGCGAATTATAATCGACGCTGCCGGCGCGTTCGGCTTACCGCAAAGCAAACCCGCCGGACACGCGAGGTGATGGAATACCGTGTCGTTGTCAGTGGCAGTTCAGAAGGACTGTCCGCCGCGATCCCGTTCGAGCTCGCTCGTAGGGGTCTTCCCTTACTTCAGGATGGACTTTGATTTGGCGCTCGCGCATCCGCGGTGCCAGTGCGCGGCTGATGCTCCATTGCCTCGGCAACGAGCTCGGCAAGATCGCGGGTAGCAATCCTACCTTCCTGGTCGAGTGCCCCGATGCCGTCAGCCATCATCACTGCGCAGTATGGGCAGCCGGTGGCGATAACCTTCGGCGCCTGGGGCAACGCTTGCCGAACGCGAGTCACGTTGATGCGCGTTCCGATCGATTCCTCCATCCACATCCGTGCGCCCCCTGCGCCGCAGCACATCGCCTTGGTGCGGTTTAGCGGAAACTCGAGCGGAGTGTCCTTGACCAGACGGCGGATGACCGCGCGGGGTGCTTCATACTCCCCGTTGTGCCGCCCCAGGTAACACGGCTCATGATAGATGACGTGCTCGAACTGCGGGCGCACATTCAACCGGCCTTCCGCGAGAAGCTGTGCAATCAGCTGCGTGTGGTGAATCACTTCGTAGTGGCCGCCGAATTCCGGATATTCGTTCTTGAGGGAATTGAACGCATGCGGATCGCAGGTGACGATACGCGTCACGCCGAGCCCGTTGAGCGTGGAAACGAGCGTGGCCGCCAATTGCTGGAATAGCATTTCGTTACCGGCGCGGCGCACGCACTCACCTGTCGACGACTCAGCAGCACCGAGGATGCCGAACCTGACGTGTGCCTCCTGCAATACCTTGACGAAGGCGGTGGCGACCCTCTGCCCCCGCGGATCGAATGACTCGGCGGATCCGACGTAGAACAGATAGTCGAGTCCCTTGACGTCGTCCGCAGTCTTCACGATCGGCACATCCAATCCGTTCGCCCACGCGCCGCGCGTATCGGCGGCGAGCCCCCATGGATTGCTCTGGACCTCGTAGGCGTCGAAGACCCCCTTCAGTTCGCGCGGAAACGCACCCTCCATCATCACCTGGTGCTGGCGCATCCGATAGAACTTGCCAAGATGTTCGAGTTCAATCGGACATGCGGTCTCGCAGTAGCCACAGGTCGTGCACGCCCACAGCGTGTCCTCGCCAATCACACCACCTATCAGCGCCGGCAGCGGATCATCGGCAGCCGCCGACGGAGGTTCGGCGACGATCGCCTGTCGTTTCTCCATGAGATGCTGTTTGACGCTGTCATGCACCCACTTCAGCGCCAACGGCTTGCCGGTCAAGAACGTAGGGCAAGCCTCCTTGCATCGGCCACATTCCGTGCAAGTGAAGGCGTCGAACGCATCTTTCCACAGCAGATCCCGCGCAGTCCGCACGCCGACCTTCATTTCCTCGCCGTCGACGGCGTTCATCACTCGGTCCAGGTCAACCGAGGGCACGCGATTCAATGGCCCCGGTTTGGCAAAGAACAGACCCGGTACGCCGGTAACGATGTGGAAGTGCTCGCCCAGCGGCAGCACCACCAGGAATCCGAACACCGCCAGCAGTTGCAGCCAGTAGAGCGAGTGATAGCCGGCGCGCAATGCGGTCTCGCTCCACCCGCCGAATGCCGCCGCCAACGCACTACCGATCACGGCGTAACTTCGTTCGTGGGCAATGCCAGGATCCGCGCCCGCGAGCAAGGCGAAGCGGAAGCCGTCGAACAGAAGATCGGTGATCATGATCGCTGCGATCAGCGACAGGATGAGCACCGCCTCGCGGTTGGCTTCCAGCCGCGCGGGTTTGACCACGAACCGCCGCCAGAACGCATAGCCCACTGCCGCGAGGACGGCAAGCTCGATGAAATCCTTGGCCCCGGCGAACAGCCCACCGGCGACGCCAGGGTAGACGAACCCTTCCCGGTACCCGATAACGATCAGCTGTACCTTGCGCGCAAGCAGCGCAACGAAGCCCAGGAAGATCACGCAGTGCATCAAGCCAGCCTTCAAATCGCCGAAGATCATCCGCGATTGCAGCAATCCGTGGACAAAGATGCGCTTGAGACGCGCGCCGGGACGATCCCAACGGACCTCGGGCTGCAGCGCGGCAACGATTGCGAGCTTGCGCCAGGCAAGCCACAAGAAGCCTGTGAACGCGACCAGCATGAGTACTGAAATCCCGAGAGGGCTCATCGGCAGGAAAGCCGCAATGGGTCGCTCAGGACAGGCATGGGTTGCTACATTCCAACGTAGTTGGGTCCGCCCCCGCCCTCGGGCGTGACCCACACGATGTTTTGTGTCGGATCCTTGATGTCGCAGGTCTTGCAATGCACGCAGTTCTGGAAGTTGATCTGCAGACGCTGGCCGGAACCGCGTTCGTCGGCAACGAATTCGTACACACCGGCAGGGCAATACCGCGCTTCGGGGCCGGCGTAGCGCGCGAGATTAACCGCCACCGGCACGACGGGGTCCTTGAGCGTAAGGTGCGCCGGTTGGTTTTCCTCGTGATTCGTGTTCGACAGATAGACCGACGAAAGCTTGTCGAAGGTGATTGCCTGATCAGGTTTCGGATACGCGATCGGCGTGCATTCTGCGGCGGGCTTGAGCTTCGCGTAATCGGGAACCTTGCGGTGAAGCGTCCACGGTGCCTTGCCGCGGAAAACAAGCTGGTCGACACCCCACAGCACAGCGCCGACCACGAGCCCCTTGTCGAGATACGGCTTGAAGTTGCGAGCGCGATGGAGCTCGTCGTGAAGCCAGCTCGCCTCGAAGGCGACGGGATATGCCGCCAACTCGTCGCGCGCGCGACCTGCCGTGATCGCGTCGAATGCGGCGTCGGCGGCGAGCATGCCGGTCTTGATTGCCGCGTGCGAGCCCTTGATGCGCGGCGCGTTGAGAAAGCCGGCATCGCAGCCGACAAGAGCGCCGCCCGGAAAAACCAGTTTCGGCAGCGACTGCAGACCGCTCGCATTGATCGCGCGCGCGCCGTATGCGATTCGCTTCCCGCCCTCGAGAAAAGAACGAAGCAGCGGGTGCGTCTTGTAGCGCTGGAATTCCTCGAACGGCTCGAGGTAGGGATTCGTGTAGCCCAGGCCGACCACGAGCCCGAGCGAAACCTGATGATTTTCGTAGTGATACATGAAGCCGCCGCCGTAGGTCGCGTTGTCCAGCGGCCAGCCGGCGCTGTGCAGCACGAGGCCCGGTACATGTTTCGCCGGATCGATCTCCCAGATCTCCTTGATCCCGATGCCCCATGTCTGCGGATCGCGTCCCTCGTCGAGGCGGTAGCGCGCGATGACCTGCTTGCCCAGATGGCCACGCGCCCCTTCGGCAAACAGCGTGTACTTGCCGATGAGCTCGACACCGGGCTGGAAATTGGCGGTCGGCTTGCCATCCTTGCCAACGCCCATGTTGCCCGTCGCGACACCACGCACCGCGCCCTTGTCGTCGTACAACACCTCGCTTGCCGGAAATCCGGCGAAGATCTCGACGCCGAGCTCCTCGGCCTGCTTCGCGAGCCAGCGCACGACATTCTCGAGGCTTACGATGTAGTAGCCATCATTGACGAAGCAGTCCGGCAGCAGCCAGTTCGGATTGAGGTACGCCTTCTTCTCGGTCAGAAGGTAGAAGCGATCCTCGGTCACCTGGGTGCCAAGCGGCGCGCCGCGCTCCTGCCAGTCGGGGAAGAGCTCTTCGATCGCCCGGGGATCCATCACTGCGCCTGACAGAATGTGCGCGCCGGGCTCGGACCCCTTTTCGAGCACGACGACCGAAATTTCCCTGGCCGCCCGTGCCGCCAGCTGTTTGAGGCGAATCGCAGCCGAGAGACCCGCCGGGCCGGCACCGACGACGACGACGTCGTAGTCCATCGACTCGCGCGGCACGTGTTCGAGCACGTCAGGAGAATTCATGGCAGGTTCACTCTCGGTTGCGCGCTGTCGAATCCGCGACGATCTGGGTGCAATACAGATTCCGGCACGAAGTGTGCATGTTCATATAACGTGGCGATGGCCGGCTCGCTTGCCATCGTAGCGCAATGCGCATCTCTGCACCACCGACCAGCCAGTGCACTGTTCCCCCTACTCCGCGAGCATCTCCTCTACGTAGTGGCGCGGCTATCGGCCCCACAGCCACGCGGCACCGCGCACGCCGCTCGAATCACCGTGCCAATGGCGGACGAGCCGCGTGTCGACGCGGTCCGAGAATACCCACTTTCCCCACTGCGCCGGAACGTTGACGTAGAGGCGATCGATGTTCGACATGCCGCCGCCCAGCACGATCACGTCGGGATCGAGCAGATTGATGACGTGCGCGAGCGCCTTCGCCAGCCGCTCTTCATAGCGCAGCATCGTCGCCGTGGCTCCAGGCTCGCCATTCACGGCAGATAGCACGATCTTCTCCGCCGGCAGCCGATGTCCCGTCGCGGCGAGATGATCGCGTTCCAGGCCGGGGCCCGACAAAAACGTCTCGATGCAGCCCCACTGGCCGCAAAAACATGGTGGACCGGGCCGCTCGTCGTCGTCTGGCCATGGCAACGAGTTGTGGCCCCACTCGCCCGCGATTGCATTGGGCCCCGACAGCACATGGCCACGCACGACAATGCCGGATCCTACGCCGGTGCCGAGTATTGCGCCGAACACGACTTCGGTGTCACAGCCAGCGCCGTCAGTTGCCTCCGACAGGGCGAAGCAGTTCGCATCGTTGGCGATTCGCACCTCGCGTCCGAGGAGTGATTGCAGATCGGTCTTGATCGGCTTGCCGTTGAGGCACACCGAATTCGCGCCGCGCAGCAATCCGGTCGAGGGCGACAGTGAACCGGGCGTGCCGATGCCGATGCTGGCGCGACAGCCGAGTTCCGTCTCGGCGTCGCGCACCAGCATCGCAATCATGTCCAGCGTACCTTGATAATCGTCTCGCGGCGTCGCCACGCGACGGCGCAGAACCTCCCGGCCCGTGGCGTCGAGCGCGACAATTTCGGTCTTCGTACCGCCCAGATCGATGCCGAAGCGGGTCGAGGTCATCGTAGCAAGAATGTATCGCACGACACGACGTCAATCATGAGTTGACGCCATGCTGCGGTTTCACCGATTATTGCAGGATTATTACAAGACAGATTCCAAGAGAGAACCCATGCTACTACGCAACGGGTTGCTTGCCGCGACATTGAGCGCGCTGGCACTGCCCGCCGCCGCACAACAGCAGGTCAACGTCATATGCCCGATGGCAGCCGAATGGTGCAACATGGCCGCGAAGGAATTCGAGAAGGCCACCGGCATCAAAGTCGCGCTGACTCTCATGGGCTCGGGCGAGTCGTTCGCGACTGTCGCCGCGGAAAAGGCCAATCCGAAACACGACATCTGGTATGGCGGGACGGGCGACCCTCACCTGCAGGCTGCGGAACAGGACCTGACGGTAGCGTACAAGTCGCCGCTGCTCGATCAGCTCCAGCCGTGGGCGAAGCGCCAGGCCGAGCAGTCCGGCTTCAAGACGGTCGGTCTCTACCTCGGCGTCCTCGGCATGGGCTACAACACCGAGCTGGTCGCGAAGAAAAAGGCGCCAGTTCCCGAGTGCTGGAAGGACCTGGGCAAGCCCGCTTACAAGGGCGATTTGCAGATGGCGAATCCCAATGCCTCAGGCACAGCTTATACGGCCATTGCCACGCTGGTTCAGGTCTTCGGCGAGGATGAAGCGTTCAAGATGCTGAAGGACTGGAACACCAACATCAGCAACTATTCCCGTCAAGGCGTCGGCCCGATCAAGGCGACGGCGCGTGGCGAGAACATGGTCGCGGTCGCATTCATCCATGATGTCGTCACCGAAGGGCAAGCGGGATTCCCGGTCAAGAGCGTCGCCCCATGCGAGGGAACGGGCTACGAGATCGGCTCGATGTCGCTGATCAAGGGTGCGCGCAATTTCGAAAACGCCAAGAAATTCTACGACTGGGCGCTGACACCTGCCGCGCAGAAGCTGTCGTACGAGTCCAAGTCGTCATTTCAGTTGCCGTCGAATGTCAGCACGCCGGTGTCGCCACTGTCGCCGAAACCGGCGGATATCAAGCTCATCGACTACAACTTCGCCAAATACGGCTCGTCCGCCGAGCGCAAGCGCCTGCTCGAGAAATGGGACAAGGAAGTCGGCGGCGGCGCGACCACGAAATAGCTTGGCCTAGACGAGGTTGCGCCATCGTCCGATGCGGATTTTCGCACGCACCGAAAGCGCGATCGAAGTTCGGGTTGCAGGAGTTGCGCATGATCTGCAGGATGGTCGTCGGGCTCGCCGTATCCGTCCTCGCCAGCGCGGCCCTGGCGCAGGGAACGCTGGCCATGTATTGCAGCTCGCCGAACACGGCGTGGTGCCAAGGTATGGCGATCGGCTTCGAAAAAGCCACCGGCATCAAGGTCAGTGTCACGCAGAAGGCAACCGGCGAGCTGTTCGCACAGATCAAAGCTGAAGCGAACAACCCGAAAGGCGACATCTGGTGGGCCGGTCCGGGTGATGCGTTCCTGCAGGCGGCAGGAGAAGGCCTGCTCGAAACCTACAAGTCGCCGAACCTCGATCAGCTGCATGACTGGGCGAAGCGCGAGGCGGAAGTGTCGAACTATCGCGTTGCCGGCGTCTACGGCGGCATCCTCGCGCTCGGCTACAACACCGAGCTCTTCGAGCGCCGGAAACTCCCTGTCCCCAAATGCTGGGCCGACTTGACTAAACCGATCTACAAGGGCGAGGTCATGCTGTCGAATCCCAATTCATCGGGCACCGCCTACATGATGCTCGCATCACTGGTCCAGGTATTCGGCGAAGACGAGGCGTTCAAGTACATGAAGGCGCTCAATGCCAACGTCAACCAGTATGCCCGGTCTGGTATCGGCCCAATGACCGCAGTGACTCGCGGCGAGACCGCCATCGGCAGCACGGTATTGCATGGCGTCATCAACGAAATCATGCGTGGATTTCCAGTCAAGGCGATCCTGCCGTGCGAGGGCGTCGGCTATGAAGTCGGCTCGATGGCGATCCTTAAGGGTGCGCGCAACCTCGACAACGCGAAGAAATTCTTCGATTGGGCGCTGACGCCCGACGCGCAGAAAATCGGTCTCGATGTTGGCGAGTACGCCATTCCGACTAACCGCAATGTGAAACTGCCGCCGCAGGTTCCGAATCTTTCCGACATCAAGCTGATCGACTACGACAGCGCCAAGTACGGATCGACCGCCGAGCGCAAACGTCTGCTGGAGCGGTGGGAGAAGGACATCAACGCGACGGCGAAATGAGGTTCAACCGCAACGCCCTCGCGTTCTGGCTCGCCGTCGGCGCCGTCGGGTTCCTGTGCGTGCCCTGGTACGCCCTCGATGGGACTGTATTGTCGGTCGGGTGGCTGCGGGACTTCACGGGCAAGGCCAATGCACCGGCGCTTCTGCAGGCATTGCAATACGGCCGAATCTGGCTTCTCCCCGGCGGGGCGATGCTGCTCGCTGGCGCCTGGCTGCTGTGGCCGCGGCCCGACCGCGACATGCGCGCGCACGCGCTGCTGCTTCTGGGCGCGACGGGCTTTGTCTATACACTCGGCCAGGGCTTCGCGATCGGCGCGCAGGGCTGGTCGTTCGACGCGCTGGCTCGCGCCTGGGGGCCCTTGACCGGAAACCAGCTCGGCATGGGTCTCGGCGCGGCACTCACGCTCTCCGCGTTCGCGATGATGTTTTCACTCGGCCTCGCCGAGCGCGGGTATTTCAATGGCGACGGCTTCATTGCCGGATGCATCGTGGCAATCCTCGCGTCCACCGCGATCTTCACGTTCTATCCCGTCCTCAATATTCTCGTCAGCGCGTTCGAAGACGACGGCGGAGCATTTTCGCTCGCCGCGTTTCTCGGCCGCTTCACGCAGCAGAAGGTGTGGGGCCTTGGCTGCCTGACCGGCGGTCCGCGCTGTGGTGTGGCGTGGAACACGCTGCTGCTCGCGCTGATCTGCGGCGCCGGCACGACCGCGCTCGGCCTGGCATTCGCGCTGGTTGTCGCACGTACCAATTTCCGTTTCAAGAAGCTGCTGCGTGCGATGTCGATCCTGCCGATCATCACACCGCCGTTCGTCATCGGACTCGCGCTGATTCTGCTGTTCGGCCGCTCTGGCGTGCTCAACCAATTTCTCGAGTGGAGCCTGGGCATCGAGCCGTCGCGGTGGTTCTACGGCCTGCCGGGCCTGATACTCGCACAGCTGCTGTCGTTCACGCCGATCGCATTCCTGGTCCTGATCGGTGTCGTGGAAGGCGTGTCACCGAGCATGGAGGAAGCCGCACAGACACTGCGCGCGAATCGCTGGCGCACCTTCGTCGACGTATCGCTGCCGCTGATGCGGCCGGGGCTCGCCAACGCGTTCCTGATCGGTTTCATCGAATCGATTGCAGACTTCGGCAATCCCATCGTGCTCGGCGGCAATTTTGGCGTGCTGGCGACCGAAGTGTTCTATTCGGTGGTCGGCGCGCAGCTCGACCAGGGACGCGCTGCGGCACTCGGGCTGCTGCTGCTCGGATTCGCCCTAGCCGCGTTCTTCGCACAACGTTGGGTGCTTGGACGCAAGGTGTATACGGCAATGTCCGGCAAGGGTGATTCGGGACTTCCGACGCCGCTGCCCGAGAACGTGCGCCGGATCTGTTACACGGTGGCCATACCCTGGATCGTCCTGACCCTGGTCATCTACTCGATGGTCGCGGTCGGCGGTTTCGTCGAGCAATGGGGCCGTACCTACACGCCTACGCTCAAGCACTATATCAAGGCCTTCGACGTCGAGTCGGGGGTCAACGGACTGCTGTGGGTCGGCACCGCCTGGAGTTCGTTCTGGACCACGGTCAAGCTGTCCGCGATCGCGGCGCCAGTCACCGCCGTGCTGGGCTTGCTGACCGCGTATATCCTGACCCGCCACCGCTTTCGCGGCCAGTCCGCGTTCGAATTCGGCACTTTGCTGAGTTTCGCGATTCCCGGCACGGTGATCGGCGTGTCCTACATCCTCGCCTTCAACGTTCCACCCATCGAGATTACTGGCACGGCGCTGATCCTTATCGTGTGCAACGTGTTTCGCAACATGCCTGTCGGCGTCCGCGCCGGCATGGCTTCGATGGCGCAGATCGACAAGAGCCTCGACGAGGCATCGACGACACTCGGGGCACGTGGATTCACGACCCTGCGGCGAATTCTATTGCCGCTGCTCCGGCCCGCCGTGGTTGCGGCGCTGGTCTACAGTTTCGTGCGCTCGATGACCACGGTGTCAGCCATCGTCTTCCTGGTTTCCGCGGAATACGAATGGGCGACGACCTACATCATCAACCGAGTTACCAATGGCGACTACGGCGTGTCGATCGCCTATTCGTCGGTGTTGATCGTGCTGATGCTGCTCATCATCTGGCTGATCCAGCGCGCGGTCGGCGTGCGGCGGCTCGGTCGTCGCCAGGGCATGGCACCAACCGTTGTGGGGCAATTGGCCGGCAGCGCGGCTTGAATCGAACACATGAAAGCCGCCTCGATCGAATTTCGCAACGTCAGCAAACTCTACGGCGACGCTGCGGCAGTCAAGGATATCTCCTTCACGGTCGCGGCCGGCTCCCTGGTCACCTTGCTCGGACCTTCGGGCTGCGGCAAGACGACAACCCTGCGCATGATCGCCGGGCTCGAGCTTCCGACGTCGGGCGCGATCATGATCGGCGGCGCCGACGTGACGCGCATCCCGGCATCCGAGCGCGACGTCTCGATGGTGTTCCAGAGCTACGCGTTGTTTCCGCACATGAACGTGCTCGAAAACGTCGGCTACGGCCTCACCGTTGCCGGGCTGCCCAAACCAGCGGTTCATTCCAAGGCGCAATCGGCATTGGCGACCGTTGGCCTCACCGGCTTCGACGAGCGCCTCCCGTCCGAGCTTTCCGGGGGACAGCAGCAGCGGGTTGCGGTGGCGCGCGCGCTGGTGCTGGAGCCCTCGGTACTGCTGTTCGACGAACCGCTGTCGAATCTCGATGCGCGCCTGCGACGACAGATGCGCGAAGAGATCCGCGACCTGCAGCAGCGACTATCGCTGACCGTCGTGTACGTGACCCACGATCAGGCCGAGGCGATGGCGGTATCGGATCGCATCATCGTCATGAACAAAGCGACCATCGCTCAGGAAGGCGCGCCGCGCGAGCTCTACGAGCACCCGAAGGACGTGTTCGTGGCCGGCTTCATGGGTGATGCCAACCGCGTGCGCGGCAAGCTCACACGTGTCGACGATCGGTTCGGTGATCTTGCGCTCGGTCCCCTGTCGGTTCGCTTGCCGCATCGCAATCTGCCGGCAGGGACAGTCGAAGTTGCCATCCGACCCGAGGCGGTGGAGATCGGCGCTCCGGGCAATGCGGGCTTGGCGGGCACGGTGCGTAAAGCCGCGTACATCGGCGGAGTGATGGAATACACCATCACCACCGATGTCGGTGACCTGTTCGTCATCAGCATGGCCGTCGACCGGCCGCTCGCGCCGGGCGCGCCGGTGTCGTTGACGCTCGCCCGTCACGGCGTCGTGCCGATCTCAGCAGCATGACGCCCGAGGCTATTCGCTCGCGGGCGGAATTCGCCAAACGAGTCGCACGCGAGGCCGGGAAACTCGCGCTGCGCTATTTTCGGCACGAAATCGCGTTTATCACCGAGTCCAAGGGTCCACAGGATTTCGTGAGCGCAGCCGATCACGCAGTGGAGGCGCTGATTCGCTCGCGCCTGGCCGAGACCTTTCCGCACGACACGATGCTTGGCGAGGAAGCCGGCGGGAACCTGGGTGCCCATGCCTGGTTCGTCGACCCGATCGACGGCACGATCAATTTCGTCCACGGCGTGCGCTACTGGTGCGTGTCGATGGCTTTTCTGGCCGACGGCATCCGCCAAATTGGCGTCATCTACGATCCGTCGCTGGACGAACTGTTCTGGGGGACCAAGAGCGGCGGCGCATACTGCAATGACACCCGGATGAAGGTGTCAAGATGCGACGATCTCGACAGGGCCATGGTCTGCGCTGGCCACATCCCGCGCCATTCGCTCGACGCGCATCTGCAACTCAAGCGCAGATTGCATGAAGCGGGTGCCGCGGTGAAAGACATGGGCGCGGGCGCACTGATGCTGGCTCACGTCGCGGCGGGACGTTTCGATGCCTATCTCGAGCCGCACATGCACCCGTGGGATGCGCTTGCCGGATTGCTGCTGGTGGAGGCGGCCGGTGGCCGCACCCATGCCTATCCAGGCGCGGGCGGTCTCGCCTCCGGCGGCGCGATCATCGCTTCTGCCCCCGGGATCTACGACGCGCTGGAGCGCGCGATGCTAACGTGACCCCCTGAGCATCAGAACTGCTCGTCGGCGAGCGCCAGGACCGATTCGCTGCCGCGCGTGATCGCATACCCGAGCGCCTCGGCCTGCGGCAGGAGGCAGTCGGCGTAGAACCGCGTCGTGGCGATCTTCCCTTGGTAGAAACTTGCGTCGGCCGCGCCTTCGGCCAGATGTTTCGATGCAATCAGAGCGGCGCGCGCAAGTTGCCAACCGCCGGCGACCAAGCCCCACATCTGCAGATAGGGCACGGCGGCAGCGTGCGCGGCGCGCGTCGAGGCCGCGTAGCTGGCCACGAGCCAGTCGACAGCCTTGCCCAGCGACGCCGCCGCCGAGCTGAGCCCGGCCCCGATGGCCTTGAGGTCGGCATCGGCAGAGGCCGAGCATCGCGCGGCAACCTTGGACACGTCTGCGAGAATCGCGCGCGCGGCCGCCCCCCCGTCACGAGCAGTCTTGCGCCCGATCAGGTCGTTGGCCTGAATGCCGGTCGTTCCTTCGTAGATCGTGGTGATCCGCGCATCGCGATAGTGCTGCGCCGCCCCTGTTTCCTCGATGAATCCCATCCCCCCGTGCACCTGCACGCCGAGGTAAGTCACCTGTTGTGCCACTTCGGTGCTGCAGCCCTTCACGATGGGAATCATGAAGTCGACAAAGGCCTGATGCCGCTTGCGCGCGTCCGCGTCGGGATGATGCAGCGCATTGTCGATCGCGGCACCGGTGACGCACGCCACGGCGCGCGTGGACTCGGTTAAGGCCTTCATCGTCAGCAGCATGCGGCGTACGTCGGGATGCTGGAGGATCGTTGCGGTCGGCGCCGTTTTGTCGAGTCCCGGTGCGCGGCCCTGGATGCGATCCTTGGCAAACGCCAGCGCCCGCTGATACGCGCGCTCGGAAATGCCGATCCCTTCGACGCCGACCGAGTAGCGCGCGAGATTCATCATGATGAACATGTACTCGAGGCCGCGGTTTTCGACGCCGACCAGAGTACCGACGGCACCGCCGTGATCGCCGTACGCAAGCACCGCCGTCGGACTGGCGTGGATCCCAAGTTTGTGCTCGAGCGACACGCAGTGAACGTCGTTGCGTGCACCGAGGCTGCCGTCGGGCTTCACGAGGAACTTGGGCACAACGAACAGTGAGATGCCCTTGACGCCTTCCGGCGCTGTCGGCGTGCGCGCAAGCACGAGGTGGATGATGTTCTCGGTGTAGTCCTGGTCCCCGTAGGTGATGAAGATCTTCTGGCCGTAGAGCTTGTAGCTGCCGTCCGGCTGGGGCACGGCGCGGGTACGCACGGCGGCGAGATCCGACCCCGCCTGCGGCTCGGTGAGATTCATCGTCCCGGTCCACACACCTTCGACCATCTTCGGCAGGTACATCGCCTTTTGCTCGTCGGAGCCGACCAACTCGAGCGCTTCGATCGCCCCCTGCGTCAGCAGCGGACACAGTGCGAATGCCAAATTGGCCCCGTGCCACATTTCCTCGACGGCGGTCGAAACAAGTTGCGGCAACCCCTGTCCGCCGTGGTCGGGATGCTTCGTCAGCCCGTTCCAGCCGTTATCGGTGAACTGCTTGTACGCCTCCTTGAAGCCGGTTGGCGTCTTGACGAAGCCGCCGTCGACCAACTTTGATCCCTCGCGGTCGCCGACCGCGTTCAGCGGGTCGAGGACCTCCGTGGCAAATTTCGCCGCCTCCTCGAGGATTGCCGTGACCGTATCGACGGTTGCATCTTCGTAACCAGGCAACTTGCCTACCTGCTCGAGTCCGGCGAGTTCCTTCATGACGAACAGCATGTCTTTCAGCGGGGCGTGGTAGGCACTCATCGAATAGTTATCCTGATGAAGGATTCGGAACGGCAGCTGCAAGAACCTCAGCCGAGCTCGGCAGTGAGCTCCGGGATGATCTGGAACAGGTCTCCCACGAGGCCGTAGTCCGCGATCTGGAAAATCGGCGCCTCCGGATCCTTGTTGATGGCGACGATGACCTTGCTGTCCTTCATGCCAGCGAGATGCTGGATCGCGCCGGAAATGCCAACCGCGATGTACAAGTCAGGCGCAACGATCTTGCCTGTTTGCCCGACCTGATAGTCGTTCGGAACAAATCCGGCGTCGACGGCCGCACGCGACGCGCCCAGGGCAGCGTTGAGTTTGCGGGCCAGCACTTCGAGCATCTTGAAGTTCTCGCCGTTTTGCAGGCCGCGCCCGCCGGAGACGACGACGCGTGCGCCGGTGAGTTCGGGCCGGTCGGACTTGGTCAATTCCTGACCCACCACGACCACCTTTCCGAAATCCGCTGGCGCCGTGACGGTTTCGACCGGAGCCTGGCCACCGGTTGCCGCGGCAGCGTCGAAACCGGTCGCCCGCACGGTGATCACCTTCTTGGCGTCCTTTGACTGCACCGTGGCGAAAGCGCTGCCCGCATAGATCGGACGCACGAAGGTATCGGGCGACTCGACCGCGATGATGTCGGAAACCTGAGCGACGTCGAGCAGCGCCGCAATGCGCGGCGCCACGTTCTTGCCGAAACCCGTGGCTGGCAACAGCAGGTGCGAATACGCACCGGCGAGGCCGACAACCAGCGCAGCCACGTTTTCCGCAGTCTGTCCGGCGAGCTGCGGCGCGTCGGCGTGCAGCACTTTGGCCACGCCCGCGATCTGCGTCGCCGCCTTGGCAGCACCCTGCGCGTTGTGCCCGGCGACCAGCACGTGAATGTCGCCGCCGACCTTTTGCGCGGCGGTGATGGTGTTGAACGTCGCGCCCTTGAGCGCGGCATGATCGTGTTCGGCGATGACGAGTATGGTCATGGTGGGCTCAAATCACTTTCGCTTCGGTGCGCAGCTTGGCGACCAGTTCCTTGACATCGGCGACCTTGCCGCCGCCTTTGCGCTTGGGCGGCTCGACGACTTTGAGCGTTGCCAACCGCGGCGTCACATCGACACCCAACGCATCGGGCTTGACGGTGTCGAGCGGTTTCTTCTTCGCCTTCATGATGTTCGGCAGCGTCGCGTAACGCGGCTCGTTCAGCCGCAGATCGGTCGTGATGACCAGCGGGAGCGGCATCGCCAGCGTCTCCAGTCCTCCATCGATTTCGCGCATGACTGTCGCTTTGCCCGAAGCGATGTCGACTTTGGAAGCGAACGTCGCCTGTGGCCAGCCGAGAAGAGCTGCCAGCATTTGGCCGACCTGGTTGGCGTCGTCGTCGATCGCCTGCTTGCCCAGAATCACGAGCTGAGGCTGCTCCTTGTCGACCAGCGCCTTGAGCAGCTTGGCGACCGCCAGCGGCTGCAGCTCGACATCGGTTTCGACGAGGATCGCACGATCCGCGCCGATCGCCAGCGCCGTGCGGAGGGTCTCCTGACACGCGGTGATACCGCAGGACACCGCAACGATCTCGGTCGCGACGCCCTTTTCTTTCAGACGTATCGCTTCCTCGACTGCGATTTCGTCGAACGGGTTCATCGACATCTTGACGTTGGCAGTATCAACGCCGCTGCCGTCGGGCTTGACGCGGACCTTGACATTGAAATCGACGACGCGCTTGACGGCTACGAGGATTTTCATGGGGATACCTGAGGTGGATTTACTCGAGTGTCGCCGGGCGCGGGTAGCCCCTTGGCCGACTTCTACAATTATACCGCCAAGCAGTGCCGCCCCGACCGTCACTATCGGCGAACGGTCGGCGCCCGTCACGCCCCTCCGCGGGGGCTGGCGGCGCGACCAGACCGATTATTCGGGCTGCCCGAGAACCTCGAAGATGGACTTGAGCTGCGCACTCATGGTCAGCCCGAGATGCTCGCCCGTTGGCAGCTTGCGCACGAACCATTTGTCGTAGAGGTCCGCGAGGTCGCGGCTTGCAGCCAGGTTCTGGAAGGTCCGCAGCACGATTGCCCCGAAATCGGGGTCGTCCTTGCGGAACATCAGCCCGTACGGGTCGTACGACAAGAAGTCGCCCATGATCACGTAGTCGAGCGGACGCACGGCCTGCGCAACGAATCCGTACAACAGCACGTCATCCGTCGCGAACGCGTGCGCCTGGCCGGCAGTGAGCTTGCGAAACGAGTCGGCGTGATCGGGTGTCATCATGAATTTCATGCCAAGCTTTTCGCGCTCCGACAGCAGGCGCATCGCTTTCTCGTTGGTCGTCCCCTCGGTCAGAACGACCGTCTTGTCGCGCAGGTCACGGTACGACTTTATGTTCGACGACCGGCGTACGAGCAGCTTGGTTCCGCTGACGAAAATGACGGGCGAAAAGGCGACCAGCTTCTGCCGCTCGATATCGTTGGTCGTCGACCCGCACTCGATGTCGATCGATCCATCGATCACCTTTTCGATACGGTTCGCCGGCGTCACCCGCACGTATGCGACCTTGATGTCGTCACGTTCGAGTTCAGCGCGCACTTCATCGACGACAGCGGGCTCCACGCGATCGTGTGCGCCATGTCACTTGAACCGCCGGCGGAGCCAGAAATCGCCTTGCTTGTTACGCGCGTACGACGTCGCAGCTCGGGCTATCCCCGTTCATCGTGCCTTGCCATGTGAGCCGGTTGTTCTGGCGGATCGGATCGGGAACGACCTGGTCGGGATCAACCAGAACGTCGATCTGCTGGACGTCCTTGGCAAAGTAATGGGTCTTGGCGAGATCCATCGTTACAGTTGACGAAACACCCATCGTCATCGGCAGGCTGGAGCTCACTTCCTGCTGCTCGCCGCCAGTCCACGTCACCAAGGCGACGACCCGGAACGCGCCAACGTCGCCCCACAATTGTTCCCTCGGCGGGATGATGTCGGCGCCCATGTTCTGGACTCTCACGCTGACGATAAGGGTCCCGTCCTTGGCCCTGCTACAACTCATCGACCGCAGATTCAGATCGGACCGAAATGGACGGCCATAGATCGGGTAGAAGAACATGGTCTCATCGGGATAGCTCATGATGTACGGCGGCCGGTCGCGGTCCTGCCAGGCCATCACGTCGCCAAAATCCGTGAATATCGGCGAGGAAAATCTGGATTCCGAGGGCGGCGTGATCTGGCAGCCGATCAGCATCGCTGCTGTAGACAACAGTCCCATCGCGGCGAGTAAGCGCATGTGCATCTCCCTGAACGTGGTCGATCCTTGCTCGGCAACGCCGGAAATCCGGCCCGCCCAGCCCCCCGCCCCTGGGGCAATGATGGAGCGCCCACGTCCCGAGGTCAACTGCGGGACGCGTTTCGGGCCGAAATCGTTACTCGCACCGTGGCAAATTAGCCCGGATCGTTGCATCGAATTGGGCCAGCGAATGATTATTGGCCTCGACGTCGCGTGTCGCCAGCTTTCGCGCCTGCTCCCCGGTCAGTACAGACCCACGGGTGTCCCAAGCCTGCGCGCTGACGAGCTCGCCGTGTTCGTAACGGCATTCCGTGCGCAGGGTACCGTCGGGGTGATAGGAACGCAGCACGCCGTGCAGGACGTTTTCGACGTAGGGCGCTTCGAGCTTACGCCCCAGCTCGCGCCGGGCGCCTGTGTACCACAGCGCTACCGTGCCGGTTCGGGCGTCGTTGTCGTAGGGGATGACCGCGCTGCGCGCCCCCGAGGCCGTCCAGAAGACGAAAGTCCCGGTCTTGCGGCCCGACGCGAACGCCCCGACGGCGCGCAAATGCCCGTCAAGCCCGCGCAGTTCGTATGCACCGTTCGGGGCGCCGCCTCGGCACGCACCCACGACGCTCAGGGATTCGGCGCCGCTGTGCGCGGGCGCCACGAGCATCGCGCCGATCAATCCAGCGAACGCTATTGCCTGGCGCGCCGGGCCCACCATGCCGCGATCTCGCCGACGATACCACGCCGAAATGCGAGTACGCACACCACGAAGATCGCGCCGGTGATGACCGTCACCCATTGCCCAAATGCGGCCAGATAGTTCTCGAGCCCGATGATGACGAACGCGCCGACGACAGGACCGAATATCGTGCCCATTCCGCCCAGCAGAGTCATCAACACGACCTCACCCGACATCGACCAGTGCACATCCGTCAGCGACGCGAGCTGGAACACGATCGCTTTCGTTGCGCCGGCAAGTCCAGCCAGTCCCGCGGAGAGCACGAACGCCAGCAACTTGTAACGATCGACATCGTAGCCCAGCGAGATGGCGCGCGGCTCGTTCTCGCGTATGGCCTTGAGCACGTTTCCGAACGGCGAGTGAACGGTGCGATAGATGAGCAGGAACGCCGCAAGGAATATCGCCAGCACCACGTAATACATCACAAGCGTGTTGTTCAGGTCGAGCAGCCCGAAAAGCTTGCCTCGCGGGACCGATTGAATGCCGTCCTCGCCGTGCGTGAACGGCGCCTGCAGACAGAAGAAGAACACCATCTGCGCCAAGGCCAGCGTAATCATCGCGAAATAGATGCCCTGACGGCGAATCGCCAGTACGCCAGCGACCAGTCCGAGGCCGATGGCGGCGATCGTGCCGGCAAGGATTGCCGCCTCGGGCGGCCAGCCCCATTCCTTGGCCGCATGCGCACAAACGTATCCCGCGCTGCCAAGGAACATCGCATGACCGAAAGACAGCAACCCGCCGAAGCCGATCAGAAGGTTGAACGCACAGGCGAACAACGCGAAGCACAGCGCCTTCATGAGAAACACGGGATAGAACCCGATCAGCGGCGCAATCGCGAAGAGCACAGCCATTACACCGATTGCCCGCAGCGCCGTGGTCGGTTGGGGCGTGACGATCACCGCCGGACTGGCATCAGCCATCGTTCATCGCTCCTTCCCGAACAAGCCTGCAGGCCGGAGAATCAGAACGATCACCATGATCACGAAAATCACGGTATTCGACGCTTCCGGATAGAACACCTTGGTCAGGCCTTCGACGATGCCGAGCCCGAATCCGGTGATGACCGCGCCGAGAATGGAGCCCATCCCGCCGATCACGACCACTGCGAACACGACGATGATCAGGTTGGCACCCATTTGCGGATTGACCTGATAGATTGGCGCGGCCATGACGCCCGCGAACGCCGCCAGAGCAACGCCAAACCCATACGTCAGCGTGATCATGCGCGGAACGTTGATGCCGAAGGCCTGGACCAGCGTCGGATTCTCGGTCGCGGCGCGCAAATACGAGCCGAGCTTGGTGCGCTCGATGACGAACCATGTGCCAATGCAGACCAGCGCCGATGCGACGACCACCCACGCCCGATACTTGGGCAGAAACATGAAGCCGAGATTGAAGGCGCCGGCGAATTCCTCCGGCAGGCGATACGGCTGGCCGGAGCTGCCGTAGTAGTTCGTAAACACGCCCTGGAAGATCAGCGCCAGGCCGAACGTCAGGAGCAGCCCGTACAAATGATCGAGCTTGTACAGCCGCGAGAGCATCGTGCGCTCGATGAGGACCCCGGTTGCGCCGATGACGAGCGGCGCGATCAGCAGCGACCACCAGTAGCCGATGCCCCATTTCTCCAGCAGCAGCCACGCGCAAAACGCGCCGAGCATGTACTGCGCACCGTGCGTGAAGTTGATGATGTTCAGCAAACCAAAAATCACCGCCAGCCCGAGCGACAACAGCGCGTAGAACGAGCCGTTGATCAGCCCGATCAGCAGCTGGCCGAAGAGGGCTTGCGTCGGTATGCCGAAAATTTCGTTCATCGACGTGCGATCAGCCGTGATCGTACAGCAGATCCGCGGAATCCCGCTTCCGCGGGAATCAAGCATCCTTTTCACTTCTTGACCAGCGGACAATCGCCGTCGGCAAGCGGGCGGAACGCCTGGTCAGCCGGGATGGTCGCCCGAACCTTGTAATAGTCCCATGGCCCCTTTGATTCCGACGGCTTCTTGACCTCGACCAGATATGCCGGGTGGATCTTGCGGCCGTCAGCGCGGATCGTGCCCTTGCCGAAGAGCGGATCGTCGGTCGGCATTTCTTTCATCTTGGCGATCACCTTGGTGCCATCGTCGCTCTTGAGGGCCTCGACGGCTTTCAGGTAGTGCAGCACCGCGGCGTACACGCCGGCGTGAACCATCGTCGGATGAATATCCTTGTTGACGGCGGCAAAGCGCTTCGAGAACGCGCGCGTCTGATCGTTCGAGTCCCAGTAGAACGTATTGGTCACGATCGAGGCCCTGCGCCGTCGGCAGTCCGAGTGCGTGGACGTCGGTGAGGAACACCAGCAGACCCGCCAGATTCTGGCCGCCCTTCACGATGCCGAACTCGGCTGCCTGCTTGATCGAGTTCGTCGTGTCGCCGCCGGCATTGGCCAATCCGACGATCTTGGCTTTCGACGACTGCGCCTGCAGCAGGAAGGACGAGAAATCCTGCGTGTTCAGAGGATGCCGGACCTTCCCGAGCACTTTCCCGCCGTTCTTCAGGACCACGGCTTCCGTGTCGCGCTCGAGCGCCAGACCGAAAGCATAGTCTGCGGTAAGGAAGAACCACGTATCCCCGCCCGTCTTCACGATCGAGCTGCCGGTGCCGTTGGCGAGCATCCAGGTGTCGTACGTCCAATGCACCGTATTCGGCGTGCAGGCTTTACCCGTAAGATCTGACGACGCAGCGCCCGACACAAGGAATGCCTTGCCCTTGTCCTTCGTGATCTGATTCACGGCCAGCGCCACGCCCGAGTTCGGCACGTCGACAATCACATCGACCTTATCAACGTCATACCACTGGCGCGCGATATTCGAGCCGACGTCCGGCTTGTTCTGATGATCGGCGGAAATCACCTCGACCTTGTACCCGCGCTTCTCGATGCCCGAGTCCTCGATCGCCATTTTTGCCGCGACTACCGAGCCCGCGCCTCCGATGTCCGTGTAGAGACTCGACATGTCCGTCAGCACACCGATCTTGACGATGCCATCCGAAACCTGCGCCTGAGCTACTCCTGCGAGGCCGGCAAGAGCCAGTACCTGCAAACTACGTCTGAATGCCTTCATGCTTTCTCCATCGATTGATCATCATCGTCAGGCGTCATCAGACGCCCAGATACTCGTGCAGCTTGTTCATGTTCGCGTCCAGCTCGGCATTCGGGATCATGTCCACGATCTGCCCACGCTCCATCACGTAATGCCGATCGGCGACCGTAGCCGCGAACCGGAAGTTCTGCTCGACCAGAAGGATCGTGAATCCCTTCTGCTTCAGCGCCCCGATCGTACGACCGATCTGCTGTACGATCACCGGCGCCAATCCTTCGGTCGGCTCGTCGAGCATCAGAAAATGCGCGCCCGTGCGCAGAATACGCCCGATCGCGAGCATCTGCTGCTCGCCTCCGGACAATTTCGTGCCCTGGCTGTGGAGGCGCTCCTTCAGATTGGGGAACAACTCGAAAATCTGCGCAACCGACAGACCCCCTTCCTTGACCTGAGGCGGCAACAGCAGGTTCTCCTCGACGTCCAGACTGGCGAAAATGCCGCGTTCCTCGGGACAGATCGCGATGCCGAGCTTGGCGATCTGGTTCGAGGCCAGCCCGATGGTCTCCGCGGCGTCGAATTTCACGGACCCTTTGCGCTGTGTCACCATGCCCATGATCGACTTTAGCGTCGTGGTCTTGCCGGCGCCGTTGCGTCCGAGCAGCGTCACCACCTCGCCGCGTGCGACGTCGAACGACGCGCCGTGGAGAATGTGCGATTCGCCGTACCACGAATGCAAGTCGCGAACGCCGAGCATCGCGCCGTCAGGCATGGGCGGTTCCCAGATAGGCCTGCACCACGTCAGGATTCTTCGACACCGACGCATAGTCGCCCTGCGCGAGAACCTGGCCGCGTGCGAGGACAGTAATGTGATCGGAAAGCGTCGCCACGACCGAAAGGTTGTGCTCGACCATGAGCACCGTGCGGTTCGCCGCGACCGTCCGGATCAGCGCCGCGATTCGTTCGACGTCCTCGTGCGCCATGCCGGCGGTCGGCTCGTCGAGCAGCATCATTTCGGGATCCAATGCGAGGGTCGTCGCAATTTCGAGCGCGCGCTTGCGGCCATAGGACAATTCCACCGCGGGCGTTTGCGCGAACGTGGACAGCCCGACTGCGTCGAGGAGCTCGTGCGCCCGGGCATCGAGAACGTTCAGCGTTCGTGCCGAGCGCCAGAAGTCGAACGAGTGGCCGCGTTTGCGCTGCAACGCAATGCGCACGTTCTCGAGCACCGTCAGGTGGGGGAATGTGGCCGAAATCTGGAACGAGCGCACCATGCCCATGCGCGCGATGGCCGAAGGGCGCGCCCCCGTGATCTCCCGCCCGTTGTAGACGATCTGGCCGCGAGTCGGCGTCAGGAAGTGCGTCAGCAGATTGAAGCAGGTCGTTTTGCCCGCGCCGTTAGGCCCGATCAACGCATGAATAGTGCCGCGCTTCACGCGCAAGTCGACACCGTTGACGGCGACGAATCCCTTGAATTCCTTGGTCAGTCCGCGTGTCTCGAGAATGATGTCTTCGGTCATGACTGCCACGGACTGCGTGTGGCGCCCCCCAGAGTCGATGTCCGCGCGATTATCCCCATTGACCCCTGCCTTGGCAATGGCGACGGGATTATTCAACCCAGCGCGGTGCCCGCTTTTCGACAAACGCGTCGATCCCCTCATGCGCGTGCGCATCGAGCAGGCTGCGCGCCATGGTCCCGCCAACTTCCGCATAAGCTGCCTCGAGACCAAGGTCGACCTGGCGGTAAAACGCCTGTTTGCCCCGGCCGATGAGGCGTGCGCTGCGCGCGCCGATCAGCCGCGTGAAATGGGCAATGGCGGCGTCGAGGTCGGCCACCGGCACGACGCGATTGACCAATCCCCACGCCAACGCGGTCGCGGCGTCGATGGGCTCCCCCGTCAACAGCATTTCCATCACCCGCTTGCGCGCGACGTTGCGCGCGACGCCGACGGCGGGCGTCGTGCAGAATACACCGACGTTTACGCCGGGAAGGGCAAATTTGGCCGTATCCGCGGCGACGGCGAGGTCGCACATCGACACCAGCTGGCAGCCCGCCGCGGTGGCGAGGCCGTGCACGCGCGCGATGACCGGCTGCGGCAGACGCGTCAACGCAAGCATGAGCTTCTCGCAATCCGTGAACAGCGTCTGCTGCCATGCCAGGTCCGAGTGCGCGCGCAGCTCCTTGAGGTCGTGCCCAGCGCAAAATCCCTTGCCATTGGCGGCGAGCACCACGCTGCGGACCGTGGGGTCCATGGCGATCGCATCGAGCTCCGCCTGGAGCGCAGCGATCATCGCGTGCGACAGCGGATTGAAGCGATCGCCGCGATTGAGCGTAAGCGTTACAACGCCGTCGCGGGTGTCGCGCAATACGTATGGAAGAAGGCTGGCTTCCAGGGGAGCATTCATGGCAATCCTTTAGCGTGCGGAAGTCTACGATCCGAAAACGCCGTGGAAGGAAAAAGAGATCTTGCTGCGCAGCTTGCGCGTCTCCGCGCCGCGATTCGGCGCACTACTCGATCGCAGTCGTCGACCGGGCCCGCTCTCGCAGCAGGAATTTCTGGATCTTGCCTGTCGACGTCTTCGGCAACTCACCGAAAACCACCTTCTTGGGCGCCTTGAACCGCGCCAGATGCTGGCGGCAATGCTCGATCAGTTCGGCCTCGGTGACTTCTGCGGCCGGTCTGATCTCGACGAATGCGCATGGCGTCTCCCCCCACTTTGGATCAGGCTGTGCAACCACGGCGGCTGCAAGCACCGCGGGATGCCGGTAGAGTACATCCTCGACTTCCAGCGAACTTATGTTTTCGCCGCCCGAGATGATCACGTCCTTCGATCGATCCTTGACCTTGACGTAGCCGTCGGGCTGCATCACCGCGAGGTCACCGGAGTGAAACCATCCGCCGCTAAACGCTTCCGCGGTGGCGTCTGTATTCTTGAGATAGCCTTTCATCACGATGTTGCCGCGGAACATGATCTCGCCCATGGTCTCGTTGTCCCACGGCACCTCTTCCATCGTTTCCGGATCGAGCACCGTCATGCCTTCCTCGCACGTGTAGCGCACTCCTTGCCGGCCGTTGCGCTCCGTGCGCGCGGCAATGTCGAGCGTGTCCCACGCGTCGTGCTTGGCGCATACCGCGGCGGGACCGTAGGTTTCGGTGAGCCCGTACACGTGCGTGATGTCGAAGCCCATGCGCTCCATGCCTTCGATCACCGACGCGGGAGGTGCGGCCGCGGCGACCAGCGCGTGCACTTTGTGCGTGATGCCTTCACGCAGCTCCGGCGGGGCGTTGATCAGCATCGCGTGCACGATCGGGGCACCGCAGTAATGGGTGACCTTGTGCTCCCGGATCGCATCGAAAATCGCCGCGGCTTCGACGCGGCGTAGACAGACGTTGGTTCCGGCGTTGGCGGCCATGGTCCAGGGAAAGCACCAGCCGTTGCAATGGAACATCGGCAGCGTCCACAGATACACGGCGTGCCGCGGCATGCCCCAGTCGATGATGTTCGACAGCGCATTCAGGTACGCGCCGCGGTGGTGGTAGACGACGCCCTTGGGGTTGCCGGTGGTTCCCGACGTATAGTTGAGCGAAATCGAATTCCACTCGTCGGTCGGGTGCTTCCACTCGAAGCCGGTGTCGCCGTTGGCGATGAAGCCCTCGTATTCGACCGCGGCCAGCCGCTTGCCGCCCGGGCCCTGCGGATCGTCGATCTCGATGACTTTGGGCCTGGTCGTGAGTTGCGCCAGCGCGCGCTCGATGATGGGCGAGAACTCGGTGTCGGTAATCAACACTTTGGCGCCGCCATGCTGGAGCATGAACGCAATGGCGTCGGCATCGAGCCGGGTGTTCAGCGTGTTGAGCACGCCACCGGTCATCGGCACGCCGAAATGCGCCTCGACCATCTCCGGCGTGTTCGCCGCCATGAGCGCAACGGTGTCGCCGATGCCGATGCCCTCCCGCACGAGCGAAGACGCAAGGCGCCGTGAGCGCGCATACGTCTCGGCCCAGGTGTAACGGCGGTCGCCGTGCACTACCGCGAGCTGCTGCGGGTAGACGTACGCGGTGCGCGCGATCAGCGACACCGGCGACAGCGGCGTGTAGTTCGCCGCGTTCCGATCCAGATCCTGTTCGAATGGATTGCGTGTCGCCATGGGATGCCTGCCACATGGTACCGAATCCCTCTCAAAACACCAATGCCGGTGGATTTGACTCCTGCATCCATTCACGACCCGCGAACGTATGATTGACCGAGTAGCGGGCGCCATGCGTCGGGCGCCTGGCGTGGCTTGCCCGGTGAACGCGTATTCTCTATGCTCGATTCCTCGACCTGTTCCACTCACGCGGTGACCTAATGGGCAACCGTCTTTCCAAGATCGTGACCCGCACCGGCGACGCCGGAACCACCGGCCTCGGCGACGGGTCGCGTGTGCCGAAGGATTCGGCGCGCATCGAGGTCATCGGCGCCGTCGACGAACTCAATTCCGTGCTCGGCACCCTTCTCGCAGAACCCCTTCCGGCAGACGTTGCAACGTGCCTGGTCGAGGTCCAGCACGATCTGTTCGACTTTGGCGGTGAACTGTCCATCCCGGGCTATTCTGCCGTTGGCGACGCGCATGTGATGCGCCTCGAAGACGCGGTCGAACGCTTCAACGCCGACTTGCCGCCGCTGAAGGAGTTCATCCTGCCTGGAGGCAGCCGTGCCGCAAGCATCGCACACGTGGCGCGCACGGTATGTCGTCGCGCGGAGCGCTCGCTCGTGCACCTCGGGGGCTCCACGGAGGTAGGGGAGCCACTGCGCAAGTACCTCAACCGCCTCTCCGACCTCCTCTTCGTCGCAGCCCGGGTACTCAATCGCCACGCGGGCCAGCCCGACGTGCTTTGGCGCAAGGATCGCGGGCGCGCATAGCAGGACGACAGACAATGCCCGCGGATTCGGTCAAACAGCTGGAGAGGAGCGCGCGGCTCATGGAGCTGCTGGCGCGCACGGCGTTGGCCGACCAGGGCGCTTTTGCGGAGCTCTACCGCCTCACTTCCGCGCATCTGTACGCCGTCGCCCTGCGTATATTGAGGGAATCAGCAGCCGCGGAAGAGGTGCTACAGGAGTCCTTCATCAGCATCTGGAACCATGCCGGCTCGTACGTTGCCGCCAAGAGCCAGCCGTTCACGTGGCTTACCAGCATCGTGCGCAACCGCTGCCTGGATCAACTGCGGCGGCGTGAGCCGGACACGGTAACGATCGACGACGAGGACGAAGGCATGACGCTGCGCGACGATGGTCCAACCCCGCTGGAGATGCTCGTCTCCGGCGCCGACGCGCGCGCCGTCAAGGGCTGTGTGGAAGCCCTGGAAGCCGGACAAAAGCAGGCGCTGGCCCTTGCCTTCTATCGCGGCCTGTCGCACTCCGAACTTGCGGCACACCTCAATGAGCCGCTCGGTACCGTGAAATCGTGGGTCCGGCGCGGTCTGGAACGCCTGAAATCCTGCCTCGAAGCCGCCGGCATCGCGCGCTGAACGTTCCGCCGCGATGAACTACAGCACGCCCGAACGCGCCGACGCCCTCGCCGGCCAGTATGTGCTGGGCACGCTTTCGCGGCGTGCGCGCGCGCGCTTCGCCCGATTGATCGGCGTCGACCGCGGCATCACCGACGCGGTGAACGCGTGGGAGGCACGCTTGCTGCCGTTCGCGGAAAGCATTGCACCGGTAGCGCCGCCGGCTTACGTATGGTCGCGCATCCTGGCGCGGGTGCAAGGTGACCGGAAATCGGTTGCCGCGGCGCCGTCGCTCTGGGCGAATCTCGGCTTGTGGCGAGCCTTGACGCTTGCCGGCTTCGCGACAGCGATGGCACTTTCGATCGTGCTTCTGGCGCCCCAGCCGGAGCGCCCGGAGCAAACCCTGGTCGCCGTGCTTGCAGGGACCGATGCCAAACCGGTGCTGATCGCCACGGCCGATCGGACGAGCCGTACGCTGCGGATCAAAGTGGTTGCCCCGGTCGACATCGCTGCGGATCGTACGTTGCAGCTGTGGGCGTTGCCTGCGGCAGGCAATCCGCGCTCGCTGGGACTGATCGCACCGTCGGGAATCGTCCAGATTGCGCTGTCCGGACCCGCCGACGCGGCACTGGCGCAGATTCCCGCTCTGGCCGTCAGCCTCGAGCCACGTGGCGGCTCGCCCACGGGATTGCCAACTGGCCCTGTGGTGTACAGCGGACCGATCCAGCGACTCTATTGAGATCCGCCGCGCGTCTGGTCGATCGCTCCGAATAGCGAAGCGCCCGCCGCCATAGAACCGGCGAGCGAAAGCAGGTTCACCTGCAAAACGGCGCGCTTCATGACGAACCCGGCGAGCGCCGCTTGAGCGCGTAGCCCTCTGCGCCGTCTTCCATTTCCCAGCCCAGTTCGTGCAGCGTCAGGCGCAGCCGGTCCGCCTCTGCAAATTGTCTAGCCGCGCGCGCCGCCGCACGCGCCGCCGCGAGTTCCTGCACTCTCTCCGGAATCGTCTCGGTCAACGGTCGCCACGCTGCGAGACCGAGGCCGAAGACGCGATCGAACGCGAGCAGCGTCGCCTTCTTCGCGGCTGCGGGCAGATTGCCGCGCAGCACTTCCCATGCGAGCGCCATCGCCCGCGGCGTGTTGAGGTCGGCATTGAGCTCGGCACCGAAGCGCTCAACGTAACTTGCGTCCGGTTCTCCGGTCGCATCCAAGCTGAAGACGCCATTGCGCAGACGCTCGAGTGCCGTCGTCGCGGCATCGAGGGCATCCCACGTGAAATTCATCTGCGTTCGGTAATGGGCGGTCAGGCACAAATAGCGGTACGCGAGCGGATCGTAGCCGCGGTCGGTCAGCGCTTTCAGGCGCAGGAATTCGCCGGCCGACTTGGCCATCTTGGCATCGTTCGAAAGCAGAAAATACCCGTGCATCCAGAAATTCGCGAGACGCGTGCCGACGCGAGCCTCGGTCTGCGCGATCTCGTTCGTGTGATGCACCGGAATGTGGTCCTCGCCTCCGCAGTGGATGTCGAAGTATTCACCGAGGTACTTCTGCGCCATGGCCGAGCATTCGATGTGCCAGCCCGGAAAACCGATGCCCCACGGGCTTGGCCATTCCATCTGGCGTTTTTCGCCGGGTGTCGAAAATTTCCACAACGCAAAATCGGTGGGGCTTTTCTTCTCTCCAAGATCGACGCGCTTGCCGGCCTCGAGTCCGGCTCGGTCCAGCCGCGCCAGATAGCCGTAGCTGGGCTGCCGGCTGGTGTCGAAATACATGCCATCCGACGTTCGATAGGCGTAACCGTTCTTCTCGATGTCGGCGACGAACTCGATTTGTTCACGGATGTGGTCGGTCGCACGGCAGAGGATTGTCGGGCGCTCGATATTGAGCGCCGCCATGTCGGCGAGGAAATCCCCGGTATAGAGTTCGGCGATCTGCCACGCTGTCTTGCCGGTGCGCCGCGAACCGGCCTCCATCTTGTCTTCGCCCGTGTCGGCGTCCGATGTCAGGTGCCCGACGTCGGTGATGTTCATGACGTGCCTGACCGCATAGCCGTTCCATTCGAGCACACGTTTCAGCACGTCTTCGAACAGGAACGTGCGGAAGTTGCCGATGTGCTGATAGTCGTACACGGTCGGGCCACACGTGTAGAGGCCGACCTCTCCTGCCTTCAGCGGCTCGAATGTGCGCAGCGTGCGCGTGTAATTGTCGTAGAGAGTCAGCATGACCTGGTCAGCAAGTGCAGGAGGCGCAGTTTCGACACCCCCTCCCAACCTCCCGCACCAAGGAGTAACAAAAAAGCCGCCTGGGTGATCCCGGCGGCTTCCTGGCAGTGACTGAATCCGTTCAGGCCGGCGTGCGTGCCCGCTCGACGACGCAGGCGCAGTCCATGACGCCTTTCTTTTGCGCGCAAGTATCCGACATGCGTGCATGGTAGCGAATCGTGGCAAGGCGGGCAAGCTTGAGGTCTCCTTCGAAGTCGTCGATGTCAGCTTAGCGCAAGACATGCGATTCGCTTTCGCCTCCATCACCGCCGCCTCCGGCACGCGACAAACGAGGTAAAATCGCGCGCTCCCGACGCATCCTCGATGCCTCCCTCCTTCCCTGTCGCCGATGCCGCCCCGCTTTCTCGCGGCGCTGCGATCGCCTTGCTCGTGGCGTTCGTCCTGATTTGGTTTTCCAGCATTGAGGGCCGCCGCCTGATGCATCCGGACGAAGGGCGTTACGCCGAGATTCCCCGAGAAATGATGGTGACCGGTGACTGGGTGACACCTCGGCTGAACGGCATCAAGTATTTCGAAAAGCCCGCGCTGCAATACTGGATTACCGCCACCGCGTACGAAGCCTTTGGAGTGCGGCAGTGGACCGCGCGGTTATGGCCTGCCGTGGCCGGTTGTCTCGGCGTCCTGTTCATCGGTTACGTAGGTCGGTGCATTGGCGGTCCCGCATTCGGCCTGTACAGCGCCGCTGCGCTCGGCGGCTGTCTCTGGTGGATATTGAATGCTCACGTACTCACGCTCGATGCCGGGCTCAGTTTCTGGATGAGCATCGGCATGGGTGGGCTGATCATCGCGCAGCGCGCCGATGCGATCCCGCGCGAGCAACGCAACTGGATGCTTGCGGCATGGGGTGCGCTGGCGCTGGCGGTGCTGTCCAAAGGCCTGATCGGCGTCGTGTTGCCCGGCGCGGTGCTGGTGCTCTACACACTGCTAACACGCGACTGGGCGCTGTGGCGACGCCTGCATCTGGTCAAGGGCGCACTGATATTTCTGTGCATCGCGATGCCGTGGTTCGTCGTCGTGTCGAGCCGCAATGCGGAATTCTTCGATTTCTTTTTCATCCATGAGCACTTCGCGCGCTTCCTAACCAGCGAGGCGAAGCGCGAGGCCCCGTGGTGGTATTTCGTGCCGATTTTCGCGGTAGGCATTCTCCCGTGGCTGACAGTGTTCGTATGGACTGCGAAAAGATCGTGGACCGATGCGCAACCGGATCGCAACGGCTTCTGCTGGCAGCGCTTCGTGCTGGTCTGGGCGGCGTTTATCTTCGTGTTTTTCAGTTTTTCGGGATCGAAACTGTCGTCGTATATCCTTCCGATCTTTCCCGCGCTGGCTTTGGTGATCGCCTGGCAGCTTGCCACCATCGAACATTCGCTGCTGTGGCGTCTTTCGCTGCCGCTGGTCGTGCTGACCGGCATCGCATGGTTCGCGCTGCTGCTGGGATACAACGCGATCGCCACGCAGCTGGCCGGCGATGCGCAGCCTATCGCTACCCTGCTCGCCTTCGGACCGTGGCTCGAGTGGGCGCTCGGCGCAGGCTTCGCCGGCGGTGTTGCCGGCATGGTCGCTCTTGCCGCGCGGCGCCGGCGGCTTGCGCTGCTCATCATCGCATTTTCGACGCTCGTTGCCGCCCAGCTGGTCCTGATCGGGTATGACACCTTCGCGGAATCCCGCTCGAGCGAGCCTTTGCTCGGCCGCATCACGTCAAAGATGGGGCCGTTGCGTCGAGATGTACCGTTTTATACGGTGCGCATGTACGACCAGACCTTGCCCTATTATCTCGAGCGTACGGTGACCCAGGTGGAACACCCGGACGAATTGGCGATGGGCATCGCGAGCGAGCCCGCCAAGGCCATCGACACAGTTGCCCAATGGCGTCCGATCTGGGATGCGTTACAGGACGCGTATGCGATGATGCAACCTGACGAATACGACAGCCTGCGGCGCGACGGCGTGCCGATGCGCGAGCTCGGGCGCGATGCGCGCCGGGTGATCGTCGCCCGCAGGTAGCGATCATGACCTGGACTGCATTCTCGTTCTTGTTTACCGGCGTCGCGCTGAACGCGGCCGCCCAGCTCCTGCTGAAGGCCGGCACCAACGTTCTTGGAGTGATCACGCTCACGCGCGACAACTGGGCTGGCGAGTTCGGCCGCATGGCGGTCGAACCGCATTTCATCGGCGGCGTCGGGTGCTACGGGATCAGTCTCATCGTCTGGATCATCGGCCTGTCGCGCGTCCCCGTCTCCATCGCATACCCGATGTTGTCCCTGGGCTACGTCATCAACGCGATCGCCGCGCATTATCTGCTCGGCGAATCGGTCAGCACGGTCCGCTGGCTCGGCATCGGCTTCATCGTGCTCGGCGTGTGGCTGGTTGCGCGCGGTTGACCGCTTAGTCCATGAACCAGAACGCGCCACGGCCGCTGAAGTTCGCCAGCCCGGAGATCGACGAGCCGACCATCGCCGGTGTCGCGGACGTGCTTCGCTCGGGGCACATCACCAGCGGCCCCTGGGTGCGCGAGTTCGAGGCACGTCTCGCGGCATTTTGTGACGGCCGCCCGGTGCGGGTGCTTTCGTCCGCGACGGCCGCGGTCGAGGTCGCCTTGCAACTCGCCGGGATCGGCCCGGGCGATGAGGTCATCACGTCCGCACAGAGTTTCTTTACCGTGCTCAACATGATCGTCAAGGTCGGCGCGAGGCCGGTCTTCGTCGACTGCGACCTGGTAACGCGCAACATCGACCTCGCCCAAGTCGAGGCGGCCATAACTCCCGTCACGAAAGCGATCATTCCGACGCACTACCCGGGCGCGCTGATCGACCTGGATGCGCTGCACGCGCTCGCACGCCGTCGCGGGCTGCGAGTGATCGAAGATGCCGCCCTGGTGCTGGGCTCGCGCTGGAAAGGAAAGCCCGTCGGCGCCATCGGCGATCTCGCGACTTTCAGCTTCCACCCCAACAAGAACATCACCTCCATCGAAGGCGGAGCGCTCGTCGTCAACCACGAGGCCGAAGCAATCCGGGTCGAAACGCTACGCTTTCACGGCATCGAGTACCTTGCCGATCGCACGCGCGACGTCGCATTTCCGGGCGGCAAGTTCAACCTGCCAGACGTGAACGCGCGTATCGGCTGCGCACAGCTCCAGAGGTTGCCGGAATTCCTCGTGCAGCGACGGCGGCTCGTCGACCGCTATTTTCAGCGCTTCGCAACCGATCCCGCGTGCGTGCTGCCACCACGGCCGCGCACGCCGCAGGACGACGGCTATAGCTGGAACATGTTCTGCGTACTGTTGCCGCTGGAGCGCCTCGCCATCACGCGACGGCAGTTTCGCGACGCCCTCGAAGCACGCGGGATCGCAACAGGGATGTCGTACGAGGCGTTGCACCTGTGCACGCTGGGGAGGCAATGCGGCGGCGGCGACGGCCAGTTTCCAAACGCCGAGCGCATCGCTCGGGAGACGGTCACGCTGCCACTGCATACGCAAATGAACGAAGCGGACGTCGACCGCGTGTGTGACGCGGTCGGTGACGTCATCGCGGCGGCGAAGCAATGAAGATGCAGTCTCCCCAGGTCTCGGTTGTGATTCCCGTCTACAACGAGGAGGCGGGCCTGCAGGCGCTGTTCGATCGCCTCTATCCGGCGCTCGATCGCCTCGGCATTACCTTCGAGGTCATTTTCGTTGATGATGGCAGTCGTGATCGCTCGGCGGCAATGCTCAGGGATCAGTTCGCCCGCCGGCCGGACGTGACGCGGGTGATCCTGTTCAACGCGAATTATGGCCAGCACATGGCGATCGTCGCCGGCTTCGAGCGTTGTCTATCGGACCGAGTCGTCACGCTGGACGCGGATCTGCAGAACCCGCCGGAGGAAATCGCGAAGCTGCTCGTAGCGATGGACGCCGGCCACGATTACGTGGGAGGCATTCGGCGCAGGCGCGAAGATTCGTGGTGGCGTCAGCTCGCGTCTAAAGCGATGAACCATGTCCGCGAACGCTTCACCCATATACGCATGACCGATCAGGGCTGCATGCTGCGCGCCTACAGCCGCGGCATCGTGAAAGCCATCGTCGCCTCGCGCGAGGTGAGCACTTTCATCCCGGCGCTTGCATACACATTCGCTTTCAATCCTGCCGAGATCGATGTCGAACACGCTGAGCGGGCCGCAGGCGCGTCCAAGTATTCGCTCTACAAACTGATCCGCCTCAACTTCGACCTGATCACGGGATTCTCGCTGGTGCCGCTGCAGCTGTTCTCGATGTTCGGCATGATCGTGTCTGCCGGTGCGCTCGTCACCTACCTGATCGTCATCGCGAATCGCCTGGTGCTCTCGGGCTGGCGAGAAGGCATAACCACGCTGTGGGATCGGGACATCCTGGCGTTCTTCCTGATCGGCATGCTTCTGTTCGGACTCGGCCTGATCGGCGAATACGTCGGGCGAATCTATCAGCAGGTGCGGCAGCGGCCGCGCTTCATGATCGAAGCAGTGCTGGAGCGAACGGCGGACGAGCAGGCACCGTCACCATGATCCGCGCCGTCGTTTTCGCCTATCACAATGTCGGCGTGCGCTGTCTCGAGGTCCTGCTCGCGCGAGGCGTCGAGGTGGCCCTGGTCGTGACCCACGAAGACAATCCTGCCGAGACGATCTGGTTCGACAGCGTTGCAAGGGCGGCAGCGCAGCGATCCATCCCGGTGATCACGCCAGAGGATCCCAACACTCCGGACATCGTCGCCCGCGTTGCCGCCTGCAAGCCGGACTTCCTTTTTTCGTTCTACTACCGTTTGATGTTGAAGGCCCCGCTCCTCGGTCTCGCACCGCGCGGCGCGCTGAACATGCATGGCTCCCTGCTGCCGAAATATCGCGGCCGCGTGCCGATCAATTGGGCCATCATCCATGGCGAGACCGAGACCGGTGCAACCCTACATTACATGGCCGAAAAGCCGGACAGCGGCGACATCGTGGCGCAATCGCGGGTGCCGATCCTGGCCGACGATACGGCAAAGGATGTTTTCGACAAGGTAACGCTCGCCGCAGCGAACATGCTCGATGCAGTGTTGCCGGCGCTCGCCGCGGGAACCGCAGCGCGCACGGCGCAGGATCTGTTCAAGGGCAGCTATTTCGGCGGACGCCGCCCCGAGGATGGCATCATCGACTGGTCGAAGGACGCAGCATCGATCCACAATCTGGTTCGCGCCGTCGCGCCGCCCTATCCGGGCGCCCGCACCACGATTGGTGGTCGCCCGGCGCGGATCTTGCGCACGCACATCCTGGACGCGACCACGCATCGCGCGCCTGCGCTCGCCGTCGACAATGGTGCCATCCTCGCTCATTGCGGCGGTGGAGGAACGCTGGCAGTGCTGGACCTGGAAGTCGATGCGGTACCCATCGCTGCCGGCGCGTTTACCCGCCAGTTCGGATCGGCGCCTTTGAGCCTGGAACGCTAGTGGACAACAGCGCAGGTCGGTTGCGCGAATTGCCGTTGGGCCGCCTTTTCCCGTACCCTGACGCCTTTTCCCGGCGCGCCTCCAGCGCGACCGTCGACGCCGATCCTCACTTCCAATGAAAAAAATCCTCATCCTCGGCGTCAACGGCTTCATCGGCCATCACCTCTCCGGTCGGATCGTGACCGCGACCGATTGGGAAATATATGGCATGGACATGCAAACCGACCGGATCTCGGACCTGCTGCCGGAGAAGCGCTTTCATTTCTTCGAAGGCGACATCACCATCAATCGCGAATGGATCGAGTATCACATCAAGAAGTGCGATACCGTGCTGCCGCTCGTGGCGATTGCCACGCCCGCGACCTATGTGCGCGAGCCGCTCCGCGTCTTCGAGCTCGATTTCGAGGCCAACCTGCCCATTGTTCGCGCCTGCGTGCGATACGGGAAGCGCGTCGTATTTCCCTCGACGTCCGAGGTCTACGGCATGTCACGAGACGAGGAATTCGACCCGGAGACATCGGATCTGGTACTCGGCCCGATCAACAAGCCGCGCTGGATCTATTCCTGCGCGAAGCAACTCATGGACCGCGTCATCCACGCCTACGGCATGCAGGAGGGACTCGATTACACGCTGTTTCGTCCGTTCAATTGGATCGGTGCGGGGCTGGACTCGATCAATACGGCGAAAGAAGGCAGCTCGCGTGTCATCACTCAGTTTCTCGGCCACATCGTTCGCGGCGAGCCGATCAAGCTCGTCGACGGTGGCACGCAGAAGCGCACGTTCACCTATATCGACGACGGCATCGACGCGCTCCTGAAAATCATCGCCAACGACGGCGGCATCGCCAGCGGCAAGATCTACAACATCGGGAACCCCGCCAACAATTGCTCGGTCAAGGAAGTGGCGCGCATGATGCTCGACCTGGCGCTGACGTATCCCGAATACCGTGACAAGGCGAAAGAGGTCGAGCTCATCCAGACCACGGCAGACGCCTATTACGGCAAGGGCTATCAGGATGTTCAGAACCGGGTCCCCAAGATTGCGAACACCTGTGCCGACCTGGATTGGCGACCGAAGGTCACGATGGCCGACTCCCTGAAGCACATCTTCGATGCGTATCGCGGTCAGGTCAGCGAAGCACGACTGCTCGTCGACTGACTGACCGCTTGATTCTCGCGCTCAAAATCGACGTCGATACGTTGCGCGGAACACGCGAAGGCGTGCCGAATCTGGTCGACCTCCTGCGCCGCCACGGGGTCGGCGCGACGTTCCTGTTCAGCGTGGGTCCGGACCACACGGGCCGCGCGATCAAACGTGTATTCCGTCCGGGGTTCATGGCCAAGGTGCAGCGCACCTCCGTCGTCGAGCACTACGGGGTCAAGACCTTGCTCTACGGCACGTTGTTGCCCGGACCTGACATCGGCGAACGCGGCGGCGACGTGATGCGGCACGTGCGCGATGAAGGATTCGAAGTCGGCATCCACGCGTGGGACCACACCAAATGGCAGGACGGCGTCGCCAGTGCCGATGCGCAATGGACCGAGAAGCAGATGCTGCTGGCGTGCGAGCGCTTTGCCGACATCCTCAAGGAACCAGCGCGCACCCATGGTGCCGCAGGTTGGCAGATGAACGTGCACGCGTTGCGGCTGACTCAGACGCTTGGCTTCGAATACTGTTCGGATGGCCGCGGCGTGGGGCCGCATCTGCCCGTCTGGAATGCGGAATTGATCCGTTGCCCCCAATTTCCGACCACGCTGCCGACGCTGGATGAGCTCATTGGCACCGACGGTGTCACGCCGGATAATGTTGCCGAGCGGCTGCTGACGCAGACGGCGTCACCCCCCTCCCACGGCCACGGTCACGTGTTCACGCTTCACGCGGAACTCGAGGGCATGCTGCTGTCGCCCGTGCTCGAAGCACTGATCGCGGGCTGGCAGGCGCAGGGCTACGACGTGATGTCGATGCGCAGACTCTACGAGACCGTGCAGCCGCTCGCGTTGCCGCGGCATGAGGTCGCACCCGGCACGGTCCCGGGGAGAAGCGGTACGCTCCTCGTGCAGGGCCAGGAATTCCTGGGCGATGTGAGTCTTGCGGCGGCAGCGTGAGCGTTGTGGCCAATTTCGGGTTTATGAACAGGATGGAGGCAGACCATGCTCGGCAAGAAAGTTGCTGATTTTTCGGCCGCCGCGACCAGCGGTGATTTCCGGTTGTCCGCCCACAAGGGGCATCCCGTTGTCATCTATTTCTATCCCAAGGACAACACGCCTGGCTGCACGACCGAAGGCATGCAGTTTCGCGACCTGCATCGGCAGTTTGCGAAGGCCGGCGCGGTCGTTGTGGGTGTCTCGCGAGACAGCCTGAAGTCCCACGAAAACTTCAAGGCGAAGATGGAATTCCCCTTCGAGCTGATTTCCGACGCGGATGAAAAGCTGTGCGCGCAGTTCGGCGTCATCAAGATGAAGAACATGTATGGCAAACAGGTCAGAGGTATTGAACGATCGACCTTCCTGATTGGACCCGATGGAAAGCTTGTTTCAGAGTGGCGAAAGGTCAAGGCCGACGGTCATGCACAAGAAGTCTTGGACGCCGTAAAGGCCGTCTAGTGGACCGGTGTTACCGTCGATAGACGAAAAAGTCCCCGCGTCGGTTTCTGCTGCGAGCGCGGGGTTAGGAGGATCGAGCCAGGTTGTAGAGGGTCACGCGAATAGCAGAATGGCCAGGACGATCAGGATCAGCATGATCGCCGCGACAATGCCGCCGTCGCGTTGTAGGTGGTAGCCGGTCCAGTGCAAACCCATGCTGGCAGCGTACGCCGCCAGCAGGCTGGCCGCATTGATTGGCGTCAATGTTTGCTCGGCATGACTGTCCCGCTCCAGCGATGCGAGACGACCGCGCATCTGCGCCAGCGCGGCGCGAGCCCACGATGCCGCAGCTTGGCGTTCAGCCGCATTCAATCCGCGCAGCAAACGAGGCCAGGCATACTGTCCCCTTTCCACCACAAACCCTGTGGTCGAAGCGTCTCTCCGACCACAAGGGCTTGTATTCGACCGGACGGCTGGCTAGGATGGAGTCGCCCTGCCCACATGCCCCAAGGAGGCCCATGGTCGAGCGCACTCTCCGTCCCGCGCTGCACGTCACCAAATCCGCCAAGACATCCGCTCCCAAGCTTTTCGTGCTGGACACCAATGTCCTCATGCACGATCCCACCAGCCTGCTTCGCTTCGAAGAACACGACATCTACCTGCCGATCCTCACGCTCGAGGAGCTGGACAACAACAAGAAAGGCACCAGCGAAGTCGCGCGCAACGCCCGTCAGGCAACGCGCTATCTCGACGAACTGGTGACCGCCGCGACCGCGATCAATCCCGACGGCATCGCCGACGGCATTACGCTCAAGGCCCAGAGCGGCGGCGCGGCGACGGGACGCCTCTTCCTGCAGACCGAAGCGATCTCGACGACGCTGCCCTCATCACTGGCCGGCGGCAAGGCCGACAACCAGATCATCGCGGTAGTGATGCACCTGCGCAATGCGCATCCCAAGCGCAACGTGATCCTGGTGTCCAAAGACATCAACATGCGCATCAAGGCGCGCGCGCTGGGCATCGCTGCGGAGGATTATTCCAATGACAAGGTCCTCGAGGACACCGACCTGCTCTACAGCGGCATGCGCGAGCTGCCGCAGGACTTCTGGGACCGGCACGGCAAGGGTATGGAGTCATGGCAGCAGGGCGGCCACACCTACTATCGCGTCACCGGTCCGCTGTGCCCGAGCCTGCTGATCAACGAATTCGTCTATCAGGAAGCCAAGGGGCCCGGCGAGACCGCGCTGTATGCCAAGGTCAAGGAAGTGACGGGCCGCACGGCGTTGCTGCAGACACTGAAGGATTACACGCACCAGAAGAATAACGTCTGGGGCATCACCGCGCGCAATCGTGAACAGAATTTCGCGCTGAATTTGCTCATGAATCCGGAAATCGATTTCGTGACGCTGCTCGGTCAGGCCGGAACGGGCAAGACCCTGCTGACGCTTGCCGCAGGGCTGATGCTTACGCTCGAGTTCAAGATCTACACCGAGATCATCATGACGCGCGTCACGGTTCCGGTCGGCGAAGACATCGGTTTCCTTCCCGGCACCGAGGAAGAAAAGATGAATCCCTGGATGGGCGCACTCGAGGACAACCTGGATGTGCTCAACAAGACCGACGACGAAGCCGGGGAATGGGGCCGCGCGGCCACGCGTGACCTGATCCGCTCGCGCATCAAGGTCAAGTCGCTTAACTTCATGCGCGGCCGAACCTTCATCAACAAGTTCCTGATCATCGACGAGGCGCAGAACCTCACGCCGAAGCAGATGAAAACGCTGATCACGCGCGCCGGCCCCGGCACCAAGGTCGTATGCCTGGGCAACATCGCGCAGATCGACACGCCGTACCTGACCGAGGGCAGCTCGGGACTTACCTATGTCGTCGACCGGTTCAAGGGCTGGTCGCACTCCGGCCATATCACGTTGATGCGCGGGGAGCGCTCGCGCCTCGCCGATCACGCGGCGGAGATCTTGTAAGCCAAGTCGCAGCGCAGCTTGGATCCCGGCCTCCGCCGGGATGACACCAACATCGTCGCCCCGGCGCAGGCCGGGGCCCAATTTGTCTCCGCCGCCATCGCGCACGAAGGAGTTGGGCGTAGCGCATAGTCGCAGCGCTAGAATGCCGTCGTGACGCAATTCGTGCGACTGCTTGGAGGACCTTCGCGCTCGGGACGGCCCATCGCGCTCCTTCGAGTACCTTCGCGCCACGCGCTCCGGTATTCGCGCTCGGGGCGGCCCATCGCGCTCATGCGCTGCCTGGTGATGCTCGCGCTCTGCGCCGCGTCGATGGCGTGCACGCAGGAGCCGCAACGACCCGATCTCGGCCGGCTCTATCGGGTCGGCACCGAACGCGAAGACACGACGCCGGTCATCGTGATCCCCGGCGTGTTCGGCTCGAAGCTGCGCCATCGCGACACCGGCGATGAAGTCTGGCCGGGGGCAGCGCGCATGCTGCTCTTCAGCGACTACCGCGAAATCGTCATCGACTTCGACCCGGAAACACTCCAGGTCAGACCCGACAACCTCGAGGCATTCGATATCGCCGACGCCGCGCTGGGGCACGACTTCTACGGGCATCTGTTAGGCACGCTGCAGCGCTTCGGCGGCTACGTCCGCAGCAAACCGGGAGACGCACCGCGGACGGGGGAGCGCCGCTACTACGTCTACGCATACGACTGGCGCCAGGACAACGTGGAATCCGCGCGTGGGCTCGACCGTCTGATCGAAGCGATCCGCCGCGATTACAACGATCCGACACTCAAGGTCGACATCATCGCGCACAGCATGGGCGGATTGGTCGCGCGCTATTACCTGCGCTATGGACTGGCGGATGTGCTCGACGGAACCGAACAGCTGGTGACGCTGTACGGGACATCGCGCGTGCGCAAATTGATCCTGCTCGGAACGCCGAACATGGGTTCGGCGTCGTCACTGCACGCATTTCTGACCGGCGAGCCGGTCGTCTTTAAGCGCATCCCGCAGGAAGTCCTGGCGACGCTGCCTTCGGGCTACCAGCTCTTTCCGCACCCGCTCGTGACATGGCTGATCGACACCTCAGGGGATGCGCGCGACGACGACCTGTTCGACGGGGAGACGTGGCGTCGCTACCGGTGGTCGATATTCGACCCCGTGGTTACGGCGCGCATTCACGCCGAACGCGGCGCGAACGCGGATGCGTATCTTGCGGCCTATCGCCGTTATTTCGACTATCGGCTCGAGCGTGCGCGACGCTTTCTGTGGGCAGTATCGACTCCCGAGCCCGCAACGCCGATTCGCTATGTGCTGTTCGGCGGCGATTGCGAGCTCACGCCGGCACGGCTCGCGCTGGAAGACGACGGCGGCACGCCCGTCGCCCGTCTGACCCCGGGCGCAATCAAGAGACCCATCTCCGGCGTGCGGTACGACGAGTTGATGCTCGAGCCCGGCGACGGCCTCGTGACCAAGCCGTCACTTCTGGCGCGTGAAACACTCGACCCCTCTGCGCCGCAGAATGTAGACAGCTTCATCCCGATCGCCTACTGGTTCTTCCTGTGCGAGCACCACGATATGCTGACTGGCAACATCAACTTCCAGGACAATCTGCTCAACGTTCTCCTGACCCGCAGTCTTCCGTGGGAAATGGGAGCGCCTGCCACGCCGTAGAGCGGACCCCTGCTGCCGCGAAATCGTGGGAGACTCCTTTCCCCGGGCGCGGCGAGCGCCCGCCGTGTGCTCAGGTTCTGGCGTGCGCTCTTACGGTCTTGGTAAGCTCGAGCAGTTCCTGCAGCTTGTAGGCAGCGACGACATCGTCGATGGTCGGTACCTGCATCGTCACATCAAGCCAACGGCCGTATGGTCCGCTTACCGCAGCACCATGCTTGGCTCGGAAACGCATGTCGTAGCCAAGCCACGCCTCGTCGACGCCATCCGACGAGTGGTGCACGAGCGGAATATCGAGCGCAACCGCGACGCGGAAACCGGCCTGATGACAGCGGTAGCTGAAATCGGCGTCGTAGCCATGCCAACCGTCGAACGCAGCTTCGTCAAAGCGTAAGGCTGTCGCGACTTCGCGCCGCGTGGCGAAGAAGACGCCGTCGAGCGCCTGCATCCCCAGCATCAGCGGCGCCGTGACACCATACATCGCAAGTTCGAAATGAGGTCCGGCGGGGTGGGTCACCACGCCGTGCGCGTGCTCGATCCCCGAACTCGCCCAGCCCATTCCGATCAACCGCGTCGTGCCGGCGACGCCGATAACATCGGCGCCCTGCAAGTGCGCATCGAGCACGGAACCGAGTGACGGAGCGAGTTGCTCCACGTCGTCATGTGAAAACACGAGGATGTCCCCCTTCGCTCGCTCCATGCCTCGGTTGTAGCCCTCGCATAAGGAACGAGCGTCGTGGATGCCGACGATCTCGTGTGATGTACCGGCGAGCGAGCGCGCGTAGGTTGCGCACACCGCCTCGTACTTCGGCGGCGTGATGCTGCAGACAACCACCGATATCATACGGTCGGCTCGCGCTCGAGTTCGGGTTTGCGGCCAGAGAACCTCACGAAAGGCTTGCCACCCACAAGCTCGCCGAAGACAGCGCGCCGCGTGGCATGCAGGAACTGGTGCCCGTATCGCAGGTCAGGCTCCAGGTGGGCGCCTTCCGCCCATTCATTCCACGCATTGACGAAGACGAGGCGTTCCTGCGCGTCTCGCTGCTCGACCACCCGAGCGACAGTTTCGCGCAACCAGAGCTCGTAGAATTCCGGCGTGCTATGGACGAAGATGCTCGCCAGGTCACGCCTGCGCGCGGTGTTGTCCCACCCGGGCATTACCGTCGGGTGAACCACGTAATCCTGCGTTGGGCGCACGAGGCGCGCATTGACCAGCTGGCGGTAGTCGTAGATCGTGCCGGCGAAGTACGGATTGATGATGTCGTAGGGCTGATTGTTGGGTGCTATCGAGACGCCGTGCGGCGGAAACTCGACGATCGCATCAAATCCGTAGCGCGCGGGTTCCGCTGTGTCATAGGTCTTTGCCGCGCACAGGTACAGATCACCGATGCCCTCGCGCAACGCGATGTCCCGCCATATACGCGCGCTCTCGCGCGGATCGGGCAGCAGTCCGATCCTGTAGACGATGAGCAATGGACGGCCGAACACGCGGATGTAGCGAGGGTCGCGGAAATGCGGCAGGAGATCGCGAATGAACCGCACGTCGTCAGTGCGATGCGGATCCTGGGCGATCAGGACGTCGTGATCGGCGCCATCCCAGCGCCTGGTCCAATTCTCGTTCGCCCAGCACAGGCAATAGGGGAAGTCCGGCCGGCCGGAAGCGCGCATCTCCTCGACGGGGCGTTCCAGCAGTCGCTTGCCCGCAAACCAGTAGTAGTAATAGCAAAAGCCGTGGAGCCCATGGTCGCGCGCGAGCGTCGCTTGTTGCTCGCGGATCTCCGGCATGCGCAAGTCATAGAACCCCGAATCTGCCGGCAATTGCGGCTGGTAGTGTCCGACGAAATTCGGCGTCGCGCGAGTCACATTGGTCCATTCCGTGAAACCCTCGCCCCACGAGCGATTGTTTTCGGGGATGGGGTGAAATTGCGGCAGATGAAATGCAATGCAGCGCACGAGCGGCTCGCCTTTGGCCACGGCCCCATCGTCTGCGAGTTCAATGGTCATGGCGTTCCTTGCCGGCCTCAACACGGGCTGCCGGCGTTATCGATCGATAGGATTCCTCAAGAGTCGCGGAATCGATCAGGCCGCGGGCTTTGCTCCGCGCAGCCTCGCCAAGTTTCGCCGCCCAGAGGGGTGCACGATGCAGATCGTGAAGCAACCCAAGGACTTCTGTCTGCGTTTCGTACAACAAGCCGTCGACTCGATCCTCGATGAGCCAGGCATGCATCGAACTGCGCGGACAGATGACCGGCTTGCCCAATGCCATGGCGATCAGAACCTCGCGTCCGGCGCCTTCGTCCCACCATTGCTGGGGGCGACAGTACAGACAGTCCACGCTTGAAACAAACGCGGGGAGGCCGCCATTCGACCTGGACACAAAACGTATCGATGGCGTCGCCCCAAGCAAAAACCGATAACGACCCGGATCGTAGATCGCAGTAGTGTTCGCATGCGTCGCGATCTCGGCGATCAGCTTCCAATCTGCAGGCTCAGCGACGGAGCCGCTCACCTGACCCATCATTCCGATCGACCACGGTCGCGGCTCGGAAATCGACCAGACCCCCGTTGCGCGCGGTTCCGACGCCAGTGGCATTGGAGCGGTGACAGGCTCAACCGGCAGTGGAATCAGCGTATATCTGGGACCGAACCGCTCGGCGCGAGCGCGAGACACGAACGCCAGCTCGATCCGGCGAGCGCCGTTCATTGCCAGCGCTCGCAGCTGGGCTAGGTACCGTGACGGCCTGCCCCGCCCGCAGACCACGACGACCCGATCCGCGCGCGACTGGTCGATCCAGGCACCGAGATCGTAGTCTACGCCCACGAAAACCTGCGTTCCGCCGCGCGGGTACTGCCCGCTGCGCGCGTCGATCACGGAAGCCGCTCCCAGACGCCTGGGCACGGGGCCGCTGCAATCTGCCGCCCACATGATCGGCGACAAAGGGGCGAATACCTCGTTCAGCCGATGCAACATCCAGACGTCATCCTCCTCTTCCCCGTGAATCCTGCCGATGAGATGGAGTTCGTCCGATCCTGCCACGCTTGCGCGAGTTTGCCGCGACACCGGCGGCGCGAGAATGAGGTCGCTGAAAATCGGCAGGGCGCGCTCGCAAAGCTGATCCGCCGTCGCGCGGGCTTCGTTGATTTGCGTTTCGCGCAGCAGCCTTATATTGGATTCGATCGCTTCGTACGGCGACCGCAATTTGAATGCGCCAAGAATGAGTTCCTCGGCGCGCTGCAGGTTGCCGAATCCAAGCTCGATCACACCGAGCATGTGCAGCGCATCGTGGGTATCCGGCGCCAGCTCCAGCGTCTGTCTGTACAGTTTCGCTGCCTCTTCGGGGCGAGCGGCGGTCTGATGCGCCAGTGCAGCTTCCATCGCCGCGCCCATGTCGTCTTGCTGCTCGAGCGACAGATGGGACCACTCGGACCCAGGTGCACGATAGCGGGAACGCCGTGCCGGCTGCGTGGGAACGAGGACCGGCGCGCCAGCACCGGCGGCGCCGATGGCTCCGTGGCACTCCTTGTATCGCTTCCCGCTCCCGCACGGACAAGGGCTGTTGCGTCCGGCGGCGGGTATTGCCAGATTCGTCACGTTGACTGCCTGTCCCCTGGCAGTGCGGGCGCAACGCGTGCATCGATCACATACTGCAGCGCATAAAGCTCCTCGAGCTCGTCGAAATCCCGGTAGCGAATGGTCATGTTCTGCGTGACGATCTGCCCCGGCCGCCTGTCGACGACGTGACGCTCGAGCCATTGCGGTTGCGTCAAGGGCGTCATGTGATTTACGACGTAGCCCGTTTCCTCAAAGAGCTTGCGCAGCGACTCCCGCGTAAAGAAGCGGACGTGCGTGATATCGAGGACGCCATTGGGACCGTAGGTCCAGTGGCCGGCGGCAAGCTGGTCGAGGTTCGCGAGATTGCGGATATTCGGAACGCTGGCCAGGACGCGTGTGCTTTCGTCCAGCCAGCTGCGCACGCGGACGAGGGCTCTCCATGGATCGTACAAATGCTCCAATACGTCGAGCAGCAACACCGCGTCGATGTGCGTCGTACCGATATGGCCGGCAAGGTCGAGCGTGTCGATATCCTCGCAGATCACCAGATCCAGATGTTTGCGAGCATGCTCCGCCGCATGCGGATTCAGCTCGATCCCGATCACACGGGTGCCGGGGAATTTCTGCTTGATGAGCTTGCCGGTGCCGCCTCCGCCACAGCCGATGTCCAGAACGGTACCCGGCGCTTCGCTGAAGAAGCTCGCGATCTCGCTGCGCTCGCTTTGGTGGTACTGCGCGTCGAATGACACGTCGGTACCGAGATGCGTTTGCCAGAGGTAGCTCATCGTCAGCGGTCTTTCTGCAAAAGGTGTCGCCAGGTACTCAGCCTTCGTCAGGCTCTCGCTGCTTCCTGCCATCTGCCCCAAGGGCTAGGGGAATTCCAAGTGCTACCACGCATCGACTAGTACGAGCCGGTCTGCGCCAGATTCTCGAAGCGCGTGTATTCGCCGAGCCAAGCCAGCGACACGGTGCCGATCGGACCGTTGCGCTGCTTGCCGATGATGATCTCGGCGACGCCCTTGTCCGTCGTTTCCGGGTTATAGACTTCGTCCCGATAGATGAACAGGATTACGTCGGCGTCCTGCTCGATCGCTCCCGACTCGCGCAAATCCGACATCACGGGGCGCTTGTTCGGCCGCTGCTCAAGGCTGCGATTCAGTTGCGACAGCGCCATCACCGGTACCTTGAGCTCCTTCGCAAGCGCCTTCAGCGAGCGCGAGATTTCCGAGATTTCGGTGGCGCGGTTTTCTCCTTCGCCGACTGCCTCCATCAGCTGCAGGTAATCGACGATGATCGCTCCAAGCTTGCCGCCGTATTGCCTTGACAATCGACGCGCGCGGGCGCGCAACTCCAGCGCATTCAGCGCCGGCGTTTCGTCGATGTGGATCGGTGCGTCGTTGAGCTTGCCGAGCGCACCGGAAAGACGTTCCCAATCGTCGTTGGTCAGGCGCCCCGTCCGCACCTTCTGCTGGTCGAGACGTCCGACGGAGCCCATCAGGCGCATGGCCAGCTGCGTCCCGCCCATTTCCATGCTGAACACGGCCACCGGCATCTTCAACGACAGCGCGACGTGTTCGCCGATGTTCAACGCGAGCGACGTCTTGCCCATGCTCGGCCGGCCCGCAATCACGACCAGGTCGCCTTCCTGGAACCCCGACGTCATGCGATCGAGGTCGGTGAAACCGGTCGCGACCCCGGTCACGTCCGAAGGGTTGTCGCGGTTGTAGAGGAATTCTATGCGCTCGACGACCTGGGTCAGCAGCGGTCGGATTTCCTGGAAGCCCTGCTGCCCGCGCGCGCCGTGTTCCGCGATCTCGAATACCTTGGTCTCGGCGTGGTCGAGAATCTCGCGCACGCTGCGACCGAGCGGATGATAGGCGCTGTCGGCGATCTCGCCGCCGGCAGCTGCGAGCCGGCGGAGGATCGCGCGCTCGCGCACGATTTCAGCGTAGCGGCGGATGTTGGCCGCGGTGGGAACGTTTTCCACCAGCGCGCCGAGATATGGCATACCGCCGATGTAGTCGAGTTTCTTGAGCGAGCCCAGCGCTTCGCCGACGGTGACGACGTCCGCCGGCTTGTTGTCCCCGACGAGATCCATGATCGCCTTGTACAGCAGGCGATGCGCGTCGCTGTAGAAGTCTTCGCCGCTGACGATGTCTGCGACGCGGTCCGAGGCGCCGTTTTCGAGCAGGAGTCCGCCCAGCACCGATTGCTCGGCCTCCATCGAATGCGGAGGGACTTTCAGTGCTTCGAGCTGGGGGTCGTTAGGCATGCCGGGAAACCTGCGGAAGGCACGGCCATTCTAACAAATCGAGCTGATCGCATACGCACGATTGGCAAGTCGGTGCAACACCCTGCAGCGACAAAAAAAGGGACCGTTGCCGGCCCCCATGTCCTGAATCGAGGCGCCTTAGCCGGCCGTGGGCGTCGTCGTGTCGCCGAGCACCGAAACGACGATGTGCGTCGGAACGTCGGTATGCAACGCAAGGACCAACGGAAAGTCGCCGACATGCTTCAGCGGACCGTCGGGCATGCGCACCATCGCCTTCTCGACAGTATGGCCGAGCGCCTGCAGCGCTTCGACGATATCGACGTTGGTAACCGAGCCGAACAAGCGGCCATCAACGCCAGCCTTTTGCGTGACCTGTATCTTCAGGCCCTCGATCTTGGCGGCCTGCTCCTGCGCGTGCGCGAGCTTGGCACCCGCGGCCTTTTCCAGTTCGGCGCGCTTCGCCTCGAGCAGCTTGATGTTTTCCGGTGTCGCGCGTTTGGCCTTGCCTTGCGGGATCAGGTAATTGCGGGCAAAGCCCTGGCGGACCTTGACGACGTCGCCGAGTTCGCCGACGTTCTGCAGTTTTTCGAGAAGTATCACTTGCATGGTCGTTTGCTCCGATCAGTGCAGGTCGGTGTAAGGCAGCAGCGCCAGGAAGCGTGCGCGCTTGATCGCCGTGCCGAGCTGACGCTGGTAGCGCGCCTTCGTGCCGGTTATGCGCGCCGGCATGATCTTGCCGTTTTCCTGCACGAAATCCTTCAGGATATCGACATCCTTGTAGTCGATTTCCTTGACGCCCTCGGCGGTAAAGCGGCAGAACTTGCGGCGCTTGAACAGGTTGTTGCCGCGCTCGCGGCGTTTGCCATCCTTGCCCTTGCCTTTGCCTTTGGCGTTTCTTCCCATGGGACGGGGCATGTCAGTTTCCTTTGCGTGGAATGCGTGGTAGCGCGCTCAGCTGCGCTCAGTTGACGTTTATGCGGTGAGATCGAATTCGTTCACGTGCAGCGCGACGCTGATGCCGGTGCGATAACGGCGAGCCAGAAACCCGCTGCAGCGCAGGTTCGTACCCGGTGCGACCGCCACCAGCGCCCGGGCGACCGGGCCCAGCGCCACCGCGGCGAGTTCGCACGCGACGCGCCGCTCGGATCCGGCTTCCATCTGCGTCGACTCGTGGGCGAGCGCAAAGTCGAGCACCGGGATGCCGGCTGGCGTGTACCGCAGGTTGTCGCGCGATTGCAGGCGCGCGTCGAGCGTCACTTGATTTACCTGCACCGTAACGGTTTCAGACCTGCGGCACGGGGACTTCAGCCGCGGCCGGCGCAGGTGCCGACGCTGCTGTTGCGGCAGGCGACAGCGAGCGGGACTTTTCTTCCTTCATCATCGGCGAGGGCGTGACCACGGCTTCGCGCATCGCCACGATCAGGTGGCGAAGCACCGCGTCGTTGAACTTGAAGGCATGCTCGAGTTCGGCCAGCGCTGCGGCTTCGCACTCGATGTTCATCAGCACGTAGTGCGCCTTGTGCACCTTGGCAATGGGATACGTCATCTGGCGCCGGCCCCAGTCTTCCAGGCGGTGGATACGGCCGCCGCCGGCAGTAGCCATGGCGCGATAGCGCTCGATCATCGCGGGCACCTGCTCGCTCTGATCGGGATGCACGATAAATACGATTTCGTAGTGACGCATGCAGACTGCTCCTTGTGGACGTTGGTTGGGCGATCGGGGCGATCCGCACGGGATGCCCGGTACATCAAATGTCGCCGGCGGCCGCACCCGTCTGCTGCGGGCGAGGCAAGGAATCTGGAAGTATAGCCGGATTCACTCGCCAGGACAAGGGCTTACGGTAGGAGACGTTACGGAGCCGCAGCCCGCGCTGCGCTGCCAGGCGCCATCGGCGCTCCGGCGGCCGCCAGCGCCTGATCCCGCTCCCCTTTAGGCATGCGTGCCAGTTCCTTCACGCGTGCGTAAAAGCGAGGCAGATTGCCGCCTTCTGCGCTAAGCAGCGCCCGGAATTCCGGCACTTTGCGCGAATACAGGGACACGGCGGCGAGACTGGCGTTGTTCGGTCCCTGCGCGAACCATGCGTCGTACCCGGCGGAACCACCCCACTGCATCTTGAGCGCGGCGTAGTCCGCGCGCATCTGCGCGAACACCGCCGCCTTGGCCGTCCGCTTGTCCTCCACGGTGGCATCGCTCGCGTACAACGCCACAAGCTTGGTGCGCGTCCGATCGACGAGCTCGCGGAATCCGTCGCGGTAGCGCTGCGTCGATGCGAATTGCGCAGCCAGTGCTGGATCGCTCTGTGTGGCGAGCCACCGCTCGACGCCCTCCTCCTCGATCAGCACTGCGAAGGATTCGTTGAATACGCTGTCGTCCTTTGCATAGGCGACCTGATGTGCGAGCTCGTGAAAGATGAGCCGTGCGACTTCGGGATCGGGATAGCGAATGAACGTGGACAGGATGGGATCGTTGAAGTACCCCAATGTCGAGAATGCCGGCACACCACCGATATGGACGTCGTCGCCCGCCGCGGCAAACTGCGCCGCTTCGTCTTTCGCGGAGGCTTCGGCGAAATAGCCACGGTAATTCACGCAGCCGGCGATGGGAAAGCACCACTGCCGCGGTTCGAGCGACAGCTCCGGCGTCGCGATCACGTTCCACAGCACGAACCGGCGGCCGATGTCGGCGTATTTACGATAGCTGCCGTTATCCGGCAGCGCCAGTTCGCGACTCGCATAGTCGCGGATTGCGATCGAGCGCTCGAGCTTGCGCTTCAACATGGCGTCGGACGTCGCGTCGATGACCGTGGGAATCGGTTCCGCGCGTTCGAGAATGTCGAGCTCGCCCCGAATTCCCTGCCAGTAGTATTCGACGCTGGCGCAGCCCGACAGCAGCGGCAGCGCCAGCAGTGCGCATAGAGCGCGCATCAACGCAGCGTCGGCAACCACGCGGCAAGACGCCTCACACCTTCGCGCAGCTTTTCCTGCGCGATCGTGTAGGCGAAGCGAACGTGCGCGTCGGCGCGATGGCGGCCGAAATCGATACCAGGCGTGAACGCGACGCCGGTGGCCGCGAGTGCTTCCACGCAGAAACGCTCGCTGTCCATGCCGAAGGCCGAGCAGTCGGCGTAGACGAAAAAACCTCCGGTCGGCGTGACCGGGATGCGGAAGCCGAGTTCGCGTAGCGCCGGGACGAGGTAGTCGCGCCGCGCTTGGAACTCGGCGCGCCGCGCCTCGACCAACTGGATCGTCTCGGGTTGGAAGCACGCCAGCGCAGCGTGCTGGGACAACGTCGGTGGCGAAATGTAGAGATTCTGCGCCAGCTTCTCGAGGTCGCGGACATGGTGCTCGGGAGCGATCAGCCATCCGAGCCGCCAACCGGTCATGTTGAAGTATTTGGAAAAGCTGTTGATGACGAACAGCCGATCCGACAGCCGCAACGCGCTCCTTGGAGTACCTTCGCGCTGCGCGCTCCGGTATTCGCGCTCGGGGCGGCCCGTCGCGCTCATGGGCTCGCCGTCGTACGAGAGGCCAAGATAGATCTCGTCGACAATCAGTGCACCGCCGCGGGCGTCGACCGCAGCGGCGATCCGGGCCATTTCGTCGTGCGCGACGGCGGTCCCGGTAGGATTCGACGGCGACGCGATCAGCGCACCGCGCGTGTGCGGCGTCCACGCTGCCTCGAGAACCTCCGCGGTCAGCTGGTAGTTCGATTGCGGTCCGACAGGGATACCGATCGGCTCGCCCTCCAGCGTCCGCACGAAATGCCGGGTGCACGGATACCCCGGATCGGCGAGCAGGATCGCGTCGTCGCGATTGACGAGCAGCGCAAGTGTGAGCAGCAATGCCGCCGATGAGCCGGCAGTGACGACAACGCGTTCCGGCGCGACGCTGACGTCGTAGCGATCGCGGTAATGGCGCGCGATGGCCTCGCGCAGCGACGGAAGACCGAGTGCGGAGGTGTAGTAGATCGCGCCGTCGGCAAGGGCTTCGCGTGCCGCCGCAAGCACCGGCTCAGGCGTTGGAAAATCGGGCTCGCCGATTTCCATGTGGATGACGGTCCTGCCGGCTGCTTCCAGCGCACGCGCGGCCGTCTGGACCTCCATCACGTGGAAAGGCGCGATTTCCTGCACTCGGGCTGCGGTGCGGCTGCGGGTATCCATCGAAAGGATGATTGGCGGGGCCGGTGAAAGGTGTATGGTAAACGCTTTCGCATACAGGGAGCCTCGCCATGGCCAGCCTGTGGGTTGTCGCCGTTCTGTCCACGGCGTTCGCCGCGGAGCCTGCCGGCACGAAGGCAAACACGATCTACAAATGCTCCGGGGCCGCCGGCAACGTGGTCTATCAGGACGCGCCGTGCGCGCAGGGCACGGAGTTGCGCAACTTCGCGACGGACCCGCCCACGCTCAGCGTGATTCCCGGGACGCCGGTCCCGGGCGCGCGATCGAAGCCGCCCGCGCCTGCGAAGCCGGAGCGGGTCACCGCGTCGAGCGGCTCGCGCACCATGACGGGACGTGTGAGCATGGCCAGCGAACGCCGCTTCATCCAGGTGGGCATGAGCGCGGCGGAGGTCATCCAGCGCATCGGGAAACCCGATGTCGAGGCCAAGAACCAACGCAGGGGACAGCGCTGGTCCTATTTGCCCAAGGACGGCGATCCCAAAACGATCACCACGGTCACGCTGGTCGACGGCCAGGTCGCCAACGTGGAGCGGAAGCTCGTCCAGTGAGAGTGCTGGTGCAGCGCGTCAGCGACGCATCCGTAAGCGTCGCGGGCCGGCGCGTAGCCGGGATCGGTCGCGGGTTGCTCCTGCTGTGCGGCGTGGTGGCTACCGATGACGAGAGCGATCGAGGGTGGCTTGCGCACAAGATCGTGGCGTTGCGCATCTTCGACGACGACGGCGGTGTGATGAACCGCTCGGTCATCGACATCGCCGGCGAAATACTCGCCGTCAGCCAGTTCACCCTGTACGCGTCGACCAGAAAAGGCGCGCGTCCTTCCTATAGCACCGCGGCGCCGCCGGAAATCGCGCAGCCGCTCTTCGACGGCTTCGTGAGCGCGCTGGAGCGTGAGCGCGGAGGCGCAGTGCCGAAGGGCGTCTTCGGCGCGCACATGCAGGTCGCACTGACCAACGACGGACCGGTGACCCTGTGGCTGGATTCGCGGGTGCGCGAGTAGCCGGACGCAGATAAGGCCTAGTCGACCAGCCGCGACGCGATCTCGAAGCGTCCGGACAGCGTCCGATGCACGGGACACTTGTTCGCGATTTCCAACAACCGCGCGCGTTCGTCCGCGGACAGTTCGCCCGTCAGCCGAACATCGCGTCGCATGCGGTAGACGCCGTCGCTTTCCTCGTGGTCGATTTCGACTTCGATGGTGGCGAGCTGCATTCCCTTGCGTCGCGCGTAGAGGGTCAAAGTCAGCGCCGTGCAGGAGGCGAGCGCCGCGTCGAGCAGTTCGTGCGGATCGGGACCAAGGTCGTCGCCGCCGTTGTCGGCCGACGTGTCGGCGATCAGAACGTGCTGACCGATCGCCAGTTGCACGGCGCTTGCGCCGGCAGCAGCCTTGGTGGTGCGAACAGCGCGCAGCTTTGGCGGGTGTGCCATGGAGCGAACCAGGCGCTCAGGCCCGATCGATGCTGAACCTGCCCGGGCCGAGGGCCACGACCATGAGCAAGCCTCCCATGATGGCGACGTTCTTGAGGAAGTGGATCTGCTGCATCTGCGCCTGGGCCGCGGGCACATCCCAGAAATTGTGGAAGATCGGCGTGATCACGATCACGAATCCCACGAGCGCCAGCGCGACCCAGCGTGCCTTGAATCCGATAAGCAGGAGGAGACCGCCTCCCAGCTCCACGGCAACGGTAAGCGCTGCAAGCACCTGCGGCATAGGCAGGTTTTTGCTGGCGATATAGCCAACGGCTCCTGCAAATCCATTCAGCTTGCCCCAGCCCGATACGATGAACAGTACTGCCAGCAACACGCGGCCAACGAGGGCCAAGCCTTCGGATCGTTCTTTCATCGTCATTCCTCTTCTCAGCCGATTTCCGATTCACGCGGGACAACGAATGCCGGCTCGGTCCAGTCGCAGCCCGTGCAGAAGAAAACGCAATCACCGCCGGGGTGTCATCAGCTCACTTACCGGCCGGCGCCAACGCTGTGGTGTACTTTGCCGACAAGGCGATGCCTGCGGCGGCTCCGGACGCCGGCGCGGGACTCGGGGCGTCACTCGGGTGCGGCGCGACGTTGGCGGTCGTAACCGGGAACATGACCTCGACCCGGGTTCCGCGCGCGCGAAGCGGATCGACGATCGCAAGTCGCGCTCCATGACGCGCTGCGATTTCGCGGGCAATCGTGAGGCCAAGACCGCAGCCTCCCGCAGCGCTGTCCCGTGTACGGTAAAACGGCTCGAACACGTGTTCGCGCTCGGTTTGCGGAATGCCGGGACCGTCGTCATCGATGGACAGCATGACCGGGTCGCGCGTGATGCCGACCGTAATCTTGCCGCCCCTGCCTCCATATTGAATGGCGTTGTCGACCAGGTTTCCGAGCAGCTCCGCCAGCAGGCGGTGCTCTCCCGCAACGATCACGCCGTTCTCGGGGCCGTCGTATCCCAGATCGATATCGCGCTCGATCGCCAGATCCGTCCATCGTTCGAGTTCCGCGCGCACAAGCTGCGCCAGGTCGACGCCTTCCATCCGCAGCATGCCCGCGGAAGATGGATCGGAGCGGCTCAGGGTTAGCAATTGCTGCGTCAGGTGGCGCATACGGGACACCGCCTTCACCACATCGGCGAGCGCCTCGCCATGCCGTTTGCGATCGGTCTCGCGCAGCGCACGCTCGGTTTGCACCTGCAGCGTGGCCAACGGCGTGCGGAGCTGGTGCGCGGCATTGGCGACAAACCGCTGCTGCGCCTCCCTTGCCTCAGCAAGCTTCCCGATGAGTTGATTGATGGCGACAATCAGCGGCTTCACTTCCGATGGCACACCCTCAACCTCGTGCAGCGGAACCAGCCCTTCCGGCTTGTACCGGCGCAGGCGCGACGCGGTATCGTCAAGCGTGGCCAGACTCGACGTGACGGCGAACCAGATGAAGGTCCCCGCCAGCAGGAGGATGGTCGCCTGCAATGGCACGATCATCATGATGATCTCCCGCACCAGCACCTCGCGCTTTTTCATCGTCTCGGCGACTCGAATCGTCACCGCCTTCGAGTCCGGCGGCGGACCGGGGACCGTCACCGTGACGATGCGAACGGGTCGGCCGCCGATCGTTCCATCGTAATAGTGCGGCACATCCAGCAACGACCCCGGCGGGAGCGGCGGAAATACGGCGTTGCCGAAGAGGTGTTCACCATCCGCCGAAACGACGTCCTCGTAAATTCGATCGACGCTGTCCCACTCGAACATTTCCACGGCTGATGGCGACAGCGTCAACCGCGGACCGCCGCCGCCCGATTGCAGCTGGGTCCCAAGTGCCATGGCCGAGTCGAGCAGCCATCGATCGTGGACGACGTTGCCGAAATGCACCGCGAGCCCCGCCGACAGGAACGATCCCAGCAGGAACACGCCGAACAGCGGCAGCCACAAGCGCGTCAGCAGGCGGCGGCGAAGACTTTGCTCAGGCACCGGCACGATCGGCCTTCTCCAGCCGGTAGCCCAGGCCGCGGAAGACTCTGATACCGACCTCGGCGTCGGCGATACTCAATTTGCGGCGCAGGCGGCTGATGAATACTTCCACCGCGGACATGTTTGCGTTTTCCTGCCAGTGATAGAGGGAATGGAATATCTGCGCCTTGCTGACGATGCGCCCGGGCCGCCGCAGCAGGAGCTCGAGCACGGCCAGCTCGCTCGGCGTGAGTTCGATCTCGCGCCCGCGCGCCGTCAAGTGTCGTGACGCCGTCTCGAACGCGAGGGCACCGAAGTTCAACGTGGCGCCCAGCGGCTCGCCGCGTCGCAATAGCGCGCGGATCCGGGCCTCGAGCTCGGCGATGTCAAACGGCTTGGAGAGGTAATCGTCACCGCCGCCGTCCAGCCCCGCAACGCGTTGCTGCGGCTGATCGCGCGCTGTCAATATCAGTACCGGCGCCTTCAGCGAATCGAGTCGCAATCGCCGCAGCAGTTCGAGGCCATCCAGATCCGGAAGGCCGAGATCGAGAATGACGAGCGCGTAACTGGTCGCCGCACACGCCGCGATCGCATCACGAGCGTTATGCGCCGTGTCGGCCGCGTAGCCGGACTGCGCAAGCGAAGACACCAGTCCGCTTGCCAACTCGACATCGTCTTCAACAAGAAGCAGGCGCATGGGTACCGGCGATCGCCGACCAAATGTAACGTTTTGTTGCCATGTTCGCCAAATTAGTTTGCTCGAAAGCACGCGACATGGCAAATGCCCGGTTAAAGCTTGTACGCGCGCTTGGCCAGCTTATATGCGAGTTCGGGCGCGAGTTCAAACGCTTCATCCTCCTCGATCTTGTGCTCGGTGACGAGTTGGGCGAGGAAACGGCAGTCGATTCGCCGGGCGACGTCGTGGCGGGCCGGAATCGACAGAAACGCGCGGGTATCGTCGTTGAAACCGACGGTATTGTAGAAACCGGCCGTCTCGGTCACCTGCTCACGGAAGCGCTGCATTCCGTCGGGGCTGTCGTAGAACCACCATGAAGGGCCGAGGCGCAGAATCGGATAGTGGCCAGCCAGCGGTGCAAGCTCGCGCGAGTAACTCGTCTCGTCGAGCGTGAACAGGATGACTGTCAGCCCGCGTTCGTTGCCAAATCGATCGAGCAAGGGCTTGAGCGCGTGCACGTAATCCGTGCGGGTGGGGATGTCGGCTCCCTTGTCGCGCCCGAAGCGCGCAAAAAGTTGCGGGTTGTGGTTGCGGAACGACCCTGGATGTATCTGCATCACCAGCCCGTCATCCAGGCTCATGCGCGCCATTTCGGTCAGCACCTGGCCACGAAACGCCTCGGCTTCGGCCGGTGTCATCGTTCCCGTGAGCGCGCGGGTGAACAGCTTCTCGCAATCGCTGATATCCAAATCGGACGTCGTTGCAGTCGGATGTCCGTGATCCGTCGAGGTCGCTCCCATGGTCTTGAAGAACGCTCGCCGTTTGCGATGCGCCGCAAGATATCCGCGCCACGTGTCCGTGGCCTCGTCGGTCATTCGGCCCAGGCTTTTCACGTTCGCGGCGAAGCCCTCGAATTCCGGATCGACAACCGGGTCTGGCCGATACGCCGTGACGACGCGGCCCTTCCAGCCACTGGCGCGGATCTTCGCGTGATGCGCGAGCGAATCCAGCGGCGACTCGGTCGTTGCGATGACTTCGATGTTGAAGCGCTCGAACAGCGCCCGCGGACGGAACTCCGGCGTCGCGAGGCAGCCGTTGATCTGATCGAAGATCCTGTCGGCGGATTCCGCCGACACACGCTCCCGGATGCCGAAGGTCTCGTGAAACGCATGGTCGAGCCAGACGCGCGTCGGAGTGCCGCGAAACAGGTGGTAGTGGGCGGCGAACGTCCGCCAGATCTTGCGCGCGTCGGTCTGCACCGGCCCGCCGTCTTTTCTGGGAATCGCCAGATCCTCCAGCGCCACCCCCTGACTGTAGAGCATGCGAAACACGTAGTGGTCCGGCGTGATGAACAATGCCGAAGCGTTGCTGAACGGTTCGTCGTCGGCGTACCACTGTGGGTCGGTATGCCCATGCGGGCTGACGATGGGCAGATCCTTGACCGTTGCATAAAGGGAGCGCGCGAGATCGCGTTGTGCCGGGTCAGACGAGAACAGTCGATCGGGATGGAGCGTGAGGGCGGTCATTCAAAACCTTTCAAAGCGAAGAAGCGGCAGTGCGGGCGACGGCGCGATCCGCCCCGTCGGCATGAAGCAAAGCGAGCCATGCCGTGACCTTGGTCGCAAACGGCGCTGCCGCGGGCAAGTCTTCACCGAATACGGCGCGAATGCCAAGCAGCCCACGGGCGAGCCCGGCGGGGTCGCCGCGATGCTCGCCCGCGATGCGCGCGAAGTCCTTCGCCAGCGGGTCGGAGACGCTGATCGCACGTCCCTTCTCGTCCACGCCCGCGACGTAACGCATCCACGCCGCGACGCCTAAGGCAAGACGATCGATGGATCGTCCTGCCGCAAGGTTGTCGCGCACGGTGCCAAGCAGGCGTTGCGGAAGCTTCTGCGATCCGTCCATGGCGATCTGCTGCGTGCGATGCGGCAGCGCCGGGTTGCGAAAACGCTCGACCAGCGCATTCTGGTACGCAGCAACATCGACTCCCGTGGGCAATGCCAGCGTCGGCGCCACCTCGTCTTTCATCAGCGCGCGCATGAACGCGACAAAATGGGGCTGCGCGGCAACCTGATAGATGAACTCGTGTCCGGCCAGGAATCCGAGATATGCGAGCGCCGAGTGGCTGGCGTTGAGCAGCCGCAGCTTCATCGCCTCGAAGGGTTCCACATCGCTGACGAGTTGCGCGCCGACGTGTTCCCACCCCGGGCGGCCGGCGGCGAACGCGTCTTCGATGACCCATTGCCTGAATGGTTCGTGCACTACCGGGGCCGCGTCGTGCACGCCGAGCTCGGCATCGTTTTCCGTGATGTCGGCATCGGTGGTCGCAGGAACGATGCGGTCGACCATCGTCGAAGGAAAGCGCGCATGCTCCTCGATCCATCGCGCCAGCCGCGATTCGCGCGCGCGGGCGAACGCAAGCACCAGACCGCGCACCAGCGCTCCGTTATGCGGCAGGTTGTCGCAACACATGATCGAGAACGGTTTCGCGTGCGAACGCTGGCGGGCCTCCAAGGCGGCGACGAGCAGGCCGACCGCGGTGACCGGATTATGGTGGTCCGCGAGATCGTGAACGATATCCGGATGGCCGAGATTGAGCTGTCCGGTCGCGGGATCGTGGCAATAGCCCTTTTCGGTGATCGTCAACGACACGATGCGCGTCGTGGCCGCGGCAAGCCGCGCTTGCACCTTGTCGCGTTCGTCGCCGAGGAACAGCACTTCGCGAATGCTGCCGATCACCCGGCGCTGAACTCCGGCAGGGCTTTTTTCCACCGCCGTGTACAGGCAGTCCTGCGGCACCAGGCGATCACGAACGTCGGGCGAGCGCAAGCTGACACCGCAGATGCCCCACTCGCCTGGCTCCCGCGCGAGCACATCATCGGTGTACACGGCACCTTGCGCACGATAAAACGCGCCGATCCCGAGGTGAACGATGCCGATCCCGACCCGGCCGAACTCGTAGGAGGGTCGGATCACGCTCGCCGGAAGACTGCGCAACGTCGCCGACGACAGCCTGGTTATTGCAGTACTGTCGCGCCCGGGACGACCCGTCGCGCTCATTCGAGCACCGTCGCTCTTGTAGGCGCGAATTCATTCGCGCGCGGTGGCGATTCAGTCAATGGCCCGAATGAATTCGGCCCTACGCCATCACGGTATCTCATGCGGGTTGCGGGTGTTCCTTGACCCGCGATACCAGCTGCGTCGGGTTGACGAAGCGCAGTGCGATCAGCAACCACGTCAGTGTGACCAGCATGTACACCATCGCCATCGCATCGACCGATTGCGGGGCACGCACTCCTGCGGCGAACACCGCGTAGTACAGCGCGACGACCAGCGTCTGCGAATCCGGACCTGCGGTAAGGAACGTGAGTTCGAACAACGCAATCGTGCGCACCAGCACCAGCAGGGAGGCCGCCAGGATGCCCGGCGCCAGCAGCGGCACGAGAACATGCCAGAACATCCGACCGGTCCCCGCTCCGAAGACGCGCGCGGCCGACTCGAGATTGGGATCGATCTGCTCGATGAACGGCGTCATCACCAGGATCACGAAGGGTGCGGCCGGAATCAGGTTGGCAAGGATGACGCCGTAGATCGTCCCGGCGAGCTGGACCTTGTACAGAACGGTCGCCATCGGAATCCCGTAGGTGATCGGCGGCACCATCAATGGCAGCAGAAACAGCAGCATCAGGAACCGCTTGCCGACGAAATCGCGCCGCGCCAATGTGTACGCCGCCGGCACGCCGATCAAAAGCGCCAAAGCGACCACCGCGAACACGACCTGCACGGTGACGATCAGCACGGACCCCAGCTGGAACTCCTTCCATGCCGCGGTGTACCACATGGTCGTCCAGCCATCGGGGAGCCAGGTACCGAGCCAGCGCCTGGCAAACGAGCTCGTGACAACGGCGGCGATCATGAGGCCGATATTGACGACGAACAATGTCATCGTGCCGAGGAGCAGTCCGCGCCACGCCCGGTCGAACCAGGAGCCGTTCACCCTTTGCCCCCCGATACCGGTCCACGATAGAACACGTTGCGCAGCCCGAGGACCGCGGCGACGATGATGAGCTGCACGAAGCCCATGATCATCGCAATCGCCGATGCGAGCGAGTAGTCGTATTGTTCGAAGGCCGCCTCATACGCTGCGATGGAGATCACCCGCGTGGGTCCGGCGGGAGAACCGAGCAGAACCGCAGACGGGAACACGGAATACGCTTGCACGAAGGCGAGGCAGAAACACATCGCCAGTCCCGGTGCTAGCAGCGGCAGGTAGATGTGCCGGAATTGCGCCTTCGGATCCGCGCCCAGTGTCGACGCCGCCCGGGCCAGCACCGGGTCGATGCCGGTGATGTAGGAAAGGATGAGCAGGAACGCGAAGGGGAACCCGGAGATGACCAGCGAGATAAGCACGCCCCAATAGTTGTGGGTAAGTCGGATCGGGCCTTCGTAGAGATGGAAGAACTGCAGGAACTGCGACAGCCATCCCTTCGGCCCGAAGTACGTCAGCATGCCCTCGGCGATGAGCACGGTTCCCAGCGTGATCGGGATGACGAGGATCGTCGTCACCCACCGCTGATAGCGAGACTTGACCCGCATCTTGTAGGCGATCGGCAGCGCGAAGCCGACGTTGATCAGCGTCGCAGGCAGTGCGAGCTTGAGCGTCGTCCAGATCGTCGGCCACAGATTGTCTGTGGTGAAGAAGTGCCGGTAGTTCCCCAGCCACCCGCCTTCCTTCGGTTCGAACGACAGGCCGAGCCCGTACAGGAACGGGTAGACGAACAACAGGAGCATGAATGCGGTCGCCGGCAACACGAGGAACAGCGCGCGGTCGAACGGCGCGCGTGCCGCGGTCGCAGTCGTGGACGCCATCGCCGCCTATTCGCCGGGATAGACGAGCGCGCGCTCGACCGGAACATGCACGCGCACGGTATCGCCGACACCGATTGCGCCGGCGGCGCGTACGTGCAGCAGCGTTCCGCCTGTGGTGACGACATCGAGCAGCGAGTCCCGGCCGTTGTACTCGACGTTCTCCACACGCGCGTTAATCGTGTTCAGGCCGCCGGGCCCGTCGCCGATGATGATCTCTTCTGGTCGGATCGCGACCGCGGCGCGACCGTTCTTCAGCGGTTGCTTGCGCACGCCGGTCAAGCCAACGTCAGCACCCTTGAGCACGACGCGATCCCCTTCCTCGCGCACCACCTCGAGATCCAGCACGTTGCGATAACCCATGAAGCGCGCGACATCAAGATTGGCCGGCTGCAGATACACGTCGTGCGGTGGCGCGATCTGCTGCACGATGCCATCCTTCATCACGACGATGCGATCCGCCAGCGACAGCGCCTCGTCCTGGTCGTGCGTGACGTAGATCGTTGCGCGGCCGAGTTCGCGGTGAATGCGCCGGATTTCGGCGCGCGTCTCGATACGCAGCTTGGCGTCCAGGTTGGACAATGGCTCGTCCATCAGGATCAGAGGCGGCTCGATGACGATCGCACGCGCAATCGCGACGCGTTGCTGCTGGCCTCCGGAGAGCTGACCCGGCAGCTTGTGCTCCTGGCCGGTAAGCTGGACGAGCTTGACCGCGCGTGCAAGGCGCGGCGCGATCTCCGCGGCCGCGACACCGCGCATGCGCAGCCCGAAGTCGATGTTCCTGCTGACGGTCATGTGCGGAAACAACGCATAGTTCTGGAACACCATGCCGAATCCACGCTTTTCCGGTGGCAGCGTGTCGATGCGCGTTTCGTCGAGCCAGATACTGCCGCCCGACAGCTGCATGAGGCCTGCGATGCAATTGAGTGCCGTCGACTTGCCGCAGCCCGAGGGTCCGAGCAGGCAGATGAATTCGCCCCGTTTGACGATCAGCGACAGCTCATCGAGCGCGTTGAAGGTCTTGCCGCCGGCGCCGGCAAAGCGGCGCGTCACGCGGTCGAGCTTGAGTTCGCTGAAATCGCGTTTCATGAATGATGCAAGCCTATTCAACTTTCGTCGTTCCCGCGGAAACCCATTTTCGCCCGTCGCAAGCCACTGGATCCCCGCTTTCGCGGGGATGACGCATTTGTTTTCCAATCGTGGGCCGCTACGCGACCCACTCTTGGACAAATGCGTCACTTGGTTTTCTGCGCCCCCACTTCAGCATCCCAGCGCCGATACGCTTCCACGACGGCCTTTGCGTCGAGCGTCGGCACGTGCGGGTATTGCGTCAGCCAGGTGTCGTATTCCGGTCGGCCGAATTCCTTGATGGCGTCCTGACTCTCCTTGGGCGCCATCGACAGCGGAACGTTCTTCACCGACGGACCGGGATAGAAATAGCCTTTGTCATACGTGAGCGCCTGCGCCTCCGGCGACAGCAGATAGGCCATCAGATCGAGCACCACCGCGAGCCTTTCCGGCGGCAGCCCCTTCGGAATTGCCATGTAATGCGCGTCGTTGACCCACGTCATGTTCTTGAACGGCGTGACCTTGTATTCCTTGGGCACGATGCCGAGGATGCGCGGATTCAGATCCCAGCCGGTCATGGTGACTGTCATGTCCCGCGAACCCTCGCCCAACTCCTTCATGATCGCGCCTGTTCCCGTAGTGTAGTACTCGATGCAGGTATCGAGCTCCTTGAGATACGCCCAGGTCTTGTCCCAGCCCTTTGCCGGATCACGCGGGTCCTTGTCGCCCAGGATGTAGGGAAGCCCCATGATGAACGTGAACCCGGGGCCCGAGTTCGCGGGCCGCGCGTAGCCGAAGCGGTTCGGATTCGCCTTGCACCACACCAGCAATTCCTGCGGGGTGGTCGGCACCTGCTTGACCTTGGCTGGATTGTATTCGAGCAGCGGACCTGCCGGCATGAACGTGACGACCAGCGCCTCGTTTTGCGCGAGGTCGTTCATCTTGCGTGCCGCGGGCTGATAGTTGTCCAGCACCCCAGGAAACTTCGCCGCGTAGTCCGGCAACACCTTGACCCACAGTCCCTGGTCGATGCCGGCGGAGAGCGCGCCGACTCCCGTTAGTACCAGGTCGATGTCGGTACGTCCCGCTGCCTGCATCGCCTTGAGTTTGGCGGGGAGCTCCGGCGCCGGCGCCTTGCTGAAGGTCACCTTGGAGACGAGATCGGGATGTTTGGCCTGATAAGCCTCGATTGCGGCCTGAGTCAGCGCGAGATCGCCGGCGACGTCGACGACATTGATCGTCACAGGACTCTTCGGCAACGCCGGCACTTGCGCGGTAGCGATCGTCGCGGCGCAAGTCATCGCCAGCACGCCGGCGCAAACGTGTACGGCTCGACGCACGAGCGTACTGCGTGACTGTCGTTCGACGCTGACTTGCGCGAGCGCGAGAAGTTTTCTCAAGGTTCCTCCATCAAGGTGATGGCGCGATTGCCATCATCGGTCATTCCCGCGCACGCGGGAATCCATTTATTCTCTAGCACAAAACGTGGATCCCCGCTTTCGCGGGGATGACGCATTTTGTTTCCAATCGTGGGCCGCGATACAGCCCACTCTTGGACAAATGCGTCACTTAGTCTTCGACGCGCCGACCTGCTGGTCCCAGATCTTGAACGCCTCCACCTGCGCGGAGGGCGGTAACGACTGCGTGTGGGGGAACTGCGCGAGCCAACCTTCGTATTCCGGCCGGCCGTATTCCTTGATCGCGTCCTGGCTGTCCTTCGGCGCCATCGACAGCGGCACGTTCTTCACCGCCGGGCCGGGATAGAAATAGCCTTTGTCCCATGTATACGCCTGCGCTTCCGGTGTCAGCAGGAAAGCCATCAGATCGAGCACGACGGCGACCTTCTCCGGCGCAACGCCCTTCGGGATGGTCATGTAGTGCGCGTCATTGACCCAGGTCATGCCCTTGAAGGGTTGCACCTTGAAGTTCTTGGGCACGATGCCGAGCACGCGCGGATTGATGTCCCACCCGGTCATCGTGAGCGTCATGTCGCGCGAACCTTCGCCCAGTTCCTTCATGACCGCGCCGGTGCCGGTAGGGTAGTACTCGATGCAGCTGTTGAGCTCCTTCAGATACGCCCAGGTCTTGTCCCAGCCCTTGACCGGATCCTTCGGGTTCGAGTCGCCGAGAATGTACGGCAGGCCCATGATGAAGGTGCGACCGGGGCCGGAATTGGCGGGCCGGGCATAAATCAGCTTGTTGGGGTTGGCCTTGCACCACGCGAGCAATTCAGCGGGTGTGGTGGGTACTTGCTTGACCTTGTCCGGGTTGTACTCCATCAGCGGACCGGCCGGCATGAATACGACCGCAACTCCATAATCCTGTGCCAGCTCCTGCATCTTGGCCGCGGCGGGCAGGTAATTCGCCGTCAAGTTCGGAAACTTGGCAGCGTTGTCGGGCAGGACCTTCATCAGGACGCCCTGCTCGATACCTGCAGCAAGAAAATCAGTGCCTGTCAGGACCATGTCGATGTCGCTGCGCCCCGCGCCCTGCATCGCTTTCAGTTTGCCGGGCAATTCGGGAGCCGGTGCCTTGGTGAAATTGACCTTGGCAATCAGCTCCGGATGTTTTTTCTGGAACAGCTCGATGGCGTCCTGCGTCAACGCGAGGTCGCCAGCAACGTCGACGATGTTCAGCGTGACCGGGCCGCCCTTCGGCGCCTGCGCCAGCGCGCCGAGCGGCATCGCCGCGACCGCGATGAACGCCGAAGCGCATAGGCCCGCGAGGGCAGTGCGCAGCAGACCGCGATACGCGACGGGTGTTTTCGAATTGACCAACTTCATGGTGAACCTCCGGTTGATTGACTAGCTGCAAACATGGAATCGCCTGCTTTTGCTCATCCCCAAACGCCACGCTCGGCGTCAGATGCTTCTTGCTGTGACTCGCATTTCACGCGACGCGGATTCTTTTCCTTGCGCTCGAGACGCGCTTCGGCTTAGCGCCTTCGTCCGCACGCGCCGCGTCGTTGAGGCCGCGCTGGAATTCCTTGATCACTCGCGACAAGTGCCGATGCATCGCAAGCCGTGCGCCGGCGGCGTCGTGCGCCGCGACGGCGCGAACGATCGCGGCATGGTCGCGAATCGTCTGCTCGGCAAGGTCGGTCGTATGAAAGTGCTGCTGCATCCGTCCCCAGAGTTCGGCGCGTTGATTCCACAGACCCTCGACGACGAGTTCCAGCGAGCCGTTGCCGGTCGCCTTCGCCAACCGCAAATGGAAATCGCGGTCGCTGTCCTCGCGGATCGAAAAGTCGTCGATGTGCGCGGTCATGCGCTCGACGCTGCGTTGCAATTCTTCGACGTCAACGGCAGTCGCGCCAGCCGCTGCGACCGCGGCGATCTCCCCTTCCACCAGCTTGCGCGCGCTGAGCAATTCGAATGGACCCGGGCCCGCATCGCGGGCAGCGTCGGCTCCCGGTCCGCGTTTGGCAGCCACGAAGATTCCCGTACCGACTCGCACCTCGACGAGACCGCCGATTTCCAGGGAAATGATGGCCTCGCGCACCGACGCGCGGCTCACGCCGAGCTTGACGGCAAGCTCGCGCTCCGCGGGCAACCGCGATCCCGGCAGAAATTCGCCGGCGGCGATCAAGCCGGCGATCTGATCGGCGATTTGCCGATACAGGCGCCGCGGCTCGACAAACTGCAGTGGCACGCGTTGCTTCCCCCCAAAGGAATCTCTGAACCGTTGCGCAATGTTCGGAGATTTCGCCCCGACCTTGCGTTATGCTCGCGGTCGGAGCGTGATTCATCGTTGCGGCGCGGCGCCGCGACTCGACGGCATCTTAGTCCTCATGTTAAGCTGTGGTCAAGTGGTCGGACCACCGAACCACAGCGCCGAGCATAACCCGGCAGCAGTGCCCCTCAAGAGCGACCCATGAAGATCAACGCATGCCGCGTCATCGTCTGCAGCCCTGGACGCAACTTTGTCACCCTCAAGATCGAAACCGATGAAGGCGTGCACGGCATCGGCGACGCGACCCTCAACGGCCGCGAGCTCGCGGTCGCGAGTTATCTCGGCGATCACCTCGTCCCCGCGTTGATCGGACGCGATCCTGCGCGGATCGAGGACATTTGGCAGTACTTCTATCGCGGCGCGTACTGGCGGCGCGGGCCGGTCACCATGAGCGCCATTGCGGCGGTCGACACGGCCCTGTGGGACATCAAGGGCAAGGTTGCGCGGCTTCCGATCTACGAACTGCTCGGCGGCAGCAGCCGCGAGGGCGTGATGGTCTACGGTCACGCCAACGGTCGGGATATCGCCGAAACCCTCGATGAAGTCGCGCGCTACAGCGACATGGGCTACAAGGCGATCCGGGCTCAATCCGGCATCCCCGGCCTAGCCTCGACCTACGGCGTGTCGAAGGATCGATTGTTCTACGAGCCGGCGGATGCCGCGATCGCGACCGAGAATGTCTGGTCGACCGCGAAATATCTGGATCATGCGCCGAAGTTGTTCGAGGCAATTCGCGCGCGCTTCGGTTTCGAGCACCATCTGCTCCACGATGTACATCACCGATTGACCCCGATCGAGGCGGCCCGCCTGGGCAAATCGCTCGAGCCCTATCGCCTGTTCTGGATGGAAGACCCGACGCCGGCCGAAAATCAGGAAGGGTTTCGATTGATCCGGCAGCATACGGTGACGCCGATCGCGGTCGGCGAGATTTTCAACACGATCTACGACTGCCAGACGCTCATCACGGAGCAGTTGATCGACTTCATCCGCACGACAGTCGTGCATGCGGGCGGGATCACGCACCTGCGCCGCATCGCCAATCTGGCCGAGCTGTATCACGTGCGTACCGGGTCGCATGGGGCGACGGATCTGTCGCCGGTGTGCATGGGCGCGGCGCTCAATTTCGACACGTGGGTGCACAACTTCGGCGTTCAGGAATACATGCGACACACAGCCGAGACCGACGCAGTGTTTCCGCATGCCTATTTTTTCAAGGATGGATACCTGCATCCGGGTACCGCACCCGGACATGGCGTCGACATCGACGAGGCCCTCGCCGCGAAGTATCCGTACAAGCCCAGCGTGCTGCCGGTGAATCGGCTGGAAGACGGCTCGATGTGGAACTGGTAGCCGTGCGAGTGCCCGTCGATCCCCACGCTCCGCGTGGGGCCCCTCGCCGGGCTCTCACGCGGCTACTCCGCCTTGAAGTGCCCGGATTTTCCGCCTGACTTCTCCAGCAGGCGCACGCCCTCGATCCGCATGCCGCGATCCGCGGACTTGCACATGTCGTAGATCGTCAGGAGACCGACAGCAACGGCTGTCAGCGCCTCCATTTCTACGCCCGTTCGATCGAGCGTCTCCGCCGTCACCTCGATGGCAACCGCAGCCGCACCGAACGAGTAATCGACGCTCACATGCGTCAACGGAAGGGGGTGCGCGAGCGGAATCAGTTCCGCGGTTCGTTTGGCCGCTTGAATCGCAGCGATGCGCGCGACGCCGAGTACGTCGCCTTTTTTCGCGGTCCCGGCCCGAATCGATTCGAGCGTTGCCGCCTGCATCGTGATCCTTCCCGCCGCGCGTGCGACGCGCTTAGTCACCGCCTTGCCGGCGACGTCGATCATGTGTGCCTGACCGGCCGCATCAAAATGGGTAAAATGAGAAGCCTGCCCCGGCATTGCGCCGCCCCTGAAACTATGCACCGATTGCGGCAATCATAGCATCATGCCCGCGCCCATTCCCTCCCGCACCCATCGCGCGATTTCATTGCTGCTGGTCACGGCGCTGACGATCGCGCCCACGGCGGTCGCGCCACAAACATTGACATTGCCCGAACTCGGCGATCCGTCGGGTGCGGTAATGTCGCTGGCGCAGGAGCGCCGGCTGGGGGAGTCCGTTGTCCGCGACATCCGCCTCTCGGGTGCGTATCTCGAGGACCCGGAAGTGAATGGTTACCTCAACGAGCTGGGCAACCGCCTGGTGACCGCCATACCGGGCGCCCCATTCGACTTCGAATTTTTCGCGGTCAACGATCCCACCATCAATGCCTTCGCGCTGCCGGGCGGCTTCGTGGGCGTCAACACCGGCCTCATCCTTCTGACGCAAACCGAGTCCGAGCTGGCTTCGGTCCTCGCACACGAAATCTCGCACGTCACGCAACATCACATCGCCCGCAGCATCTCGAACCAGAAGGACGCGATGCTGACGACGCTGGCGGCGCTGGCGGCCGCGATTGTCGCGGCGCGCGCGGGCGGCTCCAGCAGCGGCCAGATAGCGCAAGCCGCAGCCGCGGGCGCACAGGGCCTCGGGATCCAGATGCAGATCGACTTCACCCGCCAGAACGAGCAGGAGGCTGACCGGTTGGGATTCCAGCGTCTGGACGCCGCGGGCTTCGACGTCACCGCTATGGCAACGTTCATGGAGCGGCTGCAGCGCGCGTCGCGCTTCGCCGAAGGCAATGCTCCATCCTATCTGCGCGACCACCCCGTGACGTACGAGCGCATCGCCGAAGGACAAGCCCGCGCGCAAGGCAAGCCGTTCCGCCAGGTGAAGGATTCACTCGACTTCAACATGGTGCGTGCGCTGATCAAGAGTTACCAGGGGACAACGAAGGAAGCCATACTGTTCTTCGAAGACGCACTGGCGGAGAAGCGCTACAACGATCCGATCGCGGCGCGCTACGGTCTCATCGCGTCGTTGTTGCGGGCGCAGGATTTCAAGCGCGCGCAGGCGGAACTGCTGATTCTGGAAAAAGCCGCGCCGCCACATCCAATGATCGACGCCATGGCGGGTCAGGTGCTCATGCAATCGGGCCAACTGACTGCCGCCATTGCGCGCTACCAGGCCGCGCTCGTCCGCTACCCGAACAAGCAGCAACTGATCTACGACTATCCCGAGGCGCTGCTGAAGGACAAGCAAGCCGATAAAGCGGCCGCGTATCTCACCGCGCAGCTGTTGCGTTACCCCAACGATGGCCCGCTGCACCTGCAAGCGGCGAAGGCCTTTGCCGCTCTCGGCAAACAAACACTCGCTCACCAGCACCAGGCCGAGTACTACGCCTGGCTCGGCAACCTGTCGGGTGCGGTCGTGCAGTTCGAACTCGCGGTAAAGGCCAATGATGGCGATTTCTATCAGGCGTCCGTCGCAGAAAGTCGCTTGCGCGAAATGCGCCAGGAACTGGCTGACCAGAAGAAACGCGTCGCCGACGGGCGCTCTGGCCCCGGGTGATCCACGGGTGCCGCCGATTTCATGGACGGCCTCATTCACGACCCGCGCAACGGTAGAACCGCTACTCCTCGTGCGACATCGCTAAGCTTTGCCGGTCGCCGGAATAAAGCGAAGCGCCACGCCGTTGTTGCACCAGCGCTGCCGCGTCGGAGGCGGTCCGTCGTCGAATACGTGGCCCTGATGGCCACCGCAGCGCACGCAGTGGTACTCGGTTCGCGGCACGATCATCAGGAAATCCTGCTTGGTGGTCAGGCGCCCCGGGATGCTCGTGAAAAAACTAGGCCAGCCCGTGCCGCTGTCGTATTTCATCTGCGAACTGAACAGCGGCAGCGAACATCCTGCACACACGAAAATGCCGGCACGCTTTTCATCGTTCAGCGGACTGGTGAAGGGCCGCTCGGTGCCCTCTTTGCGCAGAACGTAAAAACTCTCTTCGGGCAAAACCTTTTTCCATTCGCCTTCGGTTTTGGAAATCGGCTCGACCGAGCGCGCCACGTCAGCGTCCTTGGCGAGCAGCATTTGCCAATCCTGCTGAATCTCGGCGATCGATTTGCCGGCCGGGGGCCCGGTAGCGGCGCCGATGGGCGATGCAGGCAGCGTGGCGCCGGCTGCGCCCGCGGCCATCGCTCTCAGGAAATCGCGCCTTTTCATGGTACCTCCTCGAACCTACGGCTCGGTGATCGCAGCCAACAGCTGAACGATCGCACATCTTCCGTTTAGTCGCTACAGCCTCCGACTGCTTACGCCGAAGGCGGGCAATCCCGGTTTTCCGATACACTAACATTAGATCCCCAAAGAGCAGCCGTCATGCCCGCACTGATGCGTCAGGTATTGCTCGCGACTTGCGGTCTGTTCGCGACCGCGACAGTCGTCGCCGGCGAAATCACGCTTTACGAATATCCGGATTTCGGCGGCCGCCGCATCACGCTGCGGGGTGCCGTGTCCAATTTCGACCCGTCCGGCTTCAACGACCACGCATCGTCGTTGGTGATCCGTGATGGATTTTGGGAACTGTGCACCGATGCCTACTTTCGCGGCCGCTGCGCAACACTCGGCCCGGGCGAGTATCGCAATCTGCAGCATTCGCTGACGGATGCGATTTCGTCTGCGCGCGAAGTGGCTGGCGCACCGCCCGAGAGACCCCCGCCGCCCAGCCCGCCGGTTGCCATTGGCGGGGGCCCCGCCCGGATCGAGCTTTGGGAGCGTCGCGAATTTGGCGGGCGGTCGGTCACACTGACTTCGGGCGTGCCGAATTTCGAACGCATCGGCTTCAATGATCGTGCTGATGCCGCGATTGTTTATGGCGGCGTGTGGCGCCTGTGTGAGCATGAAGGGCTAGGCGGCCAGTGCCAGGAGTACGGTCCGGGCCGATACAATGACCTCGGCTATCTTGGCGGCAGGGTCAGCTCTGCGGCGATCGTCGGAGGCTATGGCGGAGGTGGCGGTGAATGGGTACCTCCCGGCAGGCCGCGGGCGATTCTGTACGAATCCGAAGGCTTCGGCGGACGCACCTTCGTGATCGAGGGCGACGTCGTACCGAACTTGGACCGGACCGGCTTCAACGATCGGGCATCCTCGATCCGGGTCGAGGGCGGCTATTGGATGTTCTGCACCGACGCCGGTTTCCAGGGGACATGCCGGACCTTCGGCCCGGGCGAATACGCATCGCTGCCGTGGGACGTCAACAACAAGATATCGTCCGGTCGCCGCATCTCGGAGCAGTACCCCTACAACGCGCCGCCGGTGTGGGGCTCGCCTCGTTGACGCGACCATGGCGCCGGTCGACGACATCGCGGGGTTGCGCCGCATACTCCGCGACTGCCGGACGATTGCCGTCGTCGGACTGTCCGCCAACTGGTACCGGCCCAGCTACTTCGCTGCAAAATACATGCAGGACAAGGGGTACCGCATTGTCCCGGTAAATCCGAACTACGGTGAAGTCCTCGGCGAAAGATGCTATCCGGACCTGCGTTCGATTCCCGATCCGGTCGATATCGTCGATTGTTTTCGCAAACCGGAGGAGATGGTCCCCATCGCGCGTGATGCGGTCGCGATTCACGCGCGGGTTCTCTGGATGCAGCTCGGCATCCGCAATCTCGAAGCCGCGAAGATCGCGAGCGATGCGGGCCTCGAGGTGGTCATGGATCACTGCGTCAAGATCGAACACGCACGCATTCTCGGCCGGCTCAATTGGGCGGGCGTCAACACCGGCGTCATCTCGGCACGAAGATCGGCTTAGCGCACGAACAGCATGGCTGACCGCAAATTCGGTTTCGATACCTTGTGCCTGCACGCGGGGCAGATTCCCGATGCTGCAACGGGAGCGCGCGCGCTGCCGATCTATCAGACGACATCGTTCGTCTTCGACAGCGCCGATCATGCAGCCAGTCTGTTCAACCTGCAGACGTTCGGCAATGTCTATTCGCGCATCTCGAATCCCACGGTCGCGGCACTCGAGGAACGTGTTGCGGCGCTCGAGGGCGGGCGCGCGGCGCTCGCCGCGGCGACGGGCATGGCGGCGCAGATGGTCGCACTGCTGACGCTCGCCCAGAATGGCGACCATATCGTGGCGGCGCGCACGCTCTACGGAGGAACGTATTCGCAATTCGCGGTGACCTTTGCGCAATTCGGCATCGAAACCACTTTCGTCGATTCCGCGGACCCGGAGAACTTTCGGCGCGCGCTCAGGCCGAATACCAAGGCGCTGTACGGGGAGACGATCGGCAACCCACAGCTCAACGTGCTCGACATCGCAGCCGTCGCTGCAATCGCGCACGAAGCCGGGGTCCCACTTGTCATCGACAACACGCTCGCGTCGCCTTACCTCTGCCGGCCGATCGAGCACGGCGCGGATATCGTCATCCACTCGGTGACCAAGTATCTCGGTGGTCACGGCACGACCATGGGCGGAGTCGTCGTGGAGTCCGGCAAGTTCGACTGGGGCAACGGCAAGTTTCCGCAGATGACGACGCCGTCGCGCGGGTACCACGGCGTGATCTTCCACGAATCCTTCGGCGACTTCGGCTTCACCATGAAGGCCCGCATGGAGACGATGCGCACGCTCGGTCCCACGCTGTCCCCGTTCTCGGCGTTCCTGCTGCTGCAAGGCGTCGAGACGCTCCACCTGCGCATGCCGCGGCATTGCGAATCGGCGCTCGCGGTAGCGAAGCATCTTTCGCAGCACCCGCGGGTCGACTGGGTAAGCTATCCATTGTTGCCGGGCAATGGCGAGGAGGCTCGCGCACGCCGATACCTGCCGCGCGGCGCCGGCGGCATCCTTACCTTCGGCGTCAAAGGCGGCGCCAAGGCGGGCGAGCGCTTCATCGAAGCGGTGCAGTTCTTGTCGCACCTCGCCAACGTAGGTGATGCCAAAACGTTGGTCATCCACCCTGCGTCGACCACGCATCGCCAGCTCGACGAGGATGAGCAGCGCGCCGCGGGCGTGCTGCCGGAGATGGTGCGGCTGTCGATCGGGCTGGAAACGCTCGATGATATTCTTTGGGACATCGATCAAGCCTTGAGCCGTACCTAAATCAGATGAATGAAGCCAGATATCCATCGGTGGCGTGGCCGTGGGTCGGACTGCTGTTGTGCGTCGCGCTCCTGGGTCAGGAGTACATGCTGCAAGTCGCGGGTACCAGCGCGCCGCTGACGATCTACCGACTGGCGGTCATGGCGATCGCATTGACGTCGCTGGCGCTGATCCTGCTGCCGCCGCGGCGCATCGCGTATTTCCTGGCGTTCGGCGTGTGCGCGGGATTGATCGCGTTCGCGTTCTACCTGCAGTACATCCAGGGGCTCGAGCCTTGCCCCCTGTGCCAGTTCCAGCGTGCTTGTGTCATTGCGATGGGCCTGGTGTTCCTCATCGCCGGCTACCACGATCCGGGGCGCGCCGGAGCGACCGGCTACGCGGTTGTGCAACTCGTTCTCGGCGGCGCCGGCATCGCATTCGCGACGCGACAGGTCTGGCTGCAGTCGCTGCCCAAAGACCAGGTCCCCTCGTGCGGCATGGGCCTCAACTACATGCTGGAGAACCTGCCGTTCACCGAAGTGTTGAAAAAGGTATTCGAAGGCAGCGGCGAATGTGCCGAAAAGGCCTGGGAATTTCTGCATCTTTCGATCGCTGGCTGGACACTGGTATTCTTCGTTGCGATGATCGTCACTGCGTTTGCCGTGATCCGGCGCGACTAGAATTCAAATATGGGGGATGGGTTGAGAATCACGCTGGTGGGTTCACGCTATTTCGGTGCCGCAGCATTCGACATGTTGCGCAAGCTGGGCGTCGACATCGCGCGAGTCGTCGTGCCTCAAGCCGACGACCGTCTGGCGACGGCCGCGCAGGCAGCCGGTGCCGAAGTCGTGGTGCCCAAGGACCCGATGCTCGTCCCTGCAGACGCGATTGCCGACGGTACAGATCTGATCGTGACTGCGCATAGTCACGCGCGGGTCAGCAGCGAGGCGTTGGCTCGTTCGCGTCTCGGCGGCATCGGTTTCCACCCATCGCTGCTGCCGCGCCATCGCGGCATGGCGGCAATCGAGTGGACGATCAAGGAAGGCGATCCGATCGCCGGAGGCTCGATCTACCATCTTGCCGACAGGATGGACGCTGGCGCGATTGCCGCGCAGGATTGGTGCTTCGTCAAAAAAGGCGAGACGGCGCGCGAGCTATGGGAGCGTGCGCTGGCGCCGATGGGTCTGCGCCTGCTCGGCGAAGTGGTCGCCCATGCAGCCCGGACGGGGACCTTGCCCGCCCGCCCCCAGGATGAACAATTCGCGACCCGCGCGCCGATGATCAAGGAGTCATCGTAGGCGCGGATTCATTCGTCGCTCCCGCGTCTTTGCAACCACCGCGTCCGAATGAATTCGGACCTACAACATCCATCGACCTTGTAGGCGCGGATTCAATCGCGCGCCAGTGTCGATTTCGTCGCCGGATGGTTCGCGGGCTATTTCGGCGCCAGGCGTATCGCGCCGTCGAGCCGAATCGTTTCGCCGTTGAGCATTTCGTTGCGGATGATTTCACCGACCAGCGACGCATACTCCGCTGGTCGGCCAAGGCGCGATGGAAACGGCACCATCTTGCCCAGCGCTTCTTGCACTTCGGGAGACATCCCCGCCATCATCGGCGTCTCGAAAAGACCTGGCGCGATCGTCATCACGCGGATACCGAGGCGCGCGAGCTCGCGCGCGATCGGCAGGGTCATCCCGACGACGCCGGCCTTCGATGCACTGTACGCCGCTTGGCCGATCTGGCCGTCGTACGCAGCGACCGACGCCGTAAAGACGATCACGCCGCGCTCGCCGGCGGGGTTGGGCGTATTCCGCGACATCGACTCCGCGGCCAGGCGCGTCATGTTGAACGAGCCGATCAGGTTGATGTTGATCGTGCGTACGAAGCTCGCGAGCGCGTGCGGAGCTTCTTTGCCCACGACTCGCTCCCCGATCGCAATGCCCGCGCAATTGATGAGGCCGTGCAGCGCGCCGAACACGCTCTGCGCCGCGGCAACCACCGACTTGGCGCTGGCTTCGTCGCACACGTCGCAGCGCACGAATGTGGCCATCGTGCCCAGTTCGGTCGCGAGGGCATTGCCCTGCGCGTCGTTGACGTCCGCCAGAACGACCTTGGCACCTTCGCCCGCCAACAGCCGGGCAGTCGCTGCTCCGAGCCCCGATGCGCCCCCGGTGACGATAAAAACGCTGTTCGAGATCTGCATGCGTCTATTTTTCCTGCGTTTTGAAAACGGTCGTCGCGGTCGCGACCAAACCGGCCAGGTCCGACAGGTTCGATGGCACGATCAGCGTATTGTTGGTCTTGGCGATATTAGCGAACGCGGCCACGTATTGCTCGGCCACCTTGAGGTTGACGGCGTTCACTCCACCTGGCGAGGTGATCGCCTCGGCGACCTGCTTGATCGCCTTGGCGTTCGCTTCGGCAATCGAAAGAATCGCCGACGCCTGGCCTTGCGCGGTGTTGATCTCGGCCTGCTTCACACCTTCTGACTGCGCAATCGCGGCGGCGCGCGCGCCGGCTGCGAGATTGATCTGTTCCTGCTGGCGGCCCTCGGAGGTCGCGATGACCGCTCGCTTCTCGCGCTCAGCGGTGATCTGCGCCTGCATCGCATGCAGGATTTCCTTGGGCGGTGTGAGATCCTTGATTTCGTAACGCAACACCTTTACGCCCCAGTTCCCGGCCGCCTGATCGAGCGCCGCGACGACGAGGCCATTGATGTGGTCGCGCTCCTCGAATGTCCGGTCCAGCTCCATCCGCCCAATCACGCTGCGCAAGGTCGTCTGCGCAAGCTGCGTGATGGCCACCATGTAGTTGCTCGACCCGTACGAGGCGAGCCTGGGATCCATTACCTGAAAGTACAGGATGCCGTCGACCTGCAGCTGCGTGTTGTCCTTCGTGATGCAGATCTGGCTCGGCACGTCGAAAGGAATCTCGCGCAAATCGTGCCGGTAAGCGACGCGGTCGACGAACGGAATGACGAAATTGAGCCCTGGCGCAAGCACCGCATGAAAGCGCCCCAGGCGCTCGATAACCAGTGCGTGCTGCTGCGGGACGACGCGAATCGCCTTGACGACGACGATGACGGCGACGACGAACAGCGCCAGCGTGACGATCGATGACCCCATCAGCATTTATTCCTCCCAGAATTTTCGCTTCAGGCAGTCGCCGGTCGGTGGTCCGCAAGGATCAGCACCGATCCGCGCAACGCGGTGATGTACATGGTCTCGACCTTTGGCGTATCGGGTGCGGCCAGTTCGGCATCCCAAGTGCTGCCGCGATACGCGACGCGCGCGGTTCGATCCGGACCCCAGCTCAGCACCTGCACCTGCGCACCGACGTCGAGCGGCGGCTGCAGCGGCGTGTTTGCGGCGATGCTCCGCTTCCAGCGCTGCAGCCACACGGTTCCGGTCACGCCGAGTACGCCAGCGATCAGCCACTGCAACGGAACCGGGCCACCCAGCAGGGCGGCAAGCCCGCCGCACGCAACTGCGAGACCGACGACGAGCAGATAAAACGTCCCGGTCAGCAACTCAACCGCGATCAGCGCGGCGGCGGCGATCCACCATATCCAATAAGCAGCCATCGTTCCTCTCCCAGGACCAGGACAAGAATAACAAGGATTCGGCGTGCGAGCAGGTCGAGGCACGCGATGCACTCTCGAGCACACAATCGGCGGACCGCCACATCCGGTATAATTGATTGTTTTGCCTCAACCCTTCGCGAAGAATCGCTGAAACAGGCATGCCTATTTACGAATATCGGTGCTCGGCCTGCGGGCACAAGCTCGAGTCGCTGCAGAAGTTGACGGACGCGCCGCTGGTGACCTGCCCGTCGTGCGGCAAGCCCACGCTGACCAAGCTCCTGTCCGCGGCTGGTTTTCAGCTGAAGGGCAGCGGCTGGTACGCGACCGATTTCAAGGGCTCCGGCAGCAAGCCGGCCGACAAGGCCGCGGACACACCCTCTGGCAGCAAGGATGGTGACGGGAAGGCCGCCGAGTCCAAGAGCGAGGCCAAGGCTACCGAAGCGAAAGTCGAGACCAAGAGCGAAGCCAAGTCGGATTCGACCCCGGCGGCGCCGACCTCAGGCTCCGGCACCCCTTCCGCGTGATCGTGGAACGCGGCCTGGCTGCGTAGCCATCATGACAATTCGTCGTTACCTGGTCGCCGGGCTCCTCGTGTGGGTGCCGCTGGGCATCACGATCTGGGTGCTGCATTTGATTGTGTCAACGCTGGACCAGACGCTGCTGCTCATCCCCGACAGCCTGCGACCCGAGGTGCTGTTCGGGTATCGCGTTCCCGGGCTGGGCGTCGTGCTCAGTTTCGGACTGCTGCTGCTCACCGGAGCGATTGCCGCCAATTTCTTCGGCGCGCGCCTCATCCACATGTGGGAAGCGCTGCTCGGGCGCATCCCGTTCGTCAAGTCGATCTACTCCAGCGTCAAGCAGGTCAGCGACACGCTGTTGTCCGATAGTGGCAATGCCTTTCGCAAGGCGCTGCTGGTCGAGTTTCCGTATCCAGGCAGCTGGACCATCGCGTTTCAAACCGGGACGCCGGCGCTGTCCGTTGCAGCACATCTGCCCAGCGAGCACGTCAGCGTCTACGTGCCGACGACACCGAACCCGACCGGCGGCTACTTCGTGATGCTTCCGGTATCGCGGGTGCATGAATTGGATATGACCGTGGACGAAGCACTGAAGTACATTATCTCGATGGGAGTCGTCGCTCCCAAACCCCATTCGTCAGGTGTTGCGCCCGCGTCTCCTGCCACGGCACCTGTCCTCGACCACCGAAATTGACCGGGCAGGATCGCCGCGCGGCGCGCCGTCGAGGTGCGTCGGGAGCGCAGCGTCCTGCCCGCAGCCTTCAAACGACTTGTTGGCGGCAAACGGCCGCGCACCAATCCCTTCGGAGAATGCAGTGAAACGCACCGACTATTGCGGCCTCATCGATCGCGAACGTCTTGGCCAGACCATCACCGTCTGCGGCTGGGTGCACCGGCGCCGCGACCACGGCGGCGTCATTTTCATCGACCTGCGCGACCGCGAGGGCCTCGTGCAGGTCGTCTGCGATCCGGATCGTGCCGCCACCTTCGCATCGGCCGAAAAACTTCGCAACGAGTACGTCATCGCGGTTTCCGGACGGGTCCGCCCGCGTCCCGGGGGCACGGTCAACACCGACCTCGTCAGTGGCGAGATCGAGATTCTTGCGCACGACATCGAGATTCTGAATCCATCGCTGCCGCCACCGTTCCAGATCGACGACGAGAACATCTCCGAGAGCGTGCGCCTCGAGCATCGCGTGCTCGACCTGCGCCGCCCGTCGATGCAAAAGAATCTCCGCCTGCGCCACAAGGCGGCCATGTCCGCGCGGCGCTATCTCGACGTGCATGGCTTCGTGGATATCGAGACACCGGTTCTGTACAAGTCGACGCCCGAAGGCGCGCGCGAGTTCCTCGTGCCCTCGCGCGTCCATCACGGCCAGTTCTACGCGCTGCCGCAATCGCCGCAACTGTTCAAGCAGATGCTGATGATGGCGGGATTCGATCGCTATTACCAGATCGTCAAATGCTTCCGCGACGAGGACTTGCGCGCGGACCGTCAGCCGGAGTTCACGCAGATCGACATCGAGACGTCGTTCATGGACGAGCTCGCGATACGCGAGATCATGGAGGGCTTGGTACGCACGATCTTCCGCGAGTCGCTGGGTGTCGAGTTGGCGGATCCCTTCCCGGTCATGACTTTCGCCGACGCCATGCGCGACTACGGCTCGGACAAACCGGACCTACGCGTGCCGCTGAAGCTCACCGAGCTCACGATGCTGATGAAGCAGGTCGACTTCAAGGTGTTTCGCGCTGCCGCCGACCTGCCCGACGGTCGCGTCGCCGCGTTGTGCGTTCCTGGCGGCGGGACGTTGTCGCGCAAGGAAATCGACGACTACACGACGTTCGTCGCGGTCTATGGCGCGCGGGGACTCGCCTACATCAAGGTGAATGACACTGCGCAGCCCGTCGAGCAAGGTCTGCAATCGCCGATCGTCAAGTTCCTGCCCGCAGGGATCCTGCAGGAAATCATCGCGCGCACCGGCGCGCAAAATGGCGACCTGATTTTCTTTTGCGCCGACCGGGAGAAGGTAGTCAACGATTCACTGGGCGCGCTGCGCAGCCGCGTCGGCCACGATCGCAAGCTCGCGCAACCGGGATGGCGGCCGCTCTGGGTCGTCGATTTCCCCATGTTCGAATACAGCGACGAGTCCAAGTCTTGGGGGGCGCGTCACCATCCATTCACTGCCCCCAAGGACGGCCACGAGGACCTGTTCGAGACCGACCCCGGACGCGCCATCGCCAAGGCCTATGACGTCGTGCTCAACGGCTGGGAGCTCGGGGGCGGCTCCGTGCGCATACATCGCCCGGAAGTGCAGGCCAAGGTGTTCCGCGCACTCAACATCAGCGCCGAGGACCAGCAACGCAAATTCGGCTTTTTGCTCAATGCGCTGCAGTACGGCGCTCCGCCGCACGGCGGCATCGCCTTCGGCCTCGACCGAATGGTGACGCTCATGGCCGGCGTCGACCAGATCCGCGACGTCATTGCCTTCCCCAAGACGCAGCGAGGGCAGGACTTGCTGGTCGGTGCGCCGTCTCCGGTCACCGAGCAGCAGTTGCGGGAGTTGCACATTCGCGTGCGCCCGTCGGACCAGGTCAAGCTCGGCTAGATTTGCTACGCTACGAAGATGATCGGCATGAGCCTATCGCGCGCGCTTGTATGGTGTCCCCCGTGCGGCGCTGCGCGCCGCTTCCCCCGAAGCGGGCGAGCGGACTCCTTGCGGTCGCGGGAGCACCGAAGCGGTTCCTTGTCGGTCGCCGCCAGCACTCGCGGACGCGCGCTTCGCGCCTTGGCTTCGCCCCGCTCGTGCAGGCGCTCTTGGGACGGCCCTGCAGCGCTCATTGCGGTTGCACTCGCGGCTCTTCTCGGCGCGGGGTCGGTGGTTGCGAAATCGACTTCCGGCGAGCTGGAGGAAATCGCATCGGGCGCGCTGCCGAAGGAGGCGCAGAAGACATTGACGCTGATCGCCCAAGGCGGCCCGTTTCCCTACCAGCGCGATGGGGTTGTGTTCGGCAACCGCGAGAAACGCCTGCCCGCGCACGCGCATGGCTACTATCACGAGTACACCGTGCCGACCCCCGGGACCCGAACGAGAGGGGCGCGTCGGATCATTTGCGGGGGCGATGCCCGAAGCATCGCCGAATGCTATTATTCAAACGATCACTACGAGACCTTTCGGCGCATCCGCCCATGACCATTCCTGATCTTTCGCAAGCTAGCGAAGCCGGCCTGCGTGACTGGTCCGGGTCACCGGAGGCGCTGAAGGCTGCCGCGGCAGCCGCCAAGCTGCGTTTCTGCGCGATCGATCTGCACGGGGTTGGCAGCAAGAGCGACTTGATGGCTGCACTCGCGAAGGGCCTCAAGCTGCCCGAGCATTTCGGCAGCAACTGGGACGCGCTGGCCGATTCCCTGGAGGACAGTGACTGGCTCGGCAAGCAAGGAATCGTCATCGTGCTGCGGCATACTGCCGCGTACCGAAAGGCGCACGCGGCAGACTGGGAGACGTTGTCGGATATTTTCAGCGAAGCCGCGGAATACTGGCACGACGTGCACAAGCCGCTGTGGGTGTTCGTCGGCTGAACGTCAGCCGCCCTTCGACTCGCACCGGCGGGTAGGAGCCGATCCAAGGCAACGTCTTGCGTTACAAGATTCCCGTTTCCACTCTGGTGCTCGTCTACGCACCCGACTTGCGCGTGCTGCTACTGGAGCGCGCCGATTTTCCTGGCTACTGGCAATCGGTGACGGGCAGCCAGGAGCCTGGAGAGGCGCTGCGCGACACGGCCACGCGCGAACTGCGAGAAGAAACCGGTATCGATGCTCATGCGTACGGTGACGTCGACGATTGGCAGATGTCGAACGTGTACGAGATCTACCCGCGCTGGCGTCACCGTTATCCGCCGGGAACGACGCAGAACACGGAACACGTATTCGCGCTGCAGGTCCCGGACGCAGTGCGCGTGACGCTCAATCCCCGCGAACACCTGAGCTATCTTTGGCTGCCATGGGAAGAAGCTGCACCGAAATGTTTTTCCTGGTCCAACCGGGAGGCTATCGAAGCGCTGCCGCTGCGGCTTGCCGTCACTGGAAGGAGCGTCGAATGAATCTGCATCATCCACCTTTCAACGGCTCGGTCGCCACTCTGTCCGCGGCAATATCGCTGGTCGTGCTCACTTCCCCGCTCGCGCGTGCACAGGCACCGCAAGCAACTTTGCCGGCGGTCAACGTCAGTGCGTCGGCGACGGCGACGGTCACCAACGATCGCCTGCAGGCCTGGCTGCGTACCGAGGCTGACAACGTCAGCCCCGCCGCCGCGGCAGCGCAGGTCAACGCAGCGTCCGCCAAGGCAATTGCGGATGCGAAGACGTTCCCGGGAGTCAAGGTCGCGACCCTGGGCTACTCGACGCAGCAGCTTGCGGAAAAGGGCAAGCCGACGCGCTGGCGCGTATCGCAAACGATCACCGTCGACGCGACCGACTTCACGGCGGCGGCCACGCTGTTGTCCAAATTGCAGGACGAGAACGGCCTGTTGTTGTCGAACATGACTTTTTCGGTCACCGACAAGACGCGCCGCGACGCGGAGGACAGCGTGACCCAGCAGGCGATCAAGGGCTGGCAGGCGCGTGCGGAACAGGCCGCGCGAGGTCTCGGATTCGGCGCGTGGCGCGTCGGTCACGTCACGGTGCAAACCAGCGGGGGCCAGCCGTATCCTGTGATGCGCGCGCAGGCGATGGCTTTGAATGCCGCGCCACCCGTGGCGATCGAAGCCGGCACGACCGACGTGACCGTCACCGTGTCGGGCGACGCGCTGCTCGAAGGTCCGCGCTAGTCTCGGGCTTGCTTGATCTACGCAACACTGTCGAAGTTGTCGGTCTGGTAAGTCGTGAACTGGCCGAAATCCGGCCGGTACGGCGTCCATATATCCATATTGATTGCGACACCGTCCTCGGGTGACGGCGGCTCGGCCCAGTACGTTGCATGAAGCGCAAAGCAGGCTTGACCCGGCCGCGCTTGACGCCACTGCGTGAACTTGCAAGCATAGCGGCGCCAGTCAGCAGAACGATCGTTCCTGTGCCGCTGCGCTGGCGGGCAGGCCATGCATTTTCATTGGTCGCACTTGAAAGGGAGTCGATGGCGAGCGTTGAAGTGGCGGCACAAGCACCCGCTGTCGCGACATCACCCGGGATTGTCGTCGGCTCGGGCGCATTCACGTACCGGGTCGAAGATGGGTGGGGTCGCCTGCCGGATGGCTGGCAGTTCAAGGATGTCGCTGCGGTCGGCGTGGACGGCGACGACCGCGTGTATGTGTTCAATCGCGGCGCGCATCCGATGATCGTGTTCGATCGCGCCGGCAATTTTCTGCGCTCCTGGGGCGAAGGCACGTTCGCGCGGCCGCACGGTCTGCACATCGCTCCCGATGGCTGCTTCTACTGCACCGACGACGGCGACCACACCGTGCGCAAATGCACGCCTGAGGGCAAGGTCCTGCTGACCATCGGCATGCCGGGAAAGCCAGCGCCGTATTTCAGCGGCGAGCCCTTTCATCGGTGTACCCACACCGCGCTTTCGCCGAACGGCGACATCTACGTTTCCGATGGCTACGGCAACGCTCGGGTACACAAGTACGACGCGGGTGGACGGCACCTCTTGTCGTGGGGTGAGCCCGGAACGGATCCCGGCCAATTCAACCTGGTGCATAACCTCGTTGCTGACGCCGAAGGCTGGGTGTACGTCGCGGATCGCGAGAACCATCGCGTGCAGGTATTCGATGCAAACGGCAAATACGAGGCGCAGTGGAACAACCTGCACCGTCCCTGCGGGTTGTGCATGGGCAACGAAGCATCGCCGCTTTATTACATCGGCGAACTTGGGCCGATGCTCGACTCGAACCGGCGCTTCCCTAACCTGGGGCCGCGATTGAGCATTGCGAACAACGCGGGCACGATTCTCGCCCGAATTGCACCGCCCCAGGCGGGCGTGGCTCCGGGGCAGTTTGTCGCGCCGCACGGACTGGCGGTGGATTCGCACGGGGACATCTACGTCGGCGAAGTTTCGTACACAGCATGGAATGCGATGTTTCCCGACCAGGCCCGGCCTGAGTCTATCCGCACGCTGCAGAAATTCGTCAAGATCTGATCAACCAAAGCAGGTACGACCGTGAACAAATCCTACGTCGGAGACATTCCGCAGTACAACCTCAAGGACCTTCCTGAGCTCCATCCCCGAGCCGGGATCGTGCAAAAGGTTTTCCGCGGAACGGGCGTGGCCGTAAGTTACGCCGAATTGCATCCGGACATGACGCCGGGCCCGCACAGCCATCCCTGGGAGCAGATATTCATTCTCCTCAAAGGGCGCGTGAAGCTTCACGTCGACGATCAGATTTTCGAGATGGAAGCGGGCAGCGTCGTGAGGATCCCGCCCAATGCGGTGCATTACTCCGAGCCGCCGCGTCCCGAAGATGGAGTCGCGCTGAATCTCGACATTTTTACGCCGCTGCGTCCGGATTTTCTCGAGCTGACCCGATACCAGACCGACGATTTCGGCACCAGTGTGCCGCGTCCCTTGCCCGCATGACCCGCGGCTGACCGGCCCCCAACAACAGCGCGCTCGATGGCGGAATCAAAGGCGGCAACAATGGACAGCAGATTGTCGTCCAGCGCCGTAGTCGCGCTGATGGCGCTTGCGTCCCTCGCCGCGGCCCAGCCTTATCCCAGCAAGCCGATCAAGGCGATCGTCCCCTATGGGCCAGGCCAGGCGACCGATGTGATGTGCCGAGTGTTCCTCGAACAGATGCGCGTCGTCCTCGCTCAACCCTTCGTCGTCGAGAACCGCCCTGGAGCAGGGGGCAATATCGGCGGCTCAGAAGCGGCCAAAGCGGCGCCCGATGGCTACACGGTTCTGTGCACGGGCAACGCCACGACCGTCAGCAACCCGTTTCTTTACGAGAGCATGGGCTTCGATCCGATGCGGGACATCGCTCCCGTCAACGCCGTCGCCGGGACCGGTTACGTTCTGCTGGCGAACAACAAGCTGAAGGGCAAATCGGTGGCGGAGATCGTGGCCATGGCGAAGGCCTCGCCCAAGCCGATGACACTCGGTGTCGCCAGCACGACGGCGCACGTCGTGTATGGCATGTTCGCGGACGCCACCAAGGTCGAACTCGTGCGCGTGCCTTACGGCGCTGGCAACCGGAACATGTTCACGGATCTCATGCGCGGCGACATCGACCTCGTCATCGAGGCGATGCCCTCGGCCATGGCGCCCATCACCAACGGGCAAGTCACGGCGATTGCGGTCACGAATCCGACGCGCTCGCCTTTCCTGCCCGACGTTGCCACATTCAAGGAAAGCGGCCTGGACCTGTCGCTGCTCGGCTGGAATGCTTTCTACGTGCCGCGCGGCACACCGCCCGAGATCGTCGCTGCCCTCAATCGCGCTGCCAATGAAGCGCTGAGGGATGCGGAGGTCAAGCGCCGCTTCGGCACGGTCGCGTCGGAGCCGATAGGGGGCACCCCTGCGGATCTCGAGGCGATGAACAAGACGGACCGCGCCAAGTACGAGCCGATGATCAAGTCCCTGGGACTCAAGGCGAATTGACGAAGCGCGTCGCGGCATCGAACGCCAGCCAGGCGCGCCGAATACGATGCGGTCGCCGATGCCCGTACCGCTACGACGCTTGATCACGAATCATGTCGTACAGCGCCTGCGCCGCGGGCGACAACTGCCCCGTCTTGCGCGATACGAGCACGAGCGTCCTGGAGACGATCGGATCCCCAAGCGCAATAACCCGCAGGCGCGGATAGGTGCCTTTCTGCAAGGCCAGCCGCGGAACGATGGCCGCAGCCACCCCTTCGGCCGCGAGTCCGAGCGCGGTCGAGCTGCGCTGCACTTCATAGAAAGCCTGTAGCTTGAGGTTCAGCGCGCCCAGGGCCTGATCGAGCAACGACCGATTGGCGCTGGCGCTGCCGGCGAATATCAACGGATACGGCTCCAACTGCTTCCAGCGCAGCCTCGTCCTGCGCGCTAGCGCATGGTCATCGCGGCACACCAGTGCAAACTGATCGAGCAACAGACTGACACTGTTCAATTCGGGGTGGCGAGCGTCGGCGATATTGATGCCGAACTCGGCCTCTCGACGCAGCACCGCGTCTGCGACACCGGACGACGCATGATCGAGAATCTTGATCCGGTTGTTGGGGTAACGGATCGAATACTCCTGGATGATGCGCGGCAGGTAGTGCACGCCCGCGGTCGGTACGCACGCGATCGAGACGTCCCCGCGCTGCGCCTTGCCAGTTTCCAGAATTTCAATGAGCGCGGTCTGGAGATCGGTCAGCAACCGTTGCGCCTGCGGCAGAAAGTCGCGCCCGATCGTGGTCAGCGCGACCGAGCGCGTGGTGCGCTCGATCAGTTTTACGCCCAGGACCGATTCCAGGTTTTGCAGTCGTCGCGTCAGCGCAGTCTGCGAAATATGAAGCGCGTCGGCGGCTTTCTGGAAGCCGTTGTGGTCGGCGATCGCGATGAATGCCTGGACGCCCAGCGTGTCTATTTTCATGAGTCTTTTGCATGAATATCACGCAATATATTCATTTTACAACACGCTCGATTTTGCGAGAAACTCGCAACCGTCGATCCTTCCGAATTGGGCCTGCACGATGAACCCGCCGATGAATGCGCTGACCATCCAGTTGCTCGAATGGATTTCGAATCAACCCCGGACGTATGCCGAGGCCCTCGACGCGTGGCGCACCAGCTGTCCGCGACTGTCGATCTGGGAGGATGCCTGCATTGCCGGCCTGATCGATTGCGAGGCAGGCAGCGGGATTGTTTCCGTCAGCCGCAAGGGACAGGCGGCGTTGCGCCAGCTGTCACGGCAGCACGCCGACGCATGAAAATCTCGATCCTCGATGACTACCACGACACGGTGCGAACGCTTGCCTGCTTCAGCAAGCTGGCGGGTCATGACGTGGAGATCTGGAACGACCATGTGCAGGACGTCGACGCGCTCGCCCGGCGGCTGAAGGATACGGAAGCGCTGGTGCTGATCCGCGAGCGGACGCAGATCCGCGCGCCGTTGCTCGAGCGTCTGGACCGGCTCAAGCTGATCAGCCAGCGCAGCGTGTATCCGCACATCGACATCGATGCGTGCACGCGCCGCGGGGTGATCGTGTCGTCGAGTCAGCACGCCGGTACGCCGTCGTATGCTGCCGCGGAACTCACTTGGGGACTGGTCCTGGCGGCTATGCGCCAGATTCCTCAGCAAATGAATGCGCTCAAGGCCGGCAAGTGGCAGATCGGCGTCGGCAACACCCTGCGTGGAAAGACGCTCGGCATATTCGGCTACGGGAGGATCGGGGCGGTCGTCGCGGGGTACGGCAAAGCGTTCGGCATGAACGTGCTTGTCTGGGCCCGCGAAGCCTCGCTCGCCCGCGCGCGGGCCGACGGTTACGCCGCGGCCCGCAGCAAGGAGGCGTTTTTCGAGCAATGCGACGTCATCTCACTGCACATGCGCCTGGTGGACGCCACGCGGGGCATCGTGTCTGCAGCCGACCTCGCGCGCATGAAACCGACCGCGCTCATCGTCAACACGAGCCGCGCGCCGCTGATCGAGTCCGGCGCATTGGTGGGCGCGCTGAGAGCAGGTCGCCCCGGCATGGCGGCGGTCGATGTCTTTGAAGTCGAACCCGTGCTCGACCCCCGCAGTTCGCTCCTGACGCTGGACAATGTCGTCTGCACGCCGCACATCGGCTACGTCACGCGCGACGAATACGAGATTCAGTTCACCGACATCTTCGATCAGATCGTTGCCTACGCTGCCGGTGAGCCCATCAATGTCGTCAACCCGGACGTGCTGCGAGCGACCGGTACTTCGACGCGAACGACGACCTGATAGCTCTTGCGCCACGCGTTCGCCGCAAGGTTGCTGCCGGCGAGCACGAACACACTTCAAGCCCGAAGCCGACTAAGCACCTGGTCGACCATCACGCCGGCCTGCCCCAAATAGTTTGCCGGATCGCAAAGCGTTGCGAGTTGTTCGCGATTCAAGTGCGCCTTGATCTCCTTGTGCTCGGCCAGAATGTCCAGCAGCGACCGGTCGGTCTTGATGGCTTCGCGGCACAGGTCGTATACCAGATCGTGCGCGTATTCACGGCCGATGTAGGGACCGAGGCCCATCATCACCGCCTCGGACATGACGAGACCCTTGGTGATGTCGATGTTCGCACGCATCTTTCCCGCGTCGACTTCGAGGCCCGCCAGTACGAAGCGCGTCTGCTTCAGCGCGCCGGCGAGGAGACAGAACGCCTCCGGCAGCACGATCCATTCGATTTCCCACGGACCGGTCGAGCGCTCGTGATCGGCGATCATCGCGTCCATCAGCGCGGCGGCGTGCTGGCGCACGACGGAGACCGCGGAGTGGATGTAGCAGCTGGAGATCGGGTTGCGCTTCTGCGGCATCGTGCTGCTGGAACCCCGCCCGGGCGCGAAGGGCTCGTAGACTTCGGCCACCTCGGTTTGCATCATCAGCTTCACGTCCATCGAGATCTTGCCCAGCGAGCCGCCCACCAGGCCGAGGAAGCAGCCCACTTCGGCTATGGTGTCGCGCACCGTGTGCCAGGCGATGTCCGGGTTGGCCAGGCCGAGTTCTGTCATGAGTCCCGCCTGAGTCTCCATCGCGCCCTTTTCGATGGACGCGAGCGTGCCGCACGCTCCGCCGAACTCGCCCATGAGCACGCGCGGCCGTAATTGCTCGAGCCGCTCGCGATGGCGCTCGAACCCCGCCAGGATCGCCGCCATCTTGAAGCCGAACGTCACGGGTATCGCCTGCTGCAAATTGCTGCGGCCGATCATGGGTGTGTCGCGGTAGCGGCGCGAGAGGTCGGCAAGCGAGCTCGAAATCGCGGTCAGGTCGGCATCGATCAGGTCGAGCCCTTCCCGGATCAGCATCACCGTCGCCGTATCGGTGATGTCCTGCGTGGTCGCACCCCAGTGGCAGTATTCGCCGAGCTTGTCGCGGCACAGCGCGTTGATCTGCGACACGACCCCGAGAATGGGATAGCCGATGCGCTCCGTCTGGGCGCGCAGCTTTTCCATGTCGATCTTGCCGATGTCGCAGTTGCGAACGATCTCCGCGGCCGCCTCTGCCGGAATGATGCCAAGCCTGCCCTGGACGATTGCCAGCGCTTTCTCGATCTCGACGTATTTCGCAGTGCGATTTTCGTCCGACCAGACCCGGCGCATCGCGTCCGTACTGAAAATGTTCCGAAAAATGGATGAGTCGATGACCGAGACGGGCATGGCGGTGGTTCCTTGCTTGATGACGGCGTTACTTGATGACGGCGGTGGCGTCCATCGTGACCCAACCTTCGTGGTCCTTGGCCCACAGGTGGAACGTCTTGCCATCCGCGCCCGGCTCCCCGCACACGCAGAACGAATTGATGTCGAAAGTCGGCCGGATCGCACGAAATTCGTAGCGGGCGACTTGGGCCTGCGGCAATCGATGGCGCAGCAGGTCGAGCAGGAGCGTCGCGATGAGCGGCCCGTGGACGATCAGCCCCGGGTATCCCTCCACTTCCGTGACGTAGCGCCGATCGTAGTGGATGCGATGCCCGTTGAAAGTCAGCGCGGAGTAGCGAAACAGGAGGACGTCGTCGGGGATCCATTTCTTCTCCCACGGCGCACTCGTTGGCGCGGCTTTCGGTGGCGGCGCGACATCGCCAGGCTTGGCCGCCTCGCGATACACGATGTCGTGAAATTCGGTCGTTGCGATGCCGGACTCGCCGTTGCGGCGGATTTCGTGGCGCACCTTGACGAAAACAAGCGGCCCGGTGCGACCTGATTTCTCGGTCACGTCCTCAATCGTCGAAGTTCGCTCCAGCGTATCGCCAATCCGCAGCGGAGCATGAAATTCAAACTGGCTGCCCGCCCACATCCGCCGCGGTAGCGGTACCGGTGGAAGAAAACCACCCCGCTTTGCGTGACCATCGGAGCCGACATCGGATTGTTTGTACAGCGGCAGAAAATACAGCCAGTGCCAGAGCGCGGGCAGAACGGTGCCCGCGGGCGGTCGCTCCGCAGTACGGTCGAGCGTCGCCGATAAGGCGGCGTAAGGAAAGGCCGTCACAACATCGACGACCGTTTCCGTCTTGCCGATCCACTCCTTGAGGCTCGACACCGATTGCTCCTTGCGGGACTTGACTGTCGACAGCGCTATTTCGGAGCCACACTGCCCGCGGCCGCACGAATCGCGGTCACGATGTCCTTGCCGACACGCGAAGCCATTTCATCCTGCACCGGATACATCGCCTTGACCCACTGCTCCTTCTCTCCCGGCGTGGGCGTGTAGATCTGCGACTTCCCCGACGCCTTGATGGCGGCGATCGCCTGCGCTTCGTCCTTCGCGGAGACCTGGTTGTTGAGCAGGCTCGCATCCTTCATCGCGCCTTCCAGCGTCGCGCGAATATCGGGTGGCAGGCCGTCCCAGAATTTCTTGTTGGTAACCACGACGTAGTTGCTGATCGTGTGATACGTCAGCGTCACCTGCTTCTGCACCTCGTACTGCTTCTGCGTATACAGATTGGAAAGAGGCCCCTCGGTGCCGTCCACGACACCGGTTTCCAGCGCCTGATAGACCTCGGAGAACGCGACGGTCTGCGGAATCGCGCCCACCGATTTCATGATTGCGGCGTTCACCTTGGACGAATTGATCCGCATCTTCAGGCCCTTCATGTCTGCCGGCACATGGATGGGCTTGTTCGCACTCATGACGCGGAAGCCATTGTCCCAATACGCGAGGCCCGTCAGTCCCTTGGACTCCAGCTTCTTGCAGCAGTTCGGTGCCAACCGGACCGTTGCAGACTTTGTGCACCGCATCGATATCCGGAAACAGGTAGGGCAGATCAAAAGCTTCGAACGCGGCCAGGCCGATGGGTCCGAATTTGCCTGGAACCGGTGCCAGCATCTGCACCGAGCCAAGCTGCAGGGCTTCGAGCTCTTCCTTGTCCTTGTACAGCGTGCTGTTGGCAAAAACCTCGACCTTGACTCGGCCCTTGGTGCGCTCTTCTGCAAGCTTCTTGAATTGCTCCGCGGCCTGCCCCTTCGGCGTATCGGCGGCGGCAACGTGACTGAACTTGATGACGATGGGCTGCTGGGCAGCGATGGGAGCCGCAAGGCCCAAGGCGAGAACAGCTGCGACGGTGAATGCAAACGGGTGTTTCATCGACTTCCTCCTTACGATGTCTTGTCTCGATGCCGCTATCCAGCCGTCGGAATTGGCGGATGTTGCGGAACAGACCGCCAGTGCGTCACCTTACACTGACGTACGCGATGCCCGCAAATGGACGCGCATCTGTCCCCTTTTTTACGGCAGCGGCGCGGGATCATACGTGTAGTGTCTCATTCATCGCTCAGTTGCAAGTTGCTCGGTTGTCGCTTCTCGACGGCCCATTTGAGCAATGCCGCGCCGCGGAAGACGCCGTGCGCGAACTTGCCGTAGGGCAACGTGAGGAAAAGCGCCATCACGACGCCGAGATGCAGCGCGAGCAGCAAAGCCATCGAAGAAGTGTCCCGCCACGCCAGCAACGCGATGCCGGAGGCGCTCGTGAGCAGCAAGAGCGCGATGAATCCGCGGTCCATCGGATTCTGCGAGCTATCCCCGCGCTCGGGACCGCGCCGCAGGTTGAGCCACAATAACCCCACCGCTCCGATCAGCAGTCCGACGCCACCGGCCGTGCCCAGCAGCACCGGCAGGCTTGTCAACGCATAGGGTGCCTGCCGGTCGAACAGATAGTGGTACAGCGTCGCTACGCAAGTCGAGGCGAAGCAGAGCATGAAGCCGTAGAACGTGAAGTGATGCAAGCGGCGACGCCATGGCGTGAATGCGTCATCGGACTCATTGCAGCCGTCGCCATGGCCGCCATCGAGATATTTCAGGGTCAAGGCATTGGCGGTCGCTTCGGTCATCGCCGCACCCGAGACCGCGCCGGGGGCAACGTCCTTCCAGAACCGCCGCACGCCCAGCGTCAGCGCCAACACCGCGAACAGGAAAATCGGCGCGAACATCGACACGAGCAGATTATGCGGAAACACCGCGTAGAAATTACCCGCGAGCGGCGGATGGATCAGCGAGCCGGTCAGCGCCACAACCAGCACGAGAAACAGCATCAGGCCCGCCGCAGTCGCCAGCGACAATGTCAGTCCGTTGCTCGCGTAGAGGGCGCCGAGTGCGCGTGGCCACGCGTAATCGGCATACGTGTGGACGCGCACCTTCGCCATCGCACGCGGCACATCGACCGCGAACTCGTGCGGCGGCGCGTACTGGCACGCGTACAGGCAGGCGCCGCAATTGTGGCAAAGATTGGCGAGGTAGTGGATGTCGGCCTTGCCGAACTCGAGTCGGCGCGTCATCGCCGGAAACACCGCGCAGAAACCTTCACAGTAGCGGCAGGCATTGCAGATCTGCATCACGCGGCTGACTTCGACTTCGCTCGCACTCAGCTCCGGCACGCCCGCGGCGAGCGCACTCGCCTCGCGCGTCAGGGCCTCAAGCGGCGGCACGCTGGACTCCTTTCTTCGCCGCCGCCGCGGCCTCTGCCCCGGCGATGCGTCCGAACGCGGTGCCGATGGACATGCCTACGCCGGCGGTGTAGCCCTTGCCGAGTACGTTGCCGGCCATCATTTCGCCCGCAACAAACAGATTTGGGCTGGGTCTGCCGCTGAAGTGCACGGCCGATCGCTCGTTCACCTTCAAACCCAGGTAGGTGAAAGTGATGCCGGGTCGCAGCGCATAAGCGTAAAACGGCGGCACGTCGATCGGACGCGCCCAGTGCGTTTTCGGGGGAGTGAGGCCCTCGGTGTGACAGTCGTCGAGCACCGCGTGGTCGAAGGTTCCGACCCGGCATGCGGTATTGAATGCTTCGAGGGTTCGCACAAAAGTCGGTTCGTCGAGCCCGAGCTCCCGCGCCAGCGCTGACAGCGTGTTGGCCTTCACACCCGGGAAAACCGGGGGCATGAACCGGCCGATAGCCTTTGCATCGATCACCGAATAGCCAATCTGCCCCGGCTGTTGCGCCACCAGCCGTCCCCAGATCGCGTAACGCTTGGGCCAGAAATCCTCGCCCTCGTCATAGAAGCGCACGGCGTCACGGTTGAGCATCACACCCAGCGACACGCAATCCACCCGCGTACAGATACCGCCGTCGTAAAGCGGCGCACGCGCGTCGATCGCGACGCAGTGTGACTGGGATGGATCGCCGATCGTGTCGGCGCCCGCATCGATCATGAACTTGAGCAGCACGCCGGTGTTGAAACGCGTGCCGCGGATAAGAAAATTGTCAGCCGGCCATTCACCGTCCGCATTTCGACCCCAGGCTTCGCGCAGCCAGGGTCGGTTCGATTCGAAGCCGCCGGCGGCGAGCACGCCCGCCCGGGCCTCGATGCGTTCGGCGCCAATGCGAGCGGCAACGAAGCGTCCGTCGGTGAGCTCGATGGCATCGACCGGCGCATCGTACCGGACCATCACCCCGAGCGCCTCGGCACTGCGGAAGTACGCGTTCACAAGCGCCTTGCCGCCACCCATGAAAAAGGCGTTCGTACGCGCCACGTGCAACGCGCCCGAGAGCGGCGGCTGGAAGCGCACCCCATGCTTGCGCATCCACTCGCGGCAGGATGATGATGCGCGGATCGTCAACCGCGCCAGTTTTTCATCGGTGATGCCCCCGGTGACCTTGAGCAGGTCCTGCCAGTATTCCTCTTCCGGGTAGGCGTCGATCAGGACGTCCTGCGGCGAGTCGTGCATGCAGCGCAGGTTGCGCGTGTGCTGCGAGTTGCCGCCGCGCCACGCACGCGGAGCGGCTTCCAGCAGCAGGACGCTGGCGCCGGCTTCGCGCGCCACCAATGCCGCACACAGCGCGGCGTTGCCGCCGCCGATCACCAGCACGTCCACCGTCGCCATGCGTGACTCCTCCCACCTGACGACTTTAAGGCTTGCCGGCCGGCCGCGCCAGCACGATCGTTCGAAATTGGCGCAGTGGCTTGGCCAGTCCCCGGGCTATACTCGTCTTGCGAAGCTCCGGTTCGGTTTGACAGGATGCTCGCGACATTTGCAAGCTCCTCTTTCAATCACGACCGCGCTCTCGTGCCGGCCCGCAAGTCAAGGAAGTACTGTGAGCAGCAACGCCCAACCGCTGAAAGGCGTTCGTGTCCTCGATCTGACCAACGTCCTTGCCGGACCGTTCTGCTGTCACCAGCTCGCTCATCTGGGCGCGGATGTCGTCAAAGTCGAGGTGCCGACGACAGGAGATCTGGCACGGCAGCTCGGCGCGGATGCCGCGCTCAACAGCGACAAGATGGGTGTGTCGTTTCTAGCCCAGAACGCGGGCAAGCGCTCGATCACGCTCAATTTCAAGCACGCGCGTGGCAAGGAAATCCTGCGGCGGCTCGTACGCACCGCAGACGTCGTCGTCGAGAATTTTCGGCCCGGTGTGATGGACCGGCTCGGTCTCGGCTTCGAAGCGCTGCGCCGCGACAACCCGCGGCTCATCTATTGCGCAATCTCCGGTTTCGGGCAGGACGGCCCGTTGCGTGACCTGCCTGCCTATGATCAGATTATCCAAGGCATGGCCGGCGTGATGAGCATCACCGGCAGCCCGCAGACGGCGCCCCTCCGTGTCGGCTATCCCATCGCCGACACGATCGGCGGCATCACCGCCGCCTTTGCGATCACGGCCGCGTTGGCCGACGCCAAACGCACGAATGGCTATTTCATCGACGTCTCGATGCTGGAGGCGACTTTGGCGACGATGGGCTGGGTCGTCTCGAACTTTCTGATCGCCGACCAGGAGCCCGCGCCGTTCGGCAACGAGAACTTTACGGCCAGCCCGTCGGGAACCTTTCGCACCCGGGACGGGCTGCTCAACATCGCGGCAAACAAGCAGGAGCAATTCGAGGCTGTCTGCGCGGTTGTGGACCGTGCGGAGCTCGCCGCCGACCCGCGCTTTGCCGACCGCGAAGCGCGCCTGGCGCACCGCGCCGACTTGAGATCCGCCCTCGAAGAAGCACTCTCGAGGGATTCGACCGAGGTATGGTGGCAGCGGCTCATCGCGGCAGGCGTGCCGGCCGGGCCGGTCTACAGCGTCCGTGAGGTCCTGAACCATCCACAGATCGCGGGGCGCGGGATGGTCGCGAACTTCCCGGACGCTGCCGGCGTCGGCCGCGATGTGCGCGTTCTCCGCACCGGAATCAAGTTGAATGGCGAGGCGCCCGCGGTCGACGCGCCGCCGCCGCTGCTCGGGCAACACACCGATTTGCTGCTCGCCGAGCTCGGTTATGCAGCCGACGAGATCCTGTCGCTGCGAGAGGAAGGCGCGATATGAGCGTGCATGGGAACAGACGCAGCAGGGTGGTCGCAACAAGGGCCCATTCCGTGGCAGTACATCTGGGCGTACGATGGTCCCGCGCCTCGTCCGGTGCCGCAGTCGTGATGTTCGGTTGTGTAGATTCTCGAACGGAGGACAAGTTGAAGACGAGACTGGTTGACCTTTTGTTTGTCGGGCTCCTTGTTTGCACCGCGGCCTTCGCGCCGACGCAAGCCTGGTCGCAGAACGTGAAAATTACGCCGCTCGGTTCGCACGCCGGCGAGCTCTGTGCGCTCGATCGGGCGACGATCTTCGAAGATCCGACGGGCGTGCGCATACTCTACGATGCCGGCCAGTCGGTGACCGGCGCCAGCGATCCACGCCTCGGTGCGGTCCATCTCGTGTTGCTGACCCACGCCCACGGCGATCACATCGGCGACCGGAAGATGTCCGCGCAGAACGCGGGCACCTGTGAAAAACCCGATACGGTTTCCGCCGCACCCAATTCGACCACCGCCGAAATCGCCGCGGCGAAGAATGCGGGCACGATGATGATCGCCGACATGGGCGTATTCATCGGCAGGAAGATCGAGCATATCCGCGGCAAGCCGACCGTCGCCTGCGCGGACAACGTCGTCCCATATGCAGAACCGTGCTTCGTCAACGTGCAGCTGGGCGGCAAGCGCACCTTCAAGACCGCGGGCGCGACGCGAGCGGTCGAGATCACCACGGTGCCTGCGTCGCACGCGAACAATGTTCCGCGTTCTCTACTCACCGATCCGGAGAAGAAGAATCTCGAGGCCGACGATGTCAGCCTGGCGCTCGGACCGCCCATCGGCTACGTCGTCAAATTCACCAACGGCCTCACGCTCTATCTGTCCGGTGACACCGGCATTCACACGGATATGAGGACCGTCATCCACGATTTTCACAAAGCCAATCTCGCCGTCATGAATCTGGGGCCCAACGCCGTGTCTCCGGAAGCCGCGGCTTTCGTCATCAACGACCTGGTGCAACCTGTCGCGGTCATCGTCTCCCATCCGAACGAAGCAGTGACCGCCGACGGAAAACTCCTGCCGACTACGCGCACCAAAGCGTTCATCGACCTGGTCAAAGGAAGGCCGGTCTATCTGGCGCTCAGCGGCAAGACGATGGAGTTCGATGGCAACGCGAAATGCGTGGCGGGCTGCTGACGGCGACCTGCGGAGCCGCCTTGCAACTACGCGCCGGTGGCGTCGATCGAGGCCGACACGGCCTCGAGAATTTCCTCCGACAGTTCCGCATCGTCGACTGCCCGGGCTAGTACGAGCGCGCCGACCATGCTCGCGTAGACGGCCAATGCCGCGCGGCGCTTCGCAGCCCGCGTTTTCCCGGGCACAACGCCCGCCAGCACGTCGACGAGTGAACGCACGCCTTCGGTGAACGCGTGCCGCACGACCGGGCCGCGGCGCGAAACGTCGACACCCAGAGCGGCTACGGCACAGCCCGCACCAGGGCTGTCGCGGTGTCGCGCCGAAAGATAAGGCTTTGCGAGCGCCGACAGGGACTTGTTACCGGCCTTCGCGGAAATTTCGCTCCACTTTTGCGCCGAACGTTCCAGCGAGCGCGTGCAGGCCCGCGCAATGAGTTCCTCTTTCGATGCGAAGTTTCCGTAGAAGCCTCCGTGCGTGAGTCCGGCACCCTTCATGAGATCGGCGACGCCGATTCCATCGAGGCCGTGCTCGCGGAAAAGCCTGGACGCGACATCGAGAATCCGCTCCCGGTTGGCTGCGGCCTGCTCCCTGCTCACCTTCATGTCCGTCGTCCCCGATCCGTAGTTTGTGCTTGACACTATACATGACGATCATCATATAATGCAACCATCGCACGGAATCCTTGGATCGGACGCCGCATCATGGCGACGGGTAACGCGCGCAGTGCCTTGGTCGTCACGCTGGCGGCGGCTGCGATTCTGATGGTGACAACGGGTGCCCGCCAGTCGCTCGGCCTCTTTGTCTCGCCACTCAATAGCTCGACCGGGCTCGGCATCACGATGATCAGCCTCGCCCTGGCCGTCGGCCAGCTGATGTGGGGCGTCATCCAGCCGATCGCGGGTGCCGTGGCGGATCGTTTCGGTCCTTCCAAGGTCCTTGTAGCAGGTATAGTGGTCCTGTCGATCGGAACGGCCTTGACGCCTTTCATGACCTCGACCCTCGGCCTCATCGTCTCGCTTGGCGTGCTCTCCGCCATCGGTTCCGGCGCTGGCAGTTTCTCCGTGCTGATCGGCGCTGCGGCGCAGCGTCTCACCGCCGACAAACGCGGAAAAGCGGCTGGCATCATCAACGCCGGAGGATCGTTCGGGCAATTCGTCTTCGCCCCGGTCGCGCAGGGACTGATCCAGATGCTCGGGTGGATGGGCGCCCTGTGGTCACTTGCCGTGATCACGTTAGGTGCGCTGCCGCTGGTACGCCTGGTACGCCCAGCCAAACCCGCGCACCCCACCGCCACAACGGAGGCGGCGCCGTGGCAGGCAATGCGCGACTCGGTGGGTAACCGCAGCTACCTGTTGCTGCATGCGGGCTTTTTCACGTGCGGATTCCATATTGCCTTCCTCGTGACGCATCTGCCCGGTGAGGTCGACCTGTGCGGCCTGCCGCCGTCGGTCGCGAGCTGGTCGCTCGCGATCATCGGTCTTTCCAATATCGCGGGCAGCCTGATCGCAGGCTCTTGCACACAGCGCTTCCGCAGCAAATACATCCTTGCTTTGATGTACGGCTCGCGCGCGCTGTTGATTGGCTGGTATCTGCTGGCGCCGAAGACCGAATGGACGTTTTACATTTTCGCAGTTGGCCTGGGACTGACCTGGCTCGCCACCGTGCCCCCCACCGCCACGCTCGTGGGCAAGCTCTTCGGAGTCAAGTATCTGTCCACGCTGTTCGGACTCACGCTGCTGTCGCACCAGATCGGCGGCTTCCTCGGAGCGTATCTCGGCGGGATAGCCGTCTCCCGATTCGGGGACTATCAGTGGATGTGGTACGCGGATATGGCTTTGGCCGCCGCCGCGGCCGTGGTCAATTTGCCCATACGCGAGACGCGGATCGAGCCGCTCCCTCTAACGGCGTGACGGCGCGCTGCTTTCGAGCGCGGTGCCGACGGCCGCAGTCACCGAATATCCGGCGACTGAATCTTCAGGATTTGAATCCCGCCTTGCCTGCGTTGTCTATTCTTTGACTTGATCGCGTTGTCAGGACTTCCTGCTTCATATTCCGGGGCGGTTTCGGGGCCTGTGGCGTAAGATTTCCGTCCAGACTGCAGCGCCAGGCCATCGGGTTCCGGAGGACAGGCGCGTCCGGCCACGTTATGAGCGTGGCCCTCGTGTTCTTCATGGAAAGGCTCGCTCATGAATCGACATCCCGCTTTCGAATTGACCCTGCCCGTGAGCCCGGCCGATCACACAATCGGGCCGCCGCACGCCCGCGTGACCGTTGTCGAGTACGGTGACTTCGAATGTCCCAACTGCAAGCAGGCGGCGCCGGCGATCAAGCTGCTCCTCGATCGATTCCAGGGTCGTATACAGTTCGTCTATCGTCATTTTCCGCTGGAGGACGTTCATCCTCACGCGCGGCAGGCCGCGGAGGCAGCGGAGAGTGCCGGTGCGCAAGGCAAGTTTTGGCCAATGCACGACCTGCTGTTCGACAACCAGGAGCATTTGAAGCTTAACCAATTGCGCAATTACGCCGAGCGGCTGCAGCTCGACATGACGCACTATGCGGCCGACATGACGGATCACGTCTACCTGCAACGCATTCGGGAGCACGAACAGAGTGGGCGTGAGAGCGGTGTCCGCGGCACGCCGACGTTGTTCGTCAACCGCAGGATCCAGGACGTATCGTTCGGATTGGAACGTCTATTCGATACCGTGGCGGCGGCGCTCGGGCCCGCGCCTCGTCCGAAACGGAGATGAACGCAGAGCGCTCGGCGTGGAGCCCGCTGAGGAACACGCTGTTTCGCAGTCTGTGGATCGCGACCATCGTCTCCAACATCGGGGCCTGGATGCAGGACGTCGGTGCCGGCTGGCTGATGACGTCGCTGTCGCCATCGCCATCGATGGTCGCGCTCGTGGAAGCCGCCGACAGCTTTCCCCTCATGCTGCTCGCGCTGCCGGCAGGCGCCCTTGCCGACATCATCGACCGCCGGCGTCTTCTGATCGCCATTCAAGCTTATTTGCTGATTGTCGCGGGAATGCTTGGCATTCTGACCTTGCTGGACCTCATGACGGCGTGGATGCTGGTCGGTTTCATTTTCGCGCTTGGGGTCGGATCGGCAATGATGATGCCGGCATGGGCTGCGATCGTCCCCGAGCTCGTTCCCGCTGAAGACATGCCCGCGGCCGTCGCGCTGAACAGCATTGCGATCAACGTGTCGCGAGCGATCGGGCCGGCGATCGCGGGCGTGCTTGTCGCCGCGGTGGGCGCATGGCTGGTGTTCGTGCTCAACGCTCTGTCGTATATCGGAATCCTTGCGGTGCTGCTGCAGTGGCGGCGGGAACATCGCAAAAGCACGCTTCCGGCCGAGCGCTTTCTCAGCGCAATTCGCGTCGGCATGCGTTTCGTCATGCATGCCCGCGCGCTGCAAATCGTGTTGATCCGCGGTGGAGCATTTTTCGTGTTCGCCAGCGCGACATGGTCGCTGTTTCCCCTCATCGTCCGGCGAGAGCTGGGCCGCGGGCCGGAAATCTATGGCCTCTTGCTGACCTGCATCGGAGTCGGCGCGGTGGCCGGAGCGCTGCTGTTGCCGCGGCTGCGCGCCAAGGTCTCACGCGATGCGCTGGTGGCCGCGGCAAGCGCTCTCTACGCGCTTGCGATGCTGGCCCTGGCGCACGTGCAGAACGTCGGCCTGCTGGGCGTGGCAATGCTAGCCACCGGCGTCGCCTGGATTTCGATTCTTTCCGCGCTGCAGGTCGCCGCACAGACGACCCTGCCGGCGTGGGTGCGCGCGCGCGGACTGGCCGCTTTCATGGTCGTGTTCATGGGCGGCATGGCGATCGGTAGCGTCGTCTGGGGGCAGGTGGCAACGCGGATCGGGATTCCGGCTGCGCTAACCGCAGCAGCCTGCGGGATGCTCCTGGCGGTTGCGATGACCTGGAGATTCAAGCTGGGTCAACATCAGGTGCTCGATTTCAGACCCTCGATGGATTGGCCGGCACCGCTGCTTGCCGAGACACCCGAACCCGATAGCGGGCCGGTGATGGTGACGATCGAATATCGCGTGCAACCGGACCACCGCGCCGAATTCATTTCCGCGATGCAGGGGGTACGCGAAATGCGTCGTCGCAACGGCGCATATTTCTGGGAGCTCTTCCACGACTCGGCTGATCCGGCGCACTTCGTGGAGTGCTTCATGGACGAGTCCTGGCTCGAGCATCTCCGTCAGCACGAACGCGCAAGCGTCGCCGATCGGGAAATCCAGCAGCGGGCAAAGCGGTACATGGTCGAAGGCGAATCGACGAAGTCCCAACATTGGCTCGCCGATCGGGAAACCTGACCCGCCGCCGCAGTGACGCGCTCAGCGCATGCCCACCTTCGCGTATGCGATGACGTTTGCCGCTTCGCGTGGCGCGGAACGCCAATACTGGCTCGGAGCGCGAATCTGCGCGCCGAGCGTCGCCGCAGCGTGCCATGGCCAGCGCGGGTCCCACAGCATCGCGCGCGCCATTGCGACCAGGTCGGCATCGTGCGATTTGACGATCGCTTCGGCTTGCCGGGCGTCCGTGATCAGCCCGACGGTCATTGTCGGAATCGATGTGGCGGCACGAATGGCCCGCGCGAGCGGCACCTGGTAGCCAGGCCCGAGCGGAATCTTTTGCGCCGGTGAGATGCCCCCGCTGGATACGTCGATCCAGTCGCAGCCTGCCGCTTGCAGTCGACGCACCAACGCGATCGAATCGTCGATCGTCCAGCCGCCATCGACCCAATCCGTCGCGGAAATGCGCACACCAAGAGGCTTCTCCTGCGGCCACCGCCTGCGCACTGCCGCGAACACTTCCATCGGCAACCGGATCCGGTTTTCGAACGACCCGCCGTAGGCGTCGTGGCGTTTGTTCGACACCGGTGACAGGAACTCGTGCAGAAGATAGCCGTGCGCCATGTGCAGTTCGAGCGCATCGATGCCGATGCGCTGCGCACGAACCGCGGCGTCGACGAATTCGCGCTTGATCTGCGCGAGTCCGGCGTGGTCGATCGTCTCCGGCGGCGGCTCGTGCTCGAGCTGGGCGATGGCCGAAGGCGCCAACGGCGACCAGCCGCCCTGGTCGATGGGAATCAATTGGCCGCCTTCCCACGGTACCCGCGATGAACCTTTGCGTCCCGCGTGCGCAAGCTGCATCGCGACCGGCATCGGCGGTGCATTGGCGCGTGCGATTGCGAGACGTTCGGCGGTTGCCTGCTCGCATGCGTCGTCGTAGAGGCCCAGACAACCGTAGGTGATGCGCCCGATCGCGGACACGGCCGTGGCTTCGATCGTGAACATGCCCGCTCCTGATTGCAACATCTGTCCCCAATGAATCGTGTGCCAGTCGGTCGCTCGGCCATCGACCGCCGAGTACTGGCACATTGGCGAGACAACAATGCGATTCGACAACGCAACGTTGCGCAGCGTAAACGGAGAAAAAAGGGTCGTTGACATGGGTCGGTAAAAAAGGTTGTACGAGTTTGCGCCGGAGAAGCTCCGGCGGCATGGCAATCTTGGTAGAATTGTCGCAGTAATTTCCGATTCATCCTATATGTCGGTCCGGCGAGTCAGGTCGCGACTTTCGACGGGTTGCGTACGAACGTGTCGCGGCTCCAGTGCACCCGAATCCTGCGAGAGGACCAGCAATGCAGCGCGTCTTTGTTGACACCATTCGATTGACCTTGACGTGCGCGCTAGCGATAACGCTTGTTGCAGCCTGCGGCAAGAAGGAGGATCCGATAGCCCAGGCTGAAAAGAAGGACGTGCCCAAGGGCGTTCCCGCACCGAGCATCGCCGAGACCAGGGCAATCGCCGAGGAAGCGTTCATCTACGGCCTCCCACTGGTCATGAACTACGCGGTCATGTACGACTTCGCGGTCGACAAGAGCTCGGCACAGTTCAAAGCGCCGTTCAATATGATCCACAACGAAGCGCGTGTATTCACGTATAGGGACACGGCCATTGTCACACCCAACAGCGACACGCCGTACTCGATAACCTGGCTCGATCTGCGTGCGGAACCCATGGTGATTTCAGTACCGACCATTCCGAAGGACCGCTACTACTCGGTGCAGCTGTGCGATGGAAACACTTTTAACTATGGCTATATAGGGAGCCGTGCCACCGGGAACGACGCCAGCGAATATCTGGTGGTCGGTCCGGGCTGGAAAGGCGAAACGCCGTCTGGCATAAAGAAGGTGCTCCGTTCCTCGACGCAGCAGTCGATCATGATCTTCCGCACGCAACTTTTCAACGCGGCCGACATGCCCAACGTGGTCAAAATCCAGGCCGGCTACAAGGTGCAACCACTATCGGCCTATCTCAAAGAGCTCGCGCCAGCGGCGGCGCCTGCCGTCAATTTCCCCAAGATCGACAAGGAGCTGGTAAAGACGAACTTCTTCGAGTACCTCGACTTCGTGCTGCAATTCGCTCCGCCCGGACCGGAAGAGAAAGATATCCGGGCAAAGCTTGCCCGAATCGGCATCGGCGCCGGCAGGACCTTCGACTTCAGGGACCTCTCGCCGGCGCACAAGGCCGAAGTGGCCTTGGGCATGAAGGATGGCGACACCAAGATCGACCGGTACCTTGCCACTGGAGAGAAGAACATCAACGGTTGGAGGGTAGGTTCGCTTTTTGGTGACCGCGCTTTCTTCAATGGCGATTGGCTGAAGCGTGCCGCAGCGGCGAAGGGAGGCATCTACGGCAACGACGCGGCGGAGGCCATGTATCCCATGACTAAGACCCTGGCGGATGGCGAGGCGATTGATGGCAGCAAGCACAATTACTCGCTGACGTTCACCAAAAATGAGTTCCCGCCGGTCAATGCGTTCTGGTCGGTGACGATGTACGACGGTAAGACGCAGCTCCTGATCGAAAATCCGATCAACCGGTACCTGATCAATTCGCCGATGCTGTCTGGAATGAAGAAGAACTCGGACGGTTCGCTGACGCTCTACATTCAGAAGGATTCGCCGGGCAAGGCCAAGGAATCCAATTGGCTGCCAGCGCCCGACGGCCCGGCCTATCTGGTCATGCGTCTCTATTGGCCAAAGGAAAAGCCTCCATCCATACTGCCCCCCGGGGACGGTACGTGGAAGCCTCCCGGAATAGTCGCGTCGAAATAGTGGCGAGCGCATAGGATCAGGTGCCACGCCGATTGAGAGGGGAATACAGACGCAGGAATGGCAGCTGTTTTGCGCCTGTTTGCATTGCGATGGATTTCGATGTGACCAGAGGCACTGAGCCCGCTGCCCGACTGTGCGGTAGGGTCTTCCCGTTGGAGTTCGGAGAAATGTTGCCCGCTTGCTGGCGCTGGCTGCTATCGGTGCCGGTTCTCGCCTTCGCCGTCGGCTGCTCAACCCAGTCATCCGTCGGCGCACCGGCCGCGCCCGCACCGACGTATCGCGTCGGCGACCGCTGGGTCTATCAGGCCAGCGACGGATTCCGTGCCCCGACGACGTGGGTGGAAACACACGAAGTCGTCAGCGTGGATTCCACCGGAATCGTCGCGCGGATAACGCAGCTGGGCGACACGATCGATACCGTGCGTACGGAGCGGTGGTCCGCTCCCGGATTAGTTACGACAGGTGCGCTCTACGATAGCGAGACGCGCCGGTTCGCGACACCGTTGCAGCGCTACAACTTCCCGATGGCACCCGGCCACGTGTGGAACCAGTGGGTGGACAATGTCAACGAAAGCACGCAGCGTGAGGGAGCGATCAACCGTTACGTCGTGGTCGGTGACTGGCAGAAGATCACGACGCCGGCCGGCACGTTCGACGCGATCCAGCTACGCGTGGTGATGCGTCTCGATGACGGTGAATTCTGGCGCTGGCCGACCACCTGCGACGATCGAATCTGGTATGCGCCCGACGTGCGCGCATTCGTTCGCGCGAATCTCGATGCGGGTTATTTCGAGCACACCGGTCCCGAATCCGCCTCGGTATGGACGCAGCACGCCGTCCTCGAGCTGCGCGCGTTCACGCCGGGTGCGTAGACTGCGCTTGCGGTTGCTACTGGCAAACAGTCCCGGACCCCTGAAAAACTTCACGCGTAATGTGCTTGCTCTGTGCAACACCGAGCAGGGTATACGCAAATGTCGCGTTGTTGCCGTCAGCGAAAGTCAATGTGGCTGTGCCGACGGGAATCCGCTGGACATTCGCCGGATTGAACGGAACGGTGGAGTACGGCGGACCCGAGGTTCGATAGAGCGTGCCTGTGTAGGCACCGCCCGGCTGCGCCTGTGTTGCGCTGAAGGACACCCACATCGGTGCACCGTTCGGATCGTAGGTGAACCATGCGGCGAAGATGGTACTGCCCTGGTGCGCCAAACCGATGCCCCACCCGGACTCCGAGGGCGTCCACCACATGTCCTGGAAGTTGGTCGCGAGCGCCAGATTCGGCTGCGCCCCAAACGTGCATGTCGGCAGCGGGCCGAAAACCTGGCGCGTGATTGCCTTTGTCTGCGCCGCGCCGCCGACCATATAGCTGAACAACCCATGATTCGAGTCGCTGAATGTCAAGGTTCCCATGCTGACCGTCGTCCGTGTCACCTTGCTCGGATCGAATGGCATCGAAGCGAACGAAGGCCCCGTTGTGGTGAGGATCGACCCCGCGTAAACGCCCTCGGCTACCTTGTCCGCGGTCAATGAGAGCCACAGCGCATTGCCGGCTTGATCGTAGGTAAACCACGTGGCCAGAATCACATCGCCCTGATGTGCGAAGTTGATGCCCCAGCCCGACTCGGAGCCCGGCGGATCATTCCACCACAGTCCGTCGTAATTCGTCAGCGTCAACGTCGCGTCTGCGAGCGGGATGACTACATGATCATCACCCCCGCCCGCCACGCTCGCAATCTGCGGAAGCTGCATGCGTGCCTGCGCGTCGCCGCGAACCTGCGCGTTGAGAAACGTCAGCGTCCACGTGAAGATATCATTCGTCGATGGCACGTCGAAGCCGTGCGAGACGCCGACCAGTTCGACCAATTCACGGGTGCCCTGAAGCCGTTGCAGGCCCTGTGCCGTCAACGCAATCGGCGCGACGGTGTCGGCAGTCCCGCTTACGGCCAGATAGGGCAAGGTGACGTCATCCAGCCCGTGCTGATCGCGACCGAATGCTGGAAAGAGGGGTTGGCCGAAATACGGCACATAACCAACAGCAGCCTTGAGGCGCGTATCGTTCATCACCTTTGTCCACGCGAGCCCCGCCGACGTAGTCAGTCCGGCTCCCGCCATGAGCATCAGCGATTCCCCGCCAATGCTCGTGCCGAAACCGCCGACGCGGGCCGGATCGATGTGATCGCGCCATGGCGGCATGGCCAACAGCAAGTCGAGCGTCGACGATAAGGAAAGAGGCCGCAGCGCCTGCAGCGCGGTGGTATCGGACAAGTGGCTTAGCAAGTAGACAACGTCCGCGAGGTTGTTCACTTGCAGCGGCGAGAAGCGTGCGTCGCCATGAAAGACCGCCGCAACGATGTAGCCATTGCTGGCCAAGACCGTAATTGCCTGCAGATATTCGCTGTCGAGGGGACTCCCCGACAGGCCGTGGGAAAAAAGTAGCAACGGAAGGTGCGCGGTCGGGTCCGCGAGCAGAGGCGCGTCTGCGCCCTGCTGCATGTGCGGGACCACGGCACCGTTGGGCAGCCTATAGTCTGGGCGCGGATTGCTCGCCGTCGTCGGGTAGCACGCGATGCTAACATATTGGACGAACTGCCCGGCGAAAGAACCGAACAGGGTGCCATTCGCCGGAGCCAGCGTTATCACGTTCAGTGTGTTGAACGGATCCGACAGCAGGTCGCTGACATAGCGGTGGCTGCCATCGCTGCGAGGACTCCCTTCCCAATAGTCTTGCGCATTTTCTCCAGGCGACATCCGGGAGAAATCCTGAGCGACATTGCTGCACGCGACCGGATACGGACCTGGCAGAGGCAATGGCGGAACGACGAGAGTCGAGTCTGCGACGGCGCATGCAGCGTAGACGCCGCATAGCGCGGCCAGCGATCGCGCGAACCCAGCGCGCCTAACCTGGGCATTCGTCCGCATATGGGCTGCTCCTGTCCGCGTCAATGGTTCGCCGCAAGAATATTGGCGTGCGGGAGGCCACGGTATAGGCGGAACGCTGATTGCGCTGTAGGAAGCCGTCCGAAGACGAAGTGAACCAGTATCGTGCTTAGCTGGGTAAACGCGTCTTGTGGGCGACAGCTCAACTCCCTATGTCCTACGAAAAAATCAGACTCCCGCCGATGGCAACAGCCACCCGCAAAACATAAAGTTGCATCTGCGTTAGATCGATGGAGAAAACCATGGTCGTGACGTTGCTGTTGCTCGCAGTGTTCTTATTGGGCGGATGCGCGGGCGTTCTACTCGTCGCATTGATGCGGATGAGTGGGGACCAGCCTAAGCAGCCGGAGCCGATATCCGAATTGGACCTGGATATCAGTCCGACACAGTGGTAGGGCCGCCGACACGCGAGCAGCGAAGGCTTTTGACGAACCGAAATCCAGGTAACCGGCCGCGAGACGACCGGCATGGATGAAGGTGCGCTGCGGCAAATTGCGATAGGTCGCTCGGTCGCAGCACGCCTCCTGCCTTTCACAGGGGGCGAACGATCAGAGGAGCAGATTCATGCGATCACAATTTGGTTTCGGATTAACAACCGTCGCGGCGATCGCTACCGCGCTTGCTGTAGGCGCATGTGATCAGCGCAGCAGTGACACAGCCGCCCGGCGGTCGGATATGCCCTCCGCAGCGACACGAGCGCCCGATACATCGCAAAAGATGGCTGCGGCGTCGGACAAGGTCGCCACTGCGGTCGATGACGGCACCTTGACTGCCAAGGTCAAGGCGGCGCTGCTGGCGGAGCCGGGACTGCGGTCATTCCAAATCAGCGTCGACACAAAGAACGGCGCAGTCACGCTGTCCGGTACCGTCGATAACGCGGGGTCCCGCGATCGCGCGAAGGACATCGCGAGCAGCGTCGCCGGTGTGACGACGGTGGTCGACCAGCTCACGGTCAAGTCGCAAGGCTAGACGTTGAGTGGCGTGCGACAGACAAACTGTCGCCCGCGATCCGGCCGGCCGGGTGATTACGCGACCCGGCCGGCCGATGGCTCGTGTTCGCTCCAACGTCCGTGAATTGTGCATCCATGCCGGATGATGGCTGGAACTCGAGGACTGCCTGGTCAAGGAGTAGCGATTGCCGAACATCATCGCAGGACATTTCGAGGATTTTCCTCATGCTGAGGGCGCGCTCCGCGACCTGGCGAAATCCAAACGCATCGATGCGAGCGACATCGATCATGTCGTGCTCGGGCCGCCCGGGCGTCATGATCGTTACCCTATAGGCGGCGACGAAGACGCTGACAAGAGAGCAGCGCAAGGCGACAAAGGCGCCCTGCACGGCGCCGCACTCGGCACGGCAGCAGGGGCGGTGACCGGCGCGGCTACGTCGTTGCTGCTCGGTCCGTTGGGCGCGGCGGCGACCGCCGCGGTGGGCGCGTACGGCGGCTCGCTCGCTGGCGCGCTCGGCAAGATGGTGGGCAAACCCGCCGCGGAAGGCACACCGCCACCCCGTCCGGCCGGAGTCATGGTCATGGTCCATGCTCAAGAGTGGGAGCAGCGTGCTCTCGCTTTGAACGCTTTCGACAAGAACGGCGCTCGCAGCGTCGAGGAAGCCGAAGGACAATGGCGCGATGGCACCTGGGCGGATTTCAATCCGACGGCGACGGCACGCTGGCTCGTGCCGCCGTCGACTCCGCGGGCGTCGGTCGATGATGCGAAGTGAACCAGGGCCGCCACGAACAGTCTTGATCAGTCCATCATTGCCGCTTCGACACCCGGTCCAGTGTACGGAGGGGTCGAATTCACTCGGTGATGCAGACGGATCCTGCGCGATGTCGGACGACAATCTTACGTACAAATAGGTGGGCCGCGGATACCGTACCATCGGGCTCGGGGTAACTTGCAATCGTGGCTCCAGCATGGCGGGAAGTGGCTATGCGCTCCAATCCACTAATCATCACGCAGCGGTCTATCGGGCTGGAGAGAACGGACGTTCGCGACGTTCGCTCTCCGGCACTTACAGCCCTCGAACAGCGTGCTGAACTTATCGCGCTTTCAAGTTCGCTGAACCTTGCCTCTTCATTCTCGTGCTTGGGCTCTATGCCAATCCTGCTTTCTAGCTCATCATCGGCGGGAAAGCGGGGTCAGGCCATCACCGCCATTCCCGCCTCCGAGTCATTGGCCGATTCAAACGGCGCCGTAGGAGACACTAGCAGGCCGATGCAAAACGACGGAATTCGGTGAGAAGCAACATCGTTTTTCGTTTTCTTGAGTTCAGCTGAGCGGTGTTTGGCGTTTCAACCGCTCGGATTTATTGATTTGAGGTCTTCTTGAGTCCGTTGCGCTTACTGTGGACGTACTTATCCTGTCAGTGGCTGCAATCGAGCGAGCCGCAGCAGGTTGTACGCGGCACCGACGAGGTAGGCATGCAGCTGCACACGACGCAGACCACGAGCCATCGTGCGGCGCAATCCGCCATAGGCTTTCATCCAGCCGAAGATCTCTTCAACCCGCTTGCGCTTGCGTTGGCTCACGGCGTAGCCCGCGTGGCGAGTCGTGCGTGCGTCCAGACCTGGCGTCTTGCGGCCATCGATCATGGCGATGTGTGGAGCGATCTTGCGGCGCCGCAGATGCGCTATGAAATCCTTGCTGTGGTAGCCCTTATCGGCGCCCAACGTAGCGGGCCGCACCCGCTTGCGCCGCTGACGTTCCAGCATCGCTTTGGCAGCTTCCGTCTCGGTAGCGACGGCGGAGGTAATCTTGAGGTCGACGCACAGACCGTGGCGGTTCTCCATGAGCGCATGGCCGCCATAGCTCAGTTTCGACTCCTTACCCTTGCCTTTGCGCATAAGCTTGGCGTCACCATCGGTGGCCGAGGTGTGGGTCGCGTTGGAACGGCGTTCGCCGCGGATGTTGACCATACCCTGAGCGTCCGGCCCACCGACATCGGGCGGCCCATCCTTGCGCCGCATACTCTTGGCGGTCGATGCCCAGGCCTCGATCAGCGTCCCATCCACGGTAAAGTGCTCGTCGGAGAGCAAGTCCAGCTTGCGCGCCTCACCCACTACCGCATCGAAGAAGCGGCAGGCCAGTTCGCTCTCCCCCAGCCGCTCCCGCAGACGCGAGAAATTCGACTGATCCAGCCCGCGCTCTTCCAGATTCATGTCCAGAAACCAGCGGAACAGAATGTTGTAGTCGAGCATCTCGCAGAACAGCCGATCCGAGCGCACCGAGTACAGCGCAATCAGCAAACTGGCCTTGAGCAATCGCTCCGGTGGAATCGACGGTCGACCGGTCACCGCATACAGTTCGTCGAAGTCGCGGCTCAGCGACCTGAGCACCGTATCGGCATAGGCTTTGATCGAACGCAGCGGGTGCGCCGCGGGTACGCGCGCCTCCGGCGAGAAGTAGCTAAACATCGATGCCTCAGGATCCAGATGACCACGCATAGCGTCTATCTCTCGGTGTCGTACCCTCATCACAAAATAGTCGATAACCGAGAAATGTCCAGTTTTGCATCACGCTGCTAGATGAACATTCGGTCGATAATCGGTGCTCTAGCTGCCACTGTACTTCTCGCCGCCTGCGCTGCGACAAGCCCAGCACCCTCCGCGGCGAGAGGCGATGCGAACACGTCGCAGATTACCGTGCTCTATGATGCCTTTGGCAAGCCTTCGTCAATGCAGAAGGACTGGGGCTATGCCGCACTCATTGAGTACGCCGGCAAGCGCATCCTGTTCGATACCGGAAACAACGGCGACATTCTTGCGCAGAACGCAGGGGCCAAAGGCATTGACCTATCGAAGCTCGACTTCGTGGTCATGTCTCATCGCCACGGCGACCACATGGGCGGCTTGGCATACCTGCTAAGCGTGAATCCCAAGGTGAAGATCTACGCGCCCAAAGAGGGCTTCGGCGTTTATGGCGGCGACTTGCCCAGCACGTTCTATCGCAAGGACACGTCACTTCCGGCCGAGCAGCGGTACTACGACGGCGCGCCGCCCGACGTGATGCGCTTCGGCGCCGCCTGGCCCGCCGCCAATTTCCAGCTCGTCGACAAGAACGTCGAGATCGCTCCCGGCATCCATCTGATCGCATTGGTCTCCGATAAGCCGGGAACACTCGAACTGCGCGAGCTGTCGCTCGCTCTCAACACGCCTGACGGTATGGTGATCGTGGTGGGCTGCTCGCATCCAGGCATCGACAAGATCGTGGACGCGGCAGCGAAGATCAACCCGCGCATCCTTCTTGTTGCGGGCGGGTTTCACCTGGTGGTGTCCAAGGACGAAGAGATCGAGAAAATCGTTTCGGGCCTGCTCGATACGTACAAGGTAGCTTACGTCGCCCCCGGACACTGCACCGGCGAGCCGACCTTCGCGGCGCTCAGGAAGGCATTCGGTGTTCGTTACCTCTATGCTGGACTAGGCACCACATTGGCACTGGGTGCCATGCCCCGACCAATTGCGGGCGCTGGCCCAGCTGCGGCTACCGCGATGGACGAGGAAGATCTCAACACCTACCGCGCGCTGCTCGAGAACAGCGATGATGACGAGCGCACGTTGGTGGTGCAAGGCGCGCATTGAACATCGGCGCAGCCGGTTACAGCGCTTTCAACCTACTTCGAGTATTCGAGTTGCGGATACCAATTGGTACCGCGACCTTCGGGTGTGCTATCGAGGATGGTCCACAGCGGCATAAGGTCGGGCGCGCCACGCGGGTCCTGGCCAGGATCGGCGGTTTTCGCACTCATTTCGCATGCCCAAAAGTGACGGATAGTGCCGTCGCGTCGCGTGAAAACATTGAAGGCTGGCACATCGGCGTCCTCGGCGCTCACGTAAGCGCGGGTGTAGTCCCCGCTCGTATCCGAAACGATCCTCAAGGAACGCCATCCACGCCGGTTCTTAAACGTGAGGATACGCTCGATAGGAGATCGTGCAGTTACAACCAGTGCGATACGTTGTTCGACATCGCGCGCCTCACCGTCCCAGGCGGATAGCAGCGACGTGCACATCGGGCACGGCTCCTGCCGCTGCGGTCCGAACATCATGCTGTAGATGGCCAGCGTTTGCTTATCGCCGAACAGCTCGGACATGTTGACAGGGCCGTCCTCATCCTGGAACCGATAGTCTTTCGGTATCGCCCCGCCGGGCGGCAGCGCGCGGCGCAGTTGCGCCACCCGCTCGATGTGACGCCGGAGATTGATTTCTTCCGCGAGAAGGGCGTCGCGCGCCACGCGATACTCGACGGACTCGTTGGGAAAGCGGGCCCCATTGATCTTCGCCAATTCGACGGCGGGCTTGATCTCGTGCGCAATGGCCATGGCTCACTCCGTGTTGGTGGGTGTTTCATGGTGCGGTCTGCAGTCAGCCACATCAATAGGACGGTGTCGGCATCCGTTGTAGGACGTGGACGACAACCGTGACCCCGAAATCCTCGGGCGCCCCTCTTAAGCTTGAATCGACGACCGCTATGAGGAAAAGTGCGCGATGACCCAGATGGCCGCTCACGGAAGTTCAAGCGAGGTCAGCGCCCGCGAGGAGGTCGGGCCAATAAGATCGAAAACGGCGGGTGGTGATGGATGATCCAATCCGCCACACTTGACCGGAACGCGTTGCCGGCGCCGCGATGGTGCTGGTGCCCAAGGACGAGCAGGTCCACGTCGAGCTCGCTGGCCCGCTGCAGGATGGCGCTTGCGACATCGTGCTGCGTTGCACTCACGATCTCGCCGTGCGCATCGACGCCTGCGGCGGACAGCCGGTCGACCAGAACCTGGACCGCTTGGCGGTCCGCGCCTTCGACGTCCTCGTCGGCGGAGCGCACGCCGAAGCCCGCGCCGCCGATGATGTCACCCGGGATGATGTGCCCCCGCGCCACGTGAAGGACGTACACCGTCGCACCCGTCAGCCGTCCGATCTGTTCGGCCCGCGTCTGCGCAGATCTGTTCTCTTCAGTGGGCGTGGCGTCGATCGCTACAAGAATTCGGTCATACATGGTGCTGCCTCCAATTTCAGGTCGTCGGGGCGACTGCGGCGGCAACCTTGTCCGGCGCAGCGTGCGGCGTTGGCTCGATACGCATCGTGTGCAGTTCGAGCGTGCGACGGGCAATCGGCACCAGCAGCGTCAGCATGACACCCAGAAGACCTAACCCCGCCAGGACATAGAAGATCGAGTTGAGGGCGAATCCGCCGCCGATTAGAAAACCGCCCAGCAGGGGGCCACCGACGCCACCGAGACGGCCGAAGCCCGCGCACCAGGCCACCCCGGCGCCCCGGACGTTGGTGCGATAGTAGTTGGCGACGAAGCCGTAAATCAGCGTCTGGGTGCCGCTTGTGCCCAGTCCGACGATCGCGACGATGGCCAGCAGTGCGGCGAGCGGGAGGCTGAGCGTGAGCAGCGCGATCGATGCCGCCCCGATCACGAAACACGCGGCGACGACCGGCTTGGGCCCGAACCGGTCCGCCACGCGGGAGCCTGCCAGTGCGCCAAGCACCGCGCCGCCGTTGAGTACCAGCAGGAAGGACAGCGAGCCCTTGGCATTGAAGCCGGCGCGCAGCATAAGCTCGGGCAGCCACGTGTTGAGCGAATAGACCAGCATCAAGCCGGTGGCGCTCATCAGCCCCAGAAGGATCGTCGGCAAAATGTAGGTGCCACTGAACAATCCCGCGAAACCGGCCCTGCCCGCGGTCACGGGTACGATCTCACCGGCAGCGGTGGCTACGGCCTCGGGGATCTCGACTCCGGTGCGCTCGGAAATCGCACGGGCCTCAGCAAGCCGGCCGCGCGAAGCCAGCCAGGCCACCGACTCCGGCATCTTGAAGTAGGCGAGCGGCAGCAGTGTAACCAGCGGCAGCGCGCCCACGAAAAACATTCCGCGCCAGCCGATGTACTGCAACAGCAAGATCGCAAGCAGCGCGGCCAGCAGGCTCCCGAGCGGCACCCCCGAATAGGTAATCGCGTTGCACAGGTTCTTCTTCCCCTTCGGGGCGTACTCCGACACGAGTGCGCCGGTCGTAGCCACCAGCGCGCCGACGCCCAAGCCGGTGAAGAACCGCATCCATCCGAACATCGTCGCGGCGGACGTCGTCGCCGTGATCGCCATCCCGACCGAGAACCAGGCGTACGCGAACAACATAACCTTGCGGCGCCCGAGGATGTCGCCGACCGTACCGGCGAGCAGTGCGCCAACAAGCACGCCGACTAGTGCGTAGCTTCCCAGCGCGCCTGCAATAGCCGGTGTCACGTTGCCAATATGGGAGGGGTCGCGCAGGAAGGTCGAGACGACGGTGCCGTAAACGACGAGGTCGTAGCCGTCGAAGATCAGTCCCACGGTGGCGAGGGTGACAATCCACACGACGGTACGGTGGCGTCGGGCATCGAAAGTGGAATCCGGTGTCATCGTCATTGCGAACCTTCCTTGTGTTGAGTACCGGTCTGCATTCGTTCTGGTAGCGTCGCCGTCACTCAGGCGCACCGATGACGAGCCGACGCTGCCGACCCTTCGACGCGCCTCGATCCGCTCACCTGCTAACGCCGAACCGACACCCTCCGGCGTGCCCGCGAAGATGAGGCTGCAAGTGATAGAACTTCGACAGGACCATGACCAGTTCGCGCATCCCGAGGCTATTGACGATCGAGCAGGAATCTTCCGAAGAACGCCGTGAGTTCGTCGTACGCGTCCAGCGGGAGTACGTTCGAAACGTACTGATCGGGGCGGACAACGACAATCGCGCCCTTCTCGCGGTCGATGCGGCGCAGCTCGAAGATATCGAGACCGTTCTTGAGGTCGGGGCAGTAGGCCTTCTCGTAATCGATAAGCCCGAAGCGCCCCTTGCGCGGAAGCAGAATCGACGGTAGCTCTTCGACCTTGAGGTCGCGGTGCCCCTGCTGGAAGACGGCGCGAACGTCGATCACGCTGTCGATGTCCGCCCCTGCCGGAGTGAACCGGCGGATTGGAGAACTCGGAGACTCCGCCAGGAAGTCTGCGAGCTTGCGCACGCGCCGTCCGCTCGCGTCGGCAAAGGCAAAAATGCGCCAAGCGCCATCTGCACGGGCGGCGTGCCCGAGGTGCACCGGCTTGGCGTCGGCGAGGCGCACGACAGGTGCGGAGTGGAAACGCATGCCGATTGTGAAGCCCTTGGCGCGATTCTGGTGGGTCGCCTCGGCGGTCAGAACCGTCGCCGGCGGGTAATGCGTCGCGACACCCGCGGTGTAACGACCCGACTTCACGAAATAGGCCTGAAGCTCGGCCGGATCGAGGCCGCCGAGTTCTGGGCGGTTCGGATCTTTTGGCGGCGAGGCCATGATTTTCGACCATTCCTTGTCGAAGTCGATGAGGCCCTGGGCAATCGCGTGGCGCTCGACGTTGTAAGTGCGCAGCAGTTCCGGTTTGGCACCTCCCTCGAGCACTGAAATCAGCTTCCAGCCGAGGTTGAAGCTGTCCTGCATCGAAACGTTCATGCCTTGGCCGGCCTTCGCGCTGTGCGTATGGCAGGCGTCGCCAGCAATGAAGACGCGCGGCGGGCGGGAGTCGGCCTGGTCCGCGGGGACATCGTCGAAACGGTCGGTGACGCGCTGGCCGACCTGGTACACCGCGAACCACGCCACGTTCTTAACGTCGAGCGTATAGGGGCGCAGCACACGCTGAGCGGTCTCGATGACCTTCTCCTGCGTGTTTTCACGGAAGGCTTCACGGTTGTTCGGGTCGATCTCGCCGAGGTCGACGTAGAGACGCACCATGTAGCCGCCCTCGCGCGGGATGAGGAGGATGTTGCCCTCGTCCGCAGACTGAATCGCGGCCTTGAGTCGGATGTCCGGGAAATCGGTGACGGCCAGCATGTCCACGACACCCCAGGCGTGGTTCGCGAAGTCGCCGCTCGGCACGGCACCGATCGAATCACGCACCCAGCTGCGTGCTCCGTCGCAGCCGACAACGTACTTGGCCCGAACCGTAGTCTCCGCGCCGTTGGCCACTTTGCGCAGCGTGACCGCGACCGGGTGCTCGCCCTTGGGCTCGACCTTGAGGTTTACGAATTCCACGCCGTAGTTGGGCTCGAGTCGCGTCGGCGAATTGCGCATGTAGTCGAGCAGGTACTTCTGCATGCGGGCCTGGTTCACGATGACGTGCGGGAACTCCGACAAGCCGTCCTCGGTATCCTGGACGCGACCGGTACGCTCGATCCGCGAGCGATCCGCCTTCGACGGACGCCAGAAGACAGTCTCGTTCACCCAGTAGGCCTCGCGGAGGAGCTTCCCACTCAGACCGAAGGCCTCGAACATTTCAACCGTGCGGCAGGCGACGCCGTCGGCCTGACCTACCTGGAGCGGGCCGTCGCGACGCTCGACGAGTCGCGTGCTGATGCCTGGGAAAGTCGACAATTGTGCCGCCAGCAAGGTTCCAGCAGGACCGCTGCCAACGATCAGGACGTCGACGGCGTCGGGAAGCTCAGCGGTAAGGATGTCAGGGTCGCCGGGCTTATAGCCATTTAGATAGAACTGCACGTTCCCTCCTTTCTTGCTACGTCTGAACGGTCACTGCTTGGCTCTGACTCATCTCCGCCAAGGCTTGTTCGTGTCGCAAGGATTCGGGAGTGCGGCTACCCCGTCGGTTTTTTCCCTCACGCGGCCCCTCGTGGCGTTGAGGAGCAGAACCAACGTCGTCTTGCCTGGAATGTAAAAGTGCCACCCCACATCGAGCCAGATTCGCACGAGAGAAATGTGCGGTCTGTGCGTTCCCGCACATAGTACACATAGTAGGGCCCTGCACAGGGCGGACGCTCCTCGCTGCTTCGATTGAAGGTGCGAGCCGTTCAATCTTCACAGACGAGCGATGTATCCTATCGCGCCCGATCAAATCGAGTCGCAGCCATTCCATGGCCGAGACCCTTAGCAGCACAGCGCATTACCGGAAGCGGACGTGCGCCGGAACATTTACGTAAGGGCCGGAGGGGGAGTAGGCTAATTGTTCCCATGTCGGTAAGGACCTCCATCGTGGCATCTCAGGGGCGGGCTAGGCGCAAGATCGATGCGCTCAACGATCTCGTATCAGCGCATATCGCTGACGGGATGTTGGAGGACGCAATGAAGGCCTGCATCCGTTCCTTGCAAGCCGAAGAGACATCCGCCGCAAAAGCGTTGTTCGTTCGTTTGATCACAACTAGAACGAGCTACAACAATAGTTCTGTACGGCAATACCTGATTCGCGCGCTCTCTGATCCGTGGTGCCGCACGGGTCAACTTGTCCCCGCATGCCTGGCAATGATCAAATCCAATGGCGAGGCTGGGCAATGTATCGTACGAGCCGTCGCATCATGGCCAACGGCGCTTTCGAAGGAGGATTTGTTCGGAACGGAGGGCCTTGCTGCATTGGCCACCGATGATCTGTTAGGCGCCGTACTCCAGAACACGCCAGCGGTCGGGCTGGATTTTGAGCACTTCCTAGAGTTGGCCAGGCGAGCCCTCCTTCTTGATGTCCTGGCGTCGCAATCGCCCGACAAAGCCGATTCATTGGTATTGCATTTCTTTTGCGCCATTGCGCGTCAGTGCTACATCAACGAATACATCTACAGCTGTACGACCGAAGAATCCGACGGTGTCGCCCGGCTCCGCGACGCAATCTCCAGGCGCTTCACTGAAGCGAAGCCGGTGCCTGGCGTATGGATCGCCGCATTTGCCTGCTATTCCCCGTTGTCGTTGCTTCCTGACTGCCAGCGCCTGGCGGGTATCATGACGCCGCCCCCGTTAGGTGGTTTGTACTCGCAACAAGTGAGAGAGCCTATTCAGGAGAATAGTTATCGCGCCACCCTGCGGAGCTTGACCTCGATCGACGATGAGACCTCCCACTTGGTGCGCAACCAATACGAGGAACATCCTTATCCGAGGTGGGTCAGATCACCTTCGACCGACGGCGCCGTCCCTTATGGTGCCTTCTTGGCGAGCGAACTCGGTCTCGAATCCCCTCGCTTTGCGCGTCAATCTGACAAGATCGATGTGCTTATAGCCGGTTGCGGTACCGGACAGCAATCGATCCAAACGGCGCAACGATTTCCAGCGACGAGGATTCTGGCGGTCGATCTCAGTACAGCGAGCCTCGCCTACGCGAAGCGAAAAACGCGAGAGCTTGGCATTGTGAACATCGACTACGCACAGGCTGACATTCTGAGGCTGGAATCAATCGGCAAGACCTTCGATTTCATCCAATGCGTCGGCGTGCTGCACCACCTTGAGGACCCCGTGGCAGGTTGGCGCGTTCTTCGAACCATATTGCGCCCCGGCGGCGTCATGCAAATCGGTCTCTATAGCGAGCTTGCCCGTCGGGACATCGCTGCCGCTCAAGACCTCATCGCCGCTCAAGGCTATGAGGCGACGACGGACGGGATTCGTCAGTTCCGACTTGATCTGCAATTGGTCGACCGATGGCGTCCGTTCAGATTCCTGACTGCCATGGAGGATTTCTACGACACGAGTGGTTGTCGTGATCTCTTGTTCCACGCCAAGGAGCACCGCTTCACACTGCGTCAGATCAAAGCAGTCCTTGCAGAGCTTGAACTCGACTTCCTGAAGTTCAACCTGGATCTGGCCGTGCAGCAGCGGTACTCGCTGCAATATCCGGGCGAACTCGCGCGAAGCGACTTGAACTGTTGGACGCAATTCGAAGTGGAGAATCCGGGCACGTTTCTTGGCATGTATAACTTCTACGTGCACCGACGCGCCTAGCGCATCAACATCAATCGCTCCTCGCCCGTCAAGGGTCCCCGGCCTGAGGCAACGCCTTGCGCGGCTATGTCGCGATTATCGGAGCGGAAAAAACGTAGCGAATCTGCAATCGCCGCGCCTGCACGTTGGCGGACGCTACGACAGCTTACGGGCAAGCTCGCTTACGACGACTAATGGCCGGTCGCCGGCATTGACGCGATTCGATTCAGCGGCCGCTGAGTTATGTACAGCAGCCAGCCAGAAGTCAGGGGTCGCTGTGGATCATGGAACCGCCGTTCAGCGCGGCGGAGCTTCCGACCGTGCCCGA
>CAWHIS010000029.1:0-35849 GCA_963829375.1 uncultured beta proteobacterium | reverse complement strand
GCGAGAAGGGCTTCAGCCCGGCCGAATTGGAGCACGACCATCGACACAGGCTCGCAGCCGTCGACTGGCCGAAGGTGGAAGTCGACCTCGATGCACAAGGCGCGGCCGTGATCGAGCGCCTACTCGCGCCGCGCGAATGCCGCGACCTCGCCGCGCTGTACCTGCTCGACGCGCCATTCCGCAGTCGCGTGGTGATGGCCCGGCACGGCTTCGGGCGCGGCGAATACAAGTATTTATCCTACCCGCTGCCGGGCCTGATCGCTGCACTGCGCGAGGCCACCTATCCGCGCTTGGCGCCGATCGCCAACCGGTGGAACCGGACCCTGCGCATCGACTCGCGGTTCCCCGACAATCACGCCGAGTTCATCGCGCGTTGCCACGACGCCGGTCAGCAGCGGCCCACGCCGCTCCTGCTGCAATACGACACCGACGACTTCAACTGTCTGCATCAGGACCGGTATGGCGAGTACGTGTTTCCGCTCCAGGTTGTGATCCTGCTAACGGAGCCCGGCCGCGATTTCGAGGGCGGCGAGTTTGTGATGACGGAGCAGCGTCCGCGCATGCAGTCGCGCCCGATGGTGCTGCCGCTGCGTCAGGGGGACGCCGCGGTGATAGCGGTCAATCATCGGCCGGTGCAGGGCACGCAGGGTGCGTACCGTGTCAAGCTCAAGCACGGCGTGAGTCGCGTGCGCTCGGGTCATCGCCACACCGCCGGCATCATCTTCCATGACGCGGCCTGACGCGATGCGAAGCCACACTGACCGGCCTGGGGCAGACATCACGGCGTCAGCTACCGGGACAACACATCGTGGTGAAGTGCCAGCGACTGATCTGTATCCTCGCCGGTCTCGGCTTTGTCGGCGTCTGGGCATCGAGCCCTTTCACCACTGAGGGTGTGTCGCCCCGCCTTTATCAAATGACGACGGAAACCGGCATGCCGAATCTGGAGGAAAACCTTCGCTATGCCGTAGTCACGGAGCAAAAGTGCCTGAGCACGGACGACCTTTCGGGCGTGTTTTGGATGCTCAAAGACGTATCGCTGCAAGACTGCAGGCTGGTCAAGGCCAACGGAGAAGAAAGGAATGCAACGTTGTATCTGTTGCGGTGCGACGGCGGCCATGGCACCACCGGCGACGCGAGATGGCAATTTGGCTCCGACATCATCGCCGGCACGCTCAACGTACGGCTGGGTGGCAAGAACATGACCTTCTATCAGCGGATCACGGCCAGGCCCCGCGGTGCATGCCGTTGATATCGCGAGACGCAAGGAGACGGCCCCGGTCAGCTGAGTTGTAACTAAACGCAACGGTACCGTTGCGTTTTAGCCGGATTGCTGATACCTTAACAACATACGGGTACTCCGCTCGCATCTTCGTAAGGAGCCGCAATGAACAAATCTCGAATCCTGGGGGCCAGCTTGATCGCGAGTACGGTTGCGATGGCTCCCATATCGTCCGCTCTCGCCGGCGGTCCCCACTGGTCGCACGGCGCTTCGCATTACGCACCCACGTACCACGCCGGCTATCGGGGTCCTTATTGGCATGGCGGCGGTTCCTGGCATGGCGGTGGCGGGTACTGGCACGGCGGCGTCTGGTGGCCCGCTGCGGCCGCTGTGGCAGTCGTCGGTACCGCAGCCGCACTGGTTGCGGCGCCGTTCGTGGCGATCGGCAACGCGGTAGCCAGTTCGGCGTACGTCCCTCCGCCGGCGCCGTACTACACGCCGCAGCAGTACTACCCCTCGCAGGGATACAACGCGCCGCAGCAGCAGTACTACGCGCCGTCGTACGGCAACGCGCCACAGTACGATCCCTCGGTTCCGTCGGACTATTACGCGCAGCCGGCTCCGCAGCAGCAGTACTACAACCGCGCCGCCAGCACCCGCCTACGCTCCGCCGACCCAGGGCTACTACGGGCCGCCGGCAACGTACAACGCGCCGACGAACTATCCGCCCGTGAACAATACCTACTATCGTCAGAACAGCGCCGCACCGGTGTCCTACACCTATTATTACGCCCGCTGAGCGCGATGCAGTTCGTTGCACTCCGCGCGCTTGTCGGCCAAAAAATGTCCGCGTGGACGCGCAGACGGTTTCCGCCTCCTCGGGGAGCGGAATTCTTGATCGGTTGAGCTGCCAATGCCGCAGGTGCGCCGGGGAGGGCGCCCGTCGCGCGAAGCGTCGGAGCAGCTTGGCGAGCTGATCCTCGACGCGGCGACGGAGTTGTTTCTCAGCCATGGTTTTGGTGCCACCAGCATCGAGGCCGTGGCGCAGCGCGTCCGCATCTCCAAGCGCACGTTCTATCATCGCTTCGAAGACAAGCCGGCGCTGTTCGCTGCGGTCGTCCATCGCATCATCAAGCGCCTGCGACCCGCGGCAGACATCCCGCTGATCCAGGGAGCCGATCTCCAGTCAGTACTCGAGCGGCTTGCGACGCTCATCCTGCGCGCCGCGCTTTCAGCCCAGGCGATTGCGTTGCATCGATTGATCGTCGCTGAATCGGCGCGGTTTCCCGAACTCACCGAGGTGCTCGCGCGCGAAGGTGGGACCAAGGAGGCGATCACGCTCATCGCAAGCGTACTCGCGCGCGAGGCGAAGGAGGGGCGACTCAAGCTCGACGATCCCGTCTTCGCCGCGCAGCAGTTCCTGCAGATGGTTATTGTCTTGCCCCAGCGCAGGGCAATGGGCCTCGGCGCGCCCATGAGCAAGCGAGAGCTCACCGAATGGCCAAGTAAGGTGGTGGATCTGTTCCTGAACGGCTGCAGGGGAAACCTGCCGACCCGCTGAGCCGGGATCTGTCGGACATCGCGCATGGTCATCCATCTCGTCGACGGCACCTACGAGCTTTTCCGTCACTTCTACGGACTTCGCCGCTTCACCAAGGACAAGGACCGGCCATACGGTGGCGTAGTGGGGGTGCTGCAGACGATCGTGCAGATGCTCGAGAAAGGCGCGACGCATGTCGGCGTAGCCACCGATCATGTCATCGAATCGTTTCGCAACGACCTTTGGCCAGGTTACAAGACGGGTGAGGGCATCGAGCCGGCGCTGTGGGCGCAATTCCATCCGCTCGAGGACGCGCTCCTCGCGATGGGCGCCGTGGTCTGGCCGATGGTCGAATTGGAGGCAGACGACGCGCTGGCGTCCGCTGCCCGCATTTCGTCGCGATCGCGGCGTGTGGACAAGGTCTGCATCTGGACCGTCGACAAGGACCTTGCGCAATGCGTGCAAGGCGATCGCGTCGTGCAAATGGACCGTCGCGCCAACAAGATGCTCGACGCCGATGCCGTGCGCGCCAAATACGGTGTCGAGCCTGCGTTAATCCCCGACTACCTGGCGCTCGTGGGCGATGCTGCCGACGGGTATCCGGGGATTGCGGGTATCGGCGCCATCTCCGCGGCGCGGATGCTCAATCGGTACGGGGCGATCGAGGCGTTTCCGGCAAGTGTGCTCGGCGATCAACGCGAGCGGGCGCTGTTGTTCAAGAAGCTCGCGACCCTCGAGTCGGGTGCGAAGCTCTTTCGCAACGTTGATACGCTGCGCTGGCGCGGCCCCACCGATGCCTTCGCCGCGTGGACCGAACGCATGGCCGCGCCGCGTCTCCTGGAACGCTGCCTCAAGGTGCAGGGGTCCATGCGGAAATGAATGGCACTTCGCGCTGTACCCGCGAATCGGAAGCATACAATCAGCCCTTGTGATGATGCGAAAACTGTTCTGGAGCGCAGGACGCCCAGGGCGGCGACACCTTAACCAGCCACACAAGCCACGCGGCACATTTCTACTTGGGATCGCGCCCATGGGCGACAGGCCAGCGGACGGTAGTCTGCACCGCCTTTTTCAAGCGGCTATCGTCGTCAAGGGCATCGACGGCGTGCTGGAATTTATCGGTGGCTTGCTGCTTCTGTTTGTCAATACGAATGCTCTGCATCATCTGGTCGTCGCGCTTACGCAACACGAGCTGGCGGAGGAGCCCAATGATTGGCTGGCCATCGCGCTGCATCGTTTGTCGGAGAGTTTTTCCGTCGAAACCAGGCATTTCGCGAGCGCGTACCTGATCGGACATGGAGTTCTGAAGGTCTTTCTCGCCGCCAGTCTGTTACGCGAACGGCTCTGGGCGTTTCCGCTCGCGCTGGCGGTACTTACGATATTCGTCGCATATCAGTTGCATCGGTTCGGCCATACGCATTCGATAGTTCTGCTTGGGCTGACCGTGCTCGACCTGGTGGTGATGACGTTGATCTGGCGCGAGTACCGTTCTCGCCTGCGGGATGCCGTGCACGTGCGACGACGCAGCTAAATTCTGCACCGAGCAGAAAGATCTGCGTCGAATAGTAGATCCACACCACAACGGCCGATGACATTGCAGTCATTGCGCAGGCATTATCCTCACAGATTCCAGCGCCAATCGCGGATCTCCGGCATGTCCTGGCCGTGCCTGTCGATGTATTGCCGGTGCTCGATGAGCTTGTCCTCCAGATGCTGCTTCAGGTGGAGACCCTTGTCACCGGTGTGCGGGAGACGGTCGATCGTGTCGATCACGAGGTGAAATCGGTCCAGGTCGTTCAGCACGGTCATGTCGAAGGGAGTAGTGATGGTGCCCTCTTCCTTGTAGCCGCGGACGTGAATGTTGTCGTGGTTGGTACGGCGATAGGTCAGCCGATGAATCGTCCACGGGTAGGCGTGAAAAGCGAATATGACCGGCTTGTCCTTGGTGAAGAACTGGTCGAAGTCGAGGTCGCTCAACCCATGCGGGTGCTCGGTTTGCGGCTGCAGTTTCATGAGGTCGACGATGTTGACCACGCGGATTTTCAGGTGCGGCAGATGCTCACGCATGATGGCGACGGCAGCGAGCGTCTCAAGCGTCGGCACGTCACCGCAGCAGGCCATCACTACGTCGGGCGCACCGCCCTGGTCGTTGCTGGCCCACTGCCAGATGCCAATGCCTTCCGCGCAGTGCTTGACAGCGGCGTCCATCGTCAGCCACTGCGGCGCCGGATGTTTTCCCGCGACAATGACATTCACGTAGTGCCGGCTACGCAGGCAATGATCCATCACTGACAGCAGGCAGTTCGCATCGGGCGGAAGGTAGACGCGCACGATCTCGGCCTTCTTGTTCGCGACGACGTCAATGAACCCGGGGTCTTGATGCGTGAAGCCATTGTGATCCTGGCGCCAGACATGCGAGCTCAGCAAGTAGTTCAACGAGGCGATCTTCCTCCGCCAAGGCAGGTGCGAGGTGACCTTCAGCCACTTGGCGTGTTGATTGAACATGGAATCGACGATGTGGATGAACGCCTCGTAACAGTTGAAAACGCCGTGCCGACCGGTAAGCAAGTAGCCCTCGAGCCAGCCCTCGCATTGGTGTTCGCTGAGCATTTCCATCACCCGCCCGACCGGCGCGAGAAATTCGTCCTCCGGCTCGATCGCAGCATTCCACTGGCGGGGAGTCACTTCGAAGATTGCCTCCAGACCGTTGGACACTGTTTCGTCAGGGCCAAATACACGGAAATTTCGCGACTCGTGGTTCAGCATCGCCACATCGCGCAGGAAACGCCCGAGCACGTGTGTGTCGCCGATACCACGCACTCCCGGGGACGCCACGGGGACCGCATGGACGCGGAAATCGGGCATCCGCAGGTCGCGAAGAAGAATGCCGCCGTTGGCGTGCGGATTTGCGCCCATGCGGCGTGCACCCTTCGGCGCAAGTTCGGCCAGTTCTGGTTTCAGCCGCCCCTGCTCATCGAAGAGTTCCCCGGGCCGGTAGCTTCTCAGCCAGCTCTCAAGCTGCTGGAGATGTTCGGGCGGCGCCGTGGAAGAGACCGCGAGCGGCACCTGATGCGCGCGGAACGTGCCCTCGATTCGCTGGCCATCCACCACTTGCGGCCCCGTCCAGCCCTTGGGTGAATCGAGGACGATAAGCGGCCAGCGCGGACGCGCCGCTTTGCCGTGAACGCGGGCGTCGTGTTGTATTTCCTTGATCTGCTCCACTGCGACGTCGAGTGTCGCGGCCATGGTTTCGTGCATTGGCTTCGGTTCGTAGCCCTCGACGAAGTAGGGCATCCACCCGTACCCGCGAAGCAACTGTTCCAGTTCTTCGCGGGTAATGCGGGCGAGCAGTGTCGGATTGGCGATCTTGTAGCCGTTGAGATGCAGGATCGGCAGGACGGCGCCGTCGGTCGCGGGATTGAGGAACTTATTGGAGTGCCACGCGGTGGCCAGGGGTCCGGTTTCCGCCTCGCCATCGCCGACTACGCAGGCGACGACAAGATCGGGGTTGTCGAACACCGCACCAAACGCATGGCTGAGCGAATATCCAAGCTCGCCGCCCTCGTGGATCGAACCTGGACACTCCGGCGATGCGTGGCTGGGAATTCCTCCTGGAAACGAAAACCGAAGAAAGAGCTTCCGCAGCCCAGCCTCATCCTGGCTGATATCCGGATAGGTCTCGCTATAGGTGCCCTCGAGATAGGTGTTGGCCACGACCGCAGGGCCGCCGTGCCCTGGACCGGAGATGTAAATCATGTTGAGGTCGTATTTCTTGATGACCCGGTTCAAATGCACGTAGATGAAATTCTGTCCGGGGGTCGTGCCCCAATGCCCGAGGAGCATGTGCTTCACATCGGCGAGCGCCAGCGGTCGCTTCAGCAGGGGATTGTCGCAAAGATAGATCTGGCCGACGGATAGATAGTTGGCGGCGCGCCAGTAGGCATCCATGCTTTCGAGCAGTTCCGGCGCGAGCGTTTTGGATAGCGGCTCCATGGCAATCCGGCCCTCGTCAGACGACTGATGTCTCTGCCGGCAATGGCGGCCGATTTGTCGCCGGTCGCCCTGCGGCGTCCTGTCGCGACAGCCAACGGTCGATGCCCCCGGCAATCCGGTCGACGATCGCGGTCGGCAGGTCTCCCGATGCAACGCGAATGACATTGCGTTGCGTGATCGGATCCGGAAACCACTCCACTGCGACGAAATCGAAGCCGAACGAGCCCGCGTGCTTCACGGGTAGCCCCAGCGCGGCGAGCGATTCGCACAACGCGGTCACTGCGCGCTTCACGTCGCGAATACGGAGCTCTCCCCGCGGGGCCAGCGTGAAATAGAGGCCGTGGGGATAGGCGGTCAGGCTTGTGGCAAGCGGACCACGGGCGAGACGCCGAACCATTCGGCGGGTGTTCCGGATGATCGCGACCGTGCGCGCGATACTGCACCGGTGGTATGCATCGATACCGCTGAACGGGGGAAAGTGCGCCGGGATAGCCGCGGCGCCGAACAGCCGCACCGAGGAACGCGCTTCGCGCACGAGATCGCGCATCCACTCGGCGGTGCCGTCGCGCTGCCATGCCAGGACGATCGACCCGAGACGTCCATATTCGATCCCTATGCAGTCGAGCTTGGCGTGACTGCGCACCAGCGCCAGCGGCAGCCGGGCGCGCGTCGCGCGTTCCACGACGGTGCGGACGCGCGACGAGTCTTGCGCAAGGCACGTCGTATCGAACAGAACGAGGTCGATGTCCGGCGGCATGGGGTTCAGCCAGCGCGCGAACGCGACGGGCACCGACGAATCGACCAGCACGACCCGCGCTTCCTCACCCGTGCGCCGAACCGGTCGCCGACTCTTCGCGAGCGGAACGACGCGGATCCGCCCATCGAAGCGAGCCAGCAATTCGCGGGTCTCGCCGTAGCAGCCTCGCGGCGCGATCATCTCCACCGATCCGCGCACCTGGAGAAGTGCAGTGACGAGGGCTGCGATCGCGCTCATGCCCGAACCGGTGTAGATCGTCTCCTCAGCGATGCGACTGCGAGCCAGGTCGAGCGTGCCGTAGACCGGGGGGCCCTGCACGTCGAGATCGGCGCGCTGATAGCCGAAACTGAAGCGGAACGCCCCGCAGCGCCACTGCTCGACTTCCGGCCGCGCGGTTTCCGTGATGGCCCAGCTTTGCCGCGATCGCTCTGCGCGCAACGCGGCGGCCAGCTTGAGCTTCTGCTCGATGACGTCGGCGACAGTCTCCGCGCGAGGCAAAGCCAGCTGGCGCCGCGATGCAGCCATCGAGCAGCGCGATCTCACGCTGCTTGCGTTCGAGGTAGGTAGCGAGGTTCTCCATCATTCCGCAAATCATGGGGACTCGGACTTGCGCGCCACACCGCGTGCCCGATTCTCGCGTGCGACTTGTACGCTTTACAAGGACGGCAGCGGAACATTGCGGCAAAGTGCGAGGTAACCCTATGAATCGCATCGCTTTCGCGCTTCGCGCAATGCTTGTGTTGCGGCAGCAGCACCACACCAGCAATCCGTATGCCGGAGGTAGGCACGCTGGATACGGTGGCGGTGGCGACTAACATTTAACAATCGAAAGGAACGTGCAGCAGTGGAGATCGTTCGTCGGCACTTTTCCGTCGCGCAGCCTTCTAAGCGCTACATGGAGGGGCAAAGGCAAGCCGAGCTGTTCGATGGTCACGCGACGTTGCCGCACGGCCTCGTGTACAGGCGAGAGTTCCTCACCCGGGCGGAGGAACACGAGGTGCTAGGGGCGATCGCGCCGCTTCCGTTTCGCGAAGCGAGGTTTCAGGAGTACTTCGCCAAGCGACGCGTCGTGCATTTTCATCCCCCCGGAAGCGATGCGTACGACGGGAATGACGTCGACACATTCGCGAGTGGCGCGCTACCCCAATTTCTCGCGGCGCTTCGGGAGAAAATCGCGGCCTGGCTGGAGATCGAGGCTGCCCGTTTTGTTCATGTTCTGGTCAGCGAATATCGGCCGGGAACTCCCATCGGCTGGCATCGAGACAAGCCGGTATACGGGATGGTGGTCGGACTGTCGCTTGCCGGATGGGGGCGGATGCGATTCCGACCGCTCGACGCGCGAGCATCACATGACACAATGGTGGGATTGAACCTTGAGCCGCGTTCGGTTTACGTGCTGCAAGGGCCCATACGCTGGCTGTGGCAGCACAGCATGCTGCCCACGAAGGAGCTGCGCTACTCGGTCACTTTCCGCACGTCTGCCGGCACTCGAGAACAACGCGGACTCGATGCCGATTTTGCGCGCTAACGTATACCACGTCCAAACAGTGTGAAGTGTTGACGCGCACCCTCGCCCCGACGCCATATAATCGCTTCCGGCAAAGGTTGCGGCGACGATGGAAACGATCTTGCTCACTGCCGTGCGCGTGTTCACATTCCAAGATCAGCGCTTGCTGACGAATGCGAGCGGATTTTTTTTTGAGCGCGACGGGCATCTGCTTCTGGTGACGTGCCGGCACGTCATGCTCGACGAACCGAGCCAGCATTTTCCCGACCGCATCGAGATCGAACTGCACATCGATCCGGACAATATGGCAAGCTCGGTCGGCTTTTCGATTCCGCTGTATCGCGACGGCAAGAGCGTTTGGCGCGAAGGCTTCGACGCCGCCGGAGCGGTCGACGTGGCCGTGATCGAGATCGAACGCGCTGCACTACCCGCGACGACGGTCTACCGCGCCTTCACTGTCCACCACCTGCATGTCTCCCTCAGCGGGGTTAGCGTCGGGGCTCCATTGCTCCTCGTGGGGTTTCCCCTGGGCTTCCACGACACCCTCCATCACATGCCGGTGGTGCGCCACGCAACACTGGCGTCTTCGTTCGGGCTGCGTTTCCAGGGCGAAGGGTATTTCCTGACCGATGCGCGTACTCACCGCGGCACGAGCGGTGCGCCCGTTGTGATGCGTGATTCCAAGCCCGAACCGAGCCGGGGTGATCTGCCATGGACGCTGCTCGGTGTCCATTCGGCGGTCTTCGACGTTGGTACGCGAGACGTCGCGCTGGACGAGGCGCTCGGGTTGAATTGCGCCTGGTACGCTGACATCTTGCTGACCCTCACCGAACGCTGACCGTGAGGCCGAACTGCGTCCGAACGCGGACGGCGTGTGCCTTGGCGTTCGACGCAAGGATGCACCGACAGCGTGTCAGCTTTCCACGCGGTTTCGGCCGAGTTGTTTCGCCTTGTAAAGCGCCCCATCGGCCCGAGCGAACGTCTGGATGATTGTCTCGCCCGGCCTGTACTGCGCGACGCCGACTGACACCGTTAGCGGGCCGAGCGAGCGCGCGACTGGAATGTCGAGCGCGCTGATTCGATCGCGCAGGCGCTCGGCATCGAGCATCGCGCCAGCCAGCGGAGTATGGGGCAAGATCTGGACGAACTCCTCGCCACCGTACCGTCCGAACACATCCGTCGACCGCAGGCCGTCCCGCACGGCCTGCGCAAATGCCCGGAGGACCAGATCTCCGGTCAAGTGGTCGAATTCGTCGTTGTAGCGTTTGAAAAAGTCGAGGTCGATCACACAGATGGAGAGCGGCTCGCCGGTACTATTGGCCCGCTGTTTCGATTCTTCCATGGCGACCATCAGAGCGCGACGGTTATAGACACCGGTCAGATCGTCGTGGCGCGCCTTTTCCTCGATATCTTCCAGCTTGATACTGACATCGGCGAGGTTGCGTTGCAGCTGCTTGATCCGTCCTCCGATGAATACGAGCCACGGAAATGTTATCGCGATCACGGCGAGCTGAAGCATGTCCAGGCGCAGCATTTCGGCATCGTTGCTGCTGGCGTGGCGGCGCCAGATCACGAGAGCGAACGCGGCCAGCGAGACGAAGCCAAGCGCGGCGAGCTTCCTGCTACTGGAGCGAAGCATGCCGAACATCAATGCGACGAAAAAGAAGGGGGCGAACGCAAGCCGGGTGTCAGGAGCGCGGTAGACGACGAACAGCATCGTGAACACGGCGGCGAGCACCTGCAATACGGTCAAGCTCGGATCTGGAAACCAAAGGTTGAATCCAAGACGGAAAACGATGAAAAATCCCAGAATGGCCGCCAAGACGATCATGCAAGCCTCGAACAGCGTCTCGGCATCGATCTTGTCTTGCGTGTAGAAGATCGCCAGCACAAACAGGTACAGGACTGAAAAGGTACTGGCAAGCAGGAACCTGCGTAGCCGCAGGCGCTGTTTGAACTCGTCCCGGGTTGGTGTCGGAGTGTCGGAAATTTTCGGGCGATCCCCGTTGAAGGGCCAGATCAACGCCTTGTAGTGTTGTGTGTCTTGGCTGCGGGTCCAGGCGCTCAAACGGCTACTGTGACCTTCAGGAAGGTCGCGGGAATGGACGTCGCATCCTTGGCCTGGCTCTTGTTCTGGCGCTCGAAGAGGGCTTCGAGCTCCTGCTGCAGATTCGCGGATTTGCCGGCCTGTTCTGCGGCGGCGAACGCATTCATCGTGGGCCCGTAGTAGTTCCTGAAGTCGCCCACAAACGCAGACGGCGACCTGGACGACCGGAAGATATACGTGTCTCTGGAGAACGAGATCTTCTCGCTTGGAACTCCCGCCGCCGCAAATCGCTCGATCACGTTGCCCTCGACCCCCCACGTCATAGGGCTAACAAAGCCTTCGGGCGGTGGCGGCGAGTAGGAGGAACTGATTTTCAGAATCTGCGCCACGAGTGTCGGATCATTTGGAATCCAGTTCCCCATCACCACCCGTCCTCCGAGGCGGGTCACGCGCACCATCTCCTTGGCCACGTCGAACGGCCGCGGGGCGAACATGGCCCCGAAGATGCTCACGACGAGGTCGAACGAGTGATCGTCTAAGCCCTGCAAGTTCGAGGCATCACCCTCCTGGAATATGCAGTTGGTCAGGCCCTGCACCTTGGCGCGGGCGTTCCCGGCCGCCACCAGGTTCCTGGCGATATCGACGCCCAACACGTTCGCTCCGAGTCTCGCCGCCGGCAAGGCCGTCGTGCCATCGCCGCAGGCCAAGTCCAACACTTTGAGCCCCTTGGCGACTCCGAGGGCCTGGACGAGCGCCTCACCGCTTTCACGCATGCTCTCGGCGATCCGCGTGAAGTCGCCTTTTTCCCATAGCGCCTGGTTTGGGTTCATTGACGTTCTCCTCTCGTCCCTGGGGACCGCGCTCCCGTCGCATTTGTGGCGGCGCGTTGTGTGCGAGCAGAATCCTTCGTTTCGCAATTTACCACTAAGCCGCTGCGATCGCCCTCCGGGGCGGGCGGCCAGCGAAATTGACATAAGGCGGCCGGATCGGCGTGCGGGGTTCGACCGTGAAATCCGGGCGCGTTGCGTGTGTAGCGCCCCGAACCCGAAGCGCTGTCCGTATTCCCGCCATTCCCAGATTCGGTTCAGAGACGCGACGGCGATCATCACATGGCGCGTCACGATACCGACAACCTTTTCCCCTGGTTCGTCCGAGCGTGCCGCATGAAATCATTACCAAGCGTGTGCGTTACAAGGTGTAGTAGCGATAGCCTGGATGCGCATGTCGAGCGTCCTTACATTCACGCGCTTCCCGAGGAGTGCCATTTAGCCAAGCCGCTGAACCAGCGTGACTTCCTCTGACCGGGAACGCATCTTGCTGCTACTAGAGACAAAATGCACGTATGACACAAACACTGCTGAGCGACCTCAATGAAATCGATCCTCGATCATTCCTTTCGTTACACGAGAAGCATTGATACTGATCTTCGGAAAACCTTCGCCAGGATTCGACGGGAGCGCCGCCAACAAGCGCTAGCGCGAGGCGACGATGAAAATTCGCTAAAAGTATTCCCGATGCGACAACGCAAACGCGCTGCCGCGTCGTGAGGTGGTGAAAATAGGTTCGTGCTCGGGGTGGCAGCCGTTGTGACAGGTGTTCATGGTGAAGTCCTTCAGCCCCCGGTTTTCTACGGGGGTTCTTTTTCGCCCGAGGCTCAAGCCTTCACCCTCCGCTGAACCGAATTCCACAAGGAATCGCATTCTTGGGTAACAACAGTTCCAGGCCGATGGAGTTTCGACAATTCACGGTTGCCGAATTCGCGCGCCTGAGTGCCTCTATGCAGTTGACGCTCCTCGCTATTCGTAGGGCGCAATTGAGCAGCCGCAAGGCAATTGCTCCGCCGGCGGAGCGGAAGAGACGGCATGGCGAGATCTAGCCTGCTAGGCATCGTTCGACCACGAGCGGGTGCTGGCATGTTGCCGGTGGTCACGGCGGACATGTGAGACTTGCACTCGATTTAGGTACTGGCGACGCTCTTATCAGGACGCCCGTGCCGGACTAGCCGTTGCGATGGTTCCGATCACGCGTGCCCACGGTGTCCGGAGACAGGAGGGGGGAATAGTCCCGCAGGACGCGCAAATCATGCAAGACGTCTCGCGGAAATCCCTTTCTGCACCGTCGCCGATCGACGAACAGTTCACCCAGATAGGCCCTCAGAGCTTCCCTGTCCGTCCACATCGCCGCGATGAGATTGGCGATGCGCGGATAGAGCTTGCATAGCGCGTGCGGTTGAATTTCAGGTGGCAAAGCATCGAGCCATCTCCGTGTGTTCGGCAAGAGGAATACGATCGGCAATGCTCGACGTTGCTGCGTGAAGTCGACCAGAACTTGCGATTCGGCCGCTCCATCGCGCCGAATTCGGTCCAGGGGGTCAGCGACGGCGTAAACCAACCCTGTACCCTGGCGGTAGATCGAGGTCGACGGTCTCATCGTTTCAGCACCAGGGGTCAAAAGTTGAGTTGCACGGCTTGGCCTCCAAGCTGAGGCGCGAAGCGGTGCTCAGCTTGCGAGCGACGACAGATAATCTTGACCCTTCGCCGTCACCCTGACGACGCCCGCCACGCCTTTCTCCGCGTAACCGCCGTCAACCAGCGCATCGACGATCTCCAATCTATCAAATCGGAGCGAAATGCCTCTTGCGCAGCGACTCAAGCACTCGACCTGTTCCTCCGTCAAATGTGTTTTGGCCGATGGTAGCTTTTCCGTCGGGTCGGTGATCGACAACGATTTTTGTGCGCGGGTATTTGGCATATGCAGGCTCACTGTGACGAATGCAAATGATGCCACGCGCGAAGGCGTGGTGTGAGGCCGGCAAACGAATGGCAGTTTTGCGCGGACGAACGAATTGTTATCAACAAGCGTGCAGAGCTGAACTTGACTACAGTTGGGAACGTTCCCCCGCTGCCAGTTCGTCCACCATGTGCCGCATGCGTCGGTAGTGAGAACCGGGCCAGTAGACATGGGCGCACTCCTGGCACTGCGCGAACTCCTCGAAATACGCGAGCACCCGCGGCGGAAGGCGATCGGCGACCGCGTTCTTGGCGACGCGCTGCAACCGCCCGTTGCAAAGCATGCAACGCGTAAACGGCTGCTTGTCGCCGCCGAGATCGAATACGCGCACGATTTCACCGAGCTGTCGGCGTGGCACCGTCGACCGCACCCAGTAGCCGTGCGTCACCGCAGTATGCTTGAGCACGCCCCTGTCGCGTGTCAGGATGATGCGCTGCTCGTCGAGCGAGAGCCTGATGATGGCGGCATCGTCGTAGTCGCTCCGGTGCAGGGTGTCAAAGCCTAACAGCCGCAAGTAGCGAGCGAGTTTGCCGAGGTGCACGTCGAGCACGAAGCGGGTGCGCCTGAGCGGCCGCGCGCGCAGCCTGGTGACCGACGCAATGTCCAGACGCTCGAATACCGGGTATACCGCGACGCGCTCGCCGCCCGAAAGCCGTCTCGTGAAATCGACGGATTCGCCGTCGACGAGTACGAGGTCCACTTCGGTGTGCGGTACCCCGATGGCTTCGATCGCATCCTTGACCGATGGCGTGCCGCTGAAGGCATAGGCGAATTCACATTTGCGAAGCCTTGGCGCGAGGAAATCGTTGAGCTCCTCGTAGAAGCGAAACTGCGCCACGTGCCGCCTCGCCTCACTCGGTGGACGCGTTGCGTCGATCACGTTTGTCTGGGGCCAAGACGAGCAGTCCCATGCTGCGGAGCGTCCCGCGCAGCGGCCGGCTCTCGCCGGTGAACCGAGGCGCCAGGCTGTGCCTTATCGAATGCCCAGGAGGCCGGGGAGCTGCTCCAGGGAACGGATTGTGGGCACGGTCCTCGGGAATGGGTTCGGCTCATTCTGCGCAACCACACCGATGAATGAAATTCCGAGTTCAGCCGCAGCCCAATACTCGGTTGCGGCATCGCCGATGGCCGCTGTTTCGGCTGGCGCAAGTCGGTTCTCTCGAAGTATCGCTTCAAATGCATCGCGTTTGGTCGCTGGCGCGCCCACGATCGTGCGAAAAAATGAAGTCAAGCCGCGGCGTTCAATGATTTCTGCCAGTTCCTCCTGCGGCGTGCCTGAAACGACGTGCAGGTCGATTCGACCATGCGCCAACTCAAGAAATTCCTCCGCGCCGCGGACGAAGGAGCAGCCGAGGACCGCCTCGTAGACCAGGCTGCGATAAGCCATCGCGAGGCGCTCGATCGTCTCGGCATCGCCTGGGCGACCAAATATGTTGCGCTCGAAATAGGCGAACTTTGCGCGGCGCGTCACGCCCCCGTGCAGACGTTGATACGCGAGGACCTCCGCGAGCTTGGCACGGGGTTCTCCGTCGTAGACCGTAACAAACCCCTGGGTCTTCAGCTCCGTCGAATCCAGAATCACTCCGTCGAAATCCATCAGGAGCGCTGCGGGCGGTTGGGGGGTAAGCACAGGGTAAGCTCGTCTGGACGCGATCTTAATGCGGGCTGCCGTCGATGTTCCAGATCTCGCAGCCTCGAGCAGTCGCCGGCCGTCTGCAATTGTACCCAGTGGTCGGGCTCAGTCCCGGGCGAAGCTCGGCACGCTCCTTGCTGAACGCCTTGTGACACGCCGGAGGCGGCACGGACATAACACCAATCTGCCCCTGTGCGTCAGAACGCGACGAATCGTGCGGCGTCGCCACGCTTGGAGAACGGATATGGCAATCCTGTGGTCCGCAAAGCATGGCCTGGGGCCGAAGACGCAGGGAGGTCCCGCAGGCGAGAAAAACCACCACGGTGCCTCGCGCCGGCAGCTTGTCGTTGGGCTTGTCGACAGAGCGACGGCTTCGGAGCGAGACGCCCTGCTGGCCTGGGCCCGACAACTGCTCGAAATCCGGGATGGCTCGGCATCGGCATTCGGCAAGGCGAACCAGGCTGTGCTGCTGACCGCGGGGTCGAAGGTGATCTGGCCGAGCATAAGGACCCTGGCTTCCGAGCTAAGACAGCTCGGCTGGGACGATCAGAATCTGACAGGTCGCATGACCGCAGGAGGCGCTGCGATCGGGTTTCTTACGATCGGAGGCCAAGGCGCAGGCATCGCGGCGCTAGGCACAGCGGTGGCGATTCCGCTTTGGATAGTTCTCGCGGGAGGCAGCGGCCTGGCGGGCCATCTGATCGAGACGATAGTCAAGCGCAAATCCTAGAAGCGTCCCGCTGTCGCTGGCAAGCGCGAGGCACGCTGCCGCCGAACCACGCAAGATCCTGGTTCGCTTCGGTGCGGGCGCAGGTCGAACGCTGCCCAACCGTCCTTTCGTCCTACGCCGCTATCGGACATCGTCCGATTGTCCCCGGAAATCGTCGCGTGCAACCTGTAGCCGTGGCCAACGAAAGGACCGCTATGGACCGTTCTCAAAACGCGCGCGACCTCAAGCTGAATGCGAACGTCGTCTCCCCCAGAATCCAGGGCGGCAACTGGAATACGCACGGGTTTCGTCGCGCCAGTGACCTGTACGACGAAGTCGAGTGCAAGCTGTCGATAGAGGAGTTCGTTCTGGAGCAGGGGCTGCCGCGGGACGAAGACTTCAATTAAGCCCGATTCGGCACACGGCAGGGTTCGTCCGGTCAGTTCGGCGGGTTCGCCTCGACTGCGATAGAAGCGAACCAGGAAGTCAGGTCGGCGATATCGGCGTCGGTGCGCGGCTTGGCGACCACGGTCATGATGACGCTTGCCGCTGCGATAGCCGTCAATTGCTCTGCGAGATAGATCTCCGGCTGTCCCGCAAGGTTCGGGACATTGGGAACTACGCTGATGCCGGATTCACCATGGCACACGGCACACAACTGTTCAGTTGAGCCTCCACACATACACCGGACTGTCGACATGCCGAACCAGGATGGCGACATCGATGCCTCCGATGGGGGCAATTCGAAATCGCCCGAAGGCGTGAGACACGTTGACTGCAGTGCGCGAACAAGCCGCAGCGTCGCTGATCGGGTTGCGCGTCCCGGCCGCGGGTTGGTGCACCTGCCACGTCCATTCGTCGAACGGCCGGATGCCGGCACTTTCGCGCGATGGCCTGATGCTGTACACATTTCCAGCATCCAGCGGCGAGAAGTAGACGAGGCGAGCGATGTTCGGCGCATACTCGAGCGCCGCAAAGGCGCGGAGGCCAGGCTTCGATCCGACCGATCTCAGGCGGACGATGTCCCGCGCCGGATCGTTCGGGTCCAGCGCATGCAGCTCGTCCCGCGCGTGCACCGACACGACGATGATGTCGTGCACCGGATCGATCTGCATTGCGTTGTGATTGGCGATGCCAGGCAGCTTGTTCGGGAAGTGTTCGGTCCAGCGTCCGAAGGTTGCGTTTCCGTTGTCACCATCGGGTTGAAAGCCGATGAAGGCGTTGCCGCCGCCGTCGTCGCCGGAATGTCCCCATAGCACACGACGCGCGTCGTCCCACGTCGTCCATCCGCCAGAGTTGAGAATTGCGGTGGGATGCTGCGGGCCTCGCCGCCAGCGCAGTGAATCGAGGTTGAACAGATGGGGTATCGCGACCGCCTTGACGTCTTTGCCCAGCTCCGTCTGGCCCTTGAGCACCATGTAGTCGTTTCCGAGCGCGTCGTATTGAACATAGTCATAGGTGTGCGGCGGAAGCGGCGAGCCGTCCGGATACACTGAAGCGGGATAGCGCGCCCCTGCACCGTATTCGGGGGCACTGCCGCGGACGTAGCCATCGGAGATCCTTCGCCACTGCCTGGACGCGACATCGAAAGCGTGCACGTCCGAGCCGAAATAATCGTCGTGGCCGCCGCCGAAGATGATCATCGATCCGCTGGCGCCGAAGCGCGAGGCGTAGGCTGCGCTGTTCCATGCCTCGGTGATGGCGCTGAACCCCGCGGCACCGTGCCAGGGTGACATGGGATCGCGCCCAAGCATCCGCCGCACCCCTTCCTTCAGCGTGCGCGCGGGATTCAGGTGCGGGTCGCCTGCGGGGTCGTTGTCCTTCAGATACCGCGTGCCCGGGGGCGTTGGCTGCAGACCGAGATCGGGATGATCACCGGAAATCGCGTACCAGCGATTCAGGCTCATCCGCTCGAGCCAAGGCGGGGCGGTGGGCGACATGGATTCCATTGTCCAGTCGGGAGGATGTAATGCAATAGCCGCGCCCCTGCGTCCGGATACCGTCACCACCCCCAGTCAAACGACATTCATCGAGGCCGCCGTCAGGCCATTACTTGCGCGCGATGAAATTGACCGCTTCGATGCGCAGATCGCGCGCCGCTTTCGCCTCCGCCGTAGTGTCCCGGAAGCAGTCGAAGCGCTCCGTAATTTGCGGATCGCGTAGCCGCGATGCGAGCGCGAGCTCCGCAAGTTCGGACTCCGGCAGCGCGCCGGCGATGCACGCCGCCCACAGGTCCGGGCTGTTGCGCACCTCGTACTTCAGTTCGCGCTGCACCACGACGTCGGCGAGATACAGCCGGCCGCCGGGCCGCAACACGCGTTGGATTTCGGCGAACACCTGCGGCTTGTCGGGCGCGAGGTTGACGACGCCATTCGAAATCACCACGTCGACACTCTCGTCGTCCAGCGGCAGTTGTTCGAAAAAGCCGGCGTGGATCGTGACGATCGCACCCAGACCGGCTGCGGCCGCCGCGTGGGTTGCGACATGTCGCATGGTGGGCGTCATGTCGACGCCGATGGCGTGGCCGCCCCGCCCGACGCGGCGAGCGGCCAGCAACAGGTCCATGCCGGCGCCGCAGGCGTGGTCGAGGACGGTCTCGCGCGGATGGATTGGACCAATGCGCAAGGGATTGCCCACGCCGGCAAAGCGGGCCGTGCACGCGTCGGGCAGTAGCGCGAGCTCGTCTGCGTCGTAGCGAAGATATTCGGCCGCGTAGCGCGGGCCGCGGTGAAAGTGAAAATCGCCACCGGGATCGCGCGCGACGCGGTCGTAAGTCGCAAGCACTTGCGCGCGGAGTCCAGCAACGTCGAATCCGATGGGGCATGTTGCTGCCATGATTGGGTCTCCTGTTTTATCGACGGACCGATCAGGCCAGGATCGGCGTAAGCGCGGCGCCGATTCGTGCCGCCTGCTCCGGCGTGATCATCCCGTGCAGCAATTCGCCGAAATGGGGAATCTGCACGCCCGACCCGATGTACTGCCAGCGATACGCGGCAAGAACGGTGGCCTTCACGGTTTCGACCTCGTTCACCGTCAAGGGCCGGCCGCAGATTTCGACGAAGTAGTGCGCATCGGCCGCGGACTGGGCTTGCAAAATTCCGTCAACGGCGGCCACCAGCGCAATCAGATCGTCCACGGCACCATCGCGCGCTTCGGGGGTGAGCTTGGCGTTCTCGCGCACCCATTCCAACTCGTCGAGGATCGCGTGCTGCGATTCTTCCTTCCAGTGAAACAGGAACACGTCCTTGAACAGCGGGGACAGTTCGCTATCCGGTTCGATGCTGGCACGATAGTGCGCCTGCGTGAATAACTCGATGAGGCAGGTCAGCGCCAGCACCGACCAGGTCGATTTGCTCAAGCACGACCGATGCGACGTCGTTCGGCCGCGGCAGGAGCGAATACCCCGCCGGCATCCCGGCACCGATCAGGATCTCGATCCGGCGAAACAACGCTTGGTGCTTGAGCTCTTCGTCCGTGAAGCGCACCAGCGCCTCGAGCGCGATCTGGTCGCCGAGCCAGTAATCGCGGCTCAACTCGAGCATCTTGGCGCTGATGTAACGCTCGATCAGACCGAAGATGTTGGCGTACGAGCGGCCCTGGATCTGCGACAGCAGGCGCCGCTCGTCGGAGGCGAGGAACGGCACCCGGTCCACGAAAGACAGGCCGTCAGGCAGGAATTTCTTCGAGAAGTCGAATTCGCGATGGCGAATCACGTCGCGATCGATGTCCCACCGGATGCGTTTGGATACTTCGATGCACTTGGCGTAACGCGCGGAATCGACGCCGGGTTGCGAGACGGATTGCGGAACATAGGCGATTTGCCGGCGGGTCTTCACTGCAGCGGAATCGACGGCCGGCGAAGGGGCGGAAATGACTGCGGACATGGCTGTACTCCTTGTGAGATGAGACTAGTTGATCGGGTTCACTTGTTCCGAATTGTTGTCCCTTAGGCACGGTGCTAGTATTCGCGCAGCAGCAACGACAGTGAATGACCGGGCGTCCAGGTTTCTTGCGCGCGACGCCGCGATTGCACAACCGCGACGATGGATGCCCTCTCCGACGTATTGCGCGTCGTCCAGCTGACGGGCGCGGTCTATCTCGACGGCGCGTTCTCGGCGCCTTGGTGCGTTATCGTCCCGGCGGATTCAGCGCTGTGTTCGGCCTACCTGCCGCCCGCAGAGCGCGTCGTCTCGTTCCATCTGGTGACTGAAGGACGGTGCTGGGCGATGCTGCCGAACGACCCCGCTGGCGCTTTGCAGGTGGATGCCGGCGACGTCATCGTGGTGCCGCAAGGTGAAACCCACCTGCTCGGCAGTTCCACCAGCTTGGCGCCGGAGTTCCTGGCGCCGTTGTTGGCGAGTCAAGTGGAGGCGACGCCGGGTGAAGTCATGACGATCGCCTACGGCGGCGGCGGAGCGGTCGCGCGGATGGTCTGCGGCTTTCTCACGCTGCAGGATCTGCGGAGGAATCCTTTGCTTTCCGCGCTGCCGCGGCTGTTCAAGGTCGGCATGCGCGGGTCCAGTGCGTCATGGCTCGAGTCGTCGCTGCGCTTTGCGGCCGAAGAGGCCGCCTCGGCGAACGCGGGCAGGGCCACCGTTCTGGCGAAACTGGCGGAGTTGGTGTTCGTCGAGGCAGTGCGCCGCTATGTCGACACGATGCCCGACGATCGCAAGGGGTGGCTCGCGGGATTGCGCGATCGCTTTGTCGCCCGCGCGCTTGCGCTGATGCATGCGCAACCGGCGCACGCGTGGACTGTGGAAGACCTCGCCCACCGCGTCGGCATGTCGCGTTCCGCGCTTGCGCAGCGTTTCACGGACCTGCTTGGGGCGCCGCCGATGCAGTACCTGGCGCATTGGCGCTTGCAGCTCGCGGCGCAACAACTTCGGCTCTCCGATCGTTCGCTCGTGTCGGTTGCGGAGGACGTTGGCTACGAATCCGAAGCCGCATTCAATCGCGCGTTCAAGCGGGAGTTCGGCGTGCCGCCTGCGACGTGGCGCAGAAACGCCGCCGCCGCGACTGGTGCTAAAGTTCACGCAAGCGCCGCCGCACCGGATAGCACTGCGTCGGGTTGATGCCCACTTTACATGGACGCCTCCGGGACGAGTTACCCATGAGCGCGGATACGCTCGAACGCGTGCGCGCCATGACGGACGCCATCTATCGTGCCGAATCGCGCCGCGTGTTCGCCACGCTGGTTCGGCTGCTTGGTGACTTCGACCTGGCCGAAGAGGCGCTGCACGACGCTTTCCGCGCGGCGCTCGAGCAATGGCCGCGCGATGGCGTCCCCGCCAATCCGCGCGCATGGCTCGTGTCGGCCGGTCGCTTCAAGGCGATCGATGGCATACGGCGACGCTCGCGCTTCGACTCGATGGAGGATGTCTCCGAGCAAGTGGATGCGGTCGTCGACGAGACCATCACGGGGGACAGCGAGGCTATCGAGGACGACCGGCTGCGGCTGATCTTCACCTGCTGTCACCCGTCCCTCGCGCCGGAAGCTCAGGTGGCGCTCACCCTGCGCGAAGTCTGCGGTCTTACCACCGAAGAGATCGCGCAGGCGTTTCTCAGCGCCGCGCCGACCTTGGCGCAACGCATCGTGCGCGCCAAGGCGAAAATCCGCGATGCGCGTATCCCGTATCAGGTCCCGGAGCCTGACGAGCTGGCCCAACGGTTGGACAGCGTGCTGCGCGTGGTCTATCTGGTATTCAACGAGGGCTATTCCGCGTCTTCAGGTCAGTCGCTGACGCGCGTCGATCTGTCCGGCGAGGCCATCCGTCTCGGACGGCTGCTGATCGAATTGCTGCCGGAGCCCGAGGCGATGGGATTGCTGGCACTGATGCTGCTGCAAGAATCGCGGCGCGCTGCGCGCGCCTCGCCGGCGGGCGAGTTGATACTGCTCAATGAGCAAGACCGCTCGCTCTGGAACCAGGATCAAATCGCGGAGGGGTCGACGCTGGTGAGGCGATCGCTCGCGTCGCGTCGCGTCGGCCCCTACGCGCTGCAGGCGGCGATCGCAGCGGTCCACGCAGATGCTGCCAGCGCCGATGCCACCGACTGGAACGAGATCGCCGCGCTCTACGATGTTCTGCTTCGCGTCGAGCCGACGCCGGTGGTCGAGCTGAACCGCGCGGTCGCAGTCGCGATGCGTGATGGCCCGGCCGCGGGTCTCGCCCTTATCGACGGCATCCTTGCCCGCGGCGACCTGAAGGATTACCACCTGGCCCATGCCGCACGCGCGGACCTGTGCCGGCGGTTGGGCAAGACCACGCAGGCACGCGCTGCGTACAAGCGCGCGATTGCGCTCGCCCGGCAGGAGCCCGAGCGACGGTTCCTGGAGCGCCGGCGGGCCGAGCTGCCCTACCCCTGACCCGCGACTGACCGAAGAGGGTGCAGGCGGCCCTCCTTGCGATTTGCACCCCGCCGATGTCGATTTCGATCCTGCCCATTCGACTAGCTGATGAAGGCCCACTGAATTTCGGGCTGATTTCAAGGCAAGCAGGAGCGAGCAATGCAAATCGTCATGAGCTGGTTGGATATTTTGCGGAGGTTTGGGCAGAAGGTGGGTCCTTATCTCATATTGGAAATGCTGTTGCCGGGCGGTACGTTGCTGGCGCTGCTGCTTTTCCTGTATCGGCGCAGGAAGCCCGACATCGGAGACAGCGCGCGGCGGGCGGTCGCCGTCGTGATGCGTACGCTGGCCGGTATCTTCGAACAACGCATTTTGGTACCGGTGCCGATAAGAGTGACCCGGGTGTCGAATCGGGTCGGACGCGCGACCTATCAGGCGAAGGGAGTCAGATGAAGCCCGAAATCGACGCGAAACAGGAATCGTCGCGGACTGGCCGATGGAGTCGGGCGCCCGGAGCGCGTGGCCACCTGAGCCGGGTTGAGTCGGCAGTCCTGCCGCGCCGGCACACAGAAATACGATCAGAGCCGAAACCGCCCGCCACCCTACGTGTCACATGCCAGTATGATGCCGCGCCGGGACGCGTGTTCGACAGTTGGCTCGACCCGGCCGCCGCTGGCAGATGGTTGTTCGCGACGGCGTCGCAGCCGATAGCGGATGTCGAGATCGATGCGCGGGTCGGTGGCCGGTTCTGCTTTGTCGATCGGCAAGCTCGCGACACCATCACATACTCTGGCCAATATGTCGAAATCGACCGGGCCCGCCGCCTGGCGTTCACCCTAGCCATGGAACCCTTGCCGAATGTCATCACCCGCGTGGCGGTGGCGATTGCTCACCTTGGGAAGGGATGCGAGCTCAACTTGACTCATGCGAACGTGCCGCGGGAGCATGCCAGCTACGTCGAGGGCCGCTGGACCGGCATCCTCTATGGGCTTGGCGTAACGCTCGATGCCACAATGTGCCATCACAATCAGGAGTGAACATGAAGTACCTATGCCTCGTGTACCTCGACGAGAAGAAGCTGGACAGTGTCCCCGACACCGAGTGCAAGGCCTGTGGGGATGCCCTCCGGCAGAGCGGGCACCACATCGCTGCGGAGGCCCTTCAGTCCGTTCATACGGCAACGACCGTGCGTATCCGCAACGGAAAAATGTCCGTGACCGACGGGCCCTTCACCGAAACGAAGGAGCAACTCGCCGGGTTTTACCTGATCGATGCCAGGGACTTGAACGAAGCCATCCAGCTGGCCGCGAAGATCCCGCCGGCGCGCGTGGGCAGCATCGAGGTGCGGCCGGTCAGGGAGTTGTCCGTTTGAGGGCAAGGTCAATGGCTTGCAGGCAAGGAGCTGATGCTTTCAAAAAAAAGACAGCGGACCTGTCGAGCCGGCACTCCCCCGATCGACTAGTAAGTAGAGTCTGGGCAGGCGGTCGAAACCATCCGGATGCCCGTCTCCAACCCGAAACCTAAAGGAGATCTGACAATGCGGTTCATGATGATAGTCAAGCACGCCGAGAAGCAGGGCCCTCCGCCCAAGCAGCTGATGGACGCTATCGCGAAGCTCGCCGAAGAAGAGACCAAAGCCGGCACGATGCTCGGGAGCGGGGGGCTCGGCCCAACTGCAATGGGCGCCCGCGTCCGGCTTTCCGGAGGGAAAGTGACCGTGACCGACGGGCCGTTCACCGAGACCAAGGAGGTCGTCGGCGGCTATGCTCAGTTCGAATTGAAATCGAAGGAAGAGGCGGTTCAATCGGCGGTCCGCTTCATGGAGCTTCACAAGAAACACTGGCCGGGTTGGGAGGGCGAAACCGAAGTTCGTCAGATGTTCGGGCCAGAAGACTTCGGCCCGGAAGGCTGCGTTCCCGACGTGCAGGAGCGTTCACCAGTAGCGGCCGGGTGACGCGTTACTCATGTGACGATGGCGCGGAGCGTCACTGCTCCGCGCCAATCAGAAACGCAATGGAGTTACACGATGCGATTCATGGTTATTGTCAAAGCCACGAAGGACTCCGAAGCGGGCGTCCTTCCGGACAAGAAGCTGCTCGAGGAGATGGGGAAATTCAATGAGCAACTGGTCAAGGCCGGCGTGATGCTTGCGGGCGAAGGGCTTCACGCGAGTTCGAAGGGTGCACGTGTCAAGTTCTCGGGCGCAAAACGGACCGTGATCGACGGGCCGTTCACGGAGACCAAGGAGTTGATCGCCGGATTCTGGATGTGGCAGGTGAAGTCGAAGGAAGAGGCGATCGATTGGGTCAAGCGCTGCCCCAATCCATTCCCGGGTGAGTCGGAAATCGAGATTCGACAAGTGTTCGAGGCGGACGACTTCGGTCCCGAGTTCACGCCCGAGTTGAGGGAGCAAGAGGAGCGCTTGCGCGCGCAGGTGGCCGCCAAAAGCTAGTCCGCGGTAGTCGGCGTTGCGTCGACTGATCCTGTCGGTCGCTCGGCTACGAAGCGAGATCCAGGCTCGATGTTACCGGCGGCTTGCGTTAGGGTCGCGCGCAACCTGGGGATGTGTGGCAATTGATGTAGGGGCCGTGTGCAGGCAGCGCATGGCCTCTTTTTTTTGGACGGATACCTTTCAGGCCGATGCTACAGGCACGGATTTCCTGTCGTCGAGCCGGATGCGCTATGATCGATGGCCTAAATTTGCGACGACTGAGAGTTTGCGAGGTCGGGTTCGACGAACGACTTGAGCATGGGGGGTTTCCAGATGGGATTGATTTCCGCAGTGTCCAGAGTGCTGCGGGCGACGTTGCTGCCGCTCGCATTCGCCCTGGCCGCAAGTGCACAAGCGCAGGACGCGAAGCCGTTCTCGAAAGAGCAACTCGACCAGATGACGGCGCAGGTCGCACTGTACCCGGATTCACTGCTGGCGCAACTGTTCATGGCGACGACGTATCCCGACGAATTCGCCTTGGCCACTGCGTGGTCGAAGGCGCACCCCGATGCGAAAGGCGATGACGCAGTAAAGATGGTCGAGAACGAGCCGTGGGATCCATCGGTCGCGTCGATGGTCGCATTCCCCGAGGTCATCATCACGCTCGGTGACAAGCCCGAGTGGGTGAAGAACATGGGTGATGCGTTCCTGGCGCAACCCGAAGATGTCATGGATTCGGTGCAGCGGCTGCGCGCGCAGGCGGAGAAAGCCGGGAATCTGAAGTCGAACGAACAGATCAAGGTGTCGACCCAGGCGGCCGAGCCGGCGCCCGCGACGTCGACGACGGTCGTACAGCAGGCGGCCCCGCCACCGCAGGTGATCGTGATCGAACCGGCGCAGCCGTCGGTGGTCTACGTGCCTGCATACAACCCGGCGGTCGTTTACGGCGCCTGGCCATACCCGGCCTACCCGCCGTACTACTACCCGCCGCCGCCGGGCTACTGGTTCTCGCGCACCGTCGCCACAGGCATCGCCTGGGGCATCGGCATCGGCGTCAGCAATGCACTATGGGGCGGTTGCAACTGGGGCCGGGGCGACGTGAACATCAACGTCAACCGCTACAACAACATCAACACCAACCGGCAAATCAATGCCAACGGCAACCGGACCAACTGGAATCACGATACCGCGCACCGCGGCGGCGCGGACTACCGAGGCGGCAACGCGACCCGGCAGAATCTCGACAACAAGTACCAGGCGGGCAATCGCGAGCAGTTCCGTGGCAAGGATGCGAGCCGCGACGCCAGCCGCGAGCGTGCCTCGCAGACGATGCAGAGCCGTGGCGTGGATGCCGGCACCGGCTCCGCGCGGGATCGTGCGCAAACCGCCAATCGTGACATGAGCCAGCGAGGCGCTCAGAACTTCGACAGCAGCGCCGCGCGGCAGAATATGCAGAACGCGGATCGCAGTGCGGCGCGCCAGAACGCGCAGAGTGCCAGTCGCGACAACGCGCTGCGGGGCGCCAACAGCGGCCAGGCGCGGGCACAGGCCGACCGCGGAGCAATGAGCCAGGGGGCAGCACAGCGGTCTGGTGGCGGTGGTAGCGCCCGCGCAGCAAGCAGCGGTGGTGGTGCCCGCGCCAGCGCGGGTGGTGGTGGTCGACCCAGTGGTGGCGGTGGTGGTGGTCGTGGCGGTGGTGGTGGCGGCGGCCGTGGTGGTGGCGGCGGACGGGGTCGTTGAGACGGAGCGGATGAATATGAAAAACATCAAACAGATTTTGAATATTGCGATCGTCGCCGCTTCGCTCGCGATCGCGCCGGTCGCCTTCGGTCAGAAGGCGTATCCCACACCCGAGGCAGCGGCGGACGCACTGGTCGACGGCATCGCGCGGCATGATGGCGACGCCATCAAGGCGGTAGTCGGGCCCGATTACGGCAAGTACATTCCGGCGAGCCACGTTGACCCGGACGATGTGACGAATTTCCTCGCAGCGTGGGCCGAGGCACACAAAATTGTGCCCGCCGGCGCCGACAAGGCATTTCTCGGTGCCGGAAAGCACGGCTGGACGCTGCCGATTCCAATCGTGAAGACCGCGGCGGGATGGCGCTTCGACACGCATGCGGCGCCGGAGGAAATGCGCGTTCGCCGCATCGGTCGCAACGAACTCGCGGCGATCCAGGTGGTGCTCGCCTATACGGATGCGCAGAAGGAGTACCACGCCCGCGATTGGAATGGCGAAGGAGTGCGGCAATACGCAACGCGTGGCCTGTCATCGCCGGGCAAGCACGATGGCCTCTACTGGGCCTCGTTGCCGGGCGAGCCCGAAAGTCCGCTGGGGGCCGAGTTTGCCGACGCCAAGCGCGGGCAGCCGTACCATGGCTATCTCTACAAGATACTGACTGCGCAAGGCAAGGATGCACCCGGCGGCGCGCGCAGCTATATCAAGAACGGGCGCATGACCGAGGGCTATGCGCTCATCGCCTGGCCCGAAAAATACGACGACACCGGCGTGATGACGTTCATCGTCAATCAGGACGGCGTCGTGTATGAGAAGAATCTCGGCTCCGGAACCGATGCTGCTGCCCGCGCCATCAGCGCTTACAACCCGGACGCGAGCTGGAGCAAGGTAGCTCCGACCAAGTAACGAGTACGCGAAAGCGCAGGTGGCAGGCCCACCTTTGCCATGAGTACCGCGCGGTCAACCGGACGGCGTCGCCGTTCGTGTCGAGCCGCACGGTAACGCACGCCCAAGGTTGTGTCCGGTGCGGTCGCGCGCTCGTGTGTCATTTCCCCTTATCTTTGCCAAGGAAACACGATGACTGCAACGCCGATCAGATTTGTAATGGGCTCCTTGTTGCTCGCGACTGCCGTCGTGGTGAATGCGGCTGCCCCGACACAGACGCTTGCCATCAAGCTGCAGGACTCCTCCACGGACGGGTCGATTGCGCATATGCGAATCGTCGTCGACCATGATGCGCTCAAGCCAGGCCCGGTCACGTTTCAGGCCGAGAATCAGTCCAAGAACTTGGTTCACGAAGTGCTCGTCGTTCGCGATACTGGGGCCAAGGAGCTTCCGCTCAACGCCAAGCGCGACCAGGTCATCGAAAGCAAGCTGCGTCGCCTGGGCGAGATCAGCGACCTCCCTCCAGGCAAGACGGGCAAACTGACGCTGAATCTCAAGCCAGGCACCTACCTGCTCCTCTGCAATCAACCTGGCCACTACGGCGACGGAATGTTCACCAGGATAACGGTTGCCCCTTGATGATGGGGACGGCATGAATCAGCTGTTCCCCGACTTCGACCGAAGAAGCATCGCCGTCGAAGACGGCATTCACATTGCTGCCGCCATCGGGGGCGTCGGACCGCCACTCTTGCTGCTGCACGGTCATCCGCAGACCCACGCCATCTGGCACCGAGTGGCGCCGACTCTCGCCCGGACCCACACCGTGGTAGCCGCGGACCTGCGCGGGTATGGCGATTCGTCCAAGCCGGCGGGAGCCGCGGATCACGCAAACTACTCCAAGCGCGTGATGGCTCGGGATCAACTGACGCTGATGCACAGCCTCGGTTTTCGACACTTCGACGTCCTTGGGCATGACCGCGGTGCGAGGGTGGCCCATCGCTTGGCCGTGGACTATCCGGAGGCGGTGCGTCGGTTGGTCCTTCTGGACATCGCACCCACCCTCGCCATGTACGAGCAGACGACGGAAGCTTTTGCACGCGCGTACTGGCACTGGTTCTTCCTGATCCAGGCCGCGCCCCTGCCCGAGCGGCTGATCGAGGCCGATCCTGCCGCGTATATACGCGACATGATGGGGAGGCGAAGCTCCGGTCTCGCGCCGTTCGATCCGCGAGCGCTTGGCGAGTATCAGCGATGCATCGCCCTTCCGGGAGCTGCGCACGGGATGTGCGAGGACTATCGTGCTGCGGCTGGCATCGACCTCGACCACGATCGGGTCGATCGCGATGCCAAACGACTGTTGCAGCAGCCGCTGTCGGTGCTATGGGGTGAACAAGGCGTGGTCCATCGTTGCTTCCAGCCGCTGGACGAATGGCGCCGAGTGGCAGGTGACGTTCGTGGCGAAGCGCTTCCGTGCGGTCACTACATCGCCGAGGAAGCGCCCGAGTTGCTGCTCGCTCGAATCGTCCCCTTCCTGGCATGAGACATCACATGACGGTCAGAAGTACGGCCGATGCGGTGATCGAGTGCTGAGTCGTCGACAAGTCGTCGTTGCGTTGAGCATGGGCACGCTTGTGATGCCGGTTGTTTCCCTCGCGCAGCAGAAGCGAAGCGTCGCCTGGATCGGGTTTCTGGTTTCCGAGACTATTTCGGGTGCGTCCAGCCAGATCGACGCGTTGCGGGCAGGTCTGAGTGACTACGGCTACATCGAGGGCAGAAACATCGCCATTGCAATTCGATCCGCATCCAGCGATTACGCACGGCTGTCCGACGCAGCGGAAGAGTTGGCACGACTCAAGGTCGACGTGATCGTGGTCGTTGGAACGAAGGCGGCATCTGCGGCCAGGCGTGCTACGACGACCATTCCCATCATCGATCCTCTCATCGGCGATCCCATTGCGGGCGGATTGGGTGGCACCCTTGCGCGGCCGGCGGGCAATGTCACAGGATCGGTCCAACTCTCACCGGAGGCAGCCGCAAGACGATTGGCGCTTCTCAAGGAAGCGGTTCCGCGTCTCAAGCGAATAGCGGTGCTCTTCAATCCGTCGAATGAAAGAAGCACGCTGCAACTCCAGGCCACACACGCGACCGCAAACGCATTGAAGCTGGAGCTGCAACCGCTCGAGGTACGGGCTGCCAAGGACCTTGGGGTGACCTTCGCAGCGATCGAACAGGGTCGCGTTGATGCGATCGTGCTGTCGACGGATGCTCTGTTTCAAGTCAGCGCCATCGACATTTCAGACCTGGCCGCAAAGCAGCGCCTTCCCTCGGTCGGAGCCACGGCGTATGCGGTCGTCGGCGGCTTGATCGGCTACGGGGTCCATGACGCCGAAATGTATCGACATGCAGCGTACTTTGTCGACCGGATACTGAAAGGTGCGAAACCACGCGACGTCCCGATCGAGCGCGCAACCAAGCTGGAGCTCGTGATCAATCTCGAGACGGCCAAGGTGCTGGGCATCACCATCCCGCCATCGCTGCTCGCGCGCGCTGATGAAGTGATTCAGTAGGAGTCGACCGGGGCGATTTTTGATTTTGACCGATGCACATTCTCTTCTCCACGACCGTCGCGATGCGAATGACGCTGGCGCTCGCCGTCGCCGCACAGGCGCTGATCGCGCTATCTGACGCGCCGGGCCAAGTGCCACCGGGCTATCCGGCGGCATACGCCGACACGGTTGCCGCGGCCCGCAAGGAAGGCAAGGTCGTGGTTTACGCAACCACGGACGTCGCTGCCGCAACGCCACTCATCCGCGCGTTCGAAGGGCTCTATCCCGGCATCAAAGTCGAATACCGCGAGATCGACAGCCCCGAGCTGTACCGACGTTTTGTGGCGGAAACGTCAGCGCACAGTCCCACGGCAGACGTGCTATGGAGCTCAGCGATGGACCTGCAGCTCAAATTGGTGAACGACGGTTTCGCACAGACTTATCCTTCACCGGAAGCAGGCGGACTTCCGGAATGGGCCGTCTGGAAAAATGAGGCGTACGGCACGACGTCGGAGCCGGTCGTCTTCATCTACAACGAACGCCTGCTGCGGCCCGACGAGATTCCCCAGACGCATGCAGATTTTGCGCGCCTGCTCAAGGACAAGCCCGAGCGGTTCAAGGGCAAGGTGACGACGTACGATATCGAGAAGACTGCGGTCGGCTTCCTCTTCGCGACGCAGGACAGCCGTGTCGCGCCGCTCTTCTGGCCGCTGGCGAAGCTGCTCGGCGCGAGCAGCGTACGCCTCGAAACGAGCACGGCCGCGATGATGGAGGCGATCGGATCCGGCACGGCTCTCCTGGGCTACAACGTCATCGGCTCGTATGCTATCGCGCGCGCCCGGATGGACCCATCGATTGCCGTGGTGCTCCCCAAGGATTACACGCTCGTGCTGTCGCGCGTGGCATTCATCGCGAAGGGTGCGGCAAATCCCAATGCGGCAAGGCTGTGGCTCGATTTTCTTCTGTCGAATCGTGGTCAGACGCTGGCAGCCAGATCCGGGTTGCTGTCCGTGCGGCGCGACGTCCCGGGGGAGCTTGGAGGACCTGCGCTCGCCAAATCGCTGGGGGCCAGTTTCCGGCCGATCGGGGTCGGACCCGGGTTGCTCGTCTATCTCGATCGCGCCAAGCAGCAGGAATTCCTGAAGCAGTGGCGCGAGGCGATGTCCAGCGCAAAGTAGGCGCGTGTCAGCCTGATGCGCCCTTGAAGGTCACCTGCACGCGCAGGCCTCGGCCGCCAGCCGGCGCGGTGAGCTCGATGTCGGCACCGTGCGAACGGCAGATGTCCTGCACGATGGCGAGGCCCAGCCCGGAGCCTTGATCGGACGCGGTGCTGCCGCGGTAAAAGCGCTCGAATACCTTCTCGCGCTCTTCGACCGGAATGCCGGGTCCGTTGTCTTCGACGTCGAGCACGACGCGGTCGCCTGTGTTGGTCACGCGGGCGGTGATCTCGCCACCGGATTGCGTGTAGCGAATCGAGTTGTCGAGCAGGTTGACGATGAGCTCGTGCAGCAGCACACGATTGCCCGTCACGACGCATGCGCGGTCATCGCCCTGAAAGCCCAGATCGATCCTCTTCCGGCGGGCAGCCGGGACCAGCTCCGCTGTGGCCTCGCGCGCGAGGCCCGCCAGGTCGAACGGCGCCGTGTCGCGGTCAGGCATCCCTTGCGGCTCGGCGCGTGCCAGGGACAGCAGCTGATTGACGAGGCGGATCGTCTCGTCGGTTGTGCGATGAATGTCCTGGAGCAGCGCGCTGCCGGTATCCTGCGGTGTCTTGCTCAAGCCGTATTCGGCTTGTGTCTTGAGCGCGGCCAATGGTGTTCGCAATTGGTGCGACGCGTCGTCCAGGAAGCGCTGCCGCGCGGCAATGAGCTTGTCGAGACGCTCGGTGTGCTGGTTGAGCGCATGGATCAGTGGTCGAACTTCGCTTTGAATGTCGTTGTCGTCGATCGGCGTGAGATCGGTCGGCGCGCGGCGCGCGATACTGTCACGAAGCCTGAGCACGGGGCGCAGGCCCCGCCGCAATCCGAGCCAGACGACGATGGCAGCGACGACGATCAGCAAGCCCTGGCGCACGAGGCTGTCGTACAGAATCTCGCGCGACAACGCGTCGCGCGCCTCCGCCGTCTCGCCGACCTGGATCAGCACCGGGCCCCTATCCTGTGCGTCGTAGAGTCGCTTCTGCAACGCGGCGAAGTAGACCGTCTCATCGTGATACTGCGCGTGATAGAACACCGGCTCGTCGGGCGCCGACGGCCGCCGTGGGGGCAGTGGCAGATCTTCGTATCCTGTTATCGTCTGGCCGGCAGGTGTGGCCACGCGATAGAAGATCCGCTCCTGGCTTTTCGACTCGAAGAGCTGGAGCGCGACGTACGGCACGTCGACCTGGATCTGGTCGTCGACGATGCCGACGCGATCGGCAATCGCGCGGACCGACGCCAGCAGCAGACGATCGTAGGCTTCGTTGGCGGCAGCGAGCGCCGCGCGGTAGCTCAGGAAGGCATTGAGCGCGAGCAGGGCGACGAGCGGGATCAGCAGCCAGGCGAGCAGCTGCCGAAGCAGGCTACCCGGACGTCTCAAGCGTGTAGCCCAATCCGCGCACGGTCACGATCGCGACCCCCGAGGCGTCAAGCCGCTTGCGCAGCCGATGCACGTAGATTTCGACACAATCCGCGTTTGCCGTCGCATCGAGGTCGAAGATCTTTTCGTACAGCGATTCCTTGCTGACGACCTTGCCGGCGCGCAGCATCAGCACTTCCAGGACTGCATGCTCCCGGGGCCGCAGCACCAGCGACGCCCCGCGGAGGCGGAACATTCGTCCCGAGCTCTCATATTCCAGCGGTCCCAGCGCTATGATCGAGCTGCCGCCGCCCTGCGACCGACGGATCAGCGCTTTCAGCCGAGCTTCGAGTTCCGCGAGCTCGAAAGGCTTGGACAGATAGTCGTCGGCGCCGAGGTTGAGTCCCGCAACGCGATCGTCGACCGTGCCGCGCGCCGTCAGGACGAGGACGGGCGTGCGGGACCCACGCTGGCGCAGCCGCCGCAATACCTCGAGCCCGTCCATGCGCGGCAGATTGAGGTCGAGGATGACCGCGTCGTAGTTCTCGGACGACAGCGAGTGATCGGCGGCGGCGCCGTCACGCAGGCAATCCACTGCGAAATGGCTTTGGCGCAGCGCTTTTGCGAGCCAGGTGGCGAGTTGCGGATTGTCTTCGGCGAGCAGCACGCGCATGCGCTCGGTCCCTCTCGTCGGGTGCGCCTGTGGCTCGAAAAAAGACGAGCCGAGGAAAGCAGCTTGAAAGCTTCGGACCCCATTATCCACCAAACGGACGGGCCGGCCGGCGCAACCCAGCCTCGGTTGCTGATGCCGTGTTCGAACGCGAATCCAGTGCGAGGAGGAATCGATGCAAGTCACAGGCATGCTGTACGGCGCGAAACTGCTGCAGTTCGCCGGCTTTCCCACGTCCGAAGTGCTGGGGCCGGACGCCAGCGAAGAAGAGATCAAGGCCCTGATCGAGCGCCATGGCTCGGTGTTCGTGAAGCCCGTGTTCAAGGGCGGCGTCGGCAAGAAAGGCAAGGCGGGGCTGCTTGGCCGCGCCAAGGACCTCAAGACCGCGCTCAAGGAAAAGGAGCGGCTGTATTTCGTCGAGCATCGTCACGGCAACCAATTCGCAAAGGCGAACGGCGTGACGTTCGAAGGCGCGGTGCCAGCTGAGCACGAGATCTATTTCTCCATCACCGATTCGACGCATTTCCGCGCGCCGACCATGACGCTCACGCATCACGGCGGCATGGACATCGAGGAGCTGGACAAGAGCATGGTGGCGAGCATCCCGTTCGATTCGCTCACCGGCATGAAGGCGTTCGTCGTTGCCAATGCGTTGTCGGCGCTCGAGGCACCGAAGCAGCTCATTTCGCCACTGGTGCAGCAGCTGCCGAAACTGTGGGAGCTCTACCATGACTTCGGGATGACCACGCTGGAACTCAATCCGATCCGCATGCGACCCGATCGCGGCGGGCGGCTCACCCCGGTCGCGTGCGACTTCAAGTGCGGGTTCGATCGCGACGATCCACGCTGGCAGCGCCTGAACCTTCCGCCGCACGTGTTTGCCATGGACTTCTCGGACTTCGAGCAGGAGATCAACCAGCTGCGCACGTACCAGGGTCAGAGCGATGTCTACGTGATCAATGCCAAGGGCACGATCCTGGCGCCCACGTTCGGCGGCGGCGCCAATTCGCTGGTGACGGAACTGCTCGGCGACGACGCCATCATTTCGTCGGACTTCGGCGGCAATCCGCCGTACGAAAAGATGAAGGAGGTCGCGCGCATCTGCTTCAAGCACTGGCTCAAGCAGACCAACGTCCTGTTCATCATCGGCGGCAAGTCGAACAACACCGACATTTTCGAGACGTTTCGCGCCATGGCAGACGCGCTGCGCGAGCACTTCAGCAAGCACGGCGCGACGCCGCTCTACGTGGTGATCGGCCGCGGCGGGCCGAACCTCGTGCGCGGAATGGGGGCGATGCGCGACACCTTCGACGCGCTGGGCCTGCCGTATCGCATTTTCGGCTTCGACTCGGACATGAGCGAAGTCATCAGTTATGCGCAAGCGGCCGACGCCTGGATGAAGGCCGGCGGGCGCGACCAAATCGCGGCCAAGCTCAACGTGTCCGGATCGACGGCAAGGATGGCTGCGACTGTCCAGCCGCAGCCGGCCTAGCCGTTACACCAATTCCGAAGCAGGAGGTCCGCATGTATCGTCGCGGCGTCGGGGATTTCAAGTATTTCGTGGGCATCAGCTCGCTCGCGCAGGTCGCCACGCGCGACGATCGCGTGTGCGTGCTCAACATCCTGGGCGGCGAGTCGAGCGACGTGACGCCGGTCGGTCACGCGTATTCGGGCGGCAACGTCGTGTTCGGCACGTCGCCGGGGCGTCGCGGGCAGGTGCTGGAGACACCGATCGGCGACGTGCCCGTCTACAACAGCGTGCTCGAAGGGCTGAACGAGGGCCACCGTTTCAACTGCGGCGTGATCTATCTTCCGCCGTCGGCTGCCCGTGACGGCGTCGCGGAGCTGATCCGCGTCAATCCCGATCTCAAGAAGATCTACATCGTCACGGAAAAACTCTCCGTGCACGACTCGCGCGAGATTCGCGCGCTGGGGCAGCAGAACGGCATCGACATCTTCGGTGGCAACAGCCTGGGCGTTGCCGACGCCTGGAACAAGGTGCGCATCGGCGGCGCGCTCGGCGGCGACAGTCCCGCCGAGGCGCTGCGCAAGGGCTCGATCGCCATCTTCTCCAATTCCGGCAATTTCACGACGACGATCGCGACCTACCTGCGCATGGCCGGATGGGGGACGACGACCCTGATCTCCAGCGGCAAGGACGTCTACATTCACTTCGCCGCGCCGGAGTGGGCGTTTGCGCTGGCCAACGACGCGCGCTCGAAGGCGGCGGTGATGTACGTCGAGCCCGGGTGGCTACTACGAGTACGACGCCGAGTACACGAAGCCGATCGTGGCCTGCGTCGTGGGGCGGTGGAAGAGCCGCTTGACGCGGGCGGTCGGCCACGCCGGCGCGATGTCGGGCGGCAGCGACGATGCCGCCGGCAAGGAACGGTGGTTCATGGAGAAATTCGGCGTCGATGGCATTTTCACGCCGGAGAAGCCGATTTGCCTCAAGGGCGTGGTCGTGACCAACATCGCG
>CAWHIS010000028.1:0-112609 GCA_963829375.1 uncultured beta proteobacterium | reverse complement strand
ACTGCCGTCGTGGTGAATGCGGCTGCCCCGACACAGACGCTTGCCATCAAGCTGCAGGACTCCTCCACGGACGGGTCGATTGCGCATATGCGAATCGTCGTCGACCATGATGCGCTCAAGCCAGGCCCGGTCACGTTTCAGGCCGAGAATCAGTCCAAGAACTTGGTTCACGAGGTGCTCGTCGTTCGCGATACTGGGGCCAAGGAGCTTCCGCTCAACGCCAAGCGCGACCAGGTCATCGAAAGCAAGCTGCGTCGCCTGGGCGAGATCAGCGACCTCCCTCCAGGCAAGACGGGCAAACTGACGCTGAATCTCAAGCCAGGCACCTACCTGCTCCTCTGCAATCAACCTGGCCACTACGGCGACGGAATGTTCACGAGGATTACGGTTGCCCCTTGATGATGGGGACGGCATGAATCAGCTGTTCCCCGACTTCGACCGAAGAAGCATCGCCGTCGAAGACGGCATTCACATTGCTGCCGCCATCGGGGGCTTCGGACCGCCACTCTTGCTGCTGCACGGTCATCCGCAGACCCACGCCATCTGGCACCGAGTGGCGCCGACTCTCGCCCGGACCCACACCGTGGTAGCCGCGGACCTGCGCGGGTATGGCGATTCGTCCAAGCCGGCGGGAGCCGCGGATCACGCAAACTACTCCAAGCGCGTGATGGCTCGGGATCAACTGACGCTGATGCACAGCCTCGGTTTTCGACAGTTCGACATCCTCGCGCATGACCGCGGTGCGAGGGTGGCCCATCGCTTGGCCGTGGACTATCCGGAGGCGGTGCGTCGGTTGGTCCTTCTGGACATCGCACCCACCCTCGCCATGTACGAGCAGACGACGGAAGCCTTTGCACGCGCGTACTGGCACTGGTTCTTCCTGATCCAGGCCGCGCCCCTGCCCGAGCGGCTGATCGAGGCCGATCCTGCCGCGTATATACGCGACATGATGGGGAGACGTACTCCGGCCTCGCGCCGTTCGACCCGCGAGCGCTTGGCGAGTACCAGCGATGCATCGCCCTTCCCGGAGCTGCGCACGGGATGTGCGAGGACTATCGTGCTGCGGCTGGCATCGACCTCGACCACGATCGGGTCGATCGCGATGCCGCGCGCCTGTTGCAGCAACCGCTGTCGGTGCTATGGGGTGAACAAGGCGTGGTCCATCGTTGCTTCCAGCCGCTGGACGAATGGCGCCGAGTGGCGCGTGACGTTCGTGGCGAAGCGCTTCCGTGCGGTCACTACATCGCCGAGGAAGCGCCCGAGTTGCTGCTCGCTCGAATCGTCCCCTTCCTGGCATGAGACATCACATGACGGTCAGAAGTACGGCCGATGCGGTGATCGAGTGCTGAGTCGTCGACAAGTCGTCGTCGCGTTGAGCATGGGCACGCTTGTGATGCCGGTTGTTTCCCTCGCGCAGCAGAAGCGAACCGTCCCCTGGATCGGGTTTCTGGTTTCCGAGACTATTTCGGGTGCGGCCAGCCAGATCGACGCGTTGCGGGCAGGTCTGAGTGACTACGGCTACATCGAGGGCAGAAACATCGCCATTGCAATTCGATCCGCATCCAGCGATTACGCACGGCTGTCCGACGCAGCGCAAGAGTTGGCACGACTCAAGGTCGACGTGATCGTAGTCGTTGGAACGAAGGCGGCATCTGCGGCCAAGCGTGCTACGACAACCATCCCTATCATCGATCCTCTCATCGGCGATCCCATTGCGGGTGGATTGGGTGGCACCCTTGCGCGGCCGGCGGGCAATGTCACAGGATCGGTCCAACTCTCACCGGAGGCGGCCGCAAGACGATTGGCGCTTCTCAAGGAAGCGGTTCCGCGTCTCGAGCGAATAGCGGTGCTCTTCAATCCGTCGAATGAAAGAAGCACGCTGCAACTCCAGGCCATGCACGCGACCGCAAACGCATTGAAGCTGGAGCTGCAACCGCTCGAGGTACGGGCTGCCAAGGACCTTGGGGCGACCTTCGCAGCGATCGAACAGGGTCGCGTTGATGCGATCGTGCTGTCGACGGATGCTCTGTTTCAAGTCAACGCCATCGACATTTCAGACTTGGCCGCAAAGCGGCGCCTTCCCTCGGTCGGAGCCACGGCGTATGCGGTCGTCGGCGGCTTGATCGGTTATGGGGTCCATGATGCCGAAATGTATCGACACGCAGCGTACTTTGTCGACCGGATACTCAAAGGTGCGAAACCGCGCGACCTGCCGATCGAGCGCGCAACCAAGTTGGAGCTCGTGATCAATCTCGAGACGGCCAAGGTGCTGGGCATCACCATCCCGCAATCGCTGCTCGCGCGCGCTGATGAAGTGATTCAGTAGGAGTCGACCGGGGCGATTTTTGATTTTGACCACGGCCGCGTGTCTAAAGTCGCATATCCACCAACTCCCTTCCATGCGCGCACGCCACCCGATGCACATCCTTTTTTCCACGACCTTCGCAATGCGAATGACGCTGGCGCTCGCCGTCGCCGCACAGGCGCTGATCGCGCTACCTGACGCGCTGGGTCAAGTGCCACCGGGCTATCCGGCGGCATACGCCGATACGGTTGCCGCGGCCCGCAAGGAAGGCAAGGTCGTGGTTTACGCAACCACGGACGTTGCTGCCGCAACGCCGCTCATGCGCGCGTTCGAAGGGCTCTATCCCGGCATCAAGGTCGAATACCGCGAGATCGACAGCCCCGAGCTGTACCGACGTTTTGTGGCGGAAACGTCAGCGCACAGTCCCACGGCAGACGTGCTATGGAGCTCAGCGATGGACCTGCAGCTCAAACTGGTGAACGACGGTTTCGCACAGACTTATCCTTCACCGGAAGCAGGCGGACTTCCGGAATGGGCCGTCTGGAAAAATGAGGCGTACGGCACGACGTCGGAGCCGGTCGTGTTCATCTACAACGAACGCCTGCTGCGGCCCGACGAAATTCCCCAGACGCATGCAGATTTTGCGCGCCTGCTCAAGGACAAGCCCGAGCGGTTCAAGGGCAAGGTGACGACGTACGATATCGAGAAGACTGCGGTCGGCTTCCTCTTCGCGACGCAGGACAGCCGTGTCGCGCCGCTCTTCTGGCCGCTCGCGAAGCTGCTCGGCGCGAGCAGCGTACGCCTCGAAACGAGCACGGCCGCGATGATGGAGGCGATCGGATCCGGCACGGCTCTCCTCGGCTACAACGTCATCGGCTCGTATGCCATCGCGCGCGCCCGGATGGACCCGTCGATTGCCGTGGTGCTGCCCAAGGATTACACGCTCGTGCTGTCGCGCGTGGCATTCATCGCGAAGGGTGCGGCAAATCCCAATGCGGCAAGGCTGTGGCTCGATTTTCTCCTGTCGAATCGTGGCCAGACGCTGGCAGCCAGGTCCGGGTTGCTGTCCGTGCGGCGCGACGTCCCGGGCGAGCTTGCAGCACCTGCGCTCGCCAAATCGCTGGGGGCCAGTTTCCGGCCGATCGGGGTCGGACCCGGGTTGCTCGTCTATCTCGATCGCGCCAAGCAGCAGGAATTCCTGAAGCAGTGGCGCGAGGCGATGTCCAGCGCAAAGTAGGCGCGTGTCAGCCTGATGCGCCCTTGAACGTCGACCTGCACGCGCAGGCCTCGGCCGCCAGCCGGCGCGGTGAGCTCGATGTCGGCACCGTGCGAACGGCAGATGTCCTGCACGATGGCGAGGCCCAGCCCGGAGCCTTGATCGGACGCGGTGCTGCCGCGGTAGAAGCGCTCGAATACCTTCTCGCGCTCTTCGACCGGAATGCCGGGTCCGTTGTCTTCGACGTCGAGCACGACGCGGTCGCCTGTGTTGGTCACGCGGGCGGTGATCTCGCCACCGGATTGCGTGTAGCGAATCGAGTTGTCGAGCAGGTTGACGATGAGCTCGTGCAGCAGCACACGATTGCCCGTCACGACGCATGCGCGGTCATCGCCCTGAAAGCCCAGATCGATCCGCTTCCGGCGGGCAGCCGGGACCAGCTCCGCGGTCGTCTCGCGCGCGAGGCCCGCCAGGTCGAACGGCGCCATGTCGCGGTCAGGCATCCCTTGCGGCTCGGCGCGTGCCAGGGACAGCAGCTGATTGACGAGGCGGATCGTCTCGTCGGTTGTGCGATGAATGTCCTGGAGCAGCGCGCTGCCGGTATCCGGCGGTGTCTGGCTCAAGCCGTATTCGGCTTGTGTCTTGAGCGCCGCCAATGGTGTTCGCAATTGGTGCGACGCGTCGTCCAGGAAGCGCTGCCGCGCGGCAATGAGCTTGTCGAGACGCTCGGTGTGCTGGTTGAGCGCATGGATCAGTGGTCGAACTTCGCTTTGAATGTCGTTGTCGTCGATCGGCGTGAGATCGGTCGGCGCGCGGCGCGCGATGCTGTCACGAAGCCTGAGCACGGGGCGCAGGCCCCGCCGCAATCCGAGCCAGACGACGATGGCAGCGACGACGATCAGCAAGCCCTGGCGCACGAGGCTGTCGTACAGGATCTCGCGCGACAACGCGTCGCGCGCCTCCGCCGTCTCGCCGACCTGGATCAGCACCGGGCCGCTATCCTGTGCGTCGTAGAGTCGCTTCTGCAACGCGGCGAAGTAGACCGTCTCATCGTGATACTGCGCGTGATAGAACACCGGCTCGTCGGGCGCCGACGGCCGCCGTGGGGGCAGTGGCAGATCTTCGTATCCTGTTATCGTCTGGCCGGCAGGTGTGGCCACGCGATAGAAGATCCGCTCCTGGCTTTTCGACTCGAAGAGCTGGAGCGCGACGTACGGCACGTCGACCTGGATCTGGTCGTCGACGATGCCGACGCGATCGGCAATCGCGCGGACCGACGCCAGCAGCAGACGATCGTAGGCTTCGTTGGCGGCAGCGAGCGCCGCGCGGTAGCTCAGGAAGGCATTGAGCGCGAGCAGGGCGACGAGCGGGATCAGCAGCCAGGCGAGCAGCTGCCGAAGCAGGCTACCCGGACGTCTCAAGCGTGTAGCCCAATCCGCGCACGGTCACGATCGCGACCCCCGAGGCGTCAAGCCGCTTGCGCAGCCGATGCACGTAGATTTCGACACAATCCGCGTTTGCCGTCGCATCGAGGTCGAAGATCTTTTCGTACAGCGATTCCTTGCTGACGACCTTGCCGGCGCGCAGCATCAGCACTTCCAGGACTGCATGCTCCCGGGGCCGCAGCACCAGCGACGCCCCGCGGAGGCGGAACATTCGTCCCGAGCTCTCATATTCCAGCGGTCCCAGCGCTATGATCGAGCTGCCGCCGCCCTGCGACCGACGGATCAGCGCTTTCAGCCGAGCTTCGAGTTCCGCGAGCTCGAAAGGCTTGGACAGATAGTCGTCGGCGCCGAGGTTGAGTCCCGCAACGCGATCGTCGACCGTGCCGCGCGCCGTCAGGACGAGGACGGGCGTGCGCGACCCACGCTGGCGCAGCCGCCGCAATACCTCGAGCCCGTCCATGCGCGGCAGATTGAGGTCGAGGATGACCGCGTCGTAGTTCTCGGACGACAGCGAGTGATCGGCGGCGGCGCCGTCACGCAGGCAATCCACTGCGAAATGGCTTTGGCGCAGCGCTTTTGCGAGCCAGGTGGCGAGTTGCGGATTGTCTTCGGCGAGCAGCACGCGCATGCGCTCGGTCCCTCTCGTCGGGTGCGCCTGTGGCTCGAAAAAAGACGAGCCGAGGAAAGCAGCTTGAAAGCTTCGGGCCCCATTATCCACCAAACGGACGGGCCGGCCGGCGCAACCCAGCCTCGGTTGCTGATGCCGTGTTCGAACGCGAATCCAGTGCGAGGAGGAATCGATGCAAGTCACAGGCATGCTGTACGGCGCGAAACTGCTGCAGTTCGCCGGCTTTCCCACGTCCGAAGTGCTGGGGCCGGACGCCAGCGAAGAGGAGATCAAGGCGCTGATCGAGCGTCATGGCTCGGTCTTCGTGAAGCCCGTGTTCAAGGGCGGCGTCGGCAAGAAAGGCAAGGCGGGGCTGCTTGGCCGCGCCAAGGACCTCAAGACCGCGCTCAAGGAAAAGGAGCGGCTGTATTTCGTCGAGCATCGTCACGGCAACCAATTCGCAAAGGCGAACGGCGTGACGTTCGAAGGCGCGGTGCCGGCCGAGCACGAGATCTATTTCTCCATCACCGATTCGACGCATTTCCGCGCGCCGACCATGACGCTCACGCATCACGGCGGCATGGACATCGAGGAGCTGGACAAGAGCATGGTGGCGAGCATCCCGTTCGATTCGCTCACCGGCATGAAGGCGTTCGTCGTTGCCAATGCGCTGTCGGCGCTCGAGGCGCCGAAGCAGCTCATCTCGCCACTGGTGCAGCAGCTGCCGAAACTGTGGGAGCTCTACCACGACTTCGGGATGACCACGCTGGAACTCAATCCGATCCGCATGCGACCCGATCGCGGTGGGCGGCTCACCCCGGTCGCGTGCGACTTCAAGTGCGGGTTCGATCGCGACGATCCACGCTGGCAGCGCCTGAACCTTCCGCCGCACGTGTTTGCCATGGACTTCTCGGACTTCGAGCAGGAGATCAACCAGCTGCGCACGTACCAGGGTCAGAGCGATGTCTACGTGATCAATGCCAAGGGCACGATCCTGGCGCCCACATTCGGCGGCGGCGCCAATTCCCTGGTGACGGAACTGCTCGGCGACGACGCCATCATTTCGTCGGACTTCGGCGGCAATCCGCCGTACGAAAAGATGAAGGAGGTCGCGCGCATCTGCTTCAAGCATTGGCTCAAGCAGACCAATGTCCTGTTCATCATCGGCGGCAAGTCGAACAACACCGACATTTTCGAGACGTTTCGGGCCATGGCAGACGCGCTGCGCGAGCACTTCAGCAAGCATGGCGCGACGCCGCTCTACGTGGTGATCGGCCGCGGGGGACCGAACCTCGTGCGCGGAATGGGGGCCATGCGCGACACGTTCGATGCGCTGGGCCTGCCGTATCGCATTTTCGGATTCGACTCGGACATGAGCGAAGTCATCAGTTATGCGCAAGCGGCCGACGCCTGGATGAAGGCCGGGGGGCGCGACCAAATCGCGGCCAAACTCAATGCGTCCGGATCGACGGCAAGGATGGCTGCGACTGTCCAGCCTCAGCCGGCCTAGCCGTTACACCAATTCCGAAGCAGGAGGAACGCATGTATCGTCGCGGTGTAGGAGAATTCAAGTATTTCGTGGGCATCAGCTCGCTTGCGCAGGTCGCGACGCGCGACGATCGCGTGTGCGTGCTCAACATCCTGGGCGGTGAGTCGAGCGACGTGACGCCGGTCGGTCACGCGTATTCGGGTGGCAACGTCGTGTTCGGCACGTCTCCGGGGCGTCGCGGGCAGGTCCTGGAGACACCGATCGGCGACGTGCCCGTTTACAACAACGTGCTCGAAGGACTGAACGAGGGCCACCGTTTCAACTGCGGCGTGATCTATCTTCCGCCGTCGGCTGCCCGTGATGGCGTCGCGGAGCTCATCCGCGTCAATCCCGATCTCAAGAAGATCTACATCGTCACGGAAAAACTCTCCGTGCACGACTCGCGCGAGATTCGCGCGCTGGGGCAGCAGAACGGCATCGACATCTTCGGTGGCAACAGCCTGGGCGTTGCCGACGCCTGGAACAAGGTGCGCATTGGCGGCGCGCTCGGCGGCGACAGTCCCACCGAGGCGCTGCGCAAGGGATCGATCGCCATCTTCTCCAATTCCGGCAATTTCACGACGACGATCGCGACCTACCTGCGCATGGCGGGATGGGGCACGACGACCTTGATCTCCAGCGGAAAGGACGTCTACATTCACTTCGCCGCGCCGGAGTGGGCCTTTGCGCTGGCCAACGACGCGCGCTCCAAGGCGGCCGTGATGTACGTGGAGCCGGGTGGCTACTACGAGTACGACGCCGAGTACAGCAAGCCTATCGTGGCGTGCGTGGTGGGGCGGTGGAAGAGCCGCTTGACGCGGGCGGTCGGCCACGCCGGCGCGATGTCGGGCGGCAGCGACGATGCCGCCGGCAAGGAACGCTGGTTCATGGAGAAATTCGGCGTCGATGGCATTTTCACGCCGGAGAAACCGGTTTTCTCTGCGAAGGGCGCGGTCGTGACCAACATCGCGTACATCGCGGCTGCGTTGAGTGCGGTCATGCGCGAAAACGCGACCCGGCCCGACTTCGCACCCGAAGGCAGCCTGGCGCTGAAAGCCTGGTTCGGCTCCAATCGCGGGCTCGAACTGCCTGCGGCGCTGAACACACCGGTCGTCGAGGCGTCGCCGCCCTACAACGCGCAAATCGCCGCGCTGAATGAGCAGATCGGCGCAGTGCTGCCGCGCCAGTCGATGAAGGACACCTCCGGCGCGTCGCAAATGGACCCCAAGACGCAAGTCACCAGCCTGCACGGCGTGTCGATGCTCGAAGCCGCGCAGTACCCGATGGAATCGAACATTTGCCTTGCACTCTTGCATGAACCCGGCGGCGAGAACGACTGCAAGCTGGTCAACGTGGCGGTCGGCGCGGAGCTCAATCTCTACGCGAATGCGACCCTCGCGGCAGCCCAGGCATCGCGCGACGCGGGCAATGCGCCCAACAGCGTCCTTGCCGCCGCGGCAAGCATCGTCGGGCCCAGGCGTCAGGAGGCGGCCCGCACGGCGCTGCGCGAGCTGATCGAGCGCTTTGCCAAAGCCGGATTGCAGGACGGGAGGGACGAGAGTTTCGACCTGGCTGCGGTCCCGCCTGTTGCCCGCGAGCTCTTCGTCGCCAGCCAGGCTGACCCGAAAGCGGACGCGATGCTGGCCGGCCTCGAGGCGCGAGGTGCGCGATCGGCGTTCGTGCGATATCTGCGCAGCCTCGGTGGACATCCGACATCCGAGGCGGTCCTTGCGGCCATTGCGGCGACGCTCGCCTGGGGACCTTTGATGCGCAAGCGCATCTCGAAGCAGACGGCGGAGAGCTTGCCGTGGTGGTTGCGCCTGTTCGGGACGATGATCGGCGCTTCGGTCGATGCCGGCAAGCACACCGCCGACGGCTTCTGCGGATTTTCCACTGCCGATCTCCTCGGCAAACGATCGCTGACCGAGGTGGCTTGTGTCGCGCTGATCGGACAGGAGCCGACGCCGGCCGACCTGTTCGCGTTCCAGACGCTCGTGGGCTTGCTGCTCACCAATGGTCCAGGCGCCATCTCAGGGCAGGGCGCGAAAGGCGCTACCTCCGCCGACGGGCCAGAGGCGCCGGGGCGGGTCCAGTTCAACAAGGCGCTCGTAGGTTTTCTTACCCACTCCGGCTACGCCCACGGCGGTAACGGCTACGAAGGCGTGGCTTTCCTGCTCGAACGTTTCAAGGGTGTCGAGCTCGCGGACCCATCGGATCCGAAACACGGGCTCGATCTCAAGGCGATGGCCACCGAATTCGCGCGTCGCTATGGCGAGGAGCGCATCCAGCGCAAGGAGATGGGCGCCGAGGCGGCACAGGCGCTGCCCTGCATCAATCACCCGGTGTTCAAGGGAAAGCCGGTCAACATCGATCCGCGCGAAGAGTTCATACGCAATCTCTTCGCGAAGCGCGGCGAGTACAACGTCTTCCACGATTACTACCGCACTCTGGTACAAGTGCTGTACGACGAGAACGTGACGCGTAACGTCTTCTGCGTCAACGTCGACGCGGTAATTGCTACGCTCCTGCTGAAGATGCTGTGGCAGCGCTACCAGAAGGGCGAGTTCTCCGAGCGGGCGCTGGAAACCGCAGCGTTCACGGTGTTTCTGTACGGTCGAATGCTGGGATGTGCCGCCGAGATCGACGACCACCTGAATCGCGGCAAGAATATGGACACGCGAACACCCCAGGCGGACATTCGCTTCGTGGCGTAGCGACAAGCGAATTCGCGAACGATACGACCCCCGATTTGCCGCACGCGGCAGGGAACGGGGATCCAAATAATTCAAGATCGGAGGACTCGATGGACAAGACGGCAGCACCTCCCGTGCCAGGTCAAGCGCCGCAGGCATCGGGGCGATTCTGGCCCGAAGGCTGGTGGAAACTGATGGAGTATCGCATCGGCATCATTCCGTTGCCGGTGTTCATCTTGATGGGTGCGTTGATCGCCGGGTTTGTCGCGACCGGCAAGATTTCGTCCGAGATCTCGATGGCCATCGTCGTGTTTTCATTTTTCGGCTTCACCTGTGCCGAGATCGGCAAGCGCATCCCCGTCATCCGCAATATCGGCGCGGCGGCGATCTTCGCGACATTCATCCCTTCGGCGCTGGTCTATTACAAGATCCTGCCGGAACCCCTCGTCAAGATGACCACGGAGTTCACGAAGTCGTCCAACTTTCTGTATCTGTTCATCGCTTCCATCATCGTCGGCAGCATTCTCAGCATGGATCGCAGCGTGCTGATCAAGGGATTCATCAAGATCTTCATCCCGCTCGCGATCGGCTCGATCGCGGCGATGATCGTGGGAACGCTGGTCGGCACCGCATTGGGGCTGGGGACGCACCACACGTTTTTCTACATCGTCATACCCATCATGGCCGGAGGCGTCGGGGAAGGCGCCATTCCCCTCTCCGTGGGCTACGCCGAGATTCTGCATCGCGATCAAGGCGAGCTGTTCGCAACGGTATTGCCACCCGTGATGCTGGGCAGCCTCACCGCGATCGTACTGTCCGGAACGTTGAACTATGTCGGCAAACGGTATCCCCATCTGACCGGAGAGGGCCGCCTGCAGCCGGGCGAACACGACGAGATGGATCCAAAGCAGGAGGAAATCACCGGCCACATGGATGTCTCGCACATCGCGGCGGCGGGCGTCACCGCCGTCACGCTCTATGTGCTGGGGATCATGTGTCAGCGACTGTTCGGCCTGCCGGCGCCGGTGGCGATGCTGTTCATCGCCGTCCTCGTGAAACTGACCAGGGCAGTGTCGCCGCAACTGGAACAGGGGGCGTTCGTCGTCTACAAATTCTTCTCGACAGCCGTAACGTATCCGTTGCTGTTTGCGATCGGCGTGTCGCTCACGCCCTGGGACAAGCTGATGGCCGCGTTCACGTTGCCGACGTTGCTCACGATCATCGCCACGGTTGCGACGCTGATGGCCGTGGGCGCGTTCGTCGGGCGCTTCCTCAAGATGTACCCGATCGAAAGTGCGATCATCAACGCGTGCCATAGCGGGCAAGGTGGGACCGGGGATGTCGCCATTCTGACCGCGGCCAACCGTATGCAGCTCATGCCATTCGCCCAGATCGCCACCCGGATCGGCGGGGCGATCACTGTCACGCTGGTGCTGATCGCGCTTGCACGCATGAGCTGAGCCATCATGAGACTTCGCGAATTGGAGCGTGGTGCCTTCGCGGCCCGCTATCGGCTTTGCGTAGCGCTGGCCTGCTTCGTACTCGGTTCGCTGTCCCTTCAGGCCACGGCACAAGAGATCATCCGGTTTCCGGCGAAGGGTCAGGTGCCTGCGGGCTATCCGGCGCAGTACGCCGCGATCATCGCGGCGGCGGAACAGGAGGGACAACTCGTCATTCATTCGACCACGGATATCGGCATTGCCGCTCCGCTGATCGAAGACTTTCAGGCGCTCTATCCGCGGATCGAGGTGCGGTATCAGGACATGAACAGCAACGATCTCTACAACACGTACCTCGGAGACGTGCTCGCCAGCCCGACGACGGCCGATGTCCTCTGGAGTTCCGCGATGGATCTGCAGCTGCGCCTGGCCAGCGTCGGGCAGGCACAGGCGTACGACTCGCCGGAGATGACGGGGCTGCCGGCTTGGGCAGTTTGGAAGAACGTTGCATTCGGCACGACGTTCGAGCCGATCGTGATCATCTACAACAAGCGCCTGCTCGCGGCGGATGAGGTTCCGCAAACGCATTCCGAATTGACGCGCCTGCTCACCGAAAAGCGCGACCGATTTGCCGGCAAGGTCGTCACCTACAACATTGAAAGGTCTGCGTTGGGGTTCCTGCTGGCGTCCCAGGACGAGCGGGCATCGGGAGAGTTCTGGCAACTGCTCAAGGCGCTGGGCGGCGTTGGCGCGCACGTTGTGCCGACAACCGAGGCGATTCTAACGCGCGTCGCCAATGGCGAGAACCTGCTCGGCTACAACGCTCTCGGATCCTACGCATACATCGAAGCGAAGAAAGATCCAGCGCTGGGTTACGTGTATCCGCGCGACTACACGCTGATCGTCACGCGCGTCATGCTCATCGGCAAAAAGGCGCCGAACCCCAACGCGGCGAAACTGTGGATCGATTATCTGCTCTCCAAACGCGGGCAGACGGTGCTCGCCGAGCGGAGCAACCTGCCTTCGCTGCGCACCGACGTCGAGGGCGCGAATTCGGCCGCCGCACTAGCGAAGACACTCGGCCAAAGCGTGAAGCCGATTCCGCTGGGACCGGATCTGCTCGTCTCCTTTTCCGATCCGTCAAAGCGGCTGGCGTTCGTCAGGCAATGGAGTCAGGCCATGGGCATCAGACAATAGGGGCTGTGGAAGGGCTAAAGTGCGCCAGAAACTGCCGCTGTCTTCCGTAGCCAGTCTCCCAGGACTCGATTCACCATGTCCGGCTGCTCGATTGTCGACAGGTGACCACATTTCTCGATGATCTCCAGCCGCGCGCCGTGCACGCGCGCCGCCATTGCTTCATGGTCGACCACTGGCGTCACCGGATCCTGCCGTCCGCATACCAGTAGAGTGGGGACACGCACGCGCTCGAGATCGGCATGCGAGTCAGGGCGCGCAAGCATCGCAGTCTGCTGGTTGAGTTGGCCACGCGCGCCGATGCTGCGCGCCATCGCGGACATCAGGTCGGTCAGCTCCGTACGCTGCACGTGCGCGGGATGCAGCCAACGTGCCGGCAACTCGGGAATGAGGGCATCGATGCCGCCTTCTCTCACCTTGGCCATGTCGGCAAGGCGTCCCGCGCGCCGGGCCGGGTGATCGGCCACCGCAGTGGTATCCATCAATACGAGACGCTCGAGGCGCTGCAGCTGTCGCCGAATGATTTCGAAAGCGAGATAGCCCCCGAGTGACAGGCCAATCAACGTGAAGCGCGCGGGCGTCTTTGCCAGCAACTCCTCCGCCATTCCGCCCAACGCATCATGATCGCGGAACGCAAACACCGAGCACTCGTAGTCGACCTCGAGCGCGGCGACCTGCGCAGCATATAGCCGCTCGTCGGTCAAATGGGCGCAAGCGAAGGCGAGGGACGGCTTTCGAGACATCCCACTATGATAGCGGAGCACTACAAATTCGGCGGATGCGGGGCGGACCAGCGGTGATGACTACCCGACTATGTCATCCGATGGTTGATACCGTTCACTTTGCCGCCGCGGTGGTGCCCCCCTGTCCGGCGGCGTCGTTACGTTCGATCTCGTCGGCCAACGCCTGAAATTGGCGGGCGATATTCTGCTCGACGACTGACTGCTCGATCGAGCCGAAAAGTTCGAACCCCGGCGCGATGCGGCCGGCATAGTCGAGGCGGATACCGGACGCCGCCGGGGTCAATACGTAGCTGCTGGCCAGTGCGCGCAGGCTGCCCGCCACCGCGCGCGACTGCACCCGGTGCGGCGGAGACTCGTCGATCTCGAATGTGATGTTGAGCGGCATCTTGAACAGCCACAGTTGGGCATCTCCAGACTGGTCGACGGTGACTGTTGCACCGTGGCGCGCAACGACGCGGCTTGCGCGCAGATCCGGAATGAACTCCGTGTAACGATCGTAATCGGTCAACACGCGCCACGCAGTCGCGATGTCGGTATTCAGCACAGCGCTGGCGCGGATATCGATCGTATCGCCGTGGCGTTCGGTGGTGATGGTGATGGTTGCCGCGACAGCAGATTGCGTCGCGGACAGCGCAAAGACCAATGCGAGCGCCGTGCCCAGACGTTTGCCTGCGGCTCGGAGCGAATGTTGCTCACGGTTGCGCTGCACGATAGTCCGCTCCCGACCTTCAGTTGGTGTAGAAACACTCATCAGGGCATGGGCGTGGCATCCGGCACAACCTTCAACCAACCCTTGGCGCAATCGCGCACCTGCGGGTAGTAGCCGGCTGGATCCGTGCAATAGTACCAGTACTCGCCTTCATCACTTTGGGCGCCGCTGTCGCCGTATCGCTGGATGTCAGTCGCAGGTCCCTGGTCGCCGTAGGTCGGCGCCACATAGGAGCCACCGTAATAGGAATATGGGTAATAGTAGGGATAGTATGGTGCTCCCCACCAGCAACCTTGGGCCGCGATGAACACCCCGAAGTTCCTGTGAAAATTGTTGAACCTTCCGCCGTGGAAACGTCCGTCGTGGAACTGCCCACGGTGCCAGCCACCGCCACCGTGCCAGCCACCGCCACCGTGTGCCCGCCACCACCGTGCATCTGGGCACTTGCCGAACCGATGCCGCCGAGCGGGAGCGTCAGCGCGGCAAAGAATGCCAACCAAAGCTTACTCATGGCCGCCTTTTTTCATTGCTGTTCCTCAAGCCGCACCGGGGTATCGAGTGCCGGCGAAGGCAAAGTCGCCGTGCCAGCCCACATCGGGTTACGACGATGCGTTCGCACGCGTCATCTACGCGACCAGACCCGATGCAGCGTCACTGCTGCTAACAGCGCACCCTGGCCGAGTATTCGAACTTTTTGACAATCCGCAAACCGCCCCCGGATGCCATGCATAATCGGCCCTGGCATGAGGCATCGAGCTTTGACACCAAAGAAAACAGAGCGCTAGAATCCTAGCGAACAAAACAATTCCAACGCCGAGTCAGCCCGCAATACTGAGGAGAATCACCATGGCACTGCGCATCAATGACGAAGCCCCGAATTTCGACGCCGAAACGACGCAAGGCCGCATCAACTTCCATCAGTGGATCGGTGATGGGTGGGCGATACTGTTCTCCCATCCGAAGGATTTCACTCCGGTGTGCACGACGGAGCTTGGCTACATGGCCGGATTGCAGGCGGAGTTCGCGAAGCGCAACTGCAAGATCATAGGTCTGAGCGTGGACCCTATCAGCAGCCACAGCAAATGGGCCGCGGACATCGAGGAAACACAGGGTCACAAGGTGAATTATCCGATGATCGGCGATCCGGAACTGAAGGTGGCCAAGCTGTATGACATGCTTCCGGCCGAGGCGGGCACCACCTCCGAGGGCCGGACGGCAGCCAATAACGCGACGGTTCGCACCGTCTTCGTGGTCGGTCCGGACAAGAAGATCAAGCTGATGCTCATGTACCCGATGAGCACGGGCCGCAACTTCGACGAAGTGCTGCGGGTGCTCGATTCGATCCAGCTCACCGCGAAGCACCAGGTCGCCACGCCGGTGAATTGGAAGCCGGGCCAGGATGTGATCATCGTGCCGTCGGTGTCCGACGAAGACGCGAAGAAGAAATACCCCGGCGGGTGGAAGGCGCCGAAGCCCTACCTGCGCATCGTGCCACAGCCGAAATAACGGGCAGCGGAGGAAAAAAGCACGGCGTTTCGCCGCGCTTTTTTTGGCTGAGACGGCGCCTGAGACCGCCTGTCGCATAGGCCATGCTGACCCATGGCCGCAGTCTGGCACCTTCGGCCATCGGGTTGGTCCAAGACCGGATGAAGTGCAGCAGACCTTACGGATGTCGCCGCCGGGCCAATTCCGGCGTATCTTCAGAATTCGTGCGTCGGATGGATGACGAAGCTTGCGCGGCTGTTTGCGCAGATGAAAGGAGACCATGATGAGGATTCGCCAATGGTTTGCCATGGCCTGTGGTGCCGCGCTGATTGCGGGCGCTGCAAGTGCCGCCGCCCAGGCCGGCAGCGGCGCTGCTGCGAGTGACTTGGACGGTTTGGTCGAGGTCAAGTCACAACGCTTCGACCATCTTTACTTGCGGCCTGGTGCCGATTTTCGCGGCTACACGAAGGTCATGCTGGATCCGACGCAGGTTACGTTCGCCAAGACCTGGCTCACGGACCTGAATAGCCGCAATAGCCGGATTGCGGTGTTGCAAGGGACCACCGCTGCAGACGCCGATCGAATTGCCGAAAACGTCCGTTCAAGTTTGCGCAACGTTTTCTCCGGCGCGTTCCGCAGCGCCGGGTACGAAATCGTCGCAGCCTCCGGGGGGGATGTTCTCGAGCTGTCCCTACGGCTTGATCGACCTGTCCATCAACGCGCCGCAAACCGTCACGCAGGCGCTACCCAGCCGCGTTTATACCCACAATGCGGGGCAGGCGACGCTCGCGCTCGAGATCCTGGATTCCACAAGCGGGGTGTTGCTGGGGCGTGTCGTCGACCGCCGTACGGCCGGCAACCGGGGAGGCCCCAGATCGATCAGGATCACCACGACCGCTTCGAATCAGATCGACTTCGAAAGCGTGTTTGCTCTCTGGGCGAGCAGTTGCGTCGACGAACTGAAGACGCAGTCGCCGGTGGCGCTGAACTTGGTGCCGGCGCAGAAGAAGAATTAGCGCGCCGCTCCGGCCGCCTTGTCGCGCCGCCAGACGAGGAGCTGACGCGCCGTTCGCAGCAGAAAGACGCATGCGTCAGGCAAGGCCTCGTTCGTGGCGGAATTCCAGATAATCCGTGGCAGTTGCGGCGGGCGCTTCCATCATCGGCAGGTGCCCGATGCCGGCCATGAGCTTTACATCGCTGTTCGGAAACAGCGTGTGCAGCGTTTCAGCGCCCGCCGGATGCAAAAGCTTGTCCTGGAGGCCCCAGACAATAAGCGCCGGCGTGCTCAGCGTCTTGAATTGCGCCTCAAGCACGGGAGACTCGCCGACGAACTGCGTCAGAATTTGGCGGTGGAGCGGACAATCCGCAACGGCCCGCCGCGCAAGCATCGTTCGCAGCGAATACGGCAGGAACGGCTTCTTATGCATCGCGGCTTCGATCAGTGCCGGAAAGTGCGCTTCGGTCGGGACCAGCAGCGGCATTTCGCCGGTTGCCAGGAAATTTCTGCCAATCTCGGTCGCGTTGCCCGCCGCGGTGCCGGCAGAGTCCAACAGCCAGAGACTGGCGACCCTGTCGGGGTAGGTCGCGGCAAACTGCGCGGCGATGAATCCCCCCATGGAACTGCCGCCCAGATGCACCCGTTCAAGCTTCAGCTGGCCGAGAAAAGCGTCCAGGCGCGCGACTTGATCGGCGATGCCGTGACGGACGGATACGTCGCGCGTAGCGCCGCCGAATCCCGGTAGATCGGGGCAGATGACGCGGTAGTGCGGCGTCAAAAAACGTGCGATGCGGCTGAAGTTGTCCTTGTCGGCGCCGAAGCCGTGGATCAGTACCAGCGGTTCACCTCGGCCACCTTCCAGGTAGGGCATAGTGAAGCCGGGAATCGTCGCACGATGCTCCCGCAGACCGGACCGCCAGCGGTCCAGCCCGAGGCCCCAGCGCGCGGCGGTTGCCGGCGCGAGACGGTCGAATGCCAGCACCGCGAGTACCACTGCTACGAGCGCGTACACGAAGATCATCGGGACTTGCCCCGCGGAATGCGCGGGCGTGCCGCCGGCATAGCGGGTTTCTGCCATTCGGTGATGGTCCCGACGAAGATAGCCAGCGCGTTGCGCACCAGCTGCTCGCGTGGCAGTTTGAAATTCGACAGCGCCCACTCTTTCGCCAGTTGATAGATTGCGCCCATCATCGCCGTGGCCAGTAGCCCAGGTGACAGTCCGTTGTGAGCATTGTCCGGCAGGCCGGCGCATACCTTGAAACGGATGAAATCGGCCGACGCCCGCAACTGCGCGCGGTACACGGCGTCCGCCTGGGCGCTGGCGCCCTCGATCTCGAGCAGGAGCAACCGTGCGCGCGCCGGGTCGGCGCCGATCGCCTTGAAGTAGGCGTCGAGCACGCAGCGCATCCGTGCCGCGGGCGTCGCGTCCGCCTTGGCCAGCGCCGCCCTCACCAGGTCCATGACGACGCCAGCCGCGTACTGGTAGCTGACGCAGAGCAGTTCGTCGAAGCTGCTGAACGACTCGTAGAAGTAGCGCTCGGTCAGCCCGGCTTCGGCGCAGAGCGACTTCAACGTGGTGGCGTGGAAACCGTCGCCGCCGAACCGTTGGATGCCTGCGGCGATGAAGCACTGGCGACGTTCCGCCGTGCGCTGCGAATGGGTGACTCCTCGATAGAGGCGGTCGGGTCGGGCCGGGCTGGACTCGGCGGACGGCATGACGCCCTCCTGGGTGAAATAACCCCATTCTGACATCAAACAATGTCAGACGCAACAGATTTAATTTGGCGAAGATGCTTGACATTGTGCAATGTCACTTGTACAGTGGCGGTTAGTGACATTGTGCAATGTCAGTTTAAGTACGAAGACCACTTCCAACCCGAGGAGAGAAACGATGAATGGAGCCAGCACCGCCCCCACCAGCACTCCAGTGCGCAATGTCGACGTCGCCATCATCGGCAGCGGTTTCGGCGGCCTGTGCATGGCCATCAAGCTGAAGGAGGCGGGCATAGACAATTTCGTGATCCTCGAAAAGGACGCGATGTTCGGCGGCACGTGGCGCGTCAATCACTACCCCGGCGCGGCTTGCGACGTGCCCAGCCACCTCTATTCGTTCTCCTTTGCCCAGAACGCGCGCTGGACGCGGAAATTCCCTTCGCAGCCCGAGCTCTGGGCGTATACCCAGGACGTCGTCGCCAAGTTCAAGCTTCTTCCCCACATCCGCCTCGATACGGCACTGGTGTCCGCCGACTTTGACGAAAACTCCGGGAAGTGGCGGGTGGTGACCAGCCGAGGCGCCTTCACCGCGAAATGCGTAGTCAGCGCGACCGGTGCGTTGTCTCGCCCGTCGATCCCGAAAGTGGCTGGGCTCGAAGCGTTCAAAGGCAAGATGTTCCACTCCGCCGATTGGGAACACGACTACGCGTTCGCCGGCAAGCGCGTCGCGGTGATTGGTACCGGCGCAAGCGCCATCCAGTTCGTCCCGGAAATCGCGCCCAAGGTGGCGCAGCTCAACCTGTACCAGCGCACGGCGCCCTGGGTTCTGCCACGTCCGGACCGCGCGATCAGCTCGTTCGAACACTGGCTGCTGGACAACGTGAAGCCGCTGCAATGGCTCTATCGCGGGCTCACCTATCTGCGCTATGAATCGCGTCTGTTGGCCTTCACCAAGCTGCCTCTGCTTACCCGTCTCGTGCAGCGCATGGCCGAGCGCCAGATTGCCAAGCACATCAAGGATCCGGAGCTTCGCGCCAAGCTGACACCCGACTACACGCCAGGATGCAAGCGGCTGCTATTGATGAATACGTACTACCCGACGTTGGCGCGGTCGAATGTGCAGGTCTGCACGGACGGCATCAAGGAGGTTCGCGCCAACAGCATCGTTGGCAACGACGGTGTCGAGCGTCCCGTCGATGCGATCATTTTCGGTACGGGCTTCGATGTCGAGCACGCGTTGGGCCCCGTCGACATCCGCGGGCGTGGCGGCAGGAATCTCCGCGACATCGCCGATGGCGGCCTCGAGGCCTACAAGGGCTGCGCCATTGCCGGCTTCCCCAATTTCTTCATGGTCACCGGGCCCAACACGGGATTGGGCCACAACTCGATGATCTACATGATCGAATCGGGCGTGAACTACATTCTCGATGCCATCAAGTTCATTCGCCGCGAAAAGGTGAGTTCGGTGGACGTCAAGCCCGAGGTGCAGAAGCAATACAACGTGAAGCTCCAGGGTCGCTTCACCGGCACCGTGTGGGCGTCCGGGTGCAAGAGCTGGTACCTCAGCAGCAAGGGCAGGAACAGCACTTTGTGGCCGGGATTCACCTGGGAATATCGCCGCATCACGAAGCGTTTTGATCATGCGAGCTACCGGATCGCGGGAGCGGCACCGTCCCCGGACAAACAAACCCAGAGCGCGCCGCTCAGCACGGCCGGGGCCTGAAGCGCCACGCCATTCTCACCAGCCGTTTGGGGGCCTCCGCGAGTTTGCTTAGCTCCGCGTTAGCAACACTATTCCAGAAGCGATCGCAAAGAGCAGCACGAACAAGCGGAGCGGACGACCACCGATTCTGTGATGAACCAGGCGACTCGCCGCTGCTCCGATGACGAGCGTTGGCATGAGGGCGAGTGCTGCTCCGAACTGCGCCGCGCTTGCGCGCCCGGCTGTCGCTAGAATCGCCAGCGACATCAGCTGGCCCACCAGGAAGCAGAAAGCGATGGTCGAGCGAAGCTTTGCCGCGCGGTTGATGCTGATAGACAAGTGCAAGCGGTGGACCTCCGATTCCGGTCGCCGTCTCGGTGATCCCCGTAATGACGCCCGCCGCGACGAAGGCCCGGCGACCCGGCGTGAAAGATGGGGCGATGAGCGTGGCGAGCGCCGCAAGAATGGTTGCAGCGCCAATCAGAACGTTGAGGTGGTTCACCGTCAATGCCATCAGCAGCCACAGGCCCCCGAACGTACCCAGAAACCTTCCAGCCGTGATCCAGGTCGCACCCGAGCGATCCAGCGCCGCCCGCTCGCGCCAGGCAACGTAGAGGTTGAGCGGGAGCATCAGAATCAGCAGACACACCGGTACGAGATCGGGCGCCAGCAACGCCAGAACCGGGGCGACGATGAGGGCGAAACCGACTCCGATAGATCCTTGCACGAAGCTCGCGACCATCACGCACGCTGCGATCAGCGCGAATACGGCGAGACTCACTCCGGGTCTCCGATTCCAAGATCGGTGCGCAGCCAGATGACCCTGAGCGCGCTGCTTGGTGTTTTGCCACCAGCCAGAATAGCGGCGCGGCACCGCATTCGAGCGATCTTGGCAGCGACGGCGGTCGTTGCATCGCGCCTCATTGAGACATCCATTTCCTGTCAGGGGGCCTATCTCGCGCAGGCGTTCACGGCAGCCAGTAGAATCGCATGTTTATCCTCAAACGGATCGAGATGCAGATGAGCGTCCACGACTTGCTGGTCCCCGAACGCAAGGCGCACTGGCGGATGAGTCTGGCGATGGTGTTATGGGTTGGCGGGTTTTTCCTGCCGCTCGCCATTCCGTTCATAACCACGCTGCCGCTACCTGTGGCCACCAAGACCGCGCTGTCGGGACTGCTGGTTTTTGGCCTGCCGCAACTTCTGACCGTTGTTGCGATCGCGATCGTCGGTAAATCGGGCTTTCATTACCTCATGGAGCGGGTGTTCGGCGTCGCGAAGAAGCTCGGGCCGCCGGCGCACGTCAGTCGGCTGCGCTATCGGATCGGCCTCGTGATGCTGTTTCTGCCGCTCGCCGTGTCCCTTCTCGAGCCTTACATTACGCTGCTCGTGCTACAGGAGCATGTGCCGCACTGGGCATATGCAGCGGTCGACGATACGCTGTTCCTGACGAGCTTCTTCGTATTGGGCGGCGAATTCTGGGACAAGGTCAAGGCGCTCTTCATCTACGAGGCGAGGGCGGTTCTCCCCGCAGTGTCGGCGTCTCGTCTCGCCGGCGCAATCGCAATCAAATCGTAGGCGCCGAAACACCAACCGCCCGATGCCCGTCGCATGGACGCGCCACATCGCAAGCGGTTCAGTTCGCGCCGGATACAGAGAGAAGCGTCCGCCCCGTGATCATTTCGCGGGCGCTGCAATGACGCCGCGCGCCGCCAGCTGCTTGATGATGAGATCGGCGTAGCCTGGGGTCTCCTGTGCCACGGAAGTCGGATTGAAAGTTTCGGTCGTGGCGGCCCAGACAAGGTGCCGCGACTTGACGTCGTACAGGCTGGTCTCGACCGTCGCGATGTCGTACTGGCTTACCTGGGCAACGGGATACCAGGCAGCGCCGTACATGCCGCCGTAGGGACCCCATCCGAAACCGCCGGGCACGATCATCGTGGAGACCTGGGTTTTTGTGTCGACCCCGAGCAGCCGGACCATGAGCGCACCCTGCGCGCCGGATTTCTCGACCGCCGCGGAGAATGGCGCCTCGGCCGCGCGCGCGTCATCCGGAATCACAGTGTAGCCAGGCATCCCGTCGACGCCTGCCGCACGGAGCTTCTGCGCGAATATGTCCTCGAAGACGCGGCGGTCAGCGACGTTGCCGCCCACACCGACGACGACGATCTTCTTCATCGGGCCGGCGGTGTAGCTCGGGTCGAACCATGCCGATTTGATCGACGTAGTCTGGCACGCCGCCAGTATCAGCGTGGCAAGACCGAGGATGATCATGTGGTGAAATGTTCGCATTGCGCGCTCCTTCGACAAATGCAGCGAGAAGATTCGAAGTTCAATCCATCAGTCCCAGAATGCCGATTTCCACGGTCACCGGCAAGCAACGACGAAGTGCAAGCACGCGCGCGACCACACGCTCGCCGGCAAACGAAGACGCATCTGCCTCTGTTCGCGGCGATGGGCGCCAATGGCGCACCTGCCTGAGGGCCACCGTGATGATGACATCGGCGGACTCGGCGGGTTCGGCTCAATTTTCATTCGGCTGTCACCTGCGAGGGCGACAGTGGCATACTACGCGTTGTAGGCAACAGTCAGGAGTTGCGATGGCAAGGAATACGGGCGCTCCTCGGCCCTCGACGATGCTGCGCTGGACGACGCTGGTGGTCGTCGCGGCGAACGTCGGATTCGTTGCCGATTACAGCGCTCTCGGCGAATCGCAGACGGTCGCCGAGGTGCTTGCCGAATATGGCAATATGATCGTGCCGGTCGCATTCGCCAAGGCGATCGGCGCAGCAGTTCTCGTCGCTTTTCTTCTGTTCTACCTCGACGCCGTGTGGCCTCGCCGGACTCGGGTACGTGTCTACGACAAGTTGGTCGTCCCCCTCGCGGTCACCAGTGTCCTGGTGTCGATTTGGATCGTTGCGTTCCGGCACAAGGCGCTCGGTCTGTCCACCGCTTTGGTTGCCGCCAGTTTCGTTCTGGCCACTGTCATGTTCGTGCGCGCTGCAGCGGCATCGCCGAGCCAGTATTCCGCTTGGTTGCGTGTGCCCTTCAGCCTTCATCTCGGCGCCATGACCATCGCGTTGCTGGTAGCCGCGACGCAATTCTTGAATGCAAGCGGGCTCGCTGTGGAGATCGCCGCCGTTCTGCCGACTGACGTGGCAACGGCATCGCTCGCGATCGCCGGCGCAACGGGCGCTTTTGTCGCACTTTGCTACCGCGACGTCGTCTATCCGGCGGTCATCGCCTCCGGTGCCGGCGCCGCATTCATCACACAGCGAGCGCACAATGCTCACCTCTCCACCGTCGCGCTCGCCGTGTGCCTCGGAATGCTCGTCGTATCCGTTCTTGCAGCAGTAGCCCTGGCACGCCAGCCGCGTCGGAATCCTAAGGATGTCGTATCGCGCAGACGCGCCAAGGTTGTGCACGGGGCGCGGCATGAAGGATGGCACCCCGTCGACGGCAGTTCCACAGTCGTGCGTTTCTGACGCAGTCGACTGCAGGGCCCCCCGTAGATCGTCGCTGTCTCACCGACGCGCACGTAGTCCACGAAATCCTCAGCGCCTCGGCCTTCGCGCCTTGGGCGCGAAGGCCGTCGAAAGTGCCCGAAGAATAAATCCCCACGCGCTGGGTTGAGGCGCTGGAAGCGCACAGAACAAACGAAACAAAACGGGCGGCTGGTGAAGTTTCCATACCGCATGCGCCCGCTAGACTGCACTGCAATCACGGCTTCGTGGAGTTTCAAAACGCGTCCGCTCGCAGGACGCCGGACCTATGGGTTGAACGCTGCGACCGTCATTTTTCAAGAGCTACGTTGCTGCGGCCGCGCTAATCCGGAGGATTGACATGAATACGAATAATTCATCCGCGAACGCAGTCTTCGACCCAGGAGTCGCGCCGCCGAATTTGCTTACCTGCCAGCATGGCTATTTCGTGGCAGGCACCGGTACACCGGTCGTGATGCTGCATGCGTCGCTCAGTTCAAAATCGCAGTGGACTGCGCTCGCCGAACGGCTTGCCTCGCGTTTTCGCGTGATCGCGATCGATCTTTGCGGTTATGGCGACAACGCGGTGCCTGCGGCGCACTCGCGGTTTACGCTGGACGAGGAAGTAAGGATCGTGAACGCTCGCCTCGACGAACTCGTCAAGGGACGCGTCCGCGTCCACGTCGTCGGGCACGCGTACGGTGGATTGGTTGCGTTGCGCTTCGCGCAGTGCAACGGCGATCGAGTCGCGAGCCTGTCCTTGTACGAGCCGGTAGTGTTCCGCATGCTGGACACCGAAGACCCGGCGCTTGTCGACGTGAGACAGATCGCGAAACGTGTCTTTCGCTTCGTCGCCGAGGGGCGCTATCACGACGCCGCGCAGACATTCGTGGATTTCTGGGGCGGTGATGGCAGCTATGGATCCCTGCCGCTGTCGGCGCAGGTCAGCATTGCGCGTCGCGTCGACAAGCTCCCTCTCGATTTTCTGGCGGCGTCGTGCTGGCCGCCGCGGCGGGAGGACCTTCGCGCGATCGTAGCTCCCACGCTGCTCCTCGCCGGCAACCGCAGTCCCGCAGTCGCGCGGCGCATCCACGCGCTTCTGACGCGGGCGCTGCCCAACCGTCGCGTCGGCTGGTTCGACGCCGGCCACATGGGACCGATCACCGATGCCCCAATCGTCAATCCCTGGATCGAGGCATTTGTGGACATATGCACAAAGCGCGACGCGGCGTTCGCCGCATCGCGAGCGGACATCTCGCCGGCGTCGCGGGCGTTCGCGGCGGACTGAGGCAGTCCCGCCACATCCCGTTGCCGTCGGGTGGCCTGCGCGTCAGGCGACCTTCTTGCGGTTCCTCTCCAGCCAGCCGTCCACCAGCGCTACGGTTTGATCGACCACGGCGTTCCGCGTCCCCACGCACCGGTAGTTGCCGGTCAGCAGAGGGCAATTGCCAGGCGCGGACGTTCGGCGGAATGATGAACCTGGATCGGCTGTTTACCTGCACGGGCGGCCATGTCGAAGCGGCGCAACGCGAAGGGGTAGCAACATCGCGTTGCCGGACGCTTCGGTTTGCGGCATTCGCAGCCGAGCTTGGGCCATGGCGGCTACGGACTTCGCGTTCAGTGCCCTTAAGGGGAAATGCCTGTGACATAACCTTTGCTGGAGTGGACCACTGCCCGTTCCAGCGGCGGCGATATCAATCACGATAGGAGGCGGCAATGCTGATGGGACTGCGTGGCACAAGCTTGGTTGCTCTTTTGGGGATCGGATTCTCGGCGTTGACGGCCGGCACGGCATCGGCGGCTTTCATGCAAACGAATCTTGTCTCGGACATCCCCGGGCTGGCCGCCCTCACAGACGCGAACCTCGCTAACCCTTGGGGAATGTCGTTCAGCGCGACGAGCCCGTTCTGGGTCTCGGATCAGGGCAAAAATCTAGCGACGCTTTATCGTATCAACGCCGGGGTCATCACCAAGGTCGGCCTCGAAGTCGCGATCCCGACGACTGCAGGCCCAGCCCAAGGACCCACCGGACAGGTCAACAACGGCACCACGCTTTTCCCAGTCAACGGCACTGCGGCCAGCTTCATCTTCGCCAACCTCAACGGGACGATCTCGGCCTGGAACAACAGCGCCGGCACGACGGCGCAGATCGAAGCGACGACGCCCGGAGCGGTCTATACCGGTTTGGCCCAGGGCAGTAACGCTTCAGGACCTTTTCTGTATGCGGCCAACGGCGCGCAGAATCGCATCGACGTGTTTGATGGCGCCTTTGCGGACGTGACCTCCACCACGTTCGGTGGCAAGTTCGTCGATCCGAACTTGCCGGCCGGGTTCGCGCCGTTCAATGTACAGAACCTCAATGGCATCATCTACGTCACGTATGCGCCGGCCGGACGGCCGGCCCAGATCGCGGCTACCCCCGGGCAGGGGGTCGTCGACGAATTCGATACGAGCGGCAACCTTATACAGAGGCTGATCACCGGCAGCATGCTCGCTGCGCCGTGGGGCATCACCCTGGCCCCGGCCGGTTTCGGCGCTTTCGGCGGCGACCTGTTGGTCGGCAACTTTAGTTTCGTCGCGAGCGAGATCAATGCGTTCAACCCGATAACGGGCGCGTTCCTCGGCACTATTCCGATCGACAACGGCGCTGGCAACACCCCGGGTGGCCTGTGGGCTCTTGACTTCGGTAACGGGGTTACCGGGAACAGCAACACCCTGTACTTCAATTCCGGCATCAACGGCGAACGGGATGGACTGTTCGCTGCCATCGTCGTGCCGGAGCCGGCGACACTCGCCTTGCTCGGCATCGGTCTTGCTGGACTGGGCGTTACGCGCCGCAAGGAGCGTCAGCAATAACGCCCAGCGTGCGACCGCGGTGTCCTGAGGACTTCCGCGCGGGACGGGAAGTGATCCACGGGGTTGATCCGAGGCAGTTACCGTGCCTCGGCTACACGATCACCTGAGCACCTCGTCCGCGCGGAGCGCGACCGATTGGGGTTGTGAGCCCGACTGCCTTGGCGGTCTTGTCGGGGAAAATTACATCTGTCCGCCGAGGCAGACGGCGGCCTGCCGGGATTTGACGCATATTCAAAGATTTTCCGCCTTCGGCATGGGTCGTGCTTGCCGATACCTTCCGGTGCAATCGGAAGAAGCACCAAGAGACTGTCGTGACGACCAAACTCGATGGTGAACTCAAGCGCGAACTGCTGATTGGACGTCAGGCCTATACGCTCACGTTGTCACCGCAGGGATTGACACTGACCCTGAAGGGCCGACGGAAGGGATTGGACTTGGCGTGGGTTGATCTCGTGAGTGGAGATGCTGCATTGGCCACGGCGCTCAACGCGTCGCTGAAAGCCAACATACAGCCCAGGCAAGCGAAGGCTGCGTCGATTGACAAGCCTAAGGTGTCATCAGGTCGATCGAAGCGACCGTGATCGCGGTCGTCGTGACAAGCGGGTCGGTTCGTTCCCTCTTGTTGGCATCTACAGGTCGCTAACGAAACAGGCTCAAGCTGAACGGCGCGCGACCCGCGCGATCGATTGGATTGCCGACCGGCAACGATTCGCCCTATATTGCGCACAAGACGCACCGACGGGTGCCCGAAATCGACACATCCCGAAGACAGACACGTTCAACACGGAGGATTCAATGCTGCGCCCGCTATCTTTGCTCCTAGTGCTTCCGCTTGTTTTCGGCGTCTCGGGAATTTTCGCTCAGACAAAGAAGCCGGCGGCGGCCAAAGCGCCCACGGCCAAGGACCCTTCCATCGTCGTCAATGTCTACATGAGTGATGCGAACAAGGACGAGGTTTTGCTCGGCACTCGAATCTGGCCGGGCTACCCCGACTACAACGCTCTTGCCCTGCAGAGATTCTTTGCGGCGATGAAGGCGCTCGAGCCACCCTACAAACAGGATGATCAAGTCGCCTACACGTGGCCCACCAAGGGAAAGGTCACCAAGTGCGCCATCTACCTCGAGTCGGCGGAGGCGGGCGTGAAGAATGGAACCGGCGCCGTCGTTGGGTGCGAAGCGAACGGCGTGAGCACCACTCCCGTCACGTCCGTCGCCGATCCAAAGCACGGCCTCAGTTCTTCGGATGATCCCAAGCACCTCAATGACGTGATGGAACTATTCAAGAAGCAATCGGAGAGAGCAAAGAACAATCTTCCCAAGTAGCGAGCGGCGAAGTGATGCGCGGTGTGACGTCGATTCGGCGGCAGCGAACGATTGCTCGTAGTCCGGAATCGGTGGCGTAACAAGTTTCACGGTGGTCCGCCTGCGTGGGCTCCGCGACTCGATGTTCCGAGCAGGACCCACGCGCTCGCCGCACTTGCCAACGCGAGTGCCGCCGCAATCAGCATGATCCAGCGAAATCCTGCTACGAATGCTTTCGCGATCGCGGACGTTGCCGACGCTTTGTCCTGTGCGTCCATGCTTGCAGGCAGGTCGATGGCGGCGAGCTTGTCCCGTTGCTGTTCCACCGCCTCGATCACTGCAGGCGTCAACCCCGCCTGTTCGAGATGACTGTGAAGGTTGCGATTGAAGATCGCGGCCATGATCAGCCCGAGCAGGGCAACGGCGAGGAGCGCCGCAACACTCGAAGCCGCATTGTTGATCCCCGATGCGGCACCGGCAAACGTCGCGTCCACGGAGTTCATGACGGTGGTCGTAAGGGGCGCAACGCTGATCGACATCCCCAATCCCAGCACCACAACTGCCGGGAAGAATGTGGCCCAGTAGCTGCCGCCCACGCCGGGAACCGCAAAGAGTGCGAAGCCGCCCGCCGCCACCGCCGGCCCGATGACGAGCGGTTTCTTTGCTCCATAGCGGTCGACCAATCCTCCCGACCAGCGCGAGAGCACTGACAGCAACAGGATGAGCGGCAGCAGCGCGGCACCGGCTGCCGTCGTGGAGTAGCCCTGGACCTGGATAAGGTTCAGCGGAACGAAGAACAGGCTTCCGCCAAGCGCCGCATAGAGCAGGAAGGTGAGCAGGTTGGCGCCGGTAAACGCGATCGACCGAAACAACCGCGGCGGCATCATCGGGGCCGCCACGCGCATTTCCACGACGATGAAGCCCACGAGCGCCAAGGCACCGAGCAGGAGTGGACCGAGGATTCGAAGATCGGACCAACCCAGCATGGACGATTCGATCAGCGCGTAGACAACGCCGCCGAGACCAAGCGTCACCAGCAGTGCGCCCGCCCAGTCCAGGCTCCCTCGCACCTCGGCATTGCGGCTTTCGGTCACGTGTCGCGCGGCGATCGCGATGACGGCGATGGCCAAGGGAAGGTTGATGAAGAAGATGGCGCGCCACGAGAGATGATCGATCAACCAACCGCCAAGCACCGGTCCGACCGCAGCGGTGATGGCCGAGGCGCCCGACCACGTACCGATCGCCTTGCCGCGATCCTGCTCGGCAAACGACGCACTGATGATGGCAAGGCTGCCGGGAACCAACAGCGCGCCGCCGATACCTTGAACGCCGCGAGCAAGGATCAGTTCGCGCACGCTGCCGGCGAGGCCGCACGCGACCGAGGATACGGCGAACAGCGCCACCCCGAGCAGGAAAACGCGACGGCGCCCGAAACGGTCGCCCGCGGCTCCGCCGACGAGGAGCAACGCGGCGAGAAACAGCGTATAGACTTCGATCACCCATTGCACGTCGACGAGGCCGGCGCCGAGACCCCGCTGCAGCGCCGGGAGCGCGACGTTGACCACCGTTCCGTCGATAAACGCCATGCTGGAGGCAAGGATCGTCGCCGCGAGAATCCATGGCGCCGCGGCCGGCGGACAGGGCGAGACGCACGTGCGGCTTGAATGACGCCCGCGTCAGATGGTGGTACTGAGAATCCAGTCATTGCGTTTCAACGTCGAGCGAATTACCGGCGCGAGCCGATCACTGCGCCTGTCGCGTGTCAGCCGTGGTAGCCCTTGAGCTTTTCCGGGTCGAGATCGTTACGTTGCGGGCTCGAGGGCGATAGGTTGTGCCTCAACGTAGTCGTGCACAATGCGCGAAAACGTTTCGGTTCACGTTGAGCAGCGAGGCGACGATCGCTTTCGACATTGGCAGCGCGACGACAAAATGCGCGGGACGGCCACCTTCGTCAGCGTCTAGTTTTCTGCTTGGTGCACGGACGCGTGACGAGCGTAGCACAGTCCCGGCTTCGACCTCGTCCCGTTCCGACGCTACACCGTTTGCGGCCGTGCGCCTGTCAAGAGGTAGTCGATGAGATCGGCCACCGGACGAATTTCCGCACCGAAGGGGAGCGGCGAGGCTCCGCGAAAAAACAAACCCTTGTGCACATCGCCGCGCAAGGCCGCGGCCAGCTGCGTATCGATGCAAAACTGCCCCGCCCGCGCATTGCCATCGCGCAGCCCGCACTGAACCAAACAGTCGAAGTGAAGCGTGCAGCGGGGTTTCTTGTGCACCGCCGCGGTGATGGCGGGTAGGTGGCGCAGGTAGTTGTCCAGCCAGCGCGTGCGAACGGCCCGCGCCGGGAGCCCGGCGACGCTCATGAACTCGACAATGTCCTCCGGCTTGGCCCCCGCCAGCGTGGCCTTGAAGGCAGGTGCCGCGTCGCCTTCCTCGGTTACCGCGAACGCCGTGCCGAGCTGCACGCCACTCGCTCCCATGCCGATCAGTTCGACCACGCGTTCGTGTGCATTGATGCCGCCCGCTGCGATCAGTGGAATGGCACCCTCCGCGATGCCCTGTTTCCGGAAGAACGCCAGTGCTTCCGGGATCACCCGTTCGAAGTCGAACCGTGGATCGGCGAGGTCCTCCACCTTTGCGGCGCCGAGGTGGCCGCCTGCATAGCGGGGATGTTCGATGACGATCGCGTCCGGCAGGCGCTGCTTGCGCGTCCATTTCCGTACGACGAGCTCGATGCCGCGCGCATCCGAAAGGATCGGTATCAGCGCGACGCCGGGAAAATCGACCGTCAGATCAGGCAGGTCGAGCGGCAAGCCCGCGCCCATCACGATCGCGTCAATTCCACTCGCGCACGCCTGGCGGATGTAGTCCGCGTAAGCGCTGACCGCACGCATGATGTTTACGGCCAGCATGCCGCGGCCGTCCGCGAGTCCCTTGGCGGCTCCGATTTCACGGTCGAGGGCGACGAGATTCGCTCGGTCGATGGTCGCAGCGTCACGGCAGTGTTGCGTTGCCCGCATGAGATCCGGGTGGTGACGCCGCAGATCGACGGACGCGATAGTCCCCAGCGCACCGTAGTGCGCCACGCTGCCGGCAAGACGATGAGCCGAGATGCCCACGCCCATGCCACCCTGCACAATGGGAAGCAGAGGACGTCCGCGAACCACAAGCGCGGGCAATGTGCCCATTAGCCGGTCCCGACGGACAGGATCCTCGGCGACGCTTTCTTCACAGGATTCAGGGGAGTCAGGATCGGCCATCGTGGTCGCTTACGGACAGGTCGTGAGGCTAGCCCGAGTTCTGCTGTGCAACCTTGATTTGGGCTAAGAGTCGGTGGCGGGCAGATCGACCAGCGCGGCGGGTTCTTGACCTAGATCAAGGAATGCCGGCTGCCCGGCGCGGACACTTGGGCTGCAGGCCACCAGGGGTGGTGTTTTGGCCCGCCAAGAGCACAAGGCCTTGTAGGCTAGGAGGAATCGCGTGGAAATCCATCCGGGTTACGGAACGGCGTCGCTCCCCTCGGCGATCGTCAAGCGCGACGGCCGTCAGGCCGAATTCGACATGGCGAAAATCGAGTCGGCAATCCGGCGTGCCGACGCGGCGAGCGGTGAACTTGCGGCTGGGCGCGCGCTCGAGCTGACGCGCGAGCTTGCAAAGGCGCTCGGCCAGCAATTCGCCCATCGCGCGCCCCACGTGGAGGAAATCCAGGATCTGGTCGAATTGGCGCTCATCTCCGCCGGCCTGATCAGGACGGCGCGCGCGTACATCGTGTATCGCGAGCAGCACGCGAAGCTCCGGTGCGACCACCGGACAATGGTGGACGTGGGCACTTCGATCAACGAGTACCTCGACCGCGAAGATTGGCGCGTCAATGCCAACGCCAACCAGGGGTACTCGCTGGGCGGACTGATTCTCAACGTCTCGGGCAAGGTAGTCGCCAACTACTGGCTGTCGCACGTCTATGCGCCGGAAATCGGCCGCGCGCATCGCGAGGGCGACGTGCACATTCACGACCTCGACATGCTCGCCGGCTACTGCGCGGGCTGGTCGCTGCGCGTCCTGCTGCACGAGGGATTGAACGGAGTGCCGGGCAAGGTCGAGGCGGGCCCGCCGAAGCACATGTCCAGCGCCATCGGGCAGATCGTCAATTTCCTCGGCACGCTGCAAAACGAGTGGGCGGGCGCCCAGGCGTTCAGCTCGTTCGACACGTACATGGCGCCGTTCGTTCGTCGCGACGCGATGGCGTATGGTGCGGTGAAGCAATGCATCCAGGAGCTGATCTACAACCTCAACGTGCCGTCGCGCTGGGGTACGCAGACGCCCTTCACGAATCTGACTTTCGACTGGGTGTGCCCCGAGGACTTGCGCGCACAGATCCCGGTGATCGCGGGCGAGGAAATGCCTTTCAGTTACGGCGAGCTCCAGGCCGAGATGGATATGATCAATCGCGCCTATATCGAAGTGATGACGGAGGGCGATGCCAAGGGCCGCGTGTTCACGTTCCCGATCCCGACGTACAACATCACACCGGACTTCGACTGGGACCATGCGAACTGCGATGCGCTGTTCGCGATGACGGCGAAATACGGACTGCCGTATTTCCAGAATTTCGTGAACTCCGAACTGAAGCCAAGCATGATCCGGTCGATGTGCTGTCGTCTGCAACTGGACCTGCGCGAACTGCTGAAGCGCGGCAACGGTCTGTTTGGTTCGGCGGAGCAAACGGGTTCGCTCGGCGTCGTCACGATCAATTGCGCGCGGCTCGGGTATCTGCACGTGGGCGACGAGGGGCGACTCTTTGCGCGTGTCGACGAACTGGTCGGCTGGGCGAAAGACAGTCTCGAGGTCAAGCGCAAGGTGATCCAGCGCCTGATCGACCAGGGCCTGTTCCCTTACACCAAGCGCTATCTCGGCACGCTGCGCAACCACTTCTCGACGATCGGCGTCAACGGCGTCAACGAGATGATCCGCAATTTCACGCGCGATGCGGATGACATCACGACGCCGGAAGGCCACGCGCTCGCCGTTCGCCTGCTCGACCACCTGCGGGCACGGATCGTCGCGATCCAGGAGGAAACGGGCCACATGTACAACCTCGAAGCCACGCCCGCCGAAGGCACGACGTATCGCTTCGCAAAGGAAGACCGGAAGCGCTGGCCCGATATTCTGCAGGCGGGCACCCCTGCGACGCCGTACTACACCAACAGCTCGCAGCTGCCCGTCGGTTTCACCGACGATCCGTTCGAGGCGCTCGCCCGGCAGGAAGAGCTGCAGGCCAAGTACACCGGCGGAACGGTGCTGCACCTGTACATGAACGAGCGCGTATCGTCGCCGTCCGCGTGCAAGGCGTTGGTGCGCCGGTCGCTGGAACGCTTTCGCCTGCCTTACCTCACGGTTACGCCGACATTCTCGATCTGCCCGAAGCACGGTTATCTCGCGGGAGAACACACGTTCTGTCCTCGATGCGACGAGGAAAAGCTAGCGGAAAAGCAGCGCAAGCTCGCGGCGTGATTTCGCATGGATTCATCATGAACACACGTCGACGACAAGGCAGTGCGACCGTGTTTGCTGTGGCCGGTAAATGTCCTGGAGGAACTTTCCAATGAATACGATGAACGATTACAGCACTTGACCATGCCTCTCGCCCTCACCGACGACGAGCGCCAGCGCTGCGAAGTATGGACGCGCGTTATGGGCTATCACCGGCCCGTCGCGTCGTTCAACATCGGCAAGAAGGGGGAGCATGCCGAGCGCTTCTTCTTCCGCGAGGAGGCCGTACGACGCTCGCGCTGAGTGCCGACGCTGGCACGCGGGCTAACCCGTTGCGCGTGGGCGGCTTCGTGCCGTTCACGGCGACTGATTATCCCGGAGCGCTCGCGGCCGTGTTGTTCTGCCAGGGCTGCCCGTGGCGGTGCGGTTACTGTCACAACCCCCACCTCGTGCCGGCCCATGGCGACGATGAGTTCGATTTCTGCCAGATTCTCGACCGGTTGGCACAACGGCGTGGTCTGCTCGACGCCGTCGTCTTTTCAGGTGGCGAACCGACCGCGCAGGCGGGGCTTCCCGATGCAATCGCCAAGGTGCGCACCTTGGGCTTTGCGATTGGATTGCACACCGGGGGCGCGTATCCGCGCCGGCTCGCCGCGGTGCTGCGCGATGTCGACTGGGTCGGAATCGACGTCAAGGCGCCGTTTGCCGGTTATGCCGTCGTGACCGGTGTCGCCGCGAGCGGAACGGCGGCGCGGGAGAGTCTCGATCTCGTCCTCGACGCCGGGGTTGCGCATGAGGTGCGAACCACCGTGCATCCGTTACTTACGCCTCCGATGGCGCTGGAAAGTCTGGCCCGCGAGCTTGCCGCGCATGGCGTCGAGCGCTGGACGCTGCAAGCCTTCCGACCGATGGGTTGCGCGAACGAGCGTCTGGCGGCGATCGCCCCGGTTGCGGCAAAGCTCGACCGGGAACTTCTGGCGCGTCTGACTCGGCATATTCCGGACATCTGCGTTCGCGGGTAGCTGGCGCGAGGCATTCGTAAGCGGTAATTCGTGTCTTGGGCGGTAGGTGGCCGTCGAGCGTCTATCCTGCGACTGTGGCCGTACCAGGCGTTGGCGGGTTCGTCGTGTTTGTACAGCGAAGGCAAGAACCCCGTGTTCTGAGCGGGGACTTCACGCGGAAAATTTGTGTATCCGGCGCCTAGGCGGTGACAGTGCGAGCATTCTCGACAGCACATTCCGGTTTCGTGTGATGTCTTCAAGCGTATAGCGATCAAGCACTGCATAGAAAGCCTGCACGGCGTCGTCGAGTACGGTGCGCAGCTTGCAAGCTCGCACTATGCAGCAGGTGTTGTCAGCGCTGAAGCACTCGGCCGGGTGCGGGGCACCTTCGGTGATGCGAACGACGTGTCCCAAATTGATCGACCTCGGCGACATCGCGAGTTCGAGACCGCCGCCTTTGCCTCGTACGTTCGCCAGCACGCCTGCCTTAGCCAGGCCATGAGACACCTTCATCAAATGATTTTCGGAGATGTCGAACGCATCCGCAATCTCAGCGATCGTTGCACGTCGCTGCGGTCTGGCCGCGAGGAAGATGAGGACCCGCAGGCTGTAATCAGTGAAGGTCTTCAGGCGCATGATCTTCTAGCGTCAATCGTGCAGTGAGTCACGAATTGTCACGATGATACGCCATTGCCGATCGTGTAGATAGATTTTCAATACATCTTATCAACTGCGGTTGACCTAGATCAAATAACGTGGGCTACCGTCCTTTAAGCTTTAAACACCAAATAAAGCGGAAAGGGCAGACCGATGGGCAACCGACGCCAGGCGCTATCCGTGCTGATTGTCAGCACATTGGCGTTTACCGTGTGCTTCATGGTGTGGATGATGTTCGGCGTCATCGGCATACCGATCAAGAAGACGCTCAACCTCAACGCCACGCAGTTCGGCCTGCTCACCGCGACGCCGGTCCTCACGGGCTCGCTGATTCGCGTCCCGCTCGGCATGTGGACCGACAAGTTCGGCGGGCGGATCGTGCTGTTCCTGCTGATGCTCGTGTGCGTCGTGCCGATCTGGCTCATCGGGTACGCGACGGAATATTGGCAATTCCTGGTGCTGGGACTGTTCGTCGGCCTCGCCGGGGGCTCGTTCTCGATCGGCACGCCATACGTCGCCCGCTGGTTTCCGCGCAAGCAACAAGGCTTCGCGATGGGGGTGTACGGCGCGGGCAATTCCGGCGCGGCCGTCAACAAGTTCGTGGCCCCGGCGCTATTGGTCGCGTTCGGCTGGGCGATCGTGCCACAGGTCTACGCGGCGATCATGCTGGGTACCGCAATGCTGTTCTGGTTCTTCAGCTACTCGGATCCGCAGCACCTGGTGGACTCCAAGATCACTTGGCGCGAACAGATGCAGGCGATGAAGGATCCCAAGGTCTGGAAGTACTGCCAGTACTACTCGATCGTCTTCGGCGGCTACGTCGCCATGAGCCTGTGGATGGTGCAGTACTACGTGGGCGAGTACGGGATGGACATCCGCGTGGCGGCGCTGCTCGCCGCCTGCTTCTCGTTGCCGGGCGGAGTTCTGCGTGCGCTCGGCGGCTGGTTGTCCGACAGGGTCGGCGCGCACGCAATGACGTGGTGGGTGCTCTGGGTGAGCTGGATCTGCCTGTTCATCCTGTCGTACCCGCAGACCGATTTCACGGTGCTGACGATCGAAGGGCCGAAGACATTCCATGTCGGGCTCAACGTGTGGTTCTTCACTGCGCTGATTTTCGTGCTCGGCATCGCATGGGCGTTCGGCAAGGCGTCGGTATTCAAATACATCTCCGACGACTATCCCGCCAACATCGGTGTCATCTCGGGCGTCGTCGGACTGGCGGGCGGTTTGGGTGGATTCGTCCTGCCGGTCATGTTCGGCGCCCTCATGGACCTCACCGGCATCCGCTCGAGCGCCTTCATGCTCATGTACGGCGTGGTGTGGGTATCGCTGATCTGGATGTACTGGACCGAGGTGCGCGGCGCCGAACTCATGGGGAGCATGGCCAAGCCATTCCTTCTTCAAGGACAGCGGGTCGCAGTCAAACAAGGAACGTCATGAACATCACGAACGCAACGCTCAAGTCCGATGTGGTCATCCCTCCAAAGGTCGGCCGCGCGGACATCGTCGACTGGCGCCCGGAGGACAACGAGTTCTGGGAAAACAGCGGCAAGAAGATCGCTTACCGCAACCTGTGGCTCTCCGTGCCCGCATTGCTGTGCGGCTTCGCAGTCTGGGGAATGTGGGGAATCATCACGGTCCAGATGCTGAACCTGGGCTTCCGGTTCACCCAGGCCGAGCTGTTCACACTGACCGCGATTGCCGGGATCTCCGGCGCGACGATGCGCATCCCCGCCTCGTTCCTGATTCGCCTGGCCGGGGGCCGCAACACCATCTTCCTGACCACGGCGATGCTGCTCGCGCCGGCCATCGGCACCGGCATCGTGCTGCAGCACAAGGACTGGCCGCTGTGGACCTTTCAGCTGATGGCGCTGTGGTCGGGCGTGGGCGGCGGCAACTTCGCGAGCTCCATGTCCAACATCAGCACCTTCTTCCCGAAGCGGCTCCAGGGTACGGCGCTCGGGCTGAACGCGGGGTTGGGCAACTTCGGCGTGACGACGATGCAGATCGTGATTCCGCTGGTCATGACCGTCGGCATCTTTGGCGCGTTGGGCGGCGAGCCGATGACACTGGTGAAGGACAGTGGGTGGATCTTCGGCAAGATCGCTGCCGGCACGCCGACGTACATCCAGAACGCGGGCTTCGCGTGGGTGCTGTCGCTGGTGCCGCTGTCCGCGCTGTGCTGGTTCGGCATGAACAACCTCAAGACGATCTCTCCGGCCACCGGCAACCCGATCGTCGCATTCGCCAAGATCACCTACCTGTACACGCTGGCCTTCGTGCCCTCGATACTCGGAATGTACCTGTACCTGCCGGCACCGACCGGGCTGGGTGTGATCAGCATGTGGGTCGCCATTCCGCTCGACATCGTCAGCGCGCTGATGGTGATGCGACTCGCGGCGTTCGGCCCGATGAAGGAGGGCGTCGCCAAGCAGTTCGAGATCTTCAGGAACAAGCACACGTGGTCGCTGACGGCGCTGTACATCGTGACCTTCGGTTCGTTCATCGGCTTCTCGATGGCGCTGCCGCTGGCGATGAAGGTGATCTTCGGCGTCAGCCACGTTCCCGACGCCAGTGGCGTGATGCAGCACACGCTGAACAACCCGAACGCGCCGACCATCCTGGCCTACGCCTGGATCGGTCCCTTCGTCGGCGCCGCCGTACGACCGATCGGCGGCTGGATCTCCGACAAGGTCGGCGGCTCGATCGTCACCCAGATCATCTCGGCGGTGATGGTCGCCGCCTCGGTCGCCGTCGGCTACGTGATGATGCAGGCCTACGCCTCCGCCACCCCGGAGCAGTATTTCCCGGCGTTCCTCGGCCTGTTCATCGTGCTGTTCTTCGCCAGCGGGATCGGCAACGGCTCGACCTTTCGCACCATCGGCGTGATCTTCGACCGCCAGCAGGCAGGCCCCGTACTGGGCTGGACCTCGGCGATCGCGGCCTACGGTGCCTTCATCGCGCCGATCGTGATCGGCGATCAGATCAAGGCGGGCACGCCGCAGTTCGCCATGTACGGCTTCGCGGTGTTCTATGCCGTCTGCCTGGTGCTGAACTGGTGGTTCTACCTGCGCGCCAATGCATACGTGAAGAACCCCTGATCGCGTTCGGCCGCTAGCTGTCCTGGAGATTTATCGATGAGCCATTTTCTCGATCGCCTTACCTACTTTTCCAGTCCGAGGGAAACGTTCGCCGACGGCCATGGTGTTGCCACCGGCGAGGATCGGACCTGGGAAGACGCCTATCGCAACCGGTGGGCGCACGACAAGATCGTGCGCTCCACCCATGGCGTGAATTGCACCGGCTCATGCTCGTGGAAGATCTACGTGAAGGGGGGCATCGTCACGTGGGAAACGCAGCAAACCGATTATCCGCGCACCCGTTGGGACATGCCCAACCATGAACCGCGTGGCTGCGCCCGCGGCGCCAGCTACAGCTGGTATCTCTACAGCGCGAACCGCGTCAAGTATCCAATGGTGCGCGGCCGTCTGCTGAAAAGCTGGCGCGCGGCGCGCGTCGGACGCGATCCGGTCGACGCATGGGCGTCGATTGTCGAGGACGACGCAAAGCGGCGCGACTACCAGCAGGTGCGAGGACTCGGTGGATTCGTGCGCTCAAGCTGGGACGAGATCAACGAGATCGTCGCTGCGGCGAACGTCTACACAATCAAGAAGCACGGCCCCGACCGCGTGATCGGCTTCTCGCCCATCCCGGCCATGTCGATGGTCAGTTACGCTGCGGGCTCGCGCTACCTGAGTCTGATCGGCGGCGTCTGCATGAGCTTTTACGATTGGTACTGCGACCTTCCGCCGAGCAGTCCGCAAATCTGGGGTGAGCAGACCGATGTGCCCGAATCTGCGGATTGGTTCAATTCGAGCTTCATCATCGCCTGGGGCTCGAACGTGCCGCAGACGCGCACGCCGGACGCCCACTTCTTCACCGAGGTGCGCTACAAGGGAACCAAGACCGTTGCGGTCACGCCCGACTACTCGGAGGTCGCGAAGCTCGCCGACATCTGGATGAACCCGAAGCAGGGCACGGACGCCGCCGTGGCGATGGCGATGGGCCATGTGATCCTCAAAGAGTTTTACTTCCCCGATGGAGGCAAAGAGCGCAGCGCCTACTTCGACGACTACGTGCGTCGCTACACCGACATGCCGATGCTCGTGATGCTGAAAGAGCACACGCTACCCAGCGGTGAAGTCATCACCGTGCCTGACCGTTATGTGCGCGCGTCGGACCTGAACAACAAGCTCGACCAGGCCAACAACCCGGAGTGGAAAACCGTCGCCTTCGACGAAACGGGCAAAGTGGTGCTGCCGCATGGCGCCATCGGCTTCCGCTGGGGTCCTGATGGTCGCGCGGACGCCGGCCAATGGAACCTCGAAGCGAAGGAAGCGCAACACGATCAAGCGGTGAAGCTCAAGCTGTCGTTGCTGGAAGGCGAGCATCCGACGGCCGAGACGGCCAGGGTGGGCTTCCCGTACTTCGGTGGAATCGTCAGCGAGCACTTCCCGCACAACCAGCAGACGGACGTGCTGGTGCGCACCGTGCCCGTGCAACGCATCGCTCTCGGCGAGGCCGGGGCAACGCGCGAAGCCCTGGTGGCGACGGTGTTCGACCTGCAGGTGGCGAACTATGGCGTGGCGCGCGGTTTGGCGGGCGAGCTTGCCGCACAAGACTTCGACGATGACACGCCCTACACGCCGGCATGGCAGGAGCGCATTACCGGCACTCCACGCGCACAGCTGATTACAGTGGCACGCCAGTTCGCCGACAACGCGCACAAGACGCAGGGCAAGTCGATGGTGATCATCGGCGCCGCGATGAATCACTGGTACCACAGCGACATGAACTATCGTGGCGTCATCAATATGCTGATGATGTGCGGCTGCATCGGTCAGAGCGGCGGCGGCTGGGCGCACTACGTGGGCCAGGAAAAGCTGCGTCCGCAGACGGGATGGACAGCATTGGCTTTCGCGCTCGACTGGATTCGCCCACCGCGCCAGATGAACAGCACGAGTTTCTTTTATGCGCACACCGACCAGTGGCGCTACGAGAAGCTGGGCATGGAAGAAGTGATCTCGCCACTGGCTGACGCGAAACTGTACGGTGGCAGCATGATCGACTACAACGTGCGCGCCGAGCGCATGGGCTGGCTGCCTTCGGCGCCGCAGTTGCAGACGAACCCGATCCAGGTCGTGCGCGACGCGGTGAACGCCGGCATGGAGCCCAAGGACTACGCCGTCAAGGGTCTCAAGGATGGGTCGTTGAAGATGAGCTGCACCGACCCTGACCACCCCGACAACTGGCCGCGCAACATGTTCGTGTGGCGCTCCAATCTGTTGGGCTCGTCGGGCAAAGGTCATGAGTACTTTCTCAAGCATTTACTCGGCACCAGCAACGGAGTGCAAGGCAAGGATCTCGGCGAAGAGAACGCCCCCGAAGCGCTGCGCGCTTCCCCCACTGGGGGCACGCCCGGCTTGGGACGGCCCGGCGCCGGGCGCGAAGCCAAGCCCACCGAGGTGGTCTGGCACGATAAGGCACCGGAAGGCAAGCTCGACCTGCTGGTCACGCTCGACTTCCGCATGAGCACGACGTGCCTCTACAGCGACATCGTGCTGCCCACCGCTACGTGGTACGAGAAGAACGATCTCAACACCAGCGACATGCATCCGTTCATCCATCCTTTGTCAACCGCGGTGGATCCGGCGTGGCAATCACGCAGCGACTGGGACATCTACAAGGGCTTCGCGAAGAAGTTCAGCGAGGTCTGCGTCGGCCACCTTGGTGTCGAACGCGAATTGGTTCTGACCCCACTGATGCACGACAGTCCGTCGGAGCTGGCGCAGCCCTTCGAGGTCAAGGATTGGAAGCGCGGCGAGTGCGACCTTATCCCCGGCAAGACCGCACCGAATCTCGTGGTGGTGGAACGCGATTACCCGAACGTCTACAAACGATTTACCGCGCTGGGCCCGCTGATGGCCAAGGCGGGTAACGGCGGCAAGGGCATCAGCTGGAACACGCAAACCGAAGTGAAGCAGCTCGGCGAGCTCAGCGGTCTCGTCACTGCGCCGGGCGCGACCTGTGGCATGCCGAAGATCGAAACCGACATCGACGCCTGCGAGGTGATTCTGCAGTTCGCGCCCGAGACCAACGGCCATGTGGCCGTGAAGGCGTGGGAGGCGCTGGGCAAGCAGACCGGTCTCGACCACACGCATCTGGCGATCCACCGCGAAGACGAGAAGATCCGCTTTCGCGACGTCCAGGCGCAGCCGCGCAAGATCATCAGCTCGCCGACGTGGAGCGGCATCGAAAGCGAGACCGTCTCGTACAACGCCGGCTACACCAATGTGCATGAGCTGATTCCCTGGCGCACGCTGACCGGCCGTCAGCAGTTCTACATGGATCATCCGTGGATGCGTGCGTTTGGCGAAGGGTTCAGCAGCTATCGGCCGCCCGTGGACTTGAAAACAACGGCAGGCATTCAGGGCATCAAGCCGAACGGCAACCCGGAAATCGCCCTGAACTTCATCACGCCGCACCAGAAGTGGGGCATCCATTCCACCTACACCGACAACCTGTTGATGCTGACCTTGAGTCGCGGCGGACCGTGCGTGTGGCTTAGCGAAGACGACGCCAAGCGTGCCGGCATCATCGACAACGACTGGATCGAGCTGTTCAACGTCAACGGGGCAATCGCCGCGCGCGCCGTAGTCAGTCAGCGCGTCAAGCCCGGCATGGTGATGATGTACCACGCGCAGGAAAAGATCGTGAACACGCCAGGGTCGGAGATTACCGGCGCACGCGGTGGTATCCATAATTCGGTGACACGCATCGTGTTGAAGCCCACGCACATGATCGGCGGTTATGCGCAGTTCAGCTACGGCTTCAACTATTACGGAACCATCGGCACCAATCGCGACGAGTTCGTGGTAGTGCGGAAGATGAGCAAGGTTGACTGGCTCGACACGCCAGTCGCGAATGAGCTCATCAAGCCGGTGCAAGCGGAGGGAGAAGTGGCATGAACCCCCACGCTCACGTTCGTTCGCTGCCCCCAGAGGGGGCTGCCGCCTCCCTTGGGGCGGCCCTGCGGGAGGCGGTATGAAGATCCGCGCGCAGATCGGCATGGTGCTCAACCTGGACAAATGCATCGGTTGCCACACGTGTTCCGTCACCTGCAAGAACGTCTGGACCAGTCGGCCGGGCATGGAATACGCCTGGTTCAACAATGTCGAGACCAAACCCGGGATCGGGTACCCGAAGGAGTGGGAGAACCAGGACAAGTGGAACGGCGGCTGGGTGCGCAAGGCCAACGGCACGATCGAACCGCGCCAGGGAGCGAAGTGGAAACTGCTGATGCGCATCTTCGCGAACCCGAACCTGCCGGAGATCGACGACTACTACGAGCCCTTCACTTTCGATTATGGGCATCTGCAGTCGGCGCCGGAGATGAAGGCCACGCCGACGGCACGCCCGCGCAGCCTGATCACCGGCAAGCAGATGGACAAGATCGTCTGGGGTCCGAACTGGGAAGAGATCCTCGGCGGCGAATTCTCGGGACGCAGCAAGGACAGGAACTTCGACGACATCCAGAAGGACATCTACGGCCAGTTCGAAAACACGTTCATGATGTACCTGCCGCGTCTGTGCGAACACTGCCTGAACCCTGCGTGCGTTGCCTCGTGTCCCTCGGGCTCGATCTACAAGCGCGAGGAAGATGGCATCGTGCTGATCGACCAGGACAAGTGTCGCGGCTGGCGCATGTGCGTGAGCGGCTGCCCGTACAAGAAGATCTATTACAACTGGAAGAGCGGCAAGGCCGAGAAGTGCATCTTCTGCTATCCGCGCATCGAAGCCGGACAGCCTACGGTGTGCAGCGAGACCTGCGTCGGACGCATCCGATACCTTGGCGTGCTGTTGTACGACGCCGACCGCATCCAGGAGGCGGCCAGCGTCGAACACGACCGTGATCTCTATCAGGCGCAGCTCGACATATTCCTCGACCCGTTCGATCCGGAGGTGATCGCGCAGGCGCGTGTCGACGGCGTTCCTGACAATTGGATGGAGGCCGCGCGCAACAGCCCGGTCTACAAGATGGCGGTGCAGTGGAAAGTCGCGCTGCCGCTGCACCCGGAGTACCGCACGCTGCCGATGGTCTGGTACGTGCCCCCGCTTTCACCCATCAGCGCGGCGGCCAATGCGGGGCAAGTCGGCAGCAACGGCGAGATCCCTGATGTGAATCAGTTGCGCATCCCCGTCAAATATCTGGCCAACCTGTTGACGGCTGGCGACACCGTCCCGATTGTGCGAGCGCTGGAGCGCATGTTGGCGATGCGCGCTTATCAGCGGGAAAAACATGTAGACAAACGGATCAATGAAGCTGTGCTGAAGCAGGTCGGCATCAGCGAGGCCGAAGTGGAAGAGATGTACCACGTGATGGCCATCGCGAACTACGAGGATCGCTTCGTGATTCCCACCACTCACCGTGAATACGCCGAAAACACCTTCAACGTCCGTGGCGGCTGCGGCTTCAGCTTTGGCAACGGCTGCTCCGAGGGCACCAGTGAGACCAGCTTGTTCGGCAGCGAGAAGAGACGCACCATTCCGATCAAGGCTGAGGTCTGACATGTTCGAACTGACCCTTTCTCGCCCGATGACCAAAAGCCTGCGCGTTCTCGCGGCGTTGCTCGGCTATCCCGACGGGCAGATGCGCGAGCACCTGGCCGAGATGCGGACCTTGCTTGCTGACGAAAGCGCCGTCTTGCCGGCGCGTCGTCTCGAACTCGACGCACTGATGGACAGCTTGCGGCACGCCGATCCGGTGGAGACCGAGGCTGCCTATGTCGAGCTGTTTGACCGCGGGCGTTCCACCTCGCTGCACCTGTTCGAGCATGTCCACGGGGACTCGCGTGATCGTGGTCCGGCGATGATCGATCTCTGCCAAACGTACGAGAGGGCCGGCCTTTTCCTCGGTCCCAAGGAACTTCCTGACTATCTGCCGGTAGTCCTCGAGTTTGTATCGACGCAGCCACCGCGTGAGGCACGCGCGTTTCTCGCAGAAATCACCCATATCCTGAATGCGCTCTTTGGTGCCTTGCGCAAGCGCGAAAGCGCCTACGCCAGCGTGATGGGTGCATTGATCGAGTTGGCCGGAGAAAGGGCGCAGCCCGTCGAACCGCCAGCCGACGAAACATTGGATGAAAGCTGGACCGAACCACCGGTATTCGACGGCTGTTCTGCCAAGGGGCAGGCCAAGCCGGGACAGGCGCAACCGATCCACATTGTTCGATCCGCCAGGTCCGGCGGCAAAGACGCCAACTCACATCCAGGGGCGGCGATATGAGCCTCCGCGCTCACGTTCGTTCGCTGCCTCCCGCGGGGGCGAATGCCTCCTTTGGGGCTGCCCGGCAGGAGGCAATATGAACCCCCACGCTCACATTCGTTCGCTGCCCCCGGCGGGGGCGAATGCTTCCTTTGGGGCGGCCCGGCAGGAGGCAATATGAACCCTGCATTTTCCTATCTGCATTACTTTTTCTTCACGGTCTACCCCTACATCTGCATGGCGGTGTTCCTCATGGGGAGCCTCGCCCGTTTCGATCGCGATCAATACACGTGGAAGAGCGACTCGTCGCAGATGCTGCGCACCGGCACGCTGCGCTGGGGCAGCAACCTGTTCCACATCGGGATCCTGTTCCTGTTCTTCGGGCACGTGGTAGGGCTGCTGACCCCGCACTGGTTCTACGAAGGCTTCATCAGCGCGCCCGCCAAGCAACGCATGGCCATCTACTCCGGTGGTGTGGCCGGGCTGGTCTGCTTTGTGGGCTTAAGCCTGCTGCTGTACCGTCGCCTCTTCGATCCCCGCATCCGCCTGACGAGCCACCGCACCGACATTGCGATTCTGATGATCCTGTGGGTGCAGCTGGTGCTTGGCCTCGTAACGCTGCCATTCTCGTACAAACATGCGGACGCCAGCGCAATGCTGATTCTGGCCGACTGGTGTCAGCGGATCGTCACCTTTCGTCCCAACGCCGACGCGTTGGTCGCGTTGGACTGGCCTTACATGATTCACCTGATCCTGGGCATGACGATCTTCCTGCTGTTCCCGTTCAGTCGCCTGGTGCACGTGTGGAGCGGCTTCGCATCGATCGCCTACCTCTTCCGCCCCTATCAGGTTGTACGCAGTCGGCGACTCAACGTGCCGGGCGGCCACAACCTGCCGCGCCAACCGGGCACGGGCGTTTGATGGAGCATGGCGATAATGACCGCAACACATATCAACGTTGACGTCGCGCGCATCAATGGCGTGGCATTGCACACGCAGGATGCCGTCCTGGCACCGGACGAATTGCGCCAGCGGGCCTGCACGGAACTTTTGCGTCAGGCCGCGCAGCGTGCCGGGTTCCTGTCGGCGGGCGATGCGCCGTCGGCAGACGGCGTCATCAGCGAAGCGGCTGCGAGCGCGATCGAATCGCTGCTCGATCAGGTGTTAAGCACGCCGGAGCCGTCGGAAGACGCTTGCCAGCGGCACTACGCGGCGCACGAAGCGACATACCAGACCGGCGAGCGTGTGCTGGCACGCCACATTCTTTTCGCCGTGACCCCCGGTGTAGATGTCGTGGCACTGCGCAAGCGTGCCGAGGCGACCTTGCTGGACGTTCGTTGCCACGATGGGAAGACCAATGGCCATTTCGCAGACGCAGCACGGGCTTCGTCCAATTGCCCGAGTGGTGCACAAGGCGGTGATCTCGGTTGGCTGAATGCCGCCGACTGCGCGTCCGAGTTCGCACGCGAGCTATTCGGACACGCCGAGGTGGGGGTCCTGCCGCGCCTCGTGCATAGCCGCTTCGGACTGCATGTCGTCGAGGTCCTGGCGCGGGAGCCGGGTGTCGCGCAATCGTTTGACGCGGTGCGCGGTGCGGTGACTATGTCGCTGCGCCAACTGGCCTACGTTACCGCGCTGCGTCAGTACCTTCGACTGCTTGCCGGTGGAGCCGCAGGTGCAAGGCGTCGACCTCGACGCTGCTGACTCGCCGCTGGTGCAATAGTGGGCGTCGCGCCTTCATACGCGACGCAGCGGTGCCTGCCTTCAATTTGCCGTGCCTGATTTGAGTATCTCTGGTTTTGATGACCTGTTGCGCATGGCTCGGCAACAACGTGACCCGCAACGTCTGTTGTTTGTATTCATGGGCGCAGAACTACCCGAAGACAGCACACCCGAGCAGCGTCAGCGTTTTGCGGCTGGTGTCGGCGGCGCCCTGGTGCCCTTGATGTGTGTCGACAAAGCACCGGACGAACTCACGACGTTCACAGCGCTTGCGGATGAATCCCGCGCGTCCGGCCCCGAGTGGACCATCGTTTTCGTTGCTTGCATGGCCGGAGAAGGTGGCCGCGCGCCGACACATGACGATGCCGAAGCGCCTCTGCAATGTATGGTGGACGCCATCAAAGGCGGCGAGCACCGGTCGTTCATCCCATTCGGCCGCGACGGTCGCCCAGTCCTGTTCGAATGAAGCCCATTGGGAAGAACCCAATGACCAGCATCGAAGTCTCGCGGCCGCAGGCGAGTCCTGTCGGTCGCGGGTTCGCCCTCTGGAACCTGGGCTTTCGACCCTTCTACCTGCTCGCGAGTTCTTTCGCTGCCTTGTCGATCGTCCTGTGGATCTGCCAATACGCCGGCTTGCTGCCCGTTGGATACCTTCGAACCCCGGCGTGGCATGGCCACGAAATGCTGTTCGGCTACACGATGGCCGTCATGGCCGGGTTCCTGTTGACGGCCGTTCGCAATTGGACCGGCAGGGCGACACCTAGCGGCCTTGCGCTAATCGCGCTCGTTGCGCTTTGGGTTGCGGGTCGCGTGCTGGTTCTCACGCCGTTCGCGATCGCCGCGGCGGTGGCCAATGCAGCGTTTCCGATTGCCCTGGCGATCAGCATCGGCATTCCGCTCGTACAAAGCAGGAATCGACGCAACTATTTCTTCATCGTGCTCCTGCTCGTGCTTGGCTTCGCCGTGCTCGCGTTTCATCTTTCCCACCTCGACGCGTTGCCATGGCCGGGGCGAGCGAGCCTGCAGGTTGGTATGGATGTCATTTTGTTCGTTCTGGCCGTGATGGGCGGGCGCGTCATCCCCATGTTCACCAACAACGGCATACCGGGCGCGCAAGCCACGCGTCACGCCCTGATCGAGAAGTGCGCGCTGGGTGGCGTGCTCGTATTGCTTGTCGCCGATCTGCTGTCGGCTCCGCCTTTGGCCGTCGCCATGGTCGCGTTCTTCCTTGCCGCCGCGCACATGATACGACTTTACCTATGGCAGCCGTGGCGGACCGGAGGAGCGCCCCTGGTATGGGTTCTGCACGTCGCCTACGGCTGGATCGTCGTCTACCTCGTGTTGCGCGGTCTTGCCGAGATCGGCATCGTTGGCCAGTTGTTCGCGGTCCACGCGCTGACAGTGGGGGCGATCGGCGGCATGACCATCGGCATGATGACGCGAACCGCACGCGGCCACACCGGACGACCGCTGAGCGCCGATTGCTTCGAAGTCGCCTGCTTTTCTCTGATCGCGTTCGCCGCGGCGATTCGCGTCTTCGGCGGCATATGGCTGCCGGGCGTCTATCTGGCGACCGTGGTGATATCAGGCGTTTGCTGGTCAGCCGGGTTCGGGCTCTACGCAATTCGCTATTGGCCGGTGCTGACGCAGGCACGTCTCGACGGAAAAGCGGGATAATTCCGACATCACGGTTGCCGTTCAAGCTAACGTTGCAGGATATCTTCGAGGCGCGTTGCAGTGCGGTCACACGGCCATCGCCTGCGTAACCGTCTTGCCGCGCCATTGACGTAGATCAATTCGATGCTGCGCGCAACCGAACAGCGATGAGGTATTCTTCGGTCAGTGACCGTGACAGGATGCGCCACGCATAGCGGATCGCGAAAGTGGTGGTTGACATTTCCCTGCCATCGACGCGGCCACGGGCCTGCTGGCGACGGAGCCTTGGGCCCATGGGCTAGGAGGAAACGCCTTGCATAGACCGATAAACCAGCGACTGGTTTCAGTCTTCCTGCTTGGCTGCGTGCTCTTCACGTTCCCACTGCTTTCGCTATTCAACAGCGCGCAGCTCGTTTTCGGCGTTCCCGTTTTTTACGCCTACCTTTTCATGGTCTGGGCGCTGTTCATCGGAATGCTGGCGTTGGCGGTCGAGGGCGGGCGTTAGGCGCATGACTCGTTCGCATGCCATTGGCTCCTGCGGCCTGACAGCGGCTGTTGCGCAGGCATCGCTTCTCGGAGCGGACGCTGTCGACTGAGAGAGCGCGAGACCTATGCTTCAGGGCTGGGTAATACTGCTGTGTTCCTTCGTCTACCTCGGCGTACTGTTCGCCATTGCCTCTTACGGCGACAAGCGGGCCAGCATGGGTCGCTCGATCATCGCCAACCCCTATATCTACGCCCTGTCGATGGCCGTCTACGCCACGACTTGGACCTACTACGGAAGCGTCGGCCGAGCCGCTGCGAGCGGCGTCGGCTTCCTGCCCATTTATGTCGGCCCTACGCTAGTGGCCGGCCTGTGGTGGCTGGTATTGCGCAAGATGATTCGTATCAGCAAGGCGAATCGCATCACTTCAATCGCGGATTTCATCGCGTCGCGCTACGGCAAGAGCAGCCTGTTGGGCAGCATGGTTACCGTCATCGCCGTGGTCGGCGTTATTCCATATATTGCGCTACAGCTCAAGGCCGTATCGGGCAGCTTCACCATCCTGCTGCGCTATCCCGACGTCGGGTCATCGGCGAACGTCGCGTCGCTCAACGTCTTCGGCGACACTGCCCTGTACGTCGCGCTTTTCATGGCCGCATTCACCGTTCTGTTTGGCACCCGCCATCTCGACGCGACCGAGCGCCACGAAGGCATGGTAGCCGCGATCGCATTCGAATCGCTGGTGAAGCTTCTGGCGTTTCTTGCGGTCGGCATGTTCGTCACATTCGGCATGCATCACGGCTTCAGCGATATTTTCGAACGCGCCTCATTGCTGCCCCGGCTGCGCGAGCTGATGACGTTCGGGCGGCAGGCCGGGGCCGACGTGTCGTGGGCTGCGCTGATTGTCCTCTCGATGTTGTCGGTGCTACTCCTGCCGCGTCAGTTCCAGATCAGCGTCGTGGAGAACGTCAACGAAAACCATGTTGCCAAGGCTATCTGGCTGTTTCCGCTTTATCTGTTCGCCATCAATATCTTCGTGCTGCCGATTGCCTTCGCCGGGTTGATGCAGTTTCCCGACGGCTCGGTTGACGCAGACACCTTCGTGCTCACATTGCCGATGGTTGACAAGCGCGAATGGCTGGTGCTTCTCGTGTTCATCGGTGGCCTGTCGGCTGCAACGGGCATGATTATCGTCGAGACCATCGCGCTCTCGACAATGATATGCAACGACCTCGTCATGCCCCTGTTGTTGCGCTGGAAGGCGCTCGCGTTGTCGACCCGCGCCGACCTCTCCGGGTTGCTCCTCGGCATTCGCCGCGGCGCGATTGTCGTGCTCATGATTCTGGGCTACGCGTACTATCGCGTCGCCGGCGAAGCCTACGCGCTGGTGTCGATCGGGCTGATATCCTTCGCGGCCGTCGCGCAGTTCGCACCCGCGATGCTGGGGGGTATGTACTGGAAGGGCGGTACCCGCGCAGGCGCGATCGCCGGACTCGCGCTTGGATTCATTGTATGGGGCTACACGCTTTTGCTGCCGGCGCTTGCCAAGTCCGGCTGGCTTCCGCTCACGTTCATCGACCAGGGACCGTTCGGGCTCGCGCTGCTGAAACCCCAGCAGCTGTTTGGCCCTACCACGCTCGACCCGATCGCCCATTCGCTGTTCTGGAGCATGCTCGCCAATCTCGGCGGGTATATCGGCCTCTCGCTATTCGGCCGACAGAGTGCGGGTGAACACACGCAGGCGCTGCTGTTCGTCGATGCCTTCCGGATTGCCGGGAAAAGTTCCAGCATTTGGCGCGGCAGCACCTCGGTGCACGACCTGCGCGCCCTCGTTGGTCGCTTTCTCGGGCCCGGGCGTGCCGACGACGCCTTTGCGGCGTATGCGCGCAGCCGAGCGCTCGCTCCGGGCAAGGTCCTGGAACCGGATTCCGACACCGTGCATTTCGCAGAACGTCTTCTGGCTGGCGCCATCGGTGCCTCATCTGCGCGCGTGATGGTCGCGTCCGTGGTGCAGGAGGAGCCGCTCGGCATCGAAGAGGTATTGAATATTCTCGACGAGGCTTCGCAGATCATGGCCTACAGCCACGAGCTCGAGCAGAAGTCGCGCGAACTCGAGGCGACCAGTGCGGAGCTGCGCGCGGCGAACGAGCGGCTGCAGGAAGTCGACCGCCTCAAGGACGACTTCATCTCGACCGTGACGCACGAGCTGCGCACGCCGTTGACGTCGATCCGGGCGCTGTCGGAAATCCTGTACGACGATCCGCAGCTCGACGGCGCGCAGCGCACCAAGTTTCTTGGCATCATCATCAAGGAGAGCGAGCGCCTGACCCGGCTCATCAACCAGGTGCTCGATTTGGCGAAGATCGAGTCGGGCAACGCCGAATGGCATTCGTCCGAGATCGATCTCAAGGACCTCGTCGAAGAGGCCGCCGCGGCCGTGCAGCCGGTCACGAGCGAGAACGGTGTGGCGCTGACACTCGAGTTGCCCGAGGGGTTGCCGCCCGTCACCGCCGACCGCGATCGGCTCATGCAGGTGGTGCTGAACCTCATCTCCAACGCGGTGAAATTCTGCGACAAGGGCGCGGGGCGCATCCGCATCACGCTGACGAGGCAGCAGGATATGTTGCGCGTCGATGTAGCGGACAATGGACCGGGAATTCAGCGCGAAGACCAGGATGTCATCTTCGAGAAGTTCCGTCAGGTCGGCGACACGCTTACCGAGAAGCCGCACGGCACGGGACTCGGCCTCCCCATCAGCCGGAAGATCGTCAAGCATTTCGGTGGCCAGTTATGGGTGCAGAGCGAGCCTGGTCACGGCGCCGTATTCTCGTTCACGGTCCCGATCCGGCAGGCCGGCGCTGATGCCGGCACCGCCGGGAATGCCGGAAACCGCAAACCAGCGGGGGTCGTATCATGAGCAAGACCGTGTTGGTCGCCGACGACGAGCCCAATATCGTCGTGTCGCTCGAATACCTGCTGCAGCGCGCTGGCTACGAGGTGATCGTGGCGCGTAATGGCGAAGAAGCGCTCACATCCGTTGCGCTGCACCGACCCGCCCTGATCCTGCTTGACGTGATGCTGCCGCTCAAGAGCGGCTTCGAGGTGTGCCAGAAGATTCGGCAGACGCCCGAGTGGCATGATATTCGAATCATCATGCTGACGGCCAAGGGACGCGAAACCGAGATAAGCAAGGGGCTCGCCCTTGGCGCCGACGCATACGTCACCAAGCCGTTCTCAACGAAGGAACTGATCGCCGAAATTCGTCGGCTTCTCGGTGACGCCGATTGAGTCTCGGACGGCAGAAACGCAAGTTCCTCCTGGCGCTCGCCTTGCTGACGCTGTTCTGGCTGTTCGCCGCCGGGGCAGCGTATTTCGCGTTGCAGACCGATCTTTCGCCCGAGGGCGGGGCGGCTCTGTCGCGCGTGCTCGACGATCGCGGCGGCATACTGTTCATGCTCGTGGTCGGCTTGATCGTGGCCTCGTACCTGTCGCTGCACGCGCTGTTCGAGGCGTACCCGGCTTCTGCATTCAAGCTCGCCGAAGACGTCCGGATCATTCGGACCGTCAACGCGTCGCATCGTGCCATGCCGGAAGGCGGTACGGAAATGCGACGGCTTGCCGCCGCCATCAACGGCTTCGCCGACGCCTATTGCTCTCAGCGGGACGAAGTCGAAGCCAGAATCAGCGATGCCAATGCCCGCCTCGAGGCGGAGAAGGACCGTTTTGCGGCGCTCCTGTCCGACCTGACGCAGGGCGTCCTGGTCTGTAACAGCGAAGGGCGCATCCTGCTGTACAACGCCCGCGCCCAGCAGCTGCTCGACGAGCGCGGCGAAGAGGGCCACATTGGTGGCGCTGTCGTCGGGCTCGGGCGGTCGATCTTCGCGGTCATCGACAAGAGCGTGATCGTGCATGCGCTGGACGCGGTCAGGCACAAGCTCGCGGACGGCAGCGCCGATCCGTCGGCGCAACTCATCACGACCCGCGATCGAGGACAGCTGGTACGTGCGAACATCGCCCCGATCCTCGACCGGGAACGCAACGTCGGCGGATTCGTCCTGACACTGGAGAACATCACGCGGTCGGTGGAGATCAACAGCCGTCGCGACGCATTGCTGCAATCGCTGACCGAGGGCACGCGCGCATCGCTCGCCAACATCCGCGCTGCGATCGAGACGATGCTCGCCTATCCCGCGATGGCGGAGGAGCATCGGCACCGCTTCGCGGCGGTCATCAACGACGAAGCCGCGGCGCTATCGGCGCGGCTCACGCAGACCATCACGGAGCACGCCGATACGCTCAAGGCGCAGTGGCCATTGGAGGATATGTCCGGGGCTGACCTCCTCGCCGCGATCCGACGCCACGTGGAATCCGAACTCGCTGTTTCGGTGGGTGCCGATGCCGCGGACGCGCCCGTTTGGCTCAGCGTGGACAGCTACTCGGTCGTGCGCGCGATCGTGCAGGTTGCCGCGCGCGTTTGCGCGGACTTTCGCGTGCCGGAGGTCGCGTTGAGCCTCAAGCCCGAGGGCCGCTTCGCGCGCATCGAATTGCGCTGGCAGACTGAAGCCTCGGGGATCGACGTGTGGGAAAGCGAGCTGTGGCGGTCGGACCAAGGCCGTTTGCTCGAGCAGGTCATGTTGCGGCACGGCGGCGAGGCCTGGTGCAATGCCGACCGGCGTTCGGGGACGATGGCATTCAGCCTGCAGTTGCCCACCACCGAGCCAGGAAAGCGCATCGGCGCCGCGGCGAGGTCGGAGGGTCGTCCCGAGTTCTACGACTTCGATCTGTTCAATCAACCCGGGCAGAGTCCCGAGCTCGACGAACGGCCCCTGGCGAATCTCTCCTATACGGTCTTTGACACCGAGACCACCGGCCTTGAGCCCTCGGCGGGCGACGAGATCATTTCCATTGGCGCGGTGCGCATCGTCAACGGCAGGCTGCTCAAGCAGGAGTCGTTCGACCAGCTGGTCGACACGCCGCGACCTCTGTCGCGCGAATCGATCGAGGTCCACGGCATCACCCCGGACATGCTCGTCGGGCAGCCGCGGATCGATGTCGTGCTGCCTGCGTTCCACCGCTTCGCGGAAGATACCGTGCTGGTGGCGCACAACGCCGCCTTCGACCTGCGTTTCCTGCAGCTGAAGGAGGCCAGTACCGGCGTCAAGTTCATCCAACCCGTGCTGGACACGCTGCTGCTCTCGGCGGTGGCGCACGCTGATTACGAGGGGGCCGAGCACGACCTGGCCGCGATCGCCGCCCGCCTCGGCGTCGACGTGATCGGCCGGCATACGGCGTTGGGCGATGCCATCGTCACGGGCGAGATTTTTCTCAAGCTCCTGCCGCTGCTGACCGCGCGGGGCATTTGCACGCTGAAGGATGCCCGCGAGGCGTCGCGCAAGACCTTGTATGCGAAGCTCAAATACTGACGATAGGCCGCGTTCTGCTCGTTCGATCTGGCGCGGCGCCCCACGTCGCGATGCGCCTCCGGCGGTGGACGCCGCAGAGTTAATCGGCTTTCCGATCAATCCTTTGTCGGAGATCAACAATTCGACGCGTTGGCGACGGTAACCTTCGCGCTGGGGGATACCAATCTTCGGGATGTCGTCAAACTCGGCTGAGTGCGCATACCTGAGCCTGGCTGCCAAGCGTGCATCGCTGACGGCGAAGCGGCGAGCGGCCAGAAGCGCAGTGTGCGAAGGAACAAGAATTACCATGGTATTCCTGGTGCGGTCCGCATCAAGCGATGCTGCTTCGAATGTCACGCCAAGAGGAGAAAAAGGGCATGCGAAATCCAAGCGATCCAAACTGGTCTGCGATTGGCGCTGACCCTCAATGCAACATGCCACGTATCGGAAAAGGAGCGTCCCATGCCTGAACTACTGTCAGCGAGCAAGATCCAGAACAATCCGAGATACCACCAGTTGATTAAAGAGCGCGACCGCTTATCCTGGACTCTGACAATACTCGTCCTGGTGATCTACTTCGGGTTCGTCCTGGCGGTCGCCTTCGCCCCGGGGTTCCTCACGACGCCCATATCGGCGACCAGCGTCATTCCGATAGGCATGCTGGTCGGTGTCGGGGTGATCATTTCGTCCATCGTGTTGACCGGCATTTACGTCTACAAGGCCAACAGCACCTTCGATCCCCTCATTCACGAAATCATCCAGGAAGCCACCAAATGAGAACGCTAAGAACTGCACTCTCGGCCCTACTGGCTTCGGCCGCGTTACTCGCTGCCAAATTCACTTGCGCCGCCGACGCCGTGGCGCCGGCCGCCGCGCCCGCAGAACCGGCCCTCAATTGGCACGCCATCATAATGTTCGTCATCTTCGTCGCCATCACGCTAGGTATTACCTACTGGGCGGCGAAGCGGACCAAAACGGCGACCGATTTCTATGCCGCCGGCCGCGGTATTACCGGCTTTCAGAACGGGATGGCCATTGCCGGCGACTACATGTCGGCGGCGTCGTTTCTCGGTATCGCCGCCCTGGTGTACTTCAACGGTTTCTATGGCCTGATCTACTCGGTGGGCTGGCTGGTCGGTTGGCCGGTCATCCTGTTCCTGATCGCGGAGCGGCTGCGCAATCTGGGCAAGTTCACCTATGCCGACGTTGCCTCGTTCCGCCTGCAACAAGGTCCGGTCCGCACCATGGCAGCCATCGGCTCGCTCATCGTCGTGATCTGGTACCTCATCGGGCAGGCGGTGGGGGCAGGACAGCTGCTGCACACCCTGATACCGCAGATCTCGTACAGAATATCGATCGTGATCATCGGCGCCCTGATCATCATCTATGTGACCTTCGGCGGCATGAAGGCGACCACTTGGGTACAGATCATCAAGGCGGGTCTGCTGCTCGGTGGTGCCACCCTGATGGCCCTCGGCGTCATGGCGCATTCAGGCTGGAGTTTCGAGAAGCTGTTCTCCGACGCGGTTGCCGCCCACCCCAAGCACTTGGAAATCATGAAGTCCGTGGTGCCCATCGGGGCAAAGGCCAATCCGATCGAGTCCATTTCGCTCGGCTTGACATTGATGTTCGGGACCGCCGGTCTGCCGCACATCCTGATGCGCTTCTTCACGGTAGGAGATGCCAAGGCGGCGCGCAAGTCGGTGCTTTATGGCACGTGCTTCATCGGCTACTTCTACATCCTGACATTCATCATCGGTTTCGGCGCCATCGTTCTCGTCGCCAACAACCCCGAGTATGTGATCGATGTCACCAAGAACGTCCTGAACCTCAAGGGCGGGAGCAGCATGCCGGCGGTTTACCTGTCGCACTCCCTCGGTGGCGACTTTTTCCTCGGCTTCATCGCCGCGGTCGCCTTCGCCACCATCCTGGCGGTCGTGTCCGGGCTGACGCTCGCTGGCGCGTCGGCGCTGTCGCACGACATCTACGCCAACGTGATCATGAAGGGCAAATCGACCGAAGCCCAGGAGGTATGGGTGTCGAAGCTGTGCGTGATCGGGCTTGGGATACTCGCGGTAATCCTGGGCATCCTGTTCGAGAAGCAGAACGTCGCGTATATCGTGGCCCTCACGTTCTCGATCGCGGCTTGCGCCAATTTCCCGATTCTGGTTCTGGCCGTATTCTGGAAGGGACTGACGACCCGGGGCGCGGTGCTCGGTGGCTATACGGGGATCTTCGGGTCGATCGGTCTCTTGATCATCGGTCCGACGGTGTGGACCAAGGTCCTCGAGATGGGTCCACCCATCTTCCCGTATGATTTCCCGACCTTCTTCGTGCTGCCCGCGGTATTGATCGTGGCCTTCATCGCGTCGGTCACCGACAAGAGCGCCAGCGCCAACAAGGAGCGGGCCGCATTTGCGCCGCAGATGGTCCGCTCGGAAACCGGCCTGGGCGCCGAGGTGGCATCGGCCCACTAAGGAGCTGTACCTCACTTCGTCAAGGCTGGCCGCCAGGGTCCCCCCGGCGGCCCCTTTTTTCTCATGGAGGTCACCCTATATCGGAAGCGTTTGCCAATGATGCCTGCACCGACATACCGCAGCGACAGGATCCAGGTGCCATGCCCGCCAAAGTAGGCAAGAGCGAGGGCCGAAGATCGGTCGGCGATCGTGTCGGCGCGCTCTACGCGGATATCGATCCGGAGGCGATGAACCAGCCGCTGGCTTCCTTGATCCAGCGCGAACCGGTCCACTGCGCACCGGAAACGCCGTTGCGCGTTGCAATCGAAACCATGCACAACATGGGTATCGGATCGATCGTCGTATGCGAGGAGGGGCTGGCTCCGGTCGGGATTTTCACGGTGCAGGACGTGCTCGATCGCGTCACCCTGCGCGGTATCGACCTCTCCGTCCCCATCCGCACCGTGATGAGCGGCAATCTCAGGACCTTGCCCCCGCGGGCGAGTGCCTATGAAGCGGCCTTCGCCATGGCCGGCCAAGGCATCCATCATGTGGTCGTCGTGGACGAGGGCAAGCTCGCCGGGGTGGTATCGGAGCGCGATCTGTTCATGCGGCTGGGCGGTTTCGTCCGTCGCGTGGGCCGCGAGCTTCGTCGCGCAGAAGACGATCCGAGCCTCACGCGTGCGAGTCGCGCCATTCGGGACCTGGCGACTAGCATGCTGCACCAGGGTGTGGGCCCGGCGCAGGTGACGCGCCTGATTTCCACGTTGAACGATGTGCTCACCCAGCAGATCATCCGGTTGGAAACCCGCGATGCGAAACTCGACGACATCCGCTGGTGTTTCATCGAGATGGGCAGCGCCGGTCGGCTCGAACAGACGTTCAGCACTGACCAGGACAACGGGCTCATCTTCGAGCAGCCGGAAGGTGTCGCGCCGGACGCAGTGCGCGAGCGGTTGCTGCCGATCGCGTTGCGGGTGAACCAGGCGCTCGCGGAGTGCGGGATTCCGTTGTGCCGCGGCGGCATCATGGCGAGCAATCCGCGCTGGTGTCTGTCGCTGGCCGAGTGGGAAAGCCGGTTCGCGGACTGGATCAATTGCACCGATCAGGAGGCGCTGCTCAACGCCACGATATTCTTCGATTTCCGGGCCCAGTCGGGAGACGCGACCCTGGCCACGGAACTGCGACGGTGGCTTACCGTCTATGTTGCGGACAACCAGCGGTTCCTGGCTCGCATGGCGCAGAACGCATTTGCCAATGAGCCTCCACTCGGGCGCTTCCGCGACGTCCTGCCAACCGGGGACAAGGAACATCCCAACTCCATCGACCTCAAGGTGAACGGCATCACGCCCTTCGTCGACGCGGGTCGCATTCTCAGCCTGGCAGCCGGGGTGCCCGCCACCAATACCACTCAGCGGTTGCGTGAATCGGGACAAGGGCTCGGAATTCCGGCCACGGAAGTGGCCGCGTGGGTACAAGGTCTGGAGTTTCTGCAAAGACTGCGTCTGAAACGCCAGGATGCGCTCCTGCAATCAGGGCAGCCGGTGCACAACTTTCTGCAGCTGGACAGTCTCAATGAACTCGAGCGCAAGATTCTGAAGGAATCCCTGCGCCAAGCTCGCAAGCTCCAGTCCCGGTTGGCGTTATTCCTGGGAATGACCAGTTACGCGAGATAATGGAGCGTCCATGGCTTTTACTCGAAGCGCGCGGGAACGGCGCTACGCTGCAGCCAGGCGCGCGGTATCACCCGGATGCAGGTCGTAGCCTCGCAAGTCAGCGAGCGCGCAGATACCGCGCGTCGTCGAATGTCCCGACCCAAGCCGGCCGGTACACAACTACACTGTGAACGTGAAGCATCATGCGAGCATTTCGTTGCATGTGCGAAAGATTTCGTCTGAGACGGAATCGCGTCGCCACAAGACATCGACACGCGTCGTCATTTGCCGGCTTCAGCGATGCGGCCGGCGACGAAGGCCGGCCGTACGATCCAGGTCACAGCGTCCGCGCAAACCCGATCACGTGGACGGCCGGGGCAAGACGCGGCCGAAACACTCGACGATATCCTTGTTCTGCAGCGGCTTGTGCAGGACTTCCCGAACCCCGACCGCGCTCGCTCGCTCGTGCAATTGCGCATCTCGCGGGCCGAGCATGCCTGGACTTCGGTGCCCTGTGATTGCACACGGAGCGGAGCGCGACTACCCGGCGGCTCACCTGATCGAATCCGCAGTAGGCTGAGGCGGCAGCACCTGCGGGCGCTGCGGAACCTATCTGGCGACGGTCGTAGTCTCCGGCAGCTGTTGGTCCATCGCGTTTGCGCCATACCCGATTCGCTATTGGCCGGTGTTGTCGAGCAGCAGACTCGACGGCAAACCCGGATAGCGTCGCGCCCGGCCGAACCAGCACCTCGTCATCCTCGGAGCTTGATCTGCGTCAACAGCGATGCACGGTGCGCGGTGCATCCTCCTCGTCTAGGTAGGGTCGGGACAGCTGGGAACTGATGTAGCCCGTTCCGACGTGGAGATTTGGATGTGCCGTTGAATGGGGGGCGGGATCATGGGCGGACAATTCCGGGCGCTTCTCCTGTCGAGCCTGCTGTTGCCTCTTGGAACCACATGTGTACGCGCAGCGCCTGTTCTCTACGACCGACTGTCGGACCAGAGCACGGCGTGCATCGGATGCCACAAGTCGCAGAGTGCAGGGATCTACCAGCAGTGGGGGGCGAGTAAACACTTTCGGGGCAACGTCGGATGCTTCGAATGTCATGGCTCCAAACCCGGTGACGCGGGTGGAGTGGAGCACAATGGTCACTTTATTCACGTCGTCGTCACCCCGTCCGACTGTGCCAGATGCCATGCCAAGGAAGGTCAGGAATTCGCCAATTCGCACCATGCGAAGGGTGGCGAAATCCTGGGCTCGCTCGACAACACGCTCGCCGAGGTGGTCGAGGGAAACAAGGCGTTCTTCGGCGGCTCGGCACTGCTCGTGAACGGGTGCCAGCAATGTCATGGTTCGACCGTGAGAATGGGCAAAGACGGCAAGCCGACGCCGGACACGTGGCCGAATACTGGCATCGGCCGCATCAACCTGGATGGCTCGCGCGGCACGTGTTCAGCCTGCCACCAGCGCCATGTGTTTTCCGCGGCTCAGGCGCGTAAGCCCGAGACGTGCGGCAAATGCCACCTCGGTCCCGATCACCCGCAAAAGGAAATCTACGAGGAGTCGAAGCACGGGATTTCATACTTTGCCAATGCAGGGACGCTGAACATTGACAACCCGAAGTGGATCGTGGGCGAAGACTACAGCGTCGGACCGACCTGCGCGACGTGTCACATGAGTGCAACGCCCACGCAACCCGTTACGCACGACATCGGTGCGCGCATCTCGTGGAACAACCGCCCGGCGGTCTCGATTCGTCCTGAAGCAGCCGACCTGACTCTCGGCCTCAAGAACCCCATCCCCTGGCAGCAGCGCCGCAAGAACATGGAGGATGTCTGCTCGAATTGTCATTCGGCGGCGTTTGCAAGCAGCTTCTACACGCAATACGACGGGCTGGTGGAACTCTACAACGACAAATTCGGCAAGCCAGGGTCTGCCATCTTTGCGGCATTGCAGAAGAACGGTCTGATCGGAGACACCCCTTTTTCCACCAAGATCGAGTGGACCTGGTACGAGATTTGGCATCATCAAGGTCGCCGGGCTCGCCATGGTGCCTCGATGCAAGGACCAGACTACACCCACTGGCACGGCCTCTATGAGGTCGCCAAAGCGTTCTACACAGAATTCATCCCTCAAGCGCAGGAGGTGGTGAGCAAGGCCATCGCTGCCGGGGGGACAAATGCGGATGGCGCGAGGAGTGTGCAGAAGCTGATCGACACGACGCTATCGAGCGAGAACCATCGCTGGTTCCTCGGCCAGATGACCTCCGAGGAGAGGGCCGAGCGCAAAAGACAGCAGGAGGAATTCAAACAGCGTTACGTGACGGAGCCCCAAAAATAAGGTACGACCTCGTCGCGCTGTAAATCTCGGGCGCTGCCCGAATGGTCAATTGTGAAGCGTCGCATCGTCGATCAGCACCTTGAACGAATATCCGGACCCAAGGTCCCGATCGATGTGCACAACGCCTTTGACCAGCACGATATCTCCGATCTTGGCTTCGTCACTCGTCGTGACGACTACGTCATTGGTGCCGTCCGATGTCGAACCCGATCCGTCGCGGAGATGGATCCAGTTCTTTCCGAGCACCCCTGGCGTGAATTTCACGACCTTGCCGCGAACAACGACCGCTTTATCCTTGAGTTCTGTTCTCCTCGTAGCGATTTCCGCAACCGTACGCGCATTCGGTCCGCTGGCCTTGGCGACCTTGACATCGCCGCTGTCCGAACTGCTCGTGACACCGGCGTGCAGCGCAGCCATGTCACCAGCTGGTGCGGCGCCGGTTGTACCCGCGACGAGGGAACCGAAGACGATCCGGTCGAACGTCTGCTTCAACGTCTTGCTCTCGAAATTCTGCATGATCGTCACGTTTTCGATCGTGACCTCGGAGCCCACTTTGACCGGTGTTTTCGCAATCGCCGCCCACGTCTCTCCGTCTTTGGTTGTGAGACGAAGGTAGGTAAATCCCCCGCCGTCCTTGACCTCGAGGACCTTGCCATTCACGGACGCGGTCGACGCGGCCACCGATTTATCCCCAGCCGAGGCGGCACCGACAAGAAACATCATCGCGACAGCGAAGTACCATTTCTTCATAGCGCTCTCCTGCACAAATGTAATCGGCGGCTCCAGCCGTGATGTACGTCCGCTTCAGGCGGGCAGTGTATACGTTCGCGGGAGGTGTTGGTGCGACACGTCGAGCACTGTCCACACGAAGTGAAGCGGACCGGCGGGACCTTGTTGATCGACGCGCCACAGGCTGAAGGCGGGTGTGCCCTCTCTCGATTTGATGGCGGATTGCATCGAGCGTTCCCAAGGCACAGTTCTTGCTGTCATGCCGAAGGGCCGCCGGGGTTAGATTGATTGCCCCGACGCCGCTGAGCGCTAGCTAGCGGAGTACATCGATGGCTACTCCGCGTAAGAGCGCGACGGACTAGGTCACGCTGTGGTCGATTTGCGCAAGCACCTCCACGCGACGATAGGGATTGTGGCTGAAATTCTTGATCGTACGCAGCGAGGCAGTGCCAGCAAAGAGCTCGCGCCTAATAAAACTCAGGTCTTCATCCGGTTGGCTATTTTGGCCAGCGCGATGGTCAACGCTGCGCTGCCAAGCGTCTTGACGAGCCCGGAGTGCTGCGCGTAGAAGTTGCTCATCGTGTCGATGACGCTCGGGTTCTGCTTCTCGGCGTGCGCGGCGATCTGCTCCACTTGAGCAGGCGTGAGCTGGGACGCCTGTCCTGGTGAAATCGCCGCCGGCACGGCGCTCGAGCCCGCCGACAACAGGCTGCCAAGCGCGCCGCTGCCGCCGAGCGCAGCCAGCGCAGCGGGATTCAGGCCGCCCAGAAGCTGCTGCAGCATCCCCGCCTTCTGTTCTGGCGTGCCTTGTGCAAACAGCTGGCTCACCATCTGACCGAAAGGCGGCGTCTGATCTGAACGAAATGCTTCCGCCAGCCCGTGGCTTACGACGTCAGGGGGTGCCGCTTGCGCCACCTGATGGAAGTGGTCCGGTGCGTTGCCGGCTGCTTGCCCCGCTCCGGCGCCCAGGTACTGCTGCAACAGTCCGCCAAGATCGAATGCCATTGCTGTCTCCTTTGCTGCGTAGAACAGGCGGTCGCCGAGACTACGCTCTGTTCTTACGGACGAAATGATAGATGGCGAGCAGGATGATCGCGCCCACCGTTGCGCCAATGAAGCCCGCAGAGTCTCCCTCCTTGTACCAGCCGACGAATTGTCCCAGGAACGTCGCGATCAGAGAGCCTGCGATACCTAGTGCGGCGGTCAGAAAGAACCCGGAAGGACCCGTTCCTGGAGCGAATATCTTGGCAACGGCGCCTGCAACGAAGCCAATGAGAATAGTCCAAATGAGGTGCATTTTTATCCTCTAGATAATAGGCATCGAGCTGCGCTAGGGCGATTGAAGCTGTCGCGAAAGGGCTTACTTTCGAGCTCTCACTGAGCTGGAATTCTTAGCATCTGTCCCGGATAGATCAGGTCCGGGCTTTTCAACATCGGTTTGTTCGCCTCGAAGATCGCGTTGTATTTGTTCGGGTCCCCGTAGTACTGCTTGGAAATCTTCGACAGCGTGTCGCCATGCACGACCGTGTAGTACTGAGCTTCCGGCTGGCTCTGATCCACGGTCATCTGATCGTTGACCGCAACGACACCGGAGACATTGCCGCAACAAAGGACGATCTTCTCTTTCGTCGCCTGGTCGGGCGCAACGCCATACACTGTCGCCGCCGCTGTCGCGCCGTCGAAGGTGACGGTCAAGCCGGTGGCCTTCAGTCCCTGTCCGTCGATGTAAGACAGAATGGCGTCGCCAGCGGCATCGTTGGCGGCCTTCGAGTTCTCTACCGAGGCAGGATCGGCCTGCGCCTGTGCCATCGCAGTCTGCGCATTGCCCTTGCTGAACAACTTTTCGCCGGCTTCTTTGATGAAATTCAATAATCCCATGACTTGCTCCTTGATAACTACGTTATGCGGGTCAGCGTTGTAGGACACGCTCGTTCGGTTTCATTGCCGTGCCCTGCGCGACTGAGGAAGCGTGCTACTTCGCTGCCCGCCCGATGGCGTCGAGCAGCAACTGATCGTCGATAGGTTTGAGCAGATAGGCAAGCGGACGCGCCGACAGCGCCTGTGTCTGCGTCTCTGTCGAGTGATGACCGGTGACGATGATCACGGGCAAATGCGGCCACGAGTGGACGAGACGAGCTTGCACTTCGAAGCCGCTCATGCCAGGCATGTGCAGATCGAGCACCACACAGCGGGGCTCTCGGGTCGCCAGCGAATCCAGGAATTCTGCGCCCGAAGGAAAGCACTGTGCCTCAAGGCCAGCCGAGCGCATCAGCCGCAGGAGTGCGCGCCGAATCGGCTCTTCGTCGTCCACGATGGCAATGAATGATGGTTGTTTGGGCACCGTGTGCAACCCTACCGCTTCGGCCAAGCCGAGGCTATTGGACCAAGGTGCAATAGCCGCGACGCAGTCAGCCGGATTACGGTTCCATCCTGTGATCACGCCGTCCTCGTTGCTGCTGCGGTCGAATGCGGTGCAGCGAACTCACCCGTGCCTCCCGATTCACCGACAACGTCGCGATGGGGCGGCTTTGTAGACCAACAGGAAAACTCATGACAATCCTCGGCATATTTACCGCGCGGGAACACGGCTTCAATGACACGACGCGTATGCTGCGCTTCAAGGACAACGTCAGGGCCATCCCAATCGACGGCCACAAGAACATGGGCCCGGAAGATCGCATCCTTGCGAGTGCGACGGAAATCGGCGCAGCGTGGAAGCGCCTGTGCAATACGAACAGGCCGTACCCGTCAGCCAAGTTTGATGGCTCCTTTGTCGCGCCCGGTAACGTCCCATTCATCAGCGGCGAAGGCGGCGGCACGTCATGATTCGATTCGCAAGCTCGTGTGCGCTCCGAGTACGGCGGGCGACGACTCTCGGATGTGAATGGCTTGATACGTTTTGAGCACCGCCCTCTCGCAAGAGCAAGCTGCCGCCACGAAGACCTGCATCGCGACCTCGGCTGATACGAGTGGGCAGGCGGCCGGCTGGATGTGTCGTTTCGCGCCAACGCGTTTCTATTCGGCCTGATGAACCCCCATCAGGGCCGCTCCGCCGGCAGCGTGATCACAACGCTGCCGACGATCGACTCGAGCCTGCGGCTACGATTGGGTACGGCAGTCGCGCCAATGGGATCGGGTGGCGGACGGGACTGACACGGTTACTGCTTGCTGATATCGACGCGACGCGCCTCGGCATCGTTAATGGCGCCGGTCACGAACAGGGGTGGCTTCATGCCGATGTTGTCCGGGGCGATGCCCGCGACTATCAGCGCGTCCTGGACTGCCTTCGCACGCCCCCTCGCGAGCTCCATGTTCTTCGCCTCGTCGCCGGTCTTGTCGGCGTAGCCAGTGAGGTCGACCTTTGCGCCTTCCTTCTTGATGCGATTGGCGATCGCGCTAATGGTCTGGCTGCCTGCTCCGCCGATTTCGGCCGAACCGACATCAAAGTACACTTTGGCCGTTGACCCGAGGGTAGCCACGACATCCGGGGCCGGGGCAGTCGCAGTCGGCGTCGGAGCCGGCACGGGCTCTGGCTTGTGCGCAAAAAGGCTCCACAGGAAGAGTAGCACCCCTGCGGCGAGCAGCCACGGCAACCAGCGCATCAAGGCTGACTTGGTCGTGACCGCTGCGGTGGCGGCGCTATTCGCCGCGAAGCCGGCTACCGTGGCGCTACCGCCAACGACGGCAGCACCGGCACGTTTCGTGGCGTCCGCTGCCTGAGCACCGAGGCCACCGAGGAACGCCGCGGGGGTGGCGAAGCCCAGCGCTCCCGTGATGCGGCCGTCGAGCGCGCCCTGCAGGTTCGGACCTTGTTTCGAAAAGAAGGACGCGAGCGCACTGGCGTCGAGCTTGTTCTCGCCAATGAATTTCTTCAGGAATGTATAGATGAGTGGCACGACCATCGCGACGAGGTTGGTCGCCGATGACGTCTTGATGCCGCTCGTCGATGCGAGTGAATTGACCAGCCCGCCGGCCTTGTTGCCGAAAAGTGCCGGCACGAACTGGCTGGTGCCTGCCTTGAGCAGGTTCTGTGCGCCACTGCCCGCGCCGCTGAACAAGCCGGCGATGTTGCCGAACATGCTGGCGTCAAGGTTCGCACCGTTCAACATCGATAACAGGCCAGCTGCTCCCTGCGCAGTCGCACCCTTCTGCACGATGGCGCCGAGCGCCGCAGGCACCAGGCCACGCATCGCCGATTGCGTCGCGCTTTCCGATTCCCCGAGGAACTGACTGGCGAGCTTGTTGAAGTCACCGCCCAAGGCTTGCTGGGCGAGCGAGAGAATGTTGGCATTCATGGTTGACCTTTCATGTGGTTTGATGATTTCGCTTTCAGACGCTATCCGCGTCGGCCTGCTGGCGCGGAGAGGGCCTAGGTTTCTGCTTCGACGATGCTGGCGCAAGCGCGCTGTCGCTGTCTCACGGCGACGTCTTTTCCAATCGGAATCCCAGTCGAAACGAGGGATCGCATTACGGCGGTATTCGCGCCGGGGTCCCAAATACCAAACAAAGCCGTCAGCCGCAGCGAGTCGCGAAAAGCGTGCGCCTCGTCGTCGTCGATCGCAATGAATGCTGATTGTTTGGGCACCCGCGCAACCGTAACGCTTTGGCCAGACCGAGGCTATTGGACCTTCGTTCAATGCGAGGTGCGCGAGGTGCGCGCCGTGCCTTAGGCGATCACTTGGTCTTAGTATCTGGCCCGACAATGCCGGCTCGGTTGACCAGCCGCATCAGTTCGGCCAGCGAGTTCACCTTCATCTTCTCCATCGCGCGGGCACGGTGGACTTTGATGGTCTGTTCCACCGTGCCGAGCACGGCGGCAGACTGTTTGTTCAAATGCCCGGACACCACGAGCGCCAGCACTTCTCGCTCGCGCGGAGTGAGTGTGGAAAACCGTTGCCGAATGTCGTCCAGCTCTGCGCGCTCCAAACGGGCCAGATCGTTCTTCTCGATGGCAGCCCGGACGGCGTCGAGCAGCTTGGTCTCATCGACGGGCTTAGTCAGAAAATCGGTGGCGCCAGCTTTCATCGCCTGCACGCTCATACCAATGTCGCCATGACCGGTGAGAAAGATGATTGGCAGCTCGCTGTTGCGGGCGGTCAGGGCTTCCTGAAGCCCGAGACCGTCGAGGTCGGGCATGGCGACGTCCAAAACGATGCAGCCCGGCGCAGAGCAATTGTCGCCCTCCAGAAAAGCCTGCGCCGACTCGAATTGGGCCACGCTGAAGCCGGCCGAGCGCAGCAGGCGCGACAGCCCCTTCAGAACCGCGGGGTCATCGTCCACCAGGAAGACGGTGGGGGCGGTAATCATGCCGCCTTCAGTGTGTCCAGCGGCACCCAGAAGTGGAAGCTCGCCCCGCGGTCGGGATTGTTCTCTGCCCAAAGCCGCCCGCCGTGGGCGCTAATGATGCTCCGGCAGACAGAGAGGCCAAGTCCCATGCCATGTGTCTTGGTGGTGTAGAAAGAATCGAAAACCTTGTCGACATGCTCAGCGGGGATCCCGCAGCCTTGGTCGATGACCGACACGATCACGCCGACACCCGCCGCAAGCTCTGTGCGTACGATGAGCCGACGGTCGATGGCGGCGACGGCGCCCATGGCGTCGCAGGCGTTCATCACGAGGTTGATGACGACCTGCTGCAGCTGCACGCGGTCGGCATTGACGTGCGGCAGGCCGGGGGCGAGTTCGGCTTGCAGCATGACACCATGGGTTGCCAAGTCGCTGCGCAACAGTTTGAACACCTCCGACACGACCTCGTTCACGTCCATACTTTGCCGCTGTGTCTCGCCGGTGCTGAGCAGCACGCGCAGGCGGCGAATGACTTCGCCGGCGCGCTTGTCCTCATCGACGATGTCCTGCAGGATGTCGCGCAGCTCATCCAGATCGACGCTGTCTTGGGCGAGGAAGCGCCGCGCCGCCTGCGCATTGCTGAGAATGGCGGTGAGCGGCTGGTTCAGTTCATGCGCCAGTGCGCCGGACAGCTCACCGAGCATCGTGACGCGGGAAAGATGCGCCACCTCCTTGCGCTGTTGCTGGACCTCGAGCTCGGCTTCTTTGCGCGCCGTGATATCGAGCGACACACCGTGCAAAAAGACTGCCTTGCCGCCCGAGTCGACTTCGACGCGAGCGCGCGACGCGATCCAGCGCACCCGGCCATCCGGCAGCACGATACGATATTCGATCTCGTACCGGCTCGTGCCACGAATCGCATCGCTGATTGCGGCGCTGAACGCAGCGCGATCTTCGGGGTGTATCCGCCCTCGCACGTCGGCAAATTCCACCCGCTCTGAAGGAGTGAAGCCGAACAGCGTTCGCCAACGATCGGACACCCAGACAGCGTCCGTCACCAAGTCTCGATTCCAGACGCCCAGGTTGGCGGCATCGGCGGCGAGGGTGAGCCGTTGTTCGCTTTGCTGCAAGCCGGCCTCGCTCGCCTGCAAGCGTTCGGAAAGTTGTGCCCTGCGTTGCAGCTCGAGCCTTCGGCGCTCACGTTCTTGCTCGGCAGCCCGGGCGGCGGCGGCCGCGCGGAGCCGCTGCAGCCCGGCGAGCGTGACGCAGGACGCGGCGGCCAGGAGGACAAACAAGGCGGCGTAGAGCTCGGTTTGTCGCAACCATGGCCGGTAGATGTCCGACAGTTCACGCCCGACCGCAATGACCAGCGGCTTGTCCATGTGCAGGTCGGCAGGTTGCAGGGTGTACATCGCCTGCATGCGCTGAGCGCCGGTCATTCTAAGAGTGCCAGAGAGCACGGTGGCGATCTGCCCGCTCTGCATGTGGCGGGTGAACAAGGCTTCGGGATGGTTCAAGTTCACGCCCTGCGTGCCAGGGTACTCCGGCTGGCTCAGGAACTGCCAGCCGTCGCCGTGCGCAAGGAAGCTGTGCATGTTGGGCGCATACAGCACCGACCGCATGACCACGTCGAAGTACTCGGGGTCCAGCGTGGCCGTCACCACGCCGGCGAACTCACCATCGGGGGCGAGAATTGCGCGACCCACGTTGATCGAGTACACGCCGCGCGCCGTCGTGAATGGCGGTGACACATACAGCGTGGCCGGGTCCGGGCTGGCGCGCGGCGCGGTGAAAAAGTCCCGTGCGCTGACGTCAAGGCCCAGGAACTCATCGCGGTTCGCAGCTACCACTTTGCCGCGCGCGTCCAGAACGACGACCCCGCGCAGGCCTGGCATGACATCGGTCAGGAACTTGAGATTGCGCAACGCTGCCGTCGCTGCCTGAACATCGCTGCGCTCTCGCAAGTCGTCGCGCACGCCGGCCAGGGCGTTGTTGATGGCCTGCAGTTGCCGGTGCAGATTGTCGGCGACGGTCTTGGTCTGGCCTTGCAGCCGAGCACTCTCGGCGACTTCCGCATTGTTGTGTTCCAGGTAGCGCATGTAGGCAACGACCGCGCCAAGGGCCAGCAGCGTTACTGTCAGCAATACCCACTCGGTGCGGCGGGTGACGAGCGTCATCGAACGATGGCCCCGCGGATCGCTTCGTGCCCGTTCGTGAAAGACACGACAAACCTATCGAGCCCAATGGGGCTCAAGGGGGTATCGGATGCGGTCGACGAATAGTTGAACCCGTTGCAGACGATCTGCGTCGCCTGGCTTTGGTTGGCCGAGGCGTGGTATTCGGTGGCGTGAGTCACGATTAGTCCAATTTCCACAGGTGCATTTGATCCTGAGAGTCATCGCCTCCCTTCCTGTAACCACAAAGATCCACTTCTTTCACAATGCAGTCAACATGACGGTTACGTGACAGTTCTGGCGGTGTTGTCATCCTCGCGACCACAGGCAGTGGCGCAAGCGCGAACCCGTGGAGTGAGCACCGTCAAATCCAGTCTGCGGGATCTTCAACCTGGCGAACGATCGGGGGCTCGCCGCCGCGAAGTTGTTACAGCCCTGGTGACAACTTGATGTGCGCGCTGCGCCTGATGCTCGTATTGACCTAAGGTTCAATAGCGTCGGCGTCGTTGACGGGTTATGGTCGCGCACCATCGCACAGCCCAAGGAGCAACGTCATGACCCGCGCAACCCCATTCCGGCCCTCCAAACGCGCGCACGTGTCGGGGGCGATTCTTCTCGCCTTCGCATGCGCGACGACCCCGGCCCTTGCCCAGCAAGCGGCACCCCCGGCCCCCGCGGCTCAGCCCGCACCCGTCCCCACGGACGCTGCAGTCGTCAACGAGAAAGCAATCGAACGCCTCAATGCGATGGGCGCGTACCTGCGCTCGCTCAAGGCGTTTACCGTCAACGCCGATGTCACCGTGGAAGAGGTGCTCGACTCCGGACAGAAGGTCGAGAATGCGAACTCGGTGGAGATCGCCGCCCGCATGCCTGACAAGCTCCGGGTCTACTCCACGTCCGCGCAGCGCAGCCGCAAGATCTACTACAACGGGAAGACCGTCACGATCTACGCGGAGAAGCTCAAGTACTACGGCTCGTTCAACGCGCCCGGCACGATAGGCGAAACGATCGGAGTGGCGGCCAAGAAGTACGATCTCGAAATTCCGCTCGCCGATCTGTTCCTGATGGGCACCGATCGCTTCGACACCAAGTCGATCACCGAGGCCATCTACGTGGGACCGCAGCTCGTTGGCGGCGTGCTGTGCGACCAGCTGGCATTTCGCCAGCCCGGAGTCGACTGGCAGATCTGCATCGAACGGGGCGCGGCACCGCTGCCGCGGAAGCTGGTTGTCACCGGGACCGACGGCGACCCGGCCCAGCCGGAGCGCCGCTCCATTCTCACCTGGAAGGCTGGATCCGCGCCCGATGCGGCGGCGTTCACCTTCGCCCCGCCGAAGGACGCGACCAGGATCGCCGTCAAAGAAGCGGACCAGTGACCATCCCCCAGGCCAAGACAGGAAACACACCATGAAGATGAATCGATCCCTCCCCGCCCGCGCAGCTGCTGTCCTTGCCGTTGCTATCAGCGTGTCAGTGTCGGTGCCCGCTGCGGCCCGCGACGTTAAGGGCGGCGGTAACGCGCGCAACAACGTGAGCGCCGGCGCCAACCGCGACACCAACGCCAACCGCAATGTCAACACCAACCGCAACGTCAACGCCAATAGCAACACCAACGTCAATCGCAACACCAACGTCAATCGCAACACCAACGTCAGCCGCAACACCAACGTCAACGTTGACCGCAATACCAACGTCAACGTGGACGTCAATCACCGTGGCTGCTGTGACAATGATTGGGACGATCACCACCACCCGATCGCGACCGGTGTCGCGATTGGCGCGACGGCCGCGATCACGTCAGCGGTGATCGGGTCGATGGTCTATACGCTTCCGCCAGCGTGCACGACGACGGTCGTCAACGGCATCGGCTACAGCAACTGCGGCGGCACGTGGTACCAGCCGCAGTATGTCGGGACGTCGGTGCAATACGTCGTCGTAGCGCCATTGGGATAACCGAGGCGCGACCCACCGCCCGCGGCCACGGGGATTCAGTCGTGGCTGCTCGCGCGACGGTTGCGCCTTGTTATCGATGTGTCCCGGTCTCAAAGGGTGCGTATGGCAGACGGCAAACACCGTGCGACTGGCGCGGCGCTTGTGGCGGCTTGGTTGGCACTCGCGCCGTCGTCGATAGCGGCGCAGCAAAGCGAAAGCGTTGACGAGCTGGCCGCGCAGGCTACCGACCCGACTGCGTCGCTGATGTCCTTCCAGTTCTACGACTGGTATACGGCCGACTCTCACGGTTCGAACGACTCCGCGAATCAACTCGTGTTCCGCGCCGCGATACCGTTTACGCTTGGCGACACAAACCAGATCTTCCGTGTCACGCAGCCTTACGTGACCTCTACCCCATCGGGCGCGACGGGATTCGCCGACACCACTATCTTTGATCTTGTCGTATTCGGCGCAGATTGGGGTCGCTGGGGTGTCGGCATCTCAGGCACGCTGCCGACCGGGCAGGACGGTTTGACCACCGACAAGTGGACCGCAGGCCCGGCGCTCGGTTTCGTCAACTCCTCGTCGAAGCAGTACAACTGGGGCCTGTTCGCGCAGACGTTCTTCTCGTTCGCGGGCAAGGACAGCGCTCAGAGTGTCGGACTGATCAACCTTCAGCCCATCTACAGCTATCAGCTGGGCGAGGGGCGCTCGCTTTCGCTCGGCAACAGCGCATTGGTCTACGACACGCACAATTCGCGCTGGGCATCGTTGCTGGTTGGCGTGAACTATGGACAGGTCGTCAGCTTCTGGGGCCAGAAGTGGCGGCCGAATTTCGAGGTCGACTACGACTTCAAGGACGATTTCGGGAATCAGAGGTGGGTCGTTCGCGCTGGGATTGCGCTCTTGCTTCCAACCCATTGAACGGCGGCTTGTGACCATCATGCGAAAGGAAAACCCCATGGATTCGAATTCGAACGGCTTCTTGTCGATTGCCCGCGCAGAGCGCGTCGCCCTGGTTGTCGCGCTGGCGGCTGCAGTCCTGGCCGGGACTGCCAAGGCCGAGGCGCCGATCTGGTACACGCCATGCGCCGTTGCAGCGAAATCGCTCGCGGAAGGTCTCATTCCGACAGCAGGATCCGGAGAATGCTGAAGCCAACCAAGTTGAATCGAGTGGCGCTGCACCGCAAGGCCTGGCCGGCGGCCGCGATGTTCGCCGTCCTCGTTGCCGCGTCGCCCCTCGCCATCGCCGGCGAAGGCGGCGTGTCGCACGTGCTGCCCGGCGCCAATGCCACGTTGGTCGACCTGCCACCGACAACGCCCGGCTGGTTCCTCAAGCCGATGTACATCAACTACCAGGGCGACGCCTCGGCAACGATTCCCACTGCCGCCGGCATCGTCGCCAACACCAATGCAACCGTCAACACGCTTGTGCTCGGCGGCGGCTACGGGTTCGAGCAGAAGGTGCTGGGCGGCGCGACCTACAGCGTCGCTGCGTTCCTGCCCTACTCGTGGATCCACGTCAGCGGGGACACCGTCGCGCTGGGCGGCAAGCAGATCGACAGCAAGGTCGACGGCGTCGGCGACGTCACGATCGTGCCGGTGCTGCTGGGCTGGAAGGACGGCGACCTCCAGTACGACTTCCTGATGCCGATCTTCGCGCCGACCGGGAGCTACAAGCTAGGTCGGCTCGGCAACCCCGGGCTGAACTACTGGACGTTCGACCCGAACGTCGGCGTTTCGTACAACAACGCGAAGTCGGGGTTCAACGCGGCGATCCACGTCGGTTACGCGATGAACACCGAGAACAACGACACGAGCTACAAGAGCGGCAGCTACCTGACCGTCGACGCGGCGATCCAGCAGATCATGCCGCTCGGCTCGGGGTTCCTGAACTTCGGCGCGGAAGCGTGGTACTTCGAACAGGTGACTTGCGACAGTGGATCCGGCGCGACCCTCGGCTGCTTCAAGGGTCGCACCTCCGGCATCGGTCCGGTGCTGGGGTATATCCAACCGATCGGCGAGTCCAAACTGCTCGTCGAACTCAAGTGGCTGCCGGAGTTGGAGACCAAGAATCGCCTGAACGGCGACTACATCTGGCTGAAGATGGTCTACAAGTTCTAATGATCGATCCTGTCAATACGCGCGGTGACGTTTTCACCTCTGCCCTCGAAAAATCAACTCCAATCGAAGCGAGAACGGTCATGAATAGAACCGGCCGGTACGGAGTCGTGGCGGTGCTCCTCTGCCTCGGCATGGGCGCGAGCTTGCCTGGTCATGCTGCCACGGCGACCACCACCCCGAGCGACGGCTCCGTCTTGCCATTCCCGCCGGTGCCCTCGGCGAGCAAGGCCGCGCCTCGCCTGCAGGATTCCGTGCACAAGCGCCGCGCGCAGCCCGCGCACCTCAAGCCCGGCGCACCGAACGTGCTCATTATCCTGATCGATGACGTCGGCTTTGGACAGGCATCGACCTTCGGGGGCGAGATCAGCACGCCGACGCTCTCCAGGCTTGCAAACGAGGGCATCAGCTACAACACGTTCCACACGACGTCGATCTGCTCGCCGACGCGCGCCGCACTGCTGACTGGGCGAAATCACCAGCGTGTCGGCAACGGCACGATCGCCGAACGCGCGGTGGACTGGGACGGCTACACCGGCGTGATCCCGAAGACGTCGGCCACGATGGCGGAAGTGCTGCGGCGACTACGGCTACAACACGGCGGCGATCGGCAAGTGGCATAACACGCCAGCCGACCAGACCACCGCGATGGGTCCGTTCGATCGCTGGCCGACCGGGCATGGCTTCGACTATTTCTACGGCTTCATCGCTGGCGAGACCTCGCAGTGGGAACCGCGGCTGGTCGAAAACACCAACCAGATCGAGCCGCCGCACGACGAGAAATACCATCTGAGCGAAGACCTCGCGCAGCACGGTGTCGACTGGCTGCGGCGCCATCAGGCGTTTTCGCCCGACAAGCCGTTCCTCTTGTACTGGGCGCCGGGTGCCGGACACGGTCCGCACCAGATCTTCAAGGAATGGGCCGACAAGTACAAGGGCAAGTTCGACGATGGCTGGGATGCTTATCGCGACCGTGTTTTCGCGCGCCAGAAGGCGATGGGATGGATCCCGGCGGACACCAAGCTCACGCCGCGCGCCGCCAACATGGCGTCGTGGGACAGCATTCCCGAGGCGCAGCGCCCGTTCCAGCGGCGGCTGATGGAGATCTTCGCCGGATTTGTCGAGCACGTCGACGTGCAGGCCGGCAAGCTGATCGACGAGCTCGACCGGCTCGGCATCCGCGACAACACCATCGTCATCTACATCTTCGGCGACAACGGCGCCAGCGCCGAAGGTCAGAACGGCACGATCAGCGAGCTGCTGGCGCAGAACGGCATCCCGAACACGGTCGAGCAGCAACTCGCGGCGCTGGAGAAGATGGGCGGCCTCGATGTGCTCGGCGGTCCCAAGACGGACAGCATGTATCACGCCGGGTGGGCGTGGGCCGGCGACACGCCATTCCAGTACACGAAGCTGATCGCCTCGCACTTCGGCGGCACGCGCAACCCGATGGTCATCTCGTGGCCGAAGGGCATCAAGCCGGACCGCACGCCGCGCGCGCAGTTCCATCACGTCAACGACATCGCGCCGACCATCTACGAGATTGTCGGCATCAAGCCACCGAAAATCGTCGACGGCTTCGTGCAGGACCCGATCGATGGTGTGAGCCTCGCCTACACGTTTGCCGATGCAAAGGCGCCGGGACGCAAGCGTGTGCAGTACTTCGACAACAACGGCAGCCGCGCCATTTACCAGGACGGTTGGATCGCGGCGACATTCGGGCCGCTGGTGCCGTGGCTACCGGGAGCGCCCGGCCTCGCCGAATGGGATTCGGCCAAGGACCGTTGGGAGCTCTACAACATCACCAGGGACTTCTCGGAGGCGGACGATCTCGCCGCCAAGGATCCGAAGCGTCTGGCGCAATTGCAGAAGGTGTTCGATCAGCAGGCCAGAGCCAACCAGGTCTATCCGCTGGGCGCGGGCATCTGGCTGCGCCTCCACCCCGAGGACCGCATCAAGACACCGTACACGAGCTGGCAGTTTGATGCGACCACCACGCGCATGCCCGAATTCACGGCGCCGGGGATCGGCCACGCGAACAACACCGTGACCATCGATGCGGAGATCGGCGACAACACGTCCGGCGTGCTCTACGCGCTGGGTGGCGCGGGAGGCGGGCTCGTGCTGTACATGGACAAGGGTCAGCTCGTCTACGAATACAACATGATGATCATCGAGCGCTACATCGCCCGCAGCGCCACGAAGCTTCCCGCCGGCAAGCGCCGGATCGAGGTCACAACCACGCTGGAGAGCGACAAGCCGCTATCGCCGGCCGACGTGGTGCTCAAGGTCGACGGGCAGGAAGTGGCGCGCACGAAGGTGATGCGCACGGTGCCGGCGGCGTTCTCGGCGAGCGAAACCTTCGATGTCGGCATGGACCTCGGCTCGACGGTGTCGCTCGACTACTTCGACCGCAAGCCATTCCCGTTCGACGGCAAGATCAATGCCGTCAACGTGCAGCTGAAGTGATGCCAGATCGCCGCTGACGATCATTGACCGCACACGCAATAGAGCTGCCTTTTTGGGCCGGCGACGCACTCACTGGAGAATTCTCGATGAAGATGTCCGCATTATTGACGAAGTTGGTTGCTACCCGCCAAGCCGGAGTCACGTCGCTGCCGCGAGTCCTTGCGTTCCCGGTCGCTGCCATCCTGACACTCGCATTCGTCGTGGCGCCCGTCCACGCGCAGCAGGTCGTTCAGCCCAGGGCGGGCAGTGCCGGAGAATGGCGGCTCATCGGACAGACGCACGCCGATCACGCGGCGGATCACGATTCGATCATCGTGAAAGGTCCATTCGACAACTTCCGCAAGATCAAATTCAAGGTGACCGATGCCCCGCTGGACATGCAACACATGGTCGTTACTTACGATAACGGTCAGCCGGACAAGATCGACGATCCGTCAGAACATTCCGCAGGGCGGGGAAAGCCGCGCGATCGATCTGCGCGGTATCGGCAAGCGCAGCGTCCGCAGGATCGACTTCTGGTACGACACGAAGGGCTTCCTGAAGGGCAAGGCCGACGTGACCGTATTCGGAATGAAGTGAACGCCGCGACATTCAAGAAGCGCTCGCCGAGAAATATCGGCGTCTAGACGAGGGTGAGGACACAATTCATGAAACTCAGGGCCATACGATCCTTCTGCGGCACCATGCTCGGCATGGTGATTGCCACGGTTGCACTTGCGCAGGAAATCCTGCCGTTTCCGCCCACGCCTTCTGCCTCCACGGCGGGGCTGACCATGGAAGATTCCACGTACAAGAAGCGTGTCGAGTCGAAACATCTGGCCGAAGGCGCGCCGAACATCCTGATCATCCTGATGGACGACCTCGGACCGGGTACACCCTCGACATATGGCGGCGAGATCAACACGCCGACCCTCGACCGGGTGGCGAAGATGGGGATTTCATTCAACCGTTTCCATTCCACCGCGATGTGCTCGCCTACGCGTGCTGCGCTGCTGACTGGGCGCAATGCCACGTTCGTCGGCAATGGCCAGATTTCCGCGCTGGCCAACGACTTCGACGGTTTCACCGGCATCGTCCCGAAGTCGTCGGCGATGGTCGCGGAAGTGCTCAAGGACTATGGCTACAACACCGGGGCCTGGGGCAAGTGGCACAACACGCCCGAAGAGCAGATTACGTCCAAGGGACCGTTCGACTATTGGCCGACGGGCTATGGCTTCGAGTACTTCTACGGATTCCTGGCCGGCGAGGCATCGCAGTATGAGCCGACGCTGACGCGCAACACGACGCAGGTCACCGACGAGAAGCGAAAGGGCTATCACCTCACCGAGGACATTGCGGAGGACGCGATCAAGTGGCTGCGCGAACAGAAGGCCTACGCGCCGGACAAGCCGTTCTTCATGTATTGGGCGCCCGGCGCGTCGCATGGCCCGCACCAGATCTTCAAGGAATGGGCCGACAAGTATAAAGGCAAGTTCGACGACGGCTGGGACAAGTATCGCGAGCGCACTTTTGCCCGCGCCAAGGCCAAGGGTTGGATCCCGCAGAACGCCCGACTTACGCCGCGACCCGCGTCGATGGCTTCGTGGGATTCGATTCCTGACTCAGAGAAACCATTCCAGCGCCGTTTGATGGAAGTGTTCGCCGGCTTCACCGAGCACGCCGACTACAACGCCGGCCGCGTCATCGACGAGATCGAGAGGGAAGGGAAGCTCGACAACACGTTGATCTTCTACATCTGGGGCGACAACGGCTCCTCATCGGAAGGCCTGAATGGCACGATCAGCGAGCAGCTTGCGCAGAACGGAATCCCGACCGAGATCTCGCAGCACATCGCGGCGTTGAATGAGCTCGGCGGCCTGGATGCGCTCGGCGGCCCGAAGACCGACAACATGTTCCATGCCGGATGGGCCTGGGCGGGCAGCACGCCTTACCAGGGCACCAAACTCATGGGCGCCTACTTCGGCGGCACCCGCCAGCCGATGGCCGTATCCTGGCCGAAACGCATCAAAGCCGATCCCGTGGCCCGGCCGCAGTTCCACCACGTGATCGATATCGTCCCGACGATCTACGAACTCACTAAGATCACCGCGCCTCGGGTCGTCAACGGATTCGAGCAGGATCCGATCGAAGGCGTCAGCATGGTGTATGCGTTTGGCGATGCCAAGGCCAAGGGAACGCGGACGACCCAGTTCTTCGACATCATGGCGAGCCGCGGGATCTACCACGACGGCTGGTTCGCGAGTGCCCGCGGCCCGCGGGACCCATGGGTCGGCGGAATGCCGAAGGGGATCAAGGAATGGTCTCCCCTGACGGACAAGTGGGAGCTCTACAACATCGACGAAGACTGGAGCCAGGCAAACGACCTGGCCGCTTCGAATCCGCAGAAACTCGAGGAGATGAAGGCGCTTTTCATCGTCGAATCCGCGAAGGACAAGAACCTTCCCATCGGCGGCGGGATGTGGTCCACCGCGATGTTCCATCCGGAGGACGCTCCGGCCTCCTCCCTCACCGAATGGATTTTCGATGGCCCCATGACCCGAATGCCAGAATCGGCGGCCCCCAAGCTCGGAAAGAACAGCAGCCTCGTGACCATGGACGTGGATGTGCCGGCGAATGCCAATGGGGTGCTGTACGCGCTTGCCGGGTTTTCCGGAGGCGTTACGTGCTACGTGAAGGACGGCGTGCTGAGCTACGAGTTCAACCTGTTCGAGGTTCAACGCACGAAGATAAAGGCCAAAGAGAAGCTGCCGTCTGGGAAGGTGAAGATCGAAGTCGAATCGAGATTGGTCGCAGCTATCGGTGGGCCGATGGATGTCACGCTCAAGGTGAATGGCACCGCAGTGGGGCAGGGCCGGGTACCGGCAGCCATGTCGCTCCATTTCACATCCAATGCAACTTTCGATATCGGCATCGATCTGGATTCACCCGTGTCGCTCGATTACTTCGACCAGGCACCGTTTGCTTTCAACGGGACCATCGGTACAACGAAGATCGTATATCTGAAAAAATGAGACCTCCTCTGTGCGTGTAATGCATCGGTTCTTAACCGCAAGACGCTGTGATGGGCGGGCCTCCTCGGCTAGAGTCCGTGCGCCGGTCCCCTACAAGGCCACCGTATGAATGCACGGGAAATGATGCTGCACGGTGGCCCACGCGGTTATGCATCGTTGCGACAACGTTGTTTCGACGAAGGAGCACTTGTGAAAAGCCCAATACTTCGCGTCCTGCGCGGGTTAGTTGCGATAACCGGGTTCGCGCTCTGTGCCGCGGCCGCCGCACAGAGCAGCGACAGACCGTTCAGCAACGAGCAGCTCGACCAGATGACGGCGCAGATCGCGCTGTATCCTGACTCGTTGCTGGCGCAACTGCTGATGGCAACGACCTATCCCGACGATTTTGCCAAGGCCACGGCCTGGTCCAAGGCGCACCCGGACGCCAAAGGCGACGACGCCGTCAAGATGGTCGAGAACGAGCCGTGGGATCCTTCGGTCGCGTCAATGGTGGCGTTTCCGGAAGTCGTGATCACGTTGGGCGACAACCCTGACTGGGTCAGGAACATGGGCGATGCGTTCCTTGCACAGCCGGACGACGTGATGGACTCGGTGCAGCGGCTGCGTCAGAAGGCGCAAGCTGCGGGGAACCTGAAATCGAACGAACAGGTCAAGGTTTCGATGCAGACGCCCGAGCCTGCGCCGCCTTCGGCAACGCAACCTGTGGTCGTGCAGCAGTCGGCACCCCCGCCGCAGGTGATCGTGATCGAGCCGGCGCAGCCCTCGGTGGTGTTTGTGCCGTCCTTCAATCCCACGGTCGTTTACGGACCGTGGCCGTGGGTGGCGTACCCGCCGTTCTTCTTCCCGCCGCCGCCCGGTTTCTGGTGGTCGCGGCCGATCGCCACCGGCATCGCCTGGGGCGTGGGCATTGGCATCACGAACGCGTTGTGGGGCGGCGTCCGCTGGGGCGGGGGCTGGGGCCACAACAGCGTCAACATCAACGTCAACCGCTACAACAACATCAACGTCAACCGCCGGATCGACAGCAATAACAGAACATCGAACTGGAATCACAATCCGGATCGGCGCGGCAGCACGCCGTATCGCGGTGGCGATGCGACGCGCCGGGATCTCCAGAACCGGTACCAGTCAGGCAACCGCGAGCAGTACCGAGGCAGGGACGCGAGCCGCGATGCCAGCCGTGACCGCGCCAACCAGGCGATGCAGAACCGTGGCATCGACGCCGGTAGCGGGTCCGCGCGCGAGCGCGCGCAGAGCGTCGACCGCAGCGCGATGCAGAACCAGAACCGGGCGCAGAACGTGGACCGCAGCGCCGCGCAGAACCGAGCGCAGAACGTCGACCGCAGCGCCGCGCAGAACCGAGCGCAGAACGTCGACCGCAGCGCCGCGCAGAACCGAGCGCAGAACGTCGACCGCAGCGCCGCGAGGAATCAGGTGCAGAGCGCTGATCGCGATGCCGCGCGCCAGCGGGCGCAATCCGCGAGCCGCGACAACGCGCTGCGGGGTGCCAACAGCACGCAGGCGGGCGCCCAGATGGATCGTGGAAGGGCCAGCCAGGCTGCCGCGCAGCGCGGCGGCGGTGGCGCGGCGCGCGCGTCGGGCGGTGGTGGCGGCGCACGTCCGTCCGGCGGTGGAGGCGGTCAACCCAGTGGTGGCGGTGGTGGTGGCCGTGGTGGTGGCGGCGGACGCGGTCGTTGAGACGGAGCGAATGAACATGACAAACATCAAGCACATTCTGAATATTGCGGCCGTGGTCGCGTCGCTCGCGATCGCGCCGGTGGTTTTCTCGCAAACCGCGTACCCCACACCCGAGGCCGCTGCGGACGCGCTGGTCGACGGCATCGCACGGCACGATGGCGACGCCGTCAAGGCGGCGATCGGACCCGACTATCAAAAGTACATCCCGGCCAGCAACGTCGATCCGGACGATGTGACGAACTTCCTCGCGGCGTGGGCCGAGGCGCACAAGATCGTGCCTGCCGGTGCCGACAAGGCATTTCTCGGCGCCGGGAAGCACGGCTGGACGCTGCCGATTCCGATCGTCAAGGTCGCCAACGGCTGGCGCTTCGACACCAAGGCAGCTCCCGAGGAGATGCGCATTCGCCGCATCGGCCGCAACGAGCTCGCGGCGATCCAGGTAGTGCTCGCCTATACGGATGCGCAGAAGGAGTACCACGCGCGCGACTGGAAGGGCGACGGGGTCATGCAGTATGCGACCCTCGGATTGTCGTCGCCGGGTAAACGCGACGGCCTGTATTGGGCTTCGTTGCCGGGCGAACCGGAGAGCCCGCTGGGTGCGGAGTTCGCTGACGCGAAGCCGGGACAACCTTATCACGGCTATGTCTACAAGATACTCAAGGCGCAGGGCGCGAATGCGCCTGGTGGCGCTCGCAGCTATCTCAAGGGCGGTCGCATGACCGAGGGTTACGCGTTGGTGGCCTGGCCGGCGAAGTACGACGACACCGGCGTGATGACGTTCATCGTCAATCAGGATGGAGTCGTGTACCAGAAGAATCTCGGCGCGAACACCAATGCTGTCGCCAGTGCGATGAAGGCATACGATCCCGATGCGAGTTGGCAGAAGGTCGCGCCGACGAAATAGCTTCTGGAATGCGGCGCAGTTGCGATACCGTGGGTGCAACGACATGCGATTGCGGGCGGAAGATCCGCAACCGCCACAAACGGTGGTGTAGCCGTTCGTTTGTTTGGGACGCGATGATGGCGTCCAGGGGCCGCCGGTTGCCACCTCCCGGCCGGTGGCCCCACCTTTCTCCGGGATGAGCGCAGGGCGTACCGTGACCTCGAACGGCAAATCGGATACCGACTTCTCGCCTGTCGAGAACGAGCCACCTCTGCGCTGGCAGCGAACGCTGCATCTGGCGCCGCGAGGCGGGTTGGGCGTGGGTCGGCGGGCCGTGTTCTACGGCCTGCTGGCGTGGCTGCCGATCGTCGTGTGGGCTGCCGCCACAGGTCATTTCTGGAGCGATGCGACCGGCGAGCGGCTGCTGCAGCACTACGGGATCCACGTGTATTGCCTCGTCGCGATTCCGCTGTTCGTGCTGGCTGAAGGGTCGCTGCACAAGGCATCGCTCCGCTTCGTGCCGCAATTCGTGAAGAGCGGCGTTGTTCCACCGGCCGAGCGTGATCGATTCGAGCGACTGCTCGCCGGCATGCGGCGCCTGCGCAATATGTCGCTGCCGTGGATCCTTTTGCTCGGCGGGGTTATTGCGTGGTCACTCGTCGATCAGCCGGATCGGCACACCGACTCCATGGCCTGGGCGTACGACACGGATGGTGGACTGGGCTTCGGCGGACTATGGTTCGCGTACGTGGCGCGACCGCTGTTTCTTGCTCTGTTGCTGGGGTGGCTGTGGCGGTTCGTACTGCTCGGACTCTTGTTCGCGCGGATCGGCCGATTGAAACTGTCGCTGGTGCCTACGCACCCCGACCGGGTCGGGGGTCTCGGTTTTCTCGAAGTACTTCCCGGGGCGTTCGCGCCGGTGTCCTTCGCCGTGTCGGCCGTGCTCTCGTCGCAGTGGGCGCACGAGATCGTGCACCACGGCACCACGCTCGACTCGCTCAAGCTTCCAGTAATCGCGTTCGTGGTCATCTGGTCGGTATTGCTGCTGTTGCCGCTGCTTGCGCTTGCACCGGCGCTTTTAGCCGCCAAGCGCGAGGCGCTTATTGCATATTCGAACCTGGTCGGCGAGCAGGGACGGCTCGTCCACCGCCGCTGGATTCTTCACGAGACGGTGGAGTCCGCACCGCTGCTCGACGCGCCCGAAATCGGTCCGGTAACCGACGCGAACGCCATGTACGAGGCGGTCAAAGCGATGCGTCCGATGCCGATCGGTACGCGATCGATCATTTCGATTCTAGTGCCGCTCGCGCTGCCGTTGGTGGCGATGGTCGCGTTGAGGGTTCCACTAAAAGCGTTGCTGCTGAAAATCGTGAAGACCTTGGTCTGAAGGCAATTGCCACATGCTAAATACGGCGGATTGGAGATGAACATGCGACCACTTCTTGTCGTCCTTGCAATCGGTGCGTTCGCGGTGCATGGTTCCGTGGCCCTCGCGGCGACTCAGGCACCGCAGAGCGCGGGCGACGAGGCAACGCGGAAGCTCCTGATTGCGACCAAACCCTTCACTGGCGATTTCGACCAGATGCTCGAGCGGCGAATGATCCGGGTCTACGCGCCATACAGCCGATCGCTGTATTTCATCGACAAAGGGCGCGAGCGGGGCCTCGGGGCGGAACTCGTCCGGGATTTCGAGCGCTGGGTCAACCAAAAGTACGCGAAGCAACTCGGCAAGCGCCCGTTGACGGTCTACATCGTCGCGGCGACGCGCGACAAGCTGCTTACCGATCTCAACGACGGGGTGGCCGACATCGCGATCGGCAACCTGACGGTAACCGAGGAACGTCTCAAGGTCGTCGATTTCGTCGCGCCCGACGAGAAGCTCGTCAACGTCGAGATCCTGGTCACCGGGCCGGCATCGCCGGCGATCTCCACCATCGAGGACCTTTCCGGCAAGACCGTCCACGTGCGCAAGGCCTCGAGTTACTACACGAGCCTGACGGCGTTGAACGAGCGGCTCAGGAAAGAGGGCAAGTCCGCTGTCAACCTCGTGCTGGTGCCCGATGCTCTCGAAGACGAGGACATGCTGGAGATGCTCAACGGCGGGCTACTGCAGGCGATGGTCGTCGACGACTGGAAGGCGAAGATGTGGGCGCAGGTGCTGCCGAAGATCACGCTACACGAGAACATCGTCCTGCGTCCGCCGACAAAGAAAGGCTGGGCGATCCGCAAGAACAGTCCAAAGCTCGCTGCTGTCCTCAATGAGGTCTACGCTAGCTGGGCGAAGAAGGAGGGCGTGCTTCCCTATCGCCAGCAGCAGTACATGAAGAACATCAAGACTCTCAACAATCCAGCCGCCAACGCCGACTACCAGCGGTTCCAGCAAGTGGTTGCAATGTTCGAGAAATACGGCCAGCAGTACAAGTTCGACCCACTGATGCTTGCTGCCCAGGGATATCAGGAATCGACACTGGACCAGAACAAGAAAAGCCATGTCGGCGCGGTCGGCGTGATGCAGCTCATGCCGGAGACCGGTAAGTCGCTGAAAGTCGGCGACATCAGCGTCACCGAAGCGAACATCCATGGCGGCGCCAAATACATGGACCAGTTGATGACCAAGTACTTCACCGATGCCAAGTTCGACGAGCAGAACCGGACATTGTTCGCGTTCGCGAGCTATAACGCCGGGCCCGGGAATATTTCCAAGATGCGCAAGGAGGCCGAGAAGCGTGGCCTCGATCCGGACAAGTGGTTCAACAACGTCGAGATCGTCACCGCCGAGAAGATCGGGATAGAGACCACGACGTATGTGCGAAACATCTTCAAGTATTACGTCTCCTACAAGCTTACGCAGGACGCAAAAGCGACCGCTGCCACGCTGAAACAGCAGGTCGCGCCCGCGAAGAACTGATTGGCAGACAGGAGGAGGTCGTGCAGTCCGTCAGCGCTCCGCAACGAGCGCATCGAGGTCCCTCCGCTGGCGTTGGATTTACCCGCGATCAGGTTGCGTACCGCCGCACCAGCACCTTGAGGGCATGGCGGAACGCCGCCACAATCAGGCGAAAGGTCTCGACCTGCTCCCGATGCACGAGCAGCATCGGCTCGATTGGCCGGTCATAGTCGGCGCCGTCCGGCGCCACTTTGTTCGTCGACGAGGGCGCGCTCCGAGACTGAGGATAAGGCTCGAGCGCGGTGCGTGAGCGGACGCGGCTAGGCGCGTTCTGTGGTGCGAGTGGCATATCGTAGGGCATGGTTGCTCCTGGTGAATCTGCGGCCGTTTCAAAGCTTTGCTTGCATGCACTCAGCACATGTAGCAATATCGTTCGGGCAGCAGGTGGGTTGCACTGTCTACCTCTGCAGCGCAACGCTCAAACGATCATTTGGAAGCTCAGACATTCCGGTAGCGCATGCAAAAAGACCCCTCCCGATTGCCCCCGCTGGACCTCCTGCAAGCATTCGATGCGGCGGTTCGTCACCTGTCGTTCACCAAAGCTGCGGCTGAGCGCTTCGTCACGCAATCGGCGATCAGCCGTCAGATCAGGGCGCTTGAGGACGATCTTGGAGTCGCGCTTTTCCACCGCCGCCATCGCGCGCTCGATCTGACCGACGATGGCCGGCGCTTGAGCGATGCGGTGCGCGGCGCTTTCGACGGTCTGCGCAAGACGATGGTCCAGATTCGCGCTCCGCAACGCCACGAAGTGTTGTCGCTATCGACCACGCCTGGCCTGGCGGCCTTGTGGCTGATTCCGCGGCTGGCCGACCTCGTCAAGGTACAGCCGGGCATCGATGTACGGATCGACGCTACTCTGCAACGGCGTGATCTGGCAGTCGACGGCTTCGATCTCGCGGTCCGTTACCTGCCAGTCAGTGCCGCGGTCGGGACTCCCCTGTTCGAAGAGTCGATCCAGCTCGTTTGCGCCCCCAGCCTTCTGCGTAACAAGCAGGCCCCGATCAAGAGCCTGCAGGACTTGCGCTTCCACACCATTCTCCAGGTCGATGCTCCGCGCGCGGGATATCCGCTCGAATGGGACCTGTGGATGAAGGCGATGGGAATTGCGGGCCTCGAGCCTGCAGCTTCCGTGATGTTCACCAACTATGACGCCGCTATTGCCGCCGCGGTGGCCGGGCAGGGCATGGCACTCGGGCGGCGACCGCTTATCGACGCATTGCTGAAGCGCCGCGCGCTGGTGGCGCCGCTCAAGGACGAGATCGCGACCGAGCGCGCCTATTTCCTGATCGTCGAACCGCGTGCCGGCAAGCGGCCCGCTGTCCGCGCGCTCGAAGCGTGGCTGATCGCACAGGCGCAGGCGTCGACAGCTCGGCGTCCCCTCGACCTGAAGACAATGGCTTCGATCGCGGGGAAGACCGGGCGCTGATGCCGCGCTTGAGCGTTTGTCCTACAGCAAACCGCTCCGTTGTCTGATTGCCCCGAAGATCGAGCCCGCGTTAGCGTGCTTAATCCCGTCAGGAGGCCCGGTTTGCGTCAGCGGCGATGACCATCCCCATCGAAGGCTACGCTCTGATCGGAAATTCGCGCACCGCGGCGTTGGTCGGACGCGACGGATCGATCGACTGGCTGTGCGCGCCGCGTTTTGATTCGCGCGCGTGTTTCGCGGCCCTCCTCGGCACTCGCGAGCACGGTCGCTGGCTGTTGGCGCCCGCTGCGAAAGCCCGCACGGTTCGACGCAACTATCGCAGGGATAGCCTCGTGCTCGAGACCGAGTTCGAGACCGAAGAGGGTATTGTGCGCCTCGTCGATTGCATGCCGCCGTGGCCGGATCGCACGGATGTCGTGCGCGTCGTCGAAGGTATGCGCGGCCGGATGCCGATGCGGATGGAGCTCATCATTCGCGGCGGCTACGGCGTGATCGTGCCGTGGGTGCGCCGTGTCGAGAGCGCACTGCTCGCGACCGCGGGCCCGGACTCGCTGGAGTTGCGCACGGCAGTCGAAACCAGGGGCAAGAGGTTCACGACGGTCTCTGAATTCACGGTGCAACGTGGGCAGCGTATCCCGTTCGTCATCAGCCATTTTCCGTCGCACCAGGCTCGGCCGTTGCCGATCGATGCGGACGCTGCGATCGCGGCGACCGAGCTCGCATGGCAAACCTGGTGCACGCGCTGCACGTACGACGGTCGCTGGGGCGACGCGGTCAAGCGGTCACTGATCACACTGAAAGCTCTGGCCTACGCGCCGACTGGCGGCATCGTCGCTGCGCCGACGACTTCGCTGCCGGAGCGCATCGGCGGCGTGCGCAACTGGGACTACAGGTTTTGCTGGCCACGCGACGCGACGTACACCCTTTACGCACTGTTGCTCGCCGGCTATCAGGACGAGGCGAAGGCGTGGCGGGAATGGCTGCTGCGCGCCGCGGCCGGCAGGCCGCAGGATATGCAGACGGTCTATGGCGTCGCCGGCGAAAGGCAGCTGACCGAACTCGAGCTGTCGTGGCTGCCCGGCTACGCCGGCTCGTCGCCGGTCCGCGTCGGCAACGCCGCGGCCGGCCAATTCCAGCTCGATGTCTACGGTGAGGTGATCGACGCATTGCACCTGGCGCGCACCGCGGGGCTGGACCAAGACGACGACGCCTGGGATTTCCAGCGGGCGCTTCTCGACTTTCTCGAATCGCATTGGACCGAACCGGACAACGGCATTTGGGAAGTACGGGGCCAGCGGCGGCATTTCACCCATTCGAAGGTGATGGCCTGGGTCGCGTTCGATCGTGCGATCAAGGCGGTGGAAAATCACGACGTCGACGGGCCGCATGGGCGCTGGCGCCGCACGCGAGCGCGAATTCACGCCGACATTTGCCGCAACGGCTACAGCAAACGACGCGGTGCATTCGTACAGTGTTACGGCTCGAACAGGCTCGACGCAAGCCTGCTTCTGCTTCCGCTCGTGGGATTTCTGCCGCCCGAAGATCCACGGGTGCGGGGCACCGTCGAAGCGATCGAACGCGAGCTGACGTTCGATGGTTTCGTCATTCGCTATTCGACGGCCGCCCGGGTCGATGGCTTGCCGCCCGGGGAGGGCGTGTTCCTGCCTTGCTCGTTCTGGCTCGCGGACAATCTGGCGCTGCAGGGCCGCAAGGCGGAGGCCGAAGCCCTGTTCGAACGCCTGCTGGCCGCGCGCAATGATGTCGGCCTGCTCGCGGAAGAATACGATCCGCGTAGCCGCCGGCTGCTCGGCAACTTTCCCCAGGCGTTGTCGCATGTCGCGCTGATCAACACGGCGCGCAACCTGTCGCATCGTGGGGGGCCGAGCGAGCATCGCAGCGGTGGAATGGAACAGGCCCCTCCGAGCGGGTCCACTTCGGTGGCGCGGCGAAGGAAGCGCGCATCGAAATGACGCGCGCAACGCGGCTCGACTGCCATCGCGGGGCGCGATCGATGAGTGCGAGCGTACGATGCGCGTCGAACTTTCAGCCATGGATGCGGTCGCAGGAACGACGACTCGGATGGTTGACGAGAACCAGCGTCGACCCGGGTGCCCGGCACCGTTAGCGGACTCATTCACCCATGCTGCTCGTTGCCGACATCGGTGGAACGAAGACGGACGTGGCGGTTCTTGCGCCCGGTTCCAGTCCGCGCAAGTTTCTCGCAAGACACCGGTTTCACAGCGCCGATTATCGAAGACTCGCATCCATCGCGCGCGAGTTCATGAGTCAACTCGATGCTCCCGTCACGCATGCATGCTTCGATGTTGCGGGGCCCGTGGTTGACGGCCGCGCGCATCTCACGAATCTGCCTTGGGACGTCAATGCGCAAGTGCTGCGCGAGGACCTGGGTCTCGAGGATATCTGGGTGATCAACGATCTCGAGGCCATCGCGCGGGCTGTTCCGCTGCTGCAGCGGGACGATCTGCATCCGCTCAATCCCGGCACACCGAGCGAACATGGCGCGATCGCCGTCATCGCGCCGGGCACGGGACTGGGCGAGGCGTTTCTGGTCTGGGATGGGGCGGCCTACTGCGCGCATCCTTCCGAAGGCGGTCATGCTGATTTTGCCCCGACGACAACGTCACAGGCGGACCTGTTGCGGTACCTGCAGCAGCGCTTCGGACACGTGAGCTATGAACTGGTTTGTTCGGGTCGCGGCATACCGCACCTCTACGAGTTTTGGCGCGATAGCCGGGCCGCGCCGGAGTCCGCGGAGCTCGCGGCTAAACTATGGTCTGCAGTGGACCGGACGCCGCTGATCGTCGAGGGCGCGATGCGCGAGGGTGTTCCCGATCCGCTCTGTGCCATGACGCTGGAGGCTTTCGCGACCGTCCTTGGCGCAGAGGCTGGCAATCTCGCACTCAAGGTGCTGGCCACCGGAGGCGTATTCGTCGGTGGCGGCATCGCCCCGCGCATCCTGCCTTTGCTCGGGGATGGGCACTTTGTTTTGGCGTTTCAAAGCAAAGGACGCTTTGCGGAGTTGCTGTCGCGAATTCCTATCCACGTCATCACCGTGGCGGATGTGGCGCTTATTGGCGCAGCGAGTTATGGTTTGGCGCGAGTCGACGGCAATGCGCAACGGCCTCGGTGACTGACTCGAAGTCGCCGAATCAAGCGAATTTCTGCTGTGGGTCGCGTCGCCATCCAGCGTCCATGGCAACGAGGAGCAACGATGAATCCGACACGAAAGCTGCATAGTATCGGCCAGCGACTCTGGCTCGACACCATCACCCGGGAGATGCTCGACAGCGGGACGTTCAGGCGGTACATCGACGAATTCTCGATCACCGGACTCACCTCGAACCCGACGATCTTCGAGCGCGCGATTGCCCACAGCAACGCCTACGACGAATCGATCAGGAAGTTGCACGTGCGCGGGCAGAGCAGCGAGGCGATGGTCTTCGACCTGATGCTCGAAGACCTCAGCCGCGCCGCCGACCTGCTTCTTCCCATTCACAAGGCGACAGGCTGCGCCGACGGATGGGTCTCGCTGGAGGTTGCACCTCAGCTCGCGTACAATGCGACGGCCAGCGTCACGCAGGCGAAGGCCCTTCACGACAAAGCGCGGCGACCAAACCTCTTCATCAAGATTCCTGGCACGGAAGAGGGTGCATCCGCCATCGAGGAGGCGATCTTCGGCGGCGTGCCGATCAATGTCACGCTCCTGTTCTCACGCGAACACTATCTCGCTGCTGCGAATGCCTACCTGCGTGGGCTGGAGCGGCGCAAAACCGCGGGCCTCGATGTACGCGTGCCGTCGGTGGCGTCGCTTTTCGTCAGCCGCTGGGACAAGGCGATCAGCGATAATGTGCCCGCCGCGCTGCGTAACCGCCTTGGCATCGCTGTCGCGCAGCGAACGTATCGCGCATATCGCGACCTGCTCGAGTCCGTCCGATGGCAACGGCTTGTCGACGCGGGCGCACGGCCACAGCGACTGCTGTGGGCGAGCACAGGCACCAAAGACCCGCAGGCGTCCGACGTGCTTTATGTCGAAGCGCTGGCCGCGCCGGACACCATAAACACGATGCCAGAGGAAACGCTGCTCGCGTTCGCCCAGCACGGCACCGTGGAGAGCGTGATGCCGCGCGATGGCGGCGATGCGGAGCCTCTGTTGAGCGAGTTCGCCCAAGCCGGCATCGACATCGATGCTCTGGCAGCGAAGCTGCAAAATGATGGTGCCCGGTCCTTTGAGAAGTCGTGGAACGATCTCGTTCGCTCGGTTGCGGCCAAGACCGGCGAGCCGGACCGGTCCATGTCGGGAGCGGTAGCATCGTGAAGCCACTCAATCCGCCAGCACAGCTACATCGTGCTCGATCGTCTCGAACAGCCATCGCCGGGGCCGGAATAGGTCGGCGCTGCGAAATGTTTGCACGTCAATTGGTCTATGCTACTTTGCTGGTCGGCGCAGCAAGGTACACGCATCGCATCCGATATCATTGCGGAAGGGACGTTCCTTTGAAACCACTCAGCCCCCGTTTCATCAGGTGTGCGCTACTCGCGCTTGGCCTTGGCCTGCTCGCACCCGTCAGCAGCTCGGCGACGACACCGATCTACAAGTGTTTCGATCAGCATCTTGGCTTGCTGTACACGGACGAACCGTGCAAGGATGGCGAGCGGCTGACTATCCGGGCCGGTGACGCCGACCCGGCGGCCGTGGCACGGCTCGAGCGAGCGCGGGACGCCCTCGATCAAAGCGCGGCGCAGCGCATCGCCGATGAACGGCGCGCAGCCGCGCAACGGGATCTCGCGGGATGGTACGCAGGGCCGGGCGAGCGGGGCGGGTATGACTACCTGGGGGCGAACATGCCCTACGATTCCGATTACGGCGGGGCGTTCTGGTGGAACCCCGGTTTTTCCACCCACCATCCGCCGCGATCACGCTCGCCCAAGGGCGTGGCAACTCGACACGCGGGGCTCAGGTCATTCCAGATGGGGTCTCGGCGTTAACCTGTTTGCCTTGAATGCTCCCGCCACCGGGGCGGCGGGAGCGTGATGCGATCACCCGAGATTTTCGGCGGCAAAGCCCCAATTGATCAGCTCGTCGAGCACGGCATTCACGTAGTCCGCGCGACGATTCTGGTAGTCCAGATAGTACGCATGCTCCCACACGTCGATGGTCAACAGCGGCTTCGCCCCTTTGGTCAGAGGCGTCTCCGCGTTGCCAGTCTTGACTGCCTTTAGCTTGTCGCCCTCCAGCACGAGCCAGGCCCAGCCGCTGCCGAACTGGGTGGTTGCCGCGGCCGCGAGCTCTTTCTTGCATGCATCCAGATTGCCGAACGAGGCATCGATCTTTTGCTTGAGCGCGGCGGGAGGTACGCCGCCGCCGTTCGGTCGCAGACTGTGCCAGTAGAACGTGTGGTTCCACGTCTGCGCCGCATTGTTGAAGATGGCGGCCTTATCGGGTTTTTCGCTGGTCTCGGCGATGAGTTTCTCCAGCGTAAGGTTGGCCAGGTCCGTGCCCGCAATCAACTTGTTCAAGGTGTCGACATAAGTTTTGTGGTGCTTGCCGTAGTGGAACTCGAGCGTGTTGGCGGAGATGACGGGATCCAGCGCATTTTTCGCGTACGGCAGGGGCGGTAGCACATGGACGGCGGCTTTTTCGATGGTTTCGGCCATTGGATGATCCTTTCCGGTTGCAGGGGTCTGGCGTCGGCGCGCGGCGCCAGATCGCCTGGCTCAATATCGACGTCAGGGCTTCAGCTGTCCTCGGATTTCACCGCCCGGGTTCGCTGCGGTATGGGCGTTGACGTACAGCTTTCCCGCCTGGAAGCTGGCAAATTGCGCGTCTGTGAGCTTTGCGCCCGCCGGAACCGCAAAGGTGTCACCATTCTTCGTCAGCGGGATGATCACCGGGCCGTTCGCGCCGGCTGCAGCTTCGTGGATGTGCGCCGCCGTCGCGGTTATGCCGGTGGTCGTTATGCTTCCGCTGACCGATTTGTCGGCGCCGACAGTGATCGTTCCGCTGCCCTTTCCTGCAGTCTGCACCGGCGGCACTTCCTGATCGCCGGACAGGGTCACCTTGACGTCAGCTGCTGCAGCGATGGTCGAATACGTCCCGAAAGCAAACATCAACGCCGCGCCGAGCGGCAGCCACGCGGGCTTGAAAATCCGGTCGATATACATGGAGAGCTCCTTGTATGCATCTATGGATGGACGGAAATCGCCGAGGTAGGAAATCTATGACCGCCAGCTTCCCGATACAAAACTGACCCCCCAACGCGCGGAGGTTCGAACACAATACCGACGTCCGCGGGGGCCGCCTGTCGGCGTTCGTCTGAACTTGACGTAGGACTGCGTGGACCCCCCCGAGGGAAACCGCTGCGGAGCCGTGACACCTGGCGGTCGACCGACCATCGCCCGTGTGGTGGTAACGCGTGGCGCTTCCCACCTTTATCCTCAGGGCAACTGCTAACATCACCCCCGAGCACCGTCGGTTGGTCATGACTTGATAAGGGGGGTTATCGATGTTCAGCCTATCTCATGCCGCGGCAAGCCGTGCCCGCGCTGTCGCGGTGGTTGGTTTCGTCGTGGCATGCGTTGCATCCTTCGCGAGAGCACAGCAGCCTCAAAGTCCATCCCCCGCGGCGCCGGCTACCCCGGCGACGCCGGCCGCGCCGGCGATCGTACCCTTTGCGCCGGCTTCGACTCCCGAGCAGGAGCAACTCAGGCTCGTGCCCGCCAAGCGATACCCAGGCAAAGTGCATCTCCTGCCGGCAACGATGGAAACGACGCAATGGGGTTGGTTCAACAACGCCCAGCCGCCGGTCCTGCACGTCAACGCGGGTGACACCATCGTCTTCGAGACGATGATGCATTCGCACAATCAGGTCGTGCCTGGCACCACGATCGAACAGATCAAGAAGCTGCGGACCGATTTCCCCGGGCGCGGGCCGCATACGCTTACCGGTCCCGTTTATATCGAAGGGGCTGAGCCGGGCGACGTGCTCAAGGTGCGCATCAACAAGATCGTGCCCCGCGCCTACGGGACCAACTTCAACGTGCCGGGGATGTTCGGCGAGTTTCCGACCAAGTTTCCCGACGGACAAGTCAAATACTTTTACCTCGATCTCGAACGCAAGGTCGCGGAGTTCGCCCCGGGAATCGAAATCCCGCTCGCTCCTTTCCCAGGCACCATCGGCGTCGCGCGCGCGGAACCCGGTCAGTACAGTTCGGTGCCCCCCGGACGCTATGCCGGCAACCTGGACATCCGCGACCTCACCGAGGGCGCGGCGCTCTACGTTCCAGTATTCGTCAAGGGCGCTCTCCTATGGACGGGCGATTCCCATGCCGCGCAGGGCAACGGCGAGATCAACCTCACCGCGCTCGAGACCGCGTACAAGGAAATGAACGTGACCGTCGACGTCCTCAAGAACATGAAGCTCGAATGGCCGCGCATCGAGACCAAGGACACCTGGATCACGGTCGGCATCGACCGGGATCTCAACAAGGCGCTCGATATCCTGAAGGAGGAGACAACGACATATCTGATGGAGCAGCGCAAGATCGGAAAGGATGAAGCAGAGAAGGTGATGATGGCTTCCTGGGATTGTCGGGTGAGCCAGGTGGTCGACGTGAACAAGGGCCTCCATTGCTACAACGCGAAGAATGCAAGCGATCGGCGCAAGATCGAGGCCTTGCCGGAGAAGGAAAGCAAGACCTATCTCGTCACCGTTGGTCGAGACGTCGATCTCAACAAGGCGATGGATGATGCTTCGTGGGCGATGATCGCCATGCTGGAAGAGGAGAAAAAGCTGAGCCGTCTCGATGCATACAGCCTTGCGAGCATGGTGATGGATTGCCGCCTGGCGCCGCCGACCGCACCACGCAAGGCGGTGTACTGTCTCGTGCCGAAAAGCACTTGGGTCGCCTTACGGTAGCTGCGGCTGAACCATGCGGGCGGGAGTTGTCAATCTGATCATGGCGGGGGTGGTGGCGGTGGTGACCACCGCCACCGCAGCCGCAACCGTTCGTCTGGTGGCCACCACGACCGACATCGCCGCGCTGGCAGCGACGGTCGGAGGTGATCTTGTCACGGTGGAATCCATTGTGCCGGGAGCGACTGACCCGGAAGCATTCGAGCCGCGTCCCGGCGACCTCGACAAAATACGGCGCGCGGGTCTGGTTGTGCGCGTTGGACTTGGCTACGACTACTGGCTGGACGCGCTAACCAGCCGGATTGCCGATAAGCGGCTCATGCGCGGCGGCGAAGCCTACGTGGACGCGTCCGCCGGCGTTCCGCTGCTCGAGATTCGCGGGCAGAGCGTGGTGAACGATGGCGGTCACGCGCACGGCGTGGCCAATCCTCATTACTGGCTCGATCCCGCAAATGCCGTCATCGTTACCGCGAATATTGCCGAAGCGCTGATTCGTATCGCGCCCCAGGAGCGGGATCGCATCGTCGCGAATCGCGAACGGTTCTTGGCCGACCTCAAGACGCACCACCAGCGGTGGCACGAATCGCTGGCGCCCTATGCTGGCGTGAAACTCATCGCTTATCACAATTCATGGCCTTACTTCGCGCGTCGGTTTCGCCTCGACATCATCGATTTCATCGAACCCAAGCCGGGTATTGCACCCAGCCCCGCGCACCTCGCCCAGGTGATCGGTGCCGGGCGCAAAGCCGGCGCGCGGGCAATTCTCCTTGAGCCCTACGAGCCGGAAGACACCGTGCGCTTCGTGGCGGGAAAACTTGGCGTGCCGTTCGTGCGTCTCGCGATATCGGTCGACAGTGTTCCAGGAACGAAGGATTACCTCGCTTTGCTCGACTACAACGTGGCGACGCTTGCCAAAGCGTTGGCCGCGCCAAGCCAGTGAGCGCAGTGGGGGAGGCGCTCCCGTTTCTCCTTCTCCCTTTTGCGGCCTCGGTCGTCTTCGTTCTCATTCATGCTTACCTCGGCGTCCATGTCCTGCGCCGAAAAGTCGTTTTTGCCGACCTTGCACTCGCCCAATTGGCGGCACTGGGCGCCACCGTCGCATTCGCCAACGGCTACGCGCCGACGAGCGTGCCGGGGTTCGCCTACGCACTGCTGTTCACCGCGATCGGTGCCGTCCTGCTCACGCTGACCAGAAGCCTTGTGCGCTTTGTGAGCCAGGAGGCCTGCGTCGGCATCCTCTACGTCGTCGCCACCGCGGCAACCCTCCTGGTGGTCGATCGCTCGCCGCAGGGAGCGGAGCACATCAAGAAGATTCTGGTCGGCAGCATCTTGACGGTAGGAGCCCCGGAACTCGCAAAGATCAGCGCGCTCTACGCCGCCATCGCACTGCTGCACTGGTTCGTCCGCCGTCCTCTTCTCGCTGTTTCGAGCGAGACGCAACCCGTGGGCGGGCGCGTGCTTGCGGTCTCGATCTGGGACTTTATCTTCTTTCTGTCGTTCGGGGTCGTGGTGACGAGTTCCGTAACCATAGCGGGCGTGCTGCTCGTTTTCAGTTTCCTGATCATTCCCGCTGTCGTCGGCGCGATGTTCTCGGGCAGCATGCGAATCGTGCTCCCGATTGCATGGGGCGTTGGCATTCTTGCGAGCGCGGTTGGTCTCGCTGGGTCTTACGCTCTCGATCTGCCGCCGGGGGCCGCCATGGTCATTGCATTCGCGCTGTGTCTGACACTCGCCGGCCTCGTCAAAGTACTGGTATTTGTCGAGACCAGACAGCGACGGACGAATCTGCGTCTTGGCGCTCGCTTCGTGATCGCTGCAACGCTCGTGCTGACTTTGGCGTCGAGTGTGTGGCTGATCCTCAATCCGGCAGCGGATCAGCCCCTGGCTGCAGTATTCGAGCGCGCTACCGGCCTCGGGCCGGCAGTGTTTCTTGGCGCAAACGAACGTGACATCTACGAGAGCGCAACGCGAGATACGCTGCGCTTCCAGGCAGAAGTCAACCGGCTCGACGCCACGGAGAAGGCGGCGCGCTTCCAGGGAGAGCCGCTCGCCGATGAGGAAATCCGACGCATCGCGTCCTATCAGCAGAGTTTCAACGAGATGACGCGCGGCGAGCAGTTTGTGCAGGACGTGCTGCGACGAAAGGCGCGGGCGCGTGAGCGGTGGATCGTCGGCTTGCCGCTGGCCACGATCTGCCTCTTGGGGCTCGGACTGCTCGTCGGCCCGTTTTGGCGTTACCGCGCGCGCGCTCGCCGATGGGCGGCTGCCGGCTCAGCAGACACGACCTAGCCATACCCCAATGCGAATACCCCGATGCGAGACTGCTTCCGCGTTTTTCTTCACCAGGGCTTCCGCTCGATCACCACCTCGAGATACTCGCTTGGCAGCACCAGAGTGTTGTCGCCCGAACGGTTGCGGCTCTCCATGAGTGCCAGCAAGTCCTCGGTGAGGGATGCCTGCTTATCGGCACCCAGCGCGCCGAATGTTTTGGCAACCGGGCCATAGAAGGTGCGGAAGACTTCGATCCAGTGCGCCGGCGAGCGGTAGCGGAAGACGAACTCGCGGCGGATCGTACGAATCTCCCGCGCGGTGTTGCCGAAGAGCTCCTCGAGCCTTGTCTTCGTGCCCCACAGCGCGGGTGATTTGACGCCCGGCGCGGGTGGGACGTACGTGCCGATCGTCTTGAACAGTTGTCCGATGAAGCTCTCGGGCGTCCAGTTCGCGAGGCCGATCCGCCCGCCCGGCTTGCACACGCGCGCGAGTTCGCTCGCCGCCTGGTACTGGTTCGGGGTGAACATTACGCCGAAGGTCGACATCACGGTGTCGTAGGTGGCGTCGGGGAACGGCAGGTTCTCGGCGTCGGCTTCCTGGAAGCGGATCGTGTGACCCTCGGCCAGCGCGCGTGCGCGCGCGGACTCGAGCAGCATGGGCACATAGTCGGTGGAGGTCACTTCGCACCAGCGGCGCGCTGCGGCAAGCGTTGCGTTGCCGTTGCCAGCGGCGACGTCGAGCACGCGCGTGCCGGAACGAAGGTCGAGTGCCTCACACAGGGTTTCGCCGACGATCTGCAGCGTAGTACCCACGACGGCGTAGTTGCCCGCGGACCAGGCGGCTTGCTGGCGACTCTTGATTGCGGCGAGGTCGATGGTGGGTGCGGACGTGGACATTACCGTGGACATGGTTGTACTCCTAGTGATGTTGAGGGGATGCCAAGGGACGCTGGCCCGAGCTCGGTTCAGTACGGAAGGTAATGCGACGTCGTGAGCGCACGCGCACGGTCGTATGCTGCTTCTCCTGTCAGTCTCTCCGCGACTGACTTTATTTCGCTCCTGACGAAGCCGAGATCGCGCAGCAGATGGTCGTCAAGCTCGCTAAGTGCGTCGCACATGGCCCTCGCCTCCCGACGCTGCCGGTGACGCGCACGCGCTCGGCGTGCGATTGCGCCGACTGCGTTGATCGCGGTGACGATCATCTCGCCGATAACGAACGAGCGATGGACACGCGCCGCTTGATACGCCTGGTAATTCGTAGGCCGCGCGGGTCGTGTCGCGACATCGCCAACGCCGTCTCCCGCAAGGGCACGCGGCGCCAACGGATTGGCGTAGCGAGCACGACTACTTCCCATCTGTCGCGCTGCAGCGTTCCGGGCGTCCATGTCAGTCGGATACCGACATCGAATCGGTCGCCGCACCTTGCCTGCATCCGCCTGCGCTGTCCGCCGCTTCCGAGACTTCGTGGGACGAGTCGCTCGACGGCGATTCACCCATACCGGTCGGATCGCGTGACGCGCCGCCGAGCACTGACTGCGCCATCGAGCTGGCTGGCACGATCGCTGCGGCCGCATCCGAAGAGGTCATGGCGCGGAGGGCCAACCAAACCGCCAGATACATTGCAACGTAGATGCCGAGCATGACCACCGTTGCCTGGATCGGGGATCGCGTCCGCTGGGAACCAGCGTCACGACTTGAGCCTTTTGCTGCCACGAATATCTCCCTGTTTGTCTCGCGCGAAGAGCGGGTTCTTGAATCGTCGGTCGCTGCGGCGGGCTCGCTCACACCTGCCGTGCTGTCGTCGGCGCCGGTAAAGAGGTCGTAATAAAGAATCCGCGTCCAATGGGTATCGGTCGATGGAATGAGCGAGACACCCGCCGCGTTTCCAAGCCGCACAGAGGTTGTCGTGTCAATCGCATCTGGCTGTTGCACTTGAATCTCCGGGACGCCGGGCCTGTGGTGAACTCTAGCGCGCAAGTGCGGCAGGGAAATTTCACGGCGCGCCCGATCTTGTTTCTTGTGTTTCGGGCGTTCCCGACGGGTTTTGCGCGATCGCTCCTCAGAACGCATCGGGCTCAGCCCGATAAGCGGGATGCAACCTGAGGTAGGCGCCGACATCGAATCCGCGTGCGACAATGTCCATGCCGAATCGCTGCGCGATGCGCATGATCGGTGCGTTGCCCGAGATAAATTGCATGAAGATTCTCGGAATGCGACGACTCCGTGCATGCGCAATGGCACGTTTGAACAGTGCTCCGGCGACGCCGCGGCGACGGTGGGCGGGGAGGACGGAGAGCCCGACTTCGGCGAGATCGTCCACGAAGGCGACATGCGCCACGCCGACCAGCGCGAGTGCATCGTCGCTAAGGCCAAGCACTTCGTCGCGTTCGAAGTCGATGCCGTCGACGTATCTGGCAATGACCGCTGGCGCAAGCGCAGCCCCGAACCGCATGAGCCGGTCTTTCATGGGCAACGCGAGAAAGTGCGCCAGCAGCGAGGCGCGTACACCCTCATTGAGGCGTTGAATGGCGAAGTTCTTCATAGTGTTTCCGGTTCGTTTGCAGCGAAAAAGGAGACCGCAGCGGCGCCTTCGGGTGCGGTCCGGTTTGCGTGGAAACGGCGCGCGAGATCGACTCGTTCGACACTTGGGCGGCGACGGACGACGTCGGCGCGGCATCCTCGAGGCCAGTCAGAGCATGGAGCCAGCTCGCTGCCGCCAGCACGCCGCCGAAAAAAGCCAGAGCCAGCGCCGACATCCACTGCGGCTGACCTTCGAAGAGCTGGAGCAGCCCGACAGCCACCGCGACCACGCCGATGCATCCGAGATGCAGCCACAGGCTGCAGATGACGAGAGCGCGTTGCGTGTTCCCTGATTCAGGCATTGAATTCAACCTCCGACTGGTCGTGATTTCGATCCGAAGCACCCCACGCCACGCGGTGCACATCGACGCGAGTGAGCCCGATATCGAGCAGCTCGCGCTCGCCCATCGTTCCAAAATCATGAAACGCAGTCTCAGCCGCGCGCCGCCTGTCGAGCCAGGCCTGCAACCGCCTCGCAGCGGCGAACAGTTGCCGAGCTCCCGCCCGCATGGCCGTGGCAACCAGAAGCAACGCGGCTGCTGAACGGTACCGGGACTGATGCATGGACATCGATTGCACGTGAATCTCCTTTGAGCGGGATGCATTGGAGTCTACGGGGCAAGTACGGCAGCGGAACTTCGGCGGGGGACGGATTGTGTTTCATTTGTTTCAAGCGCCTCGACCCCCGTCTTTTCGGCTGCGAATGGATTTATCCTTGTGGCTCAACAGGCTTCGACAGGTGAGTGACATGACCTCCACAGTGCGACAAGATCGTTGTACGATTTACGGTTCCGGCCGCCTCGGATTCGATAATTCGCCCGCCGAGGAGGGACGAACGAGGGGGGTACCTGTGGGCCCAAAGGGTACGATTCTGATCGTCGACGACGAGCCGGACGTGCGCGAGGTATTGGAGGAATACTTCGTCGCTCACGGGTACGCCGTTGTTGGCGCCGAAAGCGCCAGCGCGGCGAAGGCGATGGCCGCGGAACATCCCATCGACTTGGCGCTGGTGGACATCCACATGCCCGGCGAGGACGGCCTGAGCCTTGCGCGGCACCTGCGTGAGCGCTATGCGACGATTGCGATCGTCATGCTGACTTCCGCAGCAATGGTGGTCGATCGAATCGTGGGTCTCGAGATGGGTGCCGACGACTACGTCCCCAAACCGTTCGACCCACGCGAATTGCTGGCCCGTGTCAAAAGCGTGCTGCGGCGAACTTCGTCTGCAGGCCGCGCCCACATCGGCGCTGAAAAAGTACGCATCGGCCGCTGCGTGCTCGACCTCACCGCCCATCGGCTGGTGGATGAGAAGGGGGGCGAGGTGTCGATGTCCCCATTGGAGTTCGATCTGCTCAAGGCGCTTGCGGAACACCCCAACCGACCCCTGTCGCGCGAGCGCATCCTGAATCTCAACCAGCGAGATTGGGACCCGTTCGACCGCAGCGTGGATCTGCGCATCATGCGCTTGCGCAAGAAGGTCGAACCCGATCCCGATCACCCGAGGTTCATCAGGACGATCCGCAACGAGGGCTACATCTTCGTGCCGGACGGAGAGTGACGACCAGATGAACATCTATTGGCGCACACGAACCCATCTGTGCGTTCTTGCGTGCATCGCGCTCTTGCTCGCATTGAGCGGCTGCGCGCGCGAACCGCAAACCGCGCTGCGCATCGGGACTAACGTCTGGATTGGAAGCGAACCGCTCTACCTGGCGCGGGAGCTCGGTCGCCTCGATCCTGCCGCCGTTCAACTTGTCGAGTATCCGTCGGCGAGCGAAGTCCTTCGCGCTTATCGCAACCAGGCCATCGACGGCATGGTTATCAGCTTGGACGAGTTATTCGGCCTCGCGGTGGACGGCCTCCAGCCGCGAATCATCCTGGTGGTGGACGTGTCCCACGGCGCGGACGTGGTGGTAGGCCGTCGCGGCATGCGGACGATGCACGACCTCAAAGGCAAGTCGGTCGCGGTAGAAAGCAGCGCCCTTGGCGCCTTCGTGTTGAGCCGGGCCCTGGCGCTCAACGGCATGCAGGCGAGCGATGTCAACGTGGTACACCTCGAGTCGAACGAGCAACCGAGCGCGTTCGAGAAGGGTCAGGTGGATGGCGCGGTCACGTTTGATCCGTATCGCGCCCAATTCCTTCGCGCCGGCGGCAAGACCCTGTTCGACAGCACGCAGATTCCGGGTGAGATCGTCGATCTTCTGGCGGTGCGTGCGAGCGTCATCGAAAATCAGCCCAAGGCAGTACAGGCGCTGCTCGACGGATGGTTCGGCGCGATCGACTACATGAACAGCGACCCCAAGGACGCGGCGCGACGCATGGGAATTCGCCAGCAGACGAGCGGAGAGCAATTCCTGGAGGCTCAGCAGGGGCTCCACGTTCCGTCGCGCGAGGAAAATCTCAGGATGATCGGCGGCGCGACGCCGGAACTGGCGGTCGCCGGACGACGACTCATGGCCCTGATGGTCGACGCGAAGTTGTTGCGCTCCGAACTCGAAATCGAAGGCGTACTTGCGCCGGGGCCGTTAGAGGCCATGCCGAAATGAGTGGCTGACCATGCGCATTCCGGTCTCGCTGAAAGTCACCGTTCCGCTTATCCTTCTGGGCTTCGCCGCGGTGCTCAGCACGGTTAACATTCTCTATCACGTGCCGCAGGCCGAGCGTGAGGCAGAGGAAGACAACCGCAAGCGGATGGCGCAGGAAATGTCCCGCCTGCAAAGCACCCTGGAGTACCTGCTGCTCAAGGGGGACATGGTGGGCGCGCACCACGAGATCGCGGTGCTGGCGCACAACCACGATGTCGTGTTCGCCGCGTTGACGGATGACCGGAACATAGTTGTCGCGGCGACGCGACGTGCCTGGCTGGGACGTCAAATAGCCGACGTGCTGCCGCAGTTCGATCTCGATCAGGCGGCGGGTGCCATTCGCGAACGTCGCGCGGGAATGACCACCGCCTCCGGCGGCGACGAATTGCTCGGTTACGCCGGCATCCTGATGGGCACTGAGCGTGAAGAGCTGCGTCCGTCTCGAACCGGTATGTTGTCTCTCGGCTACGACCTCAAGCGGTACAAGGCGGAAGCTCGCGCTCAGGTCCTTCAACAATCGCTCTACTGGGCTGGATGGGTGACAGCGCTGGCCCTGGCCATGTGGCTGGTTTTTCATTTCCTGCTCACTCGACGCACGGCAAAGCTGGTGCTCGCGGCCGAACAACTCGCAGCGGGAAACCTCGCAGCCCGCAGCGGCCTCAAGGGTACCGACGAGCTCGGTCGCCTCAGTCGGGCATTCGATGCCATGGCGCTCGCTGTTTCTGACGACATCACCGAGCGCAAGCGCGCCGACGAAGCGCTGCGGATATCGGAAGCAAGCTATCGTGCCATTTTCGACGCGTCCGAGGATGCCATTTTCGTGCACGACTTTGAATCCGGCACCATCGTGGACGTCAATCTCAAGGCCTGCGCCACCTTTGGCTACACCCGTGAGGAATTCCGCCACATCGACGTCGGCGCACTCGGTACGGGCGAGCGCCCGTACACCCAGCAAGACGCGATGGCGCTGATCGCGCGCGCGGCAGCCGGCGAGCAGCTGAGTATCGAATGGCATGGAAAGAGCAAGGATGGAAGTTTGCGCTGGCACGAAGTGTTCGTTAAGCGCGTAACCATCGGCGGACAGGATCGAATATTGGCGCTGGCGCGCGACATTACCGCCCGCAAGATCGCCGAGGCGGCGTTGCGCGCCAGCGAAGAGCAGTATCACTCGATGTTCAATGCCTCGATCGATGGACTGGCGTTGTGGAACGCCGCAGGCCACATCGTCGATACCAATCCCGCACTCTGGCGGATGTACGGCTACAGCGACGATGAGTTTTCGGCCTTGCCGCCCGGCACCTGGCGGGGTCCGAAATACCAGCCCGAGTTTCTCAGCTCGGTCGCCGCTGGTGAATCGCTTCACTCCGAGGTGACGGAACTGCGCAAGGACGGGTCAGCATTGGAACTCGAGGTGCACGGAATCCCGATGCAGTATCAGGGCAAGCCTCACGTGCTGACCATCGCTCGCGATATCACGGACAAGAAGCGCTCGGCGGCAGAGCTGGCGCGACAGCGTGAATCGTTGTATCAGCGCGAAAAACTCGCGGCTCTAGGCTCGCTGCTGGCAGGCGTTGCCCATGAGCTCAACAATCCGCTTTCGGTGGTGGTGGCACGGGCGGTATTGCTCGAGGAGCAAGGCGACTCCCCGACCCAGGCGGCGGCGCTGAAGATTCGCACGGCGGCAGAGCGCTGCGCGCGCATCGTGCGCACCTTTCTCGCCATGGCTCGGCAGCAGCGACCCGAACGGGGTCCGGTGGCCGATAAACGACGTCGTCTCGGAGGCGCTCGACATCGCCAGCTATGCCATTCGCACGAGCAGCATCGAAGTGACGCTCGATCTCTCCAGGAACATTCCGCTGATACTCGCTGACGCCGACCAGCTCCATCAGGTGCTGCTCAACCTGATCATCAACGCGCAACAATCCTTGCAGGACCAACCGGCGCCGCGCCGGATAAGCGTGACAACCTGCTTCGATTTTCTCGCGGACGTGGTCTGCATCGCCGTGGCAGACAATGGTCCCGGCATCCCGGAATCTCTTCTCCCGCGGGTATTCGAACCCTACTTCACCACCAAGCCCATGGGAATCGGCACGGGCGTGGGATTGGCAGTGAGTCTTGGCATCGTCGAGGCGCATGGTGGCACGCTTTCGGTCAAATGCCCGAGCGACGGGGGCGCGGTATTTACCGTATTGTTGCCTGTCGGCGCTGTCGAGGCGAAGGGCACCGATGCCGTCCCGTCCTGGAAACCGACCGCTTCGGAGCGTTCGATACTTGTGGTGGATGACGAAGCGGAAATCCGCGAAGCGCTGTCCGAGATCTTGACCGGAGCGAAGCATCGCGTGGTAACCGCCCGATCCGGGCGCGAAGCGCTGGAGCGGATGGCAGCGGAGCACTACGATCTGGTCCTCACGGATATCCGCATGCCTGGCCTTGACGGACGCGCCCTCTACCAGGAGATCGAGCGGCGTTGGCCCGGGCAGGGCGGGCGCGTCGTGTTTGTAACGGGGGACACTTTGGCCTCGTCGTTACGCGAATTCGTCTTCGAGAGCGGCCGTCCCGTGATCGAGAAGCCATTTCTGCCGAGCGAAGTCCGCCGGATCGTCGCCGAGTTGGCTAGCGAATTCGATCAGACTATTGCGGGTCGCAGAAAATAGCCGTGATCCAAGCTACCCCCTTCTGAGGTATGCCGCGGAGTGAGACTGCTCCGCTGACCGAGAAGAAGGCGCGGCGCGTCGGATCGCAAGGCAGCGCCCCCATCGAGCGTGCCTCCACGCCATGCCTGGCAGCCGCACGTATCTGCGGAACAGCGTAAGGTCCTGCAGCCAAATGCTGTGACACAAACGAAACAAAAATCGCCTTACGCCGAAGTTTGCATGCCGCACGTGCCGACTAGACTGCAAGGCTCAAGGTGCGCATCGTTATCCGGTGCCATAGGACCAAAGGAGAGGAACATGAATGGCTACGAACCTTCGACACCTCGCGCCGCGTTGGGATTGGCCGCGGTGGCGATGGCCACGATTACGATGGGCGCATTGGTCATACTGCCCGCGAAATTCGATTCGGCCGGCGCCGACGCGTCTACGCCTGTCATGGCGAAGGACGCTGCAGAGGCTCCGGCCAAGGTTGCCGCCAGTCCAGCGCACATCGATGCGCCCGAGGTGGAAAATCGCGACGTATACACGCACTCCGGTCACACGCTTGCCGGGATCCAGGAATTCCGTGGGTACCGTCGCGCATTGAGTTCGCGCAGCCGGACCAATTTCTGACCGGCACTCGATCGCCTTCAAACATTCGGGCCCACTCGATCCCGGCCGTACTTTTTTGCTCAACGTTTCCAGGCTTCCTGTTCCATGGCCACCTTATCCGACTCCCTTGGACTGACTACGTCGACCCATGACCCCGTCTCGCTCGAACGTTTCGAGCAAGCGCTCGCGAGCCTGTTCCGCAGTGACGGCAACGCGCTGCCGGCGATCGAGCGCGCCATCGCGCGCGATCCAGCGTTTGCCATCGGCCACTGCCTGCGCGCCGGAGCGCTCATCCTGGGCGCCGCCGAGGAGTCCGCGTCGCCATTGGCCGCATCGGTCGCTGCGATCGAAAGCAATACCGGCGCAAACGAGCGTGAACGCCGGCACGCGGCCGCGGCGCGCAACTGGCTCGACGGCAACGTTACGCGCGCGGCCCGTCTCTACGGAAAGCTGCTCCGCGACTATCCGCGCGATCGGCTCGCGCTGCTCGTCGCTCACGGTCTCGATTTCCGCCTCGGTCGGCGCGACATGCTGCGCGACCGTGTCGCCCAGGTACTGCCGCATTGGGACAGGAGGGACCGCGAGTATGGGTACGTACTCGGCATGCACGCATTCGGCCTGGAAGAGACCGGCGACTATGATCGCGCACTGGCGGCGGCCGACCGGTCGCTCGCGCTCGTCCCTGACAACGCTGCGGCAATCCATGTGATCGCCCATGTCCTCGAAATGAGGGGGCCGCCGGAGAAGGGCATTGCCTGGCTGCGGAAGACGCAGCCGATCTGGGTCGGCAATGCCGGCTTTCGCATCCATCTCGCGTGGCACCTTGCGCTCTTCCAGTTCGATGCCGACGCCACTGCGGATGCGCTCTCTACCTATGACGACTTGATCGCGCCGCAACTCGACGGCGGCAACAACGGACTGGTCGACGCCTCGGCGCTGCTGTGGCGGCTGCAACTCCGCGGAACCGGATCGCGGTGGCGGTGGCGCGAGGTCACGGGGCTCTGGATGCGCCGGCGCGGCATCTGCAACCGCGCCTTCGAGCTCGTGCATGCGGTCATGGCGCTGGCAGCGTCGAAACAGCACGGACACGCCCGACAAATGGCGCAGAGGCTGCAAGGCGACATGATGCTCCGCGCCCGCAGCGGGGACGAGGAACTGGCACTGGCGGGGCCGCTTACCGCGGCCATCATGTCGTTCTGCCGTGGCGATTACGACCGTGCCGTCGAGTCGATTTCGACAATCCGCGCCGCCGCCGACCGTTGCGGCGGAAGCGTGGCGCAGTGCGACCTGATTCATCTGACGCTGCTCGAGGCAGCGCTGCGCGGGCATCGGAAGCGTCTTGCACGAACGCTGGCGGACGAGAGAGTCGTGCGCAAGCCGGCGAGCCGCCTCAATCGCTGGCTGAAAGCTCGCGCCTGGACCCTGGGGACCGCGCGGACCGGGACGTAGCCGATTGACTCCGCGTACCCAACCAGAGACTTGACCCGCACGATCGAACCGACAATCATTCGCCGTGTGCAATTGAAACACGCGCCCGTACCAAGGAGAAACAATGAGCCAGACTTACAAGGGAAGCTGCTTCTGCGGTGCCGTTGAACTCACCGTCACCGGCGAGCCGGTGGCGGCGGGATTCTGTCACTGCTCGTCGTGCCGAAGCTGGTCGGCTTCACCGGTCAATGCATTCAGCCTGTGGAAACCCGAGGCGGTGAAGATCACCAAGGGCGAGGGCAACATCGGCGTCTACCACAAGACCGAGAAAAGCTATCGCAAGTTCTGCAAGATCTGCGGCGGCCATTTGCTGGCGGAGCACCCGCTCTGGGGGCTGGTCGATGTGTACGCCGCCACGATTCCGACCTATCGCCATGAGCCGAAGGTCCATGTCAATTACCAGGAGACGGTGCTCCGCATCAGGGATGGCCTGCCGAAGATGAAGGACCTGCCCAAGGAGATGGGTGGGTCGGGAGACGTCCTCCCGGAGTGACGGCTTCGCGGCGGGCTCGTGCAGGTTGGTAGCAGATGCCTCGCAAAAATTACAGCGCGGATTTAATCCGGGCGTCGTTGGTCGCGATCGGTCAAATCACGGCTCGCGCGATTTCCTCGGTTGCGGTCTGCGCATCCGGAACCAGGCCGCGCAGTCGGGCGTAAGCAAGTCGACCGACAAGCGCAAGCGGACCGTGGAAGAGCCCTTGCTCAACACCACTCGAACGTGGCTTGCGTCCTTGCCGCAAGATGTTCGCGCCGTGGAACTGGCTCGACAATTCCCGCGAATTGCGAATAGGCTCCGCCACCTATGGAAACAGGTAGCAAGGTGTGAAGAGTATCTGGACGACCTGCTCGTCGACCGCCGCGGCACCCGGAAGGGGTTCCCGTCGAAAATCGGTGAGGAATTGGAGGCGCTGCGCGAATACCATGCGTTGCTGTACCCGAGAGGTCGCACGACATGGGACTAAGTGGAATAGGGAAAGTGATCCCAACCCGGATCGGTTGCGCACGTTCCGCGTCGGTGTGGTAGTTCGTCATGCACGCCTTTCCTCACGATCGTTCCATCGGCAGGTTTTGCCTGAACATCGGTGGACCCCATGCACTGTCGGTCCCCCTAGTCGCGCCGACTATAGCGCGATGAATTGATTGAACAGCACAGGTTCCTGCTCGGAGGCTTCTGGGCGCTCTGCCATTTACTTTTTTGTTGAGCTGGTCCATGTTTCTTAGACGCAAAGCCGTTCTCCTGCCGCTGAAGTAAGTCCGAGGCCGGCTGAAGTGAAGCCAAAGCTTAGCCACACTTTACTTGCTGAACGTACCCATGATGAATGTGGACAGCGCAAGTTTGCGCAAGAAAAACGAAGGCGCGCGCTCTTGGTCGCGGGCGCCTTCGTCATCTGCAATATCCCGGGGATTAATACCCTAATGGATGGCAAGCCGCCGTACTTCGGTACCCGGGGCCTTCGGCAACATCAGCGTCAGCACCCCTCCTTCGTACGAGGCCTCGGCCTTGGCCGGATTGACGTCGAAGGGCAACGTCAACATCCGGGAGACCATCCCATAGTAGCGCTCATTGCACAGGGACTTTTCGGCTTCCTTCACTTCCTTTTCGCGCTTCACTTCGGCGGTGATAGACACTGTCTTGCCGTCGATGGAAACCGCGATGTCTTCCTTCTTCATCCCTGGAATTTCGGCCTTGACCGTGTACGCGGCCTCATTCTCAGTTACGTCCACCCGCATCATCGGCGCGGGCGCATAGCCCGTCGCCAGCGGCCGAAACGGAAATTCGCCAAAATAGTTTCCCACTTCGGGAAACGACACGAACGGCGCCAATTCGCGGAACGGATCCCAACGCGCCAGGGTTCTCATAATGCCCTCCTTTCGGAGTCTGCCAATCGGGCGGACCCGGATCGCCCGACCCGGGCGGAGCCGATTCATTATCAATATAGGCCAATGTGCGCCGCGTGCATTGATGGCCGTCAACAAACTTGTGTTCTTTTGGCTTGCGGCCTCTGGAGGTTATGCGACAAAACGTCGCAAGCACTACTCAATCGTCAGCGATTAATCAAAAGTGTACTCTTCGGAGAAGTTCGAGGCTCTGACCACCGGGCATTGACGGCTTGCGCGCGGCGCGAGGACACCCAAGTTGCCCTCGCGTCCCCGTGCATTGCACGGAATGCGAAGCACTTGGCTCGAAGCACGGAGAACTTCACGAAGCTGTCTTGCGCCGAGCCCCTGGCTTCTTCGGTGCCCGCTTCTTCGCGGCAGGTGTCTCCGCGAACGCCTTCTTAGCGGCATCGAAACTCCGCTTCGCTCGATGCCCCACGGTCGTGATCGATTCGCCGGCACTTTCCAGCGCCGAGGCGACCTTGCGCTCAACCCGCCGCGCAGTTCGCTTCGCTGGCCCCTTCGCTTCCTCCAACTTCGTCTTCGCCGTGCGTTTTAGCTTGCGGGCAGTGCGACGAAGCGCCAGTCCAGCGTCATGTGCCGCCCCTTCGACCGCCGCCTGCGCCTTGCGCGCGACGCGCTTTACCTTCGCCTTCGTGGTGCTGCCGGCAGGCTTCTTTGCGCCGGCTTTCCGCCCTGTGGTTTTGCCAGTCGTTGCCATGAAGAAGCCTCCTTTCGGATGGATGGAGATTCGAACCTACCATGGGGCTTGGTCCGAATGCAAAGATGGTACGGGCGAAGCACTTGGTTCGAAGCCCGTCGACTCAGTGCGTCAGTCCAATTATGCGATGCTCTGAGCTGGGCTTGGGCTGCACGATCGAAACCTGTGGATGCTCAGTTGTGTACAGCCTCCGGCATGGAGTGCAGGTAGCTGTAAAGCGCTGCAATCTCCGAATCAGTGAGATGCGACAGATTGTTCTGCGCCCACGCGCTCATCACGCCAGGGTTTCTTTCCCCGATCGCGACCCCCGTTCGTAGCAGTTCAACGAATGCGTCCAGCGAATAGGCAGCAACCACCCGCAGATCAGGACTGCTGAAATCAGGATTTGAATCGCCGCGTAAGGCCGTTCCGTGGCACTGGGCGCAGATGGTCCGAGCAAGGTAGCGGCCGTACGCAGCCTCTTCGTTAGGCGCCTCAGGAGGCGGGACGGTTTCGGCGATAAGCTGAGCCGCCAGTTTGAACTTGCCGGTGGCGAGGCCGGCGCGCCCGAGTGGGCCCGCCGAGATACTCGGGCCTGGCCCCGCGACTGCCGGCAGGCTCTTCAGAAAAGCAATAATGCGACCCAGGTCTGCGTCGGTCAGTTCTACAAATGCTTCCGATGGCATTATGAGCACACTGCGCCCTCCAGGCCGCACGCCGTTCCTGATAATGGCGGCAAGTTCTGCATCGCTGTATTGGTGGGCGGCGGCAGTTAGATTGGGTGCAACGACACGCGCGATCATCGGGTCGTCGAACATAACCTTCCCCTCAGCTTGCTTGCCATGGCAGCCGGCGAAGCAGCCACGAACGGTGGCCAGCCGCTGTCCTTCACTGATCGACGCGGAGTCCGTCGGAATCGATAAGGAAACTGCAGGAACCTCATAGGTGTGCCGCAGCACGCGCTCGGAGAGAACGTACAGGACGGCGTACGCGATGATCCCCAACCCGGCCAAGCCCCCCAAGGCTATGCCGATCCAGCGCCGAAGGTGCTTCATAATTCCCCCGCTTCGAGGACGCAGCGGAAGTCTCGCCGCAACTCGGGCCTAATGCAACATTGCCCCTGACAATCGCTTGCCGCCGCCCCCACACATTGATGAGCGGCTGAGATCTTGCACGAGCTGTCGACGTGAAAGACGCTCTGCCTTTTCCGTCGTCGAACGAATATCGAAGTACGGAAGATTTGTACGACGTTCAAGGTGCTCAGTGCGCCGTGCCAGGTGCGAGGTACCTATCCACTTGGGTTGATCGGATCAACAACGTCAGCAGCTTCTCGCTCAAGAACGGTATTCGCGCTGCCGCAGCCATTCGCCCGTTGGATGAGCTGACGGTCGTGAACTTCTCTCAACGGCCACAACCGGTCAGTGCGACACGAAGTCGCTTGTAGAAGTTGTTCCCACTTTAACGGAGGGAACCATCCGTGTCACCGGATGAATCTAGGGGCCTGAATAAAGAGCGGCCCTGACGACGTAACGAAGCACCGCGAGGTGCGGGGTATTAATCGCGAGAGGTGCGTACCTTTCTGGCAGCCACAAGCCGGGTGAGTGCTAGATAGTTGGTATGGCGAAAACATTTGAAGCTGCGATAAGGATCGTCAAGTGGAACAAGCGGAAGTGGCTTTTACGCTTGAACCAAAATGGTGATGGAGGTGGGAACAGCGTCTTGACTGTGCGCTTTCGTGACCCATATGCCTCCCGCTTCACCGCGTCTGGCGAAGGCAAGATGGCCTGTGTTCTACCTGCCAGGAACCAATCACAAAGAGCACTCCTTGGAGCACTCGACCTATTGTGAAGAAACCGGAAGGTGGGTCGGATGCTGCAGGCAATCTTACAATGCACCATCTCAATTGTCGTAGCAGTCATTCTCATGCCGCACATGCAGTTGTGTAACCGGGTGTCGCAAGATGCCTTTGACGAGGCTTGAGCCGAGTGGATCGAAAGACCCATGCTCGGTTCTTAGGGGGCTGGGCGCGGGCAACCGCGCCCGGCTACCCGACTAGCTCTTCGTTCTTCAAAGCGGTCACTCACCGGCAGCGCCCTCCGGGAGAAGTCCAGTCGCAATCGATCCGAACGCGCGCGGAGGGTCCGTGAGACAAACGAAACAAAGCTGGCCTCCCGGCGAAGTTCAGCTTCTACACCTGCTCAATAGACTGCACTGCAATCCCGGCTTCACGGAGATTCAATGTTCCGACCCCACAACAGGATGAGCACACTCGCCAGGGCTTGGGAAGAATTGATGCGCGTGCTGGCCGGTGCGGTACATGTCCGAGCTGACGTTGCGCTACTGGATGAAGTGACAACCGACGTGCGCCAACAAAAAATATGGGCGGCCCGCCCTTCACTAAGACGCTGGCATAGAGGAGACATGGCAATGAGAAGCACGCGATGGTTCCGGATTGTGAGTGCAGCTGGGCTGTTCTTGAGCGCGGTGAGTGTCGGCTGGGGGCAATCCATTCCTTTGGACACCCTGCCGGAAGAGGCTACGCTGCACGATGTCACCGCAACGCCATCCGAGTTCCAGGGGCGCAAGGCGTTACGTGTGGAATTCACGGCCGCCAAAACTCAGGGAACGTTTGACACAAACTTCGATGCGCCGACGTTTGTCTTGGTACCGGTCGACTTTGCCAACGGCACGATTGCGGTCGACCTCGTCGGTAGACTGAACGGCAAGGGGCCTGAGACCGCTCGTGGATTTGTGGGTATTGCGTTTCGCATCAGGCCGGACATCTCTAAGTTTGAGGCAATTTATCTCCGACCCACAAACGGCAGAGGAGCGCCACCGCCCCGGAATGAGCATGCGATACAGTACTACGCCTATCCGGACTGGAAGTTTGATCGGACGCGGAAGGAAAGCCCCGGCAAGTACGAGAAAGGGGCGGATATCGGCCCCGGAGAATGGATCCACTTTCGAATTGTGGTTGATGGCGTCGTGGCAAAAGCTTACGTCAATAACCAACCCGAGCCCGTACTTGTTGTTGACGATCTCAAGCTTGGGGCCGGTGCGCGAGGAGCGATTGGGCTATGGGTAGGCAACGGCACGGAAGCCTATTTTGCGAATCTTGTCGTGACGCTGAAGCAATGACCGGCTAGCGCGACGTCAGGTCTCATATGCTTCGTAGCGACCGTCAGGCATTCTTCGGAGGCCGGTTCGGATACGCTACCAAGAAGACAGACGTGTGCCGCCCAACGCATTAACAATAGTCTAACGCCAGATCATTGCATGACCGCTTTCCGACGAGGTGGCCGGCCGGTCAGGGTCGGTCAGAGTCAACCACGCTCCGGCGCTGAACGGCGGCACTACGATCCGCAGCAGCCCTTCACACCTCGATGGCTGCCCTGCGTTGTACAGCGGTCGCTCGATCAAATCGCGTCAATGCCGGCGACAGGCCAACTGCGAACGGTCCGATCCCCCACCCAAATTTCCGCAAACCGGACATCTGGGGACGCGCATCAACCCACCGCCGCAGGGCTGGGTGAGCCAAGTGTCGGCGGCGCGAACGTTCATGATCGCATTCGCGATGAACGCCGGGGTACTTCACCGTAACGCAAACGCCCCGCAGCAACGCAGAGCGCTTGTTTGGTGCCGTATTAGACTGACGCCGCAATTCGGACAAATTCAAAGATCAGGTCCGCTGCTCAATGAGCCCTTTTTTGTAAGCGCGAACTGGACCCCGTGGCTCACGCATTCCAAGCTATTCTTACGGTTTTGGCGCCATAGAGCCTTTCCAGGCGCCGAACGATAAAGTGACCCCGAGCCATATCCTGAAAGTGGCCGATCAAGAGGGTGTTTAAGAGTGCGCCACTGGCGGCGCCAATAATTGGGATGGACTGCGCTGCGGCCTTTTCCGACACCAAAACACCGAAGCGTGCGGCGAGTGCAGATATCAGACGAACTAACGGGGGCGTGCCGACTCTACTGAGCCCTTTCTGGGCAAGAAACCTCGACGCGTCGCTAACGGCGGTCGCTAGCGCCCCACGCAACGCGAAATAGCCAGAGTCCGCGGCATCGTCACTCTTCGAGCTTCCTCCGAGCGCGAACACGGTAAGGCACTGGAGCCTTGTGTCGATGCACTGAGTATCTTCGCCTTCGCTCTTAGCGATATCCGCGATCGAACGAAACAAGATGGTCGTGAAGATGGGTAACTCTACAGCCAATGCTGGTAGACCGAACGCACCTCCGACGGCACCAGACACCGCTGCAGCAATCGTATGAATGCGTTCGCCAGACGTGTATTTGGGCCTGTCGCCAAGGGACTTCACGGCAAGGTCAAGTGCTCTCATAAGCGCCACTTCGCTTGCTCTGTGTACAGCCTTGGACCACCTCGCCGGTAGCAGTGCGCCCGCCTTCTCGATGGGTATGCCCAGGACAGATATCATCCGCGCCGCGAAAGCAGGATTTTCCAGCAGATGCTTCGCGCGCTTGAGTTCAACCGAATCGGCGTGGGAAAGGTTCATGGACTGAAACGTGCCGACTCGGTCTTCGGCTATTTCGATTCAAACATCACTATCTTGCATTCCGACTTCCCCACGTTCTCTATGGAGTGCGAAGCAATCGGCTCCTGAACGCCCGCCTCTCCTGCCGCGACCGTGAAGTTCCGGGTGGTGCCATCGGGGAAGTGCGCGGTCACGGAACAATCCGTTACCCAGTACCACAGCATCCATGGATGCGAGTGAAATTGATCCTGTTGTCCGGGCTTCCATGTGCCCTCGACCAACCGATACTGGTCATTCTCTGCACGGACCTTGTAAACGTCGGGTGACGCCTTGAAATCGGGCAGGACAACTTGCGCAATCGATACGCTCACGACCCCGAGCGCAGCCAATGCGGACAAGACACTTGCTCTGACTCTCGTGTTGAACATGATGGTCTCCTTCCGACAAATGCCGACACGCCACAATTGCGGCCGGTCGCAATACATACAAATGAAAAGGCCTGCGCAACGTACGTGGCGCAGGGAAAGTAGAACGCCAGCCAAGAACCGGGAAACGGAAACCCATGGCCTCACCTTCTGAGCGACCTCAAGGTCCACCTCCGGCTCGGGCGCCGCAAGACTTGGCACGTCCCATTTCACGCCTTCGAGTCGCGCACCGTATTGACGCGGGTCAAGGGGTGGGCACGCGCTGCCACGGCATGGTCGAGCCCCTTCATTTCCCGACCGCGACGTTGTGTCGGTGTTCGTCGGGCTCGCGCAAGCCGCGAAGGAAGGGCTTGCAAGGCAAGGAATGACTCGCAGCGTATGCATCGGGCAACGGGCATCCGGCGAGGTATTGCACGCATATTGCGACAATAGCCAGTGCGAAACCTGAATAGCCCACGCTCGCCGTCGCTGTGACCATCTTTGACAATGCCCGCACCCGTCCTGCGGTGGGCCAATCCTGTTGATAGCGTAAACTTGTCGCGGTCGATTTTCCGCCGGGTGTCTGCGGTGATAGCCAAGCGAAATCGGACTATGACGGCAATGCCCGGCCGGTAAGCAAGGGCGTAGAGGAAGCCCGTCCTAGCAAGGCCGATGTTTGGCGTAGGGCGAGACGCGAACGGCTCCTTCACCGATATTCGACGACCGCAATGGAGGAACCGAGATGCGGGTCAGG